>CAVVZV010000003.1:0-1016609 GCA_963752845.1 uncultured Actinomycetes bacterium | reverse complement strand
CCGCTCAGGCGTTGCGGCCATCCGTCTGCCACTATGTCGGTCGTGAAGCGCGGCCTTCGCTGGGTGTTCGTCGGGCCGATGTTGCTGATCGGCACTCTGGTCGGCCATACGCTTGGATACCGCTGGGCCGGCGCCGACGTCGCAGCCCGCGAGCGCCTCCTGGCGGAGAGCGGCCACGGGTACTTCGCGTACGTACCGCTGATCGTCGCCGTCGCCCTGACGTTGGTCTTCGCGGCGTTCGTCGCCCGTACGCGCGCCGCTTTGCGGGGAGACAGCGGCGCGGTCGCTCCGCCCTGGCTCTTCGCGCTCTTGCCTCCGCTCGCGTTCGTCGCCCAGGAGTACGTCGAGCGGCTCCTCCACTCGCATCACGTTCACGTGTCGACGATCGCGGAGCCCGCCGTCTTGATCGGGCTGCTGCTCCAGCTTCCTCTCGCACTGATCGCACTCGGGTTTGCCCGGCTCCTTGCGATGGCCGCGGACGAGCTCGGCCGCGCACTCGCAGACAAGCCGTACGACCGCATCACCGCCCCGACTCGCCGGCTGCCTGGGCTCGCCGTCGCGCTTCCGGCGCGCACGGTGGCCGCCCGCGGCTGGAGCGAGCGAGGGCCCCCCGCGCGCTTCTTCTGAGTTCGTAGGTCGTTTGCGCCGCATCCTGGATGCGGTCGTCATGAAAGACGAAGGAGCAGATGCAGAACCGTGCGGGTCAGCTCGCCGCCGTTCGCGGGGGCGTGTGTTTGGTCGTCGCGCTTTCGATGGCGCTCGTTGCCGTGCCCCGAGCCTCGGCGCACGCGGTTCTGCTCTCGACGACACCCGGCAACGACTCCATCGTTGCCGCAGGACCGAGGCAGGTTCTCCTTCGGTTCAACGAGCCCGTGGAGACGGCGTTCGGCTCGGTTCGGGTCTACGACGCTCGAGCCGGCCGAGTCGACGCTGGACGCGTACTTCGCCCTGATGAGAAGACCGTCGGAGTCTCGATCACACGGAAGCTGGCCCGCGGCACCTACACGGTCACCTGGCACGTGGTCTCCGCCGATTCGCATCCGCTCTCGGGAGCGTTTGTGTTCCACGTTCAGGCTGCGGGGGCGAACCCAGGCGGAATCGCGAACGAGGTGCTTGGATCGGGCACTCCGACCGGCGTTCGTGTCGGGTTCAAGGTCGCTCGCTTCTTCGACTTCGTCCTGCTCCTGCTCGTCGTCGGCGGAGCAGTCGCCCTTGCATACCCGCTCGCATCCGCTGCGGCCCCGCTGCAGCGGCGGCTCTTAGGGGTGCTGTCCGCCTGGGCCGCCTTGCTGAGCCTTGCGGCGCTGGTCGGGATCGTGCTCCAGGGAGCGAACGTCGGCGGCTTCGGCATCGGCGATGCAGTGCGTTGGGAAAACGTCAGGGGAGTGCTCGAGACCCGGTTCGGCAAGGCCTGGCTCGCACAGGCGTTCCTCGCGGCGGCGCTCGCTGTCCTCGCCCTCGTGGCGCGGTCGAAACTCCGCCGCGAGCTCGTGGTCGCGCTCGCCGTCGGCGCCGCCTGCCTCGTCCCAACGCTGTCACTCTCGGGACACGCGGGCGTCGCTTCGGGTTTGACCCTGATCGCGGATCTCGCCCACGTAGCCGCGGCGGCTGTGTGGACGGGAGGCTTGGCCTTCGTCGTCGCCGCACTCCTCGTCGCCGGAGCAGCACGCTGGACGCTCGCTCCCGTGGCGGTGCCGCGATTCTCTCGGCTTGCCGTCGTCTCCGTGGCGGTCCTGTTGATCGCCGGAACGATCAGCGGCTACGAAGAGGTCGGCGCCTGGCGTGGGCTCTGGGATACGACCTACGGCCTCCTGCTCCTGGCCAAGATCCTGGTCGTCCTCCCGTTGCTAGCCCTGGGTCTCTACAACAACCGTTTCGCGGTCCCCAGGCTCCGAGACAAGGTTGCCTCTCCTGTCGAGCGGCGCCGTTTCCTCGGCGTGGTGGGTGCTGAGCTGGCGCTCGTGATTGTGGTCGTGGCGGTCACGTCGGTTCTGGTCACCGAGCCTCCGGCGAAGGCGAGCGTCGCAGCGAGGGGCCCGTATGCGACGACTGTTGCGCTCGGGAACCTCGAGGCCAACGTCGTCGCTGATCCGGCAGAGGTGGGCCTGAACGCGATCCATCTGTACCTCACCGACAGCTCCGGGCGTCCGACCGACGTCGCCGAGCTGGAGCTTCGCGCGGACCTGCCGAGCAAGTCCGTCGGACCGCTTCGCTTCCAGGCAGACCGGCTCGCGCCGGGCCACTACACGGTCCGCCGAGCCCAGCTCGCGCTCGCCGGCGACTGGCAAGTCGCAATCGAAGCCCGCCGCGGCGAGTTCGAGGCGCTCACCGCAACCGTCTCTATCCCAATCAGAGAAAGGAACTGACACAGAATGAAACGACGAATTCTCGTCCCGTCGCTCGCCGCGGCAGCGCTGATGCTGGCGCCGGCCGCGGGTGCACATGTCACCGTCAACCCGAACGAGGTTCCAGCCGACAGCTTCGCGCGTTTCGCGATTCGCGTCCCGAACGAGCGCGGTGATGCCGCGACGACGAAGCTGACGGTGAAGCTGCCGGACGGCCTCGTCTTCGTCAGCTTCGAGCCGAAGCCCGGCTGGACGCGCACCGTGACGATGAGGAAGCTCGCCAATCCGATCACCGTCGAGGGCGAGCAGGTGACCGAGCAGGTCGGAACAGTGACGTGGCAGGGCGGCAGGATCGGAGCGGGTGAGTTCGACGAGTTCGGGATGAGCGCCAAGGTTCCCGACGGCGTCGGCACGAAGCTGAGCTTCCCGGCCGTTCAGACGTACTCGAGCGGCGAAGTCGTTCGCTGGATCGGCCCGGAGACCGCCGACGAGCCGGCTCCGCTGGTGACTCTCGAGGCAGCCGAACCTGAGGCGGAGCCGGTCGCGGCGACCACGGCCTCGACCGACGAGGGCGGCGGCGACAGCACCCGCGCGAACGTCGCTCTCGGCTTCGGAATCGCCGGGCTCGCCGCGGGGCTTCTCGCACTCGTCCTGCCCCTGATTCGCCGGCGTGCTGCTCCTGCATGAGCCGAGCCGCGCTCGCTGCCGTGCTGCTCGCGCTGGTCGCGTGTCCCGCCGCCGCAGCACACGGCGGCGGGCCGCGCGGCTTCACCTCCACCGTCACCGGGATCCAGCCACGGACGCAGGGCCTCGACGTTCGTGTGCTCGAGAACGACGACCGAATCGGGCTACGAAACGGCAGCTCGGAGGAGGTGCTGGTTCTGGGCTACTCAGGCGAGCCCTATCTCCGCTTTACCCCTGATGCGGTCTACCGGAACGATCGTTCGCCTGCCCGCTACCTCAACGAGGCCCGGTTCGGAGACGTTCAGCCGTCCAGGCAGGCGAGCGCGAAGGCCGCTCCGCAATGGAAGAAGGTTGCGGACGATCCCTACTACGAGTGGCACGACCATCGCATCCACTGGATGAGCCCGATCCTGCCGCCCCAAGTCCGACGTGCCGAGGATAAGCCTCACCACATCTTCGATTGGTCGGTTCCCGTGCGGGTCGGCGACCGGAAGGTTGCGCTGAAGGGCAGCCTCGACTACGAACCGCCGCCGAGCAGCCGGTTCCGGCCGCTGCTGATCGTTCCGCTCGCGGGCATCGCGTTGGCGGGCGCCGCCGTGTGGTGGCGCCGACGACGCCGGATGTGACGAGACGCACCGCGGTCAGGTCGCTATTGCGAGTGAACCGCAATAGCGCCTTCGGCGAATAGAGGACGTTCCCCGACGTCCCCAAGCAGGAGGAACTGCCGCAACATGACCGCAGCATCGACCACGAAGGTATTCGTCGCAGACGACTCGGAAGCGGCTCTCGGACTGGTTCGTAGCCGGGGGTTTCGCGTCACGTCGGCTCGCCGGCTCGTGGTCGAGGCGCTGTGCTCCGCCGATCGACCTCTCTCGGCGGAAGAGCTCGCGGCCGGAGCGGACGGACGCGTGCCCGAGTCGGATCTCGCGTCTGTCTACCGCAACCTGGAGCTGCTGGAAAAGCTCGGGCTCGTTCGGCACGTTCATCTCGGTCACGGCCCGGGCCTGTACGAGTTCTCCAGGAGCGCGCCGCGGGAGTACCTGATCTGTGAGCGGTGCGACGACCTGCAGGCGGTGCCTGCGACCGAGCTCGACCAGGTGCGGGCCGCAGTGGAGCGTGCGTTCGGGATTGAGCCGCGCTTCACCCACTTCCCGCTCGTCGGTCTCTGCCGTGCGTGTCGGGGCGTCAACGTCAACGACACCACTTCTGAAAGGAGCGAACATGCACATCCCTGACGGCTTCCTCAGCCCGGAGGTCGCCGGTGCGACCGCCGTCGTCAGCACCGCCGCTGTCGGCTACGGCTTGAAGAAAGCGAATGCCACGATCGACGAGCGGCGAGTGCCGCTGCTCGGCGTAACCGGTGCCTTCATCTTCGCGGCACAGATGCTCAACTTCCCGGTCGCCGGCGGCACGAGCGGCCACTTCCTCGGTGCGGCGCTCGCCGTGATCCTGCTCGGACCCTGGCTCGCCTGTCTCACGATGGCGGTCGTCCTCGGTCTGCAAGCGTTCGTGTTCGCCGACGGCGGAATCACCGCCCTCGGCGCCAACGTGCTCAACATGGGCGTGATCGGCGCTCTCGTCGTAGGTGGGCTGATGCTCGCGAGCCGGCGGATGCTGCCGAAAAGCCGGGCCCTCTTGCTCGGAATCACCGGGATTGGCGCCTGGCTGGCTGTGATGGCCGGTGCAGCCGCTACCGTCGATCGAGCTCGCGCTCTCGGGCACCGTTCCGCTACACACCGTCCTGCCGGCGATGTTGGGTGTGCATGCCTTCATCGCGCTCGGCGAGGCGGTCATCACGGTCGCCGCGGTCTCCGCAGTGCTCGCCGCCCGACCCGACCTGATCTCGATCAGCGACCTCGCCGACGAGGAGCTCGCAGCACCGGCGCCGGCGCTGAAAGGAGCCTGACATGAACCGCATCTCAACACGCATCTTCCTCATCCTCGGGCTGGCGCTGGCCGTCGGGCTGGCGGTTTTTGCCTCCCCGTTCGCCTCGTCGTCGCCCGACGGGCTGGAGAAGGTGGCGGAGTCGGAAAGCTTCCTCGAGAACGGCCGCCTCCACACACTGCAGGAGAGCTCGCCGGTGCCGGATTACGCCTTCCCCGGGATCGAGGATCCGCGGCTGGCGACGGCGCTTGCCGGCTTCGTCGGCACGCTGATCGTCGCGCTTGCCTGCGTCGCGATCATGACCCTCCTCCGGCGGAGATCACGGACGCTCGCGTGAGCGGGCTCGGCAATCACGCCCTGCACGGGACCGGGCTCGCGGGCAACACCGCGAGCCCGGTCCATCGCCTCGACCCGCGGGCGAAGGTCGTTGGTTTTCTGGGGCTCACGCTCGTCGCGGTCACGACGCCACTCGAGGCCTGGCCGGTCTACCTCGCGTGCGCTCTCGTCCTCGCCGGCGTTGCCGCGCTGGGTCGGATTGGCCCGAGCACGGTCTGGCGGCGGACGAAGTTCATTCTCCCGCTCGTGCTCTTCGTGGCCGTGTTCCTGCCTTTCTTCCGTGGCGGCCACCGGATCGACCTCGGGCCTCTTTCCGTTTCCGAAGCCGGCCTGGCGGCGTTCGCTGCCGTTTCCGTAAAGGCCGTGCTGGGCACGGTCAGCGCTGTCCTGCTCGGCGCCACCACCACGTTCCCGGCGACTCTGCGCGCCCTCGAATCACTTCGTGTGCCACGGCTGCTCGTGCTCATCGCCGGCTTCGTCTATCGGTACCTGTTCGTCGTCGTCGATGAGGTTCAGCGAATGCGCGCCGCCCTCAGCGCCCGGGGCTATCAGCCGCGCACCGCGCTCCATGCAAGCGCCCTCGGGCGGATCGCAAGCGCGCTCTTTCTGCGCACTCATGCCCGCGGCGAGCGCGTGTACCTGGCCATGGTCTCCCGTGGTTATCGCGGATCGATGCCCGCGCTCGAGACGCTCCGATTCCGCGTCATCGATGCGGCGTTCGTCGCTGCGATCGCCGCCTGCCTGCTTGCCGCTTCGTCTGGTGACCATGCCATGGCCTGTTTGATCAACGCTCGCAACGTGAGCTACCGCTACCCCGACGGGCGCGAAGCGCTCCGGGGTGTGACCCTCGCAGTCGAGCACGGCGAGCGCGTCGCCGTGCTTGGCCCGAACGGCGCCGGGAAGACGACCTTCGTCTACCACCTGAACGGCCTCCTCCGAGGCGAGGGCAGCCTCGAGGTCGCAGGCCTGGAGGTCGACGACAGCACGCTGCGCCGATTGCGCCCGCGTGTTGGGCTCGTCTTCCAGGATCCCGACGACCAGCTCTTCATGCCGACAGTCCGGGAAGACGTCGCATTCGGGCCGCTCAACATGGGCGAAACGCAAGAAGTCGTTGCTGCTCGTGTCGACGATGCGCTTCGAACAGTGCGAATGGAACACGCGGCCGACCGGCCCCCCCATCAGCTCTCCATGGGTGAGCGCCGTCGCGTGGCGATCGCCACCGTCCTCGCCATGCGGCCACAGTTGCTCGTCCTCGACGAGCCCACCGCGAACCTCGATCCCCGCGGCCGGCGCGAGCTTCTTGACGTCCTCACTCGGATCGAACGCACGATGCTGGTCGTCACCCACGACCTCCCGTTCGCCGCCCAGCTCTGCGAGCGGGCCGTCATCCTCTCCGGCGGGCAGATCGCAGCGGACGGCGCCTGCGCCGAGATTCTTGCCGATGCCGACCTTCTTGCCGCCCACGACCTCGAGCTTCCTGCCGGCTTCGATGTGCAGCTTGTGACTCTATCGGCACCCGAATAGACCTCTTTCGGGCTCCTTGACGCAGTAGACGGCAAGGACAGCACGCCGGCGGCATCCACCTCGCATGCCGCGCTCCGTTTCGCTTACGGATCGTTCGGATCATTGCGAGCAGGGTTGGAACCGATCAGAATGGAGCCCCGTATGCCAGATATCTCGACTTTTGAGGAGAAAAAGTGGCCAGAAAGGTCTTGACCCGCGCGACAGCGGCAGTCGCCGAGGGGGACGCTTCCGCGCCGCAAAGTGCGCTCGCTGCGGACATCATCATCGAGAACGCGCCTGACCCGGTGTTCGTCGCCGACCTGGACGGCAAGATCCTCCAGGCGAACGAGGCCGTCTCGCAGCTGCTCGGTTTCCGCCAGGACGAGGTCGTCGAGCAGTCGCTGTCGCAGTTCATCAGCGCCGAGGAGACGCGCGAGTTCACCGCAGCCCTCCGCGAGGTCGTCGAGCGCGGCGTCACGCGCGACGCCGTCCTCAACCCGCGCAGCGCCTCGGGCGAGGTGATCCCGACGAGCCTGAACGCGTCGGCGCTCCGCGACGCGGACGGGAACGTGATCGGCGCGATCGGGATCCTCCGCGACATGCGCGAGCTGGACAAGGCGCGCGCGTACGCACAGCGGCTGATCGAGGACGCGCCCGACCCGGTGTTCGTCTCCGACCTGGAGGGGAAGATCCTCGAGGCGAACGAGGCCGTCTCGGAGCTGCTCGGCTTCCGCCGGGACGAGGTGGTCGAGCAGTCGCTGTCACGCTTCATCAGCGAAGAGGAGACGCGCGAGTTCACGGCCGCGCTCCGCGAGGTCGTCGAGCGCGGCGTCACGCGCAACGCCCGTCTCAACCCGCGGGCGGCGACGGGCGAGGTGATCCCGACGAGCCTGAACGCCTCGGCGCTCCGCGACACCGACGGGAAGGTGATCGGCGCGATCGGCGTGCTCCGTGACATGCGCGAGCTCGACAAGGCGCGTGCGTACGCGGAGAGCCTGATCCGGAACGCACCCGACCCGGTGTTCGTCTCCGACCTGGAGGGGAAGATCCTCGAGGCGAACGACGCCGTCTCGGACCTGCTCGGCTTCCGCCGGGACGAGGTGGTCGAGCAGTCGCTGTCGCGCTTCATCAGCGAGGAGGAGACGCGCGAGTTCACGGCGGCGCTCCGCGAGGTCGTCGAGCGCGGCGTCACGCGCAACGCGCGTCTCAACCCGCGCGCGGCGACGGGCGAGGTGATCCCGACGAGCCTGAACGCCTCGGCGCTCCGCGACCCGGACGGGAAGGTGATCGGCGCGATCGGCGTCCTCCGCGACATGCGGGCCTACGAGGAGGTCGTGCGCGACCTCGAACAGTCGAAGACGGAGCTCCAGGAGAAGATCCTCGACCTCGAGAAGTTCGAGGAGGTCGTCGTCGGACGCGAGCTGAAGATGATCGCGCTCGAGAAGGAACTGGAGGGGCTCCAGCAGGAGGCCGCCAAGCTCAGGGCGGAACGCGCGGCGGGCTAGACGATGGAGGCCCGGATGCCGACTGTGGCCGGCAACGGCGACCCATCCGCGCAGACGGAGGACCTGCGCGCGGAGATCGAGCAGCTCCAGCTGCGCGTGCGGCGAGGCGGAGGAGCGCCGCCGTGCGCTGCTCAACATCATGGGCGACCTGCACGTGTCGAACCGCAAGCTGGGGGACCAGCGGCGGGCGATGCTCCACATCCTCGCCGACTACGAAGACGACCGGAGCCGGCTTGCCCGGCAGACGGACCGGCTCGACAACTCCCGCCGCGCGCTCCTCCACATCCTCAAGGACTCGCACGAGTCGAACCTGAGGCTGGGCGACAGCCGCAAGGCGATGATCCACATCATGGGCGACCTGCGCGACGCTGCGCAGGAGTTGCGCGACAAGCAAGAGCAGCTCGTCCAGGCCGGGAAGCTGGCGACGCTCGGCGAGCTGACAACCGGCGTCGCCCACGAGCTCAACAACCCGCTCAACAACATCGGCCTCTTCATCGGCAACGTGCTCGACCAGCTCGAGCTCGAGGAGCCCGACCCCGAGCGGATCAAGAGCGATCTCGGGAAGGCGATGGAGCAGCTCCGGAAGGCAACGCAGATCATCGCGCACCTGCGGACGTTCGGCCGGCCGGCGCCGGTTGCGCGCCAGCGGGTCGACCTCGAGGACGTGATCGTACGCTCGCTCTCGCTCGTCCAGGAGCAGCTGCGGATGCGGGCGATCGAGGTGTCGCTGGAGCTCCATCCGACGGCGCTGTACGTGCTCGGAAACCCGATCCAGCTCGAGCAGGTCTTCATCAACCTGCTGACGAACGCCCGCGACGCGCTCGCCGACGCCGAGTGGCGAAAGGTGCGCATCGCTTCGACGGAAGAAGGCGAGATGGTCAAAGTCACCATCGCCGACACCGGTCCCGGCATCCGCGCCGAGACGGC
Organism: uncultured Actinomycetes bacterium; assembly: GCA_963752845.1. Lineage (GTDB taxonomy): Bacteria > Actinomycetota > Thermoleophilia > Gaiellales > Gaiellaceae > JACDAN01. The sequence continues at coordinate 1,007,424 of CAVVZV010000003.1, read as the reverse complement.
GCAGCGAATCTTCGATCCCTTCTTCACGACGAAGGAGGTGGGCGGCGGCCTCGGCCTCGGCCTCTCGATCACCTACAGCATCGTCAAGGAACACGGCGGGGAGATCTGGGTCCAGGGGCGGCCAGGATTCGGTGCGATCTTCCACGTCGAGCTACCGCGCGCCGGCGAGCAGGAGGGCGCGGGCGAGTGACGAGACGTCGCTTGCGATGTCTCCATCAGGCCGTGCAGGCTTTGCCTGCGCGGCCGTCTGCAATGACCGGTCGACACGTTGGAAGCCCGAAGGTGCGGCCGTGACAGGGGCGGTGCGGATCCTGATCGTCGACGACGACGAGGCGCTGCTCGAGGCGCTGCCCGAGGCGCTCCGGCTGCGGATGAACGGCATCGGGATCGACGTCTCGGCGACGGCGCAGGGGGCGCTGGAGCTGATCCGCAAGTTCGACTACGACGCGATCGTCACCGACATCAAGCTCCCGGGCATGGACGGTCTCGCGCTCTTGAACGAGATCAAGGAGGTGCGGCCGGGGACGCCGACCCTGCTGATCACCGGGCACGGCGAGCACGACCTCGCGGTGCAGGCGCTGCGGGGCGGCGCCTACGACTTCGTCCAGAAGCCGATCGACCGCGACTACTTCGTCGCGTCGCTCGAGCGGGCGATTCGGGTGCGCCGGCTCGATCGCCAGGTCGAGGATCAGCGGCGGGAGCTCGAGCGTCACGCGAGGGTGCTCCAGCACGTCGACCGGGGCGTCTTTCTCGTCGACGACGCCGGCGTGATCCAGTTCTGGAACCCGGCCGCGGCCGCGATCACCGGGCTCGACCCGGTGCAGCTCGTCGGCCGCCGCGCGGAGGAGGCGCTGCCAGGCTGGGACGCGATCGGGCCGGAGGTGCCGATCGCGAAGGAGCTGGGACCGGTGCTCCTCGAGGTGAAGACGTTTCCGCTCGAAATCGATGGGCGCGAACTGTGGCTCTCGATCTCGGGCGTCAGGTTCGAGGACGGCGTCGTCTACGCGTTCCGCAACCTGACCGAGGAGCGGGCGCTCGACGAGATGAAGAGCGACTTCGTCGCAACCGTCTCACACGAGCTGCGCACGCCGCTGGCGGCGATCTACGGCTGCGCGCGGACGCTGCTGCGGCCCGACCTCGAGCTGCAGGAAGCCGACAGGGGGAGGCTGCTCGAGGTGGTCGCGCTGGAGTCGGAGCGGCTGACGCGGATCGTCGGCGACATTCTGCTCGCAAGCCAGATCGATGCCGGGCGGCTGCGGCTCAAGGATCAGGAGTTCGATGTCATCGCGCTCGTGCGGGGGGTTGTGGAGGAGATCGAGGCGTCCTTGACCGGGGCCGAGCGGGTCACGCTCGAGGTCGTCGCGCCCGATGAGGCGTTGCTCGTATCGGGGGACGAGGACCGGCTGCGCCAGGTGCTGCTCAACCTCGTCGACAACGCGGTCCGGTACTCGCCCGACGGCGGCCGCATCGAGATCCAGGTCGAGCCGAGCGCCGGCGGCGTGAAGATCGCAGTGTGCGACGAGGGTCTCGGGATCCCGCACGGCGAGGAGCAGCGGATCTTCAGCAAGTTCTACCGCGTCGATCCGCAGCAGAGCCGAGGCGTCCGGGGGACAGGTCTGGGCCTGTACATCTGCCGCGAGCTGGTGCGTCGGATGGAGGGCCGGGTCTCGGTCAGCTCACGGGAGGGGCAGGGCTCGACGTTCGTCGTCGACCTGCCGCTGCTGCCTACGGGCAGTCGCGAGCAGGCCGTGGCCACCCAGTCGGCGTAGGCCGAGGTCAGTACTGGATGAAGAGGCCGCGAGGAGCCGGGATGACGATCTGGCCGCGGTCGTTGATGTCGGTGGCGGTGGTGCCTGGCCCGGCCGGCGGATCGATCGTCCTGTAGACCCCGTCGTCGAGCAGATAGGCGTGGAGTCCTTGGGCGTCGGCGTACTGCCCCACGATCTGGCCGCGCTTGTTGATCCCGAACGGCACCGATGCCGCGAAGCCCGGGGAGCCGGGGACGTCGACGGCGCCGGGGGGATCGATCGTGGTGAAGACGCCCTTGCGCAGCCGAAAGCCGTGGTTTCTGCCTTGGGCGTCGGTATAGGCACCCACGATCTCGCCGCGGTCGTTGATATCTGTCGTTGCGGTTCCGATCGCGCGGGGGCCGTCAATCGTCCTGAACGAGCCCTTGCTTCGGACGAACCCGTGGCCAACCCCGCCGGCATCGACATAGAGGCCCACGACCTGGCCGCGATTGTTGATGCCGGACGGCAGAGTCGCTACCGCGCCCGGGACGTCGAAAGTGTTGATCCCGCCCTTCCGGTTGCGCACAAAGCCGTGGCCCCCTCCGGCGTCGGTGTACTGGCCCACGACCTGGCCGCGCTCGTTGATGCCGAACACACCGGTGAACGAGGCTCCAGGCAGATCGAGCGTCGCGAAGCGGCCCTTCTTGTCGCGCAGGAAGCTGTGCTGTGCCCCGCCGGCATCCGTGGAGTAGCCAACGAATTCGCCGCGGTTGTTGATGCCGACATACGCGGTGCGTGCGGCGCCGCGGACGTCCTCTAGCGGCGTATAAAGGCCCTTGCGCAGAAGGAAGTTCCCGCTCGTGGCGGCGGGTGCCACACCGGGCTGCGCGGGCGCCGAGCTCGCCACCCCGAGCGCCGCGAAAACGAGGGCGGCGGCAACGGCCGTGATCAGAGCGACGGCCGCGGCGATTGCCGCGAGCCCGCGACGACAGACCGTTGTGCTTGTGAGCGAAGTCATGCTTGGCTCCTTCTGCACGGGAACGAGTTCCCTCTCCTCGCGCCTGTTCGCACTGGCCGTCAGGACCGGTTCGAGACAGAGATCACGATCCGCTAGTAGACGGCCGTCAGCTCGGGCCCCTGGCTCAGCGCCTCGCGGAGACGTCCCAGAGCGCTGAACGTCCGGCTCTTCACCGTCCCGGGCGGGATGTCGAGTCTGGTCGCGATCTCCGACTGGGTCAGGCCGCCCCAGTAGGCGAGATCGAGGACTTCGCGCTCAGCCCTCGACAGCGTTGCCAGCGCTGCCTGAACGTCGCGTCGCGTCTCTCGAAGCTCGACGTCGTCGTCCGCTGCTCTCGGTGAAGACCGCCAGAGGTGCAGCCCCTTCGAGCTGTTCGGGAAGCGCGTTGAAGCGGGCCTGGTTACGCACGAAGTCGACAGCCCGTCGATGAACGAGCATGAGAATCCAGGTCGACGCCCTTCCGCGAGAGGGGTCGAAGCTCGCCGCCTGCCGCCACACGGTGAGGAACGCCTCCTGCACGACGTCTTCGGCAAGGGCGGCGTCGCGCACGACGCGCAGCGCGAGACGATAGGCGACCGTCCCGAACCGGTCGTAGAGCGAGCCCAGCGCCTCCTCGTCACCCTCTGCGCACGCCGTGAGGAGATCGTCATCGTCACGGATGGAATGGGCCATACCAACGGTAGAGACGCGACCGGCTCTGGTGTTACGCGCTACCGTTTCGTACGTGGTCGGGACGCGCACCGTCGCGACCGAACGCGCGGAGGAGCAAATCCTCGCCCAGCTGCGGGACGGAGACGAGGAGGCCTTCTGCGCGCTCGTTCGCAGGCACTCGACGTCGATGACGCGGGTCGCGATGGCGTTCGTCTCGCGCCGCGCGGTCGCCGAAGAGGTGGTTCAGGAGACGTGGCTGAACGTCGTTCGAGGCCTCGACGGGTTCGAGGCGAAATCGTCGCTTCGGACGTGGATCTACGCGATTCTCGGCAACTGTGCGAGACGGAAGGCGGAGCAGGAGCAACGGCTCGTGCCGCTGTCCGAGCTCGCGGCCGACGAGGCGGCGGGCGACGACCTCGGCGTAAGTAGCGACCGGTTCTTCGAGGAAGGCCGGTGGGCCGGCATGTGGTCGAGCGCAGTGCCGCCCTGGCACGATCTTCCCGAGGAGCGCCTGCTGACGAGCGAGCTGCGCACCACGCTGCTCGAAGCGATCGAGGCGCTGCCACGAATGCAAAGAGCAGTGATCACGCTTCGCGATGTCGAGGGCTGGCCCCCAGAAGAGGTGTGCGAGTATCTTGGCGTCGCGGACGGCAACCAACGAGTCCTCTTGCACCGCGCGCGAGCGGCAACGCGCGCGGCGATCGAGCGGCACTTCGAGGAAGGAGCGGAGCGATGCTGACCTGCGCCGACATCGTCAAGCTCGTCACCGACTACAACGAGGGGCGTCTCACCCCGGCCGAGCGTCGCCGGTTCGAGGAGCACGTGTCGATCTGCCCGCCCTGTCGTTCGTTCCTTGTCCAGATGAGGACGACGGTCGAGCTTGTCGGAGAGCTGCGTGAGGAGGATGTCCCGCCGGCCATGGAGGAGCACCTCCTCGCCGCGTTCCGTGACTGGAAGCGGGACGAGTGATCGCGTACAAGTTCCTCTCGTCCGATCGCGTGGGGCTCTTCAGTGGGGTCAGATGGCCGGAGCCGGGAACCTGGCTCGAGGCAGACGGGCAGGAGATAGAGCGGTGCGTGTCGGGGATCCACGCGCTGCACCCCGAGGGGCTCCTCGCATGGATCGACGACGAGCTATGGACCTGCGAGCTGGCCGGCATCATTGAGGATGACGGTCAGGAGCTCGTCGCCGAGCGCGGCCGGCTCCTTGAGCGCGTGGAGGCCTGGAACGAGACCGCAGCCCACGACTTCGCTCGCGCGTGCGCGGCGAGAGGGCGCGAGCATGTGGTCGAGGCCCTGCGCGTTGAGGGCTACGAGGAAGAGGCGCGGGAGCTCGGGGGTCTCGACGTCGAGGGATTCGTGACGACCGCACCCGGTCTTGCAGCACGGCTGCCGGCCGAGATCGCCGGTCTCGTGCTCATGGCGGCCGACACGACGGCGCTCGCCGAGGGTCGCCGCCTCGAGGCGCGCGAGCCGCAGCTGCGGTCGCACATCGAAGCGGTCGCCGATGGTGGCGCCACGCACGGCGCACTCGCTGCGAACGTGGGCTTCATCGTCGCCCACTCGACGGCGGGCCTCCACCCGGAGGGATACGAGGCCGGGTTCGCCGCGGAGCGCGCGTGGCAGCTGGAGCGCCTGGTCGAGCGACTCGGCCTCGCCGTCTCCGCCTGAATGTACCGATGAGATAGAGGACTTACGACGAGGAGCTAATCGTCACAGCTCGGATAGGATTTCGGCGTCCCTCCGGCGGCACCACGGAGGAAGGGAGGGTGATGTCCGAGGGCTTTATCGACAAGGTCAAGGACGCCGTGACCGGGGGCGGCGCCGGCCCCAGCCTCGACGACGCGATGGCTAAGGCGAAGGACGCCGGGCTGGACCCCGACAAGGTCAAGGAGCTCCTGTCGAACTTCACCGACGCGGACGGGAACATCGACTGGAAGGGCGCGATGGACAAGGCCCAGGACATGGGCCTCGACCCGGAAAAGCTCAAGTCGCTGGCCACCTGAACTAGCCAGTCAGCGGTGAGCGGGGCTCGGGTCGCGTCCAGCGTCCCGGGCCCCGCAGCCTTCTGCACGTAGCCTGTTGGTCGTGGGGAAGGGGCTGAGGCGAGCAGCCGACCTCTACGGACTGCCGCCCGAGGAGTTCACCTCGGCGCGAAACGAGCTCGCGCGAGAGCTGAAGCGTGCGGGGAAGAAAGAGGCCGCCGACGAGGTCGGAGCGCTTCGCAAGCCGACGCGCTCGACGTGGGCGGTCAACCAGGTCGCGCGGCGCCGTCCACAGGAGACGCGCGCACTCGTCAAGGCCGGTGACGAGCTCCGCAAGGCCCAGCGCGCGGTCGTCGGAGGGAAGGGCCCGGAGGTGCTGGCAGAGGCGCAGCGGACGCACCGCGGCCTCCTCGACAGCCTGACCGATACGGCGCGCGAGGTCCTGGGAGAGGCCGAGCACGCGCCGGCCTCATCGGTGCTGACGCAGGCCGTTCAGACCCTGCGCGCCGCGTCGATCGACAAGGAAGCCGCCAAGGATCTTGTCCGCGGGACGCTCGCCGGCGAGGTGGAGCAGACCGGCTTCGGTCCAGTGCTGGCGGCGGTCCCGAACCGGCCTCGGAAGGCAAGAGCGGCGCCGAAAACCAAGGCGAAGCCAAAACGGAAGCCCCCACCGAAGCCGAAGCCGCCGCCGAAGCCGAAACCGGACCCGAACATCGCCCGTAGAGCGAGACTCCAGGAGCAGCTGGACAGGGCGCGGGAGCGAGTCCGCGAGCTCGAGGCCCGTCTGGACGAGCTCGGCGGCTGAGCCGGGCGATACGCTCCTCCGGGTGAAAGTCGGGATCGTCGTCCCGTACTCCTGGTCGTTCTGGGGCGCAGTGGTGGAACACGCCGAGCTCCAGGCGCAGGCCCTGCGCGACCTCGGCGTCGAGACGCGGACGATCATGGGCAACGACCCGCCCGGGCAGTTCACGCGGGCGCTCCACCCTCGCGTCGGGCGCGAAGGACCGCCGCCGCCGGATGTGATTCCGGTCGGCCGCTCGGCGATCGTGCCGGCAAATGCGTCGCTGCCGAACATCATCCTCGGGCCGCGGTCGGTGCCGCGCCTGAGGCGGGTGTTGGAGCGGGAACGCTTCGACCTGATCCACGTACACGAGCCGATGACGCCGGTGTTGGCGATCGGCTCGCTGGCTTTGACGCGCTCGCCGGTGGTCGCGACCTTCCACGCCTCGGGCAACCTCAGCTGGACGAAGCCCGGAATGCCGCTCTGGGGATTCCTCCTCGACCGGATCGATGCGCGGATCGCAGTCTCCGAGCGGGCGCGGGAGACCGCCATGCGGTACGCGCCGGCGGATTACGAGGTAATCCCGAACGGCGTCTTGATCCCGCCCGAGGCTGATCCCAGCGGCCGCGAGAATCGGATCCTGTTCGTGGGGCGGCAGGAGGCGCGAAAGGGCCTGCCCGTGCTGCTTCGGGCCTGGCCCGAGGTGCACCGCCGGACCGGTGCGCGGTTGCGCGTGATCGGCGCCGATCCGCTCGCCGTCCGGCTGCTCATTGCGAGGCTGCGGATCTCCGACGACGGCATCGACGAGACAGGCTTCCTCTCGCAGGAGCGGTTGACCAAGGAGCTGCTCTCGGCGAAGGCGTTGGCCGCGCCGTCGCTCGGCGGCGAGAGCTTCGGCATGGTGCTCACGCGGGCGTTTGCGTGTGCGACGCCGGTCGTCGCCTCCGACATCGAGGGCTACCGGGACGTTATGACGCCGGAGACCGGGCTCAGCGTTCCGCCGGGAGATCCGGTCGCCCTTGCAGACGCCTTGGTCGGGCTTCTCGCGGACGAGGAGCGGCGGTGTCGGTTCGGTCTCGCGGCGCGCCGGCTCGCGGCGGAGCGCTACTCGTGGGAGGAGATCGGGCGCCGTCTGCTCCACGTGTACGAGCGGGTGCTCGGGCGGGTGCCGGTCGCGGCATGAGACCTACGGTTCCGCAGAACTGGTTCCTGCGTGGGCTCATCGGCGTCGCAATCCTTGGCGTGATCGTTGGGCTGGCGTGGTGGCGCGGGCCCGACTGGGGATCGGTTGGCGATGCCTTCAAGCGCGTCTCCTGGAACTGGATCGCGGCGGCGCTCGCCCTCAATCTCCTCTCGGTCGTGATCCGAGCCCTGGCGTGGCGGACCGTGATCCACCAGGCACTGCCGCGATCAGAGCAACCGACCTTCGCGCGGATCTTCTCGGCGTTTTCGATCGGGCTGCTTGCGAACGCAGTGCTGCCCGGGCGGATCGGTGAGCTGGCTCGGGTTGCAGTCCTGTCCCGCGACATGGAGCGCGGCACGGGAGCGACCGGCCGCCTGCTCGGATCAGTGTTCGCCCACCGGCTCTTCGACCTCGTTCCAGCGCTGCTGCTCACTGTGTTCGTCCTCGCAACCGCGAGGATCCCGCGCTGGGCGATCACGAGCCTCGAGATCGTGATCGTCGTCGGGATCGTGCTCTTCCTGTTGACGGTGCTCGTCGCGGGGCTCGAGCACCGGCCGGTGCCCGAGGGCGCGCGGGCGCTGCGCCGGCTGCTGGCGATGGCGCGGCTCGGCCTGAACGTGATGCGAGAGCCGGCGGCAGCGGTCGCCGCGGCGCTGCTCCAGACGGCGGGCTGGATCGTGCAGCTGTTCGCGGTCTGGGCGACGATGTTCGCGTTCGGGATCGAGCAGCCGCTGTCGGCGGCCGCGCTCGTCCTCCTGTTGGTGAACGTCGCGACGATCTTTCCGCTCTGGCCGGGGAACATCGGACTGCTGCAGGCCGTCGTGGCGTTGCCGCTGAGGTCTTACGGTGTGCCGTACGCAACGGGGATCGCGTTCGGCCTCGGGCTTCAGGTGCTGGAGATGTCGGTGGGCATCGGGATCGGGCTCCTGTTCCTGATGCACGAGGGCCTCACGCTGGCCTCGCTCCGCGGCATGGAGGCGGAGGAGGAGGAGCGCGAGGAGGAGGCGGTGCAGGAGGAGGAGCTCCGTGCGCGCACTGGCGTCTCCGGCTAGCCTCAAAGGCGTTCTGACGGCACGGGAGGCCGCCTCCGCGCTGGCCGAGGGACTGCGGAGTGGGGGCGCGGAGGCCGAGGAGATCCCGGTCGCCGACGGCGGCGAGGGGACGCTGGACGTGCTCCACGGCGCGCTTGGCGGCGAGTGGCGGGAGGCGGTGGTCTCGGATCCGCTTGGCCGAAAGGTGACCGCTCGGTGGCTGCTGCTGCCCGGCCCGGTGGCGGCGGTCGAGTCGGCGCAGGCGATCGGGCTGACCTTGGTCGCCGAGGAGGAGCGGGACGTGATGCGAGCTTCGAGCCGGGGGCTCGGCGAGCTGATCCTGGCGGCCCTGGCTGCCGATCCCCGGGAGCTGATCGTCTTCCTCGGCGGGACGGCGACGGTGGACGGAGGGCTTGGTTTGTTGGAGGTTGTCGGCGACCTCCGGATCCCAACCCGGGCGGCCTGCGACGTCCGTGCGAAGCTGCTCGATGCGGTCTGGGTCTTCGCCGAGCAGAAGGGGGCGGCGCCCGAGCAGCTCCCCGACTTGGAGCGCCGGCTGCTCGACACCGCGACCCTGGAGCCGTTCCGGGACGTGCCAGGCGCGGGTTCGGCGGGCGGGCTCGGTGCGGCGCTGGCCGCGCTCGGGGCGGAACTGGTCGAAGGCGCGCCGCTCGTCCTCGAGCTGATCGGGTTCCCGGAGCGGCTGCGGGATGCCGACCTCGTCGTCACCGGCGAGGGCTCGGTCGATCGCTCGACCTGGATGGGCAAGGCGCCGGCGGCCGTGCTCAACGCGTGCCAGGAAGCCGGCGTGCGGTGTGTGCTGTTCGGCGGGCGGGTGCTCGAGCAGCCGGCTGGAATCGAGGTCTACGAGCTCAGCGGCGATCCCGCGCGAGCGCGCGAGGACCTGGTCGAGCTGGCCGAGTGGGTCGCGGCCAGGGAGGGCGATGCTTAGCGGCCGTGCGCCGAGCGTTGGCCGCCCTCATCTTCGCGCGGCGACCTGCCCGAAGGGGGCGGGCTACTCCGGCGCGGCGGACTGGTCGTACTGCTTGACGGCGCTCTGGAGCAGCTTCCAAGCGATGCTGGGCGTGTCCTCGACCAGCGGCCGGAAGTCCCAGAACGTCATCCCGTACGTCCTGAGGTCGGTATCGGCGGTGACGGTCGCCGTCCGGGCGCCCTGCGTGATCAGCGCGACCTCGCCGAAGTAGTCGCCGGGGCCGAGCCGGCGAACCTCGTCGCCGTGCACGGTCACCTTCGCCTGGCCGTCCTCGATCACGAAGAAGCCGACGCCGCTCTGGCCCTCGACGGCGATTTCCTGGCCGGCCGAGAACGTCCGCTGCTTCATCGAGTTGGCGATCTGCTGTAGCTCACCCCCGTCGAGGTCGGCGAAGAGCGGGACCCGCTTGAGCAGCTCGACTGCTTCCATGGAGCGATTCTAGTGCCCCTTCGGGTGATGCTGCCGAGCTCCTGGGTCGCGAGCACCAAGCCAGAGGGCGCACTCCGACGAGGCAAGGCTGGACAGCCTTGGTGAGGAGGAGGGTGCCCTCTGGCGATGCGTGATCGCGGGCCAGGGGCCGGCGGGCATTGCGCGGAGGGGCACTAAGCAGGTTCTGACGGTCTGAGCGCTTCGATCTTGCCCTGCGCCGAGTCGAGCTGCTCGAGGCAGAACCGATTCAGCTCCTCGCCCCGCTCCCAGAGCTTGATCGCGTCGTCGAGGTCGGCCTGGCCCGATTCGAGCTGCTGGACGATCCGCTCCAGCTCCGCCTGTGCCTGCTCGAAGTTCATCGGGTCTCCTCGACGATCGCGCCGAAGCCGCCCTGTCCGAGCTCCACATCGACACGCGTGCCGGCCCCCACCCCAGTCGCAGCGCGAACTATCCGGTTGCCGTCTCGCACGATCGCGTACCCGCGCTGGAGCGTAGCGCTCGGCGAGAGCGCGCGCAGCCGCCCGTGGGCGCCGGCGAGGCGCGCTCGCTTGCGCTCGAGCAGGTGGAGCGGTGCCCGGTTGAGCCGGCGGCGTGTCTGGGTCAGCCGCTCGCGCAGCTCGTCCGCGTCGGGCACGACCAGCCGTGCGGCGAGACTTGGCGTCGAAGCCCGCGCATCGGCGGCCAGGTCGGTCAGCGGCGTGTCCTGCTCGTGCCCGACGGCCGAGACGATCGGGACCGCGCAGGACGCGACGGCGCGCACGAGCCGCTCGTCGCTGAACGGCAGGAGATCCTCGAAGCTGCCGCCGCCGCGGGCGAGGACGATCACGTCGATCTCGTCGACGCGGCAGAGATCCTCCAGGGCGGTCACGAGCGCCGGCGCCGCCCGCGGGCCTTGCACGTATTCCTCGGCCACGACCACGCGGGCGGGCGGAAAGCGGGTCGTGATCGCGGTGAGGACGTCGCGCTTGGCCGCCGCGTCGTTTCCGGTGAGGAGGCCGACGGCGCGGGGGAAGCGAGGCAGCCGGCGCTTGTGCTCCGAGTCGAAGAGCCCTTCGGCGCCGAGCTTCTGCTTCAGGCGCTCGAGCGCGGCGAGGTGGTCACCGAGCCCGAATCGCTCGATCGAAAGTGCCCGCAAGCGCAGGTCGCCTTTGGCCTCGAACAGCTCCGGCCGGCCGTAGACGTGCACACGCTCGCCGTCGCCGAGATCGAGTCGCAGCGCGTCGAACTGACCGCGCGGCATCGATACCGGCAGGCAGGCACCGTCGCCGGGATCCTTGAGGGTGAAGAAGACGCTCTGCCAGCGCTGTTGCCGCCGGAGCTCCGTGACCTCGCCCTCGACCCAGACCGTGGGCAGCCGGGCGAGCCAGGCGGCGACGCCGCGGTTGAACGCGGACACGGTGTAGACCTTGCGGTCGCCGTACTGCTCGGCTTCGACCTTCACGCAGCCAGGATAGGCGGCGAAGCTGTAGCGGGGTTAGAAGCCGTTTCGAATTGAGACAAACGTGTCGACCGGTCGTTTCAGACGGATGCCGGGCAAAGCCCGCCATCCTGATGACGGCACCGCAAGCGGCGCCTTAGAGCAAGATCTCGGCCGCGACGGTTGCGTCACAGCCTAGGCGCACTAGCTCGACGGCTTGGTGGAGGTCGGCGTCGCTGTGCGCGAGGCGTTCCGCAAGGTGGACCGGGTAGCCGGCCTCGATCAGCACGTGCAGGCGCCAGCCGGCGACTCGTTCGCGCTCGGTCTGCTCGTGTTCGACGATCTCTGTCATCGCAGATGCCTTCTTTCGCGCTGATTCGTTTTCTCAGAGACGAACCCTGCCTGCGGAAGTTGGTGTCGACACGCGAGAGATCGGACCCTCTACGCGTAAAGTGGTCGCATGGAACACGCCAAGCCGGGCTTCGTCACGCGTCTGTTGGAATACCTCGGCCTGCGTAGGCGCCCACCTGACATCGGCGTTCGTGAGCCTCGGCGTCCGAAGCCGTCGGCCTCGGGCGGAGCAGTCACGCTCGAGCTTCCCGAGACCGACGAGCGGCAGTAGGCGCAGACCAATCGGCCAGCCCGCTCGCCCACGTTACGCTCGCAGCCGTGGACCAGTACGCCGTACCGGTTCTTCCGAGCCGCGATCTCTACGAGACGCTTGACTTCTACACGCGCCTCGGGTTCGAGTTGCGCGGATCACCGATCGAGAAGTACCGCTATCTCATCATCGGGCGAGGAGCGATCGAGCTTCACTTCTGGGACGCCCCGAACGTTGATCCCCTAACCACCGACGCTGGGTGTTACATCCGCGTCCGTGACGCCGACGCCCTGTACGGGGAATGGCAACAGACCGGAGTCCCGACCGAGGCCGCCACGGGCAGTCGCCTTGTGCCTCCGAACGACACCGATTACGGAATGCGAGAGTTCGCCCTGGTGGACCGGAGCGGAAACCTCCTCCGCGTTGGGTCGCCTCTCGCTTAGTCCCCGGGACGCCGGGAAGGCTGGTCCGCCGGGCTAGCTGCGCGTCGAGATCGTCTCGTCCGCGCGCCGGTTGAGCTCCTGTAGGCGCCGTTCGAGGGCTGCCCGCTCTACCTCGGCTTCGTCGGAGAGGCTCTGCATGCGCTCGCGAACCTCGAGCTCGAGCTGGGCGAGGCGCCGCTGGAGCGTGGCGATGAATTCGTCGCGTTGGCGCTCGAGCCCCGCGGTCACCTGCCGGAGTCGCTTCTCGGCGCGCTGTGTTCCGGAATCGACGACCTGCGGGAGCCGCTCGGCAAGGACGGTCTCCGCCTCGCGCGCGAACATGAGGACCGCGCGGTCGAGCTCGCGTGCGAGCCGGCGGGCGGCCTCCTCGCGCGCGCTCTTCACCGCGGCGTCGAACTGCAGCGCCGCGGCCTCGGCGAAGCGGCCGGCCGCCTGGTTGGTCGCCCGCTCGAGGTTCTCCAGCTGACGCCGCTCGACATCGGTGAAGCGCGCCTGGACTCGCTTGACGACGTCCACCTCCTCGCGCTCGATGCGCTCGGCGATCCGGCGGTCGCGCGCCTTGAGGCGCTGGTTCATCTCGTCGACCGAGCGCCGGCCTTCGGCAGCGTGCGCCTCGAGCTCGGCGCGGACGGACGCCACCGCGGCCTCGGCGGCGTGCTCGAGCTCCTCTCGGAGCTTCGCGAAGGCGACCGCCTGGAAGTCTCCGACCTCGTCGATCTTCTCGCGATCGGACTCGATCCGCGCTTCCGCCTCGGCGACGAGGACCTGCTGCCGTTCCCTCAGCTTGGCGAGCTCGGTCGTAAGCGATTGCTTCGCACGCTCGAGATCGGCAGACCAGCCGGCCAGCCGCTCGGCGACGCGCTGCTGCGCCGCTGACAGGCCGGCGCTGAGCTCGGCGATCGCCTTGCGTTCATGCTCGACGACGGCCTTGCGGCGCTCCTCGGCGATGCGCCGCTCCTCCTCCTGGAGTCGCGAGAGCGAGTCGGCGCGCTCCCGCGCCATCACCCGCTGGATCTCGGCAGCGCGCGCAGCCGACTCCTCGCGGATCAGCCGCGTAAGCTCGTCGCGGGCCCGGTCGAGCTCGGCTTCGACGTCCGCGATGCGCTCGGCGTGCTTTTGTCTGCGTGAGAACAGGCCCACCGTCACCATCGTAGGACGATGAGCGCGGCGGCGAGGGAGATCATCGCGGCCGTCAGCGCGCGAAGCGCGGTTTCCGGCGCAGCGATCAAGGGTGCGGCGGTCGCCGCGTCGAAGCTGCCGCTGCGACGGATCGTCCGTACCTCGGTCGAGAGGGCGCGCTGCGCCAAGCTCGTCATCAGAGCGAAGACCGCGGCCAAGCCGGCCTCGACTGTGAGCTCTTCGGCGACCACGAAGTAGCCGGTGAGCAGGGGAAACGCGCCCCAGGCGAGACCGAACCAGAGATCGGTATGGAAGATGCCGCCGAAGAGCTCGAGGTTGTAGGCGACGACGAGGAACGCGCCGGCGGCGACGAAGACCAGGAGCCACGGCGTCCAGGCAAGCGCCGCGGCGATCCCGATCGCGCTGGCCGCGCCGATCGAGACCGCCGCGAGCCCGATCAGGACGCGATCGGGGATTCGGGTGCGGAGCGGCCGTCCGTTCAGCTCGTCGAGCGCGTGCGCGCCGATGCCGAGAGCAAGGGCAAATGACGCCAGCGCGGCGAGCAGGCGGCGGCCCGCGAACTCGGAGCTCAGCGCTGCGCCGATCGCGACGTAGGACAGGTGCCAAGCGGTGTAAGGGAGGTGGAGCAGGGTCACGTAGTCGCGCCAGCCGCCCGGCTTCAGCGCGTAGAAGGCGGGGCGGCTCATCCGCGGCGTCCCCACAGAACGAGCCCGCCGCCGAGCGAGAGTCGCCGGGAGCGGACGTCCTCGATCCCGGCGTTCCGCCACAGCTCGAGGACGTCATAGCGCCGGTGAAACTTGCGGATGCTCGGTCCGAGGAACGATCCGACTCGGCGCCAGCCGGGGGAGACCAGGGCGCCGAGCAGCTGGCAGGCCGACCCGGACGTAGAGCTCCCAGGCCGGCCGGGCGAGACCTCGCGGCAGACCGAACTCGAGCATCGCGATCGTGCCGCCGGGTCGCACGACGCGGGCGAGCTCGCGCATCGTCGCTCCGGGGTCGTCGACATAGCGGAGCAGATACGTGAAGGTGAGCGCGTCGAAGGCTGCGTCCTCGAACGGGAGCCGCTCGGCGGTGCCCTCGACGAATTCGATCCGGTCCTCGAGGCCCGCCGCCTCGACCCGCCGGCGGCCGGTCTCGAGCATGTCGGGGCTCTGGTCGAGTCCGACGATGTGGCAGCCGGTCCGGCGGGTGAGCTCGATCGCAACGGCGGCAGTCCCGGTCGCCACGTCGAGCACGGTGTCCTTTGGGCCGACCTGCACCCGCGAGACCAAGAAGCGGCGCCAGTGCGGATCCTGGCCGAAGGAGAGCAGCCGGGCGTATCGGTCGTAGGTCGGTCCGAGCGGTGCGAACAGCTGGAGGGCGTCCATCGCGCGCGAGTCTATGGTGGCCCAATGGCGCTCACGGACGATCTCGAGCGGATTGCCGCGGCCGCAGCGGGCTACGCGGCGGACGGCGAAGAGCTTTCGGGAGTGCTGGCGGCGGAACCGCACCTGGGCGGCCGGGTCTACCTGTGCGCATACCGCGGCGGTGACGGTTGGAGCTGGCTTGCGCTCGACGACGGCGGCGAGGCGATCAGCGACCGCGAGCTCGTGCGCCGCGCCGCCTCGCTCGTCGCGCTGTGCGAGGTGGCGGAGGAGAGCGCGGGCGGGGGTGAGCTCGACGAGCTGCGCTCCCGGCTGGTCGCGCTGCGGCTGACGGAGAACCCGCCCGGAATCGACGAGGCCGAAGAGGCCGTGCTCGCCCTCCAGCGGGTAATCGGCGGCACGCCGCGCCTGGCGACCGCCGCGTACCTGGACGAGATCGGCGCGGCGACGAGACGGCTGGAGGAGACGCTCGGCGACGCGGGCATGTCCCCGTTCGCCGAGGCGATGAAGTCTGCGTCGGCCGCGGTCGAAGACTTCACCACGGACGTCGAGTCGCACTACAAGCGGGACCTTTCCTAGCCCCGGTACCGTGTAGGCATGGAAGGCAGTTTCGGCTTCCCGATCGGAGGCGACCCGGAGGATCTGATGCGCGGCCTGCGCGAGTTCGCCGAGAAGCAGGCGGAGTCCGTCGCCGAGGCGCAGCGCGAGCAGTTCGCGACGCTGACGCTCAACACCGCAGTCGCTCTGACGGCGGCAGCCCTGTCGCAGGTGAAAGCCGAGGGCGGGCCCGACGAGCAGGCGATCGCGCTCCGCGACGCGATGCGGGTGCTCTTCCCCGAGGCTGTGGCGCTCGTTTCCGCCGCACGCCAAGGGTTTATGCGCGAATAAACTCGCGGGCCTCGTGGCCCTGCTGGATCGCGCCATCGTCAGCGCCCTGCCGGCCGTCCCCAAGCCGATCGTTCGCCGGATCTCCCAGCGCTACATCGCCGGCGAGCACATCGAAGATGCTTGCCGGGTCGTCGAGGGGCTGAACTCGAGCGGGAAGATGGCGACGATCGACGTCCTCGGCGAGGAGATCACGACGCCCGAGGAGGCGCGGCACATCGCGTACGCGTACGACGACGTCTTCCGCGCGATCGACGAGCAGGGACTGGACTCGAACGTCAGCGTCAAGCTGACGGGGCTCGGACTCAAGCTCGATCGGAAGATCTGCAAGCAGAACCTCGAGCGCACCGTCCGCGGTGCGGCCGAGCGCGGCAACTTCGTCCGCATCGACATGGAGGACTCGAGCTGCACGGACGACACGTTGGCGCTCTACCGCGAGCTGCGCGAGGAGGGGCTGGACAACGTCGGGATCGTCCTCCAGGCCTACCTCCGGCGCACGCTCGACGACATCGCGTCGCTGGCCGACCTGGCGCCGAACGTCCGGCTCTGCAAGGGCATCTACCTCGAGCCCTTGAAGATCGCGTATCACGACGACGACCAGGTACGCGCCAACTTCGTCGACGCGCTGGAGGCGCTGCTCGCCGGTGGCTCGTACGTCGGGATCGCGACGCACGAC
This sequence comes from uncultured Actinomycetes bacterium, assembly GCA_963752845.1. GTDB lineage: Bacteria > Actinomycetota > Thermoleophilia > Gaiellales > Gaiellaceae > JACDAN01. The sequence continues at coordinate 991,097 of CAVVZV010000003.1, read as the reverse complement.
GAGTGGCTGCTCACGGAGGGCGCGCGGCTCATGGGCGAGCACGGCCGGGCACGCGACGAGTACGAGTTCCAGATGCTGCTCGGCGTCCGCGAGGCGCGGGCCGACGAGCTCGTCGAGGAAGGTCACCGGCTGCGGATCTACGTGCCCTACGGGGAGCAGTGGTACGCGTACTCGCTCCGGCGACTGCAGGAGAACCCGAAGATCGCGGGCTACATCGCCGCCGACACCCTGGGGCGGCTGCTTCCCGGGCGTAACGGCCGCCGGCGCTAAGACGACTGGGCGGCTCGTTCGCTAGCCGCCGCTAGCCCAGGGCAGCCCGTCCCAGGTCTTCGGCGGCCCGGGTTGCCACTTCGGGAACTGCGCGTATGCCTCGGGAGGTGACGTCGTCTCCTTCTCCACGCCTGCGCCGTGGCGGATCGCCAGCTCGGAGCGGGGGTAGACGATGCCCTTCTCCGGCCATCCCTTGCGCGCGCCCACCATGAAGATCACGCACGGGCCGTCTCCCACGGCGACGAAGCCGTGGTCGGTGTCCGGCGGGCAGTGGACGAAGTCCCACGCCTTCAGCGGTCGCTCCTCGCCCTCGATCAGGGCCAGGCACTCGCCGGCGAGGACGAGGAAGTCCTCCTGGTTGGCTTCACGGTGATACCTGGTCGCCTGTCCCGGCTGCAGGACGGCAATGGTGTAGCCGATGTCGGGGAAAGGAGCCTCGTCGCCCTCGATGACGAACGCCGCTCCGAGCGCCTCGTTCGTCAACCAAGCCCCGTCTCTGACGTTGACGACGAACCAGCCGTCGGTCACGGGCGTGAGGCCGGCGTCCTGCTGCTCGAGGCGTGCTTCCTCGATCATCGCTGCTCCCTTCCTTAGACGTGGGCAAGTACGCGGTCCAGCGGCCGAGGCACTCGGGTGAGGTCGAGCGCCTCGACGAGTGCCCGCGCGTACTGGATCTTGCCGCCGTAACTGCCGGAAAACCGCCGCAGCTGCTCCTCGACGGGCCGTCCTCGCCACGCAGGCTGCTTCTGCAAGGTACGGAATGATCTGAGGTCACCCTTGGATTCGATGACCTGCTCCACGGCCGCGGCGCCGAGGGAACGAATCAGCTCGTCCTCCAGGTCTGCGACGCACACGTAGAAGCCGAGTCGTTCCATCTCGGCGCGCGTGAGATTGGAGCCGAGCCCGGCCCGCTCGAGACCGCGCCGGAACTCGCCCTCCTCTCCGGCATCACAGAGCCCAGCCAGCCTGACGTCGTAGCCCTTCGGGCCGAACAGCTCCAGGAATCCTCCGATCGCCTGCGCACCCCCGATTGGGAGGACGGAAACGCCCTCGGCGTCGAGATCTCGGCCACGGCGCTCGGCCAGCGCTTCGAGCGCGACCTGGTCGCTGACCCCTTCCACAAGCACGACCGCACGCCCGTCGAAGACCTCGGCCGTCCGTGGGCCGGTGCGAGAGACCTTCACGCCGTGATGGTGCGGGCCCAGCCGTGGACCGCGGTCGACAAGCCCCATGCCACCTCCGATCGGGTTCCGGAGCATACTGTGCGCCTTCCTGTGGAAAACCTCGACCCCAACGAACGGTTTCGCGAGCGCCGCCGCGCGGCCAGAAGGCGCAAGCGGATCAGGCGGATTGCGGGGGCGAGCGCGCTGCTCCTCGCGGCAGCGGCCGTCGCCGTGGGCGCCCGCGGGCTCGACAGCGGTGACGAGTCCTCCGCGCCGCCGGCCGCTAAGAAGACGGAAAAACGGCCGCCCGCCCCTGCTCAGCCTCCAGAGGAGATCCGCGGCGTCCACGTGACGATGGCGCTCGCCTCGATCGCGGGCAAGCTCGAGGAGTACACCTCGACGCTCGGCCTGAACACGATCGAGCTCGACGTCAAGGACGAGAACGGCGAGGTGGCTTTCCACAGGCTCGCTCCGTCACTCGCCCGGCAGATCGGAGCGGCGAAGCGCTACTACGACCCCAAGAAGGCCGCGACGCAGCTCCACAAGCGGGGGATGTATCTCATCGGTCGAGTGGTCTGCTTCGAAGACCCGATCCTGGCCGAGAAACGGCCTGACTACGCGATCCGGACGACTGGAAACGGCGTGTGGGTCAACGATGCGGGCCTGGGCTGGTCGAACCCTTACGACAAGCGGGTCTGGAACTACAACCTGGCCGTGGCGAAAGCGGCGGTGCGCGCCGGGTTCGACGAGATCCAGTTCGACTATGTCCGCTTCCCCAGCGACGGAGACCTCGAATCGGCCGTCTTCCCCGGAAAGCGGGCGGAGCCGAAGGCGACGACGATCGCGCGCTTCGTCCACTACGCGACCAATCGGCTGCGGCCGATGGGGGCGCGGGTCTCGGTGGATGTCTTCGGCCTCTCGGCGACGCGTAATCTGGGAGTCGGCCAGTCGCCGCGGCGGCTGGCGAAAATCGTCGACGCGGTCTCTCCCATGGTCTATCCCTCTCACTACGGGTCCGGCGAGCACGGGCTTGCCAGTCCGGTCTCGACGCCGGGGAAGACCGTCGGGCGATCGTTGCGCGACTTTCGCCGGCAGATGCGGCGCGGCAAGGCACAGCTCGTTCCCTGGCTCGAGGACTTCAGCTTCTCGGGCACCCCTACCCTGGCCCACGTGCAAGAGCAGATCAGAGCCGCTCGCAGATGGAAGGCGGGCGGATTTCTGCTCTGGAACGCGACGGGCGTCTACACGACAGGAGCGCTGACGACACCATGAGCCACACTGACCGCCTGGCCGAGCTGCGCGAGCGCCTCGGCGTCATCCACGACCTCAAGCGAGCCGGCTGGCTGCTCGGTTGGGACCAGCACACCATGATGCCGCCGAAGGGGACGCCGTCACGCGGCGATCAGCTCTCGACGATCGACCGCTTCGCGCACGAGCTCTTCATCTCCGACGAGATCGGCGAGCTGCTCGACTCGCTGGCCGAGTACGAGCGGGAGCTCGACCCCGAATCGATCGACGCTGCGCTGATCCGGGTCACGCGCCGGGACTGGGAGAAGGCGCGCAAGGTGCCGGCCCAGCTGCGCGCCGAGCTGACGCGGGCGGAGGTGCTCGGAGTGCCTGGCTGGGCAGAGGCGCGCAAGAACGCCGACTATCAGGCGTTCCTGCCATATCTGAAGCGCAACCTCGAGCTGAAGCAGCAGTACATCGCGTGCTTCGCCGATTCGGGCAAGTCGGCCTACGACATCCTGCTCGACGACTACCAGGAAGATGCCCGCAGCGAGGACATCACCGCCGTCTTTACGCGGCTCAAGGAAGAGCTGATCCCGCTCATCCAGGAGGTTGCGGGCGCCGAGCAGGTTGACACGAGCTTCGCCCACGGGCACTTCCCGGTCGAAAAGCAGGAGCTCTTCGGCCGAGAGATCCTCGATCGACTCGGATACACCTCGGAGGCCTGGCGGCTCGATCCGACCGTGCACCCGTTCGCGACCTCGATCGGGCTCGACGACATTCGTCTGACGACCCGGTACTCGGAGGCCGACCTGGAATCGATCTTCCACTCCAGCCACGAGTTCGGGCACGGGCTCTACGAGTACGGGATCGACCGCGCGCTCGACCGGACGCCGCTCACCGAGCTCAACTCGATGGTGCTGCACGAGTCGCAGAGCCGGCTCTGGGAGAACCTCGTCTGCCGGAGCCGTCCGTTCTGGCGCTACTTCTTCCCGAAGCTGCAGGAGGTCTTCCCCGACGAGCTGAGCGACGTCGACGCGGAGGCCTGGTGGCGGTCGGTGAACAAGGTCGAGCCGTCCCACATCCGCGTGGAGGCCGACGAGGTCACCTACGGCATGCACATCATCCTGCGCTACGAGCTCGAGCAGGAGATCATCGGGGAGCGGCTTGCGCTCGAGGATCTCCCCGAGGCCTGGAACGCGAAGATGAAGGAGTACCTCGGCGTGGACGTGCCTGATGACGCGAAGGGCGTCCTCCAGGACGTCCACTGGTCGGGCGGCTCGTTCGGCTACTTCCCGACCTACCTACTCGGCACGATCGCCTCGGTGCAGATCTGGGAGACCGCACGCGGCGACCTGCCCGACCTCGATGCGCAGATGGAGGCGGGTGAGTTCGGGCCGTTGCGCGAGTGGCTCGGGGACAAGCTCTATCGCTGGGGCCGGCGGTTCCCGCCGGAGGAGATGCTGCAGCGCATCGTCGGCGGGCCGTTGGACGCCGAGCCGTACGTGGCGTACCTGAAGGCCAAGGTCGCCGAGATCTACGGCGTCCGCGTCTAGCCGGGCGGCTCGGGGTCAGACCCCAGGGCGCTAGGCCGCTTGGCTACGCGTGCGCCGGGCCGGCTTGGGGTCAGACCCCTTGAGTGCGGTCGACTCAGATCCGGGCTGTTCGACGTCCGGGAGCTCGGCGAGGCGCGCGATCAAAATCGCCGGTCACGCCAGCAGCGAGAAGCCGCCGTCGACGATCAGCGTCTGGCCGCAGATCATCTGGGCCCCGGGCGAGCAGAGGAACGCCACGGCGTCGGCGAGGTCCGAGGGCTCGACCATCCGCCCCGCGGGCGTGCGCTCCTTGGTCATGGCGATCATCTGCTCGCGGTTGGGGAAGTGGTCGAGCGCCTCGGTCTCCACGACTCCGGCCGAGACGGCATTGACGCGGATGCCGCGCGGCGCCAGCTCGACGGCCAGGTAGCGGACGAGCGACTCGAGCGCTGCCTTCGAGGTCCCGACGAGGGCGTAGTTCTCGAGCACGCGGAACGAGCCGAGGCTCGAGATCGCGACGATCGACGACCCTTCTGGCATCGTCGGCGCAGCGGCGCGCGTCAGCGACAGCAGCGCCTTGGCGTTCGCGTTCATCGTCCAGTCCCAGTGGCTTGTCCTCGGTCTCGAGCGCGGGGCGGATGACGCCGGTCGCGGCGCTGTGGACGATCGCGTCCCACGGGCCGCCTTCCGCAACCTCGCCGAGCACCCGCGCCGAAGAGACGTTCCCACGGACGAGCACCGGCTCTGCCCCGGCCGATCGCAGCTCCTCCGCGGCCGCCTCAGCCGCCCGGTCGTTCCGCAGGTAGCCGATCGCAACCCGCGCGGCGCCAAGCTCGGCGAATCGCAGCGCGATCGCCTTGCCGATCCCGCGCGAGCCGCCCGTCACGAGGACGGACGCGCCCTTCATCTGCCCTTGGGAAGCGGGTTGCTCGCGGGCGCAGAGCTGGGGATCTCCTGCCAGCCGGTGCCCTTCTCGCGCGGCACGGGGGGCAGGTCCTCGGCCTTCGACGACGCGTAGCCGAGCCGGTCGAGGAGCTCCATCTGCTCCTCGCCGTAGCGGCGAACCGGATGCTCTTCGGGGAGGCCTTCGATCAGCTCTCGTACTCGCGCGCGAAGCTGGTAGGCGAAATGCGGCGTCGCCGGACCGACGAGCGCATCGATGTCGTCCTTCGTCGGCTCTTGCTCCATCGCGGAGCGAAACCTACCGCCTCAATGCACGACGACCCAATCGGTAGGGTCGAGAAGTGAGGCGGATCAGCGCGGCCGAGCTGATGCTGCTCGTCACCGTCTCGATCTGGGCGTTCAACTTCACGGTCACCCGCTATCTGCTGACGCACGGGTTCGAGCCGCTCGCTTACTCGGCGATTCGCTTCGGGACCGCCGCCCTCGTCGTCTCCGCAATCACGTTGGGCCTCGAGCGCTCGCTCCGGTTCGAGGCTGCGCCACGCCGTCCTGCTCGGCGTCGCGGCCATGGTCGGGATCTACCTCAACCAGATCGCCTTCGTCTACGCGATCGACCTCACGAACGCGTCGACGACAGCGCTCATCTTCGGCAGCCTGCCGATCCTGACCGCGCTGTTCGCCTACTGGCTTGGCGTCGAGCGGCTGCACCGGCGCTTCTGGATCGCCGCCGCGCTGTCGTTCGGGGGCGTCGCGCTCGTGGCGGCCGGGTCCGGCGACGGATTCTCCGGCAACTTGACCGGTGACGTGCTCGCGCTGCTCGGCGCCGCGACATGGGGCGCCTACTCGGTCGCGATCGTGCCGTTACTGCGCCGCTACTCGGTCTGGCGGATCAGCGCCGGGGCGTTGCTGATCGGCACAGTCCCGCTCGTCATCACCGCGCTCCCACAGCTGGCCGACCAGCGTTGGGATCTGAGCGCGCTCGTCTGGGCCGGCTTCGCCTTCGCGGTCCTGGGCCCGCTTGTCCTGACGAATGTCCTCTGGTTCACAGCGATCGACCGGGTCGGCCCGTCTCGCGCGACGCTCGTCACCAACCTGCAGCCGTTTCTCGCTGCCCTGTTTGCCGTGGCGCTCCTCTCCGAGGAGCTGACCTGGCTTCAGGTTGCAGGCGGAGTGGCGATCGGCATCGCGCTGCTCCTCGCCCGCCGTCGTCCCGCGCTCGAATCCGCCTAAGATTCGACTGGTGAGCGCTACCGACTTCATGCCGCTGAAGGGCTGGGACCACGTCGAGTTCTGGGTCGGGAACGCCAAGCAGGCGGCCTACTTCTACGAGCACGCCTTCGGCTTCACGCGAACGGCGTATGCCGGGCCCGAGACCGGAGTGCGAGATCGGGCTTCCTACGTCCTGGAACAGGGGGACATCCGGTTTGTGTTCACGAGCGGCGTGCGGCCGGACAGCGAGATCACGCAGTTCGCGTGCCGTCACGGCGACGCCGCCAAGGTCGTCGCGCTGCAAGTTCCGAGTGCCACCGAGGCGTACCGGCAAGCCATCCAGCGCGGCGCGCGTGGAATTCGCGAGCCGGAGAGCATCGAGGACGAGTTCGGGGTCGTGGAGCTCGCCTCGATCGGGACCTACGGCGAGAACATCCACACGTTCGTGAACCGGGATGACTACGCCGGTCCGTTTCTCCCGGGCTACCGCTTAGCGGTCGACAACGGGCAGCCGGCAGCGGGAGCCGGCCTGACCATGCTCGACCACGTCGTCGGGAACGTGGAGCTCGGCCGGATGAACCACTGGGTCGAGTTCTACGAGCGGGTCTTCGGGATGACGAACATCGTCCACTTCGGCGACGACCAGATCCAGACTGAGTACTCCGCGCTGATGTCCAAGGTGATGGCGGACGGGAGCGGCAAGATCAAGTTCCCGATCAACGAGCCGGCCGAGGGCAAGCGGAAGAGCCAGATCGAGGAGTACCTCGAGTTCAACGGCGGCCCGGGCGTCCAACACATCGCGATGCAGAGCGACGACATCGTCGGCACGGTCGAGGCGATGAAGGAGCGCGGCGTCATCTTCCTCGACACGCCCGAGACGTACTACGAGGAGGTCGAGGGCCGGGTCGGCGAGATCTTGGAGGACTACGCCGACCTGAGGCGGCTCCGCATCCTCGCCGACCGCGACGAGGACGGGTACCTGCTTCAGATCTTCACGAAGACGGCGCAGGACCGGCCGACGCTCTTCTTCGAGGTGATCGAGCGGCACGGCGCGACGACGTTCGGCGAGGGCAACTTCAAGGCTCTCTTCGAGTCGATCGAGCGCGAGCAAGCGCTCCGCGGCAACCTCTAGTCCGACCGCGCGCGCCGCTCTGCCTCCGCCTTCAGCGACTGCCTGGCCATGTCTTCTCCTTCCGAGATTTCTGCCATCAACTGGAAGTGGTCTCGTTCCCGGCAGTGTCGAAGACCGACATCACAAGGGCGCTGACGCTGAGGAATCCCGAGGCGAACGACAGGAGAATCGCCCACGTGAGGTCTTCCCTGGTCGGATGGAAGCCGCCGAGTGCCCACGGGAGTACGACGAGCGTGACAACCGCGGCCGTGCCCAGCACCTCGTTCACCAGCAGGGCCGTCGAGCCGTTGATTTTCGCAATCGCCCGGACGCGAACGATCGAGTCGACGTTCGCGGCCAGGAGCATCAGGCTGAGGAGGGCGAAGAGCACCCTGTTCCAGTTCAGCCCCAGGCTGACCAGTGTGAGCGAAAGCATGAGGGGGAGCGCATAGAGAATCAAGACGATCCGGGTCCCGGCTCGGAAGTACGGCACCCATACCTCGCGGACCTCTTTCAGCCGGCGAAAGCCGGTCTCGACGTAAAAGAAGACCCCCACCAGGAACAGGCCGATCAACGTCGCCGAGACCTCGGCCATGTTGAGAAGAAACGCGTCCGATACCGGCCGCATGGCCCCGGAGCCTAAGGTCCTGCCATGCCTGACGCGGTCGTCGTCGGCTCGGGCCCGAACGGGCTCGCGGCCGCGATCACGCTCGCGCGCGCCGGCCGCTCGGTCCTCGTCGTCGAGGCGGCTGAGACGATCGGCGGCGGCGTTCGCTCGGCCGAGCTGACTCTGCCGGGCTTCGTCCACGACGTCTGCTCGGCGATCCACCCGCTGGCGAAGGCGTCGCCCTTCTTCCGCGAGCTCCCGCTCGATGAGCACGGGCTGGAGCTCGTCGACCCCCCGGCGCCGCTGGCGCACCCGCTCGACGACGGCACGGCGGTCATGCTCGAGCGGTCGGTCGAGGAGACGGCGGCGGGGCTCGGGCCCGACGCCGACGCGTACCGGAAGCTGATGGCGCCGCTGGTCGAGCGCGGCGGGCAGCTCGAGCCGTTCCTCCTCGGCCGCTCGCCGATCCCGCGACACCCGCTGGCGGCGGCGCGCTTCGGACTGCTCGGGCTGCGCTCGGCAGTCGGGCTGGCGGACCGGTTCGAGGGCGAGCGGGCTCGCGCGCTCTTCGCCGGGCTCGCCGCGCACTCGATCCAGGACCTGTACCGGCCCCCGACGGCCTCGTTCGGGCTCGTGCTCGGCACTGTTCGGCGCACACGCACGGCTGGCCGCTCGTCCGCGGTGGATCGCAGCAGCTCGCCGACGCGCTCGCCTCCTACCTCCGCTCGCTCGGCGGCGAGATCGAGACCGGCCGGCGTGTCGAGTCCGTCGACGAGCTGCCGCGAGTCCGCAGCTGACGATGCTCGACGTCACGCCCCGACAGCTCCTCCGCGTTGCCGGTCACCGCCTGCCGGGCCGCTACTTGCGGGCGCTGCGCCGCTACCGCTACGGGCCGGGCGTCTTCAAGGTCGACTGGGCGCTCGACGGGCCCGTGCCGTGGCGGGCCGAGGGCTGCGAGCGGGCGGCGACGATCCACCTCGGCGGGACGCTCGAGGAGATCGCGGCCTCGGAGCAAGCCGTCTGGCGGGGCGAGGCGCCGGAGCGCCCGTTCGTGCTCGTCGCCCAGCAGAGCCTCTTCGACGAGACGCGCGCGCCGGACGGAAAGCACACGCTCTGGGCGTACTGCCACGTCCCGAACGGGTCCACGGTGGACATGACCGAGCGGATCGAGGCGCAGGTCGAGCGCTTCGCGCCCGGGTTCCGCGACCTCGTCCTGGCGCGCAGCGTGCGCGGCCCGGCCGAGATCGAGCGCGACAACGAGAACTACGTCGGCGGCGACATCAGCGGCGGCGTCCAGGACCTCCGGCAGCTCTACACGCGGCCCGCGATCCGGCTGAACCCGTACTCGACGCCGGTCGACGGGCTCTACATCTGCTCGTCGTCGACGCCGCCGGGCGGCGGCGTCCACGGCCTGTGCGGCTACTACGCGGCGCAGTCGGCGCTCAAAGCCGGGCGCGATGAGCCCGCAGCGGCGAACAGCGCTCGTCTCGGTTCTGGCCGCGCTGGTGCTGATCGGGCTCAAGCTCGGTGCCGGCCTCGCGAGCGGGAGCCTCGGCCTCGTCTCCGAGGCGGTCCACTCCGGGACCGACCTGGTCGCGGCGCTGCTGACGTTCTTCGCGCTCGGGGTTGCCGGCCGGCCGGCGGATCCGGGGCATCCCTACGGGCACGGCAAGGCCGAGCACCTCGCGGCGCTGGCCGAAGCCGCGATCCTCGTCGCTCGCGAGCCTCTTCATCTCCTACAGGGCGATCTCGCACCTCGTCGGCGCCTCGGAGTCGGACGTGCAGGCGACCTGGTACGCCTTCGCCGTGATCGCGATCGTGATCGTGATCGATGCGAGCCGGACGCTCGTCTCGCTCCGCGGCTCGCAGCGCTATGACAGCCCTGCGCTCCAGGCGAACGCGCTCCACTTCGCCAGCGACCTGGCCGGCTCGGTTGCCGTCCTCCTCGGACTGTTGCTGGTCGCGGCGGGCTATCCGGGCGCCGATTCGCTCGCCGCGCTGTTCGTCGCCGTGCTCGTCCTGCTCGCCGCCGCGCGGCTGATGCGGAGCAACGTCGACGTGCTCATGGACCGCTCCCCGGCCGCCGCCGATGCCGCTGCGCGGGCCGCGATCGAGCGGGTCGATCCGCCGGTCGAGCTGCGCCGGCTGCGGCTGCGGCGCTCCGCCGGCCGCCACTTCGCGGACGTCGTCATCGGCGTCCCGCCCGGCGCCGCCGTGGGTCAGGGTCATGCCGCCGCGGACCAGGTCGAGCGGGCGGTGCAGGAGGCGCTCCCGGGCAGCGACGTCGTCGTCCACGTCGAGCCGGGGGCCGAGGAGGCGCTACGCGACCGCGTGCACGCGGCGGCGCTGGCCGTCCCGCGGGTGCGCGAGGTCCACAACGTGCGGGTGGTGACGGTCGACGGCGGCATCGAGGTCGGGCTCCACCTCAAGCTGCCGGGCGAGCTCTCGCTGGAGGACGCCCACGCGGTCGCCTCGGAGGTCGAGGACGCGATTTCCGAAGCCGTCCCCGGGGTCGTCGCCGTGCAGACCCACCTGGAGCCGCTGCGGGAGACGGAGGCGGGCGAGCGCACGGCGCCGCCCGACGAGGAGGCGATCCTTGCGATCGTGCGCGACCTGACCGGAGAGCCGCCGCGCGAGGTGCGACTCGTCCGCACCGACGAGGGACTGCTCGTCTTCGTGACGCTGCACGTGCCAGCCGGAGCGCACGCTCGCCGACGCGCATGCGCTGGCGAGCGAGGTCGAGGAGCGGATCCGCGAGCGCCTGCCGGAGATCGCCGACGTCGTGGTGCACACCGAGCCGTGAAACCTCGGTCTCCTGAGTCGGCCGCGTGGCGGCAGGGGCGGCAGGCGTTGGCGGAGCCGGGCTTCGCCCGGCGGGAGCCGCCGCCGGTCAGGAGGGCGAGGTGAAGCTCTGCATGTTCCGGCCCAAGGGGCAGCGACCTGATCCGCGGCTGGCCCGCGCGGATCGAGGGCGACCGCGTGATCCAGCTCGCGGCACAAACGCTGCAGTCGTACTTCACCGGCGGCGGCCACGCGCGCGAGCATGCCGAGTACCCGCTGGACGAGATCGAGCTGCTGCCGCCTGTGCTGCACCCGCCGTCGGTTCGCGACTTCTACGCCTTCGAGCAGCACGTGAAGACGGCGCGGGCTGCACGCGGCCTCGAGGTGCCGGAGGAGTGGTACCGGATCCCTGTCTTCTACTTCTCGAACCCGAGCGCGATCTACGGGCCGGAGGCGGAGATCCCGTACCCCGAGGGCACCGAGGAGCTCGACTACGAGCTCGAGGTCGCCGCAGTGATCGGCGCCGAAGGCGCGATCGGCGGCTTCACGGTCATGAACGACTGGTCGGCGCGGGACCTCCAGCGGGCGGAGATGAAGGTCGGGCTCGGGCCCGCCAAGGGCAAGGACTTCGCGACGAGCCTCGGGCCGATCGTCGTCACCCCGGACGAGTTCGACGGCTCCTCCGCGACGATGGTCGCCCGCGTCAATGGCGAGGAGCGATCGCGGCGGCGACCTCGCCGACATGTACCACTCGTGGGAGGCGATCGTCGCCCACGCCGGCGCGCAACACGGAGCTGCACGCCGGCGACATCCTCGGCTCGGGGACGGTCGGCACCGGCTGCATCCTCGAGCACGGCGACGGCCGCTGGCTCCAACCGGGCGACGTGGTCGAGCTCGAGGTCGAGGGGATCGGAACGCTCAGGAACACAGTCGGGCCGCGGTAACCTTCGGCCATGCCCACTTACCAGGTCCGCGGCGACGTCCCGCGCAAGCGCCACATCCAGTTCCGCGACAACGGCACGCCTCCTGACCGAGGAGGTCATGGGCCTCGAGGGGTTCACCGGGAACGAGTCGATCCTCTACCACCTGACTTCGCCCTGCCGCGTCAAGGAGCTCGGCGACTTCGAGCCGATCAAGCGCGAGGAGTGGGTCCCCGACGCGCACGCGCACCGGCACTTCAAGACGATCGGGATCAAGCCGGAGGGCGACGAGATCTCCGGCCGCCGCCTGCTGATGTGGAACAACGACGTCGAGATCTCGCTCGTGCGCCCGACCGGAGTCGATGGACTACTTCTTCCGCAACGGCGAGGGCGACGAGGTCTACTTCGTCCACGAGGGCTCGGGGACGCTGCACACCACCTTCGGCGATCTGCCCTACAAGGAGGGCGACTACGTCGTCATCCCCCGAGGGACGACCTACCAGTTCGAGCCGTCAGGCCCGCAGCGCTACCTGCTCTTCGAGACGCCGGGCCTGATCGAGATCCCGAAGCGCTACCGGAACGAGTACGGGCAGCTGATGGAGCACGCGCCCTTCTATCACCGGGACATCCACCCGCCGACCGAGCTCAAGACCTACCGCGAGCGCGGCGAGTTCCAGCTCAAGATCCGCGTGCGGGACGGCTATCAGGACTACGTCATCGACTACCACCCCTTCGACGTCGTCGGCTGGGACGGCTACCTCTACCCGTGGACGTTCAACATCAACGACTTCGAGCCGATCACCGGGCGGATCCACATGCCGCCGCCGTCACACCAGACGTTCGCCGGCCCGAACTTCGTCATCTGCTCGTTCTGTCCGCGGAAGCTCGACTTCGACCCGATGGCGATCCCGATCCCGTACCACCACTCGAACCTCCAGAGCGAGGAGATGATCTATTACGTCTCCGGCAACTTCGGGTCGCGGAAGGGGATCGAGGTCGGGTCGGTCACGCTCCACCCGTCGGGGATCCCGCACGGGCCGCATCCGGGACTCGCGGAGAAGTCGCTCGGGCATGACCGAGACGCACGAGCTCGCGGTCATGTGCGACACCTTCCATCCGCTGAGGCTGACGACGTTCGCAAACGAGCTCGACGACGGCCAGTACGCCTACTCCTGGTACACGGAGGACGGCGTGCCGGCGTCCTACGACGCCGACCCGGCCGGCGCGACCTCACACTTCTAGGGCGCCTGGGTCAGTCGGGCCGCCGTGCGTGAGCAGCAGGCGGTCGGGGTTTCGCTCCATCAGCTCATGCACCGACTGCTTCGCGGCGTCGATGATCTCCTGCTTTTGGCGCGCCCACGTCGGCGGGAAGAGCGTCGCCCGGTCGCCGTGCCGCAGGATCGTGTCGCCGACGACGACGGAGTTGTGCTGCGGAAGCCAGTAGGCGACCTCCTAGGCGCGTGCCATCGGGATCGCTTCGATCCCGGCGGGTAGAGCATCGTCGGCCTGGAACGCGTTCGTGTACCGCGTTCGCTCGCCGATCAACTCGGTGGCCGGCTCGTAGGCCCAGACGGACGTGCCGTCATAGCGGTCGAGGAGCTGCTGCGCGCTGCGTGCGTGCCAGAAGAGCGTGATCAGGATCGCGGGCGAGCCGTGCTCTTCCACCTGGCGATCAAGGGCGTCCCAGTCTTCGACCAGAGGGTCGAAGAGGACGAATGTATCGTCGGTCGCCAGCGCGTAGGACGAGACGATCTGCTCCCACCCTTCGCCGCCTTCGAGGTCTTCGGGATTCCAGTCGGGATGGAGCGCGGTCCACCACCAGAGCTTCGGCGCGATCTCCTCCACGTCACACCTCCATCGCGCTCGGGTCGGTCGGGCCGCCATGGGTGAGCAGCAGTCTGTTGGCCGGGAACTCCAGCACCCGCTGAACCGAGCGGCGCACCTCGTCGTACGACTCTTTCTTCTGCAGCCAGCTCCGCGGACAGAGCCGCGCGCTTCCGTCGTATCCCAGGATCGTGTCACCGACAACCGTGGCGCTGTGGCTGGGCAGCCAGTAGGCGACCTCGTCGTAGCTGGTGCATCGGTTGGGCCTCGACGCCGCCGGGCAGCTTGTCGCCGGGCACGAAGGTGTTTGTGTAGTCGACCTCCTTGCCGATCCGCTTGGCCGCCGGCTCGTGCGCCCAGAGCGTGGCGCCGTCGTAGCGATCCAGGATCTGGTCGGAGCTTCGGACGTGAAAGTGGATCGTGATCAGGATCGCGGGCGGGCCGTGGTGCTCGACGTCGCCATCCAGTGCCTCCCAGAGCTCCGCGTCCGCCGGGATCAGGGGATCGAAGAGGACGAATGCGCCGTCGGCGACGAGGGCGTAGGACGAGACAGTTTTCTGCCAGCCTTGCCCGTCCTTGAAAGACGCCTGGGTCCACTCGGGGTGGGGCGCGGTCCACCACCAGAGGCGCGGAGCAATCTCTTGCACGTTCTCATCCGGAGACGGTAACCGACCGCCGCGGACATGGCTTCGGCCTGGCCCCTGGCCAGGTCCCGAGCGTACGGTTGCGCGCATGGCGTTCCTGGCCATGCCGCAGCCGTTCGACTTCGAGCACACGACCGAGCGGTTCCGGGTCTTCGGGCCCGACCTGGCGAATCTCTGGCACGAAGGCGGCCTCCATCGCGTCGTCGACGGCCGCGAGGTGCGGATCGAGTCCGCGCCGGGCGGGGTCGACGTCGAGCCGCTCGACGAGGAGATCCGGCCGGTCGTCCTCAAGCTGCTCGGGGCCGAGTTCGACCTGGACGCGTTTCGCCCGGACGACGCCCTTCTCGCCGGGATTGCGACCCGACTCCGCGGGTTTCGGCCTCCGCTCAGCCCGGATCCCTTCGAGATGCTCGTCGGCGCGATCTCGGCGCAGCAGATCTCGCTCAGAGCCGCCCTCGCCGTCCGCAACCGGTTCGTCGAGCGGTTCGGCGTCCGCGCCGAGCTCGCCTACGCGTTCCCGGCGCCCGAGCGAGTGGCGACGGCGACGCGGGACGAGTTGACCGCGCTCGGATTCTCGGGCCGGAAAGCCGACTACGTCCTCTCGCTGGCGCGCTCCGACCTCGACTTCGCGGGGCTTGCTGCGCTGCCGGACGAGGACGTCAAGGCGACGCTTGTGCAGCTGCCGGGGATCGGCGAGTGGACGGCGGACTGGTTCCTTGCCCGCCACCTCGCCCGTCCGCGCGCCTGGCCCGCCGGCGACCTCGCGCTCCGCAAGGTGGTCTCGGCCTTTTATGGTGACGGCCGCCCACTGACGACCCAGGAGGTTCGCGAGATCGGCGCCCGCTTCGACCCGTTCCAGAATCTGAGCGCCCACTACCTGCTCCTCGGCAATCGGTTGCCCGGATGAACATCAGGCGGGAAGGCGACCTGTTCCTCGCCGAGGACGGGGCAACCGTGCTCGGGTCGGCGCGAATGACCGACGCCGGCGTCGTCCTCGAGCTCACGGAGCCGAGCGAGAGTGTCGCGCTTGCTCTCGTCCACGCGGTGGCGGCCGCCGCCCCGCGCGCCGAGGAGACCGCCGTCCTCGCGCCGTCATTCGGGTCCGTGCACCTCCAGACCGACGACCAGAACGGCGTCGCTCAGCTCGTCGAGCGTCTCGTCCCGCGCGTCTTCCGCTCCCGCGCGACCGCCGTCTCGCCCGCGCGCAACGGCTGGGTGGGGGTCTACAACGAGGTCGCCGACCGCGATCCGCGGAGGCTCGAGCGCCTTGGCCGCGAGCTGTCGAACGCCGTCGGGTTCGTCACGTTCACGATCGGCGTCGAAGATGGCCTTGCCGTCCACTACATCGCGTTCGAACGTGGCCGGCTGCTGGACGAATACATGTCGGTCCCGGAGTACCGCGGTCCGCTTGCGCCCGGCGACGCGATCGCGATGCGCGCCAACCCGACGGTGGTCGCACGCCTGACCGGAGCTGATCCTGCGGCGATCCGGAGCGTTGCGCGTACCGCCGACTCTCCTGTGGACCTTCCGCCCGCGGAGGAGCTGATCCGCGCACTGGCCGCTGCCCTCGGCATCGATGGCGCGGATTACGGGTTCGAGCAGGCCCGCGATCTCCCAGGCGCGATCATCGTCGAGCACGAATGAAGGTCGTTCTCCTCCATGCGTTCCCGCTTGACGAGCGGATGTGGGACCCACAGCGCGAAGCCCTCGACGGGTACGACGTGGTCATTCCCAACCTCTATGACCTAGGCGGCAACTCGGTCACGGGTTGGGCGCAAGCCGTGCTCGATCAGGTGGACGACGAGCTCGCCGCAGTCGGAGCCTCGTTGGGCGGCTACGTGGCGCTTGCGATGGCCCGGTTCGCACCCGAGCGGGTGCGCGGCCTCCTGCTCGCCGGCTCGCGCGCCGGCGCCGACACGCCCGAACGTCGTGCCGCGCGCGACGAGGGGATCCGGACGCTGCACGAGGAGGGAATTGAGCCCTGGGCTCCGTCGGCGCCCGCGCCGCCGCCGCCCGAGCGCACGGTGGATGAGCTCGTGCGGGCGCTCGAGGCCCTTCGTGACCGCCCCGACGCAATGGACGTCGTGCGGACGTTCGACGGCCCGCTCTGGATCGCGGTCGGCGACAAGGATCCGTTCCTACCGCTCGACGAGGCGCGCGAGATCGTCGCGAACGCCCGCAACGGCCGCTTGGAGATCTTCGAGGACACCGGCCACTTCCCGAACCTCGAGCGGCCGGAGCGCTTCAATCAGCTTTTGCAGGAGTTTCTGACAGCAGTCGCTTGAGCTGCTGTGCGTTCGCGGCTCCCTGCGCGACGAACCCGCCGTCGCCGCTCGGGCTGCGGTTGTTGTTGTTGAAGAGGACGTAGGCGTTCTTGGCCTCGCCGGCGAGCTCCTTCAGCGGCTCGACGAACTCACGCAGCTCTTCCTCGGAGTACAGGTAGTCGAAGCGCTCGGCGGCGCTCTTGCCGCGGACGTTCCACGTCTTTCTCGTTGCGCCCGTGCATCCGGACGTACAGCGTCGGCGAGGTCAGCGCGAGCAGGGTGGGCGGCACGTTCTTCGCCTCCACCTTCGGCGCGTCGACGACGACCAGGCTCATCCCTTGCTCCTCGAGGAACGAGAGCACCTCGGAGCGGACGTCCTCCTCGTACCAGCTCCGGTGACGGAACTCGACGAGCATCTCGTCGTCGCCCATCTGCTCGCGGGCCCACGCCAGATAGTCGAGCGACAGCGGCTTGTAGACGACGTACGGCGGGAACTGGAAGAGCGTGCCGCCGAGCTTGCCGGCGGCACGCAGCGGCTCGAGCGCCTCGCGAAAACGGCGGAAGACCTCGGCGCGGAACTCGCGCGGCGGGCGATCGATGCGGCCGCGCTCGTCGACGGGCGCCGCGTCGCGCAGATCGGTCGGAAGCTGTTCCTTCTTGACCGGGTGCCGGGTCATGACGCCGAATGCCTTGACGTGCATGACGAAGTCGTCGGGCGTCCGCTCCACCCACCGTGCGGCCATCGAGTCGACCGGAAGCCGGTAGTAGGTCGAGTCGAGCTCGACGGTGTCGAAATGCTCGGCGTAATAAGCGAGCCGCTCGCCGGCCGGGAGCCCTGGCGGATAGAAGTACTTCGAGAGCGCCTCGTCCGCCCACGAGCAGGTGCCGACTCTGATTCGCGCCGCCATTAGCGTTGATCCTTGCCGGCTTGAAGCGGCCCGACGGTGGATAGATCGACGCGCCCGTGCAGCTCGGCGCGAGGGACGGCGTGCAACCGGGCGCCCCCCGGATCCCAACGCGGGCGCTCGCGAACAGGACCATTCGCCTCTTGATCCGGATGCGCGTCGTTGCGCAGCCGCTCCGCGTTCGTGCGCGGGCTGGCGACCCTCTTGGAGCTGAAGACGCTTGCGCCCCCGTAGTAGATCCTGACGCTGATCCCACGAACCCCTTGGCCGGCTTCTCGCAGACAGGCGGTGACGGCAGCGAAGTCGACCTTCCCGCGCTCGCTGCGCTTCGCCGTCACTATGAACGTCGCGGGCAGGCCGATGTAGGCGGTGCTCTGTGCCACCAGCGCGGTGTTCAAGGTCCCGGTGCCGGGCGCGTACGGCACGAAGACGCCGTTCCAGGCGTACATGCCAAGCCGGTCCGGGTTCGTGAAGACCTCCTCGAGGGTCAGATCCGCGTACGTCAGCGACACCCCTTGCGGCGCCGGAGACATAGGGCGAGGCGAAGCAGGCGCGCATCCGCGCCGAGGCGTAGGCGGTTTCCGCTCCGGTCGTCATCCGGTCGACGTAGATCGGCAGCCGGTACGTGGTTCCCGCGACCGTCAGTTCCATCACCCAGACGGCGTCGTGCGCTCCGGGGGCGCATGAGTTCAGTGCGTGGCGCGCCGGGTCGTCGGCCCTGACGGTGCCCTGGACGGCCTGGCGTGCCGTCGACATCGGTCCGACTCTGATGAACGCGATCACCGTGCCCAGCTCGGTCCCGGCCGGATGGTCGAGCTTCACGCCATACCCCCGCGGTGAGTAGAGGGTGACCAGGCCGGTCGCATCTTCCTGGTCGCGAACCTGTACGAAGATCCTCACCGAGCCCGAGCCCCCGAGCGCTGGATTCGTCTCTCCGACGAGGAGCAATGGGTTGTACGCCCCGAGCGCGCTGCCGGCCGAGAGCAGGGCAAGGCGCCCGCGAGGCCGAAGATCAGTGCGCGAACTCGATCCTGACGCGGCCATGCGCCGCAAGAACCTGTTAGCGCCGGACGCGCTTGGCGGGGCCGCCCGAGAGATCGAAGACCGGAGCGATCGAAGGCTGGAAGCACCTCGGCACGATCGTCGGCTGGCACCTCGGCGCCTGGCGCGCCGGAACGTCGGCGATCGCGCGGAGATAGATGTTCCTCCCCTGGACGCGCACGCTCCTCGTGACGCAGCCGCGGGCGTCCGTTCGACCGCTCGCGATCCTTCTCGCCCTGCGGCTGTTGGCGGTGGCCGCAGTCGCGCCGCTGCGGAAGACGACGGTAATGCCGCGGACACCCTGGTCCGCCTCGACGACGCAGGCCGTGACGACGGCGAACGTCGTGGAGCCGCGCCGCTGACGCTTGGCCGACATCCTCAGCTTCACGGGCAGCCGGACGAAGGACGAGCTCTGCGCGGCGTTGCCCTGATTCAGATTCCCGGTACCGGGCGTGTAGGGCACGAAGACGCCGTTCCAGGGGAACGACCCCCGCATGCCAGGGTTGGTGAAGACACTGCGAATCGAGAAGGCCACGAGGACTACGGACGCCACCGCCTGTCGGTCCGGGGGCGGTGGGACGTAGGGCGACTCGAGGCAGTACCGCATCCGAGCCGAGGCATAGGCCGACTCCGGAGCGGCGGTCACGCGGTCGACGTAGATCGGCACCCGGATCGGATTGCCGGCGAGCGTGTACTCGAGCACCCAGACGGCTTCGTGCGTGCCGGGCGAGCAGGTATTGCTCACGTGGTTCGCCGGGTTGTCGGTCTTGACCGTTCCTTCGACGTTGAACCGGTCTCCGCCGACTCTTGACGATGCCTGCGAGCCCGCCGAGCGTCGTCCCGCCCGGCTGCCTGAGATTGACCCTGTACCCGCGCGGCGAATAGATCGTGGCCACGCCGGTGGCGTCGTCGTTTTCGCGCTGGCCGACGCCGATGACGACCGGGGCGCCGCGGCTGAGCACATGGCTGGTGCCGGCGATCAGAAGCGACGGGTTGTAGGCGGCCGACGCGGTGCCCGCGAACGCGAGCGCGAAAACGCCGGCGGCAGCGGACACGAAGAAGCGAAGTGTTCTCGTCAAGTGACCCCTTCCCGGGCTGAGACGCTCGTTCAGCCGATTGGTTGCCGCGTGCCCGTTCCGGCGTCTCGTCCCAGACGAGTCGTTCGGATCGAGAGGGCGTAGGAGGCTCTCGCGGTCGGGTCACGCGGCTTGTACACGCAGGCGTAGACGTAGCGGCTGCCCGCGCGCCTGTTCTCGAGGAGAAAGCTCTCGGCGGTTCGCCCGGGGCTGTAGCTCCCGCCGATCAGCGCTGCTGCGCGGCGTCGGTTCCGGTAGTAGCAGCTGCTGGCATTGGCGCGAAAGAGCTCGACGTCGACGTTCGAAGTGGGTACGACGCGAAGGCGCACTGCTCGTCTCGCAGGCACGTACACGCGGTAGACGTCGACCGGGTCCTCGCTGCGGTCGAGCCGAGCTCGCAGCGACGCGCGTGGGCGGCCGGGGCGGGTCAAGGACGCCGCTGCATCCTTGAACAGGCCGCCGCCCGAGACCTGGTTGACGTCGTCGTTCGGCTCGAGCGGGTCAACGGCCGGCAGCGCGCGTCTCAGCGCAGCGGGGATGTCGAGGATGCCGAACCCGGTGTCCGCGTCCCACCCGGGTGCGCCGACGTCACGGGCAGAGGAGCGAAGCAGCTCGGCGAGCTGAGTGACGTGAAGGCTTCTCCGAGTGGCGACCCAGGCCGCCGTTGCGCTGACGAGCGCCGCGGAGAAGCTCGTTCCGTCCACGTCCGTATAGCCGCCGGCAGCGAAGAAGATCGGCGATGCAACCACCATCGACTCGCCCGGTGCGGCGAGATCGATGCCCATGCCCTCGCTGGAGAAGTAGCTGACGGTCCCGGCGGGGTTCGTCGATCCCACGGTGAGGACGTGCGGCCACAGCGCCGGAACGCTTTTCGGGCTGAAGTGAAGCCGCATGTTGCCGGTGGCCGAGACGGACAGGCTCCCGGCCGCGAATGCCCGGATCAGCTGATCGTGCAGCGCGAGGCAGCTTGGGGGACTGAAGCCCCAGCTCATGTTGATCACGCTTGGACCGGCCGAGATCGCAGCGTCGACAGCCGCGAGCACGTCGGCGCAGCTCCCGTAGCCGGTGTCGGCCGAGCGGAGGGTGGCCAGCGGATAGACCCCGACGATGCCGACGCCGTTGAGCGCCGCCGCGGCGACGGAGCCGACCATCGTCCCGTGGAAGTCCTCCTGCGGGATCATGTCGTTCACGTTCACGTACCTGATCGGCCGGGTGGCGAACTCGGGGTGGGTCGTGTCGATCCCGTCGTCGACGATCGTGAGGGGAAAGCCGGCGGGCGGCGCTGCGAGCCGGTCGGCTCCGATCTGCGGGAGCCACCACGGGGCGGGGTCGGCGGGGTCACCCCGGGCGGCGAGCAGGCCGTCCCGGCGCAGGCGGCTGTTCGGATGCGCGTAGCGAAGTGCTCCAATCGCGTCGAGCCGGTTCACGACGGCCGCCGATTGGTCTCCCGCCACCAGCCAGAGTCCCTCGCCGAGCCGACGAGCGCGATGCTTGCGGAGGATCGCCGCGGCGCGCTCGCCGCGTTCGACGGCGACGATCAGCTCACGCCCCTGCCGGGCGAGCGAGAACGCCTCGGCCCGGGAAGAGCCGTCGACAGGAGGCAACAGGGGCGAGCGCAAGGACAGGTCGATCGCGGAGGCCGGAGCCGCGGCGACCAACACGCTCGTCGCAGCGACCGCGGCCAGAAGTCCGCGAGCGGCAGACACGCCTAGATCGTACGATCCGTTCCACTATCACCTTCACCTCTTTCAACATGCCCCCTCTCCCCCTCCGTCAGCGTGAGATCGGTTGTCTCAGGATGGGAAGCACGATCTTGGCCTCGCCGATCGTCACGCGCGCGGTGGTTGGAGCAGCGGCCGGATAGAGCTGGTTGTCCTGGTGCTGGAGCGTGGAGGCGGCCGCGATCGTCAGCCGAAACCGAGAGCCGCGCGGGATCGTCGTCGCCTGGCTCGACAGCCTGACGGTGATCAGCCGCCTGCGGGCGGACAGAGTCGGCGTGTGGGCGCCGCCCTGGCTGACGACGATCTCCTCACCGTGCGGCGTCAGCGCGGAGAGGACGGCGACGAGGTGCGGCCAGCGGGTCGTCGAGGAAGCCTTGATCGCGGCGAGCGGCGTCCCGAACGTCTCGTTGAGTCGACGGGTCGGCGCCACAATTCGAACGGCCTTCCCATTCGCGTCGATCGTCTTCGTGCCTCGGAAGCGAAGGCGCTCCACGACCTTCTCCTCGATCTCTCGTGCCCGGACGAGGCGAGCACGCGTCGCGCGGGCCGCGGTCGGGTACTGGGTCGTCCTTCCGATCCACGGATCGGGGGCGAGCTCGAGCTTCGGCCGCGTGTCGACGCCGTTGAGGTGGCCCTTCAGAAAACGGTCGAACCAGAGGCGCGCCTGGGTGAGGTAGTAGCCGCGCTCGGAGGCCGGGTTCGCCGCTGGGGCGTGGCCGAGGTCGCCGAGGTAGAGCCGTTTGGGCCCTTTCAGGCGTCCGAACGCAGAGAGCGCCTGATCCATGTCGAAGGCGTCGTCGCGGCGGCCGTGGATCATGAAGACCGGCGTGCGGATCTTCTCGAGGTCGTTGCGCACCGAGCGCACGCGCGCAAACTCCTGGATTCCGGGCAGGTTGCGGTTGTAGAGGGCATCGTCGGCGAGCGCTCGGACGGTCGCATCCCAGCGCTCGTCCGGGAGCAGGCCGCGGATGGAGGCGACCAGTCCGGCCTTGGCGAAGCCCTGCGGGGCGAGAGCGTCGTAGAGGCTCGTCCAGGTCATGATCGGAACGGCGGCTGCGAGTCGCGTTCCCCCCCCCGGCGCGGTGAGGAGCTTCCAGACCGAGGCGCCGCCGAGGGAGAACCCCATTGCGCCCACCTTCGTGTCACTTACCCCCGGGACGGGACCGAAGCCAGGTGAGAGCAGCCGCGTAGTCCCCGAGCTCGCGTGAGCCGCCGAGGGTCGACTGTCCGCCTGAGGCTCCGTGGCCCCTCCCGTCGACAGCGAGCACGGCGTAGCCCTGAGGGGCGAGGTACTGCTCGGCGATCTCGCTCACGTGCGCTGCGGCTCCCGCCGAACCCGTGCAGAAGGAGGACGGCGGGCCAGCCTCCGGCCGGCGGTGCTCCGTCCGGGGTGTAGAAGCTGGACGCGAGCGAGACACCGTCGCCCATGGGGAGCAGCTGGTCGGTTCGGGTGAAGGCCTGTGCCGGCGCGGCGATCGCGAATCCTGTCGCGGCGACGGCAAGTAGTCCTACAACGAGGCGGCCCACGGGGGCGCCAAGCCTAACTCCACCGGTGCTGCTGTAACAATCGTCCCGTGGATGCGAGGCCGATCGGCGTCTTCGATTCCGGCACGGGCGGCCTGACCGTCCTGCACGAGTGCCTCGTGACGATGCCGCACGAGGACTTCGTCTACCTGGGCGACCTGGCGCGCCTGCCCTACGGTCCCAGGCCGCTCGCGGAGATCCGGCGGTTCTCGCACGAGATCGCGGGCTACCTCGAGGCGCAGGGGGTCAAGCTCATCCTGGTCGCCTGCAATGCGGCCACCTCGGCGGCTCTCCCGGAGCTCCAGGAGCGAATCGAGGTGCCAGTGGTCGGGGTGATCACGCCGGAGGCGCATGCGGCTGTGCAGGCAACACGCAACCGCCACATCGGCCTGATGGCGACGGAGGCGACGGTCGCCGCCGGCCGCTACGCCGAGCTCGTCCACACCCTCGACGCCGGCGTCCGCTTCTTTCCCGTGGCCTGCCCGCGCCTCGTTCCCCTGATCGAGAGCGACCAGCCGTTCGGCGCCGAGACGACGGCGGCGGTGCGGGAGTACGCCGCGCCGCTGAAGGAGGCCGGCGCCGACACCGTGATCCTCGGCTGCACGCACTATCCGCTGATCAGGCCGATCTTCGAGCGGGTGTTCGGCCGAGACGTGACGCTCGTCTTCTCCGCGGAGGAGACGGCCCGCGAGGTCGCGGAGACGCTTGCGCGGAAGGGGATCGAGAACGACAGCCGCCGGGAAGGCGACTACCGGTTCCTGACCACCGGCGACAGCGACCTCTTCCGCCGGCTGGGGGAGCGGTTCCTCCAGCTGCCGCTGGACGGCGTCGAGCAGGTAAAGATCGCCGAGCTGGAGGCGGCCGCGGCGTGACCCGCGCCGACGGGCGAAGGGTCGACGAGCTGCGGCCGCTCGAGCTCGAGGTCGACTACCTCGAGCAGCCCCAGGGCTCGGCGCTCATCTCGATCGGCCGCACACGGGTTCTCTGCACGGCCTCGATCGAGGAGGGCGTGCCGCGCTGGCTGAAGGGAGGAGGGCGAGGCTGGATGACCGCCGAGTACGGCCTCCTGCCAGCCTCGACCGGCGAGCGGACGGCGCGCGAGGCGAGCACCGGCCGCCAGAAGGGGCGCACGGTCGAGATCCAGCGGCTGATCGGGCGCGCCATGCGCTCGGTCACCGACCTCGAGGCGCTCGGAGAGCGGACGCTCTGGCTCGACTGCGACGTGCTCCAGGCCGACGGCGGCACTCGCTGCGCCGCGATCTCCGGCGCCTACGTCGCCGCCCGGCGGGCGCTCGACCGCCTCGGGCTCGGTCGTGCCCTGACCGACTCGGTTGCCGCGGTCTCGGTCGGGCTCGTCGACGGGGAGCCGATGCTCGACCTGGATTACTCGGAGGACTCGCGGGCTGAGGTGGACGTCAATGTCGTCATGAGCGGCGACGGGCGGCTGATCGAGGTGCAGGCGACGGCAGAAGGGGAGCGGTTCTCACGGGAACAGCTAGACGACATGCTCGATCTCGCCGGCGCCGGTATCGAGCAGATCAGCAACGCGCAGCGCGACGCGGTGGAGGCACCGGTTGCCTGACCTCACTTGGGCCGAGCTCCTCCTCCGCATCGGGTTGGCGGCGGTGCTCGGCGGCGCGATCGGCATCGAGCGTGAGCTCCGCGAGCGCCAGGCGGGTCTCCGCACCCACTTGCTCGTCTCCGTCGGCGCGGCGCTCTTCACGCTCGTCTCGGCGTATGCGTGGACGGACTGGCGCTTCTCGAACGAGAGCGGGGTCGTGTTCGACCCCACGCGGATCGCGGCGCAGGTCGTCACCGGAGTCGGCTTCCTCGGTGCGGGCGCGATCATTCGCCAGGGCCTGTCGGTTCGCGGGCTGACGACGGCGGCGACACTCTGGGTCGTCGCGGCGATCGGGATGGCGGCCGGCGCTGGCTACTACGCAGCCGCCGCGATCACGACTGTGCTCGTGCTGTTCAGCCTGTGGCCGCTGCGGTTCCTCGCCTTCCGCGTGTCGGAGCGGTTCAGGCCCGAGGAGGGACGCCTGGCGGTCGACCTTCCCGCGGGCGCGAGCGCAGTCTCCGTGCTGGAGGCCGTTGAGGGTGCGGGTGCGATTGTGCGTTCGCTCGAGTTCGAGGAGGAAGGCGACAGGAGGCGAGTCGACCTGCGTGTTCAGGTGGAGCGCGGGCGTTCGGCTGCGGCGCTGATCGACGCCCTGACTCGCGCGCACGCCGTCAAGGGCGCCCGCTGGAACCCCTGAGAGCGAAGCTCGCCTCCAAGAACCCGGGCAAGCTGCGCGAGCTTCGCCGCGCTCTCGAAGGTTGGGCGGTCGAGCCGCTCGAGGCGGACGGCTACCCGCCCGAGCAGGGAGACACGTACTACGAGAACGCCCGGGCCAAGGCCGAGTTCGGTCACGCTGTGGAGCCCGCGGCCTGGATCCTGGGCGAGGACTCTGGGCTCGAGGTCGAGGGCCTGGAGGGCCGACCGGGCGTCCAGTCGGCGCGTTTTGCGGCCGGTGAGCACGTCGCGCGGCTGCTCGCCGAGCTCGAGGGCGTCGAGGGCGAGGGTCGCCGAGCCCGCTACGTGTGCGAGCTCGTCGCCGTCTCGCCGGAGGGCGAGGAGCTCCGCGGCACGGGGATCCTGGAGGGGCGCATCGCCGTCGAGCCGCGGGGTACTGAGGGGTTCGGCTTCGATCCGATCTTCGTCCCCGACGGCGAGGAGCGAACCGTGTGCCGAGCTGGGAGACGAGTGGAAGGCCGAGAACTCCCACCGCGCGCGCGCGGCGAAGGCCCTCAGGCGAGCCCTGGAACAGCGTCGCGATCCTCCTCGCGGTCCCGGGCCAGCCACCAGTTGACCTCGGCGCCGAAGACGATCGCGTTCGCCATCAGGTAGAGCCAGATCAAGAGAATCACCGGTGCCCCCAGCGCCCTCAGCGTCAGCGCCTCCTCGCGCTGCGCGATCGCGACGTACAGCGGTAGAGCCTGAAAGCTGACCTGGAGCAGGATGCTCGCGAGCACGGCACCGGGTAGCACGTCGCGAAACGACAGGTTCTCGTTCGTGAGCAGGTAGTAGATCGAGACCAGGAAGAGGAAGACTGCGGCGGTCGACACGAGCACCGAGAGACCGTGCGCAACCCAGCGGTTCGCGAACACTCCGGGGGCGGCGTCGTGAAGCACTTCGAAGCCGATGCTGCCGAACACCAGGCCCACGAATAGGGTCACGAGCGTCCCCAGCATCAGAATCACGGCAACGCCCTTGCCTTGGAGAAAGGAGCGGTTCGGCTTCCCGTAGACGATGTTGAACGCCGACTCGAGCACGCTGAAGAGCGACAACGAGCTCCAGAGCAGGAAGACGCCGCCGATCAGCCCGAGCGTCGGCGCGCTGTCCTGGATCTGGTTGACAACGCGGACGATTTGCGAGATCGACGCTGACGGGAGGATGTTCTTCAGCTCCGTTACGAGGTAGGTGGACTCGTTCGCCCGGCCGAAGAGGCCGAGGAGTGCCAGTGCCAGAAAGACGAGCGGGACGAGCGAGAGCAGCGCGAAGTAGGCGATCATCGCGGCCAGGTGTGGCCCTCGGTCGGCGAAGAACTTGGCCAGCAGCTGGCGCATCGCCGCAGTATGTTCCCGCCGATGGACGCGAACGCGGCCTTGACGCAGCTCCTGGAGCTGTCGGACGACGTCCGCGCCGCTTTGGTGTTCGAACACGGGGAGCCAGTCGCCTCCAACCTGTCCGAGAACGAGGCGGCGGAGATCGTCGGATTAGCCGACGCGATGCTCGCCTATGCGGAGACGTTGCGGAAAGGAGCCGCAGTGAGGCAGCTCGAGGCGGCGACGACGGACGGCGACGTCTACGTAATGCGCCAAGGGGAGCGCGGCGTCGTCGCGATCGCGGCCCCTGGGTCACTCGCCGGGGTGGTTCAGCACGA
Source organism: uncultured Actinomycetes bacterium (assembly GCA_963752845.1). Lineage (GTDB taxonomy): Bacteria > Actinomycetota > Thermoleophilia > Gaiellales > Gaiellaceae > JACDAN01. Next base: position 964,446 of record CAVVZV010000003.1, on the reverse strand, counting down.
CCTGAGGACGCTCCTTAGCAGCCTCTCCACACGCAGCCGGAAGGCCGTTGCCCGTGCGTAAGCTCGTTCTGCTCCTCCTCGGGATCGCAGCAGCGGTCGTCCTGATACGCCGGCCTTCGTCCGAGTTCGTCGAAGTGGAGTTCGAGGACGGCGCGGCCATCCGCCTAACCGGCGGTATCGAGACGAGCGACCTCCTCGACGACGCCCGCGCAATCCTCGAGATCGCCTAGTGAGGCACCAGTGACGACTGACGAGCTCCGCGACGCGATCCGCGAGCACGCCTACCTCGAGGGGGACTTCGTGCTCCGCTCGGGCCGCCGCTCCAGCTACTACCTCGACAAATACCGCTTCGAGACCCGCCCGGAGCTGCTGGAGGCGATAGCTGCCCGACTCGCCGATCTCGTCGCCGAGCACGACCCCGAGGCCGACAGGCTGGCCGGGCCGGAACTGGGCGCCGTCGCGCTCGCCGCAGCCGCCTCGCTCGCCTCACGACTGCCGTTCCTGGTCGTGCGCAAGGCCGGGAAGGGATACGGCACGGACAATCGTCTCGAAGGAGCGTTCGAACCGGGTGAACGAGTGTGCCTGGTAGAGGACGTCGTCACCTCCGGCGGCGCGGCCGTTGCGGCGATCGAGGCTCTGCGCGAGGCCGGTCTGGAGTGCCGGACCGCGGTCTGCGTCGTCGATCGCGAGGAGGGCGGAATGGACGAGCTCGCGCGCCGTGGCGTCCGTCTCAGAGCCCTTTTTCGCGCAGGAGAACTGGCGGGCAGCGCGAAAACTGCCGCAAACCGCATGGTTGAGCCGAAACGGGATCGCTGTTAGGGTCCCTCGAGGCCTGGCATGACGTCGAGAGGAGAGTCTTCGTGACCAAGCAGGAGTTCGTGGAGCGAGTTTCGTCGAAGAGCGGACTGAGCAGGAAAGATGCGGGAACGGCGGTAGACGCTTTCTTGGACTCGATCACCGAGTCGTTACAGCGTGGTGAAGAGGTGGCCTTCACCGGCTTCGGCAAGTTCTCGTCGCAGCACCGTGCTGCGCGCATGGGAGTGAACCCCCGGAATCCTTCCGAGCGGGTGCATATTCCCGCGTCGCGCGTCCCGAAGTTCTCGGCCGGCAGCCAGCTCAAGAAGGCCGTCAAGCAGGGCTAGCCGACCGACCTGGCGAGTTTGCGGGGGCTGGGCGACCGGCCCCCGTTTCATGCTCTCACCGTGCCGCCTTTTGGGGATCGCCTCGCCGAGGCCGTCGAGCTGAAGCGAAGCCAAGTGGTCGTCGGGCTCGATCCTCGCCCGGATCTGTTTCCCGTCGAGGTCCGGCGGGACGTCACGCGCTTCTGCTGCGGCGTCATCGACGCCGTCGCGCCGCACGCAGTCGCCGTCAAGCCGCAGCTCGCGTTCTTCGAGGCGCTCGGTGCTGAAGGCATGGTCGCGTGCGAGGAGGTGTGCGCCTACGCCCGCACGGCCGGCCTGCTCGTGCTTCTCGACGGCAAGCGCGGGGACATCGGGTCTACGGCTCGAGCCTATGCGGCTGCGTACCTCGAACCGCGCGCGGAAGGCGAAGAGCCTGCGGCCGACGCGCTCACCGTCAACCCCTACCTCGGGCGCGACTCGGTTGATCCCTACCTCGCCGCCTGCCGTCGTCATGGACGCGGCATCTTCTGCGTCGTCAAGACCTCGAACGCCGGCGGCGCCGAGGTCCAGGATCTTGCGCTCTCAGACGGGCGGCCGCTCTGGCAGCACGTCGCGCTGCTCGTCGCCGACTGGGGCGCCGACCTCGTCGGCGAGCGCGGGCTCTCGAGCGTGGGGGCCGTGGTCGGCGCCACCCATCCTCGCGCGGTCAGCGAAGCGCGGCGGCTGCTACCTCAGGCCGTCCTCCTGCTCCCCGGCGTCGGAGCTCAGGGCGCGACGCCGGCCGACGTCGCCCGCGCGTTTACGAGCGGCCCGGCGAGCGCGCTTGTCGCCGTCTCGCGCTCGGTCATGTACGCCTATCGCCAGGGAAACCAGGCCGATTGGCGGGCCGCGGCAGGAGCCGCGGCGGCCCGGGTGAAAGCAGAGGTGTGGGCGGAATCCGGCTGGTGACGATCCCGGACTGGTTCATTCGCTACGGGTTGCCGACCGGCTTCTTGCTGCTCGCGACCGTGACGATCCTGCTCGTCCGGCCGGCGCTGCACGCGGACCCCGTCGTTCCCGCTGTACGGCTGCCGGCGCCGGCTCCGCGGGTGTCGTCGGAGCGGCCGCGGGCACGCAGCACCCGCGCGCCGGCGTATTCGGTGCGGAGCGGCGACACGCTCGGCAGGATTGCGGACCGCTTCGGGACGACGGTGGATCAGCTCCTCGTGCTCAACCCCGGGATCGATCCTCGCGGGCTCCGAGTCGGCCAGAGTTTGCGCGTCGAATAGCCCGGTACTCTGTCGCTCCGGTGGTTCGCGTTTTCACCGTCCTGCTCGCGTTTCTCGCCCTGTCAGCACCGGCAGCAGCCGCGACGCCGGAAGTGGACGCGCGGGCGTACCTGGTCATGAATGCGGCCAACGGAGAAGTGCTTCTGGCGCGCAACGCCCACGACCGCCTTCCGGTCGCGAGCATCACGAAGCTCATGACGGCGCTCTTGACCGTTTCGAACGCGAAACCGAACGACCACGTCGTCGTCGACAGCGAAGCAGCCGGGGTGACCGGCTCGACGATCGGGCTCCGCGCCGGCGAGCGTCTCCGCGTCCGCGAGCTCCTGGCTGCCGCGCTGATTCAGAGCGCGAACGACTCCGCGGTCGCGCTCGGCGAGTACATCGAGGCTCGCACTGGTGACCCGTTCGCCGAGCTGATGAACAGCCGCGCGCAGAGCCTGGGGCTCGAGGACACGCGGTTCGTCCGGCCCGACGGGCTCGACGTCACCGGCCAGTACTCGAGCGCGTGGGACGTCACGAAGCTCGGTCTCGCTGCGATGCGCAACCCGTTGATCCGGCAGCTCGTACGCCAGGAGAGTGCCACGATCAGCGGCGGGCGCACGCTGAACACCTGGAACGACCTCCTCGGCGAGTTTCCGGGTGTCTTCGGGGTCAAGACCGGTCACACGTCGGTCGCCGGATGGAGCCAGGTGGCCGCGGCGCGAGGGAACGGCGTCACGATCTACGCCACGGTCCTGGGTAGCCCATCCCGCTCCATCCGTAACGCCGACCTCGAGGAGCTGCTCGGGTGGGCGATGTCGCGTTACGCCGTCGTCCCGCTTGCGCCGGCCGGCCGGGTGTACGGCCGGGTTGACGTGACCTATGGGGAGGAGGCCGTGCCGGTCGTGGCCGCGCGCCCGCTCCGGCGCGCAGTGCGGATCGGACGCTCGCTCGTCCAGCAGATCGTGCTTCCCGGCCAGGTCGACCTGCCCGTCCGCCGCGGCGACGTCCTCGGCGATCTGCGCATTTACGAGCGCAACCGGCTCCTGGGGAGCTCGCCGCTCGTCGCCGCCGAAGATCGCGAGGCCCCGAGCAGGGTCGAGCGCGTCAAGTGGTACGCGGGCCGGACCCTTTCCCAGATCGGCGGGTGGTTCTCTTGATCATCACGGTGACGATGAACGCAGCGCTCGACCGGACGCTGACCGTCCCGAACTTCCAGCCCGGCCAGCGCCATCGCGCCAGCGGCTGGCTGACTCTCGCCGGCGGCAAGGGGATCAACATCGCGCGGGCGCTGAAGCGGCTGGATGTCCCCGTCGTCGCCACCGGCCTCGCCGGAGGACGGACCGGCGACGGGATCGTCTCCGAGCTGACCCGCGAAGGGATCCTCAACGACTTCGTCCAGATCGGCGACGAGTCGCGCACCTCGACCGCAGTCGTCGACCCAACGGGCGGCAGCTACACGGAGATCAACGAGTGGGGGCCTCACGTCGAGCCGGAGGAGCTCGACATCCTCCTCGAGAAGCTTCGCTACCTCTCGCGGGGCGCGGTCGGCGTCGTCTTCGCCGGCTCGCTGCCGCGGGCAGTGGACGAGGACTTCTACGCGGAGGCGATCCGAGAGCTAAACCGCCGCGGTCTGCAGACGACGCTGGATGCGGAGGGCGAGCCCCTTCGGCTCGGCGTCGAAGCAGAACCGTCCCTCGTCTCGCCGAACGAACGAGAAGCCGAAGGCCTCGTCGGACAGGAGTTTCACGACAGCCAGGACTTCGTCCAGGCGCTCGATCACATCGCCGACCTCGGCGCGAAGAACGTCCTGATCACTCTGACCTCCGGCTGCTATGCGTTCCTGCGCGAGGAGCGCGAGTCGGCTCGCTACCACGCCGCCGTTCCACGGCTCGAGCCCGTCTCGCCGGTCGGATCCGGCGACGTCCTGCTCGCCGGATTCGTGGCCGCCCGCTACGAGGGCCGGTCGGTGGAGGAGGCGCTGCGGCTGGCCGTCGCAGCCGGCGCCGCAGCGGTGCAGGAGGTCGGTGCCGGCCGCTTCGAGCCGCGCGAGATCGCGCGTCTGGAGGAAGGCGTGCGGATCGAGAGCCTGGACAAGGTTGCGTCCGAGCTCTGAGCTACGATCAACTCTCAGTTGAGAGCGCGAGACAGAGACGGTCTTTCCGGCCCAGGCGACCGCGAGGAGCCTGGGCCTTCGTGCATCTAGGGGAGTGAGCCGCCATGGAAGTTGACATTGGCAGGGGCAAGAAAGCGCGGCAGGCATACGGCTTCGACGACATCGCCATCGTTCCGAGCCGCCGGACGCGCGATCCTCAGGACGTCGACATCGGCTGGAAGCTCGGGCCCCACCTGCTCGAGCTGCCGTTGCTCGGCTCCGCGATGGACGGCGTGACCTCGCCGGAGACGGCGATCAAGCTGGGCGAGCTCGGGGGCTCGGCGTCCTCAATCTCGAGGGCATCTTCACCCGCTACGAGAACCCCAAGCCGCAGCTCGAGAAGATCGCCAAGTTTCCCAAGGAGAAGGCGACCGCCGGGTTGCAGGAGATCTACGCGCAGCCGGTCGAGCCGAGGCTGATCGCGCAGAAGATCGAGGAGATCAAGGCGAGAAGAGTGTTGGCGGTCGGGTCGCTGACGCCGCAGCGCGTGCGCGACTACTACGAGATCGCGCTCGCCTCCGGCCTCGACATCCTGGTCATCCAAGGGACGGTGGTGTCGGCCGAGCACGTCTCCTCGAACGGCGAGGTTCTCAACCTGAAGGAGTTCATCGCAGCGCTGCCGATCCCCGTCATCGTCGGCGGCTGCGCTTCGTACCAGACCGCACTGCACCTGATGCGAACCGGTGCCGCGGCAGTGCTCGTCGGCGTGGGGCCGGGTGCCGCCTGCACGACCCGCGGCGTGCTCGGCGTCGGCGTGCCCCAGGCAACTGCGATCTCGGACGCGAGCGCCGCCCGCGTCCAGCATCTGCTCGAGACGGGCCAGTACGTGAACGTGATCGCCGACGGCGGCATGCGGACGGGCGGCGACATCGCGAAGGCGGTCGCCTGCGGCGCCGACGCCGTCATGATCGGGTCGCCGCTCGCCCGGGCGAAGGAGGCCCCAGGGCGAGGGTTCCATTGGGGGATGGCGACGTTCCATCCCACCCTCCCGCGCGGCGCCCGCGTGCAAACCGAGCAGGTGGCGACGCTCGAGGAGATCGTGATCGGCCCGGCACGCGAGAACGACGGGACGCTGAACCTGATGGGCGCGCTCAGGACGGCGATGGCGACCTGCGGCTACGAGTCGATCCACGACTTCCAGAAGGCGGAGATCATGCTCGCGCCGGCCGTGAAGACCGAGGGCAAGGGGCTCCAGCAGGCCCAGAAAGTCGGCATGGGGTAACCGTGGCCGAAGTCCTGCCCTTCGAGCGCTCCGAGGCAGCGCCCGAGGATCGGCCCGTCCTCGTCGTCGATCTTGGCGGGCAGTACTCGCAGCTGATCGCGCGGCGGGTGCGCGAGTGCAGGGTCTACTCGGAGCTGGTCTCGCACCAGACGCCGGCGCAGGCGATCAGGGCGCGCAACCCGCGGGCGATCGTGCTCAGCGGCGGCCCGCGCGTCGGTTTACGCCGAGGACGCCCCTGAGGTCGATCCCGGCCTCTGGGAGCTGGGCGTCCCCACGCTCGGCATCTGCTACGGCATGCAGCTGATGGCGCGCGACCTCGGCGGCCGTGTCGAGCGCACCGGTGCCTCAGAGTTCGGCCGCACGGAGCTCCACGCCGAGAGCGGCGCGCTCTTCGAGCACGTCCCGGAGGATCAGGTCGTCTGGATGAGCCACCGGGACTCGGTCACCGCTCCGCCCGCGGGCGCCCGCGTGACGGGATCGTCGCCCTCGACGCCGATCGCCGCCTTCGAGGCGCCCGAGCGTGGGCTCTACGGCGTCCAGTTCCATCCCGAGGTCGTGCACACGCCCACAAGGGAGCGAGGTGCTGAAGAACTTCCTCTACGGGGTCGCCGGTGCGCCGCCGACCTGGACGGCGGCCGCGGTGATCGAGGAGCAGGTCGAGCGGATCCGTGCGCAGGTCGGGAGCGCGAGAGTGCTGTGCGCGCTCTCGGGCGGCGTCGACTCTGCGGTCGCCGCGCTGCTCGTGCACAAGGCGGTCGGCGACCAGCTCACCTGCGTCTTCGTCGACCACGGCCTCCTCCGCAAAGACGAGGCGGGTCAAGTGATCGAGACCTTCCAGGGCCACTTCCAAGTCCCGCTCGTCCACGTCGACGCCGCGGCGCGCTTCCTCGGGCGCCTCGAGGGCGTCGAGGATCCGGAGGAGAAGCGGAAGCACGTCGGCGAGGAGTTCATCCGCGTCTTCGAAGAGGAGTCGCAACGTCTCGGGCGGATCCCCTACCTCGTCCAGGGCACGCTCTACTCGGACGTCATCGAATCGGGCGGGACGGACGGCGTCGCGGCGACGATCAAGTCCCACCACAACGTCGGCGGGCTGCCCGAGGACGTCGACTTCGAGCTGGTCGAGCCGCTGCGACTGCTGTTCAAGGACGAGGTGCGCCGCGTGGGCGAGGAGCTGGGACTGCCGGAGCAGATGGTCTGGCGCCAGCCGTTCCCGGGCCCCGGGCTTGCGATCCGGATCATCGGCGAGGTCACCCACGAGCGGCTCGAGATCCTTCGCGAGGCCGACTCGATCCTGCAGGAGGAGGTACGGCGCGCGGGTCTCTACCGCGAGCTCTGGCAGGCGTTCGCCGTCCTGCCGGCGATCCGCTCGGTCGGCGTCCAGGGCGACGAGCGTACGTATGCGTATCCGATCGTGATCCGCGCGGTCACGTCCGAGGACGCCATGACCGCCGACTGGGCGCGGCTGCCCTACGACCTCCTCGAGACGATCTCGAGCCGGATCATCAACGAGATCCCGGGTGTGAACCGCGTCGCGCTGGACATCAGCTCGAAGCCGCCGTCGACGATCGAGTGGGAGTAAACGCGGATGCACCCTGCCGAGGCGCTGGGGTCAGGTCTTGCATTGCCACACATCGCTGTGTCGGAACGCAGGACGTGACCTGAAGCTCCCGCATCGCAAGCCGTGCGAGACCCACCTCGTCGTATTGCAACGCAAGACCTGACCCCAAGACCCGAGGCGATCTCGAGCCGGATCATCAACGAGATCCCGGGTGTGAACCGCGTCGCGCTGGACATCAGCTCGAAGCCGCCGTCGACGATCGAGTGGGAGTAGGACCAAACCGCGGGTAGAGCGCCCGTATCTCGTCTACGAAGTGGGCCATGCGCTCCGCCAGGTCGGGATCGGTGATCTCGAGCACGTTCTCGGCGTTCAGCTCGCCTGATCGCGAGAGGTTGAAGCTACCCACGAAGACGGTGTCGTCGGCGACGGTCAGCTTCGCGTGCATGAAGTCGTGCAGGCTCCCGGTCGGCTCCCAGGGAGTCGACGGCTTCGCCGAGAACGGCGCCGCGAGCACGCGCTCGAGCAGCGGCAGCTTCCACGCGATGTTGCCGTTCTCGCCCCACTGGTAGATGACGCCGCCGATCTGCGGCCGGTCGACGCAGCCGGCGACGTCGATGCGACCCTCCGAGATCACCTGTGCGAGGGCGGCGAGGATGGGGCTCGCGGTGATCACAGGCGACGCGATCCGGACGCGGCGCTTCGTTTTCGCGATCGCCTTCCCGATCCGGGCCGAAAGCCCTTCGCCGTGACCGGGCGTGAACCACGGGCGCACCTGATGCGTGCCGACGGGAACAGGTCTCGTGTCGATGAACCCGCTCTTCTCGACGGCGCCGGTGCGCCAGAGCTGCTCGAAGTCCTCCGTGAAGCGGAAAGCCAGCTCGGCGAGTCGCCACTGCGATCACGTTCTCCTGCTGCGACCAGGAGTCGTCGGTCCAGTTCATCGAGCCGGTCCAGACGGTGACTCCATCGCGAACCACGAACTTGTGGTGCATCAGGTCCGGCACGCCCGCGATCGGGCGCACGGGAACGCCCAGGGACTCGATCAGGATCCCGTCCGGCTCGGGCGGCGGCGGAACCGGGATCGGGTTGCGATGCTCGAGGTTGTAGAGGAAGCGGACGGCGACCCCGCGCGCAACGGCGTTTCGGATCGCTGCTCGAGACGACCTCAGCGGGCTCGGGACTGAGATGGAAGTCGTAGTGGGCGAAGTCGAGCGAGCGCTGAGCCGCGCCGATGAAGTCGGAGACCACATGCGCGACCTCCAGCGGCTGCTGGCCACCGTCGGTCGTGGTCCACACCTCGAGCACACACGGCATCTTCGTGGAAGATGCGTTCCGTGCGGGTGACCCTCGACCATGTCGTGATCGCGGTTTCCGACTGGGAGCGCTCGAATGCCTTCTACCGGGACGTCCTCGGCGCCGCGATCGTGCCACGGGGATCGGGATTTGCGTACCGCTTCGGCGAGCAGCAACTGAACGTCCACGGGCCGGGCGTCGATCCGTACCCGGTAGCACGCGATCGCGTCCGTCCCGGGAACAGCGACCTCTGCTTCGTGTGGTCCGGTCCCATCGACGGTGCCGTCCGTCACCTGGCGGAGGCCGGCGTCGAGATCGAGGAAGGCCCCGTGCGGCGGCCGGGCGCCAGAGAGGAGGGCACGAGTGTCTACTTCCGCGATCCCGACGGCAGCCTGCTGGAACTGATCTCGTACCAGTGAGAACCTTCGTCGAGGCTTTGGCCGAGACCCAGATCGGCGACACGTTCAACCAGTACGCCGGGTCCGAGCTGCGGCGCGAACGTCTCATCGCCTACTTGAACCGGCGGGTGGAGGTCCCCTACCTGCTCGTCGGCGAGGCGGCCGGCTACCGCGGCGCACGTGTCAGCGGTCTGCCCTTCACCTCCGAACGGCAGCTTTCCGGCACCGGTCCGGCCGAGGCGACGGCAACGATCGTCCGTCGCACGCTCGCCGAGCTCCAGCTCGAGTCCGATGTCCTGCTCTGGAACGTGGTGCCGACACATCCGCACCGTCCGGGCGAAGCGCGCTCAAACCGCCGGCCGACGAAAAAGGAAGTACGTGAGGCGATGCGCTTTCTCGACCGGCTCGCGGCCGGCCGCCGGACGATCGCGGTCGGCCGGCTGGCCCACTCGATCCTGGGTGGACGCTATGTGCGGCACCCCTCGCACGGAGGTGCGGCGCGGTTTCGTGCCGGGCTGGTGCTATCCATAAGCTGACATGCAGAGACTTCTGATCGTTGCGGCCGCCGCGCTTGTCGCCGGGGGGCTCTTTCTCGCCCTTCGTCCGGATGACGACGACGAGGGCACGACCGCGACCGAGACCACAACGACAACCACGACCACGACGACGCCGACGAGCACCGAGCCGAGCGTGCCGCCGCCTCCGCGGCCGCCGTCGCCGCCGCCGCCCGCCCAGGTCCGCATCGTCGTCCGTGACGGCCAGCCGGTCGGCGGTATCCGCCGGGTCACGGTCGGGAAGGGCCGCCGCGTCGTCCTGATCGTCACGTCGGACGTCGCCGACCATGTCCACCTCCACGGTTACAACGTGATGCGCGATGTCGGCCCTGGGTATGCCCGCGCGACTCGCATTCCGCGCGACGATCGTCGGCACGGTCGAGGTCGAGCTCGAAGACCGCGGCCTTCAGCTGGCCACGATCACGACCCAGCCGTGAACTTCGCGATTCCGCTTGCTCACGGCATCGGGGGCGTGCGCGACCCCGTGATCCCGCTGTGGCTCTTCTACTACGCGGCCTCCCTGGTGCTGATCCTGAGCTTCGTCGCGCTCGGCGTGCTCTGGCGCAAGCCGATCCTCGAAGGACTGGACGGCGGCCGTCCGCTCGGAGAGCGGTGGCAGCGCTTCTTCCTCTGGACCGGCTGGCGCGTCATCCTCGGCGCACTCTCGGTCGGGCTTCTCGTCGTCGTCTGGGCGGCGGCTCTCGTCGGCGAGCCCGATGCCGGCGACAACCTCGCACCCACCTTCGTGTTCGTCGTGTTCTGGATCGGCCTCGTGCCACTCGTCGTCGTCTTCGGAAACCTCTGGTCAGTCCTGAGCCCGTGGCGCGCAGTCGCGGATGCCGTGGCGTGGGTTTGGAGCAAGGCAGGGCGAACCTGGGAGCCGGCGGCGGAATACCCGCAGCGGCTGGGGCGCTGGCCCGCGGCAGTGCTGCTGCTCGCATACGCGACGCTCGAGCTGGCGTACCCCCGCGCCGCCGAGCCGCGCACGCTCGCGCTCGCGATCGTCGTCTACAGCTGGATCACCTGGGCCGGGATGCTGCTCTTCGGCCGCCGCACCTGGGTCGAGAACGGCGAGGCCTTCAACGTCTACTTCGGTCTGCTCGCGCTGATTGCGCCGTTCGCGGTCCAGGAACGGGATGGGCGCCGGCGCGTGATCGTCCGTCCGCCACTCGCCGGCTTGGTAGCCCGTCAGGAGGTTCCGGGGACGGTCGCGTTCGTCGCCGTCATGCTCGGGTCGGTTGCCTTCGACGGGCTCAGCCGGGCCACCTGGTGGCAAAACCGTCTGTACGACCTCGAGGCGAGATACATCGTCGACTCGCCGCGAACCGCCGACCTCGTCGCGACCGGCTTCAACCTCCTTGGGCTGGTGGCGGCGGTCATCGCCGTCGCGCTCGTGTTCCTCACGGCGGTGCGGGCTGCTCAGGTGGTCTCTGGCAGCACGAAGAACCTGGCGAGCGTCTTCGTCGCCAGCCTGATCCCGATCGCGCTTGCCTACACGATCGCTCACTACTTCACCCTGCTCGTCAACCAGGGTCGGTACGCAATTCCGCTCGCCTCGGACCCCTTCGGCAAAGGCTGGGACGTGTTCGGGACGTCCGGCTACACACCCTCGCTCTTCAACTCGGCGAATGCGATCTGGTACGTGCAGGTCGGCGTACTCGTCGTCGGGCATGTCGTCGGGCTCATGCTCGCCCACGACCGGGCGGTGGCGATCTGGGGCTCGGCCCGGACGGCGGTGCGGACGCAGTACGCGATGCTCGCCCTGATGGTGCTGTACACCTGTACGGGGCTGTGGCTGCTCTCGGCCAACTGATCGCTCACGGCGGCACCGCCGGCGCGGTCGTCGAGCTGTCCCTGGCACTCCTGATCGTCGCCATCGCTCTCGCCGTCTGGGTCGGCGGGCGGCAAGACAAGCCCTAAGTCCAAGGCGACTCGTCGGCGCCGGCCAGGAGAGGTCTGCCGGCTTTGCCGGCGGGCCGTTGCTATCTTCGCGCCGGCGGGCCGAGGTCCCCGCTTCCGTGAGATGAAGACCTGGAACGCAAAGCCGGGCGAGGTCGAGCGCCGCTGGTACCTCGTCGATGCCGAGGGCAAGACCCTCGGGCGTCTTGCCACGCGCATCGCCGACGCCCTGCGCGGGAAGGACAAGGCCCAGTACACGCCCCACGTCGACACCGGCGACTTCGTCGTCGTCGTCAACGCGGAGAAGATCGCCGTCACCGGCAAGAAGCTCGACGACAAGGTCTACTACCGGCACTCCGGCTACCCGGGCGGCATCCGCAGCCGCACGCTCCGCGAGGAGCTCGAGCGGCGGCCGACCGAGGTCATTCGCAAGGCGGTCAAGGGCATGCTTCCGCGCAACCGCCTCGGCCGCGCGCAGCTGACCAAGCTCAAGGTCTACGCTGGTCCTGAGCACCCGCACGAGGCGCAGGCGCCGACCCCGCTCAAGCTGGAGGAGAAGGAGAAGTAATGGCCACCGCGGCGCAGTACCAGGGCACCGGCAAGCGAAAAACGTCGATCGCGCGCGTGATCCTGCGTCCAGGCGACGGGGCGACGTGGATCAACGGCCGCACGCTGGAGGACTACTTCCCGCGCTCGACGCACCGGACGACGGTTCTGGCGCCGCTGAAGGTCGCCGGCGCCGAGAGCACCTACGACCTTCGCGTGCGGGTCGAGGGCGGCGGCCCGACCGGACAGGCCGGCGCGATCCGCCATGGGATCGCCCGTGCGCTCGTCGAGGCAGATCCGGAGCTGCGAACTGTGCTCAAGCGCGAGGGCTTCCTGACCCGCGACGCCCGCAAGGTCGAGCGCAAGAAGGCCGGCCTGCACAAGGCACGCAAGGCGCCGCAGTTCTCCAAGCGCTGAACGAGCGCGTACTCAGTCATCCGCCTTGACGAGGTCGAGGCGCAGCCGACGTTCGGCGAGCTCAAGTGGAAGCCGCTCCGACGGCCGCTGGGTGTGACCGCCTTCGGTGTCAACGCCTACTGGGCCGAGTCAGGCGGGGGACGAGCTGATCGAGGAGCACGACGAGCTCGGCGCGGGCGCCGGCAAGCATGAGGAGCTGTACGTCGTGATCGGCGGAGCGGCGCGCTTCATCGTCGCCGGCGACGAGTTCGAGGCGCCGACCGGGACGGTCGTCTTCGTGCGTGACCCAGCCGCGCGCCGAGCGGCGGTCGCGACCGAGGCGAACACGACCGCGCTCGCCGTCGGCGGTACTCCCGGGCGACCGTACGAGGTCTCGCCGTGGGAGTGGGTCGCCGAGGCGATTCCGGCCTGGCGCAGCGGGGATTACGCAACGGCGCGATCGACGATCGAGAACGGACTTCGAGAGTATCCGGAGAATCCGGGCCTGCTCTACGACCTGGCCTGCCTCGAGGCGCTCATGGGTGACACAGACGCCGCGATCGAGCACCTGCGCCGCGCCGTCGAGCTGAAGCCCGAGTACGCGAAGGACGCCCTCGATGAGGAGGACTTCGCCTCGATCCGCGACCACCCGGCGTTCCCCGACTAGGGTCCCCGCGTGGCGCGCCGGTACTTCGGCACAGACGGCGTTCGGGGCGTCGTCGGGGAGGACCTGACGGCGGAGCTCGTCGAGCGGCTTGGCCGTGCGGCAGCCCTCTGGTCGGACGGCGGGACGGGTCTTTGTCGGCCGCGATACGCGCGGCTCCGGGCCGACGCTGGAGGCCGCCTTCGCCGAGGGCGTCGCTTCGGCCGGCGGTAACGCCGTCCTCGGCGGCGTGTCTGCCGACTCCGGCGGTCGCGCTGCTGGCGCTCGACCTGGGCGCGGTCATCTCCGCCTCGCACAACCCGCCCGAGTACAACGGCGTCAAATTCTTCGACCACGACGGGCAGAAGCTGACCGACGCCTCGGAGGAAGAGATCGAGGCGCTCCTCGACGAGTCGCCCCGGTCAGAGCGGGGAACGGTCGAGCGAGTCGAAGGCTCGGCCGAGGGCTACCTGGAGCACGTCCTCGAGCGGTTCGGCTCGGACCTGAGCGGTCTGCGCGTCGCCGTCGACTGCGGGAACGGGGCGTACTGGGAGATCGCGCCGAAGGCGTTCGAGCGCCTCGGCGCCGACGTCCTGCCACTGGCCACGGAGCCGGACGGCCGCAACATCAACGTCGGCTGCGGCGCGACCGATCTCTCGCTGCTGCAGAGCCGCGCCGGCGCGTACGACTTGGGAGTGGCGTTCGACGGCGACGGCGACCGGATGCTCGCAGTCGACGCCGAGGGCAACGCGGTCGACGGCGACCACATCCTCGCCGTGCTCGCACTCCATCTGAAGGTCGACGTGATCGTCGTCACGGCGATGACGAACCTCGGCTTCCATCGGCTGATGGAGGAGCACGGGATCCGTGTCGTCACGACCGACGTAGGCGACCGCTACGTGCTCGAGGCGCTCCGCCGAGAAGGGGCGATCCTCGGTGGCGAGCAATCCGGCCACATCATCTGCCTCGACGGGCACGTGACCGGAGACGGTCTCGCGGCCGCGCTGCTCCTCTGCCGCGCGCTAGAAGGCCGCTCCTTGGCTGAGGCGGCGGCTGTCATGCCGACGTTCGCTCAGGTCAAGGAGAATGTTCCGGCGCGAGACCGGCATCTGCCGGACGATCTCCGCGAGCAGATCTCCCGACTGAATGCCGAGCTCGACGGAACGGCTCGGGTTTTCGTCCGGCCGTCCGGTACTGAACCTCTGATCAGGGTTCTCGCGGAGGCCCAAAACGAGGCTGAAGCGGCCCGTTTGTGTGGTACGATCTCTGCTCTCGTTCGTCGAGAGCTCGGTTAATCGACCTCCAACGCGGGAGGACGTAGCGACCGGGCTTTTTGTGCGTTTCGGGGGGCAAGTTTCGACCACGTAACCATCGGCGAAGGAGTTCCTGGGTGTGCGGAATCATCGGATACGTAGGGCCCAGAGCCTGTAAGTCGCTGCTCCTCAACGGCCTCGAGCGCCTCGAGTACCGGGGCTATGACTCGGCCGGGATCGTGCTTTGCGAGGACGACGCGCTCGACTACGTCCGAGCCGTCGGAAACCTCGCGCATCTGAAGGCCGCGGCCTCCCTGAACGGGTCGCTTGCGACGACCGGCCTCGGCCACACCCGCTGGGCGACCCACGGCCGGGTCTCCCAGGAGAACGCCCACCCCCTGACGGGCTGCGAGGACGGGCAGCTCGCGCTCGTCCTGAACGGGATCGTCGAGAACTACCGGGAGCTCAAGGAGAGCCTCGAGGCCGACGGTCACCGCTTCAGCTCCGAGACCGACGCCGAGGTGGTCGCCCACCTGATCGAGCGCCACTATGAAGGTGATCTGACCGAGGCGGTCAAGGCGGCGTACCGCGAGCTCGAGGGCCACTTCGCGTTCGTTGCGCTCCACCACGACCACCCGGACCTCCTCGTCGGCGCCCGGCTCCAGTGCCCGCTCGTCGTCGGAGTCGGGGACGGCGAGATGTTCCTCGGCTCGAACGCCGCGGCGTTCCTGCGCGAGACGCGCCGCGTCATCTTCCCCGACGACGGCGACATCGTCTCGGTCACGGCCGAGGGAGCGGCGTTCGTGCGGGCCGACGACGGCCCCGTCGAGCACGAGATCCTCGAGCTCGACTGGGACGACGAGGGCGCCGAAAAGGGCGGCTACGAGACGTTCATGCTGAAGGAGATCTACGAGCAGCCGGATGCGATCCGCGAGACGATCGGCGACCGAGTGCGGCACGGCCGCCTCGTGCTCGAGGGTCTCGGCCTCGAAAACGACGACCTCAAGACGCTGCGCCGGATCGTGATCCTGGCGTGCGGGACCGCGTACCACGCGGGGGTCGTGGGCCGCTACGTGATCGAGGAATGGGCCCGGGTGCCCGTCGAGCCCGACATCGCGTCGGAGTGGATCTATCGCAATCCGGTGATCGGCCCCGACACGCTCGTGATCGGGATCTCACAGTCCGGCGAGACCCGTGACACCGTCCAAGCGATGAGGCTCGCGCGCGAGAAAGGCGCACACACGGCGGCGATCACCAACATGATGGGATCGCAGATCACCCGCGAGGTCGACTCCACGCTCTACACCCGCTGTGGCCTCGAGGTGGGCGTTGCGGCGTCGAAGACGTTCACGGCCCAGGTGGCGCTGCTGTACCTGATCGCCCTGAAGATGGCGCAAGTGCGCGAGACGCTTC
This sequence comes from uncultured Actinomycetes bacterium, assembly GCA_963752845.1. Classification (GTDB taxonomy): domain Bacteria; phylum Actinomycetota; class Thermoleophilia; order Gaiellales; family Gaiellaceae; genus JACDAN01. Next base: position 948,748 of record CAVVZV010000003.1, on the reverse strand, counting down.
CCGCCGACGAGATCGAGTTCATCGTCGACGAGGTCTACGAGTTGCCCACGAAGATGCAGCAGTTCCTCGACGGCAGCCATCCGATCGAGGAGATCGCGCAGCGGCACTTCGACAAGCCGTTCTTCCTCTACCTCGGGCGCCACATCGGCCTGCCGGTCTCCTTGGAGGGTGCGCTGAAGCTGAAGGAAATCTCGTACATCCCCACCGAGGCCTACTCGGCCGGCGAGATGAAGCACGGGCCGATCGCCCTGCTCGACGAGTCGACGCCGGTCGTCTGCGTCGCGACCGAGTCACATGTGTACGACAAGATGGTCTCCAACATCCAGGAGGTTCGCGCCCGCGGCGCCGAGGTGATCGCAATCGCGACCGACGGGAACGAGGACATCCAGCACCACGCTGACGACGTCATCTACGTGCCGCGGACGCCGGCGTTTCTCCAGGCGGCGCTCGCGATCGTTCCGCTCCAGCTCTTTGCCTACCGCATCGCGCGCCTCCGAGGGCTGAACGTCGATCAGCCCCGCAACCTGGCGAAGACCGTCACCGTCGAATAGCGCTACCGCTAGACGTCCGGCGGGCGGCGCTGCCGCTTCAGCTCAGCGCGGCGGCGCTTCTCCTGCAGGCGGCGTTCGCGTGCCGCCGCAGTCGGCTTGGTGGGCCGCCGCCGCCGTTTGACCTTGAGCGCTTCCTGGAGCGAGTCGACGAGCCGCTCGATTGCCAGCTCCCGGTTGCGGGCCTGGCTGCGCTCGTCCTGCGCAACCGCTCGGAGGACCGGGCCGGCGCGATTCAGGACGCGCGCTTTCTGAGCGGGTGTGAGGCTGCTGGACGCCTCGACGTCGAAGGTCGCCTCGACACGCGTCTCGGTCTTCTGAGCGTGTTGACCGCCCGGTCCGCTCGAGCGTGAGAAGCGCAGCTCGATCTCCGAAACCGGGATCGCCACCGTCCTGGTCACCCGAATAGACTCGCCGTCCATGGCGGCCATTCTGCTGGACATCGACGGTGTCCTCCACGTCTCGGGCGAGCCGATCAGAGGGGCGCCGGCGGCGGTCCGGCAGCTGCGTGAGAACGGCCACCGGCTGCGCTTCGTGACAAACAACACGACGCATTCGCGGCGGTCGCTCGCAGGTCAGCTCCGTGACCTCGGCTTCGACCTCGACGACGACGAGGTGCAGACGACGGCGCTCGCGGCCGCCCGGGAGCTGGCAGGAAGACGCGTGCTAGCCCTGACGATGGCCGCCGTCCTCGAGGATCTCAACGGCGTCGAGCTAGTCGGCGAGGACGCGGACGCCGTGCTGCTCGGCGGCGCCGCCGAAACCCCCGAGACGAACCGCGTCTTCTCGTACATGAATCTCGCGAGAGCTTTCTCCGAGCTGGACGCCGGCGCCGAGCTCTACTGCCTCCACCGGAACCGCTGGTGGCAGACATCGCGCGGCCCGCTGCTCGACTCCGGCTGCTTCGTCGCCGGCCTCGAGTATGCGGCCGACACCGAGGCGACCGTGCTCGGCAAGCCGAGTACCGCCTACTTCGGCGCCGCCGTCGAGGCGCTGGATGCGGAGCCCGCGCTGACGTGGATGGTCGGCGACGACATCGACGCAGACGTCGCAGGCGCGCAGCGGTTCGGGTTGCGCACCGCCCTCGTCAGGACTGGAAAGTTCCGTCCCGACCAGCTCGAGCGCACCACCGTGACTCCGGACGGCGTGCTCTCGTCCGTCGCCGACCTGCCGCGCTGGCTCGAGGAGATGCTGTGACGCGCGTCGGCACCGACATGGTCGAGATCGGCCGCATCCGCGAGGCACTCGAGCGCTACTCCGGGTTCAAGGATCGCTGTTTCACACAGGCTGAGCAGGCCTACTGCGATGGGCGCGCGAATCCGGCTCAGCACTATGCGGCCCGGTTCGCCGGCAAGGAGGCGGTCGGCAAGGCGCTCGGCTTTGGCGTCGCGCGGCTGTTCGCCTGGCGTGACATCGAGATCGCCGGACGCCCGAAGCCCTCCGTCCGCCTCTCCGGGCGAGTCGAGGCCTGGTCGCGGCGGGTCCAGGCGGGCGCGATCGATCTCTCGATGTCGCATTCGCGCGAGCTCGCGAGTGCGGTCTGCGTGGTCACCGACGCGGATGCTTGAGCCGCTCTACACCGCCGCCGAGATGAAGGCGGCGGAAGCGGGGCACGACGTCGAGGAGCTGATGGAGCGCGCGGGCCGCGCCGTAGCCGACGAGATCCTGACTCGATTCGCGGCCGCCCGGACGTTCGCCGCGGTGTGCGGTGGGGGAGCGAACGGTGGCGACGGACGGATTGCCGCCGAGTTCCTGCGCTCGAACGGCTGGGAGGAGCGGCCCGTAGGCGACGCCGACGTCGTCGTCGACGCCCTGTTCGGAACTGGTTTCCGCGGCGCGCCGAGGGAGGAAGCGGCGCAGCAGATCCGGGCGATGAACGGCTCGGGCGCTCCGCTTGTCGCCGTCGACATCCCCTCGGGCGTGAATGCCTCGACCGGGGAGGTTCCGGGCGAGGCCGTCTCCGCTGAGCTGACCGTCACCTTCCATGGACGTAAGGTGGGGCACGAGGTCGCGCCCGGCCGCTTCCACCGCGGCGAGCTGGTCGTGGCGGACATCGGCCTCGAACCGGCCGAGACCGAGCACGCGCTCGTCACGCCGCGGATCCTCGAGCAGGTTCCGCGGAGGAAGCCTGGCGACACGAAGTACAGCGCCGGTTCCGTGCTCGTCGTCGGCGGCTCCCCGGGGATGACCGGGGCCGTCTGTCTGACCGCGGAAGCGGCGTTCCGCGCCGACGCCGGCTACGTCGCGGTCGCGGCGCCGCCGGAGGCGCTGCCGGTGATCGAGACGCGTCTGCTAGAGGCGGTGAAGCGGCCGCTCGACGACGTCTGGGACGCGGTCGGAGCGGGCGGCGCGCTGGCGATCGGGCCGGGGCTCGGGCGGCGAGCGCGGAGAGCTCGTGCGGCGGCTGCTGGAGGAGACCGACCTGCCCGCCGTGGTGGATGCCGACGGGCTCTACGAGCTGGAGCCGTTCGAGCGGAAGGCACCGACGGTGCTCACGCCGCACTCGGGCGAGCTCGGTCGCCTCCTGGACGAGGAGGCAACGTGGGTCGACGCCCATCGTCTCGAGGCGCTCGGACGCGCCGTGGAGCGCTTCGACTGCGTCGTGCTCCTGAAGGGGGACGGGACGCTGGTCGGGGCGCCCGGAGCCGGAGTGCTCGTCTGCGGCGGATTTCCGTCGCTCGCCACCGCGGGGACGGGCGACGTCCTCACCGGCGTCGTCGGGGCGTTCCTCGCGAAGGGCATGGACGCCCGGCTCGCAACCGCGGCCGCTGCGACGGCTCATACCGAGGCGGCCATTGCCGCGCCGTATCGGTCGGGCCTGGTCGCGAGCGACCTGCTCGCGATGCTCCCGCGCGTCCTCGATGCATAGATCGAAGATCACGATCGACCTCGGGGCGCTGCGCCGCAACGCCCGTCGGCTGCGGGAGGTACTCGGCGAGACCGAGCTGTGGGCGGTCGTCAAGGCGGACGCCTACGGTCACGGCGCCGTCGACGCCGCCGGGGCGGTGCTCGCTGAGGGTGCGACCGTGCTCTGCGTGGCGACGATGGCCGAGGCGCTCGAGCTGCGCCAGGCCTTTCCGGACGCGCGAATCCTGATGATGGGGCCGACGGTCGGCCCCGAGCTTGCCGCCGCTCGGGAGGCCCGAGTCGAGGTGACGGTCTCCGACGCCGAGATCCCGGAAGGGGTACGCGTCCATCTCAAGCTGGATACGGGCATGGGGCGGTGGGGCCTGTCCGAGCTCCCGGAGCCCTCCGGCGAGGTCGTGGGGCTGATGACGCACCTTGCGACCGCGGATTCCGATCCTGCCTTCGCGCGCGAGCAGGTGCAGCGATTCGACCGTGCGACGAGGCGGTTCTCGCATCTGACCCGCCATGCGGCCAACAGCGCCGCGGCCCTCCGCTTGCCCGAGGCACGTCTCGACGCGGCCCGGTGCGGAATTGCGCTTTACGGTCTCTCGCCCTTCGGCGCTGACCCCACCGACGACGGTCTCGAGCCGGTGTTGCGGTGGGAGTCCCGGCTCGCCCAGGTCAAGCAGCTCGCTCCGGGAGACAGCACTGGCTACGGCCGGCGATTCGTCGCCGAAAGCCCGACGTGGATCGGCATCGTCCCGATCGGCTACGCCGACGGGTTCCGCCGCGACATGACCGGGACCGAGGTTGTAGTCGAGGGCGCGCGCCGCCGCGTCGTCGGGACGATCTCCATGGATTCCCTGGCGGTCGAGTTGCCCGAGCGCCTCGCCGTCGGGGACGCCCGTGACGCTGATCGGCGACGGGGTGCTCGCGGAAGCGCACGCAGCGGTGGCGGAGACGATCAACTACGAGATCGTCTGCGGGATCGATTCGAGCCCGCGGCGGGCGACGCGATCGGTGCTCGATGCTTGATCGGGCCCGGGAAGTGCTCGCGGGCGAGGAGGCTTGGATCGTCGGCGGCGCAGTGCGGGACGAGCTGCTCGCCCGACCCGTCGTCGATGTCGACATCGCCTGCCGGGATCCGGAGTCGGCGGCACGGCGCTACGGCCGGCCGGTCTTTCCGCTCTCCGAGCGTCACGGCGCGTGGCGCGTGGCCCTCGACGACGGTCGGACGATGGACTTCACGCCGCTTCAGAACGGCATCGAAGCCGATCTCTCCACACGCGACTTCACGATCAACGCAATCGCGCAGCCGCTGGACGGAGGCGACCTCGTCGATCCATTCGCCGGCGTGCACGACCTCGAACGGCGCATTCTGCGCGCCGTCTCCCCGTCGATCTTCCAGGACGATCCGCTACGGCTGTTGCGCGCAGTCCGGCTGGAAGACGAGCTGGGCTTCCGTCTCGACGCCGAGACCGAGCAGTTGGTGCGCGAGCATGCGGCGCTGGTCGGGCGCCCCGCGGGCGAGCGGATCCTCGCGGAGCTCGTCCGGCTGAGCTCGCAGGGCTACGAGCGGCTCGCGGAGCTCGGTCTGCTCGCCCCGCTCGGTGGGAAGCTCGAGCGCTTGCGGGCGCTCGTCGAGCCGAGCGCCGAGATGCGGCTCGTGGCGGTCTTCGAGCAGCAGCTCGAGCGGCTGCCGATCTCGAACGAGCTCAGGCGCTATGCGCGGACGCTGCTGCGGGCGAAGCCTCCGGGCGACCTGACTCCGCGGAGCGTCTTCCGCTTCCGGCGCGAGACGGAACCGTGGGCAACAGAGGCGGCGCGGTTCGCGGGAGGGGGCGAGGAGCTCGAGCGGGCGATCGAGGACGCGCGAAGCCGCGATCCGGCTGAGCCGCTGCTGCGGGGCGACGAGCTGGGCCTGCCGCCGAGTCCCGAGATCGGCCGCCTGCTCGCGCTCGTGGAGGAGGAGCGCGCTGCGGGCACGATCTCGACGCGCGAAGAAGCGCTCGAACTGGTACGGCGCGAGGCGGAAGACGGTGCCTCGAGCGAGGTCACTGAATCGTGACCATCACGCCACACACTCGCGCGCCCGACCTCGCTACGCTCGCCGCGGGGAGGAGGACGGGCGAACCGAACCTAGACCACAAGCGAGCCGGCCGCCTCCACCGCATCTCGCCCTAGCGGCAGACGCGAACGACCCGGGTCGCCTCGGCCCGCTGACCGCCGGCCTGGACGACTGCTCGCAGCCGGTGCAGCCCTCGCTTCGCTTGGCGCGTCCGCCAGGTCGTCTCGTACAGCCCGGCAACGCCGCGCCGCACGACCCGCAACCGGCGCTCGCCGTCGAAGAAGCGCACCGCCTGAATCCGGTTCGTGGCGCTTGCCGAGACGAGCAGCTGAACCTGACGCGGCGCACAGCGGCGCGCCAGCGGCGTCAACCAGGTGAGCGTGGCGCGGCGGACGACACGAAGCTGTCGCCCGGCGATCCGCGTGTTCGGCAACACGTCGCCGCCGTATGTGTTCGCGTTCTTCGCCTCCTGGTTGTCCGAGGCGAGAAACGCGATACGGAGGCGGCCCGCCCGGACCCGTGGCGCCGTGGACGGAAGGGGGAAGACCGCCACGCCGGTGAAGGGGTCATACCCTGCGGCTCCGACCACCACGCCCCCGTACGAGAGCACGAGCGAGAACGGATCGACGCCGGAGCCCTGGTCGAGGACCTGCAACGCGATCGTCGGCCGGCCGGAGGCGACGCGCGTCGTCAGGACGCGGATCGTCGGGCGGCGTAGGTCGTTGACCCAAGAACGCAGCCGCCACGTACCGGCCAGGCGTTGCCCCGTGAACTCGTTGCGTCCCGAATCGACGGACACGAAGTAGCGGCCGGGGAGCGCGAATTGCGCGCCGGCAGCGCCGATCGGCAGTTGGAAGCCAGCGGTGAGGCTGTTGATGTTGACCGGCGTGCCGACGTAACCCAGCACGCTCGATTCGTCCTTGGCGCCGAGGAGGAATGGGTCGATCGACGAGCCGGGTGACTGCGTGACCACAGCCACACCGAAGTTCATCACCCGCTTTCGCAGCCGGAGCTCGAACACCCGCTCGGCTCCGTCTTCCCGCATCGGCGCCCCGGTGCTGTAGTCCGGCGGATGCCCGAAGGGCGCGGTCGGGAAGCGGTAAATGCTCGCCGGCGAGGCCGAGCCCCTGGTGCTGCCGCTCTGGATCCGGCGCAGTGGCCTGACTCGCGCCGACGCCAGCGCCGGGCGAATCGCGAACGCGGCATAGGGAATCCGCCGCGCCACTGCCCCTCTCCGCAGCACGAGATAGCCGATGTTGTCGCCGACTGCAGCGCCCGCGTCGCCGACGACCGTGACCGGGAGCGTCGCACTGCCGCCCGGCCCGATCGTGACCAGCGAGGGCACGTCGATCGCGAATCCCGCGCTGGCCGACTGAGGCTGCAGCTGGACCGACCACGTCCCGGCCCCGTCGCCGGCATCGCGCAGGCTGAGCAGGAGCTGCTTGGTGACCCGGGCACCGCCGACCTGAAGGTCGCCGAAGGAGAGCGAAGCGGGCTCGGTGAAGAGCTTGGGGTCGTCGGCGGCCGGGATGCTTGCGAACCCGGCGCCCTGGAGCAGGGCCGAGGCCTCCTGCGTCCGCGCGGTGTTGGCCCATGCGCTCCCGGCAGTGGACATCAGCGCCGACTTCAGCTGCCGCACGGTCCAGTTCCGGTGCCGTTGACGAAGGAGTGCGGCAGCTCCGGCAACGTGCGGCGACGACATGCTCGTTCCGTCGATCGCGACGAACTGCGAGCCACCGGTGAATTGCTGGAGCGACGCCGAGAGAATCTCCCCGCCCGGAGCCGCGATGTCGGGCTTGAGGTTATGCCCGAATGCGGTGGGCCCAGCGGAGGAGAAGCTCGTCACGATGCCGCCGCGGCCGGTGACGACCTCGGTCGTGCCCGGGCCGATGCGGATCGCCGCCCGTCCGCCACGGGTCGCGAGAAAGGCGCGGAGATTGGCGCCGTCGAGACCGCCGATCATCCCGCTCGGGAGCGGCAGAAGGAGCGGAATCGGATTTGGCTGGCCCTCGCGGTTGTCGGTCATGACGAGGCCGGCGGCGCCGGCCTCGAGCGCGCGCAGCGCCTTCGTGATGAACGTGCAATGGCCCCGGCTGACCAGGGCGATCGTGCCCGAGAGCGAACCGCGTGGGAGCGGGTTGCGGCCGGCGTTGGGGTCGCGGCCGATCCCGCAGAGGCGTGAGTCGACCGGCTGGCCGTTCGTGCCGCGGATCGAGCCGACGTCGGCCAGCGTCCGGTCCGAGGTGCCCCAGCCGGACGGGAACGCGTCGCCCGTGGCCTTGAACGCGATCTGCCTGACGTTGGCCGGCGCCGCGGCGTCACGGACGCTCAGCGCCGGCGCGTAGACGTGGTCGTTGGTTGTGGCGGCGACAGTGATCGCGTCCGCTGCCGTACCGGGCGAGCCGATGGTGCCGAGGCCGAAGTCGTCACGGTCGTTGCCGGCCGAGATCACAGGAATGACCCCGGCGTTGACAACGTTCGTCACCGTTCGGACGAGCGCGTCGGTGCGCGGCTCCGTCGCCGCGCCGCCGCCGGAGAAGTTGATCACGTCCATGCCGTCGCGGACAGCGGCCTCGAAGGCGGCGACGATCTCGGGCGTGTCGGCGATGTGGCCGATCGTGCTCGGGACGTTGAAGACGCGGTAGTTGCCGATCCAGGCCTGCGGCGCGACGCCGGACAGTCCCAGCCGTCGGCGGATGGTCGCGACCTCCGGAGGAGCTCGTCCCGGCGTTCCCGGCCGCGATGCCGGCGACGTGCGTGCCGTGGAAGGAGGCGTTGCGGTCGAGCGGGAGCCTCCCGCGCGCGCCCGAGCCGGGCCCGGGGAAGCCCCGTGCCGCGATCACCTTGGGTGTCGTGAACGCGGGCTGGCCCTTCGGAAAGCCGGGCGGGTACGCGTACCCGTTCGGATTGAAGAACGGGTTCCGCTGGTCGACGCCGTCGTCGACCACTCCGATCTTGACCCCCGCACCCGTGATCCCGGTCGCTGCCGTGAACGCCGGAGCGCCAATCAGGGCGGGGCTGCGGTTCAACGCCATCCGATAGCGCAGAGTGGGGTAGAGCTGCGCGGCGAACGGCATCGCGACGCAGGCGCGGCAAGCGCCGGTACGGGAGGTCGACGGTGATCCCGTTCAGCACGACCTGGAAGCGGCGGGTCACGCGCGCCGAGGGGATCGCCGCACGGACCGCGCGCACTGCTGTCGCCTGCGCGGACTCGATCCGAGCGAGATAGGCCTGCGACGAGCGACTGTTCACGTCGAGGCGCTCTGAGCTCAGTGACCCGAACAACCCGGGGCCGTGCGTAGCGGCGAGCGGCGGGAGCGAAAGTCCGACGATCACCCGCACGCGCTCGCTGCGCGAGGCCGGCGGGACGACAATCGTGCCCGGCCGTACCCGTGGAACGGTGCGGTCGCCGAATGTTCGGTTGATCGGCTGAAGACCGGCCGAGGCGGACGCAGTCAGGGCGAGCGCCGCGAGCAGGGCGATGAGCACGGTAGAGCGGCGCAACGCCCCAAGACTACCCAGGAAATAGGATCGGCCCGTGCCCGGCCGCTTCGAGAACAAGACCGGCTTGATCACCGGGGTCGCAAACCGTCGCTCGATCGCCTGGGCGATCGCCCGGCGCCTGGCGGACGAGGGGGCGCGGCTCGCGTTCACTTTCCAGGGCGAGCGGCTCGAGAAGAACGTTCGCGAGCTGGCGTCGTCAGTTGAGAGTCCGCTCATTACGTCCTGTGACGTCCGCTCTGACGAGGATGTTGGCCGGGTGTTCACCGAGGTTGGCGATGCATTTGATGGACGACTCGATCTCCTAGTCCACTCGGTCGCCTTCGCGGCTGCGGAGGATCTCGAGGGGCGCTTTACGGATACGCCTCGAGACCGGTTCTGGATGGCGCTCGACGTCAGCGCGTACTCGCTGGTCGCCTGCGCCCGGGCGGCCGAGCCGCTGATGGAGGCTGCAGGGGGCGGATCGATCCTGACGATGACCTACCTCGGCGGCGCGCGGGCGGTGCCGCACTACAACGTGATGGGCGTGGCCAAGGCCGCACTTGACTCCTCCGTCAAGTACCTCGCCTGGGATCTCGGCGCGAAGAACATCCGCGTCAACGCGATCTCGGCCGGCCCGGTGCGGACATTGGCTGCGCGGTCGATCGCCGGCTTTCCGACGATGGAGGCGATCGTCGAGGAGCGCGCGCCGCTTCACCGGCCGATCGCCGCCGAGGACGTAGGGGCGGCGGCGGGCTACCTCCTTTCCGACGACGCCGCCAACGTCACCGGCACGACGCTCTACGTCGACTCCGGCTACCACGCGATGGGGATGTAGACGTCGATGCTGCACGCGAAGGCGTTCGCGCGGGACGGCCACGAGCTGCTCGCGGGCGCGTGCAATCTCGAGGCCTGGAGCCTGAAGCGCTTCTTCGAGATCGATCTCCAAGTCTGGTCCGAAGCCGTCGTGTCGCAGTTCGACGAGCGGTTCTGCGCCGAAGCAGAAACGGTGTCGGCTCCGGGTCGACCACTCACCGGGACGAAGGAACGGGCAAAGGCGACCCCGTTCGCCGCGCTCTCGCCCCTGCTGTGACGACGAGCCCCGGCCCCTAGTGGAGCTTTCCGGTGCTGCCCGGCGGAGGTTCCTCCTTCCGCTTGCCCTGGCTCAGTTCATCTGCAGCTTCGCGGGCTCGAACATGAACGTGATGATCAACGACATCAGCGAGGACCTGGACACGAACGTCCAGGGCGTGCAGCTCGCGATCACCCTGTTCTTGCTGATCATGGCGATCCTCATGATCCCGGCCAGCAAGTTGACGGATCGTTGGGGCCGCAAACGTTGCTTCATCGGAGGCCTCGTGTTGTACGGAGTCGGCGCGCTGATGAGCGCGCTTTCTCCCAGTCTCGGCGTGCTGATCGTCGGCAACTCGGTCTTCGAAGGTGTCGGCACAGCGCTGCTCATCCCTCCCGTCTACATCCTCACGACGATGGCGTTCAGCGAGATGTCGTCCCGTGCCAGGGCGTTCGGAGTGATCAGCGGGTTGGGAGGTATCGGCGCCGCGGCAGGACCGCTGATCGGCGGTCTCATCACCACGGCGATCAGCTGGCGGGCTGCATTCATCTTCCAAGCCGTGGTCGTCGCCGCGATCGTCCTTCTCAGCCGCCGGATCGTCGATCCCGTGCCGCCGGACCCGGAGCGCCCCTTCGACGTCGTGGGGGCGATTCTGTCGGCCGTCGGCATGTTCTTCGTCGTCTTGGGGATCCTGCAGGCCGACAGCAGCGGCTTGCTCACGGCGGTGTTCCTCGCAGTCGGAGCCGCCTTCCTCGTCGCGTTCTTTCTCTACATCCGCTTTCGAGAGCGAGCCGGCAAGGAAGCGCTGCTCAGCACCGGACTGTTCAAGAACCGCACATCCAATCTCGGCCTCGTCACGCAGAACGCGCAGTGGTTCATTCTGATGGGCACGTCGTTCGTCGTCGCGGTCTACCTCCAAACCGTCCGTGGGTACAACGCCATCGAGACGGGCGTCATCTTCACGGCGGCGACGCTCGGCATCCTGGCTTCGTCCTTTGGTGCGGAGCGATTCGCCAGGAAGCGCGCGCAGAGAACCTTGATCGCCGGGGGCTTCGTCATCACCCTGGTCGGCATCGGGCTCCTGCTCGGCTTGGTGCCGGCCTGGTCGAGTGTTGTCGCCTTCGTGCCCGGCCTCTTGCTGATCGGCTTGGGCATCGGCCTGATGCTCACCCCCTCGGTCAACGTCGTGCAGTCCAGCTTCCCCGAGGAGCTGCAGGGGGAGATATCCGGCCTGTCGCGAAGTGTGTCCAACCTGGGCTCGTCCTTTGGCACGGCAATTGCCGGCACGATCCTGGTGTCTGGCCTGACGACAGGCGCGTACGCCTTGGCGATGGTCGCGCTCGCGGTAGTAGCGGTCATCGGACTCGTAGTGGCGCTGTTCCTTCCCGCCCAGCTCGGGCGGCAGGAGCTTGCCGGAGAAACGCTCTCGTGACGACCGCGGCGGTGGTGCCCGGCAGCGCAAGGTGTCGACCGTCGTCCTGCCCCGCTCCCTCCGAAAGTAAGCCTCGACTCACCGGTCGTCCTTGACAAGGTCGCCGCCCTACGCGTTGAATCACCCGCATGCTGCTGGCCCCAGTCGAGTACGCGCGGCCGTCCTCGATCGACGAGGCGATCCAGCTCCTGAGCGCCCACGACGGGGCGCGGGCGCTCGCCGGCGGGCAGACGCTCACGAACGTGATGAAGGCGCGGGCCGCAGCGCCCGACGTCCTCGTCGACCTGAACGACCTCGTCGAGCTCCGCGCGATCTCGCGCAGCGACGACGGCGGGCTCGACCTCGGCGCGATGGTGACCCTGTCGGAGCTGATCCGCTCCCCGGAGGTCGGCGAGGCGCGTGCCGATCCTCGCCGAGGTCGCGTCGCAGATCGCGGATGTCCAGGTTCGCAACCGCGGCACGATCGGCGGGAACATCTGCTCGAACGACCCGACCAATCACCTGCCGCCGGTGGTGGCGGCGCTCGGCGCGACGATGACCATTCGCGGCGCGGACGGCGAGCGAACCGTCGGCGCCGACGACTTCTTCCTCGGCGTCTACATGACTGCCGTCGGGCCGGGTGAGCTCCTGACGAAGGTCGCGATTCCCGCCGCCGACGGGGCGCGGGACGCGTTCGCGTCCGTGCCGATCGGCACGGACGGCACCTGCATCCTCAGTGCCGCCGCCACCGTTCAGGAGGGACAGGCCCGGATCGCACTGGGTTGCGTCGCCGCCGTCCCCGTGCTCGTGACCACCGTGGCGGAGGAAGCGGCCGTCCGCCAGGCCGTCCAGGACGCCGAGCTGGATCCTCCCTCGGACGTCCACGCGTCAGCCGACTACCGCAGGCACCTGGCCCAGGTGGTCGCGGTCCGAGCGCTCCAGGAGGCCACCGGCTGATGGAACCGGTCAGCGGGCAGCGAATCTCCGTCGATGTCAATGGCGAGCGGCACGAGCGGGACGTAGAAGCCCGGCGCCTGCTCGTCCACTTCCTCCGGGACGACCTCGACCTGACGGGCACGCACGTCGGCTGCGATACGGGGAACTGCGGCGCTTGCACGGTGATCGTGGACGGCGTAGCCCTGAAGAGCTGCATGATGCTCGCCGTCCAGGCCGACGGCTCGAGCGTCGAGACGATCGAGGGGCTCGCGCCGAACGGCGAGCTCCACCCGCTTCAGCAGGCCTTCAGCTCGTTCCACGCGCTCCAGTGCGGCTACTGCACCCCGGGGATGCTGATGAGCGCAAAGCATCTGCTCGACCACAACCCAGAGCCCACGGAAGGCGAGATCCGACGGGCGATCCAAGGGAACATCTGCCGCTGCACGGGCTACGTCAACATCGTCGAAGCCATCGCCTCCGCTGCGAAGGGAGGCGGCCGGTGAGCGAGACGACCGTCACGCCGGAGAAGCCGACCACCGTCGAAAAAGAGGAAACGGCGCCTGGGTTCATCGGCGTCAACGTTCCCCGCAAGGAGGACAAGCGCCTCGTCCAGGGCGAGGGTGTCTTCGTGGACGACGTCAAGCGCCATGGGATGGCGTACGTCCACTTCGTCCGGTCGCCGTACGCGCATGCCGCAATCGCTCGGATCGACGTCTCGAAGGCGCTGGCGCTCGAGGGCGTCTACGGGACGCTGATCGGCGAGGAGGTCGCGGCGGAGACCGATCCGTTCTTCCAGATCGCGCCGCCTCCCGGTGGCGACCTGAAGGACTACGCCCTTGCCGTCGGCCGCGTGCGCCACGCCGGGGAACCGGTCGTTGCCGTTGCCGCCGCCACGCGCGAGCTCGCGCGCGACGCCGCCGAGCTCGTCGAGGTCGACTACGAGCCCCTCGACCCGGTCCTCGATCCCGAGACGGCGGCGGATCCGGGCACGCCACAGCTCCACGACGAGGTTCCGGGCAACACGATCTGGCAGGGCAACTTCGACTACGGGGACTATGACGCCGCGCTCGCGGAGGCCGACAAGGTCGTTCGGATCAAGCGGCTGCACTTCCACCGCTTCTCGTCGACTCCGCTCGAGACGAGCGGCGCGGTCGTGGAGTACAACCGCGGCACCGGGCAGTGGACGATCCACTCGAACAACCAGTTCCCGGGCTTCGCGATCATCATGATGGGGCCGGCGCTGAAGGTCGGCATGGACAAGCTCCGCTTCGTCTCCCAGGACATCGGCGGCGGCTTCGGCAACAAGATCTGCACGCACGTCCAGCTCGTCGCGATGTGCCTGCTCGCCCGCAAGCTGAACCGCGCCGTCAACTGGACCGAGTGGCGCACCGACCAGCACACCGCGAACTCGCACGGCAACGAGCGGTTGTTCCTCGATGTCGAGGTTCCGGTCAAAGCCGACGGCACGCTGCTCGGCTTCAAGACGCGGATGGTCGACGACTGCGGCGCGTATACGAGGTACGAGCCGCTCGGCTGCATCATCTGGGCCCAGGTCACGCCCGGCTGCTACCGGTGGCGCCACGTCCGCGTGGACTTCACCCAGGTCTGCACGAACAAGTCGCCGTGCGGCCCCAACCGAGGCTACTCGCGGATGCAGCACCTCTGGTTCACGGAGCGGATCATTGACATCGTCGCCCAGGAGCTCGAGCTCGACCCGGTCGAGATCCGGAAGCGCAACTACATCCGCGCCGATGAGATGCCCTACGAGACGCCGAACGGGTGCGTCTACGACTCTGGCGACTATGCCCGCTGTCTCGACGAGGCTCTGAAGCTCGTCGACTACGACTCGATCGAGGAGAAACGGCGCGAAGCCGAGTCGCGCGGGAAGCTGCTCGGGTTCGGCATCGGCTCGACGCTCGACTCCGGGACGAACAATTTCGGCCAGTCGACGCTCGTGAACCCCGAGCTCCAGTTCTCGGGGAACAACGAGGTCGCGACGGTCAAGCTCGACATCTTCGGTGAGATCGTCGTCACTCTCGGGACGACGCCGCAAGGCCAGAGCCATGAGACGACGGCTGCGCAGCTTGTCGCCGAGATCCTCAAGGTCTCGCCCGACGACGTGACCGTCCGGGCCGGACACGACAGCTACTGGAACTCGCACGCGGGGTTCTCGGGCACCTACGCGAGCCAATTCGCGGTCACCGGCCTCGGCGCCGTCAAGGGCGCCACTGACCAGCTTGTCGGCGAGATCAAGCAGATCGGCGCGGCGGTTCTCGGCGCCGACTCGACCGACGAGGTTGAGCTCGAGGGGGGTTTCGTCAGGCGCAAGGACAATCCCGAAGCCGCGTTGCCGTTCATGGCCTGCGGGGCAATCGTCAACGCCAACAACGCCGTTTTGCCGCTCGAGCTCCGCGAGATCACGCTCAACTGCCGCTACGTCTACGTGCCTCCCCACCAGCTGCCCGACAAGGAGCGCAAATACGGGAACCTGACGCTGACCTACGCGAACCAAATCCACGCGTGCGTCGTCGAGGTCGACGCGGAGACGGGCGTGTACGAGATCGTCGATTACGGCGCCGTCGACGACTGCGGGACCCGCATCAACCCGCAGATCGTTGAAGGCCAGGTTCAGGGAGCCATGGCGCAGTCGATCGGCGCGGCGACGCACGAGACCTTCCTCTACGACGAAGACGGGAATCTGCTGACGCCGAACTTCTACGACTACCACGTGCCGCACGCGCTCGACATGCCACCGCTGAAAACGGCATCGATCGAGTCGCCGTCGCCGTTCACGTCGCTCGGCGCGAAGGGCATGGGCGAGGGGGGCGGAGCGGGGCTGAGCGCCGTTGCCTCCGCGCTCCAGGACGCGCTTCGCGGCTCGGGGAAACCGATCGTCACGGACAGCTCGAATCCGTACCACCGCGTCTGGGAGCTCCTGCGCAGTCCCGAGGAGAGTCGGGGGCTGGTCGAGGTCGAGGACCGGTGAAGGTCCAGGGCGAGCGCACCTTCGCGGCGCCGCGCGCGACGGTTTGGAGCGTCCTCCAGGACCCGGCGCAGATGGCCGCGCTGATGCCCCACGTCGAGAGCTTCGACGTCGAGGACGACCGCCGGTGGAAGGCCAACGTCAAGATTCCGCTCGGCCTCGGCTCACTTCGGATGAGCATCAACTTCGAGAAGCTCGAGGAGCGGGAACCGGAGTTCTCGCAGCTGCGGGCCAAGGGCACCGGCGTCGGCGCGCTCATGAACCTCGTGACGCAGTTCAGCCTGAGCGAGGCCGACAGCGGGACCGCGATGGCGTGGGAAGCGGATGTCCGCATCGCCGGCCCGGTCGGGAGCATGGGACAGCGGGTGCTCCAGCCGATCGTCAACCAGCAGGTACAGCAGGTGCTGACCGCGCTGGACGCGCAGGTCAAGAAGGCGGGCGACGGACAGGCGCAGTAACTCCCGGCTGACTCTCGGGTGCGGGAACTTCGGCGGGATCGGCTCGGCACCGGCGTTCTTCGGCCAGGGGGAGAGCGGGCCGGAGGCGTTCGCGCTCATGGACGCCGCCTGGGAGCGGGGGATCCGGGCGTTCGACACCGCCGATGCGTACGGCGGCGGTCGGAGCGAGACCTGGATCGGGAGGTGGCTGGAGGAGCGGGAACACCGTCCGAAACTGACCACTAAGGTTTTCCATTCCGTCGTGGGCGACCCCGCCGATCGCGGGCTTTCGCGCGAACGGATCCTGCGCCAGATCGACGGCAGCCTGGAACGGCTCGGGGTCGAACGCGTTGACACATACCTGATCCACGAGCCCGATCCGGACACTCCGGTCGAGGAGACCCTCGGGGCTCTCGGCGAGGTGGTGGAGGCCGGCAAGGTCGAGAAGATCGGAGCAAGCAACGTCGACCGCGCCTGGTTGGAGCAAGCCGCCGAGTCGGCGACAGTGGTCTCGGTCGTCCAGAACTCGTACTCGCTGCTCGATCGCGATGCCGAAGACGACGTCTTGCCCTACTGCGCCGAGCACGGGCTCGCCTTCACGGTGTTCGGCCCGCTCGCGGCGGTTGGCTGACGGGGAAGTACCGCCGAGGCGAGCAGGCTCCGCCCGGCTCGCGGATGACCCAGCGCCCCGAGGGGTACGCGCACTTCGAGCGCGATGCGGTCTACGACGGGCTGGAGCGCTTCGAAGCAGCCGCGCGCGAGCGTGGGGTGGACATGCCGACGCTGGCGTTCGCATGGCTGTTCTCGAACCCCGATGTGACGGCGGTCGTGGCGGGCCCTCGGCGGCCCGAGCACCTGGACCCGGCCTTCGCCGCGCTCGAGCTTCCGCTTTCCCCGGGGGAGCGGGATGAACTAGCGTCGCTCTTTCCGTGAGCGTCCTCGTGCTCAACCAGCAGGAAGTCGAAGGGCTCCTCGACATGGAGGGTTGCATCGAGGCCATGGCCGATGCCCTGGGATCGCTTGCGCGAGGCGAGGTGCAGGTCCCGCTCCGGTTCATCCTCAGTCCCGAGGACGGCGGGAGCCTGCTCGGGCTCATGCCCGCTCATCGCGCGGGTGAGGCCCCGCTCTACTCGCTGAAGACTGTTGCCGTCTTCCCGGACAACCCAAAGCGCGGCCTGGACGCCCACCAGGGCACAGTCACGCTCTTCGACGGCGAGACCGGGGAGGTACGGGCGCTGATGAACGCCTCGGCGATCACGGCAATCCGGACGGCGGCGGTCTCCGCAGTCGCAACGCGTCTGTTGGCCCGGGAGGACGCTCGCGAGCTCGGGATCCTCGGCGCGGGCGTCCAGGCGCGGACGCATCTCGAGGCGATGCGCCTCGTCCGCGACTTCGAGCGCGCCCGGATCTACAGCCCCACCGCCGAGCATGCACGCGCTCTTGCCGAGGAAGGTGGCGCGGACGCCGTCGCGAGCGCGGAGGAGGCCGTTCGCGGCGCCGACGTTGTCGTGACCGCGACGAGCGCGACCGAGCCGGTGCTGCGGCTCGAGTGGCTGAAGGAGGGCGCACACGTCAACGCGATCGGCGGCCGGCCGCCGCAGATGACCGAGCTGGACCCCGAGACGATCGCCGCAGCGGCCTTCTACGTCGACCGCCGCGAGTCGGCGGAGAACGAGGCAGGGGACTACCGCAGAGCGCTCGAGGAAGGAGCGATCGGAGCGAACCACATCCGCGGCGAGATCGGCGACGTCCTGATCGGCTCCGTGGCGGGCCGCGCCGGCGGCGAGCTGACGATCTTTCGCTCGCTCGGCCTCGCCGTCGAGGACCTCGCCGCCGCCGAGTACGTCGTGCGCCGCGCGCGCGAGACCGGCGCCGGCAACGAGGTCCCGTTCTGATCCCGCTAGAGGAGATCAGGCGCGCCCGAGAAGTCATCGCCGGTACCGCCGTTCGGACGCCGCTCGTTCAGCTCCGAGCGCCCGAGTCGCCCGCAGAGATCTACCTCAAGCTCGAGAACCTGCAGCCGATTGGCTCCTTCAAGCTGCGGGGCGCGTACAACGCGGCGCGCCGCGCCGATCCGGCCCTGGTCGCGGCCGGTCTTGTCACGGCGAGCGCCGGCAACATGGGCCAGGGCGTGGCCTGGGCCGCCCGCGAGCTCGGCGTCCCTTGCACGGTCACGGTTCCCGACTACGCGCCGGAGACGAAGGTGTCCGCGATGGAGCGGCTGGGAGCTCGCGTCGTCAAGGCGCCGTTCGACGAGTGGTGGAACGCGATCGAGGAGTCGCGCGTCGAGGGCGTGGACGGCCTGTTCCTCCACCCGGTCGAGAACGAGCAGGTCATGGCCGGAAACGGGACGATCGGGCTCGAGATCCTCGAAGACCTGCCGGACCCCGACGTCGTGCTGATCCCGTTCGGCGGCGGCGGCCTCACGACGGGAATTGCCAGCGCGATCAAGGCAGAGCGTCCCGAGACGAAGGTCTACGCGGTGGAGCAGGACACGGCTGCGCCGCTAAACGCGACGCTCGAGGCCGGCTCGATGCAGGCGATCGAGTATCGCCAATCGTTCGTCGACGGCGCCGGCGCCAAGGCGCTGCTGCCGAAGATGTGGGCACTGGTCGAGCCGCTGATCGACGGGGCGCACCGCGTCTCACTCGACGAGGTGGCGTCCGCGATCCGCGTCCTCGCCGAGCGAGTCCGCGTGATCTCCGAGGGCGCCGGTGCGCTCGCCCCCGCCGTCGCGCTCTCCGGCCGCGCCGGGGATGGGAAGATCGTCTGCATCGTCTCCGGCGGGAACATCGACTTCTCGGTGCTGTCGACGATCCTCGCCGGGGAGACCCCCGACTAGGCCAGCAGCACGCGGTTTTCCCGCAGCGCCTCGAGCACCGCGTCGATGTCGTCCTCGGTGTTGTAGGCGTGCGCCGAGACACGCAGATTGCCGTCCCGCTCCGAGGTCACGATCCCGCGCTCGTCCAGCGCGGCAACCAGCGCGTTCACGTCGGTCGAAGCGATGCAGATCAGCGCTCCCCGCCGGTCCGGTGTCACGACCTCGCGGCCGAGCTCGTTGACCCCGGCGATCAGGCGCTCGTTCAGCGTGTTCACGTGCTCGCGGGTCTCGGCAATCCCGATCTCCTGCATCAGCTCGATCCCCGCGATGCCGGCGTAGATCGACGGGACCGGCGGCGTCCCGGACTGGAACCGCCGGGCGGTCCGTGAGGGCGAGTAGTCGTAGATGTCCATCGCGAAGATGTCCTCGTCGGCGAACCAGCCCGTCGCCGTCGGCCAGGCGCGCTCCCAGAGCTCGCGGCGGCAATAGAAGAACGCGAGGCCGGCGGAGCCGAGCAGGTACTTCAAGACACCCGCGACGAGGAAGTCCACGTCGAGGTCCTTGACGTCGACCGGCAACGAGCCGACGGACTGGTACGCATCGAGCAGGACGAGCGCACCGTGCTCATGGGCGGCGCGGACGACCTCGGGGACGTCGACCTGCTCGCCCGTGCGGTACGAGACGTGCGTGGTCGCGACGAGCAGCGTGTCCTCGTCGATCGTGTCGGTGAGCTGTCCAGCTCGGCGTGCACGACCCGCGCGCCGCGCGCCTCCTGCGCGTGCCAGATCTGGCCGACTGTCGGGAACTCGAGGTGCGTCAGGACGACCTTGGAGCGCGCCGCAAACCGCAGGCCGCTCGCCAGTGCCGCGATTCCGGCGGAGTTCGACGTCGTCACGGCGATCTCGTCCGGCTCCGCGTTGACGAGGGCGGCGAATGCGGCCCGGGCTGCCTCGGTGCGCTCGACCCAGTAGTCCCACGGCGCGCCTTGCTCGTCCCAGTCCCGGAGGTAGTTCTCGTACGATTGACGGACGGCGTCGGAAAGTGCGCCCTGCGAGCAGCTGTTGATGTAGACGAGGCGCTCGAAGATCGGGAAGCGCGCCCGAACGGCCCTAACGTCCAAGGTACGCCTTGCGGAGATCCTCGTTCGCGAGTAGCGCCTTGGCGGAGTCGGCGAGGACGATGCGGCCCGTTTGCAGGACGTAGCCGCGATCCGCGATCGACAGCGAGACGTTCGCGTTCTGCTCCACTACGAGCACTGCGACGCCGGCCTCATGCACCTGCTGAATGATCTCGAAGTTTCGCTCGACGAGGATCGGAGCGAGCCCCATCGACGGCTCGTCCATCAGCAGGAGCTTCGGGTGGGACATCAGGGCGCGGCCCATCGCCACCATCTGCTGCTCGCCGCCCGAGAGCGTTCCGGCCAGCTGCTTCCGCCGGTCCTTGAGCACAGGAAAGAGCCCGAAGACGCGCTCGAGCTGCTCGTCGAAGTGGTCCTTGTTCAGGTAGGCGCCCATCTCGAGGTTCTCGAGCACCGTCATCGGCGCGAACAGGCGCCGGTTCTCGGGGACGATGGCAAGGCCCCGGGCAATGCGATAGCTGGTCGGTCTTCCGGTGACGTCCTCGCCGTCGAGCTCGACGGCGCCCCGGCGCGGCTTGACGATGCCGAGGATCGTCTTCAGCGTCGTCGACTTCCCCGACGCATTGCCGCCGAGCAGGCAGACGAGCTCGCCTTTGCCAACCTCGAGCGAAAGCCGCTGGAGGATATGGATCTCCCCGTAGTACGTGTCGACGTCTTTCAGCTCTAGGAGCATCATGCAGCTCCCTGGAGCCCGAGGTACGCCTCGATCACGAGCTCGTTCGTGGCCACCTGCTCGAATGAGCCCTCGGCGATCTTGAGTCCGTGGTCGAGGGCGACCACGCGGTCCGAGATCCCCTCGACGACATGCATGTCGTGCTCGATCACGAGGACGGTGTAGCCGCCCTCTGTCCGCAGCCGCCCGATCAGCTCGGTCAGCTCGAGGGTCTCGTTGGGGTTCATGCCCGCCGCGGGCTCGTCGAGCAGGAGCAGCTTCGGGTTCGTCGCCATCGCGCGGGCGATCTCGAGCCGCCGCCGGTTCGCGTAGGAGAGGTTGTACGCCTGCTGTCCGTGGCGGTAGCCGGCGAGCCGCTGCCCGAAGAAGGCGAGCTTCTCTTCGGCGAGCTGCGCGATCTCGCGTTCTTCGCGGCGGGCGCGCGGCAGGCGGAAGATCGCCTCGACGACGGTCGAGCGCGTGTGGCCGTAGGCCGCAGCCATCACGTTCTCCTTGACCGTCATGTTCAGGAACAGCCGCAGCGTCTGGAAGGTCCGCGCGATCCCGAGTTGTGTGATCTTGTGGGGCGGGAGCCCGACGAGGTCCCGGCCCTCGAAGCGGATCTCGCCCGAGTCCGGCCGGTAGATGCCGGTGACGAGGTTGAAGACGGTCGTCTTGCCCGCTCCGTTGGGCCCGATCAGACTGACGATCTCACCCTCGTCGACGTGCAGGCTGAGGCTGTCGGCCACGGTCAGTCCGCCGAACGACTTCGTCACATCCTTGAGCTCCAAGAGCGGCGTCTTCGTCATACGATCTCCACCCGTGGCGTGCCGAGCAGGCCCTGCGGACGCACGGTCATCAGGAAGACGAGCAGGGCGCCGAAGAGGATCCAACGAGCGACGGCGGGCTGTTCCACGAAGCTCGTCTCCCAGACGACCGCGGCGAGGTAGATCGTCGGCACCAGGAGCCCCGTGCGCCACCAGCCGTGCACTCGCGTCAGGGTGAGGATCAGGACGATGAGCGCGATGTACGCGGCGTTCGCGAAGCGGTCATGACCGGCGGGGATGATGACCCAGTCCGAGATCACGCCCGCCAGGCGGCCGCCCTCGACCACGGCGCCGGAGGTCCAAGAAGAGTCGATCGCCCCGGCAACGGCGTGGGCCAGGAAGCCCAGCGCGACCACGCCAGGGAACACCACGCCCAGCCGCCACCACGGGCGCACCCCGAGGACGAGCAGGAGCACGATCACTCCGTAGAAGAGGATGCGCGCGCTCGTTTGCGGGTTCTCGGGCGCGAGGAACTGGAAGGAGACGTTGATCACGATCGCGCCGATGACAACGCCGGTGAGCGACCCGATCCCGCCCAGGATCACGACCGCGTAGATCGTGATCAGGATCGGGAGTGCGAAGTTCCCGGAGGTCACAGCCGTCAGCACAGCCGCGAAGATGCAGCCGGCGAGCCCGGCGATCCCGGCGCCGAACGCGAACGCCATCAGCTTCAGGCGGTTGACCGGCATGCTCATCGCCTCGGCTGCGAGCGGGTCCTCCCGAAGCGCGCGCCAGGCGCGCCCGGTTCGGGATTCACTGAGGAATTGGAGCCCGACGAGAACGAGCAGGACGACGCCGAGGATGAAGTAGTACTGCTGCGTCCTCGACACCAGCTCGTAGCCGAAGAGGTCGTTCGGGTCGATGTCGGCGATTCCGTTGGGCCCGCCGGTCAGGCCCTGGCCGGCCACCGTCGGGTTGGCCGCGTTCACGAAGACGACGAACGCCTGTCCGAAGAAGAGCGTCACGATTGCGAGGTAGTCGCCGAGCAACCGCCGCGAAGGAATCCCGAGCACGAGCCCCAGCAGCGCGGTCGAGAGCACGACGACCGGAATCGAGACTGCCGACGGCCAGTGGATCCCGTAATGCTCCGAAGAGAGGAGCGCGTAGAAGTACGCGCCGAACCCGAAGAGCGCGACGTAACCAAGGTCGAGCAGGCCGGCGTAACCGACGACGACGTTCAGGCCGAGCCCGAGCAGGATGTAGATCAGCGTGAAGATCCCGTAGGCGAAGAGGTCGCCGCGTCCCATCCACAACGGCAGGGTCGCGGCGAGGGCCGCGAAGAGGGTCAAACGCGCCCAAGCGGGAACACGGGCGTCGATCTTGCGCGCGAGCCCGGCGAAGCCCGTGCGCTCCGCGAGCCGGTCATCGTGGCTGGCCACCCATTCATCGACCCCGACCCTCGGCCTGTCTCCGCCGGCTTCCATCAGACCTTTTGGATCGCCTTGGTGCCGAGCAGGCCGCTTGGCCGGATGAGAAGGACGAGGATCAGGATCCCGAACACCGTCAGGTCGGCCCAGCGACCCCCTAGATAGCCGGCCGCGAATGCTTCGGCGAGACCGACGAGGAGGCCGCCGAGCATCGCGCCGGGGATGCTGCCGATGCCGCCGACGACGGCGGCGGTGAACCCTTTCAGCCCGGCCAGGAAGCCCATGAAGTGGAAGACCTGGCTGAAGAGCAGGCCGAACATGACCCCTGCGGCGCCGGCCAGCAGGGAGCCGATGAAGAAGGTCGAGGCGATCACCCGGTCGGTGTCGATCCCCATCATCGCCGCGCCCTCTCGGTCGTACGAGGTCGCGCGCATCGCCTTCCCGATCCTCGTCTTGGCGACGAGCAGCGTCAGCGCGACCATCAGCGCGGCGGTCGTCGCCAGGACGAGCACCTGGACCAGCTGGATGTTGACGTTCTTGACCACGAAGACCGGATCGGTGAGCGGGCCCGGCTCGAAGAACTCCGGGTTCGGCGAGCCCAGTACGAACGAGTCGTAGCTGCGGAACTGGGCACCGAAGAGCAGAAGGGCACTGTTTTGGATGAAGAAGGAGACACCGAGGGCGCTGATCAACGGTGCGATCCTGGGCGCGTCGCGTAGGGGCCGGTAGGCGAACCGCTCGATGACGACGCCCAGGAGCCCCGAGGCGAGCATCGCGGCGAGGAACATCAGGACGATCAGCGGGGCGATTGCGATGTTGGGCGAGAGCGGGCCTCCAAGCAGCGTCAACACGCCGTAGCCGACGAAGGCCCCGATCATGTAGACGTCGCCGTGCGCGAAGTTCAGAAGCTTGAGGATCCCGTAGACCATCGAGTAGCCGAGCGCGATCAGGCCGTAGAGGCTCCCTAGCGTGATGCCGTTGACGAGCAGCTGGACGAAGAGCTCGGAGTTGAAGGCGAGGGGGAGGGTCACGGGCCGGAGAGGTTCTCAGAACGGCGTGCGGCCCATCGAGTGATGGGCCGCACGCCTTGGTCAGTTCCTCGTTTCGCTACGAGACGCGGAGGTAGACGCCGCGGTTGTTGATCCGGTAGATCCCGAAGTTGGCCGGGGTCTCCATGTCGCCGGGCCCCAGCACGCCCTTCCGCTTCTGGACGAACTTGACCCGGAAGCCTACGAGCGACTGTGCCTTCGGAATGTTCGTCTGGTTGACGAACCTCCGGACCTCGGCGCGGGTCGCCGTGCCGTTGGCGCACGCTTTGTCGATCGCCCGTCCGACCACGTCGGCCGCCTGGAAGCTCGGGAGGCCGAAGAGCTCCGTCTTCCCCCCACCCGGGCCGCGGCGGTACGCCCTGATCACAGGGCTGGTCAGGTTGATCGGGAAGAACGAGACGTACGAGCCCGGGATCTTGAACGTGTCCGGGTCGAAGAGACCGTCGGAGCCGAACAGGATCGCCCGCTTGCCCTGGGAGCGAAGCGCCTGGCCGAAGAGCTGAGCCTTCGGGGCCAGCTGCCAGGGGATGTACACCGACTCCGTGTTCCCCGGGATTCGGGCGGCGAGCGACGAGAAGTCCGTCGTGTCCGCCTCGTTCACCGACTCGCGCTGGACGTTTACACCGGCGTTGCTAAGGACCCGCTGCACGGTGTCGGACAGACCCGTGCTGTACGAGTTCTGCGCGTCCACGATCGCGACGCGGGTATGCCGCAGGTTCCGCCGGATGTAATTCGCGACCCGCGGGCCCTGCTGGTCGTCGTTCGGGACGACGCGGAAGAAATACCCGCGCCGGGTGCTGTCGGTCGTGAGGCTCGTTCGGGTCGCGGAGCCCGAGACGAACGCGAGCCCACCGCGGCGCAGCGGTGCCGTCGAGACCTGCACCTCCTGGCTCCCGGCCGGTCCGATCATCCCGAGGATCTGCGAGTTCGAGGCCAGCCGCTCGGCAACCTGGATCGCCTGCGCGGTGTCGGGCAGCTGCGTGTCGCCGACGACGGCCCGGAACTTCGTCCTCCGGTGCGACGCGTTGTAGCGAGTCACCCAGAAGCGAGCCCATCTCCCCTGCTGCGAACCGATCGAGGCCGCAGCGCCGGTGATGGGTGCGGCGACGCCGAGCGTCCGCGTTCTGCCGCAGGTGATCAGCGTCGTGTCGCTCACGGTCGGCGACTTGGCCGCCGCAGTCGATCCGCCGGCGGTGCCCGTCGCCACAGCGAGCGCTGTGAGCGCGGTCAGCGCCGACAGGATCGGAATCAAAGCCTTTCTCATTCTTCCTCCTTGTAGTTCCGCGGAGGTTCCGCAGAAATGTTCATTCTGACTCGTATGCCCTCGAGGCAGGATCGCCTGAGGGATGAAACACCCCGAGTACTCGCATAGACCCCTTTCCGGTGTTCTCCAGGCAGTGCTCGGCAAGCGGTGGGAGGTGCATGGCCGACCCCGGGCCGATCACGGTCTCCTGTCCGCCGAGGTGCAGGATTCCTTCTCCATCGATTACATAGACGATCTCGTCGTAGGAATGGCTGTGCGTCGGTGCGCGGCCCGGAGGGATGACGCCGACGAACTGCGTCGCGTCCGGGCAGCCGACGTCTTGGTTTACGAGGTAGCGGAACTCGCGGTCTGCTCCCGCCTCGAGCGCCGGCTGGTCGGCGTACCTCACGGTGCGGCGGCCGGGATCGAGCGCGGGCGCGTTCTCCAGAGGCGCCTCGACCACGACGACGACGAGCTCCTTCGGACCGGGGTTTTCCAGCTCGTACTCCTCGCCCGAGACGACGTACGCGCCCATGTCCGGCTCGAGCTCGTGTACCTGTTCGCCGACTCGAAGTCGTCCGCGTCCCGATTGCACGAAGAGCAGCTCTTGTGAGCCCTCGAGGCGGCGAGGCCCGGAGCGCCCCGGCGCGCAGCGGACGACCCGCTGAGCGAGACGTTCGGAGCCGTGCCGGTGGTCGATCGTGACCGCTACGTCGGCGTTGTCGATCGCTCGACCACCTCCTGTACGTGCGCGCGGATGTCGTCGACGGGCCAGAGCTCCTGGATGACGCCGTTTCCGTCGACGAGCAGAGTTACCCGGGCGGCCATGTCGCCGTACTCGCCGTAGCTCTTCATCAGTCCGAGTCGGCTCGTCAGCTCGCCACCTTCGTCAGAGACGAGGGGGAAGTCGAGCCCACAATCCGCCGCGAACCGCGCGTTGGCCTCCTCCGGGTCGATGCTCACTCCGACCAGTCGGACGCCGGCCTCCATCAGGCGCGGCCAGGAGCGGTTGAACTCGTGCGCCTCGAGCGTGCACCCCTCGGTTCCGGCTCGCGGATAGAAGTAAACGACCACCGGGCCGTCCCCGGTCGCGAGGCCGAGCTCTTCGATCGGAAAGCGATCACCCACGCGCATAGTGCGATTCTCGCACTACTAGGATCGGTTTCGATGTCACCGCCTTTCCGGATCGGGGTCATGCAACTGACGATGGAGCCGCTCGACGAGATGCTCGAGTCGGCCCGGGTCATGGATTCGGCGGGCATGGACACGGTCTGGCTGGCCGAGGCTTATCCGTGGTGGCGAAAGCACGGGATGGAGGCCCGGTCGTCCACTGTCGTCTCCGCGCTCATGGCGCAGGCGACGGAGCGGCTGACGATCGGCTGGGGAATCATCTCGCCGTTCACTCGCCACCCCGTCCAGGCGGCGATGGACGCCCGCGTCGTCCAAGAGGCCGCGGGACCGGGCCGGTTCCTGCTCGGCTTTGGGACGTCGAAGATCTTCCTGAACAACACGATGCAGCAGACGAACCGCACGCTGGGGCCGATGCGCGACGCCGTCACGATCGTCAAGGGCGTCCTCGCAGGTGAGCCGTTTCGCTACGACGGCGACACCTGGAGCGCCGACGTGCCGGGGCTGCAGGACGGAGCCGAGACTCCGCGCGAGGTGCCGCCGGTCTACGTTGCGGCGACGGCGCCGAAGATGCAGGCCCTCGCGGGCGAGATCGGCGACGGCTGCCTGACGCCGTCGATCACGACGCCGGCGTTCGTGCGCTACACCCGCGAGAACGTCGCCAGGGACATCGACATCGGCTGCACCGTGGTCGCCTCGATCGGTGAGGACCGGGAGGAGGGCCGGGACGGCGCGCGGGAGATCGCGGGCATGTACCTCGCGAACAAGGTCCAGAACATCCAGGGCTCGGCCGACACCCTGCTCGAGCTCGCCGGCATCGAACAGGACGAGATTCGCCCGGTCGCCGAGGCGATGGAGCGCGGCGGCCGCCTCGCCGCGAAGGAGCAAGTCACGGACGAGCTGCTCGACAAGTGCAAGCCGATCGCCGGGACTCCGGCGGACTGCATCGCCGCGATCGAGGAGTACCGCGACGCGGGCTGCACGCACGTGATGCTCGAGCTCTGGGGCGACGACCGACACGCCCAGATCCGGCTCTTCGGCGAACAGGTGCTGCCGCACTTCCGATGATCGAGCAGAGCCGACTCGTCGACCTGGCGCTGCGACTCGTCTCGACGCCGTCCTTCACCGGCTCCGAGGAAGCGGCCGCGCGGGTCGTGGAGCGGGAGCTGGAGGAGCTGGGGCTCCAGGTGCTCTGGCAGCAGGTCGAGGACGGTCGGGCCAACGTCCTCGGCACCTGGCCGGGCGAAGGCGGCGGCCCGACGCTGATGCTGAACGGCCACCTGGACACCTCCTACTCGGGCGACGAACCGTGGCTGCGCGAAATCCCGGGCTTTCGGCCGGAGGGATTCGAGCGTGACGGCCGGATCTACGGGCTCGGGATCTCGAACATGAAAGGAGCAGTAGCGGCCTACGTCGAGGCCGTCCGCTCGTTGCTCGAGGACGGCGTGACGCTCCGCGGCGACGTCGTCATTGCCGCCGTGAGCGGAGAGATCGAGAAGACGCAGCAGGGGGAGGCGCAGGGCGCTGAATATCGCGGGTACGCCGCCGGTTCGCGGTACCTCGTCGGCCACGGCGGCGCCGCGGACGTCTGCATCCTCGGCGAGCCGACTGAGAACAAGCTCGTCCTGGCCCATTTCGGCACGCTCTGGCTCCGGCTGCGCGTGTCCGGCCCGTTCGTGCACACGGCGTTCTCCATGGGTCGGCTCGAGGAGAACTCGATCGTCCGGATGAGACCCGTCCTCGACCGGGTGATCGCCTGGCTCCCCGAGTGGGAGGAGGAGATGTCCTACGGCGACGTGCGCGGGGTTGCGAACGTCGGGGCGATCCAGGGCGGGTTCGGGTGGCGCGCCTCGCGGACGCCGCATGCGACCGACCTCTTCCTCGACCTGCGCGTGCCGCCGGACGTGCCGATGGCGGAGGCGCGCCGAAAGGCGCTCGAGTTCGCGCGCGGGCTCGACGGTGTCGAGGCGGAGGTCTACGTCACGGCTCCGGGGGCCGAGATCGAGGAGTCGCACCCCCTGGTCGAGGCGGTCGGCGCGGCCCACGAGGAGGTCTTCGGCTCGGCGCCGGAGCGGGACGTGACGCGCTGGTTCTCCGACGCGTCTGTCCTGACCCGCTACGGGATCGCGACCCTTAACTACGGAACCTCGTCCGGCCTGCCCGACGCCGAGCTCGGCGAGAACCTCGAGATCGACGGGCTCGTGAAGACTGCGGACGTGTACGCGCGCGCGATCCGAGAAGGTGTGCGAATGAGGCTCGTCACCTACAACGGCGGCAAGCCGGGTCGGATCGAGGGCGAGGAGATCGTCCGGCTCGACGTCCCTGACATGCGGACGTACTTCGAGCAGGGCGGAGCGGAGGATGCCGCCGAGCGGACGCCGCTCGCCGGGCCGAGCTGCGAGCCTCCGATCGTTCCGAAGAAGTTCTTCCACACGGCGGGCAACTTCCGGGAGCACGAGGAGGAGTCGAAGCGCGTCGGCTGGTCGCACGCGATCGCGCCGTGGATCGTCTTCTTCCAGAACGTCGACGCGCTCGTCGGCCCCGACGAGCCGGTCGTCTACCCGGAGCACCTGACGGAGGAGCTCGACTACGAGCTCGAGCTCGCCGTCGTGATCGCGAAGGCGGGCAAGTGGTTCAGCGCCGAGGAGGCGATGGACTACGTCGGCGGCTACGTGATCTTCAACGACATCACGGCGCGCGACATCCAGCGGCGCGAGATGCAGTCGGGCGTGTTCTCGTTCTGCAAGGCGATCGACACCTTCTGCCCGCTCGGCCCTGGATCGTGACGCCCGACGAGATCCCCGACCCGCACGACCTGGCGATGGAGCTACGGGTGAACGGGGAGGTTCGCCAGACGTCGCACTCGGGCCGGATGTCCGTGACGATCCCGGAGATCCTCGCCCACTACTCCGCGCTCGGGTACAGCGCGGGCGACGTCCTCTCGACGGGAACGGTCAGCGGCGTCGCCGGTTTCAGCGATGACGCCGCGTCGCTCTACCTGAAGCCGGGCGACGTGATGGAGGCCGAGATCGAGCGGATCGGCGTGCTCCGGAACCCCGTGATCTCGTGGCAGGAGGCGCACGGCGAGCCCGCGCCCGAACGGGTCCGGTGGTAGCCGACGGCGTCCGGATCAGCGCGCTGCTCGACGCGGTGGGCGACCTCGGCGAGCTCGACCTGCTCTTCCCCCGCACGAGCGACTGGGACGGCTACCGCGCGGCGTACCCGCCGCTCTTCAGCGGGTCCAAGTTCCGGCTGCCCTGTGTCAGCTACCTGGTCCGGAGCGAGGGAGCGACCGTCCTGGTCGACACCGGCGTCGGACCGCCTGGCCTTTGGGAAGACTGGGATCACGACGTCGAGGGGCAGCTCCCCGCGGCCCTGACCGCCGAGGGAGTCGCGCCGGAGGAGGTCGACGTCGTCTTTCTCACCCACCTCCACATCGACCACGTCGGCTGGAACACCGACGCCGAGGGCCGGCTCTTCTTCCCGAACGCGCGCTACGTCGTCCACCGAGACGCGCTCGCCTTCGCGCGCGGTGACGGCCGCCGCACCCACACGTCCAGGACCGTCGATCCCGTCGAGTTCGAGGAGCTGGAAGGCGAGGCGGAGCTCGCGCCGGGAATCACCGCGGTCC
Organism: uncultured Actinomycetes bacterium; assembly: GCA_963752845.1. Classification (GTDB taxonomy): domain Bacteria; phylum Actinomycetota; class Thermoleophilia; order Gaiellales; family Gaiellaceae; genus JACDAN01. Next base: position 919,110 of record CAVVZV010000003.1, on the reverse strand, counting down.
CCTTGCCCGGCCACTACCCCGGCCACATGGGCGTCCGGATCCGGCTCGGTAGCGGAGAGGCGCTCGTGATCGCAGATGCCGCCGCCCACCCGATGCTGCTCGACCGGCCGCGCGACACTTTTGCGAACGACGTCGACGCCGAGACGTCCATCGAGACGCGCGAGGCGCTGCTGCCCCAGATCGTCGACACCGGCGTGCTCGTCCTCTGCGGCCACTACCCCGACGGCGGCATCGGCCGAGTCGTCCGGCGCGACGGCCGCGTGCTCTGGTCTCCCGTGTGAGCGGCTGGCCGCGAGACGACGCGAAGCTCGAGCGCGTTCGCACCCTGATGGCCGAAGAGGAGCTCGACGCACTGGTCGTGCGGGCCCCTGACAACGTTCTCTACCTCTCGAACTTCTGGGGGATGAAGGGATACGACGCCGTCGTCTTCCCTCAGGAAGGCGACCCGACGCTGATCTGCCTCGAGGCCTCGGCTGACGATGCCGCCCGCATGGCCTGGACCGAGGACGTCAGGCTCTTCCGCGGCTATGACGAGCGAGATCCGCGGCCGCCGACCGCAAGGGCGCTCGAGCTGGCGTTCGAGGCATCGAAGCAGTTCGTGACGATTGGACTGGAGCTTTCGCTCGGGACGCAAGCCTCCGACCGGATGGTGGGCGAGCCGACGACGTACACGCAGGCGTGGTTCGAGGCCTGGCCGAACACAGCCGACGCCAGTCCGCTGCTCGCCAAGGCCCGTGCGATCAAGACGGCACAGGAGCTCGAGCGCATGCAGCTCGCGAACGACATCGCCGCCGGGGCGATGGAGCATGTCCGGGCCAAGCTGCGGCCGGGGATGAAGGAGAGCGAGGCAGCCGCACTCTGGAACGGCTTCGCCCACGGGGAGGGCACCGGTTGGGCCGGAAAGGTCGAGCTGGCCTACGGCTTCTCGCTTGTCTGGTCCGGCGAGGGAATCCGGACCTTCACCGCCACCAGCGACCGTCCGGTGCAGGAGCACGAGCCGACGCTGTTCGAGATCTGGGTCTGCGCCGACGGCTACTGGTGCGACCACACCAAGAACCTCTGCCCGGGCGAGTTGACGCCCGAGTACGAGCGTCTTCGTGAGAGCCTGATGGACGTGTATCAGCGGGCGATCGACTTCTGCCGGCCGGGGGCAAGCTTTCCCGACCTCGACCGGCTCGTCCGCGACGGGCTCGCCGAGGCCGGATATCCGGGCCAGCCCTCCCACCCGATCGCGCACGGCGTTGGCGCGCGGGCGCACGAGCCGCCGTACGCCCACCAGGCCGGGACGGGCACGATCGAGGAAGGGATGGTGCTCGCGATCGAGCCGGGGGCGTACTGGGACGGAGGCGGTGGCCTCAGGGTTGAGGACAACTTCCTGATCACTCCCGACGGCGCAGAGAAGCTCTCGCCGTTCCCCGACGGGGTCGTCCGGTGATCTGGACCGGAGAGCTCAACCGGCCGCATGCGCTCGACGCCGTGGTCGGCTTCTACGACACGACGCTGCGCGACGGCGAGCAGACGGTGGGCGTCGTCCTCATGCCCGAAGAGAAGCTCGAGATCGCCCGCGCGCTCTCCGAGGCGGGCGTCGAGCGAATCGAGGCCGGCTTCCCGCGGGTCTCGGACGACGACTGGGAGGCGGTGAGGCTGATCTCCGAGGCGGGGCTCGCACGCGCAGATCTGGGGCTTCTCGCGGGCCGTTCGTGCCGACGTCGAGGCGCTCGTCGAGCTCGGCGTCCCGGCGAGCGTGATCGAGTCGCCGATCTCCGAGCTGAAGCTGCGCGCCCTCGGCGTCTCGCGGGAGGAGATGGTGAACCGGATCCGATCGGCGGTGGCGTACGCGGTCGAGAACGGCATCCTCGTCGCGTACTTCGGTGTCGACTCGACCCGCGCGGAGCCCGGATTTCTACGCTGCGGCCTACTCGGCTGCAGTCGACGCCGGCGCGGCCGAGGTGGTCGTCGTCGACACGATCGGAGTCGCGGGCCCGGAAGCGGTCGCCGACCTCGTCGGGCGGACGCGCGACCTCCTCGGGCCGGGCGTTCCAATCCACTTCCACGGGCACAACGACTTCGGCCTCGCGACCGCCAACGCAGTGGCCGCAGTTAAAGCGGGCGCCCGCTGGATCCACGGGACGGTCAACGGGATGGGCGAGCGCGCCGGGAACGCCAACCTCGGCGAGGTCGCCCTTACGCTCCGCGCGGTGTACGGCGTCGAGACGGCGCTCGACCTCACGAAAGTCCGTGAGCTCGCCGAGCGCGTGCAGGAGCTCTCGGGCTACGAGCTCGAGCCCTGGAAGCCGCTCACCGGCGAGAACCTGTTTCGGCGGGAAAGCGGTGCGGTTGCGAGCCAGTTCCACGACCCCGAGGCGATCGAGCCGTACTCCTCGGAGCTCGTCGCCGCAGACCGCGGCATCGTGCTCGGCAAGAAGAGCGGCCTCGACTCGATCCGGATCAAAGCCGAGGAGCTCGGGCTGGAGATCCCGGAGGATCGCCGGGCCGAGATCCTCGCCGCCGTCAAGAAGCTGGGAACCGAGAAACGCGGCCTCGTCACCGACGACGAGTTCCGGAACCTGGCGCGGTGAACGGCCGCACGTACGACGCCGTCGTCGTCGGCAGCGGGGTCAACGGCCTCGCGTGCGCCGCGCTCCTCTCACGCGCGGGCTGGCGGGTCTGCGTGCTCGAGCGCAACGACTGGTTCGGAGGCGCGATCAAAACCGACGAGACCACGGTTCCCGGCTTCAAGCACGACGTCTTCAGCGCGTGGCATCCCCTCTGGGTCGGAGGTGCGGCCCACGCCGAGCTGGGCGACGACCTCGGACGGCACGGGCTCGAGTACCTCAACACCGATCTGCCGACCGGCACCCTCTATCCCGACGGACAGAGCGCTTTCCTGCTCCGTAGCGCAGACGAGAATTCCGCGGAGCTCGACCGCCATCGGCCGGGCGACGGCGACGCCTGGCGGGCGATGCTCGACGAGTTCTTCCCGAACGCGGATCTGGCGTTTGGGGTCCTCGGAACGGAGCTCTGGTCCCGCAACGGCGCCGGCCTCGGCTACAAGGCGGTCCGTCGCCTCGGGCGGCGAGGCGCCGTGGAGTTCGCAGGTCGCCTGCTCGTCTCGGCCCGCGACTGGCTCGAGACCACTTTCCGCTCCCCGAGGGCGCACGGCCTGATCGCGCCCTGGGTTCTCCACACGGGCCTCGGCCCAGATGCGGCGGCGTCCGGATACATGGCCCAGGTGATCGCGGTCGCCGTCCAGGAGGGCGGCATGCCGATCCCGCGCGGCGGCGGCCAGAAGCTCCCGGACGCGCTCGTCGCCTTGATCCGGGAAGGCGGCGGAACGTGCGAGACCGGTGTCCACGTCAAACGTGTCTTCTCCGGAGGTATCCGGACGGCGGACGGCGAGACGATTGCCGGGTCGAAGGCCGTGATCTGCAACGTGACGCCGACGCAGCTCTACGGCGAGCTGCTGGAGGGCTTCGAGAACAAGGCGAGAGGCTTTCGCTACGGGCGGTCGGAGATGCAGGTCCACTACGCCCTCTCAGAGCCGCCGAGGTGGGAGGGAGACGAGCGGCTCGGACGCACGGCGATCGTCCACCTCACGCCGGGCCTGGACGGCGTCTCGCGGGCGGTCAACGAGGCCGAGCGTGGGCTGCTGCCGGCCGAGGCGACCGTGGTCGTCGGGCAGCCGCTGACGATGGACGAGTCGCGTGCGCCGCAAGGCAAGGGGCTCCTCTGGATTCAGCTCCAGGAGCTGCCGTGGCGGATCAAGGGGGACGCGGCGGGGGAGATCGACGTAGGCGGCGGCGAGTGGACCGAGGAGCTCAGGGAGCGCTATGCCGACCGGATCCAGGCCCGGCTCGTGCGACACGTCCCGAACCTCGAGCCCTCGATCCTGAGCCGCACCACGCTCTCGCCGGCCGACCTCCAGGCGGCGAACATCAACCTCGTACAGGGCGATCCCTACGGGGGGTCGCTCGCCCTCGACCAGAACTTCCTCTGGCGGCCGCTGGCCTCGCAGCCCGGCCATCGCACGCCGGTGCCCGGGGTCTGGCACATCGGGGCGAGCACCCACCCGGGGCCCGGCCTGGGCGGCGGCTCGGGGACGCTCGTGGCGCGCGAGCTGCTCACGCCGTCGCTCGTCGACCGCGCCCGCCGTCTCGTCATGCGATGACGCGCTTCTCGATCTCCCAGATCACGACCGTCGGCCAGTCTTTTGCCGACGACCTCGATGCGTACCGCGAGGCGGGCGCCCACGGAATCGGGATCTGGGAGATGAAGCTCGCAGACGACTCGCTCGAGCGGTTTCGCGCGAGCGGCCTGGAGGGCGCCGCCGCGATCCCGGAGGTGCCGTCGATCCTGCCGCTGCCGCTGATGGAAGGGCCTACCGACCCAGCGGAGCGAATCGACACGATCGCGGCGAGCATCCAATGGCTCGCGCGGTTCGAGCCGGCCTGCGTGTTGTTCCTGACGGGACCGGGCGAGGACAGGGAGACCGTCGTCGACGGGATTCGCGCGATCGCCGACGCCGGTCGCGAGGCCGGGGTCAGAGTTGCGCTCGAGCCGATCCAGCGCGACTTCGCGCACTTCTGGACGATCGCCAGCTCGCTGGACGAGGCGGCGGAGCTGCTCGAGGAGGCCAATCGTCCCGATGTAGGTCTCGTGTACGACGCCTGGCATCTCTGGGGGGAGCCGCTCGAGCAGATCGACCGGCACCGCGACCGCATCGCCGCCGTCCATCTCTCCGATTGGCGGGAGCCGACCAGGAACACGAACGACCGCGTCCTCCCCGGTGACGGCGTCATCGACTTCGGGCCGATCCTGGAGGCTCTTCGCTGGGAGGGGCTCTACGACCTCGAGATCTTCTCTGACCCAGAGCTGCCTGACTCGCTCTGGAAGGAGGATCCAGCTCACCTGGCCCGGCGCGGAGTGGAGGCCCTATCCAGCGTGTGTGCGTAGTCGGCGGAGGCGTCATCGGCAGCCTCTACGCGGCACACCTGGCGCGGGTCGCGGAGGTCTCCGTGCTCTGCCGCCGCGAGGAGCATGCCCGCGGGTTGAGGGAGCAAGGTCTTCGGGTCTCCGGCCGCCACGAGTTCGAGGTCGAGCTGGAGGCCGCCGCCACCGATCCCGGGGAGCTTCCCGAGGCCGACCTCGCGATCATCGCGACGAAGACGACCGAGCTGGAGGCCGCGGCCTCGGCGCTTGCCGGCCACTGGCCGTCTGCCGCGGTCATGACCGTTCAGAACGGCCTCGGCGCCGAGGAGGTCGTCCGTCGGCATGGAGAGTGGACCCTCGTCTCGGCAGTGACCTTCATGAGCGGCACCCGCCACGCCGATACGCATGTCGAGTACATCCTCGACACGGAGACGTGGCTCGGGCCCTACGGCGAGACGCCGTATTCCCTCGTCGAGGAGATCGCCGCGCTGCTCGTCCGCTCCGATTTGAAGGCTCGAGCCTTCGAGGACCTCCGGCCGGCGCAGTGGTCGAAGCTGATCTTCAACTCGACGGTGAACACCGTCGCGGCCGTGACCGGGCTGCGCCATGACGAGCACTTCGCCGAGGAGGACCGCCCCGAGCAGCTCGGCCATCTCGTCCGCGAGCTCATGGAGGAGGGCAAGCGCGTCGCAGCGGCGGCCGGTGTCGAGCTTCACGAGGACCCGTGGGAGATGAACGTGCTCGCCACCCAGCGCGGCAGCGCGCACTACCCCTCGATGCTCGAGGACGTCGACGCGCACCGGCCGACCGAGGTGGATCAGATCACCGGTGCGCTCGTGCGGGAGGCGGATCGTCTCGGCGTCGACGTTCCACTCCAGACGGCGATGTACCGCCTGGTCAAAGCGCGCGAGGCCTCGTGGGCATCCGATTGACCGCCGCCGCTCGTAGGTGCAGTATCAGTTCGGGATCTCTCGAATCCGGCAAACCCAGAGGAAGGGGAGTTAGCGAAATGCACAGACGAAGATGGGTGGCCGCTGCGGCGGTTCTGGGGACGGCGGCAGCGATCGCGGCACTCGCAGGAGCGAGCAGCGACACGTCGGCTGCAACGAGGCCCGCGATCGTGATCGGCTGGGCGTTCGACAGCAAGGGCCAGATGGCCCCGTTCGACGGCCCGGCGCTCGCCGCTGCGAAGATCCACATCCGGAAGCTCAACGCCAAGGGAGGCGTTGGGGGCCGCCCGTTCCGGATCGAGACCTGCGACACGCAGAACAACAACCCCGCGCGGGCGAAATCGTGTGCGAGAACCCTTCTCGGCAGGGGCGCCCACGTGATCTTCGTGACCTGCGACGTCGACTTTGCGACGCCGGTCGTCCAGGAAGCGATCAACCGGGGCAAGCTGACGATCGCGCCGTGCATCGGCACCGATCAGATGGGGCCGAAGCGGTTCGGCCGCGCCAAGGGCAAGCTCGCGTTCAGCTACGGCAACGTCGCGCAGGACGAGGGGTCGGCGATGGCCGAGTACGCGATCCGGCGGGGCTGGCGGACCGCCGCGACCGGCACCAACACGCTGCTCGTGTACTTCAAGAACGTCGTCCAGGCGTTCGAGAAGCGCTACACGCAGCTCGGCGGCCGAGTCGTCGCGCGTGAGAGCTACCAGACGGGTGCGAACAACGTCCAGACTGCGGTGAACCGGCTGAACCAGCGCCGGGTCGCCGTCTATGTCACGTCGACGGCGTTCGGCGAGCTGCCCGCGTTCGCTTCGGGCTTCCGCTCGCTCGGGAACCAGACGCCGATCCTGAACTCGTGGGCCGGCGACGGCACCTACTGGGTGACGCAGAACCCGCAGATCACGAACTACTACGCGGTGACCTTCGCCTCGATCTTCGGCGACGATCCGAATTCGGCTGTCCGGCGCCTCGCCGTCCAGGTCAAGGCCGGCACCGGTGGGTTCGTGACCGGCCCGGCGGCGATCGACGGCGTCGGAGCCGCGATCAAGCGGGCCGGCGGCTCGACCAACGGTACGGCGCTGGCGGCACAGATGGAGAAGTTCAAGAAGGTGCCGACGATCTCCGGCAAGGTGAGCTTCTCGCGTCAGCTCCACACCGTGTTCGGCCGCGCGTACCGAGTGATCCAGGTGCAGAACAACAAGGGCAAGCGTGTCGGGACGGTGACCGCGAAGGTCGTCCCGAAGATCTAGCGGTTGGCTGAACGACCGACCGCCGGTAAGGCGGAGAGGAGGCCCGGGGACACTCTCCGGGCCTCCTCCGTCTCGCGGTCCTTCGAGGGCATTCGCGCGCTTCAGGACGTGACGCTGGAGCTCCACCGTCACGAGGTCGTGGGGCTGATCGGCCCCAACGGCGCCGGGAAATCGACGCTGGTGAACGTCGTGACCGGCTTCGACTCGCCAACGTTGGGATCCGTCGAGCTGGCCGGCCGTGGGATTACGCGCTGGAGCGCTCACAGGCGGGCTCGTGCCGGCCTCGCTCGAACGTTCCAGCACAGCCGGTCGTTCCGCGACCTGACCGTGCGGGAGAACGTCGAGGTCGCGGCCCTCGGCGTCGGAGCCGGGACCAGACGTGCGCGCCGCCGAGCCGACGAGCTGCTCGAGCTCCTCGGCCTGCAGGCGCACGAACGGGCGCCGGCCGGCGTGCTGGCGCACGGCGACGAGCGCAGGCTGGGAGTCGCCCGCGCGCTCGCGACCCGGCCGCGCTTCGTCCTGATGGACGAGCCCGCGGCGGGCCTACCCGAGGCGGAGGTCCCGGACTTCGCGTCGGTCGTGCGCTCGGTGCGTGACGACCACGAGGCTGGAGTCCTCCTGATCGACCACAACATGGCGCTCGTGATGAGCGTCTGCGACCGGATCGTGGTGCTCGATCAGGGCCGCACACTCGCCGAAGGAACGCCGGCTGAGATTCGCGCCAACCTCGACGTCGCCGCCGCGTACCTCGGAGAGTCGGCGGTGGTGGAGGAGGATGGAGATGCCTGAGGCGCCGGCGCTCTCCGTCCGGAACCTCGAAGTGCGCTACGGCGCCGTCCCCGCGGTCCGCAACCTCTCCCTGGACGTCGGCAAGGGCGAGATCGTCGGGCTGATCGGCCCGAACGGCGCCGGAAAGTCGACGACGCTGCACGCGATCATGGGGCTCGTTCCGGCCCGGAGCGGAACGGTCAGCGTCGACGGCTCGTCGGTGCTCGGGCGTTCGCCTGAGGCAATCGCGCACCGCGGCATGGCGCTCGTTCCCGAGGGGCGGCGAATCTACGCGGACTTTACCGTCGAGGAGAACCTCCGGCTCGGCCTCGCCGCACGGCGCGGGCGGCACGGCAAGAGGGCCCTCGCCGGCGCCTATGAGCTGTTCCCGGTGCTCCGCGAGTTCCGCCGACGGCAGGCAGGGGTGCTCTCCGGGGGCCAGCAGCAGCAGCTCGCGATCGCCCGGGCGCTGGTCGCGCAGCCCGACGTCCTCCTGCTCGACGAGCCCTCGCTGGGGCTGGCCCCAGGCCTCGTCGACGACGTGTTCGCCACTCTCGCCGACATCCGGGAGGGAGGTTTCGCCGTCCTGCTGGTGGAGCAACGTGCCCAGAGGACGGTTGCGCTGGCCAACCGCACCCATGTGCTCTCGAACGGCGAGCTCAGGCTGACACTGGAGCCCGACGATGCCGGCGACACGGAGAAGATGGTCGCCGCTTACTTCTCATGATCCTGGCAGCACTCGACGCCCAGACAGTCGCCGATGCCATCGGCCTCGGGGCCGTCTACGCGCTGATGGCGGTCGGCATCGGCCTGGTGTTCGGCGTCCTCCGCCTCGTCAACTTCGCCTACGGGCAGCTGGTCATGGCGGGCGCGTACACGCTGGCGTTCACGGCGCACTGGCGAGTGGCCTGGAGCATCCTCGCCTGCTTCGTCGTGGTCGTCGCGCTGTCACTGGCCATGGATCGTGCGATCTTCCGGCCGCTTCGGCGCGCCTCACCTGCTGTCATGCTCGTGGCGACTTTCGCGATCGCCTTCATGCTTCAGGCGGTCGCCTTGCTCGTGGACATCCGCGACAACACGATCGGCGAGATTGCGACGTCGATCGCGCCTCTGAACCAGCCCACTACGATCGGCGGCGTCGAGGTCCGGAAGATCACGATCGTCGCGGTCCTCGTGACGGCAGCGGCGCTCGGGCTGCTCGCTCTTCTTTTGTTGCGGACGACGGTGGGGCTGCACATGCGGGCGGCGGCCGCCGACTTCGGGACGGCGCGGCTGCTCGGCGTCCGAGCGAACCGCGTGATCGGGTTCGCGGTGCTGCTGTCCGGCCTGCTCGCGGCGATCGTCTCGGTGATGCTCACCGTGCAGTTCCCGTTCGTCGGCCCGGACTTTGCGCTGCGGGACACGATCGTCGTCCTCGTCGGCGTCGTCGTCGGTGGAATCGACAGGCTCTGGACCGCGACGCTCGGCGGCTTCGCGATCGGATTCGCGACCGGCGTGATCAACGGCGCGCTCCCCACCGAGCAGACGGTCTTTCTTCCCTCGGTGGTCTTCGCCCTGGTCATCCTCGTCCTCCTGCTTCGGCCGGCCGGCCTCTTCGCGCGTGGGCGAGGCGCCGTGGAGCGCGTGTGAGGCGCCTCCTCGAGCCCTTCGCGCAGCTGCTCGCGCCTGCCCTCCTGATCGTTGCCGTGGGGATCGGCTCGACGTTCGTCTCGTCGTCGAGCGAGATCTACTTCCTGAACGCGCTCATCTCGGTAGCGATGGTCGTGTCCATCTACGTCTTCATCGGGAACTCGGGCGTCCTCTCCTTCGGCCAGATGAGCTTCGTCGCGGTCGGCGCGTTTGCGGCCGGGATCCTGACGATCCCGCTCGAGTCGAAGCGGGGTGTCCTGCCTCAGCTCTTCCCCGTCCTTCGCGACCACACGATCGGCAATGTCGCCTCCCTGCTGCTCGGCGCCGCGGTCGGAGGCGTGTTCGCCCTGCTCGTCGGGCTGCCGCTCATGCGGCTCTCGGGTCTGGCCGCGGGGATCGCGACCTTCGCGGTGCTCGAGGTCACCCACAACATCCTTCGCGAGTGGACGAAGATCGGCCCCGGCGCGACCACCCTCTCTCTCGTTCCCGAGACGACAGACGCCGTGCAGGCGACGATCGGCGCCCTCGTCGTCGTGGCCGCTGCGTTCGTGTACCAGCGGAGCCGTCTCGGCCGGCGGCTTCGGGCGTCGCGTGAGGACCCCGCTGCCGCTCGCGGAGTGGGGGTGAACGTCCACCGCGAGCGCCTGTGGGCGTTCACCGTCTCCGGCGCCCTTGCAGGCTTCGCCGGTGCGTTGTTCGTGCACCTACTCGGGTCGATCACGACCGAGCAGGTCTACCTCGAGCTGACGTTCCTGACCCTGGCGATGCTGGTCATCGGCGGCCTGACGAGCCTTTGGGGTGCCGTCGTCGGCGCTCTCGTCGTGAGCGCGGTCGATTCCTTCCTGATCGAGGCGGAGCAGGGCGTGGACGTCGGGGTCTCGCTCGATCTCCCGCAGGGGACGCGCCTGATCTTCCTCGGCGCGATCATGGCGATCGTGCTGATCGTGCGACCGAGCGGCTTGACCGGCGGACGGGAGTTCCGCCTGGTGCGATGAGGGTGTGCGTCGTCGGCTGCGGCGCCGTCGGGTCGCTCTTCGCGGCGAGCCTCGCGCAGCTCGACGACGTCGAGGTCTGGGCGTTCGACGTCTGGGACGAGCACGTTCAGGCGATCAACGAGCACGGTCTCCGGCTCTCCGGCGCAGGCGAGGTGATCGGCCGGCCCCGGGCGACGAGCGATCCCGGCGAGGTTCCACCCTGCGAGTTCGCGATCGTCGCGACGAAGAGCATGCACACGGGCGGCGCCGTCGCCGCAGTCGCCCACGCTTTCGCCGAGGGGAGCGTGTGCTCGGTCCAGAACGGCGTCGGGAACGAGGAGGCGATTGCCGAGCACGTCGAGCGTGTGATCCGCGGGACGACGTTCCCGGCCGGCAAGGTCGTCGCGCCGGGACAGGTCCAGTGGGACGTCAAGGGCGACACGACGATCGGCCCGTTCGAGCCGCGGCCGGCGCCAATGGAGGCGGTCGAGCAGCTGGCCGAGGCCTGCACCCGCGCCGGCATGCCGACGAAGGCGGTCGGCGACGCGCGCGGCCCGCAGTGGCACAAGCTGATCTTCAACGCCGCTACGAACCCGATCGGCGCGCTGACCGGTCTGACGCATGGTCGGGTCTGCGAGGACCCGGCGCTGCGCGCGCTGGTCAGCGGCCTCGTCGCCGAGGGCAAGGCGGTGGCGGCAGCCCAGCGAATCGAGCTCGACGCGAATCCCGAGGAGCTGATCGACTACGCCGCGAGGCCGGACGTGGCCTACGACCACAAGGCGAGCATGCTCCAGGACGTGGAGGCGCGGCACGAGACCGAGATCGACTTCCTCAACGGTGGCATCGCCCGCTTCGGGCGCGAGTACGGCGTGCCCACGCCGCTGAACGACGCGATCACAGCGCTGATCAAAGGGAGGGAGCAGTCGTGGGCGAGCTAGCGCGGCGCTACGCACGCGTCCGGGAAGCGCTCGGACGCGACGGGCTCGACGCAGCGCTCGTGTGCGGCACGGAGTACACGGGCTTCGAGGGGCAGGTCACCTACCTTTCGGGCTTCCAGATCGTCCATCGCTACGCGTACGTGCTTCTGCCGCTGGACGGCGAGCCGACGATCGTGTTCCCAGGCGAGGCGCGATATGTCGGTGTGCACGGGACCAGTCGGATCGAGGACCAGGTCTTCGCCGACCAACCCGGCGCTTGGCTGGCCGACCGGCTGCGGGGGCAACGCGTCGGTGTCTACGGCTTGGACTACGTGATGACTGTCCGGGACTTCGCCGCGATGCGCGGCAAGGTCGAGCTCGTTCCCTGGGACCTCGAGTTCGACCACGCGCGAGCTGTCAAGAGCGACGAGGAGCTCGCGTCGGTGCGGGACAGCGTCCGCATCAACACCGAGGGCTTCCACGCCTTCCGCGACGCGTATGAGCCCGGCCGCACCGCAGCCGACGTGCTTGCGCCCGCCGAGCGGCTCTTCGTTGAGCAGGGCTGCGGCCGGCTGACCATGAACATGGTCCTCGTCGGCCCCGAGTTCGCGATCGCTCGCGACGACCTCGTCCTGCAGGACTTCTGCATCCCGTCGCTCGAGATCGCTGGGCCGGGAGGACACTGGGTCGAGGTCTCGCGCGCGCTCGGGTCGCCGAGCCGGGAGGTCAGCCGTATGTTCGAGGCCTACCAGGACTATTTCGATGCGGCAAAGGGCGCGCTCGAGCCGGGTGCTACCGCCCACGACGTCCATCGCGCAGTGTCGAAGGGATTCCTCGACCGCGGCTATCACCTAGGCCACGTCACCGGCCACTCGATCGGGATGACGATGATCGAGTTCCCGAAGATCGGCGAAGGGGTGGAGACCGAGCTCGAGGCCGGCATGGTCTTCTCGCTGCACCCGCACGTGATCTCCGAGGACGGGCGAGAGTGCCTCTACATGCAGGACACTTGGCTCGTAACAAGCGACGGCGGTGAGCCACTCGCCGGCCTCCCGATGGAGATCTTCTAGGTCCCGATGCCGTGAAGGACTAGAAGCCGGCCCTCAAGGGAACACGACGAGAGAGGTGATGGTATGCGCGGCTTGACGAGAGGGGCAGCCACCTTGATCGGCGTTGCCGCCGCGGGCTTCCTGATCTGGTTTGGCGCGAGCGCGCTGCCGGGAGAGGGCGATGCAACGCGCGGCGAGTTCTGGTGGGCCGCAGCACTGATCGCAGCTGCGGGCCTGGCCATGGCCCTGTCACAGCTGCTCGGCGGCTGGACGAAGTGGGGGAGGCCGCACATCTCGGGCAACGTCTTCCTGCTCGGCTTCCTGCCGGCGCTGATCGCCGGGGGTTGGGCGGTCGTCGCGGCCGAACCCGGCGACCACTGGCTCGGCAGCCACGTGCGCGACTGGTCCGACGACATCGGTTTGGAGGGCCTCGTCGGTGACCTGGCGAGAGCGTGGCCTGCAGTGGCGTTCGGCGTCGGCCTCGTGCTGGGGCTTACGCTCGACACGAAGGGCCCCAAGAGGGAGCCGGTCGAAGTGGCGGCCGGAGTGCCGGAGGCCGACACGGCGGTGCGGGAGGTCGTCCCAGACGAACGGCCCGTGGCGGTCCGCGAAGCAGAGCCGCCGCAGCCCGAGGCATCGCCGCGCTCGGAGGCGCCCCCGCGTTCGGAGACGCCCCCGCGCGAGCAATAGCAAGCTAGGCGGGCGGGGTGAAGGCCGCGCGCGCCTGCTCGACCGGCTCACGGGCGTCGCAGCCGTGCAGGTGGTCGTTGACGAGCCCCATCGCCTGCATGAACGCATAGACCGTCGTCGGGCCGACGAAGCGCCAGCCGCGGCGCTTCAGCTCCTTCGCAAGCTCGCGCGATTCCGGCGTCTCGGCCAGCTCCTGCAGCGCGTCCCAGGTCAAGCGCTTGGGACGCGAGCCGGCCTCGGGCTCGAAGTGCCAGACGAACGCGGCGAGCGAGCCTTCCTCCTCGACGAGCTCGAGCGCGCGGCGGGCGTTGTTCACCGTCGCCTCGATCTTGCCGCGATGGCGCACGATCGACGCGTCGGTCAGGAGCCGCTCCACGTCCTGCTCGCCGAACCGCGCCACCTGCTCGAAGTCGAAACCGTTGAAGGCCCGCCTGAAGGCCTCCCGTTTGCGCAGGATCGTCAGCCAGGAGAGGCCGGACTGGAAGCCCTCGAGACAGAGTTTCTCGAACAGCCGTCGGTCGTCCTCGACCGGAAAGCCCCATTCCGTGTCGTGGTAGGCGCGGTATTCGGGCGCCGAGTCAGCCCAGAAGCACCGGACGACGCCGTCCTCGCCGCGGACGAGCCGGTCCTCGCTCAGCTGAGCGCACCTTTCGGCGTCAGCCAGGTCATCGCCTCGATCGAGATGCGTCCGGCTTGGACCGACGGATCCTGCTCTGTCAGCCGACGCGTCTCATCCAGGCTCGTGCGGTAGATCGCGAGCCCGCGCTTCGTCTCGTCGTCCTGATCTTGGAACGGGCCGGCGAGCACCAGATGCCCGCGTTCGCGCATCTCATCGAGGAAGGCGAGGTGGGCGGCCTGGAGCTCGTCGAGCTCCTCGTCGCTGTAGTCGTTGGCCCGCGGGCCGCGTCGGAGCAGCACGAACGTGTAGGTGTCCAACTCCACGGGCGCTTTCCTACCAGGCGACGGGGATGTACGCCTCGTAGAGCGAGATCGGTCCGTCTCTCGCGAGGAGCCTGCCGGGCACGCCGCAGCGCGGACGTCCGTAGACGGCGAGCAGCCGCACACCGAGTTCGCCGAGGGAGCGGACGTCCGTGCAGGGCTGCAGCTCGCGCGCCACTCGCGCCGCGGCCTTGGGTGCAACCGTGGAGTAGCCGGCCGGGCGCTCGCGCGGCGCCTGCATGGCGTAGTAGAGGTAGACGCTCCCCTCCTGCCGTCCGGGTGCGTAGACGGGCAGCTCGAGCAAGCGCCCGAGCGGAGCACCGTTGAGCGCGGCGTAGGCGCGGTTGTCCTCGTCGGCCGCAGTCGTCCTGACGGCCGTGACCCCGATTCGGAGGTCGAGTGCGATGAGGACGACGGCCAGGAGCGGAGCCGCCCTCCAACGAAGGCGCGACACGGCGAATGCAGCGAGCGCGGCAATCGCAAGGCAGGCGATTGGCAAGAGTCGTCCGGGCACGCGAGTGCTGTGGAGCCCGGGCGTGTGCCGCCAGAGCGTTTCGTAGCCCGGGAGGTTCGCCCCGAGCGCCAGCAGTATCGGCACCACGGCACCGAGACCGAGGACGATGGCCAGCCGAGAGCGAGCCAGTACGAGCGCAACAAGTGCTGCGAGCGCAAGCAGCGGCGTCAGCGAACCGAGGAAGACGAACGGCTCGAGCCCGTGTCGCGGATCCCGGCTGACGAAATCGGCGAGATCGGCCGAGTAGCGCTCGACTCCCGAGAACGACCGTTCCTCACCGATCGAGTCGCGGATCGAGAGCGCCCACACGAGCACACCCGCCGCCACCGCGCCTGCGACAGCGCCTCCCGCCCAGCGGCGATCCCCTCCGCGCAGCAACGCGTAGAGCAGAAAGAACGGAATCGCTCCGAGCGCCAGGTGAACCTGACCGGACAGCGGAATCGAGGCGAGCGCCGCGGCTGCGACGAGGTACAGCCGCCGCTCCCAGGCCCAGAACGAAAGCGGCAAGAGCATGGCAATCCAACCAAGAAGGTGCCCGGCGCCGGCCTGGACGGCCCGGTAGGGAGCGAGTGCGAACACGAGCCCTCCGACCAGCGAGGGCCCGACTCCGAGCCCGATGGAGCGGAGCCAGAGGAACGTGGCCGCACCCGCACCGAGGTACCCGAGGAGCAGGAACGCGTTCCAGCCGACGACGGTTCCGAGCCCGGCCTGAAGCGGCCAGAACAGCAGGCTGAACGGCCAGCCTGCGAAGTTCACGCGAGGCTTTGCCTCGGGCCGGAAGCTATAGGGGTCGCGCCAGGGTGCCTCGCCGCGGCCGAGCTGGTGTCCCGGCAGCCAGAGCTGCCAGACCGTCTGCAGGTGATCCCCGGGAGCCGCCGCACCGGGAAGGCCGTGCATCCCCTCCGCGAGGAAGTCGTCGTCGGCGTGCCGAAGCGCGGGCGAGGTCGAGAGGACGCCTGCGCCGAGGTAGAGCGCTACGACGAGGAGGACAAGGCCCGCGCCGCCGAGACGAGCTCGTCGAAGTCCGGAACCTCCGCGTTCTCGTAGGCCCATGCGCCGCGGACGGTACCGCTGTCGTCGATCAGGAACGCCGACCGCTGCGCGACATCCTTCATCCCGCGGTAGTCCCGGGCGATGCCGAAAGCCTGGACGACCTCCGCGTTCCAATCCGAAAGCAGCGGGAAGTCGAGGTCTAGGGCCTGCATCCAGGCGACATGCGACCACGGCGAGTCGCGCGAGGCCGCCATCGCCCGCACTCCTGCCGCTTCGAACTCCTGGCTCCTGGCACGCAGGAGCTCCATCTCACTCGTTCAGGTGCCCGACCAGTCGAAGAGGTAGAAGAGCACGAGCACCGGTCCTTCCGCGACGAGATCGCGGAGCGCGATGCTCTCGCGCGGGGCGAGCCAGACGTTGACGTCGGGGATGCGGTCGCCGACCTCGAGCACACACGGACTCTAATGGACGGTGCTGCCGCGATCTTGCGCGTCCGGCTGCCGATCTGACGGGTCTGGGCCGCTCCCGCACCGGTGGCCCGAGCCTCTTCTAGCGGTCGTTAGGGTGCCCGGCATGGACTCGTTCACGCTTCTGCGCGATCTCTCAGAATGCTTCGGTGTCGCCGGATTCGAGAGCGAGGTGCGCGAGCGGCTCGAGGAGCTCGTCAGCCCTTATGTCGACGAAGTGCGGGTCGACCCGCTTGGAAATCTCATCGCCGAGCGGCGGGGCAACGGCGGACCGAGGCTGATGGTCGATGCCCACATGGACGAGATCGGCTTCATGGTCAGCTACGTCGAGGAGGGGGGCTGGCTCCGCGTCGTCCCCGTCGGGGGCTGGGACGCGCGGATCGTCGCCGCGCACGCGCTCACGATTCTCCCCGACGGAGGGCGCAAGGTCCGCGGGATCTTCGGGACGGTGCCGCCGCACATCCTCACGCAGTCCGACCGGGAGAAGCCGCTGACGCTCGAGGACGCCTTCGTCGACGTCGGGGCAGGGTCGGCGGCCGAGGTGGAGGAGATGGGGATACGCGTCGGCTCGCCGGCCGTCATCGCCTATCCGTTCGGTCGACTGAACGGTGGTGACGCCGTGGTCGGCAAGGCCCTCGACGACCGCGCCGGCTGCGCCGTGCTCGTCCAAACGCTCGAGACCCTCGCCGAGGAGACGCTCGGCGTGACGCTGATCGCGAACTTTGCCGTCTCCGAGGAGCTCGGGCTGCGCGGCGCGCGGACCGCTGCTGCCCAGATCGAGCCGGACGCCGCGCTCGCGCTCGAGGGCACGGTCGCCGCCGACGTGCCGGACGTCGCGCCGGCGCGTCAGCCGACGCGGCTCGGCGCCGGCCCCGCGATCACCGTCATGGACGAGACGATCGTCGTGAGCCCCGTCGTCGTCCGCGCGCTGACCGAGCTGGCCGACGCCGAAGGCGTCCCGTACCAGTACAAGCTCCCAGCGGTGGGCGGCACGGACGCGGGCGAGATCCACCTGAGCGGCAAGGGCGTGCTGACCGGCGTCGTCTCCGTTCCCTGCCGCTACATCCATTCGCCGTTCAGTGTCCTGCGCCTCGACGATTTCGAGCACACGGTCCGGCTGACGACCGCGTTCGTGCGCCGCTGCGCCGACATCCTGCCGTAGAGGTCCGCACCCGTCTATCCCGGACAGCACCAGCCCTCGATACGGGCGAACTCTCGTGTGCCCGTTCCGCCGGGGTCGAACTGTGTGGCGAGGCTCTCGACCGCCTCGACCTTGCTCACATCGGTCGAGCGGATGAAAAGCCACTGGTCGGCGCTTGCCCAGCCGAGCAGCAGCCAGCGGCCGTTCGGCGACCACGCGACGTCGCTGAACCGCCCACGCCCTCGGAAGACGACCTGCTGCCGCCGGAGCGTGTCGGCAGCGACCACGAGCAGCTCGCTGAAGAGACCGACGCGACGGACGACCGCGACACTGTTGTTGCCGGGAGCGAACGCCGCGTCCACGAAATGCCCGTCGAACGCGAGCGTCTGAAGGCGGCGCCCATCGGCGTCGAAGACGACCAGCGCGAACTGCCCGCCCGGGAGGCGGCGGGCCACGAGGAGCCTGGTCGCATCGGCCGACCACTCGAGCTGTGCCGGGTTGACCGCGGCCCCGGCCGCGGTCCAGAGCATCTGGTTCTCGTCGGTGGCCAGCACGGTCACTGCGCCGCTGCGGTTGGCATAGGCGAGCACGTGCTCGGTGCCCGGCCGCCACGAAGGAGCGACGTCCTGCGCGGAGTCGATCCGACGGTCACCGGTCCCGTCTCCCGCGACGAGGCGGAGGTTGCTGCCGCTTAGGTACGCAATCCGGAAGCCGCTTGGCGACCAGCGTGGATCGTGCACCCGGGGTCGCGAGAGCGTCCAACGACCTTCGCCCTTCGGAGTAACCGCCGCGAGCTGGTGGCGCTTTGAGGCACCGACGAACAATCCCTGAGGCGACCACGTCGCTTCGTCGTAGTCCCCGAGCCGCCGCCTGGAGCCGTTTGCGGAGACGATCCAGGCGCCGCTTCGAGCGGTCACGAGAACCCTCCCCGCGGCCGGCAGCGAGAAGAGTGCGGGCTTGGCCTGCGGCACGCCCACGACCTTTTCCGTCCCGACCGCCTCCCGCACCTCCGTGATTACCGCACGTCCGGGCGGACTCCATGCGGCTGCGAGCGCGGCGACCGCGATCGCTGCCGCCGCGAGCGGGCGCCGGTGGCGGATCGGCCACGGGGTCGGCTCCCGCTCGCCGAAGGCAGTACGCACGACCCGCCACGCTCGGCGCTGCGCGCCGATCTCGTCCGGAGGAGCGGTTGCCACCAACATCCGTTTCAGTCGCCGCTCGTTCATCGGCCCTCGCGCTCCAGGCGATCGGCGAGCTCGTCGAGCCCGCGTCGCAGGCGGGAGTTCACGGTCCCGCGCGGGAGCTCGAGCAGCTCGGCGATCTCACCGGGCGTGTACTCGAGCACGTGGCGGAGGACGATCACGGCGCGATGGTCGGGCGAGAGCTCGCTGAGCGCGGCCACCACGGGTGGTGAGAACGCGTCGCTCCGACGGTCGTCCTGGGCGACCGCCGCCAGCGGTCCGTCGCCGATCTCGGCGCGGAGCGCCCGAGCGCGCGCCCAGTCGATCGCGCGGTTGACGACGATCCGGTGCAGCCACGGACCGAAGGGCCGGCGCCGGTCGAACCGGTCGAGGGCACGAATCGCCGCCAGGAACGACTCCTGCGCGATGTCCTCCGCGGCAGGGCCGTCGTGCACGACGAGATAGGCGGCGCGGTAGGCGCGAGGCCAATGCTCGCGGAAGAGCGCCTCGAGATCGGAAAGCGAGCCGGCCTGCGCACCGCGGATCCAGGCCAGCTCATCGCCTCGCAAGCCCGCCATTGCGCGCTTGGAATACGCACGGCCTCGGCGCAGAGGTCCATCGCCGGGAGTACGGCCGCTCTCGTCGAAGAGGTCCGGGACCTCGCGTGCTGTCATACCCGTAACTGTGAGCGATGCGCGTCCTCGCGGCCACTGGAATTGCCGTTGCGGTCGCCGCCCTCTCCGGCGGAGCCGAGGCTCGGGACGTCTCGATCTACCGGGGAGTGTGCGGCGCCGTCGTTCCTCCGAGTGGGCAAACAGGGCTTGAATCGGAGCTCCGGATCGAGACCGCCTGTGGCCGGTTTGCGGTCGACGGGCACGGAGTTCGCTTCCTCGGTCCTCGCCGGGCCGAGTGGAACCACGTCGGTCTTCTGGCGCGACGTGGACGGCTCGTGTTTTACGAGCACGGTCGCATTCTGTGGCGGTCGCGAGCAAAGCACTACCGCGCCGTGAGTTGGGTCGCGGAAAGCAGGCGGTCATTCGCGTTCATGGCCTACGGCGGCCGGCTTCACATCGCCGACTTCGACGGGCCCGAGCGAGCAGTCGGGCGCCTGGGCGAGTACCCGCTCGGATGGACGCGGGCGGGTCTTCTCGTCACCGCGCAGAAACACATCCTGCGGGCACGGACCCGCACGGGCCGGCTCGCACGGATCCTCGAGACCCGAGCGGGCAGCCGGATGTTCGACACCAGGTCACGCGCCCTGGTCTATGTCTCTCGCGATGGTGCGGTCGTCCGCACCGACGGTCGCTGGAAGCAGAGACTCGCGCTACGGGTTGGCCGCTGGGTCCAGATCCTCCCGCTCGAGGATGATCGGGTTGCGCTCCTCGGCCGTCGCGTGGTCGTCCTCGACTCCGACGGCTCGATCGTGGCGTCGGATCGCCGCCACTACAACGTGCCGGCGATCTCGTCTCAGGGCGCGATCGCGATGATCTCGACCGGACCACTCGACGGCCACTCGCGGGCGAGAGAGTCGGTTCGCCTGCTGCGGCCGGGCGAGCGATCGTCGAAGGTTCTGTTCGCGACCCAGGTCGGCGCACTCGGTTGCGGGCACTGGCCAACGCTCGCGTGGCGCGGCGAGGAGCTCTTGTACGCCACGAGTGAGGGCCATGTCGTGGTCATCACCCCAGGCTCGGGTGAGCACCTCGACCTGACCCGAGTCGTCAGGAGACTTCCAGGCCGGTTCCTACAAGCCCACTGGGCCTAGCCCGTAGCGGCCTCGGTCGCCTCCGCAATCTCGCGTGCGACCTCCACGATGTCTCGGTTCGCGTTGTAGACCCGGAGCTGGCGGTCGGAGCCGTTCCCGCGCCGGAGGATCTCGGTGATGCCCTCGAGCTCTCGTTCTGACCCAAGCTCCCGAGCGTGCGGCTCGAGCTCCTTCAGGCGTCGCCTGACGAGCTGGGCGACCGCCACGCGGTTTCGGCGGCCGGTCGCCAGATCCATGATCGGGGCGTCGAGGCCGTACCGCACCGAGAGCCACTTGTTCTCGGTCGTGAGGATCCGGTGGAAGCCCGGCACCTCGCCGTTCTCCTCGTAGAGCTCGGAGTAGTACTTGACGAGCGCCTGGCAGAACGCCGCGATCGACACTGCATCCTCGACGCGAGTGACGCTGTCACAGATCCGGATCTCAACCGTGCCGAGCTTGGGATGCGGTCGGATGTCCCACCAGATGTGCGTGTAGTCGGCGATGCAGCCGGTGTGCTCCAGGTAGCCGATCACCTCGGCATAGTCGTCGTAGTCGCGGAAGCGGGGCGGGGGGCCAGAACGAGGGAAGGCGGCGAAAATCGGCTGCCGCGTCGAGGCGAGCCCGGTCGGCTCGCCTCGCCAGAACGGGGAGCTGGCCGACAGGCCGAGCAGGAGCGGGAGGTCGACGAGCACTCCGTTGACGACGTTGACCGCCTTGTCGGGGTCGTCGACCGCGACATGCACGTGGAGGCCGAAGATCAGCTCCCGGCGGGCGACGTACTGCATCTGGTCGACCAGGGCGCGATAGCGGTCGCGGGCGGTGATCCGCTGACGCTCGAACAGGCTGAACGGATGGGTGCCGGCCGAGCCGACGCGGAGCCCGTTCTCAGCGGCAATGCCGCCGACCGCCTGGCGAAGCCGTCGCAACTCCCGGTCGGCGTCGCCCGCGTTGCGGCACACGGGGGTTGCGACCTCGAGCACCGACTGCATCAGCTCGGGCTTGATCCTCGGCTCGTCCTCGTGACCGACGATCGCGGCCAATACGGTGTCGATGCGCTGGACGAGGTCGAACGACTCTGCGTCCAGGAGCATGTACTCCTCCTCGACGCCGAGTGTGTAGGGCTCGCCCTGGCCGAACTTGTGCTCGAGCACGCTGCCGGCCGGGCCGAGCCCGGTGCCGGTGATCGAGGACGGCCAGGCCTGCTTCATCGGCCGATTATGGCGTCGGCTTCGATCTCTACGAGCCAGCGTGGGTCGAAGAGTGCGGCGACGACGACTCCCGTAGTCGCCGGACGGACGTCGCCGAACACCTCGCCGTGCGCGCGACCGACCTCGGCGAAGTCCTCGGCGCGGGTCACATACATCCGGGTTCGAACGACGTCCTCGGCCCCCGCCCCGGCCTCCTTCAGCGCCGTGAGGATGATCTCCAGGCAGCGGCGGGCCTGCCCGTACGCGTCGGGGGGAAGATCCGCGCCCTCCGGCACCACCGGGGCTGTGCCGGAGACGAAGACTCGGTTGCCGACGACAACCGCACGCGAGTAGCCGAAGGTTTGCTCCAGTGGCATCGCCGACGAGATGAGCCTCCGCTTCATCGCCCTAGTATCCGCCGCCGTGGAGGCTCTCGACCAGATTGACCAGTGGCCCGCCGAGAACGTTGCGGCCGGGGTGGTCTCGGGCGGCGACGTCGTCGCAACCCGCGGGCCGCAGGAGCGCGAGTTCCGCTGGGCGTCGGTGACGAAGCCTGTGACGGCGCTGGCGGTGCTTGTCGCGGCCGAGGAAGGCACGATCGACCTGGACGAGCCCGCCGGTCCGCCGGGGTCGAGCGTCCGCCACTTGCTCGCGCACGCGTCGGGCCTGCCGTTCGAGGGCCGGAAGCCGATCGGGCAGCCAGGCTCGCGGCGGATCTACTCGAACACCGGCTTCGAAGTAGTCGCCGAACTCGTTGCGGAGCGGGCGGAGATGCCCTTCGAGGAGTACCTGAGACGAGCTGTACTCGAGCCGCTGGGGATGCAAGCAGAGCTTCGAGGCTCGGCGGGCTCGCATCTCTACGGAAGCCTCGACGACCTGCTCAAGCTCGCGCGGGAGCTGCTCGAGCCGACGCTGATCGCCCCGGAGACGCTCGCGGAGGCGACCACCGTCCAGTTCCCCGGGCTCGCCGGCGTGATCCCGGAGATGGGCCGCTTCGACCCGAACGACTGGGGCCTCGGCTTCGAGCTCAAGGACGAGAAGCCGGGCCACTGGTCGGGCACCAAGACCTCACCGCGTACGTTCGGTCACTGGGGCGGGAGCGGCACGTTCCTCTGGGTCGATCCCGAGGCCGGAGCTCGCGCTCGGCGTCCTCACCGATCGCGAGTTCGGCGACTGGGCGAGGGAAGCGTGGCCGAAGCTGTCAGACGCGGTCTACGCGGAAGCCACTAGTCGGAAAACAGCGGGCGGATGAACTCGTCGAAGGTCTCGCGGTCGCAGCTGGCGAGCGTCACCGGCGTCATCGGCGAGACGCTCGCCGTCCGCGGCATGTCCATCGCGAGCGCGACCTCGCCGAAGTAGTCGCCGGGCTTCAGGACTCCGCGGAACCCCCGCTCGGACTGCGTGACCGAGAGCAGTCCGCTGAGCACGACGTAGAAACGCTCGCCGTCCTCGCCCTCGGTCACGATCGGCGCGCCCGGGCCGATTTCCTCGCGCTGCATCCGTCCGGCGAGCTTCATCAGCAGCTCACCGGGCAGGGCCGCAAGCAGCCCGACCCGCGAGAGCTCCGTTACCGATGCAGGTACATGCCGCGGCACCGCCCTATTCTTGCTGGGTGGGCGAGCTCGACGGCTGGAAGCACTGTCCCGTCTGCGCAACGCCGGTCGAGCCCGAGGACGGCCACGTCGAGTGCCCCGAGTGCGGCTTCGTCACCTACGCGCACTCGATGCCGACGGCATCAGCGGTGGTAGGCGACGACGAGGGTCGCGTCCTGCTCAGCCGGCGGGCGCACGATCCCGGTGCGGGCAAGTGGGATCTTCCCGGCGGATTCCTGGAGGAAGGAGAGAACCCGCTCGACTGCCTCGCCCGCGAGCTGCGCGAGGAGGCAGGGATCGGGCTCACGGACGAGCGGCTGCTCGGCATTTGGATGGATCGCTACGAGTACAAGCGCCGCGTCGTGTCTACGCTCAACATCTATTACAGCGCGCGGATAGGTGAGGGGACGCCGGAGCCGGCCGACGACGTCGCCGAGCTCCGCTGGTTCGCGCCCGACGACGTGCCCGCCGGCGAGCTCGCCTTTGGGCACATCGAGGACGTTCTGTCGGCCTGGCGCGCGGACAGCGCCCGCGCGGCGACGGCCTAGGCTTCGGCTTCGATGGGCTCGAGGCCGAGCGAGCGCTCGAGCGCCGACTTCGGCTGGGCGCCGATCGCAGCCGCTGCGGGCTCTCCGTCCTTGAACAGGACCATCGCCGGGATCGAAGCGATCCCGTAGCGCTGCGCCAGACCCTGCTCCTCGTCGATGTTCACCTTGACGAGCTTGATCGAGTCCGGGCGCTCCTCAGCGATCTTCTCGAGCGCGGGCTCGACGAGGAGGCACGGCTGGCACCACGCGGCCCAGAAGTCGACGAGCACGGGCGTCTCTGACGAGAGCACTTCCTGCTCGAAGGTCGCTTCGGTTACTGCTTGTGCTTGAGACATCGTTTCCTTTCGCGAATAGTGTCGGACAGGCTAACGACCGGGACGGCTGCTGTGTTCCCGCCCCTCCGTAGAATCGAACACGTGGCCGCTCAGGTCTTCGAAACGCTTGGCTTCTGTGCCCGATCATCCCGCGCTCGAGCGCGAGGTCCTCGAGTGGTGGGAGCGCGAGCGAATCTTCGAGCGGCTCCGGGAGCAGAACGCCGACGGGCCCAAGTGGAGCTTCATCGACGGCCCGGTGACCGCCAACAAAATCCTCGGTGTTCACACGGCTTGGGGCCGTGCGCTCAAGGATGTCTTCCAGCGCTATAAGGCGCTCCGAGGCTTCCGACAGCGCTACCAGAACGGCTTCGACTGCCAGGGCCTCTGGATCGAGGTGGGTGTGGAGCGCGAGCTCGGCCTCAACTCGAAGCGCGATATCGAGGAGTACGGGCTCGCCGAGTTTGCGCGGCGTTGCCGGGAGAAGGTCGTCTGGTCGGCCGAGGAGCTGACGCGCGGCTCCAAGCGCCTCGGCATGTGGATGGACTGGGGCAACGACTACTACACGTTCAGCGACACGAACATTGAGTACATCTGGCGGTTCCTGAAGGTGATGCACGAGGCGGGCCGGCTGTACAAGGGCTTCCGTTCGACCGAGTGGTGTCCGCGCTGTGGAACGTCGATCTCGCAGCACGAGCTGACTATGGGCGACGTGTATCGCGACAAGACCGATCCTTCGGTCTATGTTCGGCTCCCGCTTCGGGAGCGGCCCGGCGAGTCCCTCGTGGTCTGGACGACGACGCCCTGGACGCTTCCGGCGAACGTTGCGGCAGCAGTGAAACCGGACGCGGACTACGTCCTGCTCGAAGACGGGAACTGGGTCGCCCGCAACCTGTATCCGGACGAGCTTGCCGTTCGGACGGTGGCGGGCGAGGAGCTTGTGGGTCTGAGCTACGAGGGGCCATTTGACGATCTGCCGGGCGCCGCGGGCACCGAGCATCGGGTGATTGCGTGGGACGAAGTAACGCTCGACGAAGGGACGGGGATCGTCCATATCGCGCCGGGCGCCGGGACCGAGGATTTCGAGCTTGGCCAAGAGCTCGGCCTGCGCGTGATCGTGCCTGTCGACGAGAGCGGCCGCTTCTACGACAGCTTCGGCTGGCTTCACAGGCTCAGCACCGTCGAGTCAGCCGACCAGATCGTCCAGAACCTCGCCGAACGTGGGCGCTTGGTGGAGTCCGGGGAAGTCGTCCACCGCTATCCGCACTGCTGGCGCTGCTCGACGCCGCTGATCTTCCGAGTCACCGAAGACTGGTTCATCGGGGTGGAAGAGCTTCGGCAGCAGCTGCTCGACGCCAACGCGACGGTGCGCTGGACGCCCGCCTATATGGGCAAGCGCATGGACGACTGGCTCCGCAACATGGGCGACTGGAACATCTCGCGGCGGCGGTATTACGGGTTGCCGCTGCCGTTCTACGAGTGCACGTGCGGTCAGCTCAACGTGATCGGGTCGAAGCGCGAGCTGGAGGAGCGAGCCGTCGGCGGCTTGGAGCAGCTCGAGGAGCTGCGCCGACCCTGGATCGACGATGTCCCGATCCGGTGCGAGGCATGTGGCGAGGAGGTTCGGCGGATCCCGGAGGTCGGTGACGTCTGGCTGGACGCCGGCATCGTCCCGTTCTCGACGCTGGGCTGGCAGAACCTTGAGTGGATCCCGGAGGGGTATGGGACCGGTGCGGCTCGCGGGCTGACACGTGCGGACCTGCCCGACCACGCCTACTGGGAGGAGTGGTTCCCGGCCGACTGGGTCTCGGAAATGCGGGAGCAGATTCGCCTGTGGTTCTACTCGCAGCACTTCATGTCCGTCGCCTTGACGGGTCGAGCCCCGTACAGGGAAGTGCTCGGCTACGAGAAGATGCTCGACGAGCACGGGCACGAGATGCACGGCTCGTGGGGGAACATGATCGAGGCCGAAGAGGCGTTCGAGCGCATGGGCGCCGACGTCATGCGGTGGCAGTTCTGCGCCCAGCCGCCAGACCGGAATCTGTTGTTCGGATACGGGCCTGCGCATGAGATCAAACGCAAGCTGCTGACGCTCTGGAACTCCGCGGGCTTCCTCGTCACCTACGCGAACATCGAAGGGTTCCGCCCGGAGTGGGGTGCGCGGCCGGCGGCGAAGGCGCCGCTCGACCGCTGGCTCGTGGCGAGGACGGCGCAGTTCGTGGACGAGGCGACTACGGGGTACGAGGCGTTCCTCACCGTTGACGTGATTCGGGCTTTCGACGACTTCGTCGACGATCTCTCCAATTGGTACATCCGGCGGTCGCGTCGCCGGTTTTACTCGTTCGACGAGGCAGCCTTCTCGACACTCTGGTGGGCGCTCGTCGAAGGGATCCGCGTGATCGCGCCGGTGATGCCGTTCCTGGCGGAGCACCTCTGGCGAGTGCTCGTCGCGGGGGCTGTCGAGGGTGCGCCCGACTCGGTCTTCCTCGCCGGTTGGCCCGAGACGCGGGACCGGGACGAGGCGCTGCTCGAAGAGATCGCGGGGGTCAGGCGTGTTGTGCGGTTGGGCCATCAGGCTCGCGCCACCTCGGGACTGAAGCTCCGGCAGCCGCTTCGGCGACTCGTGATCCAGGGCGCCGAGCTCTCCGACGAGCACGCCGCCGAGGTCCGCGAGGAGCTGCGGGTGAAGGAGATCGAGCAGGGGGAGGTCGAAGCCGAGGAGCTTGTCGTCAAGCCGAACCTCCCCGTCCTCGGGCCGAGGCTGGGGAAGGAGCTGGGCGCCGTCCGCTCGGCGCTTTCGGCCGGAGAGTACGAGCAGATCGACGGCGCCTTCCGCGTCGCCGGCCACGAGCTCGGCCCCGAGGACGTGCTCGTCGAGCGCCGCGGGAAGGAGGGCTGGTCGCTCGTCTCTGACGAAGGCGTCACGGTCGCACTCGACACGCGGCTGGACGACGAGCTCAAGCTCGAGGGCCGCGTGCTCGACCTCATCCACCAGTTGAACCTGAAGCGGAAGGAGGCCGGGCTCGAGCTCACCGACCGCATCGTCGTCACGCTGCCGGCGAGCGACGCCGAGCTGCTGGCGCACGAGGACTGGATCAAGAACGAAGTGCTGGCGACCGAGATCCGCGTCGACGGAGGAAGCGCCGAGCCTCAGATCGCCAAGGCTTAGCTCTGAGCTTCGGCCAGCGCGAGCTCGCGGCGGAGCTCGACCGGCAACCTGAAGACGACGTCCTCGTGCACGGACTGGAACGGCTCGATCGAGTCGACGCCGCGCGCCCGGAACCAGTCGCAGACCCGCTCGACCAGCTTCTCCGGCGCCGAGGCGCCCGAGGTGATCCCGACCGAGTCCACACCCTCCAGCCAGTCCTCGTCGATGTCCGTCTCGTCGTCGATCAGGTACGAGCTCACGCCTCCGGCCCGTGCCACCTCGACGAGCCGGTTCGAGTTCGATGAGTTCCGAGAGCCGATCACGAGCAGCAGGTCGACGACCTCGAGCAGATCCTTCACGGCCCACTGCCGGTTCGACGTCGCGTAGCAGATGTCGTCGCGCTTCGGTGCCCGGATCGCCGGGAATCGCCGGCGCAGAACCGCGATGATCTCCGCGGTCTCGTCGACGGAGAGAGTCGTCTGCGTGATGTAGGCCACACGCTCCGGATCGGCGAACTCAACCTGCTCCGCATCGGCGACGGTCTGGACGAGGACGATCGCGTCGGGAGCTTCGCCGGTCGTCCCGACCACCTCCTCGTGGCCCTGGTGGCCGATCAGCGCAATCGTGTATCCGTCGGCGGCGTACCGGCGCGCCTCGACGTGAACCTTCGTCACGAGCGGGCACGTTGCGTCGATCGTGTTCAGCTTCCGAGCGGTCGCGTTCTCGTAGACGGAAGGAGCGACTCCATGTGCGGAGAGGACGACCGTCGCACCTTCGGGCACCTCGGTCTCACTCTCGACGAAGATCGCGCCGCGTTCCTCGAGATCGCGGACGACGTGCGCGTTGTGGACGATCTGCTTACGCACGTAGACCGGCGGGCCGTGCAGGTCCAGCAGGCGCTCGACGGTCTCGACCGCGCGCTCGACGCCGGCGCAGTAGCCGCGCGGCGACGCCAGGAGGACTCGCTTCACCATCACCGGTCATCGTAGCCCGCTCCTCTGAATCCGCCCGCCAGCTCTATCACCGCCCGTCCGGGAGATCGATTATCTTCCGCGCTTCCCCGACGAAGGGAACACCATGTGGAATGCCGTCTCCACCTGGATTCGCCGTCGCACCGGTCTGGTCCTCGCCGGGGCGATCCTCGCCTCCCTGGCCGTCCTGTCGCCAGTGGCGGCCGAAGGGACCAAGCAGCCTCGTCCGCCTTTCGGGGTCACTGTCGTCGCGGTCAGCCCCACGAGCGCGTCGGTTTCGTGGCAAGCGCCGAAACGCAACCGACGTCTCGGCCAAGCCGCCGGCTTCGGTCTCTACCTGAACGGCTCGCGCGTCGCGAGGACGAAAGAGCTGCGCTACACGTTCCGCGGCTTGAACTGCGGAAAGACGTACACGTTGGGGGTCGATCGCTACTTCGCGTCCGGGCGCCGATCCGAGCTCGTGACGCTGACTACGAGCACCGCGCTCTGCACGCCCGCTCCCGCTCCGAGAGACACCTCACCGCCCTCGCCTCCCTCGCGAGTTACTCAGACGGCCAAGACCGCAAACGCCATCTCGCTCGCGTGGAATCCGGCCGCCGACGACGTCGGGGTCGCAGGCTACGGCGCGTACCGGACGGGCGCGAAGATCGGCACAACCGCCGACACGCGCTACACCTTCATGAATCTTTCCTGCGGCACGACCTACAGGCTTGGCGTCGACGGCTTCGATGCCGCTGGAAACCGCTCGAGGATCGTGACGACAAACGCCAGCACTGCCGCCTGTGGATCGCCGCCACCGCCGCCACCGCCACCACCACCGCTCCCTCCTCCATCGCCTCCGCGGACGGGCAATCCTCTGCCCGACTTCACCTTCTCCTGGGATCAGCCGCCTACGGCGTCCTGGGACAGGGTGTTCAGAGGGTTTAGGTATCCAAACTCAGCTAGCTCCGGGGTGTGTCGTCCGGCTAATCCGACGCATATCCCCTTGGATCAGGTGGTGACGGTTACACCGGCAGCCAATCGGTTCAACTTCACCACCAACGGTGGCCATCTGCACGCCCTGGCCGATGCTGCCGATGGAGGGAACTGCAACGCCCTCCGCTCGGAGTTCTCCGGCCCGGAGGACGCCACGCACCCCTTCCCAACGCGCTCCTTCCTGGAGAAGGACGGCGATGAGGTGTGGTACGGGTTCTCGGCCAAGTGGCCCGCCACCGGTGCCTACCTGACCGGCTGGGACAGCATGGGCCTGTTCGGACTGGCAGCAGGTAGCCACGTTCAGCACCCTTCTTACGGGGGTGCGATCCAGTTCGTCGGCCGCAACAACACGAGCGTCACGATGCACCTCCGTGTCGGCCATCACCCCAGCCCGAGCGCGGGGTTCAACGACTCGATTGCGAGTGCTGGCGGCTGTATGCCGGACTGGGTTCCGGTCACGGCATCACGATGTCCGAACTCCTCCAACCACAACGGTCTGAATCTGGACGTGCCGCTCCTCGGTACCGGAGCACCCCGCCCGCTGACGAGGGACGTGTGGCACGACTGGATTTTCCACATCGTCATCCAGGGGGAGACAAACGGAGTGCTGGAGATCCTGCACCGGGAGCAGGGTGGAGTGTGGGAGCGTCTGTACTCCAACGCTCCTAGCCTCCCGGCTCTCATCAACCGCGCACCGCACCCCACGCAACAGTGGAACGCTCAGTTCGGCTCGCCGGGCGACGGCACCTCGCAGCCGGGTGATGTCTTCTTCCAGCTTTACCGAGGCAAGTCCCACGCAACCGAGCATGTCTTCCAGTCGGGGATTGTCCGGCGACAGTCAGAAGCAGCGGTGAAGGCGGTGTTCCCGTAACACCGGCTTTTCTGCTTTTCAAAGATGGGCCGGTCGGCCTATTGGCTTTTCCCACCCTTCCGGGGTAGCGTCCAACGCACTGGGCGACGCGAACCGCGGTGCGCGAACCTGGCCACGATCCGCGGTGAGCACAGGGAGCCCGCCGCACCGACCCCCCCGAGCGGCGGGCCTCCCTCGTTTTCGCTTCGCTGCATCTCGCCGTATCATCGGAAGCAGCGTGTTGCTTATCGCGCTACCGCTCGCTGCGGCCACGGTCGGTTACCTCTTGCTCGGGCTCGTCGGTGCGATCCTCCTCGGCGCCGTCGTCCTGCTGATCGCCGCTCGGCGCCGCCCTGCCGGCGCGCAAGCGGACGCTGAGCAGAAGCCCTCGTCGGGGACCCCGACTCCGGCCGCCTCGACTCCTTGACCTCGCTGTCGACGAGCCTCTCCCACGCCAAGGACCCTGAGTCGATTGCCCGGGCGCTTCTCCATGAGGTCGTGACACTGCTGAGGGTCGAATACGCCTCCCTGGCGCTGATCAGCGACGACGCGAAGGAGGCCACCGGCCTGTATGCCTTGGGCGAGGGCGCCGACAACGACTGGTGGAAGTCCGTCACGATCGATCTCGAGAACGAGCCCTCGGCCGTCGCCAGCTGCGCCTTCGAGGCCGCGCCGCTGACGATTTACGACGTCGAGTCGTCGCCGCGCGTCAATCGTCGGCTCGCCGAACGCGTGGGAGCCAAGAGCGGGGCCTTCGTCCCGTTGATCTCGGGAGACCGCGTCATCGCCGTGCTCGCGGCGGCGACCACGCGCCACCGCCGGCACTTCCCGGCGAACGAGATCCTCCTCCTCGAGGCGCTCGCGGCCGAATCCGCCCTTGCGCTCGAACGGGCTCGCTCCGCTGTCCAGCTCGAGGAAGCGCTCGAGCGCGAGCAGCTGATGGCGGCGATTGCGCAGAAGGTTCGCTCGGAGCTCGACATCGAGGCAGTCCTGCGCGTCGCCGTGGACGAGACGGGCAAGGCACTGGGGCTGACCCGGTGCTTCATCCGGCTCGGGGACGAGGGCGAGGCGACGCCGATCTGCGCTGAGTGGGACGCTCCGGGCGCCGCTGCGATCGGGGAGAACGCACCGAATCTCCCGGTCACGAACCTGTCCCTGAAGGAGCGCAGGACGATTGCGGTGGCGGACGTGACCGATGCTCCCGAGCTTGCCGATCCGGCCCTGGGCCCGGTCGAGACGCTGCTCGACCTGGATACCCGGGCCGTCCTGGCCGTTCCGATCCTCGTGTTCGACCGCACGATCGGCGTCTTCGGGCTCCATCGCAGTCAGGCGCGGACGTGGTCGCCGACGGAGATCTCCCTGGCAGAGGCGGTCGGCCGCGAGGTCGGACTTGCGATCCACACGGCGCGACTGCTCGAGGAGAACCGGAAGCGGCTCGACCGGCAGGCCGCGCTCGTCCAGGCGGCGCAGGTGATGACGAGTGAGCTTCGGGTCGAGACCGTCCTCCAGCGGCTGGTCGTCGAGGTGACCAAGCTGCTCGACGTCGACGCTGCCGACTGTTATCTCTACGACGCCCGGCGCGGAGTGCTGCGCTGCGCCGCGCTGTACGGCCTCCCCGCGGAGCTGATCGAGTTCGAGTTTCCGGCCGACAGGGCATTGGCGGGTGAGGCGATGCGGCGAGGGCGTGGGACGGTGTCGACCGAGTTCGAGGAGCTCAAAGCCCCACATCCTGCCTACGACGGCTTCGCTGCCGCCATGGTCGCTCCGATGACGTGGTGGGGTGAAGTCCGCGGCGCGATCGGAGTCTGGACGCGGGATGCGGCTCGAACGTTCAGCCCGGAGGACCTCGAAGTCCTGGAGGCGTTCGCGAGCCTCGGCTCGGTCGCGCTGCGCAACGTCGCGAGCATCGACCAGAGCGCCAGGCAGGTTCGGATTCAGCGCGGCTTCTTCCGGATCGCTTCGGTCCTCGCGCAGCCCCTGTCGCTGCCGGAAACGCTGGACGCCGTCGCCCAGGCGGCGAGCGAGGCGTTGGGCGGGTCGTTCGCCGCAGTGCTGATGCCCGAGCCTCGTGAGCTGCGCCTCGCCGGCTCGCACGAGCTGCCGGAGCGACTCGCGCAGTTCCTGGAGGAGGGCCTGCGAGAGACAAAGCCGCTGCTCGACGCTGCGCAGCGCCGCCGTGTCCTCGCCGCGCCGACGGTGGCGACGGACGATCGCTTCGGCGGCGACTGGCGCGCGCTCGTCGAGGAGACCGGCTTCGTCTCGCTGCTGGCAGTCCCGATCGAGGCGCCGCGACGCGACGAGCCGGGCCTGGGACTTGTTTTCTTCGCGGAGGAGCAGTCCTTTATGGACGACGAGATCGAGCTCGCCCACAACCTCGCGGGTGCGGCCCGCGGCGCGCTCGAGCGGGCCGAGCTCTACGAGGCGGAACGGAAGTCACGGGCGATCGCGCAGCAGCTCGCGCAGACGGGGACGCTGCTGGCAAGCGAGCTCGATCCTGACGCGATCCTCGGCGAGATCGTCGCCCAGGCTCCGGGTCTCGTGGACGCCGACTCGGCCGCCGTCAGCCTGCTCGAGGGTGACGAGCTCGTCGTCAGCGCTGCCCACGGCGACCAAGCGCAGGCGGCGCTCGGCTCTCGCGCGTCGGCGGTCGGCGAGCTCGCCGGCGAGATCGTGCAGGCCCGCGCGCCGCTGGCCCTCGATGACGTCGAGGGGCTTCTCGCCGCGACCGACCTGATCCTGGTGGCCGGCCACCGCGCTTATCTCGGGGCTCCGCTCGTCGGTTCTGAGGGGACTGTCCACGGGGTCCTCGCCGTGTACGCGCGAGAGCCGCGGGCTTGGCGCGAAGAGGAGATCGAGGCGATCGCGGCGCTGGCAGCAAATGCCTCCGCATTCCTGGCGAACGCGGAGCTCTATCAGCGCGTCGTGCTCGAGCAGGAACGGAGCGTCGCGATCCTTGGAAACGTCGCCGACGGGATCGTCGCCGTGGATCGCGACGGCAACGTCGTGCTCTGGAACAATGCCGCCGAGGAGATCACGGGCGTGCCGGAGTCCGAGGCTCTCGGCCGCGCTCCATCGGACGTGCTCCAGCGAAGCCTCGATCCCGACGAGACCTCCGACGAGGGCGGAGGCCTGGTCCAGATCCCACGCGGAAGCGAGGCGATCTGGCTTTCGGTCACCGAGGCCGTCATGCGCGATCCGGCAGGTGCCGTCGCCGGTCGGATCTACACCTTCCGCAACGTCTCCTCCGACCGCCTGATCGAGGAACTGAAGTCTGGGTTCGTCTCCACCGTCTCGCACGAGCTGCGCGCTCCGCTTACCTCGATCTACGGCTTTGCCGAGACGCTTCTGCGCGAGGACGTCTCGTTCGCCGAAGAGGAGCGGCGGACGTTCCTGAGCTATATCGCGAGCGAGGCGCAGCGTCTGACCGCGATTGTCGACGCGCTGCTGAGCGTGGCGAGGCTCGAGGCTGGAGACCTCCAGGTGCACCTCGCGCCCACCGACCTACGGGATGTCGTCACGGACGTCGTCTCGAGCGCCCAGCGCGAGGTCGTGAACGGCCGCCGCTTCGTGATCGACGTGCCCGAGGAGCCGCTCGACGCCTCCGCTGACCGCGAGAAGGTGCGCCAGGTCCTGGCGAATCTCGTCGACAACGCCGTCAAGTTCTCCCCGGAGGGGGCAACGGTGACCGTCGCCGCCCGCAGGACCGACGACGCCCTGCAGGTCCGGGTCGCCGACGAGGGAGCCGGAGTGCCCGCCGGTGAACAGGAGCGGATCTTTCGGAAGTTCTATCGCGCCGATGCCGCGGGCCCCTCGGCGGGTGGAACCGGGCTCGGGCTGTTCATCGCGCGCGGCCTCGCTTCGGCGATGGGCGGGCGCCTCTGGATCGATGCGGAGACCGGTCGCGGCGCCAGCTTCGTGTTCGAGCTGCCGACCGGCGCGCCGAGGGAGCGGGGATGACCAAAGTCCTGGTCGTCGACGACGAGGCCCCGATCAGGCTGCTCTGCCGAGTCAATCTCGAGGCCGAGAACATGCACGTGCTCGAGGCGGCGGATGGGGAGTCGGGTCTCGAAATCGCCCGCACCGAGAAGCCGGACGTCGTTCTGCTCGACGTGATGCTGCCGGGAATGGACGGTTGGCAGGTCGCCGAGCGGTTGGTGGAGGACGAGGCCACGAGTCAGATCCCGCTCGTCTTCCTGACCGCCCGTGCCGAGCTGCGCGACCGCGCCCGCGGTCTCGAGCTCGGCGGCGTCGACTACATCACGAAGCCGTTCAACCCCCTCGAGCTCGCCCCGGTGATCGAGGGCCTGCTCGAGCGGGTGCGCCGCGGCGAGCGCGACGACCTCCGGCGCGAGAAGATCGCCGAGCTCCGCAACCTGATCGTGGAATAGTCGGCTCGGCCGCTTAGCCAGCGAAGTCAGCCGTGGCGACCCTGGCGCCAGGAAAGCCGTCCATCGTGCCGATGGCGACGCCGACGCCGATTCGGCGGAACCCCCGATGAAGCATCGTCTCGCGGTGGGGCGGGCTGTCGAGCCACATGTCCACGATCGCCGCGGCCGTCCCTTTTGCTCCGACGCCCCAGGCGAGCGTCTCGCCGAGCGCTCGTGCGCGCACGCCGTGGCGGCGGAGCCGGCGATACCAGCCTCCGTGCGCGAACGAGCCGCTCCGCACCATCGCCCGCGAGTGTGCGCGCGCGGCCCGCTGAAGTCTTGCGCCGAGCCGCAGCGGCGGGGCGCCATGCGCCGCCCGGGCCTGATTGATCTTCTGCAGGAGGTTCTGCTCCTGCCCGCTGAGGAGTCCAGGCTCCGACAGCTGGGACGGGGAAGCGCTCGGCGACAGCTCGAACAGCGCCACGCTCGAGATCGCCAAGACGACGAGGGTGCGGCCCCCTCGGGTCACGACGCCGCGGTTTTACCACACCAGCCCTCAGCGGGCGGTCTGGGCCAGCAGGATCGCGGCGAGCACGACCAACGCACCGACCAGCTGGAACGCAGTTAGAGACTCACCCAGCCAGGCAAACGCGAAAACGGTGGCCGCCACGGGCTCGAACATCGCCGTGATCGCCGCCCGCGAGGCAGGGATGTGCTGGAGCGATGCGGCCAACAGCGCGAACGGAACGATCGTCCCGAGCACGACCATCCAGCCCATTAGCAGCCAGACCGGCAGCGAGAGGTCTTCGAGCCGGCCGAGCAGAGAGACGCTCTCGTCGACCAGCTCGACCGGGAAGGACGTCCAGGGTTGCAGGACGGCCCAGAAGATCGAGGCGAGCAGGAAGCCGTAGCAGACCAGAGACACGGGGTCGCGGCGCGTCACCGCGCGCTCCGCGGAGAGGATGTAGACCGCGAAGGTGGCCGCCGATCCGAGCGCCGCGGCCACCCCAAGACCGTCGAGCGTCAGCCCGCTCCAAAGCTCGACCAGCAGGGCGATGCCGAGGATCGAGAGCGCGAGCGCCGCCCAGATCCGCCGCCGAACCGGCTCGTGGTAGGCGAACCGCGCCCACAGCGCGACGAGCACCGGCGCGATGTACTGGATCAGCAGGGCCACACCGATGTCCAGCCGGCTGATCGCCTCGAAGTAGAACCACTGGACAAACGCCAGACCGAGCACGCCGAACGTGAGCAGCACCGGGAGCTCGCTGCGACGGACGCGCAGGCTCTCGGGGCGGACGAGGAGCAGTGCTGCCACGAGGAGCAGGAACGCGCCTGTCGTCCGGACTTCGGTAAGCCGCGTAGCGGCGATCCCGCCCGACTCGATGATCACCTTGGAGATGACGCCGTTGACGGCCCAGAGCGTCGCGGCCGTGAACGCCATCCCGTAGCCGAGCCTGGGGTGCCGCTCTGACTCGGCCACGCGGCGAGCCTAGCCAGGGCCGCCTCTAGAATGGGTGGGAACGGGGCGTGGCTCAGCCTGGTAGCGCGCCCGCTTTGGGAGCGGGAGGTCGCCGGTTCGAATCCGGCCGCCCCGACTACTCCTCGTCCGTCTGCTCCCAGAAGACGACTACGAAGTGCGGGAGGCCGCCGCTTCGCGTGGCGCCGATTCGATACTCGATCGGGATCAAGGAACCGTCGCGGCTGCGCATTCGCGTCGACCCGCGCACGAGTCGGCCGCTCGCCATCTCCTCTAGCTTCGCGGGCACCTTCTCCGGCTCGGATGCGAAGTCACTCGGGCCCAGCTCGAGGAGCTCTTCTCGCGTGCACCCCGCCAGACGGCAAGCCGCCCGGTTCGCCGCCAGGTAGTGGCCGGTCTCGTCGAGCACGACCGCTGCAAACGGAGCGTGTTCGAGCGCTTCGCCGAGCAGCGTCTCCTGGACGGCATCCGCCTCGGTCGGGGTGAGGAGAGAGGACATTGCGGCCAGTCCAGCGTCTCACCCCAGGGCGGCGAGTTCAATAGGCCGAACGGCCTATCTTCTGCGCCGGCCGTCCGCCGGCCTCCTCCTCGGCGAGGAAGCGGAAGAAGAAGATCGCGAAGACCGTGAAGAAGACGATCGCCTGCTCGACCGACATCGTCACGCCGGCGATCTGCTGGTCGACGTGCGGAGAAAGACCCCAGAGCCCGCCCCCGTCGACGTACCAGTCGTAGACGGGCTCGGGCAGCAGAGCCAGGAGCAGGCCAATCGGGCTCGCCAGGACGAAAGCGACAAAGAGATACAGCGCTCGTGCCGCGTTGGAGAGTCGGTGCGGCGCGTCCTGAAGGACCGGCCACCAGAGGAGCGTCCCGGCGGCGACGTAGCAGACGTGCTCCAGATGGAGAAGCGCGTAGTGCTCGAGCGCGGCGTCGTAAAACGCGGGTACATGCCAGAGGAAATACGTCGCAAGCCAGAGCCCGAGAGCGATCGGTGGATGGGTGAGCAGTCGGATCGCCGGGATTCCGCCGATTCCGGCGGCGAGTGCCGGCGGAAGGCCTAGGACGAGCAACGCCGGAGCCCACTCGGCCAGGACGACGTTCTGGAGCAAATGGGCCGAGAGAAGGTGGTAGGTCAGCGCGTCAAGCGGAGTGACCGCGGTAGCAAGCAGGAGCAAGCAACCGGCTGCGAAGGCCGCGACCCGCCACGCCTCGGGCCTTCGGCCGCGGACGGCAATGCCATAGACGACCGCAAGCGCAACGACTGGCAGTGTCGCCTCGAGGTGGAGCGTCCATGTGTACGGATCCGGACGGTTGATCGCGCTACGCTAGTCGCCGGTCGCGGGCGTAGCTCAATGGTAGAGCCCCAGCCTTCCAAGCTGGTTATGCGGGTTCGATCCCCGCCGCCCGCTCTTCTAGTCGCCTACCTCGACGCGATCGATCGTCGTCGGCGTGCGCGGACGGTCGTTGGCGTTGCGCATCAGGGGTCAGGTCTTGCGTTGCCACACATCGTGTCGCAATGCAAGACCTGACCCCAAGACGACCGGCCAGAGTCGCTCGGTTAGTCGGCTAGCTCGACGCGCTCGATGCTCATCGGCGTGCGCGGCCGGTCGTTGGCGTCGCGGTCCGCCTGCGAGATCCGGTCGACGACGTCCATCCCTGCCGTCACGCGCCCGAACACCGTGTGCTTGCCGTCGAGCCACGATGCCTCGTCGGCGGTGACGATGAAGAACTGGCTGCCGTTCGTGTTCGGCCCCGCGTTCGCCATCGCGAGAGCGCCGCGCGTCATGCGATGCTCGTTGAACTCGTCCTCGAACTCGTAGCCTGGCCCGCCCGTGCCGGTGCCCGTCGGGTCGCCGCCCTGGATCATGAAGTCGGGGATCACCCGGTGGAAGATCACACCCTCGTAGAAGCCGTCGCGGGAGAGCTTCTCGAAGTTCTCGACCGTCTTCCGAGCCGCGTCAGGGTAGAGCTCCAGCTCGATCGCGCCTTCGCTCGTGTGGAGCGTCGCCTTGCTCACGAGAGACTGTCGGCGAGCGGCTCGATCGCCGAAGCGGTAGGTCGCAGCTCGCCCGCCTGAAGCTTGGTCGCCACGTGATCGGCCAGCTTACGGGCTTCGCCGACCTGGGCGGGTGTGAGGACGGTGTTCACGGTTGCTTCGATGCGGTCATCGGCCAAAAGCTCGAGCGTGACGGTGGTGCGCTCGCGGCGCGGAATGTAGGGGTCGGTCGCGACGGCCACCCTGACGACGAGGCGCCGCCCGTCGGGAAGGGTCGTCTCGCGCTCGATCGGCCGTCCCCGCAGGCTCACGGCTGCATTTCATCATCGCAGGCGTCTGGCCGTCCGATGGTGCCGCGATCCTGCACGACGATGCCCGAAGAGCGGGTCGTCACCTTTCGGCCGCGCACGATCCTCAACGTCATCGGGATCGTGCTGGCGGTTGCGGCCGTCCTCGCCTTGGTCTGGGCAGCCCGCCAGGTCCTGACTTGGATCGTCGTGGCGATCTTTCTGGCGCTCGCCCTCAATCCGGCAGTCGAGTTCTTTCAGCGGCGGGGGCTGGCCCGACGTGGGATTGCTGCCGCATTGACGTTCCTGCTGGCGTTGGGCGCGATCGTGGGCGTGGGCTGGCTCTTCATACCGACGCTGGTCGACGAGGGACGCGGGTTCGCCGACGCGCTTCCGGGATACGTCAACGACGTCTCCGAGGGGCGAGGTCCTCTCGGCCGTCTCGCCGAGCGCTACGACCTCGAGCAGCGAGTTCGCGATGCCGTCGAGCAAGAGGGCGGTGCCGAGCGAATCCTTGGCCTGTCCGGCACGGCGCTCGCAGTGACCAGAGGCGTGCTCACGTTCGTCGTTGCGATCGTGACGATCGCGTTCATGACGTTTTTCATGCTGCTCGAGGGTCCACGCTGGGTGGAGCGCGTCTACGGCCTCCTCCCTGACCACTCGCGTGACAGGTGGCGCGGGATCGGCCACGACATCTACCGGACGGTCGGCGGTTACGTCACCGGCAACCTGCTGATCAGCGTGATCGCAGGTACTTCCACCACGATCTTGCTCCTGATCTTGGGCGTCCCGTACGCCTTCGCCCTTGGAGTGCTCGTGGGCATCCTCGACCTGATTCCGCTGGCGGGTGCGACGCTCGCCGCGATCATCGTCAGCACGGTCGCCTTTATCGATTGGATCCCAGCTGGGATCATCGTCCTGATTTTCTTCATCGTCTACCAGCAGATCGAGAATCACCTGCTGCAGCCGCTCGTCTACAGCCGGACGGTGCAGCTCTCGCCGCTCGCGATCCTGATCGCCGTGCTGATCGGGGCGAAGATCGCCGGCATCTTGGGGGCGCTCGCCGCCATCCCTGTGGCCGGTGCGATCCAGGTCCTGCTGGTGGCCTGGCTGGCCGCGCGACGGGGCGAGCACTCCGCAGAAGTGCGCGCAAGCCCGTAACGACCGAGATGAGCCGCCGACTGGCGCAACCGGGTCGGTAGGGTCGGTGTCCCCACGAAAGGACTCGACCCATGGCCGCATCACCGAACATCGTCCTTGTCCACGGAGCCTGGGCAGATGGCTCTTGCTGGAGCGATGTAATCGAGCGCCTGCAGGCCGACGGCTACAAAGTCACCGCCCCTCAGCTTCCGGAGACCTCGCTTGCGGATGACGTCGCGAGGGTCCGCCACGTGCTCACTCGACAAAGCGGCCCGACCGTTCTCGCGGCCCACTCCTACGGAGGCCAGGTCATCACCGCTCTCGGCACCGACGCACCGAACGTCGTCGGCCTCGTCTACATCGCGGGCTTCGGGCTCGACGAGGGTGAGTCGATCGGCGCGCTGCTACAGCAGGGTCCTCCGACCCCGGCGGTGGCGAATATCGATGTCGACTCGGAGGGCTTCGCCTGGCTCCCCGAGGACGCTTTCCTTAGTCACTTCGCCGCCGATATCGACCCGGTCAAGGCGAAGGTCATGTACGCCGTGCAGCAGCCTCTGCCCTTGTCCACGTTCGACGACGTGATGGGCACCCCCGCGTGGAAGTCACTGCCCTCGTGGTATCTCGTCGCCGAGAACGACGAGGTGATTCCACCCGATGCCGAGAGGCAGTTCGCACAGCGGATGGGCGCCGACACGATCGAGGTCACGAGCGGACACTGCGCGATGGTCTCCCACCCGGAGGAGACGCATGAGCGGATCGTGACCGCGGCGAACGCTGTCGCCGTGCCCGGGTAGGGGCAGGGCCGCCGCGTCCTGACCGTTCGCGGCACAAAAGCGACCGGCTCATGGCGGGAGGCACCGGTGCTCGTCGTTCAGGACCTGGCCTAAAGAGCGTCTGGCGCTCAGCTCTGACGTTTCGTAGGTTCGTAGAGGGGCGGGACCTAGCTGATCGGCGAGTCGCAGGACCACCTGATCAGAAGAGGCCGTTCCGGCCTCTCGTCGCGATACTGGCGCGCGCGATGAAGATGACCTACCTGCTCATGTTCCTCTTCGGGATCGACAACCCGAAGAACTTCACGAGCCTGATGCCGAAGCAGGTCACAGCAGAGTACGTCGCACAGCTCTACAGAGAAGGGATCTTGGAGCTCAACTGAACTCAGCGGAACTCATCGACTGAGACTCACCCGCCGGCTGACGCTGCACTAGCCGACGATCCGCGCGCGGTCGTCGCTGTGCTTGACGCGCCCGGCAGGATTCGAACCTGCGACCCGCGGATTAGAAGTCCGCTGCTCTTCCACTGAGCTACGGGCGCTCATGGAAAGGGTAGCGCTGGGCCAGAACGGGTACGCCACGGGTGAGCGAAACGAAAGGGGGATCGATGGCCGATCTCAACGGCAAGCGCATCGCTTTCCTGGCGACCGACATGGTCGAGCAGGTCGAGTTGACCGAGCCGTGGAAAGCGGTCGAGCAGGCGGGCGGCACCCCGGAGCTGGTCTCGCTCGAGAAGCGCCAGATCCAGGGGTTCAATCACTACGACAAGGCCGACAAGTTCAGCGTTGACCGCACCGTCGCCCAGGCGAGTTCCGACGATTACGACGCGCTCGTCCTGCCCGGCGGCGTCGGCAACCCGGACACCCTGCGGATGGACGAGAATGCCGTCCAGTTCGTGCGCGGCTTCGTAGAAGGCGGCAAGCCGGTCGCAGTGATCTGTCACGGGCCTTGGACACTCGTCGAGGCGGATGTTGTCCGCGGCCGCACGCTGACGTCGTTCCCGAGCGTCAAGACGGACATCCGAAACGCCGGCGGCAACTGGGTCGATCAGGAGGTCGTCGTCGACGACAACCTCGTGTCGAGCCGATGGCCGGATGACCTTCCCGCGTTCTGCAAGACACTCGTCGAGCAGTTCGCGCGGGTAACGGTCAGCGCGTAGTGCCGTCGGCAGCGGTTGCTCGACGTCGATGGAACGCTGGTCGACACGAACTACCACCACACAATCGGCTGGTGAAGGCCGGGCTCGACGCGAGGCGAGAGCATCGGGAGCTCCGAGAGA
This sequence comes from uncultured Actinomycetes bacterium, assembly GCA_963752845.1. Lineage (GTDB taxonomy): Bacteria > Actinomycetota > Thermoleophilia > Gaiellales > Gaiellaceae > JACDAN01. The sequence goes on along the minus strand of CAVVZV010000003.1, from coordinate 878,086 downwards.
CCCTCGAGAGGGCACCGCTATCCTTCTCCTAGCGCGGTGGCGGTAGCTCAGTTGGTAGAGCCCCGGGTTGTGGTCCCGGTGGTCGGGGGTTCGAGTCCCCTCCGCCACCTCTCTCGCTGAAGGTTCTCTCCTCACGCCGCTTTCCAGGTCCCGCGTGGGACGAGCTTGGCGACGTCGAGTATCTCGACGGCCCGCTCGAGCAGGAGCGGCCGGACGTGGAGGCGCTCGCGGTCGTCGCCGAGCCCGTCGACGAGCGAAGGCTCGAGCTACTGCCGAACCTCCGAATCGTCGCCAACTACGGCGCCGGGTACGACCTGGTCGACGTCGAGGCTTGCCGCCGACGCGGCCTCGTCGTTACGAACACACCGGGGGTAACCTCCGCCGCCACCGCGGACCTCACGCTCGGCCTGATCCTGGCCGTCCGGCGGCGGATTGCGGCCGGCGACGCGTTTGTCCGTTCAGGACGCTGGGGGAGCGGCTGGGCCGACGAGCCGCTCAAGGGCGACGAGGTGTCAGGCTCTATTCTCGGCGTCGTCGGGCTTGGGCGGATCGGGCAGGCCGTGGCACAGCGGGCGCGCGGCTTCGAGATGCGGATCCTTTACACCCGGCGCCGACAGACAGACGATCCCGACTACCGGCCGCTCGAGGCGCTCCTCGCCGAGTCGGACGTGGTCTCGCTCCATCTGCCACTGACCGAGGAGACCGGTAGGTTGATCGATGCGGAGCGCCTGGCCTTGATGCGCGACGGAGCAGCGTTGATCAACACGGCCCGCGGTCAGATCGTGGACGAGCAGGCGTTGGTGGGCGAGCTCGCCTCGGGACGGCTCCAAGCCGGGCTCGACGTCTTCGGCGACGAACCGAACGTCCCGCCGGAGCTCTTCGAGCTACCGAACGTCGTCATGACGCCCCACCTGGGTACCGCTACTCAGGCCACCCGAGAGGCGATGACGCGTGTCCTGGTCGGCAACCTGCTCGCGGTTGAAGCCGGTCGGTCTCCGCCGAACGCCGTCTAGCGGGCCCCCCGCTACTCTGACCGAACCGGCCCCGTAGCTCAGTGGATAGAGCGGCAGACTTCGAATCTGTGTGCGGAGGTTCGACTCCTCCCGGGGCCATAACGACCGTCGCAGCCATGCGGGGAACCGCCGCCACCACCCTAGTGTCATCGACCATGAGCCTCGAGTGCGGACTCGTCGATCGCGAGCGCGGCCAGCCCGGCGCGGGCGCTCTCGGGCGGTGCTCCGTCGGCTACGGCAAGGAGCGCCGCTCGCCAGGCCGCGGCAAGCATGTTGCCGATCGGCGTGCGGCCCTGGTCGCTGATCCGGGCCAGGAACTCCGCAATCGGGTCAACGAGATGGGCAGGATGCGGCTCGCCGAGCAGGCGTAGGAAGCCTTGGCGGAGGGCGAAGTCGAACCCGACCACGAGCGCCGGCTGCACTGCGCCCGTCGAGCCGTCTTCGCCGACGGCCGCAGCCGCGCCCTCCATCCGGTCGAGCAGGCGCTGCTCGGCCTCCGCGCGCACGAAGCCGTACAGGCCGAGCTTGCTGCCGAAGTGGTGGTACAGGGAGCCGGTGGTGACGCCGGCGGCCGCGGCCAGCTCGGCCACGTTGACCGGCTCGAAGCCGCGCCGCCCGAAGTCCTCGAGCGCCCTGAGAGCGAGCCGGCCCTTGGCCGAAGTCGAGACGGGAACCCACTCGCGCACAGCTGTATAATGCAGACGGGCTATGACGTAGTCGAGTTACGGAGGTATAGCCATGAAGCTCGAATTCCTCTACACGCCCGTCAAGGACCTGCAAGCGGCGCTGGCTCTCTACCGCGACGCCCTGGGCTGGCAAGAGGCTTGGCGGGAGGGCGACTCGACGGTGAGCCTCAAGCTCCCCGGCACCGAGGTGCAGCTCATGCTCGACGAGATCCGGCCTGCCACAGGCGTCGGGCCGATCTTCGTCGTCGAGAGCGTCGAGCGGTTCCACGCCGATCGGCCGAGCGAGCTCGGAGTACGCGAGGAACCGCAGGAGATCCCGGGCGGCTTCCTGGCCACCTACGAGGACGCATCGGGGAACCCGATCTACGTCATGGACCAGTCGCTCGACGAGAGCGGCGCACAGGCTGCATCGGGCGCCGCCGAGGCGGTGTGACGATGCACGCCCTCGTCCTTATGGCGGCCGACGACCGGACGCCGGTGGACGACGGCCTGCAGGCGAAACACGAGCGGTTCATCGACGACCCCGACAGGGCAACAAGGTCGTCCTCGGAGGCGCCTCGAGCCCGCCCGCCGATCCATTCGACGCCGCCTACCTGCTGAACCGTGGTCGCTCCCTGAGGCACGCGAGATCGCAGAGTCCGATCCGCTCGTCCGCGCCAGGGCCAAGCGACAGCCGTATGGTTGAGCCAAGGCGACGGCTACGAGCGGCCAGAACACCGGGCGGCGTCCCCATGGGCATGCGTTGGCGGAGAGGCTCCAAGGCGCGTCCACGACCGCATCAGGCCGTCGTTGCAGGCAGATGCATCCACAGATAGCCTCGCCCGGTGGGAGCGGCACGAGAAGCCGGCGACATGGATGAGCGCCCCTCGCTCCAGATGCTGATGCGGCGATCCTGGGATAGGCCGACTAAGGGCGATTTGAGCGAGGTCCTGGGTGCGCTGCCCCTGTTCTCTCGGCTGCCGAGGCGCCACGTTCGCGCGATCGCCAAGCTGGCTTGGACCGTTGACTACGCGCCGGATGAGGTCATCGTCAAGGCAGGGGAACGAGGCGACTCGTTCTACCTCATGCTCGACGGTCGTGCGCGTGTGGTCGGAAAGTCACGCGTCCTGCGACCGGGCGATTTCTTCGGAGAAATGGCGCTGATCGACGGCGGCCCGCGCTCGGCGACGATCATTGCGGCGAGCCCGGTGAGGGCGATGATGCTGCAGCGGCCAGCCTTCCTCAAGGCGCTCAAGCAGGATCCGCAGATCGGTCTCGCAATTATGGAATCCCTGGCCGAGCGCGTGCGTAGACTCGAGCGAGCTGTTTCGGCGTAATGCCGCGCTAATACGGCTTGACGTCGAGCGCGTGCTCGTCACGCACGGGACTATCCTTGATTCGCGCGGGCGTGGCGGAACTGGTAGACGCGGCGGGTTTAGGTCCCGTTGGGTCGCAAGGCCCTTGGAGGTTCGAGTCCTCTCGCCCGCATCGGCGCACCGGCCGCCCCGGGCACGCGCCTGGCGATGCCGGCTGCTCCTCATCGTCTGGCTCTTCTAGGGAGGTCACGCCCCGGGCTTCGGCGGCCCGGTGGACTGCTGGCACAATGGCCGTTCTGTGAAGGCGACGGTCGAAGAGCTCCCCGAGAGCCGGGTTCGCATGACCGTCGAGGTCCCGAGCGGCGACGTCGAGCACGCAATCGACCACGCCGCGTCCGACCTCGCCGGCAGCTTGAAGATTCCCGGCTTCCGGAAAGGGAAGGTGCCGATGCCGGTCCTGCTGGCGCGCGTCGGCAAGGACCGCCTCTACGCAGAGGCCGTCGAGAGCCACATCGGCGGCTGGTTCAGCGCGGCGCTCCGGGGCACCAACGTCCGTCCCGTGGAAGCGCCCGAGTACGGCTACGAGCTCCCCTCGTCGCCGTCCGATCCGTTCGAGTTCACGGCGACCGTTTCCGTGCAGCCAATGCCGGAGGTCGCCGATTGGACGACGCTCGAGGTCCCCGCAGCCGAGGCGGAAGTCCCCGAGGAGCTGGTCGATGCCGAGCTCGAAGTGCTTCGCTCGGTCGTCGCCGATCTCGCGCCGGTCGAAGGCCGGCCCGCGCGCGAGGGCGATGTCCTCCTCGTCGATCTCGTCTCGGATGACGGCGAGGCACAGCGCGACTACGTGGTCGAGCTCGGAGCCGGCCGTCTCCTGCCCGAGATCGAGCAGACGCTCATCGGCATGGAGCCCGGCAGCGAGAGGGAGGTCGAGTACGCGCTGCCCGACGGAGCCCAGTCGCGGCTCACGGTCCAGCTCAAAGAGATTCAGGAGAAGGTGCTCCCGCCTGTCGACGACGAGCTCGCGAAGGCCGCGACCGAGTTCGACACGCTCGACGAGCTGCGCGCGGAAATCGAGGAGCGTCTGCGCGGGCAGCTGGAGGAGGAGCTAGAGGCCCAGTTCCGCGCCGGGGCGGTGGACGCTCTCGTCGATGCGACCGAGCTCGACTTGGCCGACGGTCTCGTCCAAGCGCGAGCGGTCGACCTCTGGAATGCGCTCGTGCGCTCACTCGAGCGCCGCGGGATCAGTGCAGAGGCGTACCTGCAGCTGAGCAATCGCTCTCCCCAGGAGATTCAGGCCGACATCGAGGGCGAGGCCCGCCGCTCGCTCGCGCGCGAGATCGTGCTCGAGGCCGCGGCGGACAAGCTCGGGATCGAGGTCACCGACGCCGAGGTCGAGGAACTGATCCGTGAGCAAGCAGAAGACGCAGAGGAGGCCGAAGAGCTGACCACGCAGGTCAGGGACGCGGGCCGGTACGAGGCGCTGCGGGCCGATCTCCGGCTGCGCAAGACGCTCGACCGGATCGCCGCCGAGGTCAAGCGGATCCCGGTCGAGCTCGCCCGAGCACGAGACCAGCTGTGGACCCCCGAGAAGGAAAAGCCCGACGAACCTGCGAAGTTGTGGACCCCCGGTAGCAAGGAGCCTGCATGAGCCCGTTAGTCCCCATGGTGATCGAGCAGACGTCGCGCGGCGAGCGCGCCTTCGACATCTACTCGCGCCTGCTGAACGAACGCATCATCTTCCTCGGCACGCCGATCGACGACCAGATCGCCAACCTGATCATCGCTCAGCTGCTCCACCTCGAGTCCGAGGATCCCGACAAGGACATCGCGCTCTATGTGAACTCGCCGGGCGGCGACGTGTACGCGGGACTCGCGGTATACGACACCATCCAGTTCATCAAGCCCGCCGTGCAGACGATCTGCGTCGGGATTGCGATGTCCATGGGCGCGCTGCTGCTTGCGGGAGGCGCGAAAGGGAAGCGGATGGCGCTGCCGAACGCCAAGATCTTGATCCACCAGGTCTGGACGCCCACCGGCCCGGGCGGGCAGGCGGCCGACATCGAGATCCGTGCCCGAGAAACCTTGAACTTGAAGCGCCGCTTGGAGGAGATCCTGTCGGAGCACACGGGCCAGGACCTCGAGAAGGTCTCGCGCGATACCGACCGCGACTACTTCATGTCGGCGCAGAACGCCAAGGAATACGGCATCATCGACACAGTGATCACGAGCAGAGATTCGACCAAGCCCTAGAACTGCATGGCGATTTCGGAGTACAAGGAGAACTAGGGTGGCGCGGGCGAGCGACGGCAACGAGCAGCTTCTTTGCAGTTTCTGCGGGAAGAGCCAGCGACAGGTCAAGAAGCTGATCGCCGGCCCCGGCGTTTACATCTGCGACGAGTGCATCGATCTCTGCAACGAGATCATCGACGAGGAGCTCACCGCTCCGTCACAGCTCGACCTCGAGAACCTGCCGCGCCCGAGGGACATCTACGCCGTCCTCAACGACTACGTCGTCAGCCAGGAGGAGGCAAAGCGAACCCTCGCTGTCGCCGTCTACAACCACTACAAGCGCGTCCAGATGGGGACCGAGGACCACGAGGTCGAGCTTCAGAAGTCGAACATTCTCCTGCTCGGCCCGACCGGTTGCGGCAAGACGCTGCTGGCTCAGACGCTGGCGCGGATCCTCAACGTTCCGTTCGCGATCGCGGACGCAACCGCGCTGACTGAGGCGGGGTACGTCGGCGAGGACGTCGAGAACATCCTGCTCAAGCTGATCCAGGCCGCCGACTTCGACATCAAGAAGGCGGAGACCGGAATCATCTACATCGACGAGGTCGACAAGATCGCGCGCAAGGCGGACAACCCGTCGATCACGCGCGACGTGTCGGGTGAGGGCGTCCAGCAGGCGCTGCTGAAGATTCTCGAGGGGACGGTGGCCTCGGTCCCGCCGCAGGGCGGGCGCAAGCATCCGCACCAGGAGTTCCTCTCGATCGACACGACGAACATCCTCTTCATCTGTGGCGGCGCGTTCTCCGGCCTGGAGAAGATCATCGCCCGGCGGATCGGCAAGAACGCGGTCGGGTTCGGCGCGGACATCCGCTCGCGGCACGACACCGAGACGAGCGAGCTGCTCGCGCAGGTGATGCCGGAGGACCTCCTCGCGTACGGGTTGATCCCGGAGTTCATCGGCCGGCTGCCGGTCGTGTCGGCTGTGCATCAGCTGCAGCGCGAGGATCTCGTCCAGATCCTGACCGAGCCGCGCAACGCGCTCGTCAAGCAATACCAGCGCTTCTTCGGCTACGACTCGATCGAGCTCGTCTTCACCGACGACGCGCTCTGGTCGATCGCGGATCGCGCGCTGGAGCGCGAGACCGGTGCGCGCGGGCTCCGCTCGATCATCGAGACGGCGTTGCTCGACGTCATGTTCGAGCTGCCCTCACGCAAGGACGTCTCCAAGTGCGCGATCACGAAAGAGACGATCGAGAAGGGCGTGAAGCCCACCCTCGTCACGAGCGCCGGCGCCGAGCTCGAGGACGAAGAGCGCGCGGCAGAGTCGGCCTAGCGGTCCCGCCTATACTGAACGCATAGTCGCTGCCTGACCACATCCGTTTCTTCGAGCGCCGCTTGACGGTGGGCGCCGGCGAATGATGGAAACGCGCTACAACCCCCACGGCCTCGAGGAGCGCTGGCAGCAGGCCTGGGAGGCTGAGGGGCACTACAACGCCGAGCCCGACGCAGCCGGCGCGCCGTACGCGATCGCCCTGCCGCCTCCGAACGTCACGGGCGAGCTGCACATGGGCCACGCGCTCAACGCCTCCATCCAGGACCTCCTCATCCGCTGGCACCGCATGCGTGGATTCAACGTCCTCTGGCAGCCGGGCTACGACCACGCGGGCATCGCCACACAGAACGTGATCGAGCGGGAGCTGGCGCACGAAGGGCTGACGCGCCAGGACCTGGGTCGCGAGGCGTTCGTCGCGCGGACGTGGGAATGGCTCGAGCGCTACGGCGGGATCATCATGGGCCAGCTGCGCCGACTCGGTGCGTCACTCGACTATCGCCGCGAACGGATGACGCTGGACGACGCCTACGTTCGCGCCGTGCTGCGCTGGTTCGTGCACCTCTACGACAAGGGCTACCTCTACCGCGCGAACCGGATCGTGAACTGGTGTCCCCGCTGCGCGAGCGCGATCTCGGACCTCGAGGTCGATCACATCGAGGTCGACGACCGGCTCACGACGATTCGCTACCCGCTTGCCGACGGCGACAGTTACGTCTCGATCGCCACCGTGCGCCCGGCGACGATGCTCGCCGACGTCGCCGTGGCGGTGAATCCCGCCGACGAGCGCTATCGCCACCTGGTTGGTAAGGAGGCGAACGTTCCGGTGGCCGAGCGGCGAGTCCCGATCATCGCGGACGAGCGCGTCGATCCCGCCTTCGGCACCGGTGCCCTCAAGATCACTCCGGGACACGATCAGCTGGACTTCGAGATCGGTCGCGACCACGAGCTGCCGGAGCTGACGGTGATCGGCCTCGATGCACGGATGAACGAGAACGCCGGCCGCTTCGCGGGACTGACGCAAGAGGAGGCGGAACAGGAGATCGTCGCCGAGCTCCGCGAGCGCGGGCTGCTCGAGGCACAGAAGTCGTACCGGCATGCGGTCGGGCATTGCAACCGGTGCGGCACGCGGATCGAGCCTCTCATCACGCTCCAGTGGTGGTGCGACATGGACCGGCTGGCCGCGCCGGCGATCGACGTGGTCCGCGATGGGCGCGTCCGCTTCTTCCCTGCCCGCTACACCGATGTCTATCTCAACTGGATGGAGAACATCCGCCCGTGGTGCGTGTCGCGCCAGCTGTGGTGGGGGCACCGCATCCCGGTTTGGTACTGCCCCGACGGGCATGTGACTGTGTGCGAGACCGAGGCCGAGGCCTGCAGCGAGTGCGGGAGCCGCGAGCTCACCCAGGACGAAGACGTCCTCGACACCTGGTTCTCATCCGCACTCTGGCCGTTCGCGACGCTGGGATGGCCGGAGGAAACGCCCGAGCTCGCGAGGTGGTACCCGAACGACGTGAGCTCGACCGACCGCGGAATCATCTTCCTCTGGGAGGCGAGGATGGTGATGGCCGGGATCGAGTTGATGGGCGAGATCCCGTTCCACTCGATCAACATCCACTCGACCATCAACGCAGCGGACGGCCGACGCATGTCGAAGAGCCTCGGCACCGGTATCGACCCGATCGACACGATCGAGGCGCACGGTGCGGACGCGACGCGATACGGACTGCTGAAGATGTCCTCGTCCCAGGACGTCCGCTTCAACATCAAGATGATCGAGGAGGGTCGGAGGCTCGCGAACAAGCTCTGGAACGTCGCGCGCCTCATCCTCGCGAACGCAGAGGGTGTCGAGCCCGAGATCCAGCCGCGCGAGCTCGAGGAGCGATGGATCCTCGCCCGGCTGGACGCGACCCGCGCACAGCTGGAGGACAGCTGGGGTCGCTACGAGTTCGCACCGGCGGTGAACGCGCTCTATCACCTCACGTTCGACGAGTTCTGCGACTGGTACGCGGAGGCGATCAAGCCGCGATTCGAAGATCGCGAGGAGCGCGCGGTGCGTTCGACCGCACTGGCCGCGCTCGAGCGGCTGCTCCTGCTCCTGCACCCCGTCATGCCGCACGTGACGGAGGAGATCTGGTCGCAGCTGCCCGCGCGCCGCGAACGCCTGATCGTCACGTCCTGGCCCGGGACCGACGAGCGCTTCGCCGCCGATCAGGCTGCCCTGGAGGGTGTGCAGGAGGCGGCCTTGATCTTCCGGCGCAGCGGCGTTCGGCCGAAGCTCGACGGCGACGAGCAGCGCATCTTCGACGCGGTTGTCCGACCTGATCGGGTCAAGGCAGACGGCGACCCGAGGGCCGAGATCGAGCGCCTGCGCAGGGAGATCGCGCGCGCTGAGGACATGCTCGCGAACGGACGCTTCGTCGAGCGGGCGCCGGCCGACATCGTCGAAGCCGAGCGCGAGAAGCTTGCCCGCTACCGGCGTGAGCTCGAGGCTCTCACCGGCTGACGCTCGCTCGGCGACGGCATGGGTCGCCTCGCTGAGCCCCTGGCCGGAGCACTTCGGCCTCGACCGCATGCACCTGTTGCTCGAACGGCTCGAGCATCCGGAGCGTCGGTATGCCGCTATTCATGTTGTCGGGACGAACGGCAAGTCGACCGCGACGCGGACGATCGCCGCTTTCTTGCAGGCCGAGGGGAGGAGCGCGGGTGCATATACCTCGCCGCACGTCAGCGGGTGGCCGGAGCGCATCTGGATCGGTGGGGCGGAGATGGATTTCGAGCGCGCAGTCGCTCGCATCCGCCCACATGCCGAAGCGATCGGTACGACGCAGTTCGAGGCGTTGACGGCGGCGGCGCTCGCCGAGTTCGCAGAGCAGGAGATCGACGTCGCGGTCGTCGAGGCCGGGCTCGGGGGGAGACTCGATGCGACGAACGTCGTCAGCGCCGAGGTCGTCATGCTCACCAACGTCTCGCTCGAGCACACCGAGGTGCTTGGCGAGACGCTGGAGCAGATCGCGGAGGAGAAGCTTGCGGTTGCGCATTCGGCCAGGGTAGTTGTCCTGCCGGACAACAGATACGCCAAGCTGCTACCGAAGAGCGCCAATGCCGTCACGGGAGGTGCGCGCGAAGCCGTGGAGGCGTTTCTCGGCCGCCCAGTCGCGAGTGAGGTGGCCACCACCCTCCCCGGTCGGCTCGAATGTCGCGACCGCGAGCTCTGGGACGGCGCCCACAACCCGGCGGGGACCGCCTGGCTCCGTACACATGTGCCTCACACCTACGACGTCGTCGTCGCCTCGATCCTCAAGGACAAGGACGCGAATGCAATGCTCGCCGACCTCGCGCAGCTTGCCCCGACCATGATCGCGACGCAGTCGACGAATCCCCGCGCGCTCTCCGCCGCCAACCTCGCCGCACTCGCCACGCGGCATTTCCGTCAGGTGGACGCCGTACCAGACCCCCACCGCGCGCTCGCGCTCGCGCGAGAATCCACCCGTGGGGGCATCCTCGTAACCGGCTCGCTCTACCTCCTTGCCGACCTCTCGTAGAGCAATACCAGCCTCTCGTCGCAGAGGAAGAAGACGTACGATGCCGAAGCTGGCCGAGCGGCTCAGCGTGCTCGCGTTCGCGGCCGCTGTCGTGCTGACGATCGTCGGGCTCGCTTTTGCCGCCGGCTACGTGGTCGGGCAGCTCCTGCTCTAAGGTGAATCGGTGAACGACTTCTTCGAGGGCCTCCGCGATTTCTTCGGCTCCGACGCCTGGGTGGTTGCGCGGAATCTCGGGATCTTCTTCCTGGTCGTCTTCTGGCTCGCCCTCGCCTACTGGGTGTTCAAGGACGCCCGCCGCCGGATCGAGGACCCGTGGCTGATTGCGATGGCAACGATCCTCGGCCTGATCCCGATCATCGGCGCGCTGATCTACATGCTCTTCCGGCCGCCCGAGTACCTGGAGGACGTGCGGGAGCGCGAGCTCGAGATCAAGGCGATGGAAGAGCGCCTCGCCCGCCGCGAGCTGCACTGCCCGGTCTGCCGAGCCCATGTCGAGGACACGTTTCTCATCTGTCCGGTCTGTACGACCAAGCTCCGCCAGGCCTGCGCGAACTGCAAGGCGCCGCTCGAGACGCTCTGGCAGGTCTGCCCCTACTGCGAGACGCCGATCGAGACCCCGACGACGATCGAGTTTCCACCCGCGCCGCGGCGCGAACGACCCGGCTAGGACGCTAAGAAGTCGTTTGCGACGCCGACCGTGGAGGCCATGGCGGCGTGGACGGTAGGCTCGCCGCTCGATGGCGCTCGAGCGGACACTCGTGCTCGTCAAGCCGGACGCGATCCGCCGTGCGCTCGCCGGCGAGATCCTTGCCCGCTTCGAGCGCCGCGGGCTCGAGCTACGCGCCGCCCGCCTGCTCACCGTCGACCGCTCGCTCGCCGAGGAGCACTACGCCGAGCACACGGAAAAGCCGTTCTTCGGTGAGCTCGTCGACTTCATCACGTCGGGCCCGACGCTGGCCGCCGTCGTCGAGGGCGAGGGGGCGATCCAGGTCGTCCGAACGACGATCGGCGCGACGAACCCGGCCGAGGCCGCTCCCGGCACGATCCGGGGCGACTTGTCGCTCTCGATGCCGGACAACCTCGTTCACGGCTCCGATTCGCCCGAATCCGCCGAGCGCGAGATCCGCCTCTGGTTCGGCGATGAGTCTTTCTGAGGACACCCGGCGCAACCGCGAGCTCTGGACGAAGTCCAACGCGGAGTACACCGACCGCCAGGCGGACCAGGCTTGGAGGAGGGACGGAATCGAGTGGGGGCAGTTCTCCGTACCGGAGTCGGAGCTGAACGTGCTCGGCGACGTCGCCGGCAAGGACGTCATTGAGCTGGGTTGCGGGACCGCGTACTTCTCCGCCTGGCTCGCCAGGCGTGGTGCACGCCCGGTCGGCGTCGACATCACGCCGGCGCAGCTCGAGACCGCTCGCCGACTGCAAGCCGAGACCGGCGTCGAGTTCCCGCTGATCGAGGCGGACGCGGCCGAGGTTCCGGTCGCCGACGAATCGTTCGACCTCGTCCTCTCGGAGTACGGCGCCTCGATCTGGGTCGACCCCTACCGGTGGATCCCGGAAGCTGGGCGACTCCTGCGTCCAGCCGGCGAGCTCGTGTTCCTCTGCAACTCAACCCTGGCCGTGCTCTGTTCGCCGGATGCTGACGAGAAGGTTGGCGAGCAGCTCGTCCGCCCTCAGTTCGGCATGCATCGCTTCGACCAGTGGGAAGGCGTCGAGTACCACATCTCACACGGCGACTGGATCGCGGTGCTCCGGAACAACGGATTCGAGGTTGTCGGGCTCTGGGAGCTTCGCGCCCCCGAAGGGGCGACCGACCACGAGTACTACGCGTTCATCCCCGCCGACTGGGCGAGCCGCTGGCCCGCGGAAGAGATCTGGAAGGCTCGCAAAGGCGGATGAGCGTCTCGCCCTCGCCGCCGCTCGTTCTCGCCTCCCAGTCGCCACAGCGCCGCACGATCCTCGACCAGCTCCGGATCCCGTTCGTCGTCGTGACGCCCGACTACGAAGAGCGCGGCGATGATCCGGTGGAGCATGCCGCGGGGAAGGCGCGCTCCGTCAGCGGGGGCGAGCGGCCGGTGCTCGGCGTCGACACGATCGTCGTCTGCGACGGCCGCACCCTCGGAAAGCCGGCCGACATCGGCGAGGCCGAGCAGATGCTGGAGACCCTCGGCGGCAGGACGCACGAGGTCGTCTCGGGGCTCTGTCTCCGTACCGAGGCGTGGGAGGAGCTGCATGCCGAGACGACCGCCGTGAGCTTCCGGCCGTTGACCGCGCGAGACATCGCCAACTACCTCGCGGCCGAGGAGTGGCCGAACCGCGCCGGCGGTTACGCGATCCAGGGGCTGGGCGCGGCGCTCGTCGAGCGGATCGAGGGCGACTACCTGAACGTCGTCGGTCTCCCGGCGGCGCTCCTGGTCCGCCTCCTCGCCGCGCGTTTCGGTGGGATTTACGGCTTTGGCTAGCTAGACTCGCTGCTCGGGAGATGGGGATCTTGGGCTATCTCAACGGCTTCGGCGGCCGCGACATGGCGGTGGACCTGGGCACCGCCAACACGCTCGTATACGTGCGCGGGCGCGGGATCGTGCTTTCGGAGCCCTCCGTCGTCGCGATCGACCACGCCTCCGGCGAGGTTCACGCGGTCGGCGTCGAGGCCAAGCGGATGCTCGGTCGAACTCCGGGGACGATCTCCGCGATCCGCCCGCTCAAGGACGGGGTCATCGCCGACTTCGACGTCACCGAGCAGATGCTGCGCCACTTCATCCAGAAGGTGCACCAGCACCGCTTCGCGCACCCGCGCGTCGTCGTCTGCGTGCCCTCCGGCGTCACCGGGGTGGAGAAGCGCGCCGTCGAGGAGGCGACGCGAAACGCCGGCGCCCGCGACGCCTACCTGATCGAAGAGCCCATGGCGGCCGCGATCGGAGCCGGCCTGCCCGTGTCCGAGCCGACGGGGAACATGGTCGTCGACGTCGGCGGCGGGACGACGGAGGTCGCCGTCATCTCGCTCGGCGGCATCGTCGTCTCCGTCAGCCTGCGCCTGGGCGGCGACGAGATGGACGAGGCGATCATCAGCCACGTCAAGCGCGAGTACAAGCTGCTGATCGGCAACCAGACCGCCGAGGAGATCAAGCTCGAGGTCGGTTCCGCCTTCCGGCTGAAAGAGGAAGTGCAGGCCGAGGTTCGCGGCCGCGACATGCTCACCGGGCTTCCGAAGACGGTGATCATCAGCTCCGAGGAGGTCCGCCACGCCATGGAGGAGCCGGTGAGCCAAATCGTCGATGCGATCAAGTCGACGCTCGACAAGACGCCGCCCGAGCTGGCCGCCGACATCATGGACCGAGGGATCGTTCTCGCCGGCGGCGGGGCGCTTCTCAGCGGCCTCGACGAGCGGCTGCGCCACGAGACGCAGATGCCCGTTCAGCTCGCCGAGTCGCCGCTGACGTGTGTCGCAGTCGGCTCCGGTCGCAGCCTCGAGCTGCTCGAGGTGATGCAGCGGTCGTCGAGGAGCGCCAAGAGCCGAAACGGCTACCGGCGCTAGCTTCTCGCCGGGTACTTCGAGCTTTGCCCGACGCGTTTCCTACACTTGTCGCTCGTGCCTCGTAACCGCTCCATGCGGCTGGCGGCACTGGGCTCCACGGTTCAGCGAGCCGCGTCTCCGACGTATTCCTCGTCGCGAACGGCGAGCGCTCGAGCCCTGCGCCGACGAATCGTCGCCGGTGTCCTCATCGCGCTCTCGCTCGCGCTGATCACCGGGTACTTCCGGGAGTCCGACAGCGGCCCGCTGCATGACGTCCAGGGCGTCGCGGCGAGCATCCTGCACCCGTTCCAGGTCGGGGCCGAGCGGGTAGCGCGGCCGTTCCAGGATGCGTACGGCTGGGTCGCCGGCTTCGTCCACGCGAAGTCGGAGAACGAGAAGCTGACGGAGCAACTGAATCGGCTCGAGCGGCAGGCGCTCCAGAACGTCGGGGCAGCCCAAGAGAACGTGGAGCTCAAGCAGGCGCTTCGATACAAGTCGAGCCGGGCGTTCCCAAGCGACTACGACTCAGTGGTCGCCTCGGTCATCTCTCACAACCCGAACGAGTTCCAGGAGAAGATGGTCGTCTCGGCCGGGCGTGAAGACGGCGTCCGCATCGACGATCCAGTCGTCGACACGGAGGGGAATCTAGTCGGCACTGTCTCGAAGACCAGCCGCGACTCTGCCCAGGTGACGCTGCTCACGGATGGAGACTTCGCCGTCTTCGGTTACGACGCTCTGACAGAGACCTACGGCCTTGTCAGCCACGGCCAGGGGGCGGGGGAAAGCCTCATCTTCGACCTTGTCCCCAAGGACAAGCTCGTGAGGAAGAACGATCCGATCGCTACTGCCGGCCGAGGGACGGGCAAGCTCGCGTCGCTCTACCCGAAGGGCATCGCGATTGGCACGGTGGAACAGGTTGGCCGGACCGACGTCGACATCTACCAGTCGGTCCAGGTGCAGCCTGCGGCCGACTTCTCGTCAATCAGCTTCGTCATGCTGCTCGTGCCGAAGGACCGCTAGCGATGCCTATTGACGTCCTCAAGGCGGGAGTCGTCTTCTTCGTCGCCGTGGTCCTGCAGACCGCGATCGTCTCCGGCTTCGAGCCTCTCGGTGGGAGCGCCGACCTCGTGCTCGTCACGCTGACGGCCGCCGCGCTCCTGCGCGGCTCCATCTTCGGCGCCCTGGCCGGGTTCTACGCCGGCTTTCTCCTCGACGCGGCGAACCTCGAGACGCTCGGGCTGAGCTCACTGCTGCTGACCGTGGCCGGCTACTGGATCGGACGCTACGGGGAGACGACCGGCAGGGACCGCGCGCACGCGCCGCTGCTCGCGATCGCGGTCGTGACCGTGCTGTACAGCCTTGGGAGCCTGGCCATGCACTATCTGCTCGGCGACCCCGTCTCGGCCGAGTCCGCTCTCGTCGATTCGCTGCCCGCGCAGATCGTGCTCAACCTCGCGCTGACGATCCCGGTCTACGCACTCGGTCGCCGGATCTTCAAGCGACCCGGCGCCCGACCCGCAATGGAAGTGGAGCTCGGTACGCAGTAATGGCGACGGTCACGCGCCTCCGTTCACCCCGAACGCGCTTCCTGCCGCGCGATCCGCGCGTCGAGGGCCCGTACCGGATGACCCCTCAGATCGCGCTTCGGCTTGGGATCCTCGGCGCGGTCGTCCTCTTTGCCTTCGCCGTGCTCTTCTTCCGCCTTTGGGCGCTGCAGGTGCTCTCGGGCGAGCGGTACTTGGTCGCCGCAAAGAACAATCAGCTGCGGACGATCCGGATCGAGGCGCCGCGGGGACCGATCTTCGACTATCGCGGCCGGAAGATCGTCGGCAACAAGCTCGCCATGGCCGTGCGCGTCTGGCCCGCGAGCCTGCCGCGACAGCGGCGACCGCGGGTGTTCCGACGCCTCAGCGCAGTGCTCGGCGTCCCCCTCGCGGAGCTCCAGCAGAGCTTCCGCGACCAGCAGCGTGCCGACCCGCTCAAGCCGGTCACCCTCGCGCAGGACGTGTCGACCGACGTCGTGGCCTATCTCAAGGAGCGCAGTCGCGAGTTTCCCGGGCTGACGATCGAGAGGACCTACGTTCGCGAGTATCCGCGCGGCGGCCTTGCTCCCCAGCTGATCGGCCACATCGGCACGGTGACGCCCAATCAGGTCAAGAGCGGCCGGTACCAGCACGGGGACCGCGTCGGACAGAGCGGGATCGAAGCCGCGTACGACCGCTACCTCCGCGGCCGCGCCGGACTCGCCTCGCTGCGGGTCGACTCGCTCGGGCGCCCGCGCGGCCGGCCTCGCTACAGCGAGCTGTTCCAGCAGGGTCTCGCGCTTCGGCTCACGCTCGACTCCAAGCTCCAGCGCGCCGCCGAGCTCGCACTCGTGCATGGAATCGCCGTGGCGAGAGAAGACGACCAGTACGCGGCGAACGGCGGCGCGATCGTCGCCCTCGATCCCCGCACAGGCGCCGTCCGGGCCATGGCTTCCTTCCCGACGTACGATCCCCGGCTGTACGTGGGGAAGCCAAACCCACGTGCGCTCCGGCCGCTGCTCGACCAGGAGGCCGCCAAGGCGGCGAACTTCCCCGGATTGAACCGAGCGATCGCCGGTCTCTATCCGCCGGGCTCGACGTGGAAGCCGGTGACGGCGCTCGCGGCGATGCGAGAGCGGCTCGTTTCGGCTTACAGCCTGCTGCCGTGCACGGGCTCGATGGAGATCGACGGCACCACCTTCAACAACTGGAACCTCTACATCAACGAGGCGATGACGCTCCCAACGGCCCTCGCAGCCTCATGCGACACCTACTTCTACCAACTGGGTTACGAGTTCTACAAACTGCCGTCGCAGTACGGGAGCCCGCTCCAGAAGTGGGCGTCCGCCTTCGGGTTCGGCAAGCAGACCGGTCTCGACGTCGGCGGCGAGCAGGCCGGCCTGCTGCCGACGCCGCAGTGGCGGCGCGAGACGTACACAAAGGAGCGCTACCCCGAGACATGGGAGATCGACCAGCTCTGGAAATCAGGCGACTCGGTGCAGCTCGCGATCGGGCAGAAGGATCTGCTCGTGACGCCGCTCCAGATGGCGCGCTTCTACGCGCTGATCGCGAACGGCGGCAAGCTCGTGTCGCCGCACCTCGTCTCGAGGGTCGAGCAGCCCGGCAACCGCGGCGCGGTCAAGCAGGTCTTCGCGCCGTCGCCGCGCCCGGTCAACGTGCACCCCGCCGAGCTTCGCGCAGTCCAGCAGGGGCTGTACCACGCAACTCAGACCAGCTACGGGACCTCCTACGGCACCTTCAGCAGCTTCCCGGTGGAGATCGCCGGCAAGACCGGGACGGCGGAGAAGGCGGTCGACGGCGTGATGTTCGACCAGGCGTGGTGGTGCGGCTACGGGCCGACCGAGCCGACACCGGAGCTGGTCGTCTGCGTCGTGATCGAGAACGGCGGTCACGGTGGCACCGCCGCCGCGCCCGCCGCGCTGAAGGTGTTCGAGAGCTACTTCGGCAAGCAGGCGGCGGCCGAGACCTACGTCCCTCCTGAATTGACCGACTGATGACCGATTACGCCGCACCCCTCACTCCCCGCGTCCGGCGCCGCCGGCCCGAGGCCACAGGCGCGGTCGCATTCGTCCGCCGCATCGACTGGGTGATGCTCGCCGCAGTGGCCGGGCTCGTCGCCTTCGGTCTCTGGGCGATCGACGGGATCACCCGGCTCGACGTTCCCGGCGATCCCGCAGTACTACGTCTTCCGCCAGTCGATCTTCGCCTTCATCGGGGTGGTGGGGCTCGTGGGAGCGCTGCTCGTCGATCCCGACTACTACCGCCGCTACCGCAAGGTGATCTACGGGCTGATGATCGGGCTGCTCCTGGTCGTGATGGTGCTCGGCGCTGACGTCCGCGGCTCCACTCGCTGGATCGACCTCGGCTTCTTCCGCTTCCAGCCGTCCGAGTTCGGGAAGCTGCTCCTGGCTCTGTTCGTCGCCGGCGTGCTTGCTGGGCGAGGTCGGCGCATCGGCGAGTGGCGGACGACGGCCGTCGTCCTCGGCCTGGCCGCCGTCCCCACATTTCTCGTCTTCATGCAGCCGGACATCGGCACCGCGCTGGTCTACACCGCGATCCTGGCCGCTGCGCTTTTCTTCGCGGGAACCCGGTGGCGCGATCTCGGCGTGCTGGCGCTGATTGCGGCGATCTTCGGTACCGCCGTCCTTTGGCTTCTTCCCTCGCTCGGCATCCCGGTCCTCGAGCAGTACCAGCGTGATCGGATCACGGCCTTCCTCGATCCGACCGAGAATCCGCAGGGCGCGGCCTACAACATCAACCAGTCGATCACGGCCGTCGGTGCCGGAGAATCGACCGGCCGCGGCGTCGCTGGGGCGACGCAGACGAACCTCGATTACCTGCCGGAGCACCACACCGACTTCGTCTTCGCCTCGCTGGCCGAGCAGCGCGGCTTCGCAGGGGTTTCGGTGCTGCTCCTGCTCTACCTGCTGCTGCTCTGGCGGGGGATCCGAGTGATCGCGACTGCGCGCGATCCGTTCTGCGCGACCGCCGCGGGCGCGATCGTCTTCGGCCTCCTGCTCCAAATCTTCGTCAACGTCGGAATGACGATCGGGATCGCCCCGATTACCGGGATTCCACTGCCGTTCGTCAGCGTCGGCGGCTCCGCGATGGTCACGAATCTGCTCGCAGTCGGCGTGCTCCAGGCAATCGCCATACGCCGCAGGTAGTCCGTCCGCCCTTGGACCTAGCATCCGGCCATGGCGACGAAGCGTGATCCGCGCGAACTGCTGCTGATCGAGGAAGCCGATGCCTGGTTCGAATATCTGGTGACGACCAGGACTCAGTCTCCGGCTCGTTACCTGGAGATCGAGCCCTGGGCCTGGGCGCGGCTCTCGCAGCGGCTTCGGGCGATCCGAACGAGGCGAACGAAGCTCAGACCAGCGGCCGCAGCCTGAGCTTGGCGCGACCAGGCCTGCTGCTAGCCTGCGAGGGAGCTTTATGCAGTCTGCTCTTTCAGATATTTCGCAGCGCGCGCCCCGCCGACACGCCGGTGGCGAGCTGCGCGCGCGCGCTCACAGACAAGGAGATTTCTTTTGCTTCAGTGGTTTCGGCGCCGACAGCGCCCTTCCCAGCCTGAGCCCGCGGAGGAGCGGGCCCAACCCGAACAACCCGAACAGCCCGTAACAACGGCGCCCGCTGAAGCGGGCGATCCGACTGATGTGCACACCGGGGACAGGATTAATCCTGTCCCCGGGGTAACTCAAAAGCGTCGCCGCCGCGGAACCCGCGGAGGTCGTGGCCGCCGCAAACCGGGCGAGCGCCCGACCGAGGTCGCCGAGGAGAAGCCGAAGCCCGCCCGCGCCCCGGAAAAGCCGCGGCGTGCAGAGCGTGACGGCGGTCGCCAGGCGCGCACGACTCGCCGCCGAACCGCCACCCCGCGGGTACTGCCGCCTTCGGCCAAACGCGAGCTTGTCATCTCCGTCGACGTCGGCGAGCAACGCGTCGCCGTGCTCGAGGACGACAAGGTCGCCGAGGTCTACCTCGAGCGGGACGAGAGCCGCTCGATCGCGGGGAACATCTACAAGGGCACGGTCGACAACGTCCTGCCGGGCATGGAGGCCGCATTCGTCGAGATCGGCCTCGAGAAAAACGGCTTCCTCTATGTCGACGAGATCGTGACGGAGGAGCTCGAAGGCCGCCGCCACGGGCGGAAGATCCAGGACCTGCTCAGCCGCGGCGAGGAGCTGCTCGTGCAGGCGGTCAAGGACCCGATGAAATCCAAGGGCGCAAGGCTGACGACCGAGATCTCGTTGCCGGGCCGGTTCGTCGTCTACGTCCCGAGCGGCGAGGGCACCGGCGTCTCGCGGCGTCTCCCCGACGAGGAGCGCAGCCGCCTGCGCGACGTCGTCAAGCAGGTCGGCCCCAAGGAGGGCAGCGTGATCGTCCGCACCGCCGCCGAGGGCGCGTCGGCCGAGGACATCGAGCGCGACATCGACTTCCTCGAGCGGCTTTGGAAGACGATCCAGGAACGCGCCGAGGAGGTTGAGGCTCCGGCGCTCGTCTACCAGGAGGCGGAGCTGCCGCTGCGCGTCGTCCGCGATCTGTTCACGAACGACTTCGAGCGCGCGGTGATCGACAACGACCTTGCGTACAAGCGCGTCGTCGGCTACCTCAAGAAGACGTCTCCCCATATGGCCGAGAAGGTGCACAAGCACACCGGCAAGACGTCGCTGTTCGAGGAATTCGGGGTCGACGAAGAGATCCGCTCGACGCTGTCGAGGCGGGTCGACTTGCCTTCCGGCGGCTACCTAGTCTTCGACTACGCCGAGGCTTTCACCGTCATCGACGTCAACACCGGCCGATTCGTCGGCTCACGCTCCAAGAGCTCGGGACAGCGGCTCGAAGACACGATCACGAAGAACAATCTCGAGGCGGTCAAGGAGGTCGTGCGCCAGCTGCGGCTGCGCGACATCGGCGGGATCATCGTCATCGACTTCATCGACATGGCGAACCCGAAGAACCGCGAGGCGGTCGAGGAAGCGCTGAAGACCGAGCTCGAGCGCGACCGCACGAAGACCTACGTCGTCGAGATCTCGCCGCTCGGCCTGGTCGAGATGACGCGCCAGAACGTCGCCCACGGGCCGCGCGAGATCCTGACGAAGCCTTGCCCGACCTGCGGCGGAGACGGGATCGTCATCTCCGAGACGTCCGCCGCGGTCGACGCCGAGCGGAAGCTTCGTGCCCTCGCCTCGGGCACGCGCTCAGCGGCGTTCCGGGTCGAGCTGAACGCACACGTCGCTTCGATCCTGATCGGGCCGGGAGCGACGCGGCTCCGGGCGATCGAGGAGCGAACGCGTCGCCGGTTCTTCATTGTCGGCGAAGGAGGGTGTCCCAGCCGACCACTTCAAGGAGCTCGAGCGCGGGCCCGTGGCGAAGCTTCAGCCGGAGAGCCGGCTCGAAGAGGGGCAAGAGCGCCAGGTCAAGCTCGTCGAGGTCGGCTTGCACGACTCGACCGCCGGCGTCGCGAAGGACGGCGACACGGTCATCACGGTTGCGGGCGCGGCGGGCATGGTCGGCAAGCGCGTCAAGGTTCGGATCACGCGCGTGCTCGACGGCGCAGCCTATGCGGAGCTTGTCGGCCGGCCGGGGGAGACCGTGCTGCCGCCGATCACCGCCGAGGCACTCGCCGAGAAGCCGACGCGGGCCCGTCGCTCGCGAGCGGCCAAGCCGAAGGCTCAGGAAGTGGAGCCGGAGGCGATAGCTGCGGAGCCGGAGCCCGAGCCGGTCGCAGAAGAGCCTGAGCCGGCGGCAGAGGAGCCGGCGGCCGAGCCCGAGGCCGGGGCCGCTCCGGAGGAGCAGCCGAAGCGGAAGAAGACCCGCCGCGGGTCTCGCGGCGGCCGAAGGCGCAAGAAGAAGCCGGCGGTCGCAGCCGAGGCGAGCGGCAACGGCGAGCAGCCCGAGACGCCCGTCCTCATCCACGTTCCCGATCCGGAGCTCGGCTCGGCTGAGGCTGACGCTGAGACCACCGACGGCGCTCAGCCGAAGAAGAAGCGGACGCGACGTGGAAGCCGCGGCGGCCGCCGGCGCAAGAAGCCCGCGGCCGCGGCTCAAACAGACTCGGCTGCTGACCGAAAAACCGCTGGTAGACTGACCGACCCGCGGGGCCGAAACCCCGCGTTTTCTCATGGCCGGTTACGCGATCATCAAGCTCGGTGGCAAGCAGTACGTCGTCCGTGAGGGCGAGAAGCTGCTCGTCGACCGTCTCGACCTCGACGAGAACAAGACGTTCAAGCCGGACGTCATCTTCGAGGGCGGCGATGGCAAGGCGGAGCTCTCGCCGAAGGGACAGCCCGTGACCGCGAAGGTGCTCGGCACACGTCCAAGGCGACAAGATCCGGATCGGAAAGTACCGCCGACGGACGGGTTATCGCCGTCACACCGGCTACCGGAGCAAGCTGACGCAGATCGAGATCCAGTCGATCGGCGCCAAGCGCGCGCCGGCGCAGCGAAAGACGTCTGCTACAACGTCCACGAGAACTCGTACGACGAAGCCGAAGGAAGACACGTAATGGCACACAAAAAGGGACTTGGTTCTTCACGCAACGGGCGCGACTCGCAGTCCAAGCGCCTGGGCGTGAAGATCTACGACGGCCAGGACGTGCGCGCCGGGATGATCCTGGTGCGGCAGCGCGGAACGCGCTTCAAGCCTGGGCCGGGCGCCGGCCTGGGCCGCGACGACACCATCTTCGCGACGCGCGACGGGCGGGTGGAGTTCCACCGCAGCGGTGAGCGCCGCACAGTCGCCGTCGGCGAGCCTCAAAGCTCCTAGGGCCTCGGTGTTCAACGACCGGGGCCGCATTCGCGTGCAGGCCGGACGTGGCGGGCACGGTGCGCTGAGTTTCCGCCGCGAGAAGTACGTGCCCAAGGGCGGGCCGGACGGCGGCGACGGCGGCCATGGGGGCGACGTGATCCTGGTCGCGGACCCCGACTTGCGCGATCTCGCGCGCTATCAGGCTCCGAAGGTCTACAAGGCAGCCGCCGGCGGTCATGGGCGCGGGGCGGGAAAGCACGGAGCCGACGGCCGCGATGTCGAGCTCGGGGTTCCCACCGGGACGCAGGTGCTGGATGAGGAGGAGCGCGTCGTCGCCGACCTCGCGACGCCGGGGTCGCGCGTGGTCGTAGCGCGCGGGGGCGCCGGTGGCCGCGGCAACCGTCGCTTCGCGACGTCGACACGGCGTGCGCCCCGGTTCGCCGAGGTGGGCATGCCGGGAGAGGGGGCGGAGCTCGAGCTGCGTCTCAAGCTCCTAGCCGATGCCGCCCTCGTCGGCATACCGAACGCGGGGAAGTCCTCACTGCTGCGCCGGATCTCGAATGCAAAGCCGAAGGTTGCCGACTACCCGTTCACGACGATCTCGCCCGTCCTCGGGACGGTCGACGCCCCGGACGGAAGGCAGCTGACCGTCGCCGACGTCCCCGGGCTGATCGAGGGCGCGAGTGAGGGCGTGGGGCTGGGGCACGAATTCCTCGCCCATCTCGAGCGCGCGCGACTGCTCGTGCACGTGATCGACGCGTCGGAGGGCGACCCGGCCGAGCGGTTTGCCACGATCGACGGCGAGCTCGGGGCCTATGGGGCCGGCCTCGACCGGCTCCCGCAGATCGTCGTCCTCAACAAGATCGACATTGCGCCTGAAGCGGCGTTCTCGACCGAGGATTCGCGCGTGCTCCGCGTCGTTCGAACGTCAGCGGCGACGGGTGAGGGGATCGACGACCTGAAGCGCGCGCTCTTCGACCTCTGTCCGGCCGCGCCCGAGCCGGAGCAGGCGGCCGAGGATGGGCTCGTCGACTTCCTCGTTTACCGGCCGAGGCCCGAGGGCCGCGAGCCGTACCGCATCTTCCGGACTGAGCGCGGTTATCGAGTCGAAGGAACTCTGCCGGAGCGCGAGGCGCTGGAGGAGGCGTTGCGGGCGGTCGGAGCCAAGACGGGGGCCGAGGTGGAGATCGGCGACGAAACGGTGACGCTCTGACGACGGCGATCCTCGGCGGCGCGTTCGATCCGCCGCACCTTGGTCACGTCGCGCTGGCGGAGGGAGCGCTGCGCGAGCTTGGCGCCGACCGGCTGCTCGTGATCGTGACGGCGAACCCCGGACACAAGCCGACGGTGCTCGATCCAGCGACTCGGCTCGAGCTGGCCCGGCTGGCCTTTGGCGACCTGCCGAACACGAACGTGCGGCTGGACGATCATCCCTTTACCGTCGACCTGCTCCGCGACGAGCACTTCGAGGACGCCGTGTTCGTGCTCGGCGCAGATCAGTGGGCAGTCTTCGACACCTGGAAGGAGCCGGAGGAGATCCTGCGCCTGATTCCGGTCGCGGTTGCCGCGCGGCCGGGCCAGCCGGTGCCCGCGGGTGAGGTCCAGGTGTTCGAGATCGAGCAGCTTCCGGTTGCGTCGAGCGAGCTTCGCGAGCGAATCGCTCGCGGCGGGCCTATTGACGAGCTCGTTCCGGCCCCCGTGGCGCGGGAGATCGAGCGGCGAGGCTTGTACGGCAGGACGCCTCGCTAAACTTCGTGCGGTAGAGACGCGGAAAGGATCCGTTCCGACTGACATCCCTCGAACAAGCTCGCCTCATCGCCGGCCTCGCTCAGGAGAAGCTGGCGGAGGACGTCGTCATCCTCGACCTGCGGCCGGTTTGCGCCTACACCGACTTCTTCGTCCTGTGCAGCGGACGCAACACGCGGCAGACGAAGGCGATCGTCGACGAGGTACGCGAGCGGCTCAAGCGGGACGGAATGCGGCCGCGCTCGGTCGAGGGCCAGGGGCAGGGCGACTGGATCCTCGTCGACTACCTCGACGTCGTCCTCCACGTCTTCACGCCTGAGACGCGGGGCTACTACGGCCTCGAAGACCTCTGGGGCGACATGCCCTCGGTCGAGCTCGACGCTGCGACCGCCTAAGTCGTCCGACTAGACAACTACCATCCGTTGCCGATGTTGACGACGGATCGGAAGGGTGCGATTGCCGAGATGGCGATCGCGTGGCAGGCCATGAAGCAGGGTATCGAGGTGTACCGCCCGATCTCCGAGGGCGGTCGCTTCGACATGATCTTCCTGATGGGGGATGAGCTCGCCCGAGTTCAGTGCAAATGGGCACCTCGGCAGGGCGACGCGATTCTTGTTCGGTGCTACTCGTGCCGGCGCGCTCGTGAGGGACTCCGCAGGCGGGTTTATGCCGCCAGCGAAATCGACGCGATTGCCGCGTATTGCCCGGACAACCAGCGTTGCTACTACCTTCCCTTCGATTGGATCGGGCCGCGGAAGCAGATCCTCCTGCGCCTTGCGCCGACGCAGAACCATCAGCGACTTGGGATTCACTGGGCCGAGGACTTCGAGTTCGCGGCTAAACTGCCGACTTACGACGGGGCCATAGCTCAGTTGGGAGAGCGTCGGCGTGGCACGCCGAAGGTCGCCGGTTCGAGCCCGGCTGGCTCCACTCTCATGTTGACCTAAGTAGTCGCGCTTGGCAGGACGAGTCCGGTGCGGCCGCGGCCCCCGGTCCTGTCAAAATCCCAGCATGGACTGGCAATGGCGGAGGATCAAGCTGCTTCCCGGGAAGACGTCGAGCCGCAGCTCGAGCGGCTGGAAGCTCAGCATCGGCCGACGAGGGGCCGAGCCGAACATCGCGCGCCGTGGTGTCTCCGCGACCCGCTCGGTCGTCGAAACCGGGGCTTCGTACGTCAAGCGGCTCGGGCGAAAGTGATGTGAAGGCCGCGATCACCGCGGCCTGCGTCCAGGCTGAGCCGGTTGTGCTCGACCGGGACGCGACGCTCGAGAAACTGAGCCGCCTGACTGCCGAAGCCGCCGGGAACGGAGCGGCGCTCGTCGTCTTTCCCGAGGCGTTCGTACCGGTGTACCCCTCGTCGGTCTGGGCCAAGGCCCTGGCGGGCTGGTCTGCACCGGGTGCGAAGGAGGCCTTCGCGGCGATCGCGCGTGAGGCCGTCGCCGTCCCTGGCGCAGAGGCCGACCGGATCGGCGACGTTGCGCGCGAGCACGGCGTGGTGCTTGCGACCGGAGTAACGGAGATCGAGCCCGAGCGGCCCGGGACGCTCTACAACACACTGCTCGTCCACGGTGCAGACGGCGAGCTCCTGCTCAAGCATCGCAAGCTCGTTCCGACAAACCACGAGCGCCTCGTCTGGGGCCAGGGAGACGGTGGCGGCCTGCACGCGGTCCTCACGGAGGTCGGTCGCGTCGGCGGCTTGATCTGCTGGGAGAACTACATGCCGCTCGCGCGCTTCGCCCTGTACGACTCGGGCGTGGAGATCTACCTCGCGCCGACGGCCGACGACGCCGAGGCCTGGCAAGCGACGCTCGTCCACATCGCCCGCGAGTCGCGCGCGTTTGTGGTCAGCCCGAGTCACTTTCAGCGCGCCAGCGCCTACCCTGACGACTTCCCGCTTCGCGGCGAGCTCGAAGGCGTTGATGTGATCGGCCGCGGGGGCAGCGCGATCCTGGCTCCGGACGGCGACTATCTTGCCGGCCCGCTGTACGACGAGGAGGGGATTCTCTACGCCGAGCTCGACCCGAACCGGTTGCTCGAGGAGCGCCAGCGATTCGATCCGGTCGGCCACTACAACCGGCCCGACGTGTTGCATCTGAAGGTCCGGCCGAACCGCGCCTAGAATGCTGCTGTGGTCGAG
This sequence comes from uncultured Actinomycetes bacterium, assembly GCA_963752845.1. Taxonomy (GTDB): domain Bacteria; phylum Actinomycetota; class Thermoleophilia; order Gaiellales; family Gaiellaceae; genus JACDAN01. The sequence continues at coordinate 852,293 of CAVVZV010000003.1, read as the reverse complement.
ATCATCTTCCTGATGCTCGTCCTCAAGCTCCCGATCCTGTATCTCATCGGGGTCGTGTGGTGGGCGGTCAAGGCCGAGCCGCCGCCGCCTGAGCCGGCGCTCCTGCCCGTAGCGAGCGAGGACGACCCACCGCTATCACCGCGGCGCTTCCGGCCGCCATCGCCCCGCCGTAGCGGCCCCGAGCGACGCGACCGGGCTGCCAGACGGTCTGCGAGACTGCCCGTTCGATGAGCACGGCCCGACCCGCTGCCCGCGACGGTCCCGCGGAGATCGTCGCCGGATTCCTGGCCGCCCTCGCAATGGTCGGCGGCGCGATCGCGCTCGTCGAGCGGCCGGTTCCGGTCGGGCTGGTCTCGATCTTCATCGCGTTTCTCGCGGCCGCGCTGGCTGCGCGCAACCAGCGTCTCGCCGCCGCGGGTGTGGCCGTCGCCTCGCTCGGCTTCCTGGGCGGGATGATCATCAGCGTCATCACGCAGCGGCCGCTCTGGTAGGGCACCAGCCGCGGTCTCGGGTGGGGGAGTACGCCCTGCTAGAAAGAAGAGAGAACAATCGTGGCTGAGGTCGACGGACTCAATACGGGCTACGCCCGCGCCCTACTCGACGAGTATCTGGAGGACCCGGAGGCGGTCCCCTCCGAGTGGCGCGCCCTGTTCGAGAGCGGCGACAGCGATCTGCTCGCCCAGCACCCCGGGGTCGCACGGCTCGTCGAGCTACTGCGCGCCGCCGAGGACGGCCACACGGCGCCTGTCGTCGAGGCTCCTCCGGCGTCCCCCGCCGCGCCTGCGCCGGCCCCGACGCCGACCGTCGACGAGACGCTCCTGGGGGCAGTGGCCGCGGCGATGGCCCTGGTCAAGGCGTATCGGACGCACGGCCACCTCGCCGCCAATCTCGACCCGCTCGGCTCCGAGCCGGTGGGAGATCCGGCCCTCGAGCCCGAGCGTCTCGTCCCTCCGCTCACTCCCGAGCTTCAGCGCCGTGTCCCCGCAAGCCTCCTGCGCGTGTACTTCCCCGGCGAAACGCTCGCCGATGTCCTGCCCCAGCTCCAAGAGACCTATTCGGGCACGAGCGCGTTCGAGGTCGAGCACATCTCAGACCATCAGGAGCGCGTCTGGCTGCGCCAGGCGATCGAGGCCGGCACCTACCGGGCACCCTTGTCCGCCGAGGACAAGCGCCGCCTGCTGACGCGCCTGACCGAGGTCGAGGGCTTCGAGCGCTACCTGCTTCGTGCATTCCTCGGCCAGAAGCAGTTCTCGATCGAGGGCCTCGACGTTCTCGTGCCGATGCTGGACACGGCGATCGAGCTCGCGGCAGAGGACGGCGCCCACGAGGTCGTGATGGGAATGGCGCACCGTGGACGCCTGAATGTCCTGGCGCACGTGCTCGGCCGGCCGTACGAGTCGATCCTCCGCGAGTTCGAGGGTGAGCGAACCCTCGAGGCGCTGTCGACTCATCCCGTCGGCTTCGAGCGGAGACGTCAAGTACCACCTCGGCGACGAGGGACGGCGCAAGACGCCCTCCGGCGACATCACCGTGGCCATCGCAGCCAACCCGAGCCACCTCGAAGCCGTGGACCCCGTCGTCGAGGGCCTGACCCGCAGCGAGCAGACCGACCGGTCGACGCGCGAAGGCGCCCACGACGCGCGCGTCGCGCTACCGCTCCTGATCCACGGCGACGCGTCGTTCCCCGGTCAGGGGGTCGTCGCCGAGACACTCAATCTCCAAGGGCTCGGCGGGTACTCGACGGGCGGAACGCTGCACGTCATCGCCAACAACCAGATCGGGTTCACGACCGATCCCGCCGACGGGCGGTCGACGCGCTATTCCAGCGACCTCGCCAAAGGGTTCGACGTGCCGATCATCCACGTCAACGCCGACGATCCGGAGGCGGCCGTCTCGGCGATCAAGCTGGCGCTCGGCTTCCGGCGACGGTTCGGTCGCGACGTCGTCATCGACCTCGTTGGCTACCGGCGCCACGGGCACAACGAGGGCGACGAGCCGGCCTACACGCAGCCGCTGATGGCCGAACGGATCAAGGAGCATCCGACCGTCCGCGAGCAATACGTCGCCAAGCTGGTCGAGGAAGGGGTCGTCGCCCAGGAAGACGCCGACCAGCTTGAGGCGGATGTCGCGAGCAGCCTGCGCCAGGCCCACGAGACGTTGAAGGCTTCGTTCGGCGCGCCGCCGCCCACTGCCCCCAGCGAGCGGACGCCGCCGACGAACGGCTCGGATGTGATTACCGCCGTCGGCGCCGAGAAGCTCCACGAGCTGAACCGCGAGCTCCTCGAGACCCCGGAGCACTTCACCGTGCACCCGAAGCTGAAACGGCAGCTCGATCGGCGGCTCGAGACCATCGACCAGGGCCGGATCGACTGGGGCCAGGCCGAGGCCCTCGCCTTCTCGAGCCTGCTCGTGGAGGGCATCCCGATCCGGCTGACCGGACAGGACACCGAGCGCGGGACGTTCTCGCACCGCCATCTCGTCTTCCACGATCCACAGACCGGCGAGCAATACACGCCCATGAAGAACCTGGACGAGGCCGAGGCGTCGTTCGAGATCTTCAACTCGCCGCTGTCGGAGTATGCCGCGCTCGGCTTCGAATACGGCTACTCGGTCGGCGCGCCCGAGACGCTCGTGATCTGGGAGGCGCAGTACGGCGACTTCGTGAACGGGGCGCAGATCGTGGTCGACCAGTTTCTCGTCTCGGGACTGTCGAAATGGGAGCAAACCTCCCGGCTGACGCTCCTCCTGCCGCACGGGTACGAGGGGAATGGGCCCGAGCACTCCAGCGCCCGGCTCGAGCGGTTCCTCCAGCTCGCCGCGCAAGAGAACATCCGGATCGCGAACCCGAGCACGTCCTCGCAGTACTTCCACCTGCTTCGGCGGCAGGCGCTCGACCCGAATGCACGCCCGCTGATCGTGATGACACCGAAGGGCCTCTTGCGGCTCAAAGAGGCGGCAGGGCGACTCGAGGAACTGACGGACGGACGGTTCGAGCCCGTGCTCGACGACCAGGTGGACCGCATGCAGGTTCGGCGGCTCGTGCTCAGCTCGGGGAAGGTCTACTACGACATCGTCGGCCATGAGGAGCGGGCGAATCGACCCGAGATCGCAGTTGCCAGGCTCGAGCAGCTCTACCCCTTCCCGGTCGAGCCGGCTGCTCAGCTCGTCGCTTCCTACCCGGCGCTCGAAGAGGTCGTCTGGGCCCAGGAGGAGCCGCAGAACATGGGTCCCTGGCGGGCGATTCGGCACCGGCTCGAGGAGGCGATCGGCGGCCGAGTTCCCCTGCGATATGTCGGCCGTCCGTGGCGCGCAAGCCCGAGCGAGGGCTACCCGACGGCGCACCTGCAGGAGCAGGAGCGAATCGTCAAGGAAGTGCTAGCCCTGGCCTGACCGCGCCGCGCGCGCGCTATCCCGGAGGCGCCGCGCCTCACGGGTGAGGCCGCGGGCGACGGTGGGCGCGTGCCGGCGCAGCTCGGCCATCATTCGCTTGCGCTCCTTCTTCGGAATGCGACGCCAGAGATCCCAGGCGGTGAGGACGATCCCCCACCAGCCCAGGCGGCGGGTCAACAAAAACGGGGCGCGTGGCATCCGCGCAGCTTAGTGCGCCGGAGCGTGGTGGGAGAGGCCAGCCCTGCCGCACGCCGCGCGACCGACTTACGTGGTCGTTAGAATCCCGCGCTTGCGTCCCAGCCACACAAGGAGACAATGACTGTCGAGACACCATCACTGTTCGCAAGCGTGATCCAGGATCACCTCGAGTTGAAGCGGCGCAACGCCGAGCTCGAGGGCAACATGCCGATCGACGGCTACCGGATCGAAGATCCCTTCCAGAACCACCCGCTCTTCAAGACCGAGGAGCAGGCCCGCGTCGAGGACACCCTCGATGGGCACCCCGTTGCGGTCGCCGCGGAGGAGTCCGCTCCAGAGGAAGAGAGCCTCGAGACCTCCGAGGGTCTCTGGGGCCGCTCCCGGGACTTCGACTGGGGCGACTAGAGGCAGCCCGCCCCGAAGCTGAGTTTCGACCGCCGAGAACGGGGTAGGCTCCCCCGAAGTTCAAGAGACCGAGAAAAGGGAGCCGCCATGAGAAGAATCCTTGGCCTCGCCGCAATCGCGGCCGCCGTCACCTACTTCTTCAACCCGCAGGAGGGCCGCCGCCGGCGGGCGGAAGCACGCGACCGCATCGCGGGCTTCTTCCGCAAAGGCGTCCAGAAAGGCGAGCAGTTCAGTCAGGCGGCCTCGGCTCAGGCCGAAGGGCTCGCCGAACAGGCGAAGGAACTGGGACAGGAGCTGCAGCCGGAACCAGACGACGCCACTCTCACCCAGAAGGTCGAGAGCGAGATCTTCCGCGACGTCGACGTTCCCAAGGACCAGATCAACGTCAACGCCGAGAACGGGAAGATCTATCTGCGGGGTGAGGTCGGCAAGCCGGAGCTGATCGAGGACCTCGAGCAGCGGGCCCGGAAGGTCCAGGGCGTCCAGGACGTGGAGAACCTGCTCCACCTGCCAGGCGCGGAGGCTCCGAGCAAGACCTGACCCTCTAATCCTGCAGGCGCCGCCACAGCGGCAGTCCCCACCAAAACCAGACGAAGAACCCTGCGACCGCGGCGGTCAGGAGCGCCGCCGCGGTCGTGTGGAAGAGCAGGTCGGCGACGAGAAACGAGGCGCCGACCAGTGCAAGCGTCAGGAATACGAGCCCGCCGATCGAAAGTCGGTTCGCGGTCCTGAGCATCTGCTCCTTGTCGTGCTGCCGCCAGCGCAGACGGTGGTAAGCCGACGGTGCGATGAGGAGCGCCGTCGAGGCGGCTGTAAGAAGGAAGACTGCGAAAAAGACTTGTCGTTGCGTGTTCGTGATCCTGGAGAACGTGTTCGTGAATGGGACCGTGAGCAGGAACGCAAACAGCACCTGCACGCCGGGGAGCACGACTCGAAGCTCGTTCAGGAGCTCGATCAGCTCGCGATCGAGCCGTTCGTCACGACTTTCCTGGTCCTCGCTCACGAGTGGCTCACGGACTGCGATATTCCCGGTTGTGGAAATCCGCGAACTAATGAAGCTCGAGGTCGACCCGGCCGAGGTCCAGGCGGTCTACGAGCTCTGGAAGCAGCACTCGATCGCCGAGGACAACCGCGACCTCCCCGGCCTGCTGGCCACACTGACGGACGACTGCGTCTACGAGATCGTCGGCACGCCTGAGCGCTGGGAGGGCCACGAGGGCGCGACGCGCTTCTATACGGGTCTGCTAACCGCCTTTCCAGACATCCACTTCGACCTGACCGACATCGTCGTCGGCCCGCAGGGCGTCGTCGAGGAGGCGGAGGTCACCGGCACGCATGAGCAGACGTGGTTGGACTGGGAAGCGAGCGGCGCGCGGGTCGAGTTCCGCGTGGTGATCTTCTTCCCCTGGGACCGGGAACGCCGGCTCTTCCGCGGCGAGAAGGTCTATGTGCACGCAGACGGCCTTCGTCCCTGAAGACAACAACTCCTAGGGGAAACGAGGAGACCAGAGCGCCGAGAGCACGCCCGCGGCAAGCAGCAGACCGCCCGCCGCGGCGAGGAAGGCGAACGTGATCTCGCTCTCGCCGGGCTCGCGTCCGAGGCTCGAGCCGAGCTTCTCGTACGTCTGCTCGAGGACATCGGCGCTGCGAGCCTCCGTGAACTTCCCGCCGGTCGTATCGGCGATGTCGCGGAGCGTCTCCGGGTCGGGCGGCACGGGGATGATTCGGTCGTCGCCGAAGCCCGGCCCAAAGCCGAACCGCCCCCTGATCACACCTTCGGGCGTTCCTAACGCGACGGTGTAGACAGGAAAACCGGCCGCCTTCGCTCGGTCGGCCCCTTCGAAGGGAGCGAGCGTGCCGCGCGTCTGCGCGCCGTCGGAGAGGAAGAGAATTGCCGCCAGGCCCTTCTCGTCCGCCGGCGCCGCGCGGAGGGCGATCGTGTCCTCCTCCTCGGCGAGAGACTGCTGCGCGAGCTCGACCGCGGCTGCGAGCGCGTCGCCGATCGCCGTCCCGCCGAAAATCTGAAACTCTCCGAGCTCGTCGAGCGATTGTTCGACGACATCGTGATCGGTCGTCGGCGGCGCGGCGACCTGCGCCTCGCCCGCGAAGACGACCAGCCCGACGCGCAGCTTGCCTGGAACGCGATCGAGGAAGCGGCGCGCGGCTTCCTGCGCCGCCGCGAGCCGCGTCGGCTCGACGTCCCTCGCCTGCATCGACCGCGACGAATCGATGACGAGGATCACCATCGCCTTCTCTTTGGGAACGAGCCGGTCGACATGAGGCCGCGCGAGGGCCACGCCCAGGGCGGCGAGCGAAGCGATGAAGAGGGCAGGTGGGACGAAGCGCCGCCACGCGCTCTCGCCGGCCACCCCGGCCAGCACCTCGAGGTTCGTGTACTTCACGGCATAGCGCATGCGCCGCCGACGCAGCAGCCACCACACGAGGGCGACCGCCGCGGCGAGCGCAAGCAGCGTCAGCAGCAGAAGCGGGCGCTCGAACCTCACAGGCCTCTCCAGATCCCTACGTGTCGACCAGTCATTTCAGACGGCCGCACGGGCAGAGCCCACACGGCCTGAAATCGACTTCGCAAGCGACGTCTCATCCAACCCTCGAGCAGACGGCGTGCACCTGAACGATGGCTCGAATGCGTCCGAGCTCCGCGTCGCCCCGAACCGACACGAGCACACGGTTGCCGCGCACAGTCCGCGCTGCCTTCACGGTCCCGATCACGCTGGCACTCGGCGGCGCCGACGTGCCGAACGCGACCGCGTGGGAGGCATCGACAAGCGTCTCACGCCCGCGACATGCGCTCGCAACGGTGCTCGTTCCCGGGACGACGCGCACCCTGCCGACGCGCCGGATCGTCGGCTCGCCCGGCTTGACCGCGCCGAAGGCCGTCGGGATCCCTCCTCCGCCGCTCGCCGGCATGCAGCCGATGAACGGTCGGAAGCTCGGCGCGCGCGCAGTCGCTCCGACGTAGCGCGCCACGAAGACGACGGAGCGCGACGTCGTGATCCCAGGGTTCACCGGACTGCCGAGCTTTCCGATGAACGTGACGTTGATGCCGCGGTCACTGAGGCGGGCATCGAGCCCACCCACGATGTAGCCGCGCGGGCAGGTGAGCTGGTACTCAACCCGGGGCCTCGGCACGGAATTCCCGGTCGGAACGACGACCCACGGCCCCGCCACGGGCACGCAAACCATCAATCCGTCGCACTCGTCGGCTGCCTGCGCGGGGCCCGAGCCCGCGGTCAGCAGTGCGGTCAGCGCCGCGATCACGAGCAGCTTCTTCATGGGACCCTCCTGAACCAGAGCGCAGACAAGGCGCCGCCGGCGAGCAGGAACGCGGCTGCGCCGCCGGCGAAGTAATCCCCGATCTCACGCGACTCCTTGCGCGTGCCGAGCCGCGAGCCGAGCTCCTCGTAAACGCGGTCGAGGCCTTCGGCATCGGTGGCGGTGAAGAACTCGCCGCCCGAGAGCCGTGCGATGTCTCTGAGCGTGTCGGGACTCGGCGGGACGCGGATGATCTGCCTGAATCCACCGGTGAGCGTCTCCTCGATGACTCCGTCCTCGGTCCCCACAAGCACGGTGTAGACGGGCACCTTGAGCTGCTTCGCACGCCGGGCCGCCACCTGCGGATCGACGGCGCCCCCGTCACGGGCTCCGTCGGAGATGACCAGGATCGAGCGCGGCGGCGCATCCTCCTGGTCCGCCTGTCGGGGCTGGCCGACTCGCGTGGAAAGGGCGACCGCGTCGCCGATCGCCGTGCCCTCGCCCGGCGCCAAGGTGTCGAGCGAAGCCTCGACGAGTGAGCGGTCCTCTGTCGGGACGACACCGACGACTGCACGAGTCGCAAAGGAGACGACGCCGACTCGGTAGCGCTCCGGCACCTCGCCGAGGAATGCCTTGGCAGCGTTCCGGGCCGCGTCCAACCTGGTGGGCTCGACGTCATCGGCCTTCATCGAGCGCGAGACATCAATGGCGAGGACGATTGTGGCCTCCTCGCGCTTGACGTTGACCGTCGCGTGAGGGCGTGCGACGCCGAGGACGATCGCAGTCAGCCCGAGGAGGCCGAGGATGAGCGGAAGGTGGCGGCGCAGCCCCGGCGCCCGGTCGATCACGTTGGGGAGCAATGCGGGGTTCGCGAAGTCGGAGGCAAAGTCCGTGCGCCGGCGCTCTCGCAGCACGTAGAGCGCGACGAGCACGGGAATGAGGAGCAGGGCGAGAAGCGCGAGTGGCCAGTCGAAGGTCACGTGCGCCTCCGGCGCAGGAAGACCGCGAGTGACCGCAGCCAGTCGCCCGAGGTCGACAGGACGAGATGGCGGACCCCGAGCGAAGCGAGCGCCCTCTCGACGTCGTTCCGCTCGTCCGCCGCAGCCGCCGCAAAGCGCTCACGCAACTTGCGACTCCTCGTGTCGACGCGGAGCAGGCGACCCGTCTCGGGATCGACGAGCCAGAGCGCGCCGACGTTCGGCAGCGCCTCTTCGCGCGGGTCGCGGATCTCGAGGGCGACGACGTCGTGCCTCCCGGCGAGCTCGAGCAAAGGGCGTCGCCAGTCGCGAGGGCCGCGGAAGTCCGAAACGACGACGACGAGGCTCCGTTGCTTGGCGAGCGCACCTGTCCTGGTCAGCGCCTCGCCGAGCGAGGTCGCGCCGAGGCGTTTCCCGTCAGGCTCCTCGCGAAGCGCCATCAGCAGGCCGACGAGGCCCATCCGTCCCTGCCTCGCCGGGAGGCCGCGCGGGTTCGCGTCTCCGAACGTGACGACGCCGAGCCGGTTGCCTCGTCTCGTGGCGACGTGTCCGATCGCGAGCGCCGCTCCTTCGGCGACATCGGCCTTCCGACGCTCGGCGGTACCGAACTGCATCGAAGCCGAGACATCGAGCACCAGCCACGTGACGAGCACGCGCTCGGCGAGCTGGACGCGGACGTGCGGCTCGCCCGTCCGGGCGGTGACGTTCCAGTCGATGCGGCGCACGTCGTCACCGGGAACGTAGGTGCGCACCTGCGCAAGCTCCGTTCCGTCGCCGAAGAGCGATGAGCGGTAGTCGCCGGCAAGCAGTCCCTCCATCCGGCGGCCGATCGTGATGTCGAGCGCCCGGAGCAGGGCGTCCGGCATCGGTCCGGGGCCAGGCCGGTCCGGTGTCGCGGCGCGGCGGACTGCGTTCACGCCGCGCTCACACGGGTCAGGTCGATCTGCGGGACGGGCACGTTCGCGATCACGTCGTCGAGGAGTGCGTCGGGGGTCACCTCCTCGGCGAGGGCCTGGTAGGTGAGCACGAGCCGGTGACGGAGGGCGTCTTTGGCGAGCGCCTGAAGGTCCTCGGCGAGCGCATACTCTCGGCCGCGGACGAGCGCAAGTGCCCGCGCCGCCTGGACGAGATGGATCGGGCCGCGGGGGCTGGCGCCGTAGGCGATGTACTCGGATGACTCCCGCGTGGCGGTCGCGAGATTGACGGCGTAGCTGATCAGCGCCGGATCGACATAGATCTCGAACACGGCCCGCTGGAGCGCCTTCAGCTCCTCGAGCGTCAGCGCCTCGCGGAGGTCGGGCGGCGCGACCAGCTGCCGCTCGACGATCGTCAGCTCCTCGTCGTGCTCGGGGTAGCCGATGAGGATCTTGAGCATGAAGCGGTCGACCTGGGCCTCCGGCAGCGGATACGTGCCCTCCGACTCGATCGGGTTCTGGGTTGCCATCACCAGGAAGGGATCGGGAACCGGGAACGTGTCGTGCCCGATCGTCACCTGGTGCTCCTGCATGACCTCCAGTAGGGCCGACTGCACTTTCGCCGGCGCGCGGTTGATCTCGTCCGCGAGCAGGAAGTTGCAGAACACGGGGCCGAGCTCGGTCTCGAACGTGCCTTCACCCGCTCGGTAGATGCGAGTTCCGACCAGGTCGGACGGGACGAGGTCGGGTGTGAACTGAACCCGTGAAAACGTGCCGCCGAGCACGCCCGCCGTCGTCTTGATCGTGAGCGTCTTGGCCAGTCCAGGGACACCTTCGATCAGCAGATGACCCTGCGCCAACAGGCACACGAGCACCCGCTCGAGCATCGCCTCCTGACCGGCGATCACGCGCCGGATCTCGAACAGCGCTTGCTCCAGACGCTCCTTTGCCTCTGCGGGGGACGGGACGGGCGATTCCGTGTTCGACACGGGGGCTCCTCTCTCGTGGGCTCTCGTTCCTACGAGAACCGGCGAGCTGCAGTTTTCGCAGCGGCCTCCTCGGGCTTGCCGTCAGCCTACCGGCTAACCTTGCCCGACCCAATGGCGACGGTCGAGGACACTCAGGCGGTCGAAGAAGGGCTGCCCGGGCGGCAGGCGCCGGAGGTCTTCCGCTACTACCAGCTGGCAAAGAAGCAGGAGTGGCAGGTGCGCGACATGCCCTGGGAGGAGCTGCCGCCGATCCCGGAGAGCTCCGGCACCAAGGAGAAGCAGGCGCGCCGGCGCGACATCTGGCGCTCGGTCATCACTCAGCAGCTCCAGGCCGACTCACTGGCCGTCGAGATGGCCGCCCAGCTGCTCGAGCTCGCCAGGCACCACGACGCGAAGCTCTACTACTCGACAATGGCCCAGGACGAGGCGCGCCACGTCGAGGCTTGGCTCCGGCTGATCGAGGCGGCCGGCGGGCCGACCGAGCGCGATCCGCACCTCGACAAGCTGGCGCAGATCTTCCTCGGCAACGACGAGCTCGAGGAGAAGGTCTTCCTGATGCAGGTCTTCTTCGAGCGGATGATCATCCCGCGGTTCCGATTGATCGCCCGCGCCTCGCGGGGGACGGTGCTCGAGGACCTCTGCAACCGCCTGACGATCGACGACGGCATCCACCACGCCTCGGGGATGGCCTACGAGAAAGTCCTGCTGCGCACGGCGTCGAAGAAGACGAAGGCCAAGATGCTCAAGGGCGCGAGCACAATGCTCCCGATCTTCGCGGAGCATGTGCTCTGGCGGCCGAAGGAGCGGGACTTCGTCAGCACCTCGATGCGCTCGCGTGATCTCGCCCGCATCCGGCGCGAGATCGAAGAGGGGATCAAGATCGCGTCGTCGCTCGGCCTCGACGTCAGCGACATCGAGTACACGATCCCGTCCTAAAAGCTAATTCAAGCCGACGCGATGGCTTCCGTGGATCGTGCCCAAGTGGTCTCCGCGATCTGCGGCCTGCTTGCTGGACCCGTGCTGTTCGTCGGAACGCTGGCGGGAGCGCTGGCACAGCCGGACGATTTCAGCCTCGTCAACCACGCCAACAGCGACCTCGGCGCCGACACGGCCGAGAGCGCGTGGCTCTCGAATCAACTGGGCTCAAACTTGCCCGGCTTGCTTCTGCTCGTCTTCGGGATCGGGCTTTGGCGCTCGGTTGGGCGCCATCGGTCGGCACGGATCGGCTCGATCCTGGTCGCTGTCGCAGGCGTCTCTGTCTTCCTCACTGGGCTCTTTCGGCTCGATTGCCGTCAGATCGACCAGGGTTGCGACAACTCGTCATGGCATGCGGCGGCACACAACACGGTCGCGGGGCTAACAGTCCTTGCCCTGGTGCTCGCCCCGTTCGTTCTCGCACGTGCCCTGAAGTTGTCGCCGCAATGGCGCGACCTGTGGGTGCCGACACTTGCCTTCGGCATCGGCACCATCGTGGCCGCGGTCGCCGGTAGCGTCGTCGGCGAGGGTCTCGGCTCGCTCCTGGCGGTTTTCGTCTGGTTCATCTGGATCACCGTGCTGGCGATCCGGATGCTCCGACTCGGCTCTACTCCTCTTCGAGCTCGAGCGCGGCCGAGTTGATGCAGTAACGCTGCCCCGTCGGGTGCGGGCCGTCGGGGAAGACGTGTCCGAGATGGCCGCCGCAGTTCGCGCACAGCACCTCGGTTCGCACCATCCCGTGACTCGTGTCGCGCTCTTCCTCGATCACGTCCTCCGACGCCGGCGCGTAGAACGCCGGCCAACCACAGCCGGAGTCGTACTTCGTCTCCGAGGCGAAGAGCTCGGCGCCGCAGCCCGCGCAGCGGTAGGTACCCGGCTCGAAGACGTGGTCGTACTCGTTGACAAACGGCGCCTCGGTTCCCTTTTCGCGCAGGATGCGGTACTGCTCAGGGCTCAGCTCGGCGCGCCATTCGGCTTCTGGCTTCTCGATTTTCGGCATGCATGCAGTCTGCCAGCGATGTGTCATCCGACCGAGGCTCGGGCACGTAGGACCCCCAGAAGCGACAAGCGTTCGAAGAGGGGGGATCTCTGTTGATCCGAAGGATCACGCTTCTCACAGTCTGGACTGCGGTCGCCGCAATCATGCTGGCGGCGCCGCTCGGGGCATGCGGCGGCTTTCCGGAGCGGATTGCGCTGCCCGACGGCTTCCGGCCCGAGGGGATCGCGATCGGCAAGCGAGGAGACGTTCTACGTCGGCTCGATCCCGACGGGTGCGATCTACCGCGGCGACCTCAAGACCGGGGAGGGGTCGGTCTTCATGCCCGGCGTAACCGGCCGGGCGGCGATCGGCGTCGAGTACCACCATGGGCTCCTGTTCGTCGCCGGCGGCCCGACCGGGAAGGGCTTCGTCTACAGCGCGAGAAGCGGGAGGCTGCTGGCCGAGCCACAGCTGGCTGAGCTTCCGATCACCGAGACGAACCCAACGTTCGTCAATGACGTCGCCGTCGCGCGAGGCGGCGCCTACTTCACCGACTCGCGACGGCCGTTCCTGTACCGATTCGGCCGCGGCGGCGTCGAGCGGATTCCGCTGACCGGCGATCATCGTCTACCAAGCCGGCAACAACGCCAACGGCATCGAGGCGACGCGGGACGGCAAGACGCTCGTGATCGTCCAGACCAACGTCGGCAAGGTCTTCACGGTCGATCCGCGATCCGGCGAAACGGACGAGATCACGCTCGACCAGCCGGTCGTCAACGGCGACGGCCTGCTGCTCGATCGGCGGACGCTCTACGTCGTGCAAAACCGCGACAACAAGGTGGCCGTCTTCAGGCTCAGTCGGAGCCTGGGCTCAGGGACGCTGACGGTCAATCTCACCGACCCGGACTTCGACGTCCCGACGACGATCGACGACTTCGGGAAGCGACTCTACGCCGTGAACGCGCGGTTCGGGACAGTCCCGGATGCCAACACGGCCGAATACTGGCTCGCGCAAGTCCCGAAGGTTGCGGGGCAATAGGAACATCTCCTGGGACGGCGGTGATCGCGTTCACCGCCGTCCTGTTCCTAGCTCATTCGCCGGTTACGATTCGTCGACCCATCCGCGCTCTAATGCGTGACCTGGCCGACTATTCGAGCGGGTCGACCGAATAGCCGTCGTCGCCGGCGACGACGAGGACGCCTTCGCCCTTCGCTAGAGGGGCCACGATCTCGCCGGTGAGGCCGAGGACTGCGGCCTCGTTTGTCGGGCTGTGGCCCACGACGAGGGCGCGTCCGTCCTCCGGCAGCGAGTCGAGGACGCGGTGAAGTGCAGCGCCGAGCCTCTCCGAGTCGTCGGCGACGAGCTCGGGGTCGGCCTCCCGCAACGCCCGGAGCTCGCCGCTTCCTGCGGTCCGATACGCCGAGCGCCAGCGGTCCTCGACCTGGGACCGCAGGCCGGGCTCGACGACGACCCCGGCCGGCACCTGCTGGCCGAGTGCTGCGAGGAAACACGCGAGTGTCTGCGTCGCGCGCTGTGCTCCGGTCGAGACCGCGACGTCGTAACCGCCGCCGAGGCGTGCGCCGATCGCCAGCGCGGCACGCACACCTTCGGCGGTGAGCACGTCGCCGTCGGCGTCGGTGTGCCGCCGGAGCTCGATCTCCTTGCCCACGGTCCGACGCTAACAGCCGCCATTCCAGGCTGGCGCTACGATCGAGACGTGCTGACCGTCTCGCTGCCTCGCGTTGAGCTCGAGCGCCGGGCGGCCGAGGCGCACGAGTTGCTCGGCGAGCGCTGCGTCGTCTGTCCCCGCGGCTGCAAGGTCGACCGGCGCGTCGACGTCGCCGGCCTCTGCGCGATCGGGCGGAACGCCGTCGTCGCTTCCTATTTCCCGCACTTCGGCGAAGAGGACTGCCTTCGGGGCCAGCGCGGCTCGGGGACGATCTTCTTCTCCGGTTGCAACCTCCGCTGCGTCTTCTGCCAGAACCACGAGATCTCATGGGCGGTACGAGGCGAGCTCGTGACGCCGGAGCGGCTCGCAGGAATGATGCTCGAGCTGCAGGCGATCGGCTGCCACAACATCAACTGGGTCACGCCCGAGCACGTCGTCCCGCAGATCCTCGAAGCGCTGCCGCTCGCGTTCGAGCGCGGCCTCGACCTGCCGATCGTCTACAACACCAGCGCCTACGACTCGCTCGATAGCCTCCACCTGCTGGAGGGGATCGTCGACGTCTACATGCCCGACTTCAAGCTCTGGACGAGCGAGGCTGCGCGACGCTATCTGAAGCGCAGCGACTACCCGGACGTCGCGCGCGAGACGATCGTCGAGATGAACCGCCAGGTCGGCGAGCTGGTGCTCGACGAGCACGGGATGGCGCGGCGCGGCCTCATCCTCAGGCACCTGATCATGCCCGGCCTGATCGAGGAGACCGAGTCGATCTTGCGCTTCGTCGCCGAGGAGCTCGGGCCGGGGACGTACGTGAACCTAATGGCGCAGTACTACGTCTCCGGGAAGGTCGGCGAGAACGGCCAGTACGAGGAGATCGCCCGCGGCATCCACCGCGAGGAGTACGAGCGATCGCTCGCGCTCGCTCGCGAGCTCGGCCTCCGCCTCGACCCGCGCAGCGTCGGGGAGCGCCGACGCCTCGCCCGCGCCGTCTGAGAGCGTGGCCGTGGTTTTGGTCACAGGGATGTCCGGGACAGGGAAGTCGACGGCTCTCGTCGAGCTTGCCCGTAGGGGGCACCGGGTCGTGGACACGGATTACGGAGGCTGGACGGAGGAGGTGCCATCTTCCGACGGGCCGAGAATCGGAGCGGCTGTGGCGCGAGGACCGGATCGACATGCTGCTCAGCAAGCACGACGACGGCGTGCTCTTCGTCTCGGGCTGCGTCTCCAACCAGGGGAAGTTCTATCCACGGTTCGACGCGGTCGTGCTGCTGAGCGCGCCCGCGGACGTGATCCTTGGGCGGGTGGCCGTGCGCAAGACGAACGACTACGGCAGGAGCCAAGCTCAGCGCGATCTGATCCTGCACCACCTGGCCACCGTCGAGCCGCTGCTGCGCGCCGGCGCCACCGCGGAGCTCGACACCCGCGCGCCGCTCGACGAAGTGGTGGACGCGCTCGAGCGCATCGCCACCACGGTCACCGGGGCTTCCACATCGGCGCAGGGATAGTCCGATGACCCTCAGGCTTGCAAGCCGCGCCGGTGCCGTGCCCGGCCGTTGCGAGCCGCATCGAGATTGGCGGTGACTCCGCCGCTGGCGCGCTAAACCCGGCGTTGTTGCCGGAGCTTAGTAGCATCAACACGCCCTCTCTTATTCGAGAAAGGAGCATCATGGCTACTGGCTCAGCGACGGGGACCGTTGTTCTTGTCCACGGCGGGTTCGTGGACGGCTCCGGCTGGCAGGGCGTCTACGACCATCTGAGGAAAGACGGCTACAACGTCGCTGTCGTCCAGAATCCGACGATCTCGCACGCGGACGACGTTGCGGTGACCGAGCGTGTGATCGACGCGCAGAGCGAACCGGTCATCCTCGTTGGACACTCCTACGGCGGGGCGGTGATCACCGAGGCGGGAAACCATCCCAAGGTGGCGGCGCTCGTCTACATCGCAGGCTTCGTGCCGGACCAAGGCGAGTCCGTGAACACCCTCCTCGCGGGCTTCCCGACCGATGGCCCGCAGCCGCCGATTCTGCCGCCCCAGGACGGGTTTCTGCTCCTCGACCGGGAGAAGTTCCACGCTTCATTCGCAGGCGACCTGAGCGCCGAACAGGCCGCGTTCATGGCCGACTCGCAAGTCCCGTGGGGCGTCGATGCCCTGGGCGGCACGATCAGCGAATCTGCGTGGCAGAGCAAGCCAAGCTGGTACCTCGTCACGACCGAAGACCGGATGATCCCGCCACCGGCCCAGCGCGAGATGTCAGCGCGGGCGGGTTCGACCGTTGTCGAGGTCACTGGCAGCCATTCGATCTATGTGTCACAGCCGACAGCTGTGGCTGGACTCATCGAGCAGGCTGCTTCCGAAGTGAGCTTGGCCCCGACAGAGAGTAAGTAGCGCCTCCGGTCAGAACGTCGGAAGGTTCACGGCGCTTGACGCCTGAGCTGCGCACCCTTCCGCCGCGTAAACCGGAAGGCGCTTTCGCGCGTACTCCCGGTTAAGCGTGCGCGATCGTGAAGCGACTCCGGGCTTACGATCGGCGGACGGTCCTGTCACCGGGAATTCGTCCCGGGTCAACCACAAGGAGTTCGCTCATGCGTGATCTGCAGTTGCCGCGAAGCCGATCCACCGGCCGACCTCCCCGGCCATACACGAATGTCGCCCCGCTGCTCGCCGCCTTGGCGTTGCTTGTCGTACCGGCCGTCGCCTCGGCCGCGAACGGCTTCAGCAGAGCAAGTTGCCTCCGCGCGCTGGTCGACCGCGTTCCAGTGCACGGATGGCTCGACGGCCGCCGACGGGCGCCTGATCGTGGAGACGGACAACTTCATCGAGGCGGGGACGACGCCTGACCCCAATCCGCCTCTCAGGGTCGGGTTCGTGGGCCAGTGTCCGGACGGCACCTTCAGCTGGGGTTTCGTACGGGCCGCGCCGACGCAGTTCGACCCGAACCTCAAGAACGTGAGTGTCAGCGGCACGTTCGCCAACGTGCGGGATAACCGGGGCGGGTTGCACACGGTTTCGGTCGACGCCAGCTGGACCGGGACCGGACCGGTCATAACCACGGTCAATGGGCCTGGCTCTAAGAGGAAGGAGCGCTCGGCGAGCGCGACGGCGACGATCGTCTTCGACGGCAACACGCTCGTCAACGGCGCCGCCAACTTCCCGTTCCCCGCGCCGTTCATCCGAGTGGATACGGAGAAGTAGCTCAAGCTCCGCCAGGAGAGCGTCGAGCAGCGCGTGACCCCGCAGTCTGGAGGTTGAAGAAAGACTTCGCCAGGTCTGACAACACGCGGCCAGGTCGCGCCGGCTCGAGCCCAATCCCAGCCTACTCAGCGCATCGCTGCCTTAGTGGACGATTGGCGACGCCGGCAGAATCCGCGCCGCGCTGGCGGACTCCGGGGCGTCCGTGCCCGCAGAGTCCGCGCTGGCGCACGGCGGGGTGCTGGAGCTCTCTAGAAGACGCGAGCCGCGATCTCGGCCGGCGCCTCGAGCAGCCCCTTGAGCTCGTCGTCGACCTTGACGAGGGTCACCGATGCTCCTGCCATGTCGAGCGACGTGCAGTACTCGCCCACGTAGGAGCGCCACACATTGACGCCGCGCTCTTGCAACTGCTCGTGCGCGCGCCCATACAGGATGTAGAGCTCCGAGATCGGCGTGCCGCCGAGGCCGTTGATCATCAGCGCGACCTCGTCGCCCGACTCGTAGGGCAGGTCGGTGACCACCGCCTCGAGCATCTCGTCGATGATGTTGTTGGCGGTCGTCAGCTTCTCGCGGCGACGGCCGGGCTCGCCGTGGATGCCGACGCCCATCTCGATCTCGTCGTCGCCCAGCTCGAACAGCGGTGAGCCCTTCGCGGGAGGCGTGCAGGAGGTGAGCGCCATGCCCATCGACCGCGTGACAGAGTTGACGCGTTCTCCGAGGGCAACGAGCGACTGCAGATCGTCGCCGCGGTCCGATGCCGCACCGAGTGCCTTGATCACGAAGAAGTTGCCGGCCACGCCCCGGCGCCCGACCGTGTAGGTGGAGTCCTTGACGGCAACGTCGTCGTCGACGATCACCGTGCCGATCTCGATGTCCTCGGCCTCGGCGAGCTCACGGCCCATGTCGAAGGCCATTCTGTCGCCGGTGTAGTTGTTGATGATGTGCAAGACGCCCTTGGGGCTGTTCAGGAGCTTGCTTGTCTCGTAGACGTAGTCCGAAGGTGGAGCGGAGAAGACGTCGCCTGGGCAGGCCGCGTCGAGCATCCCGGGGCCGACCGCCATCACGTGAGCGGGCTCGTGCCCGGAGCCCGAGCCCTGGATGATTGACACCTTGTCGTCACGCGGAACGTCCGTCCGCATGATCAGGTTGTACTCGGGCACGTAGCGCAGCTTGCCCGGATTCGCCAGCTCGATTCCCTTGAGCATCTCGGGGACGAACTGCTGCGGATCGTTGACGAACTTCTTCATGTAACTCCTCCTCTGCCCGGTCGCCCGGGCCTAGACGGTGGTGGGGCGCCAGGCGGTGCTGACGCGCTCGAAGAGCACCGCGATCGCTATGGCGCCGGCGTCGACGGACTCCCTGCTGCGCTCGCCCGAGTACGCGGCTCGGCCCTTCTTGGCGAGCATTCCCTTGGTCGCTTCGGCGCTCTCGCGCGCGGTCTCGGCGGCCGCCGCGAGGGCGTCCGATGCGTTGGCGCCGCGCGCGAACTCCTGCTCCAGCCGGTCGGTTGCCGGGATTAGGGCGTCCAGCAGAGTCTTGTCGCCGAGGTCCGACTCCCCGCGCTGCTTGATTCCTTCGATCGCGGCGCGGAGCGCAGCGACCGCATCCTCTGCCGAAGGATCCGGACTGTCCTTGAGCGCGGTTCCAGCGCGCAGGAACGCGGTACCCCAGATCGGACCCGATGCCCCTCCGACACGACCCGACAGCACGAGCGCCGTCTTCTTGAGCAGACCCGAGATGTCTTCGTACTCCATCGCGTCCCAGTCGTCGACCACCTTGTCGAAGCCCCGGGCCAGGGAGTAGCCGAAGTCTCCGTCGCCGACCACAGCATCGAGGTCGCAGAAGTACTTCTCGTTCTCCACGGCTGTGTCGGCGATGGTTCGCACCAGTTGCTCGGCGTCGCGCAGGGCGGCGTCGCTCATGTGACCTCCCTTGGGGCAGGGACCCGCAGGCACGCCTGAAGGTCGTCCAGCGTGATGTACGGCCCGGGTTCGGCGGGGCTTCGATTGGCGAGGACCTGAGCCGGTTGGCCCGGGTCGCCGAGGCTCGATACCACGAGCACGGCCTCCGAGAAGTCCTCGGCACCCGTGTAGCTGCTGACGGTGACGACGCAACGCAGGCCCGCGGCCTCCGCCGCGAGGAGACCGTTGCGCGAGTCCTCGATGACGACCGTCTCGTGCGGGTCGGCCCCGGTGCGCTCCAGCGCCAGCAGGTAGATGCCGGGGTCGGGCTTCTTGGCCGGCACGACGTCGCCGGCCAGCACACTGAAGTGGGATGCCTGCTCGTCGCCGACGGCGTGCTCGAGGGTTGCGCGCACCGACTCCTCCGCCGATGTGGAGGCGACCGCGAGTATCCACCCGGCCGCGAGCGCCTCGTCGACGACGCGGGCCACGCCCGGACGGCCGGGCACTTGGCCGGCGTGAACGCGAGCCTTGTAGGCCGCGGTCTTCGCTTTGTGCCAGCGGGCAATCAGCTCCCGCTGGCCCTCGGAATCGGCCGGCAGTCCGTTCTCGCGGACGAACTCATCCGTCAGGAGCGACGCCATGCGCTCCTTCCCGCCGGCGATCAACAGCTTCTTGGCGTACTCCGACTCCGACCAGCGGACCGGCAGTCCCTCCTGTGCGAAAGTCTCGTTGAACGCCGGCAGGTGCCCAAAGCGCTCGGTGTCCGCGAGCACGCCGTCGCAGTCGAAGAACAACGCCGGCATCAGCCGCTTACGGGTGTGCGCGCCTTGCCCACGGAGCCGAAGGTCCGTATGTGCTCAATGGCCATCGCCCGCACCGCGTCGCCCGCGCTCTTCAGCAGGGAAGGGGGATCGTGCTTGGTGGGATTGGCCTCCAGGTACTCGCGGAAGGAGTCGACGAACGCGATCTTCAGGGCTGTGGAGATGTTCACCTTGGCGCAGCCGCGCGAGATGAGATCCTTGAACTGCTCCGGTGACAGCCCGGTTCCGCCGTGCAGCACCTGGGGAATCGGCGCCCGCTCGACGATTGCGGTCACCCGCTCGGGCGTGAGCTTGGGGCTTGATGCATAAAGCCCATGCGCCGTTCCGATAGCCGGTGCGAACGCGTAGACCCCGGTGTCCTCGATGAACTTCAGCGACACCTCGACCGGATGTACGTCGCCCGCCTCGTCGGAGCCCACGTCGTCCTCGACCCCCCTGACGCTCTCGATCTCACCCTCGACGTCCGCGCCGTATTCGCGCGCCTCCTCGACGACCTCGGCCGTCTGGCGGGTGTTTTCCTCGATGTCCAGATGGGAGCCGTCGAACAGGACCGAGTTCCAGCCCGTCTTCAGGCAGGTGGTCGCCCATTCGCGGTCGGGGCAGTGATCGAGGTGAAGAGTGATCGGCACGGGTGCATCGTCGGCCATAGCGTGGAACATCTCGTAGAGCACCTTGGCCCCGATCGACTTCACCGTCTTGAGGGACGTTTGGACGATCAGGGGGGAGTCAAGCTCGGAAGCCGCGTCGATCACCGCCCGCAGGCTGACGTCGTCGACGACGTTGAAGGCCGCGACGCCGTACCGCTCCTCGAAGGCCGGGTCGAGAATGTCTCTGAAGGCGACGACGGGCATTTCGACCGCGCGAGCCTATCCGGAATCTGCGCCTTAATGCTTAATGCTTGATGCTTGGGGACGACGCCGGCCTCCTTGTCAAGCTCTGCGATCTCGGGAGGCAAAGTCGGCGCTGCTCGAGGCGATCGCGGTGATGGGCAAGGGCTTCGCCAGCCCGCGCCGGCAGCCAGGAGTCTACGAACTCACGGCCCGATAACGAAAAGCCCCGCGTTCCGGAGCTTTCGCGAGTGGAGCGTACCGGGATCGAACCGGTGACCTCCGGCTTGCAAAGCCGGCGCTCTCCCAGCTGAGCTAACGCCCCGAGAAAGGCTCAACCAGTGTAGAGGGGCGTCCGGTGTCCTCCTGGAAAGACGATCCTCTATCTAGGAACCGATTGACTTTCCCTCGGAGGGGGAATAAGAATCCGCTGCTTTCGGTCCAGGTCTCAGCACCCGAAAGCGGGGGAGTAAGCGAGTGAAGGGGAGGTCTCACATGCGTAGAGTTGCGTTCGCGGTCGTCGCGCTGGCGGCTACCGCGATGATCGCCTCGATGGCGGTCGGAACGGAGGCTGGTTCTGACAGCCGGCCGACGAAGTACGTCGTTCTCTATAGCCCGAACGGCACGGCCGCCATGAAAGCAGCGGTGGTCAAGGCCGGCGGCCGGGTTCTGAAGGCGAACAACCGGGTGGGCGTCGCTACCGCGGTCTCAGCGCAGCCAAGCTTCAGGGCCCGCGCCGAAGCGTCGAAGGCAATCCAGGGCGTCGCGCGGAACCATCCGATCGGGCGTGCGATTCCGGACCTTCGGCCGAAGTTCTCGGAGGAGTACCTCCGCTCGGTTCGCAAGGCGGCGAAGGGGTTGAAGGCGCCTTCGCGGAAGTCGGGCGGCTTTCGGTCCCAGAACGGCCGGAACGACCCCGAGCCTCTGGCCGACCTCCAGTGGGACATGAGGATGATCAATGCCACGACGAGCGGCTCCTATCGGAAGCAGCAGGGGAGCAAGCGCGTGCTCGTTGGCATCCTCGACACTGGCATCGACGGAAACCACCCGGACATCGCGCCGAACTTCAACCGCGCACTGAGCCGGAACTTCACGGTCGACATCCCGCTCATCGACATGCCGTGTGAGAACGAGCCGGATGCGTCGTGCAATGACCCGAACGACGTCGACGAGAACTCGCACGGCACGCACGTCGCTAGCACCGTCGGGTCGCCGATCAACCGCCTCGGCGTGGCCGGCGTGGCGCCCAATGTGTCGCTCGTGAACCTGCGGGCCGGGCAGGACTCCGGGTTCTTCTTCCTGCAGCCGAGCGTGGACGCGCTCACGTACGCAGGCGATCACGGGATCGACGTGGCGAACATGAGCTACTTCATCGACCCGTGGCTCTACAACTGCGGCGACCCGCTGAACCCGGTTCCCGAGGACTCTGCTCTCGACCGGATCGAGCAGAACACGATCATCGAGGCGGCCCAGCGGGCGCTCGACTATGCGCACGAGCGCGGCGTCACGCTCGTCGCCGCCCTCGGCAACAGCGCCGACGACGTCAGCGTGCCGGTGTTCGACGGGCAGAGCCCGAACTTCCCACCCAACATGGCGCACAACCGCACTGTCAACAACACGTGTCTCGACCTGCCCACCGAGGGCAACAACGTGATCAGCGTCTCGGCGATCGGGCCGAGCAAGACGAAGGCCGACTACTCGAACTGGAGCTACGAGGAGACGGCAGTCGCTGCTCCAGGCGGGTGGTTCCGCGACACGGGATGGACGGCCGCGAACCCTCTCGGCGGCGTCCAGAACCAGATTCTCGCCGCGTATCCGAAGAACGTGGCCGAGGAGAACGGTGACCTGAACCCGGACGGGACGCCCAACAACCCCTTCGTCGTGCGTGACTGTAGGGGCTCGACATGTGCCTACTACCAGTGGATCCAGGGCACGTCGATGGCCTCCCCGCATGCCGTTGGAGTGGCTGCGCTGATCGTCTCGGAGTACGGCGAACGGCGGGGCGGCGGGATCACGCTCCACCCGCTGTTCACGCAGGCGTACCTCGAGGCCTCCGCAACGGACACGCCCTGCATGTCGAACCAGCCGGACGGCACGTTCAGCTACGCGCACGTCAACCGTCCACCCACGTTCACGAGCTTCTGTGAGGGGACGCCGGAATTCAACGGCTGGTACGGGCACGGCATCGTCGACGCCCTCCGGGCGGTCACATTCGGCAACCGGTCCGGCAACTAGCCACGTCCGGCACGGTTCAAAGGAGAAGGGGCGCGAAGGCGCCCCTTCTCCGTCGTTCGCTAAGCGGCTCGGTCGATGCGCTCTTCGAGACGGGCTCGGCGGATGATCGCGTCGCGGTCCCCGAAGCGGGCCTGAGCCCGCGCCTGCCGATGCTCGTCCCAGAGCTTGGCAATTCGATCGTCGAGCTTACGGAGCTCGGCGGCGAGGACGACGTCGTGTCCAGAGGACAGACGGTGCAGGAGATCGGCGCGCTCCTCGCTGGCGCGCTCGATCTCGGCACGGATTTCGGTAAGTGTTCTCATTACAAATGAAAAAACGACGAAGCAGCATCCGTCATTCCCTGCTTCTCACGCTGGTCGTGCTCGCGGGCTGCGGGGGTAGCGAGGACCACTCGGAGATCGCGTACAGCGCCGTGCGCGACGATGTCCCGACACGAATCATCGTCCTCGAGGACGATGGAACGAACTCACGGCGAGTCACCGGAGCCAGGCGCGGGGACAACCCGGTCCTGCCCACTTGGTCGCCGAATGGAGAGAGGCTCGCTTTCGTCCGCTACCGCCAGGCGGGCGGCCCGGGGGCACTTCAGGTCTACGTCGTCAACGCCGACGGTTCGGGCGAGCGGCACATTGGCGAGGGCACGCTGCCACGGTGGACGAACGACGGGCGCTTTCTGGTCGTCGAACGTCCGCGAGCGGCGCCGCGGGCGTCCACGATCCATGTCCTCTCGGTCGACGGGGGCGGCGAGCGGCGGCTGGCCGAGGGCTCCCAGCCCGCCGTTTCTCATCGCGGTTCCACGGTCGCCTTCGTTCGGTTCACCTATGCCAGGCGCGCGGGCGGAGAGTGCTGCGTCGTCAGGGCCTCATCGCTCTACACGATCTCGCTCGACGGGACCGGGCTCCGCCGGCTTGCCCAGAACAGAGGTGCGGGCAGCGGCAACTTCACCCAACCCTCCTGGCTTCCCGACGACTCGGCGGTGGCCGTCATTCAGCGCAGAGGCGACCTCGGTGGCCCGCTGACGACGATCTCGCTGAACGGCAAGCGCCGGCAGGTCGTCCCGAGCGTCGGCGAGACGTACGACTGGTCGCCCGAGGGAGATCAGGTCGCGTATACGCGTGGCGGCGCGCTGTTCGTCGTCCGGCCGGACGGAACGGAGGTGGCGACGTTCTCCCGGGCGACCGCGATCGACATCGGGTGGTCGCCGGACGGCCAGATGATCGCCTACTCGGTTCCGGAGGGCATGGAGACCTCCCAGTTCGTCGGCGTCTACGTCATCGAGGTCGACGACCGTGAACGTCGCCGAATCGCGCTCGCCGACGGGTATGCGGCGTATCTGGCTTGGCGCCCCGAGGAAGAGAGGCACTAGCCGTACCCGAGCTCGTCGATCTCGTCCTCCTCGAGGCCGAAGAAGTGCCCCACCTCGTGGAGGACGGTGATGCGGATCTCGCGCCGTAGCTCGTCCGCGTCCGGGAATGCCCGCTCGAGCGGGCGGCGGTAGATCACGATCCGGTCGGGGAGCGCGCCCGCGTGATCGAGGCCCGGGCCCAGGCCGTCGTACCAGCCGAAGAGGTTCGGCTCGTCGGGATGCTCGTCTTCGATCACGACGGCGACGTTCTCGAGTGCGGCGGCGATCTCGGGCGGGAGATCGTCGAGCGCCGCCTGCACCTGCTCTTCGAACTCCATTAGTAGGCGGGGCTTAACGGAGCGCGCTTGACGAAGAGCTTCACTGCCGCCAGCCCGAACACGAATCCGCCGATGTGGGCGAAGAACGCGACGCCGCCGCCGGCCTCGGGCTCGAAGAGCGAGAACCCGCCCAACCAGAGCTGGAAGAGGAACCAGAACCCGAGGAAGAGCCGCGCGGGAAACTCACGGATGAAGATGATCAAGACGAAGATCACGGTGACAACACTGGCGCGCGGCAACAGCACGAAGTAGGCGCCGAGCACGGCCGAGATGGCGCCGCTAGCGCCCAGGTTGGGGATCTGGGCGTCGGCGGCGGTGCCGAAGGCGAGCGTAATGAAGGTCTGGAGCGCCGTCGCGGCGTAGCCGCCGAGGAGGTAGAAGACCAGGTAGCGCACCCTGCCGAGCGCGTCCTCGACGTTGTTTCCGAAGATCCAGAGGAAGAGCATGTTCCCGATCAGATGGAGCCAGCTCCCGTGCATGAACATCGAGGTCAGCGATGTGATCGGCCAGTCCTCGCCGACGGCTGTCCCAGGAGGGCAGGAATCGTTCACCTCGCAGGGTTGGTAGGCCAGCTCCATGACGGCGTGGTCGAGATTCGGGACCTCGTAGAAGAGCCAGACCGCCGTGTTGATCGCGATCAGCGCCACAGTTACGTACGGAAACGACCGCGTCGGGACGTTGTCCTTGATCGGGAACAGTCGGCGGCCCGTCCCCTAGCGCAGCACGAGCGCCATCAGCGCCTTCTGGGCGTGGAGGCGGTTCTCCGCCTGGTCCCAGACGGCCGACTGCGGCCCGTAGAGGACGTCCTCCGTGATCTCCTCACCGTAATGCGCAGGGAGGCAGTGCAGGACGATCGCGCCGTCGGACGCCTGCGCCAGCAGCTCCTGCGTGATCCCGAAGCCGGCCAAATCGCGAAGGCGCCGCTCGCGCTCGTCCTCCTGGCCCATGCTCGTCCAGACATCCGTGTAGAGGACGTCGGCGCCGCGAACGGCCGCTGAGGGATCGTTCACGATCTCGACCTCGGCCGCTGACCGCGCGGTCGCGACGGCGCGCTCGTCGGGCTCGTAGCCGGGCGGCGTGGCGGCGACGAAGCTCGCTCCAAGTCGGGCGGCGGCGACCATCAGGGAGGAACAGACGTTGTTCCCGTCACCGAGGTAAACGACGCGCACGCCCTCGAGCCGGCCGAACCGCTCCCGGATCGTGAGCACGTCCGCGAGCGCCTGGCAGGGGTGCGTCTCGTCGGTGAGGCCGTTGATCACCGGGATCTCTGCGTGCTCGGCGAGCTCCTCGACGTCGGACTGAGCGAAGGTGCGAATGAGAATCCCGTCGAGGTAGCGGGAGAGGACGGTCGCAGTGTCGCGGATCGTTTCGCCACGACCGAGCTGGAGGTCGTCGGCGCGCAGGTAGAGCCCGTATCCGCCGAGTTGTGCGATTCCGACCTCGAACGAGACGCGCGTGCGCGTCGACGGCTTCTGGAAGATCATTCCCAGCGAGCGGCCGGGGAGGACGAGCTGCTCCTCTCGGGGCGCTGCCTTCATCCGTTCCGCGAGGTCGAGTACCAGCTGAAGCTCGGCGGCGGAGAAGTCCGCAACCCGCGTGAAATCGCGTCCTTTCAGCGTTTCGGGGACGTCGATCACAGGGTTGATGCTAGTTCCCTGTGACTTGACAATATTCCGCAGGGTGTGACCGAGGACGACGTCACGGCGGACTACCGCGACGGCGTCCTGCAGATCACGGTCAAGAAGCCCGAGACGCCGAAGCCGCGCCGGATCGAGGTAGGCAGCGGCGAGAAGGCGACGATCGAAGGCCAGTCCAAGCAGGCCTAGTACCTGGGGTCAGGTCTTGCGTTGCCACACGGAGTATGGCAGTGCAAGACCTGACCCCTATTGCTCGGGGACTAACTCGCGCAGGCGGTTGAGGCCCGCGAACATCCGGCTCTTGATCGTTCCCAGGGGGACGCCGAGCCGCTCCGCGAGCTCTGACTGCGTGTAGCCGCCGTAGTAGGCGAGCTCGAGCGCCTGGCGCTGGTCGTCGGGAAGCTGCTGGAGTGCGCCCTGGACCGCCAGTCGGCGATCGCGCAGACCGGCCTCCTCGTCGACACTCTCCGCGGCAGGCTCCTGGGCGAGGTCGAGCGTCTCGGTCCGGCGACGGTCTTCTCGTCGGACGAGGTCAACCGCTCTGCGGTGCACGAGGGTCAGGATCCAGGTCGCGGCCTTCGAGCGTTCTCGCTGGTAACCCTGCGCCGAACGCCAGACGGCGAGGAATCCTTCCTGCACCGCGTCCTGGGCGAGTGCCTGGTCGCGGAGAATGCGGTAGGCAAGCCCGTAGGCGACACGGCCGAACCGGTCATAGAGTTCGGCCAGCGCACCATCGTCGCCCGAGGCGACGGCATCGAGGAGCTCCTCGTCCGACCTCTGTCCCACGCTCACCCGCCTCTGGAAGGCGGCCAACGCTATCGCGTACTCAGACACCCGCGCTGAGCAGGATGTCGCTCGTCGGCGCTTCGGCGCCCCCTTCGTCTTCGAGGGTCACGGCGACGACGTCGCCGCTACTGACGCGCTCCTCGAGCGGGACCGACCTGCAGCCGCCGGGGAAGAGCCCAGCCGGGCGCGGCATCTCGCCCTCGACCACCCAGGCCTCATAGGTCTTCCCGACGGGAGCCTCGTCGAGGCAAACGACGAGGGTCGCCTCGTCGCCGGCAACGATCAAGTTTCCGGCGGCGTTCTCACTCTGGATGGCCACGACCCGCTGGCCAGGCGCTTCGTCACGAAGCGAGTTCGCCCAGAGCCCGAGCCCGATCGCAGTCAAGCCGGCCGCAACGGCCGCGACTGCCGTCACGGGGAAGAGCCACCTTCGCCGGAGCGGGACGACCTCGGCGGGCTTGCCCGCGCGCGCCTCACTCAGGATGCGATCTCGCAGCTCGGGCGGAGGCGCCGGCCCTTCGGCGACATAGGCGAGCTCTGACGCCGTCTCCCGGAGCCTCGCCACCTCGTTGCGGCAGCGCTCGCATTCGTCCAGATGCCGCTCGTACGTCCACCGATCCTCGGGGTCGAGGGCGTTGAGGGCGTAGGCCGCCGCTAGGTCATGGAGTTCGGGCTGGGTCATGCGCTTCTGGAAGATTCGCAGACCCAGCCCAATCGGTTCGGTCCTTGTGATCCGGTTCAGAACGGGTAGGGCGCGAGCCCCCAGGCGGCCGTCCCGTACCAGACGCCGAAGGCGAGGCTAGCGACGCCGAGCGCGGGTGCGACCAGCTCGAAGCTCGCCTGCACCGGCCGGCTGGCAAGCGTGGCGCCGAAACCCGTCGACAGGATCGTCATGGAGACACCGGTGAAGATGGCGAGGAGGGCGAGGGCCGCGACCGAGAGCCAGGTCGACTCGATCGCAGCGACGAGCAGGATCCCGACCCCCGCGCTGCCGCCCATGCCGTGTACCAGACCGATTCCGAAGGCCCCGAGCTTGGTGCGGGCCCGGTGAGCATGGCCGTGGCCCTGCTCAGCCGCGTGTCCGTGCAGGTGGCTATGCGTGGTGCCGGCGTGGCCATGCTCGTGCAAATGGAACGCGCCGCGCCGCCAGCGAACGAGCAACCGGACGGCGAGGTAGGCGATCACGAAGGCGATCGCGGTCTCGGCCGCCTGCTGCACGCGCTCGGGCAGGTACTTGTCCAGGAGCAGGATCGGGAGGCCGAACGCGAACAGCGTGACAGCGTGTCCGGCGCCCCAGGCGAGGCCGAGGCCTGCCGCGGTGCGGGCGGCCCGCTCGCCCGCACCTGCGACGAGGGTCGTGACCGCGGCCAGGTGGTCCGGGTCGGTTGCGTGGCGCAGTCCGAGCAGGATCGCGACGAGCAGAACGAACCAGACTGCGGCTCCGTCCGAGTACGAGGCGATGAGGTCGTCGAGTCCGAACATCTAGAGCACCTGCGGCAGCGCCTTGAGGGTAATGCCCACCCCGACGGCGACGATCGCGAGCGCGCTCGCGGCGGGGAGGGCGCGGATGAAACGGCCGTCGAGGCTCAAGCGCGAGAAGGCGCGCTTGGCCAGGACCGCAACGAGGCCGATCGCGGTGATGGTCGCCGCGAGCCCGGCGCTGAAGGCCAGGATCAGGACGATGCCGAGCCCGACGCGATGTAGGGCGATCGCGCTCAGCAGGACGACGAGAGCGGACGGGCAGGGGAGCAGGCCGGCGGCGATGCCGACTCCGAGCAGGCCGCCTCGTCCGTAGCCGTGCTCGTGGTCGTGATGATGGTGGTGGTGGCCGTGGGCGTGCTGCCGCCGGTGGCGGAGACGGCGCCAAAGCACCGAGGCGCCGACGCCGACGACGAGCAGTCCCGAGCTGAGCGTCAGCCAGGGGTAGAGCCGCTCCGGGACGATGAACGCCGAGAGCGCGAGCGTGACGATCCCGAGCGCGAAGACCCCGATCGTGTGGGTGGCGGTGACGATCAGGCCGAGCGCGACGGCGTCGCGCGGCCGTCCGCGGGTTCCCACGAGGTACCCGGCGACGATCGCCTTGCCGTGGCCGGGCGTCAGCGCGTGGGCGGCGCCCCAGAAGGCGGCCAGGAGGAGGGCGACGAGAATCGCACCTGCCCCGAGCTCACCGGCGATCAGGGACTCGAAACCACCTCGAGGTTCCGGCGCCGGCGCGCTCCCAAGTGGGGGAGGGACACCAGGAAGCGCGCCGGCGCGGAATGCCGCCGTGGCGGAGGAGACGCTGAGGGGGTCGCGGAGGAGGTCTTGCGGGTAGGCGTTGAGCGCGTCGCTTCGGCTCGTCGCGGGGACGCTCGCGGACTCGATACGGGCACCACGTTCGGCTCGAACGACGACCTCGCGCCAGCCGAGCCGCGAGGCGAAGTTCGTGTCGCGATAGGCGAGACGCGTCCCGGTGGCCGGCGTCTCGTAGACGGCCGCGAAGCGCAGCGTCTTCAGCCCGCCCGCGCCGGGCCGGAGTTCGCGCTTCGAACCCACGAGCCGCAGCGCTGTCGGCCTGCCGTCGAGGGTGAGCTTCAGTCCGCGCCCGATCTCTGCCGTGAAGTTGGCCCGGTGCACGCGCTTCCGCTCCTGGAAGGCGGGGATCTCCGCGAGGTCGAGCACGTAATGGACGTAGATGCGGTTGCCGGAGACCTCGACCGCGCTGTAACGGTTGACCGAGAAGTTGCCGAGTGGGTGCGCGGAGGCAGCCGGCGGGAGGAGCGCCGCGAGCGCGATCAGGAGAAGGGCCAGGCGCTTCACGCAACCGCCCTTCGGGCGACCGGCGCCCACCTGACGGAGAAGTGAGGGTTGAGCCGCAGCGCACGGGTGAACCAGCGCCGCGCCTCGGCGTTCCGGCCGAGACAGCGCTCGATCATCCCGCGGTGGAAGAACTTGGGCGCGTCGAGCGTGCCGAGCCGGAGGGCGCGCTTGGAGTAGCGCCGCGCCTCGCCGCAGCGGCCGTTGCGCGCGAGCGCCCAAGCCAGTACGCCGTCCGCCTCGATGCTCGGCCGCGCGCGATGTGCGCTGCGGGCGCGCGCAAGCGACTCACGCAAGCGGAGGCCGTGATCGACGTTGAAGAGCGCGAGCTCGAGGTCGTTGGCGACGCCGTTCGCGGCGTAGAGCCGGTCGATGGCACCGACGAGCTCGTACTGCTCGCGCGCGAGCCGCGGCTTCCCGGCGGCGCGATAGAAGTCGCCGAGCGCCCCGACGACCTGCGGCAGCGGATTCCGCTCCGCCGCCTGCCGCTCGAGCTGGATCGCCTGGTCGAAGCGCCCTCGGGCGGCGGCCACGCGGGCCCGGCCGTCGAGTGCCTCGACGTAGCCTGAAGAGGCGCCGAGTGCCGCGCGGAACTCGCGGTCGGCCGCGTCGAGGCGTCCGACCGAGAAATGAAGCTTGCCGAGCTGGACATGAGCGAAGGCAGCCGGCTCTCCCTGCCCACCCGCGGCATCGGCGGCCAGCTCCATCGCAGAGATCGCAGGCGCGACCTGGCCGAGCAGCTCGAGCGCGTAGGAAACCCTGGAGTACGACGCGATCCCGGGCTTGAGGTCCGCGAGCCGGTCGAAGGTCGCGAACGCCTCGTCATAGCGCCCGAGCTCGACGAGCGAGTCGCCCAGCACTGCGTAGGTCAGCGCGGTATCGGGCGAGACCCGCTGGGCGCGGCGGGCAAGTGTGAGCCCGTCGCGAAACTGGTGGCGGGAGTTCGCAACCGAGGCGAGTCCGATCAAGGCGTCGACGTCGTTCGGGTCGGCGGCGAGTGCGCGCCGGAGCGAACGCTCCGCGCGCGCGTACCTCGAGGGATCGCCGGTGCGGGCGGCCTGCAGCTCCCCGAGCCCGAAGCGGACGAGCTGACGGCCGGTTGGAGTCGCCGTCGCCCCGTCGCCGCTCCGCAGAGCGCCGCCGAAGAGGAGAGCGGTGGCGGCAATCGCCGCCACCGCTCCTGCGAGCAGAGCCCGTCGCATCAGGGCTTCTGCTGGCCTTTGACGTTGTCGAAGCCGCTCGGGGGATCGGCCTCGTACGGGAAGCCGGCCAGGTTCGGCACGTCGTTCCCGTCAACGCCGTCACCGAGCAGGTCGCCGGCGGGATGGCCCTTGAGCTTTCCGGCCACCGCACGCTCGGCGATGTCGATGACGTCGTCAGTGAGCCGGCGGCCGTTCGGGAAGCCGGCGGTATCGCCGCCGAAGACGCCCAGCCGGTTCGGGTTCTTCGCGGGTGCGATCGAGAGGTTCACCCGCAGCATGTCCGCGAGCTTCTGGCCCGTGTTGTTCAGGCCCGGGACGCCCGTGAGCAGGACCTGAACGAGGTCGTCACGGTTCGTCTCCGGCACGCCGAGCTTGTACAGCTGGTTGATGACCGCGGCGAGCAGCGGCTGGCGGTAGAACTGCACGAACTGCGCATCCTTGTCCGGGCTCAAGCTGTTCCAGCGATCCTTGAGCTTTGTCGGGATGATCACTTCGTTGATCAGCGGGTTGCCCAGGCGCGAGACCTGGCGCCACTGCCACTCCTTGGAGTAGCGCTTGACGCCGTTCTTGCGGGACTCGCGGATCTTCAGCCGCGGCCGCTCGGTCGAGGCCCAGACACCCACCGTGTGGTCGGAGTCGTCGAGCTGTGAGATCGGAATCTGCAACGCGATCCCGTGGACTGCATAGCCGGCGAAGAAGTCCTTGCCGCCGCCCATGTTCCCGGTGCCCTTCCGGATTGCGACGAGATCGAAGATCGCGCCGATGTCCGCGAAGAAGGCGTCCTCGCGCTGGCCGGCGAAGACCTTGCCGCCGCCGGCGAGATTCGTCACGCCGTTCTGGGCGAGCTGCCGGTAGTTCGGAGTCGTCCGCGGGCCGATGTTGTTCGGCGGGGTGACGCCGCGTGCGACCACGGTCTCCGTCCCCTTCATGACGCGGGTGACCGTGTAGTCCTGCACCGTGTTGCCCAGGAACAGCGAGCCGTCACGGTTGCGGAAGCGGAAGCGGTAGATGACATCCGCCTTCGCGTCTCCGTTCCGGTCGATGTTGATTGCGTACCGCGCTCCCGCCGAGAACCGGTACCAGTTCGGCCCGGCCGCGGTGTCCTCAGCCGGGTTCCAGTTCGAGATCACGGTCAGGGAGTTCGGCGTGTCCGAGCTCCTGTACGCGTAGAGGTCGGTGTTGTCGTCCGTCGGGCTTTCGGTGATCATCGGCGCCTCGCGGTGGCTCGATGCCTGGCCCGCGTCAAGCGCGGGTCCGCGGACGAGCAGTACCGCTGCGGCGACGGCGATGCCGACGACGGCGAGTACGAGCGTGCGCATCGTGTGCGGCTCCTTTCGAGTCAGCGCCGACGCGTCGGCGCTCTTGGGGTCGCGGCTCATTCGGCGGCCGCCGCCGAGCGGTTCAGTTCTACGCCGTCACACGGGTGCCGGCGCGACCGGCCAGAGCGTCTTCGACCCGGTCGAGCGCGGTGATGATCGCTTCGCCGCCGGCACGGGCGACGGCGATTGCCGCTTCGACCTTCGGCCGTATCGAGCCTTCGGCGAGCTCGGCGAGCAGGGCGTCGGCCTCGTCGACCGAGAGCTCGCTTACCTCTTCCTCTTTCGGCGTGCCGAAGCCTCGCCTGACCGCACCGACGTCCGTGAGGATGACGAGCCGGTCGGCGCCGAGCGCGGCGGTCAGCAGCGCCGACGCTCGGTCCTTGTCGATCACAGCCTCGACACCCTGGAGGCGGCCGTCGCGCCTCACGACCGGGATCCCACCGCCCCCGCAGGCTACCGGCAGCGTCCCGGAGTCGAGCAACGAGCGGATCTGGGCGACCTCGACGACCTCCAGCGGCGCGGGTGAGGGAACCGCTCGGCGCCAACCGCGCCCCTGCTCTTCGACGAGGATCCAGCCGCGTTCCCGCTCGAGCGTCCGAGCCTGCTCCGACGAGTAGAACGGGCCAATCGGCTTCGTCGGTCGATCAAAGGCAGGGTCGTCTCCGGCCACGACGACGTGCGTGAGCAGACAGGCGATTGGCCGTCCGGCGACCGGCCCGAGCTCCGCCTCGATCAGCGCGCCGATCTCGGCCTGCGTCTGCGCGACGGCGAGGTAGAGGGGGAGAGGTGGCACCTCATCGGCGGCCAGCTCCTGCCGGAGCAGCTCGTTGCCGACCTGCGGGCCGTTTCCGTGCGTGATCACGAGTCGAGGCTCAGCGAAAAGCGGTTTCAGCGACGCCGCGGCTTCGCGCAGCCGCGCGGCCTGTTCGGCCGCCGTTCCGCGGTCGCCGCGACGAATCAGCGCATTGCCGCCAAGCGCGACAACCGTCGTCAAGCGACTGCGGCTGCCTCGGTTCCTGTGATCAAACCGTACTCGGCGAGAACCTCGCCCAGCGTCGGCTCGCCCAGCTCCTGGAGCTTGTACGTGACCCGCAGAGCCGGCTTGTCGAAGTCGATTGCGCGCCTGAGGTCGATCGGCGTGCCGATCAGGACGAGGTCAGCGTCGGAGCGGGCGATCGTCTCCCGCAACTCGTCGACCTGTTTCCGTCCGTAGCCCATCGCTGGCAGGAGACCGTGGATGTGCGGCCACTCCTCGAGCGCCTTCGCGATCGAGCCGACGGCAAAGGGTCTCGGATCGACGAGCTCGGCCGCGCCGTTCGCCTTCGCGGCGAGCACCGCGACGCCGTAGGGCATCTCGCCGTGGGTGAGCGTCGGACCATCTTCGATCGCAAGCACCCGCTTGCCCTTGATCGTTAAACCGTTCTCCTCGACGTGGAACGGAGACGCCGCCAGGACGATCTTCGCATCCGAGTTGTGTGCTCGGATCGAGTCGACGACGGCTTCGACGCCCTCCGGCGGAGCCGTGTCGACCTTGTTCACGACGCAGACGTGCGCCATGCGGAGATTGGTCTCGCCGGGGTGGTAGCGAAGCTCGTGACCAGGGCGATGCGGGTCGACGACGACGACGTGCAGGTTCGGCTTCACAAACGGTGTGTCGTTGTTGCCGCCGTCCCAAAGGATCACGTCCGCCTCCTGCTCGGCCTGGTCGAGGATCGCTGCGTAGTCGATCCCGGCGAAGACGATGTTGCCCTCGGCAATGTGCGGCTCGTACTCCTCGCGCTCCTCGATCGTCGCGTCGGCCGCGTCGAGATCCGCGTACTCCGCGAACCGCTGGACGGCCTGCTTGGCCAGGTCGCCATAGGGCATCGGGTGCCTCAGGACGGCCACCCGCTTGCCGTCCTGGCGCAGGAGCGAGGCGATGTGACGCGTCGTCTGACTCTTCCCCGAGCCCGTCCGGACCGCACAGACGGCGACGACCGGCTTCGACGAGGTCAGCATCGTCTCGTGCGGGGAGAGCAGTCGGAAGGACGCGCCGGCGGCAAGCGCGCGCGACGCGAGATGCATCACGTGCTCGTGGGTGATGTCCGAGTAGGCGAAGACGACCTCGTCGACCTCGTGCTCACGGATGATGTCGGCGAGCTCGGCCTCCGGCCGGATCGGAATTCCCTCCGGATAGAGCTCTCCCGCGAGCGCGGCGGGATAGACGCGGCCCTCGATGTTGGGGATCTGCGCGGCTGTAAAGGCGACGACGTCGAACTCGGGCCGGCCACGGTAGACGAGGTTGAAGTTATGGAAGTCGCGCCCCGCGGCGCCCACGATCACCAGGCGTCTTCGCATGAATAGAGAATATTCAGTTTGCAGGACGTCGGGCACTGGCCAGTCGGATAGATTCGCCGCGTGCCGCGCTTCCCGAACACGCTCAACGAGCAGATCGCCAACGAGTTTGCCGCCTCGCAGCAGTACGTCGCGATCGCGGCTCACTACGACTCGGAGACCCTTCCCCAGCTTGCCGCGTTCTTCTACCGCCAGGCGGTAGAGGAGCGGAACCACGCGATGATGATCGTCCAGTTTCTCCTCGACGCCGACCTGCCGGTGACGATTCCCGGTGTGGAGGCGCCGCGGACGGAGTTCGGAGGCGCGAGCGAGCCTGTGGGGCTCGCGCTCGAGCAGGAGAAGCGCGTCACCGACCAGATCGTCGCGCTCGTCGCGCTGGCCCGTGAGGAGGGCAACCTCGTCGGCGAGCAGTTCCTGCATTGGTTCCTCCAGGAACAGCGCGAGGAGGTCTCCTCGATGTCGGATCTCCTGGCAACCGTCGAGCGGGCGGGAGACAACCTGCTGCTCGTCGAGGACTATCTGGCCCGGACGGCGGGCGGCGGCGAGAGCCCACTCGAGGCCGGCGCCCCGCCGGCCGCGGGCGGCGCGCTCTAGGCCTTCACGGCGTAGAGCCGCCATTCGCCCGGCACGCCTCTCAGCTCTGGACTCCATGGTCCTCGAACTCGGCTCGAAGCCGGCGACAAAGTCCTTGACTGTGCTTGAGACGAGTTCCTCGCAGGAGCCGTCGTTTCCTCGGTCACCCGCACGCCGATGTGGACGGCGATACCGCTCACCTTCCCTCGACGAGCTCGCACATCGCCTGTGTGATTACTCGCCCTACGCCGAGCTGCTTGCCCTCATGAACGCTTTCGATGATCGCAGTCGCACAGCGAATCGCGCGCGCCGGGCCGTCGAAGCTGGCGAGGAACCCGTACCTGCGACTCGACTCCTATACGACGGCTCTCGAGCCGTGTCCGATGCTCGGCATGGCGGCAGCGATGTCGTTCCGACTTGGGCGGATCGTGTTCGCTGCCGAAGCGCCGGTAGACGGCGGTAAGAACCTGCCCGATCTGTGGCGTGCCGGCCAACGGGCATCCACGCTGATGGGATGCCTTACGCAATTCCGACCGTGACCGGCGGTGTGGACAGCGACGCAAGTATCCGCCTTATCGCCGAGTGGACGAGTCGCGACCCGCAAGGACGGCGCTGGGCGCTGCCCTACGTCCGTGACGCGCCGCTATTTCGCCAATCGTCCTAAGCTCAACGCTCGCGACGATCCGTGCGCCAAGGGCTGGGCGGGATGCGACATGGCCGGGACGTGTCCCGAAGGAGCGGCGGCTCCAGTCGGCTCGGGACAAACTGCATCCTCCTTGCAGGCGGTCCGAACTCTGACTTGCCGGTCCGAGCCACGTCCAGGGACAGTCCCTAGACGTGGCCCGGCGGTGACGTCCATAGGCGACCCGTCTGGCGCGCGAATCCGCTCGTCGCTTAGCGAAGCTGTTCGCGGAGGCTCTGCGCGAACGCCTCCATCTCGAGCTCTTCACCGGTCACTTCGGCGAGCAGTTCGTCGGCGTCGAGGCGATGGCCCTCGGACCAGAGCTCGCGGAGCATCCCGCCGGCCTTGCGGTCCGCGAACCACGTCGAGCCGAAGCGCTCGCGGAAGTGCTCACGAAGCTGCGACTGGAGCGCCCATGACCGCAGGTAGCCGGTGACGTAGAAGCCCGGGTCGATGTCCCCGAGATAGTCGGTCGGGCTCGGCTCGATCTTCAGCGCATCGCCGAGGAGCTCGACGTACCGCGACGGCAGCTTCTCCTCGTCCAGTTCGCCCTCGCCGTGGAACTCGATCTCGTAGAGCAGCTTGGCGCAGTAGCGGCGGAGCAGGTAGAGCGATCCCGTTGCCGCCTCGGCCGCGAACTCCTCGGGCTTCGGGAAGTCGAGTCGGCGCGAGAGCCAGCCGGGCTCGAGCAGGAGGTGCTCCATCAGGGTCGCCCACGCTTCGGTGACGGAGACGTCGCCCAGGCGCTTGGCCTCGACCGGAAGGTCCTCCGAGACGTGCGCGTAGTGCTCCGTGTGGCCGGCCTCGTGGAAGAGCGCCCGCCAGTCGTCGGCGCCGCCCATCGGCTGAATCACCAGCACGACCCGGCCCGGAACCTCGATCGGCGCGCAGAACGCACGCGGGCTCTTCTTCGGCCGCTGCTCGATGTCGAGCTCGACGTTGTCCTGTGAGCGCAGGTCGATGCCGAGGTCGGCGAGGGTGACCTCGAGCGCCGGAATCATCTTCTCGGCCGGAAAAGCTTCGTCCCAGCCGGGCGCCCGAAAGACGCGAGTGACGTCCCAGCGCTCGGCCTCGGCGAGGCCAACGCCGGCGCGAGCGCGGAAGAGGCGGTCGGCCGTCTCCTCGTACAGCCGCTCGGTCGACTCGAGCACGGCGCGACACTGGTCGGCGAGCTCGTCGAGGCGGAAGCCGAAACGGCGGTAGAGGTCGAGGTACGTCTCGGAGCCGAGCTGCGGCACCGCCGTGTTCACTGTTTGGACTGCGTCGGCGAGGACCGGGTTGATGTGCTCGTCGGTCAGCCGGTTTCTGGCCTCCTCCAGGAGCTGCCGTCTGCCCCGGTCCTCGGAGTTGGCCATCGTTGGGCGGATCATCCGGTAGGGGATCGTCTCGCCGTCGACGGTTGCCTCGAGCTCGGCCTCGAGGGCGGCGGTCTTCTCGCTGTGCTCCCGGGTCAGCTCGGCGAGGAAGTTCTCCGAGGCGAACCGCCAGAGCTCGGAGATGCTGCGGTCGCCGTCCGCGGCCTCGCCGAGCCCCTGCGCCCGCTCGAGGCTCGAGAGCTCGGGGTAACGCTCGTAGATCGGCTTGAGATCGAGCGTGTCCTTGCGACCCGCGTAGTGGAGGTAGTACTCCTCGTCGAGCTCCGCGATGAAGCGGTCGACTCGGTCGCGGTAGGTGTCGAGCTCGCTGGTCGATGGAGGCGCGGCCAAGCGTCGTAGGATAGTCCGGTGCGCGAGATCACCCTTCGGAGTGAGCGGCGCACGCAGCTCATAGAGATCACGCGTGAGGTCGAGCGGGCGCTCGACGGGGCGGAGGGGACGGCGGCGCTGATCTTCGTCCCGCACACGACAGCGGGCGTGACGATCAACGAGAACGCCGATCCGGCGGTCGCCCGCGACTTCGAGCGGGCGTTGGAGCGCGTCGTCGGCGACGACTGGGGCTGGCAACACATCGAGGCGGGCGAGGAGAACGCGCCGTCGCACATCCGCTCGGCGCTGATGAGCCCGCAGGTTGTCGTCCCGCTCGAGAGTGGACGGCTCGCGCTCGGGACGTGGCAGGGGATCTTCTTCTGCGAGTTCGACGGGCCGCGCAGCCGGAGGGTGCTCGTCACGGTCCTCGCATGATCGAGGTCGACCACCTCACGAAGCGCTACGGCAGTACGGTCGCCGTCGACGATCTCACCTTCCGCGTCACGCCCGGTCGCATCACCGGATTTCTCGGTCCCAACGGCGCCGGCAAGACGACGACGCTGAAGGCGATCCTCGCGCTCATCCGCCCGACGTCGGGTACGACAAGGGTGCTGGGAATGCACTACCGCGAGCTCGACGACCCGGTTCGCAAGGTCGGCGCGGTGCTCGAGACCTCGCGCTACCACCCTGGGCGTTCGGGCCGGAACCACCTCCGCGTGCTGGCGGCGCAGGCGGGGATCCCGCGCGAGCGGATCGAGGAGGTGCTCGAGCTGGTCGCGATGAAAGGGGCGGCGAAGCGGCGCGTCGGCGGCTACTCGATGGGGATGCGGCAGCGGCTCGGGCTGGCGGCCGCCCTGCTCGGCGAGCCGGAGCTGCTGATCCTCGACGAGCCCGCGAACGGGCTCGATCCGGCCGGGATTCGCTGGCTGCGCGATCTTCTCCGCTCGCTGGCCGAGCAGGGTCGCACGATCCTGGTCTCGAGCCACGTGCTCGCGGAAGTCGAGCAGATCGCCGACGAGGTCGTGATCATCCATCGCGGCAAGTTCGTCACGCAATCGACGACCGCAGAGCTGGCCGCGCGGGCCTCGGCCGGAGTACGCGTCCGCAGCCCGCAGGCCGACCGGCTGCGCGAGCTGCTCTCGGGCAACGGGATGAGCGTGGTCGCGATGGACGACGGCGCGCTCGGGGTCGTCGACGGCACTCCCGAGCGTGTTGGCGAACTTGCGGCCGCCAACCAGATCGTGCTTCACGAGCTGGTCGCGGAGAAGGCGACGCTCGAAGAGGCGTTCCTGGAGCTCACCGCCGGGGAGACGACGGAGTGAGGCTCGTCCACGCTGAGCTGCTGAAGCTGCTCACCGCCCCGCGGACGGCGATCGGGCTCCTCCTGGCCATGCTCGGCCTCGCTGCGCTCGGAAGCGGATCGACGGCGAGCTCGGCCGACGAAGGGCCCTTTGCGATCGAGACATCGGTCTCGGACATCCTCGACGTGTCCTCGCTGGCCGTCATCTTCTCTCTCATCCTCGGGATCCTCGTGGTCACCTGGGAATACAGGCACGGCACGATCACCTCGACCTTCCTGGCGACGCCGCGACGCGAACGGGTGATTGTTACCAAGCTCGTGGTCGGAGCCATCGCCGGTGCGCTCCTCGCCGTGCTGTCGGTAGTGGTCTCGCTCGCCGTCGCGAGCTTCTGGATCGATGTCGAGCTCGAGCGCGGCCACTGGGAGCTGATCGGCCGAATCGTGCTGGGCACCGTCGCCTGGGCGGTGCTCGGAGTCGGAGTCGGGGCGCTGATCCAGTCGCAGGTCGGAGCGATCGTGTCTGCGCTCGTCTGGTTCCTTGTCGCCGAGCCTCTGCTCGGACTTCCTCTCGACGAGGTCGCCGACTATCTGCCCGGTGCGGCGCAGGACCGGCTGATGGGCGTCGACACGGAGGCGACGGAGGGTCCCGGCGCACCACCGGTGGAGCATGCGTACAGCCTGGGCGTCGCCGCGCTGCTGACTGCGGCCTATGCGGTGGGTTTCGCCGTCCTGGGGATCATCGCCGCCGTCCGGCGCGACGTCCCGTAGACAGCGGGCAGTCCCGGATCGTCGCAGACGTCCGGATGGAGCAGGAAGGCGAGCTGCCGGACGCCTTCGACGACGCGCGGGGCGGGTCGCGAGTAATAGGCGTTCGCATCGACGGCGACGTTCGGGACAGGAACGTCGATGCTCTCTGCCTCCTCGGCCCCGCGTTGCGCGTCGAAGCCGCACGCCGCGACCACAGTGAGCTCGGGCTGCAGTTCGCGAACCTCGTCCCAGGTGACGGGGTAAGAGGGCTCGCCCGCTCGTCCGAGGATGTCTTCTCCGCCGGCCGCCGTGACCATTTCGGGAAGCCAGTGTCCGGCCGCGAACGGCGGGTCGACCCACTCCGCGACGAAGACTCTGCGGATCGGACTCCCGGCCACGGCGCGTCGCACTGCTTCGATCTCGGTTCGCATCTCGCCTGCAACTCGTGCTCCGCGATCCACAACCCCGAGCCGCTCCGCGAGCGTCTCGACCGAGGCTGCGATTCCGTCGAGGGTCATCGGGTTGAGCGAGATCACCTCGGCGCCGACGGGGCAAAGGGTCGCGACCTCGTCCCCGGAAACGGCGCACACCGTGCAGAGATCCTGGGTGAGGATGACGTCCGGGACGAGCTTCGCGAGTAGCGCTTCGTCGAGCACGTAGAGCGAGCGGCTGCCTGCAACGGCGTCCCGGACGGCGGCGTCGATCTGGATGCTCGTCAGCGAGGCTGGATCGACGCGCGAGGCGGTGACGACTGGGACCTCCCGCACCTCGGCCGGCCAGTCGCACTCCTCCGATACGCCCACCAATGAGCCTGCGAGGCCGAGGTGTCCGACGATCTCCGTCGCGCTCGGGAGCAGTGAGCAGATCCGCATGCTGCTGCGAGACTAGCCCGGGGGTAGGCTGGCTCGATGGCCGCACCTGTCACGCGCGATCAGGAGCTCGAGCTCGCGGTCGAGTCGCTCGCGTTCGGCGGCAACGGCGTCGCTCGACTGAACGGCTTCGTCGTCTTCGTGCGTCGCGGCCTCCCGGGCGACCGGGTTCGCGCGCGCGTGACGAAGGTCCAACGCCGGCACGCCGAAGCCTTGGCGGTCGAGGTGCTCGAGCCAAGCCCGCTGCGGGTCGAGGCGCCTTGCCAGCACTATCCAGCCTGCGGCGGGTGCCGCTTCCAGGATCTCGCCTACGAGGCGCAGCTCGAGTCCAAGGCCGCCCAGGTGCGCGACGCGCTCGTCCGCATCGGCGGGATCGCCGAGCCGCCGCTGGAGGAGATCGTGGCCGCGCAGTCGATCTTCCACTACCGGAACAAGCTCGAGTACTCGTTCACCACGACCCCGGACGGTCCGACACTCGGCTTCCACCGCGCCGGACGCTGGGACGAGGTGCTCGACATCGAGCGCTGCTGGCTGACGACCGACCTGGGCAACGCGATCCGGCTTGCGGTTCGGGACTGGGCCCGCGAGTCGGGGCTGGCCGCCTACGACCAGGCTGAGGGAACCGGGTACCTGCGCCACCTCGTCTACCGGGAAGGACGCAACACGGGCCAGGTCCTGCTTCAGCTCGTGACGGCGCCGGGTGAGCTCCACGACGCCGACGGCCTGGTGGCTGCGCTGCGTCGCTTTTCGGAGCTGCGCTCGATCCACCATGCAGTGAACGAGGGCCCTGCGGAGGTCACGAACCTGCCGACGAGCCTGCTCTGGGGCGAGGAGGCGATCGAGGAGGAGCTCGGCGGCCTCCGCTTCCGCATCCGGCCGAGCGCTTTCCTGCAGACGAACACCGCGATGGCCGAGCAGCTCTTCGCCCTGGCG
Organism: uncultured Actinomycetes bacterium; assembly: GCA_963752845.1. Classification (GTDB taxonomy): domain Bacteria; phylum Actinomycetota; class Thermoleophilia; order Gaiellales; family Gaiellaceae; genus JACDAN01. Next base: position 811,006 of record CAVVZV010000003.1, on the reverse strand, counting down.
GTGGAGTACGCAGAGCTCACCGGGAAGGAGACGGTCTGGGATCTCTACTGCGGGATCGGCTCGATCGGTCTGACGATGGCCGGGAACGCGCTCACCGTCTGGGGCATCGACATCTCCGAGGAATCGGTTGCCTGCGCGCTCGAGAACGCCGACCTGAACGGGATCGCGAACGCGGCGTTCTTCGCCGGGGACGTCGGGCAGGCGATCGAGGAGCTGAAGGACCGTTCGGGCGGGCCCGACGTCGTCGTCGTCGATCCACCCCGCGCCGGCCTGTCCGGCAAGGCCGTCAGGCGGCTGGGTCGGATCGGCGTGCCGCGAATCGTCTACGTCTCCTGCAACCCGACGACGCTGGCGGGGAACGTCAAGCAGCTCGGCGCGGACTGGGGCTACGAGCTGCGCCGCGCGCGGCCCGTCGACATGTTCCCGCACACGCCTCACGTGGAGACGGTCGCGCTGCTCGAGCGCGAGGGCGGTTAGCAGACAAGCCTCTCGGAGCCACGTCCAGGGACAGTCCCTGGACGTGGCCCGGCAGCGCCGCCGTCGGCTCGCGCTGGCGAGAGATGCAACGAATGTGTGTCAACTTCGTCGCGGCTGCGGCTGGATCTCCATACCCGTCCTACGCTGGCCGGGATGCCACGGCAACCTCGGACTCTGCTTGGCGACGGAATCTTCCACGTCACCGCCCGTGGGGTGGCGCGCATGGCGATCTATCGCGATTTCGGCGACTTCAGCCAGTTCGTCAACCTCCTGGCGGCGGTCGTGCCGCGATTCCGCTGGCAGAGACACGCTTACTGCCTGATGCCCAACCACTACCACCTAGTCGTCGAATCAACGCGACGCAACCTCTCTGACGGCATGCACCGGCTCAACGGCCTGCACGCGCAGGGCTTCAACCACCGCTATGAGCGTTCCGGGCACGTGTTCCAGAACAGATTCGGAGCGCGGCTGATTGAAGACGAGCGCCAGCTGGGAAACGTGTGCGCCTACGTGCTCGACAACCCAGTCCGCGCGGGGCTGACCCCAACCGCCGAAGACTGGCCGTGGAGTTCGGCCCGCGGAAGCTCTATGAAGGCGGTGCCGGCTGACGAACCCTCGTGACGAGCGCCACCGCCGACACCAAAGCCCATACGCCCTCCAGCAGCAGGAAGCCCCACTGCTCCTCGTGCCAGGCGAGGATCGCCAGCGCAGTCGCCCCGACCAGGTTCAGGCCGATGTACCAGTACGAACGCTGATTGAGCAGGCCGAACTGCGCCAGCGCGTAGGCGGCGAGGATCAGCAGCGCTCCGGCTACCTGTGCGAGCTGCGCCATTGCTGGAATTCTCGCCAGAGCAGATCCGCGTTCGGGATCAGGAAGCCAAACGCGAGGCCGGGGAGGGCGGGCAGGCCGCCGACGTCCCAGACGACGGCCAGCAGCATCGTCAGCCCCAACGAGACCGTCAGCGCGACCCACGTCCAGCCGACGCGGAGGTTCCAGCGTGCGGCGGCGGCGAGAAACAGCGCGAAGAAGAGCAGGTCGGGGAGGCCGAGGTTGGCCGAGGACTCGCTCCCCGGTGAGGGGAACGCGAACGAGAAGACGTCGAAGATCTGCGGCTGCTCCTCGACGATGTGCCGCGTCGGCCCGCGCCAGACGGAGATCGAGTCGACGATCGGGATCACGAGCGCGACGGCCGCGATCCAGAGGACGCTCTCGAAGAAGCCGAGGAACCAGAAGGCGAAGCTCGTCATCACCGCGAGCTTCGAGAAGTTGGCGAGCGCTCCCAGGTCGGCCGCCTCCAGGATCACGGTCAGCACCAACAGGACGAGCGTGAGCAGCAAGAGCCGGTTCGAGTGGCGGAGCGGGAGCGCGAGCCAGACGAGCGCGAACACGGCCGGCATCAGGCAGAGGGCCAGGAACGCGACCTCCCACGGCCTCGACTGGTCGGCCAGGCGATCGGTGAACGCGTAGTACGCCGCCGAGCGCGACGGCGAGTGCCGCCAGCGCGGCTACGCGCCGCGGAGCTAGTAGGGCGGCAGCTCGGCCCACCACGGGCCGAGCGCCTTCAGCGCCTGCCAAAAGCGGGTCTTTGCCGCCTGCTCGTCGAGCGCGGCGTCGATGTCGGGGACATAGAGGGCCTGCACGGTCGGCGTCCACTGCTGGAGCTCACCCGGCGTGCTTTCCAGCTCGGCGGCCAGCGGGAACTCGAGCCCGTTCAGGAAGGAGACCGCGTCTTCGCCCATGACGACGACGAGCTTGGGCTGAACGATGTGGAGCTCGCGGGTCAGCCAGGCGGCGGCCTGATCCTCGTCCCCGCCGTCGAACTTGAAGCAGTTCGTCCCATAGACGGCCATCGGGTCGACGTGCAGTCGCTGCAGCGACTTGAGGATCGCTTGGCCGGCACGGCCGAAGAAGGCGACTCCTTCCTGGATCTCCGAGTGCTGCGGCCTGAACTTGAGCAGGACGATGTCCGCAAGCGGATGGCCCGAGCCGAGCGCTGGCACATCGCCCTCGCGGGACCGCGTGATCTCGTCCCCGAGCTCGTTGATCTCGTTGATCGCCTTTTGGAGGTAGCGCTCGTTGATTTCGTCGGTCGGCACTGGCAAGGGCGGCATGGTCAGGTTCTCTCCTACCGGACTCTTTCCTTGACCTGTGCCGTCCACTTGAGCGCCTGGAGGTAGGCGAGCGAGCGAGGACGGCGGAGCACCTCGGCCGTCCGGAGGCTGACGAGGAACTCCTCGGGGTCGTGGAAGGCGCGCATGCGCAGTCCGCCGGTGCCGAGCCCCTGGAGCACGTGCGCGTCGGAGCCTGCCCCCATGGTCAGGTTGTACTTGCGGGCGAAGCGCTCGGCCTCGTCGTTGTACTGCTCGAAGAGCAACCGCGCGTTGTAGACCTCGAAGACGTCGATGTCGGCCAAGTGCCGATGCAGCGTCGCCGCGTCGGGAATCGAGTGCATGCGGTCGAACGGATGGGGGAGATAGACGAGCCCGCCCTGCTCGCGGATCGCCGCGATCGTGTCGGCGAACGAGAGCCCGCGCGGGATCTCCTCGTCCAGGAAGAGGCCGATTACCTCGCCCTGGCCTGCGGTCTTGATCTCCTCGCCTGGGATCACCGTCAGCGTGCTGTCGCGTGCGTGCTCGAACGCCTCGAGCGCGCCGCCGAACGCGTTGTGATCGGTGACCGCGATCGCTCCGAGCCCCTCGCGTTCGGCGTGGTCGACCAGCTCGGCCGGCTCGACGAGGCAATCGTGGGACCACGATGTGTGCGTGTGGAGGTCGCAGAGGATCCACGGCCGGTCCGACAGCGGGTCCGCCGATCGGGACTTCGAGCGTCTTCGCTGGAGGAGCCCTTCGTAGAGCTCGTGCAGCTCACGGCCCAGCACCGCAAAGCTCTGGGCTTCCGCCAGCCGCCGGGACTCGGTTTGCGCCACGGTTCTGAGCTCGTCGTTCTCGGCCAGACGGGCAAGCGCTGCGGCCGCGAGGGCGGGCTGCTCGTGCACGCCGGAAGGTGAGGCGATCGCCGCGCCCGCCGCCTGCGCCTCGAGCTCCACGCGCGGGAGGCCGTCGAGGGCGGGGACGAAAATCGCGGCTTCGTTCAGCAGCGGAGCGCGGGCGGTGCCCGACAAAGCCGTCCGAACACGCACACGCTTACGGAGCGACGGCGTGATCGACGGGCGCCCGGAAAGCGGCTTGGTCCGGAGCAGGACCATCTCCCAGTCGGGCAGCTCCTTGAGCACGGAGAGCGACGCGCGAGTCAGCGCACGCTCGCCGGTGTGCCACTCGCAGACGACGAGTCTTTGCTTTGCCGCCGGGGCGAAGAGGTCGGTGTCGACGCCGAGCGGGATCGGCCGATACTCGCCGGGGAAGCGCGCCTCGGCCGCCTCGGCCGCGAGCGCCGAGGTTGCCAGGAGCGCGTCGATCCGGCCGAGCAGGCGCCTGCGCTGCGTCCGTCCGGGCGGATAGCCGAGCCGGTCCGGGGAGAGGAAGGTCGCGACGGCGAGTGAACGGGCATCGCGGAGTGCCAGGTACGAGAGGCTGGGGAGGCCCGGCTCGAAGCCGTGGACGACGTCGTATTCGCCCCGCAAGAGCGCCAGCGCCAGGTTTGCACGCACGCCGACGGGCAGCCCGATCTTGCTTCGCCGCGAGATCGGAACGGCCGGCCCGAGTGCGATCACGTCTCGTCTGGCACCATCCTGGAGCGCACGCCGGCCGGCGACGAGGTCGGCTGCCCGGTTCGATGGAGCGAGCACGGTGACCTCGTGTCCGAGGTCGCGCAATGCCGCCGCGGCTCCGGCGACGTGCTCGTTGACGTCATGCGGCTTCGACCAGGAGAACGGCGTGACGAGGCAGATGCGGAGCGCCACGGCGTCCGAGTCTAGTTGTGTGACCTAGGCGGTCGTCGTCTTCGCGCGTCCCTTTTTGCGCGCGTACTGCTTGATGAAGCGCTCGAGGGCGTCGCGGGCCTCGGCGTCCGGGATCTGCTTCGGCGGCGCCTTCATCAGGTACGCGCTGGGCGCTTCGAGCGCACCCGCGATCCCGTTGTTGAGCGCCAGCTTTGCAAGCCGGACGGCGTCGATGACGATCCCGGCCGAGTTCGGTGAGTCCCAGACCTCGAGCTTGAGCTCCAGGTTCAGTGGAACGTTGCCGAACGTCGTCCCTTCCATCCGGATGTACGCCCACTTGCGATCGGTCAGCCAGGGCACGTAGTCGGAGGGCCCGACATGGACGTTCTCCGCGCCCAGGTCGTAGTCGAGCACCGAGGTGACGGCGTTCGTCTTCGAGATCTTCTTCGACTCGAGGCGCTCGCGCTCGAGCATGTTCAAGAAGTCGGAGTTGCCGCCGACGTTGAGCTGCATCGTCCGATCGAGCCGGACGCCGCGGTCGCGGAAGATCTGCGTGAGCGCGCGGTGGGTGATCGTGGCACCGACCTGCGACTTGATGTCGTCGCCGATGATCGGGAGGCCGCGCTCCTCGAACTGCTTCTGGAAGTACCCGCCCTTGGCGACGAAGACGGGCATGCAGTTCACCATCGCGCAGCCGGCGTTGAGAATCTGCTCGGCGTACCACTTCGTCGCCTCCTCCGAGCCGACCGGGAGGAAGTTGACGACCACGTCGGTGCCGGTCTCCCGGAGAATGCGGACGACGTCGTCGGTGTCCCCCGGAGCCTTCTCGACGACCTCGGCCAGATACTTGCCGATACCGTCGTGCGTCATCCCGCGCGAGACCGTGACGCCGGTCTTCGGAACGTCGGCGAACTTGTAGGTGTCGTTGGGCCGCGCCCAGATCGCGTCTGCGAGGTCCTTTCCGACCTTGTCGGTTGTGACGTCGAACGCGGCCGTGAACTCGATATCACGGACGTGATAGCCGCCGAGGTCGACGTGCATGAGGCCGGGGACGAGCTCGTCCTCGGGCGCGTCTTTGTAGTACTCGACGCCTTGGACGAGCGAGTTCGCGCAGTTACCGACGCCGACGATCGCGACGCGGACGCGGTCCTCGCTCCTGGCCGAGCTTCCGTTTCTGGATGGCATGCGTTCCTTTCTCCTGCTGGGGGCGGCGGCGCCGAGCCGCTCGCCGAGGATCTCTACGATCAGGTCGTTGGTGCCGCGGCCGCGCTCGGCGGCCCGGGTTGTGAGCTTGTCCTTGAGCGCCGCGGGCATGCGCAGCAACAGGTCGCCCTTTCCCTTCGGAGCAGCACCCTTGCGCCCGCTGGGCTCAAAGGGAACGGCGAAGCGCGCGGCCAGGATCCCGACGGCGACGTCGTTGAGACTGCTGCCGGCTCGGGTGACCTCGGCGGCCAGTCGCTCCTTTAGCTCGCCCGGCATCCGAACGAGCACCTCTCGTCTGCTAGCACTCAAGTGCTAGCTAGTTATACACTCAGTACTGCCGCAGTTGGCGGCGGACGTGAATGATCCGCTGGACGACCGTAATCCAAGCAGTGACGTTCAGCAGGTACACGGCCCAGGGTAGGAGCCCCCAGGGAGCAAGGAAGAGACCGGTGACGATCACGGTCACCCGCTCGGCGCGGCTGCCGATCCCGACGTCACCCTTGAGCGACAGCGCCTCGGCCCGCGCCCGCGTGTAGCTGACAAGGAAGGAGGCGGCCAGCGCCGCGAAGGCGGCGCCGAGCGCGATCTGGTTTCCGTCTCTCGCGAAGACGAGGCCGATCGCGCCGAGCATGACCGCTTCGCCGACTCGATCGGTCGTAGAGTCGATGAAAGCGCCGAAGGGCGTTCCCCTCCCGCTCTGCCGAGCGAGCGCACCGTCGAGCACATCGAGCAAAGAGCCGGCCCAGAAGAGGATCGCGCCGGTCCAGAACCAAAGAATCTCGTTTCGGTACTCGAAGTAGACGGCGACCGCGGCAACAGTGCAAAGGGACAGGCCCAGGACAGTGAGTGCGTCGGGCGTGACCCGTGTCCGCCCGAGCCCGACGATCGAGCGCGCGGCGAGCCGCCGAACTCCGGTGGTGTAGCCCTCCTTGACGCGGGCCGCGCCTTGGCGGCCCACTACGTCACGCGCACTAGTGCCCGCTGCAGCGGTCGGCGGTGAATGACCGCGGCAGCCACGAGCGCCACGGCGATCCCGGCGGCGATGTCCAGCCAGAAGTGGTTGCCGGTCGCCATCACCGTGAACCAGACCCAGGCCGGCCAGATCAGCCAGAGCGCTTTCAGCCAGACAGGGCGGACGAGGAACGCCAGGGTCACGCCCACGATCAGCGCATCGGCCGCGTGCAGGCTCGGCATCGCGGCGTAGGGGTTCGACGCAAGCTGGACCAAGGTCGAGCCGTGGTTCGCGGCGCCGACGACGGCGAGCGTGTCGACGAAGCCGAGCTCCGGGAAGTAGCGCGGCGGCGCGGTCGGGAGCAGCACGTAGCCCACGAGCCCGATCACGTTGGCGAGCATCAACAGGTTCCGGAACCGGATGAAGTGGTCGTAGTGGCGGAAGTAGGCCCACAGCAGCGCCAGCCCGACGACGGCGAACTGCGACAGCCAGTACGTCCAGGAGGTCAGCACTCCGAGGAGGTGGTACGACTCGATCCAGCTCTGAAGCGAGAGCTCCCAGAGCCCCGTGGCGCGCCGCTCGACATCGATGACACCGCGCGCGTTGTCAAAAGCGACGGAAGGGCTGCGGTCTGCGATCCCACGCGCGACTTGGTAGGCGAGGACGAATCCGAACCAGATCAAGACCTGGCGGAAGAGGTCCAGCCACCCGCGTGGAAGCACACGGCGTTCGGCGGCGGCGAGCGACGTCATGGGTTGATTCTATTCAGGCACCCGGATCCGGCACCTTCCTCGACGCGCTTGTGCGCTATGCCACCAACCCGAGCCTTGGACGCAAACTGAAGCACGAACATCCCAACGCATCCGTGAAAGCGGCTATTTCCGTTTCGTCCGCGACGTCGCGGCCGCTAGCCGCCTATTTGGCTCATTGAGCGGGATGCCCGCGCAAAGCCGGGGTCGTTGATCTTGTGCTTGAGCTCCTTGTGGCGGACGGCCCAGCGAAGCAGGCCGGCGAGGTCCTCATCGGTCGCCCCCTCGCGCAGCGGCGTCTTCAGGTCCCACTCGCGTCGTGAGAAGAGGCAAGTCCGGAGCTGGCCGTCGGCGGTGAGGCGGATCCGGTCGCAGGAGGAACAGAACGGCTCCGAGACCGGGCTGACGAACCCGATCTCGCCGGCGCCGTCGGCGAAACGGAACCTCCGCGCCGTCGATGACGCCTTCGCCGGAATCTCCACAAGGGGCCAACGCCCTTCGATCAGCCCGCGGATCTCGGCACCGGTGAGGACGTCGTCGCCGTCCCAGCGCTCCTCGGCGTCGAGCGGCATGAACTCGATGAAGCGAACGACGTACGGCTTCCGCCGGGCGAGCTCGGCGAGCGCCGGCACCTCCTCCTCGGTGAAGCCGCGGATCGCGACGCAGTTGACCTTGATCGGCCGAAGCTCGCTGTAGCGCTCGGCCTCGGCGAGCCCGGCCAGGACGCGGTCGAGCGCGTCGCGTCGGGTGATCTCGGCGAAACGAACGTGCGAGAGCGAGTCCAGCGAAACGTTCAGACGCCTGAGCCCCGCGTCGACCAGCGGCCCGGCAAACCGGTCAAGGAGCACGCCGTTCGTCGTCAACGAGAGATCGGTGACGCCTTCGATCTTGGCGAGCATCGAGACGAGGACCGGCAGCTCGCGTCGAACAAGCGGCTCACCGCCGGTCAGCCGAACCTCTTCCACGCCCATCGCCGCCAGCACGCGGACGACACGCTCGAGCTCCTCGAAGCTGAGGATCTCATCGCGCCCGAGCCACTCGAGCCCCTCCGCCGGCATGCAGTAGCGGCAGCGGAAGTTGCACTTGTCCGTCACCGAGACGCGGACGCTCTTGATCTCGCGGCCCCAGCTGTCGACGAGCGGCTCCACGGGAGAAGCGTACCGCCGAGGATCAGCGGGCGAGCACATGCGAAACTGTGCTCATGATCGACCCAGAAGAACGCCGCGAAGAGGAAATGCCGGACGAGGAGCGCCCGCACCCCGAAATCGAGCACCACCCCGGGGATCCCGGGGAGTACGAGGAGCGCGCGCCCGAGGAGCGGCCGGCGGATCCACCAGTCGGGCCCCCTCTGACCCCCTGACCAAACACCAGGTTTAGGAAATCGCTCCTGCGAAACATCCCCGGGTCCCACAAACCCGAGAGGAGGTCGATCGTGTCGAACTGGGACAAGGTCGAAGGCGAGGCGAAGGAGAAGGTGGGAGACCTCACCGACGACGAGTCGATGCAGAAAGAGGGCAAGGCTCAGGAAGCCCTCGGTGACGTCAAGGAGAAGGCGGACGAGGCCAAGGACAAGGTCGAAGACGCCGCCGACAAGGTCGAGGACGAGATCCGCGACAAGCTCTAGCCTCGAGACCGACCCCATGTAGGCGAGGAGGGCCGGAAGCCCGTCTGACAGACTCGTGGGGTGGCGACCGCCGCGCTGATTCTCGTCACGGCGGTCTGGGGTCTCACCTTCGTTCAGGTCAAGGACGCGATCGAGCTCTACCCGCTCGTCGCGTTCTTGGCCGTCCGCTACGCGATCGCCTCCGCGGCGCTCGCGCCATTCTCGGTCACGCGCCTCCGAACACTGGGGCGAAGCGGTCTGTTCGCGGGCGGAGTGCTCGGCGGGCTCGTCGCGTTGGGGATCGGGCTGCAAACGGCGGGACTCGAACGGACGACGGTCACGAACGCCGGCTTCATTACCGGCCTGTACGTCCTCTTCACACCGCTGCTGGCGCTCGCGCTCTTCCACACACCGATCCCACGCCAGCTCTGGGCAGCCGTCGGGCTTGCGCTCATCGGCCTCGCCCTGCTGTCAGGGGTTCCGGCGGGCTCGTCTACCGGCGACCTCCTCGTCCTTACGAGCACCGTGGCGCAGGCGTTCCAGATCGTCATGGTCGAGCGCTACGCGAACCGCTACGACGTGTTCGCGCTCACGTTCGTCCAGGTTGCCGTCGCGTGCCTGGTGTTCCTGGTCCTTGCCGTCGCGCTCGGCGACCTCTCGGTGCCTCGAGGGGCCACCGTCTGGGCCGCGCTGCTCGTCACCGGGCTGTTCGCGGTCGCCTTCGCGTACCTCGTGCAGGTGTGGGCGCAGCGACGCGTCAGCGCAACGCGGATCGCGATCGTCTTCTCGCTCGAGACAGTGTTTGCCGGCCTCGCCGGCTACCTGTTCGCGGGCGATCGGATCGGCGCGCTCGGCCTGGCGGGCTGCGCCGCGATCCTCGCCGGCATCGTGATCGCCGAGCCCGCCGCGGCGGCGACGCTCAGGCGGTTGGTCGGACGCCCCGAGCCCGCCCCCGGGCCTCGACCGCTCGGATGAACGGCGTCTTCAGCTCGGTATAGACCTCGCGGGGATGGCCCTCGGCGGCGAGACGCCGCTTGAACTCGTCGTAGCGCCGCCGCTCCTCGGCGTCGGTTCGGAGCGAATCGCGGAAGACGAGCTGCCGCTCCCAGTGCATGCCGCCGTGCTCGACGACGTGGACGTGGTGCGTACGCGGGTCGCCCTTCCGGAAGTAGAGGCGTCCGGGAAGCCCGAACTCCCCGAGGTACTCGTACCCGAGCTCTTCCATCGCCGCGATCTGCTCGTCCGTCAGCTCCAGCTCCCTGAGCCCGACGGCGATGTCGACGATCGGCTTGGCACAGAGTCCGGGGACCGAGGTGCTGCCGATGTGCTCGACCGCCACGACTGAACCGTCGAACACGGGAAGCAGCCGGTCTCGCTCCTGCTCGAACAGCTCGTTCCAGCTCGGGTCGTGGTCGACGAGCTCTACGAGATCAGAAGGTCCACTCACCGTTCTGTTGGACGACCTCGCCGTCGCATTCGATCCTGCCGCCGTTCCTCAAGTCCTTGACCATGTCCCAGTGGACGCTCGACTCGTTCTTCCCGCCGATCGTCGGCAGGCCGGCGCCGATGGCGAGATGGATCGTTCCGTACATCTTCTCGTCGAAGAGCGTGATCTTCATGTAGCGCTGGATCCCCGGATTGCAGCCGATTCCAAACTCGCCCAGCACGCGGGCGCCCTCGTCGCGGTCGAGCTTCGCGAGTAGGGCCTCCTCGTTCGCTGACGCCGTCGCCTCGACGACCTTGCCGTCTCGGTACACCATCCGGACGTTCTCGACGAGCTCTGGCTCCTGATACGCCGGGTACTCGGTGAACGCGACGACGCCCTCCGTCGACTCCTCGACCGGGCTATAGAAGACTTCGCCGCCCGGCATGTTCGCGTGGCCGTCGTCGACCTCGCCTTGCCGGCCCTCGAGGCTGAAGCGAAGGTCGGTCTCGTCTCCGACGATGCGAACCTCGCTCGCCCGATCGAACCGATCGGCGATCCGCTTCATCTTCTCGCCCTCGGCGTCCCAGTCGAGCAGAACGGCGCCGTACAGGAAGTCCTCGAAGGCCTTCAGCCCCATGCCCGCCTCCTGCGCGAGCGCGGGGCAGGGGAAGCGGCACGTGACCCAGGGGATCTCCAGGCGCAGGCGCCGGGCGAGAAACTCGGCCTGGCCCTTCGCCATCAGGTCGCGCCGCTCCGCCGGCAGGTCGGCGCCCTCGCGTGAGTTCTCGGGGGCGCCGAGCAGCATCCAGGCGTCGACCGTGTCCCAGACGTGCTTGTCCGCCGGCGCGGGCTTGTCCAGCAGCTCGAGCGGCGCCTCTTCGCTCCAGAGCGTCCGGAAGGGAAGCTGCTCCATGACGTAGCTGAACCGCACCAGCGGGTAGGCGCCGCGGCGCGCGATCAGCCGGACGACCTCCTCGAGCAGCGGGCGCGCGGCCGGCTGGGCCACCACGAGCACCTGCCAGCCCGGCTGGACGTCGATCGAGCGCTCGACGAGCAGGCTGGCGTACTCCTGGACGCGCGGGTCGGCCATAGGGAGCGACAGACTACAGCAGGGAAAATCTGCTACGATCAGGCTTAGATTTCTTCGGTTCACCACACTAAATCTCCACGGAGGAAACCAGCATGGCAAAGACGATCGGAATCGATCTTGGCACAACCAACTCCTGCATGGCGGTGCTGGAGGGCGGCGAGTCGACCGTCATCCCGAACGCCGAGGGCGGCCGGACGACGCCGTCCGTGGTCGCGTTCACGGGCGACGGTGAGCGCCTCGTCGGCCCGCCGGCCAAGCGCCAGCAGGTGACGAACCCGCAGAACACGATCTTCTCGATCAAGCGCTTCATGGGGCGCAAGTACTCGGAGGTCTCCGAGGAGATGAAGATCGTCCCGTACGAGGTCGTCGAGGGGCCGAACGGCGACGTTCGCGTCAAGGCGGCGGGCAAGGAGTACGCGCCGCCGGAGATCTCGGCGATGATCCTCCAGAAGCTCAAGGCCGACGCTGAGGCGTACCTCGGCGAGACGGTGACCGACGCCGTCGTCACCGTTCCGGCCTACTTCAACAACGCGCAGCGTGAGGCGACGAAGGACGCCGGCAAGATCGCCGGGCTCAACGTCCTCCGCATCATCAACGAGCCGACCGCCGCGTCGCTGGCCTACGGGCTCGAGAAGGAGTCCGACCAGACGATCCTCGTCTGGGATCTCGGCGGCGGCACGTTCGACGTCTCGATCCTCGAGCTGGGCGAGGGCGTCTTCGAGGTCAAGGCCACGAACGGCGACAACCATCTCGGCGGCGACAACTTCGACAAGGCGATCGTCGACTGGATGGTCGCCGAGTTCAAGAAGGCCCAGGGCATCGACCTGGCCGCCGACAAGATGGCGCTCCAGCGCCTCTACGAGGCCGCTGAGAAGGCGAAGATCGAGCTCTCCTCGACGATGACGACGCAGATCAACCTGCCGTTCGTCACCGCGACGCCGGAGGGCCCGAAGCACCTCGACCTCCAGCTCACGCGCGCGAAGCTCAACGAGCTGACCGCCGACCTGCTCGAGCGCACCGTCGGCCCGACCAAGCAGTGCCTGTCCGACGCCGGCCTCGAGCCCAAGGACATCGACCACGTCGTTCTCGTCGGCGGCATGACCCGCATGCCGGCCGTCGTCGACAAGGTCAAGGAGCTAGTCGGCAAGGACCCGCACAAGGGCGTCAACCCGGACGAGGTCGTCGCCGTCGGCGCCGCGCTTCAGGGCGGCGTGCTCAAGGGCGAGGTCAAGGACATCCTCCTGCTCGACGTCACGCCGCTGTCGCTCGGGATCGAGACCAAGGGCGGCGTCTTCACGAAGCTGATCGAGCGCAACACGACGATCCCGACGAAGAAGTCGGAGACGTTCACGACCGCCGAAGACAACCAGCCCTCGGTCGAGGTCCACGTGCTCCAGGGCGAGTCGGAGATGGCGCTCTACAACAAGACGCTCGGCAAGTTCCAGCTCGTCGGGATTCCGCCGGCGCCGCGGGGCATGCCGCAGATCGAGGTCGGCTTCGATATCGACGCGAACGGGATCATCCACGTCGCGGCGAAGGATCTCGGCACCGGCAACGAGCAGAAGATCCGGATCGAGGGCGGCTCCGGACCTGAAGGAGGACGAGGTCCAGCAGATGATCCGCGACGCGGAGGCGCACGCCGACGAGGCGCACAGGCTGCGCGAGCTCGCCGACGCGCGGAACGCCGCTGAGTCGCTGGCCTACCAGACCGAGCGCACGCTCAAGGAGCACCGCGACAAGCTCGACGAGGCCGACGCCTCGACGATCGAGGGTCGCGTAATGGAGCTCAAGGGCGTGCTCGAGTCGGACGACGTCAACGAGATCCGGTCGAAGACCGAGGCGCTCCAGGAGGCCTCGCAGAAGCTGGCCGAGGCCGTCTACGCGCAGGCGACGGCGCAGCAGGCTGCGTCGGGGGCCGGCGGCGACGGCGCCGAGGGCGGCTCTGACGACGAGGTCGTCGAGGAGGCCGACTACGAGGTCATCGACGAGGAAGAGGCGAAGACGTCGTAATGAGCGACGAGGTCAGGGCAGACGAGGAGCAGGTCGAGGAGACGAACGAGCTCGAAGCGCTCCAGCAAGAGCGCGACGACCTGCTCGACACGCTCCAGCGCGTCCAGGCGGAGTTCGACAACTACCGCAAGCGGGCGGCGCGCGACCAGCAGAGCCTGGTCGTGCGCGCCCACGAGCGGCTGGTGCAGGAGCTCCTGCCCGTGCTCGACGACCTCGAGCGGGCGCTCGAGGCCGCCGAGGCCCACGAGGAGGCAAAGCTCGAAGAGGGCGTGGCGCTGGTGGCGCGCTCCTTCGCCGAGGTGCTCCGGAAGGAGGGCCTCGAGGAGGTGCCCACCGACCGGCAAGTTCGACCCGCATGTCCACGAGGCACTGCTCTCGCAGCCCTCGGAGGCGACCGAGGGCAGCGTGATCGAGGTGCTGCAGAAGGGCTACCGGCTCGGGGACCGGGTGATCCGTCCGGCTCGCGTGGTGATTGCTAGTGCGCCGAAGGCGCCGTAACTAGGACGCGTAGCGTGGCGGCGACTAAGGATCTCTACAGCGCCCTCGGCGTCCCGAAGGGCGCGTCGGCCGACGAGATCAAGAAGGCCTACCGCAAGCTCGCGCGGCAGTACCACCCGGACAAGAACCCGGGCGACCAGGACGCGGAGGAGCGCTTCAAGGAGGTCCAGCACGCCTACGACGTGCTCTCGGACCTCGAGAAGCGCAAGCAGTACGACGCGCTCGGGAGCGCCGACGGGCGTGGCGGCTTCCAGCCCGGCGACGCCAGCTTCGACTTCGGCGACCTCGGGGACTTCGGCGACATCTTCGGCGGTCTCTTCGGCCGCGGCCGCGGTGCGCAGCAGCGCCCGCGTGCCGAGCGTGGCGCCGACCTCGAGGTCGGGGTCAACCTCTCGTTCGAGGATTCGCTCAAGGGGATCGAGACGAGGATCCCGGTCGAGATCGAGGCCGCCTGCAGCGAGTGCGGCGGCTCGGGCGCCAAGCCCGGCACGTCGCCGAGCATCTGCCCCGAGTGCCGCGGTCGCGGCGTCATCTCCGAGAGCCAGGGGCTGTTCGCCCTCTCTCAGCCCTGTCCGCGCTGCCGCGGGAACGGGACCGTGATCGAGGATCCCTGTCCGCGTTGCCGTGGGACCGGACGCGAGCGCCGCACGAAGCGCTACTCCGTGAAGGTCCCGGCGGGCGTCAAGGACGGGACTCGCATCAGGCTGAAGGGCAAGGGCGAGCCGGGCCTCAACGGCGGTCCGCCCGGTGACCTCCAGGTGGTCACCCGCGTCGCCGCCTCACCGATCTACCAGCGGCGGGGCGCGGATCTCGTCGTCGACGTGCCGGTCACGCTTGCCGACGCAGCACTTGGGACGGAGGTGGACGTGCCAACCCCGGAGGGCCCGGTCTCGATGAAGGTTCCGGCCGGGTCGGAGCACGGCAAGCTGCTGCGCATCAAGGGCCGCGGGGCGCCGAAGCTCAAGGGCGGCAAGGGCGACGTGCTCGCGCGTCTCCGCCTCGAGGTGCCGAAGAAGCTGAACAAGAGACAGCGCGAGCTGTACGAGCAGCTGAGGAGCGTTTCGTGATCGACGACAAGGGGCGCTACATGATCTCCATCGCCGCCGACCTCGTCGGCATGCACCCGCAGACGCTGCGCATCTACGAGCAGAAAGGGCTCGTACGGCCAAAGCGGACTGCCGGGAACACGCGGCTCTACTCGGAGCGCGATCTCGAGCGGCTGCGGCTGATCCAGCGGCTGACGACCGAGCTCGGGCTCAACCTCGCCGGCGTGGAGCACGTCCTCCGACTGGAGGATCAGCTCCGAAAGATGCAGACGCGGTTCGACCGGCTCGAGCGTGAGCTGCGGGATCAGCTGCGCAACGTCGAGCGGCACTACAAGCGCGAGCTCGTGATCTGGGAAGAGCCGACGCTGCCGGTCCGGCGGAATCGCTGATGGATTTCAACAAGCTCACGATCAAGTCACAGGAGGCCGTCGGCGCCGCGCAGGAGCTCGCGCGCCGGATGGGCAACCCCGAGATCTACCCGGAGCACCTGCTGCTGGCGCTGCTCGACCAGGAGCTGCCGCAGCAGCTTGTCCCCGACGCCGCCGAGCTCCGGGCTCAGGCCGAGACGACACTGCGTGGGAAGCCGGCGATCCAAGGCTCTCAGCAGCAGCCGCAGGTGTCCGCCGCCTTCTCGAACGTGCTCGACCGGGCTTTTGACGAGGCGCGAGAAATGCAAGACGAGTACGTCACTGTTGAGCATCTTCTGCTCGCCCTAGACGTGGTCGACCGAAAGACTCTCCTCGAATCGCTGAAAGTGATTCGAGGAAATGAGCGGGTCACGAGCCAGGATCCGGAAGGCACCTACCAGGCGCTCGAGAAGTTCGGCCGCGACCTGACTGAGCTTGCCGAGCAGGGCAAGCTCGATCCGGTCATCGGGCGGGACGAGGAGATCAGGCGCGTGATCCAGGTCCTGTCTCGCCGGACGAAGAACAATCCGGTGCTGATCGGCGATCCGGGCGTCGGCAAGACGGCGATCGCGGAAGGGCTCGCCCAGCGGATCGTGGCCGGCGACGTCCCCGAAGGACTGAAGGGCAAGCGGGTCTGGGCGCTCGACATCGGCGCGCTGCTCGCAGGCTCGAAGTACCGCGGCGAGTTCGAGGAGCGGCTCAAGGCCGTCCTCACGGAGATCCGAAACGCCGAGGGGCAGATCATCCTCTTCATCGACGAGCTGCACACGATTGTCGGCGCCGGCGCGGCTGAGGGCGCCGTCGACGCGGCGAACATGCTCAAGCCGATGCTCGCGCGCGGCGAGCTGCGCGCGATCGGCGCGACCACGCTGGACGAGTACCGCAAGCACATCGAGAAGGACGCGGCGTTGGAACGGCGCTTCCAGCCGATCTTCGTCGGGGAGCCGTCCGTCGCCGACACGATCGCGATCCTGCGCGGGCTGAAGGAACGCTACGAGGCGCACCACGGCGTCCGTATCCGCGATGCCGCGCTGGTCGCGGCGGCCGTGCTCTCCGATCGCTACATCTCCGACCGCCAGCTCCCGGACAAGGCGATCGACCTCGTCGACGAGGCGGCATCGCGGCTGCGCATGGAGATCGACTCGTCGCCGATCGAGCTCGACGAGGCCGATCGGCGCGTGCGCCAGCTCGAGATCGAGCTCGCCGCGATGGGCAAGGAGTCGAAGGAGGTGCGCGAGCCGGTCGAGCGCGAGCTGGCGGAGGCGCAGGAGCGCCGGAACGAGCTCGCTGCCCGCTGGGCGACCGAGAAGGAGGCGCTCGAGCGCGTCAAGGAAGTGATGGCGCGCATCGAGGAGCTCCGCTACGAGGCCGAGCGGGCTGAGCGGGCCGGCGAGCTTCAGCGGGTAGCGGAGATCCGCTACGGCGAGCTGCCGCAGCTGGAGAAAGAGCTGGCACAGCGCGACGGCGCGGTCGTCGAGAACCCGATGGTCAAGGAGGAGGTCGACGAGGACGACGTCGCAGCCGTCGTGGCTCGCTGGACCGGGATCCCCGTCGACAAGCTGCTCGAGGGCGAGACCGAGAAGCTGATCCACATGGAAGAGCGGCTGCACGAGCGGGTCGTCGGCCAGGACGAGGCCGTCGCGGCCGTGGCCAACGCGTTGCGCCGCGCTCGCTCAGGGCTCCAGGATCCGAACCGGCCGATCGGCTCGTTCGTCTTCCTCGGCCCGACCGGAGTCGGCAAGACCGAGCTCGCCCGCGCCCTCGCGGAGTTCATGTTCGACGACGAGCGGGCCATGGTCAGGCTCGACATGTCCGAGTACCAGGAGCGGCACACGGTCGCCCGGCTCCTGGGCGCGCCGCCGGGCTACGTCGGCTTCGAGGAGGGCGGCCAGCTGACGGAAGCCGTGCGGCGGCGGCCGTACTCGGTCGTCTTGCTCGACGAGATCGAGAAGGCGCACATGGAGGTCTTCGACGTCCTCCTCCAGATCCTCGACGACGGCCGGCTGACGGACGGGCAGGGCCGCACGGTCGACTTCCGTAACACCGTGATCATCATGACCTCGAACCTGCGCTCGATCGACGCGATGCGCGAGGTCTTCCGCCCCGAGTTCCTCAACCGGATCGACGAGGTCGTCGAGTTCCATCCGCTCTCGAAGGAGCAGTTGGCCGAGGTCGTCGAGCTCCAGCTCCGCCGGCTGCGTGAGCGGCTCGCCGTCCGCGGGCTCGGGCTCGAGCTGACCGACGGGGCCAAGGAGCAGCTCGTCGAGGCCGGCTGGGATCCGACCTACGGCGCGCGCCCGCTCAAGCGTGCGATCCAGCGGCTCGTCGAGAACCCGCTGGCGCTGCGACTGTTGGAGGGCGAATTCGGCGAGGGCGACACCGTGCTCGTCGACGTCGAGGACGGCGAGCTCGTGTTCGCGAAGGCCGCCGCCGAGCCGGCGGCCGCCTAGACAGCCGAGTCCAGAAACTCGGCGTGCCCCTGCTCGGGCGGCGCACCGTACGCATAGATCACGAGCTCCTCGTCTCCCTCGTTGACGATCTGGAGCGGCGTGCCTGGCTCGACGCGGACGAGGCCCTGCTCACGCACTTCGTGGCGCTCCGGAGGCTCGCCGAGGTACATCGTCAGAGTGCCGCGAACTACGACGAACGTCTCCTCTTGCAGCATGTCCTTGTGGCGGCGGCCCTTCGAGCCCGGCTCGTATCGCCAGAGGTTCGCCCGAGTGTGCTCGAACCCGGCCTGCTCGCTGAGGGCGGCTCTGTGGCGTTCGGGCTCACCGGGCTCAGCTGGGCGTGCTTCCCACTCGAGCTCCTCTGGCCCAACAACCTGGTAACCCACGCTGACGAGTCTAGGGATAGCGTTGCCCCGCATGGCGCGCGAGCGACAGCGAAGCCTCCCGCCGCCCGCGCCTCCTGGGGAGCGGACCGCCGGACAGCTCGTCGGCGAAGCGATGCGGCTCTACGGTCGGCGCTTCTGGATCGCGCTGCTCCTCGGCGTGCCGCCCATGCTGGCCGGGATCGCGATCACCTCGTTCACTGACGCAGGCGCGTCTCGCGCGTCGCGGCTGGTTCTCGCGCTTGCCGTCGGCGCTCCTGCGGTCAGCGCCTCGTATGTCGGCGCGTCCGTAATCGCATCGGGGAGCCGACCACCCGCGCGGACGCTCCTGGTCGCTTTCGTCGCCGGTCTCCTCGTGTTGCTGCCCGTGCCGTTTCTCGCCACGCTCCTCGTCTTGCCGGCCCTCGCCTGGTTCGCGCTCTTCGGGCTCGCCGTGCCGGCGGCGGTGTCGGAGCGGCTCGAGCTGACAGAGGCACTCCGGAGGGCGCTCCAGCTCGCCCGCGCCGACTTCGTGCACGCGCTCGGCTCACTGGCGGCAGCGGCAATCGTCGTCTTCCTCAGCGCCGGGGTACTTCAGTTCCTGCTCGTGCAGTTCGGTGAGACCGCATCGGGAGTGGCCGCGTTCATCTCGATCCTGCTGCTCTCGCCGCTGTTGTTGTTCGCGGCTGCATTGCTCTACGACGACCAGGTGGCGAGGGTCGCGCCGGGCGCTCTGCGCGAGGGTCTGACGTCACCACGCGCACGCTGCGCGAGGAGTCACGCCCGCTTCTGGCCCGCGATCACGCGGCGCCAGAGCCCACCCTCCTCCTCACCAAGGCTTGTCCAGCCTTGCCTCGTCCGAGTGCGGCCTCTGGCTTGGTGCTCGCGACCCAGAAGGGGGGCAGCACCACCTGAAGCGGCACTAGAGTCACACGCGCGAGTTACTTGAAAGGAGCCGCGCATGCCGACCTACATCCTGCTCTCCAACCTGACGGCCCAGGGCGTCCAGACCCTGAAGACGAATCCCGAACGCCTCCGGGAGGTCAATCGCGACGTCGAGGAGCTGGGCGCGAAGGTGCTGCACCAGTGGGCGACGCTGGGACCGTTCGACTTCGTCAACGTCGTCGAGGCCCCCGACAACGCGACGATCGCCAGAGTCTCGGTCGCCTTGGGCGCGCGCGGCAGCGCCAAGTTCCAGACGCTGAGCGCACTCTCGATCGACGAGTTTCTCGGCGCCGTGACGTAGTCCGCGGGCTCGGTTGTACGAGCTCAGCTTCGGCCAATTCCTCGTCGTCCTGATTCTGTCGGCGGCCGCCTCGATGGCGGTGTTCGCGCATGCCGACCGGCACGGAAACCGGCACGCGACGGCGTGGGGGATCGCGACCTTCCTCGCCCTCGGCATCGCCGTACCGCTCTACTTCATCCGCTACTGGGCTCGGACTCGACGACGCAGCTGAGCACCGCGTCCCAGGCGAGCTCTGAAGCGACGACGCCGAGGCTCAGGCTCGTCAGCTCCTCGTTCTCAACCTCGGCGGTCGAGACGGTGTAGAGCACGTCGCCGTCGACCAGCGCGTGGAACGGCTGGATCGCGCGCGCGAGTGACGCGTGCACCTGAACGCCGAGCTGCCGGAGCTCGCGTCTGCTCAGCTGTTGGTTGGTGACGACGAGCGTGAGCGTCGTGTTCCCCGGCGCCGCCTGCGGCAGCTGCGCCTCGAGGCCCTCGACGAGCGGGGTTCGGGCTCCGCGCTCAGGGTCGTAATGGCCGCGGACGACCTTCCCCTCGCGGTCGACGATCGCGCCGAAGGCGTTCACGACGGTGAAGACGGCGATCTTGGTCGGGCCGATCTGGCGGAACGCGGCGCCCTGGCCCGAGAACTCACCCTGCTCGAGCCCGAACGTCTTGCCGACCGTGACCGATCGTCCGGCACCGCGGCGTCCGAGCGGGAAGACGCCTTCGCGAGCGGCGCGAAGCGCGGCGCGGCCGAGCTCGCGGTCGGGGTAGACGGCGTTGTCACGGAGTCCGAAGTCGTAGACGATCGCGCCGAGGACGAGCTCGACGTCCTCCCAGCCGACGGTGTAGCCGCGCATCGCCATCAGCTCGGCGGCGACGCCGCACGCAGCCTCGAGCCCGTACAGGGAGCCGCCCGCAAAGCAGACCGCGTGCGCCCACTCGTAGTTGCCGATCGTCCCGGGCGAGCCGCCTCGGATGTCGACCGAGCAGGCGGCACCGCCCGGCGGGAGGTGGAAGACCGTGCAGCCCGTCGGCCCCTCCTCGTACTCGGCGATTCCGACCCGGAGGCCGGGAAAATCGAACTGAAGCTCGCGATTCATGTCGCGGCGGCTGCGAGCTCGGCCGCCAGCTGGGCGTTCGCGGCTGCGAGCTCACGGTTGACCGCCAGCGTCCGGCCGCCGCTCCTTTCGTGCAGTCGCTCGAGCACGAAGGGCGTCACCTCCTGGCCGCGAACACGTTCTGCCTCGGCGGCGCTCAGCGCCTCCTCGATCAGGTCGTCGACGACGAGGCTCTCGTCGGGCGGCCGCGCGAGGAGGACGCCGCAGCCGACGAGCTCCCAGTGGGAGCGCGCAACTCGCAGCGCCTCGTCGACCGAGTCGACGCGCGCCGTCACCGGCGGACCGCCCGAAGCGTCGTAGAACCGCGGCATCGTGTCGGTCCGCCAGCCCAGCACCGGGACGCTGAGCGCCTCCAGCAGTTCGGCCGTCGCCTCGACGTCGAGCAGCGACTTCACGCCCGAGCTGACGACGAGCACCTGCGAGCGGGAGAGCTGGACCAGGTCGGCCGAGATGTCCAGCCGAGGCCCGCGATGGACCCCGCCGATTCCGCCGGTACCCATGAACTGAATCCCGGTCTGGCGGCAGACGGCAAGCGTTCCGCCGACCGTTGTGGCGCCGGTCTCGCCGGAGGCGACGCAGGCCGCCAGATCCCGCGGGCCGAGCTTGCGCACATCCGCCGTGAAGCTTTCGAGCTCGTCCGCCGTCAGCCCGACCCTGATCTCGCCCTCGAGGACGCCGATCGTCGCGGGCACTGCGCCCGCCTCCCGGATCCTCCGCTCGCTCTCGAGCCCGACCGCGACGCCTTCGCCTGGAGGGAACCCGTGCGCAACGATCGTCGTCTCCAGCGCCACGACCGCCGCCGCCTCGCGCACCTCGTCGGCGACGCGGATCACGGCATCGTCCCGAGGTTGGCCACGCAGCGCGCGGCGGTCTCCATCGCCAGCTTCGGCCCTCCGACCAGATAGCCCGCGGCGAGCGCATCCCCGGCTCCCGTCGTGTCGACGACGTCGGCGGGAACCGGCGCGTAGTCCTCTCCGTCGATCGTTGCGCCCTGCGCTCCGCGCTTGACGACGCGCTGTTCGCTGGGCACCCGCAGCGCTCCGTGTTCGGCCTCGTTGCCGAAGACGACGTCCGGGCGGATCCGGACGAAGCGCTCCGCCAATCGCTCCGGCCCAAACTCGCGGATCACGTTCACGGACGAGAGGTCGACGCTGATCCGCGCGCCCGCTGCCCGAGCGAGCTCGGCTGCTCGCTCGGCGGCGCTGCCGATCGGCTCGCGCATCAGCGAATAGCCAGACAGGTGAAGGGCGTCGCAGCGCTCGAACCAGTCCGGCTCGAGCTCCTCGGGCGCGAGGTCCGGCGCGACGCCGCGGTCCGAGATCATCGTCCGGTTCCCGTCGACCTCGACGATCGAGACGACGACGCCGTTCCTGCCGGTCGGCGGCGGTCCGAGAACGTCCACGGCCCGCCGGAGCAGGTCGGCTTCGGCGACCTCACCCGGCGCATCGGCCCCGCGCTTGCCGACGAACCGCGCCTCGGCGCCGAGCGCCGCCGCCCAGGCAGCGACGTTCGCGGCCTGCCCGCCGCCGCCGACACGGGTGTCGGCACGCGTGTCGTCGCCGTCGACGAGCGGCTTCGCCAGCTTGACGACGACGTCGAGGAGGAGATCACCGAGGGTGCAGACGACCATTTGGCTAGTAACACCGGGGACTGGGTTCATCCTGTCCCCGGGCTACCTAAGATCCTCCCATGGAGGACGACGCTCGGGCGAAGCGACTGCGCTCGTTCCTGCTCGGCGGCCTCGTCGGTGCTTCGGCCGCGCTCTCTGTCGCGCGCCGACGGCGCCGTCGTCGTCAGCGCGGGCCCGCCGGGCTCGCTGCCTTCGAGGACGCTCCCTGCTACCAGGAGACGCTCATGGAGCGCGAACGCCGCGTCTGAGTCGGCCAACTATCCTGAGTCAGGATGCCCGTCTATGAGTACAAGTGCCCGCACGGGCACGTCTTCGAGCTGTTCCATGGCATCTCCGAGCCGCCTCCGGAGGTCTGCGCGAGCTGCGGGGAGGGCCCGGTCACGCGCGTCCTCCATCCCGTCGCCGTCCACTTCAAGGGCTCGGGTTTCTACTCGACGGACTACGGCCGAGGCGGGCGCAAGGGGCGCGACGGCGACAAGCCCGAGAAGGCCGACGGCGAGAAGAAGAAGGAGCCGGAGAAGAAGGCTCCTGCTAGCTAAGCGGCGTCCCTTTCAGACACCCGGCGCCTGACACGGGGCTCGGCGGCTGGATCGCCGAGCGGCCGGTGAACATCAGCAGCACCGACCTGTTGTCGTCTCCATCCCCCGAGACGCCGAGGCGGCAGTAGGTCGTTCGGTCCTTCGATGCGCGGAACCGCAACCACCCGAGCTGGAAGACCTGCGGCGTCGAGAGGTCGGTCGTCAGCGGGCTGACGAGCTCGTCACCGATGAAGGGCAGCCGAGCGAACGTTCCGACGCTGACCATCTTGCCGAGTGTTGCCTGGAGCACCTGCTGTTGCCGCCCGACGCGGTTCAGATCGCCCTCGGACGGATTGAGAAGGTTGTTGCGGATCCGCGCGTAGATCCGCGCGCGCTTGCCGTCCATGTGCTGTCGGCCGCGCCCGAAGCGCCAGCCTCCCCAGCGCCGGCACTTGTCGGCGCTCTGGTAGGGGCACTCATGTTTCGTCACCGCCGGCGACCGCACGTCCACCTCGATCCCTCCGAGCGCGTCGATCACCTCTTTGAACGAGGTCATGTCGAGCAGGATGATGTGATTGATCTCGAAGCCGAATGCCTCGCGGATGGTCCGGATCGCGAGCGATGGACCGCCCACCGGCAGCGACGAGTTGATCTTCTCGTAGCCGACGCCCGGAACGTTGACCTGAAGGTCCCGCGGAATCGAGAGGTAGGACAAGCTGTGGTGCTCGGGGTCGGTCCGGATCAGCATGATCGTGTCGGCGAGCCGGTTCCCGCGGCGCGTCGGATGCGTCGAGTGGTCGCTGCCGATGACCAGGATCATGCTCGGGTTCGAGACCATCAGTCCGTCCTGGGGTGCGAGCTGCGCCTTGGCCGCGGGTGAGAGGCGGTCGTTCGCCTTCTGAACCCCGCTTCGGACCGAGAGATAGCCGGCCACGGTCCAGCCGATCAAGAGCAGGATGAGGAGAATGACGCTGAGGAAGATGATCCGGCCGGGCCCCCAGCGGCGCTCTTTCTTGACTGGACCGGGGCCCTTGTAGCGCTCCGGCGGGCGGCCGTCGTCGGCCGGGCGGGTCGGGGTAGGTCGAGGGCGTCTCGTGAGCGTCGGGACGCCGCCCTTGGCCCGGCCGCCCTTGTAGACGCGATACGGCTTGTCTGCCCGGGCCATTCGGCGGGGTATCGTAGCCGCCGCTCGTGAGCGCCCAACGCGCCATCGGGGTCGACGTCGGCGGCACGAAGATCCTCGCCGGGATCGTCGACCGACAGGGAAAGGTCGCGCGCCGCGAGGAACGGCAGACGCCGGTCACCTCGCAGGACGAGCTCCTCTCGGTTCTCGACACCGTCGTCGAGAGCCTGCTCGACGAAGATGTCGCGGCACTGGGCTTCGGGCTGCCGTCGACGATCGACCAGCGCACTGGTCGGGCCGTCTCCTCCGTGCACATCCCGCTCGCCGACCTCGACTTCCGCGATCGGATGGCGGCGCGGTTCGGCCTGCCGGTCGCGATCGACAACGACGCGAACGGCGCCGCCATCGCCGAGTGGCGGCTCGGAGCAGGCCGGGGGACGTCGCACATGGTGCTGCTGACGCTCGGGACCGGCATCGGCGGCGGGCTGATCCTCGACGGCCGGCCTTACCGCGGCTCGATCGGAGCCGGCGCCGAGCTGGGGCACATGGTCCTCGACTACGGCGGAGTTCCGTGCGGCGGCGGCTGCACTGGGCTCGGGCACTTCGAAGCGCTCGCATCGGGGCGCGCGGGCGACGAGGCGGCGGTGAGGCGGTTTGGCCCGGGGAGCAACGCTCGGACCTTGGTCGCCGCGGCCCGGAACGGGGACGAGGGCGCGAAGGACGATCTCGCCGAGATCGGCCGGCGCCTGGGCGCGGGCATCGGCTCGCTGGTCAACATCTTCAACCCGGAGGTGGTGGTGCTCGGCGGTGGCTTCGCCCATGCAGGAGACCTGTTACTCGCGCCCGCGCGCGAGACGCTCGCGCGCGAGGGGCTGAGGCCGGCACGCGACCTCGTCCGCATCGAGTGGGCCGAGCTCGGACCGGAGGCAGGAATGGTCGGAGCGGCGTTGGTCGGGTTCGAAGCCCTGGATGCGCTAGTGCCGCTGGCGGTCTGCGCCACGCCGATCGGCAACCTCGAGGACGTCACGCTGCGCGTGCTCCGGGAGCTGCGGGAGGCCGATCTCGTCCTCTGCGAGGACACGCGGCACACTCGGCGCCTGCTCGAGCGCCACGGGATCAGGGCGCCGGCTTCAGAGCTACCACGAGCACAACGAGGCGCAGCGGACGGCCGAGGTGCTGCCGCGGCTCGAGGCGGGCGAGCGGGTGGCGCTCGTGAGCGATGCCGGCCTGCCGGCGATCAGCGACCCCGGGGCCCGACTGGTGACGGCTGCGCTCGCGGCGGGGGTGCCCGTAACCGTGCTCCCGGGGCCGTCGGCGGTCGAGACGGCCCTCGTCGCGAGCGGATTTGGCACAGATCGGTTCCAGTTTCTTGGCTATCTGCCCCGAGGCGCGGGTGAGCGGCAGGCGTTGTGGGCCGAGCTCGCCCGGTGGCCCGACGCAGTCGTCGCGTTCGAGTCGCCGCAGCGGCTGGCGAGTGTCCTGGCGAGCCTCGCGGAGGCTCTGCCCGAGCGGCCGGTCGCCGTTTGCCGCGAGCTGACCAAACGTTTCGAGGAGGTCGTGCGCGGCTCGGCGAGGGAGCTTGGCTGAGCGGTTCTCGGGCGATGTGAAAGGCGAGATCACGCTCGTGATCGGCCCGAGCGAGGTCGAAGTTGGCTTCGACGAGGGCGCCGCCGTGGAGGCTGTCGCCGAGCTCGTTGCGGGGGGCGTGTCGAGACGCTCGGCTGCGGACGTGGTCTCGCGGCTCACCGGCGTTCCGCGCAACCGGCTCTACCAGCAGTCTCTGTAGCCGATTTTGACAACAGCCGACCTGCCTGCTAGGTTCGGCGGCGATGTTGACGAGAAGGACAACAGCAGCAGTAGCGATGCTGGTCGTGCTCGCACTGGTCGCACCGGGGCCGGCCGCGGCTTGGAGTTGGCCCGCGGACGGGCCGGTGCTGCGCGGTTTCGACTTCGGCGGGCCCGAGTACCACGAGCACGGGCACAGCGGGATCGACGTCGGCGGTGACGCCGGCTCCGCCGTCCGCGCTCCCGCCGCTGGACAGGTGTCGTTCGCCGGCTGGCTGCCGAGGAACGGCCGCACCGTGACGATCAGGACGCCGGACGGATATGCGGTCACGCTGCTCCACCTCGGAACGATCACGGTGAGCAACGGCGACGGCGTCACCGAGGCCGAGCCGGTCGGAACGATCGGGCCGTCGGGCGACGTGGAGGTGGACGTTCCCTACGTCCACCTCGGGATCAGGCGCGCCGACGACCCTAAGGGCTACGTCGATCCACAGACGCTGCTGCCGCCGCGACCCGCCCCACCGCCGGCGAAGCCCGTGCCGGCGCCGCCGCCCGCCGCGGTCTCGCCGCCACCTGCTCCTGTCGAAGCTCCGGTGACAGGCGTAGAGGAGCGTGCACAAGCCGATGAGCGTCCGCCCACCGCGCCCGTTCCGGTAATCGTGGGGTCTGCGGTCGGGAAGCCGGCGCGCACTGCGGCGCCGCCGCTGCGGCAGCGGCGATCGCGGGGTGCTCCGTCCTCGCGCGCGTCTCGCGCTGTGCGAAGCGGCGCCGAGCCGCCTGCCCGCGCCGGCGGGTCGGCGCTTCCCGGCACCAGCGACGCCTCGCCTGCCCGGACCGGCGCCGCGTCGCCGCACCGGCGCCCCGCGCGCGAGCGTCGGCCGCATACGCGCGACGCGACGGCGGTCACACGTCCTGCGGTTCCGGCTCGCGTCGCCGTCCCGCGTACCATCGCTCAGCCGCCGGATCCTCGGCCGCCTGACCCAACTCCTCGGCGGGCCCAGGTCGGGAGCTCGGCCGAGCGGCCCTCGTGGGTCCTCGCCGCCGCCGCGCTGCTCGCGCTGTTCGGTGCCGCCGTCCTCCGGCGCGGACGCCCGGGAGACCCGAACGCCGCTCGTAAGATGACTGCTCCGGAACCCTCCGTCGACGGAGCTCTCGATGACTCGACCCCAACGGATCCTCGTCGCCCCAGCATGGCCGTATGCGAACGGTCCACGCCACATCGGCCATTTGGCGGGGTTCGGAGTACCGGCGGACGTGTTCGCCCGCTATCACCGTCTCCGCGGCAATCAGGTCCTCATGGTCAGTGGGACGGACGAACACGGGACGCCGATCATGGTCGCGGCCGACCAGGAAGGGCGCTCGTACCGTGAGACCGCCGACCACTACAGCGGCGTCATTCGCGAGGACCTCCGCGACCTCGGTCTCACGTACGACCTGTTCACCCGGACCACGACAAAAAATCATCACCGCGTCGTCCGTGACGTGTTCCGCACGCTCTACGACAAGGGCTTCATCGTCGAGCAGACGATGCAGGTCGCGTTCTCGGCTTCCACCGGCAACACGCTGCCCGACCGCTACATCGAGGGCACGTGCCCGTACTGTGGCTTCGAGTCCGCGCGCGGCGACCAGTGCGACAACTGCGGGCGGCAGCTCGACCCGATCGACCTGATCAACCCGCGCTCGCGGATCGACGGGCAGCCGCCGGTCTTCCGAGAAACCAAGCACCTCTTCCTTGACCTGCCGGCGTTTGCGGACCAGCTTCGGGAGTGGATCTCCGGGCAGAAGCACTGGCGGCCGAACGTTCGTCATTTCTCGCTGAACCTCGTTGACGATCTCAAGCCCCGTGCCGTCACCCGCGATCTCGACTGGGGCGTGCGCATCCCCGTGCCCGGCTACGAGGAAGACGAGCGAAAGCGCGTCTACGTCTGGTTCGACGCCGTCATCGGGTATCTGTCGGCCAGCATCGAGTGGGCTGCCACCACGGGCGACCCCGACGCCTGGCGCGAGTGGTGGCAGAACCCCGACTCGCGCCACTACTACTTCATGGGCAAGGACAACGTTGCGTTTCACACGGTGATCTGGCCGAGCATCCTGCTCGGCTACGGCTCAGGCGGGGAGTACGGTGCCGGGCGCGGCGATCTCGTCTTGCCCTACGACGTCGTCTCGAGCGAGTACCTCACGATGGAGGGGAAGCAGTTCAGCACGAGTCGCAATGTCGTCATCTACGTCCGCGACGTCCTCAGCCGCTACGACCCGGATTCCCTCCGCTTCTTTCTGACCATCGCAGGCCCGGAGACGCAGGACACCGACTTCACCTGGGCCGAGTTCGTGCGCCGGAACAACGACGAGCTAGTGGCCACCTGGGGGAATCTCGTCTTGAGGACGCTTGCGAACGCCCACCGCAACTTCGGAGAGGTTCCTGAGCCGGGCGAGCTGACCACGCAGGATCGCGAGCTGCTCGGCCAGGTCGAGCGCGGCTTCGACACGGTCGGCGCCGAAATCGACGCCGCGCGCTTCAGGGCGGGGCTGACTGAGGCGCTGCGGGTCGCACGCGAGGCGAACAAGTACCTCAATGACGAGGCGCCCTGGGCGCTGATCGAGAGCGACCGGGCACGTGCGGCGACGATCCTCTTTGTCGCACTCCGCGCCGTGGACAGCCTGAAGACGCTGTTCGCGCCGTTCGTCCCCTTCTCGTCGCAGCGCCTGCACGAGCTGCTCGGCTACGACGGCTTCCTGGCCGGTCCGCTCGAGTTCCGCGAGGTCGACGAGAACGGCGAGACACACATCGTCCTGACCGGCGACTACGAGTCCTGGGTCGGCTCGTGGGAGCCGAGCAACCTCCCGCCCGGACGCAAGCTCCGCGAGCCGCAGCCGCTCTTCGAGAAGCTCGATGCCGAGAAGGTGGTGCAGGATGAGCTCGGGCGGCTCGAGCAAGCGGCCGAAGCCGCATCGGCGTGATCGACACGCACGCGCACCTGCACGCGTGCACCGACGAACCGCAGGAGCTGGTCGAGCGGGCCCGCGCCGCCGGCGTCGACCGGATCATCGAGGTCGGCGCCTGGCCGGAATCGTGGAGCGAGGTCGTGGAGTTCTGCAGCGAGACCGGCGGCGTCTTCCCGGTCCTCGGGATCCATCCGAACAGCGCCGGCGACGCCCGGCCGGGCGAGCTCGACCGGCTCGCCTCGCTGGAGCCGGTGGCGATCGGGGAGACAGGGCTGGACTACTACCGCGACTACGCGCCGCACGATGCCCAGCGCCAGCTGTTCCAGGGCCACCTCGCGGTCGCGGAGGAGCTCGGGAAGGCGGTCGTGATCCACTGTCGCGCGGCCGAAGCCGACGTCGCGCGTGCGCTGGCGGACTTCGACGGCACGGTCGTACTCCACTGCTTCTCGTCACCGGGGCTCCTCGAGCCGGCGCTGGAGCGCGGCTACTACGTCTCGTTCGCCGGCAACGTCACCTACCCGAACGCCGACGAGCTGCGCGCCGCGGCGCGGGCGGTTCCGGCCGATCGGATCCTCGCCGAGACCGATTCGCCGTATCTCTCGCCGCAGCCTCGCCGGGGTCGGCCCAACGAGCCGGCCAACGTCGTCCACACCGTCGCCTCGCTCGCCGAGACCCGCGGCGAGGAACAAGAGGAGCTCGCGGCCCGGATCGACGAGAACGCCTCGCGCGCGTTCGGCCTTTCGTGACGCTTCCGAGCCCCAGCAAGGAGCTCGGCCAGCACTTCCTGGTCGACGACAACATCCTCGGCGTCATCGGCCGGCTGGCTGATCTGCAACCGGACGACGTCGTCCTCGAGATCGGCCCCGGGCCGGGTGGGCTGACCGCGTACCTCGCCGACCGCGTCGCCAAAGTCCACGCAGTCGAGCTCGACCGCCGGCTCCAGCCATACCTGGAAGAGCGGTTCGAAAACCGACCCAACGTCGAGCTTCGCTTCGCCGACGCGGTCACGCTCGACCCGGCCGAGCTCGACCCGCCACCGACGAAGCTCGTCTCCAACCTCCCCTACAACGTCGCGACGCCGATCGTGGTCGAAAGCCTCGACGCGTTCCCCTCGATCGAGCTCTGGTGCGTGATGGTGCAGCGGGAGGTCGCCGACCGCTTCTTCGCCGAGCCGCGGACGAAGGCCTACGGCGCCGTCTCAGTGCTTGTCCAACTTGCCACCGAGCGCACCGGATTTCATCCTGTCTCGCGGACGGTATTCCGGCCGCCGCCCAACGTCGACTCGGCGCTCGTCGCCTTCCGCCGCCGCCCCAGCCCGCCGCCGATTGCCTGGCCAGAGCTGAAGCGCGTCGTGGAAGCGGCGTTCGCCCATCGACGAAAGCGCTTGCCGAACTCGCTGGAGCTCGCGAGCGTCGCCGATCGGAAGCGGGCGGAGGATGCGCTCGAAACACTTGGCCGGAGCGCGGACGCCCGTGCCGAGGAGCTCGAGCCCGCGGAATTCGTACGCCTTGCCGACAGCGCTGCGGTGACCGAGCTTCTCGCACCCGCGAAGATCAACCTCGCGCTCGTGGTCGGGCCGACGAGGCCGGATGGACGGCACGAGGTCGCGACGGTACTCCAGCGGATCTCTCTGGCCGACCGGATCGCGCTCGAGCCTGCAAACGAGCTTCGAGTCGAAGGCTTCGCCGACGACACGATCGTCGGCCGAGCACTCGAGGAGCTCGCCGACGCCGCGAACACGGCGCCGAGCTGGCACGTCACGATCGACAAGCAGATTCCCGTCGCGGCCGGCCTCGGCGGAGGGAGCTCGGACGCCGCCGCTGCACTTCGGCTCGCGAACTGGACCCTTCGCCGGCCGCTGGACGACCGTGCTCTCCGGGAGCTGGCGGCCGGACTCGGCGCCGATGTCCCGTTCTTCCTCACCGCCGGGCCTCAGCTCGGCGAAGGAGACGGCACCGAGCTCAGTCCGCTCGACTTGCCGCAGGACTACTGGATCCTGCTCCTGCTCCCGGAGGGCGAGCACAAACCGTCCACCGCCGCGGTCTACCACGCGTTCACCGGGGATGAGGGCTTCGCCGAGCGGCGCGCGGCTCTGCTGCGAGCCCTTGCTCTCGGCGATCTCGGCGCGCTCCCGCCGAACGACCTTGCCTCGTCGCCACTGGCCGACGAGCTCCGCGGCCACGGCGCCTTTCGGGCCGACGTCTCGGGCGCCGGCCCGGCGGTCTACGGCCTCTTCGCGGAGCAAGAAGAGGCGCTCGCCGCGCACGCGGCGCTCGAGCGCCGTGGACGGGCCTGGCTCGCCGCACCCGGCTGGTAGCTTCAGCGCGTGATGATCGAGCAACCCGCAATCGAGCACGGCACGACGAGAACCGGCCGCTGGCTGCGCCACAATCGCACGCGGATCGCGTTCTGGATCGCCATCGTCGAGGCGATCCTGCTCGTCTTCGGCGTGATCAACCGGTGGAGCGCGCTGCTCGTTGCCGTTCTGATCATCGTCGGCTACTTCGCGATCGCGACGCGGCTGCGCTCGCTGGTCGCGCGCGACGTCGGCTGGATCGCCGCCGTTTCGCAGGCGCTCGTCGCGCTCGTTCCGATCCTGGTCATCCTCGTCGGAACGCTGGCGCTGATCGCCGTCGGCGTCATCGCCGTGGTCGCGCTGATCATGCTCTTCGGCGACCGCCGGTAGAATTCGGTGAGTCGGCACCTTTCCAGCCTTGGGGCGTAGCCAAGTGGTAAGGCAACGGGTTTTGGTCCCGTGATCCCAGGTTCGAATCCTGGCGCCCCAGCCATCTAGGACTCGTTTTCGTGACGCCCGTGAATGGATCCGGACTCGCCGCTGTCGTCCTCGCAGGCGGTCTCGGCACGCGCATGCGCTCCGAGACGCCGAAGCCCCTCCACCGGCTCCTGGGCCGACGGCTCGTCGACTGGGTGGCCGAAGCGGCGCGGAGCCTCGATCCCGACCCGCTGGTCGTTGTCATCGCGCCCGCAGAGGCCGAGTCGTTCGACGATCTCGAGGTCGCGATTCAGGAAAAGCCGCTGGGGACCGGCGACGCGGTGAACGCGGCGCGCCGGTCGCTCGACGGCCATCAGGGCGACATGCTCGTACTTGCGGGCGACACCCCGCTGCTTCGGCCCGAGACGCTCCAGGGGCTCCTCGAGGCCCATCGCAGCTCGGACGCCGCGGCCACGGTGCTCACATTCACGCTCGAGGACCCGGGTAGCTACGGCCGGATCGTGCGGGGCGACGACGGCGCGATCCGCGCGATCGTCGAGGCCACCGACCTCCGCGAGGACGAACAGACGATCACCGAGCTCAACTCGTCGATCTACGTCTTCGACGCCGAGCAGTTGTGGCCGGCGCTCGAGCGAATCGATCCCGCGAACGCGCAGGGGGAGCTCTACCTGACCGATGCGGTGCGACTGCTGGTCGAAAAGGGCGCCCGCGTCTCGGCCTACGCGGCCGAGCCGGGTGAGGCGGAAGGGGTGAACACGCGCGTCGAGCTCGCCGCCGCCGCGGCCGAACTCCGCAATCGAATCAACGAGGAGCACATGCTCGCCGGGGTGACGATCGTCGATCCTCGCGTCGACCTGGATCGAGCCGTCGGTCGAGCTCGAGCCGGACGCGACGGTTCATCCGTTCACGGTTCTGCGCGGCCAGACGCGCGTCGCGCGCGGGGCCGAGGTCGGGCCCCACGTCGTCGCCGTCGACGCCGAAATCGGGCCCCGTGTGCTCGTCGGTCCCTTCTGTTACCTTCGCCCCGGCACGGTTCTCGAGGCAGGCGCAAAGGCGGGCACGTTCGTGGAGATCAAGAACTCGCGCGTGGGTGCGCGGACCAAGGTTCCCCACCTCTCGTACCTAGGCGACGCGGAGATCGGCGCAGAGACGAACATCGCCGCCGGCAACATCACGGTCAACTTTCCCCACGAGCCGGGCAAGCCGAAAAGCCGCACGACGATCGGGGACAACGTCAGGACCGGCGTCCAGAATGCATTCGTTGCTCCGGTCGAGATTGGCGAGGGTGCTTGGATTGCGGCGGGATCCGTCATCACCAAGGACGTCCCGCCCGGAGCGCTCGCCGTCGCCCGAGCGCGACAGGAGAACAAGAAGGGCTACGCCGCTCGTGGAGACAGCAAGACCGAGGGAACCGAGGACGCCGATGACTGAGTTGGCGAGCCTGCCCGGCCTCGAGTCGGTCCCGGCGATGGCGCCGGAGACCGAGGTCAAGCCGCAGCACTGGATCGAGCGAGGGCCGCAGAAGCGCCTGATGCTCTTCTCGGGCCGCTCGCACCCCGAGCTTGCCGAGAGGATCGGCGAGCGCCTCGGCGTCGAGCTCGGCGAGGTCGCGATCGGGTCGTTTGCGAACGGGGAGACCTACTGCCGCTTCGAAGAATCGATCCGCGGCGCCGACGTCTTCCTCGTCCAGACCGGTTGCGAGCCAGTCGATCGGAACCTGATGGAGCTGCTGATCATGATCCAGGCGGCCAAGCTGGCCTCGGCCAAGCGGATTACCGCGGTCGTTCCGTGGTACCCGTACGCGCGGCAGGACCGCAAGGCGCGGCCGCGCGAGCCGATCACGGCCAGGCTCATCGCCGACCTGATCCAGACCGCCGGCGCCGACCGCCTGCTGACGATGGACCTGCATGCCGGTCAGATCCAGGGCTTCTTCTCGATCCCGGTCGACCACATGGTCGCGCTTCCGCTCTTCGCGCAGCACTTCCGCGACCAGGGCCTCACGGGCGATGGAGTCGTCTCGGTCGCTCCGGATGCCGGCCGCGCGAAGATGGCGGTCAAGTTCGCGGAGATCCTCGGGGCCGACTTCGCGATCATGCACAAGACCCGTCCGAAGCACGACGAGGCCGTCCGTCACCGAGGTGACGGGCAATGTGAGGGGCAAGATCGCCGTGGTCGGCGACGATGTGATCATGACGGGTGGCACCTTGCTCGCCGGTGCCCGCGCACTGCACGAGGCCGGGGCGACGAGCGTCTACGTCTTCGCCACGCACGCGATCTTCGCCAAGGACTCGCTCGAGCGATTCCGTCAGGCGACGGAGATCGACGGCCTGGTCGTCACCGACACGATTCCGATGGATCCGATCCGGCGGCCGGCAAACCTGACCGTGCTGACCGTCTCCGGGCTGCTGGCCGAGACGATCATGAACGTCTTCGCCGACGAGTCGGTCTCAGCGATCTTCCAGGGCGACAACCAGCTCTTTTAGGTCCGCTGAAAGTCCTCCGGACTTTCAGCGGGGTGCTCGGGGTCCTGGCCTCGTGCTTGTTCCTGCTTTATCGCCTCCAGCCTGACGTAAGGGGAAAACCGCTTTACGAGGACGAGGCGATTTCTGGCTTGATCTCGATGCGCCCGCTCGGCGAGGTTCTCGAGACCGTGCTGGTCGATCGGGGCGGGGCGCCGCTCCATTTCGTGCTCGCGCATGCCGCTTTCTGGGTTGACGCGAGCGCGGACACGCTTCGCTGGTTGTCCGTGCTCGCCGCACTTGCCGCCGTGCCGCTCTGCTACGACCTTGCGCGGCGGCTCGGCGATGTCGGCGCCGGCGTCGTGGCTGCGGCCGTGGCGGCCTCGTCCACGGCGCTGGCGGTCTACGGGAGCTTTGGGAGGATGTACGCGCTGCTCGTTCTGGTCGCCGCGCTCTTCTCGGACCTGTTCGTGCGCGCGCTGCAGGTGCGGACCGGAGGGGCGGTTGCGGCCGCAGCTGCCGCCGCGTGGCTCTTGGTTGCCGTCCACCCGTATGGCGCGGTTCCAGCCTTCGTCGCTCTCGTCGCCGCCGCGGTGATCTGGCGGGGTCGCGGGCTTCGCTCGGCAGCCCCCGTGGCGGTCGCAGCGCTTGCCGCCGCTCCGTTCCTCGCCGCCGATCTCCGGCTCGCCGATCGGTCGGCCGTGGGCTCGGAAGGCGAACAGCTTGCGTCACCCGGGGAGGCGTGGGATCAACTTGTCGCCGCCCTCTCGGCGTTCGCAGGCGGAGACGGGTTACCGCTCCTCTTCTTCACCGTCCTCGCGCTGATCGGCCTGGTCGTGCTCGTTCGTCGCGAGGCCGCCGTCGCGGCGCTCGCGTTCTCGATGGCAATCCCTCCCCTTCTGTTCGTCCTCGTCCGTACCGACACGGCGCCCGATCTCTCGCCGCGACATCTCTTCTTCGGTCTCCCGCTCTGGGCGGCGGCGATCGGAATCGGCGCGAGCACGCTTGCTCGCGGCTCGGCGCTCGTCGTCACGCTGATCGCGCTGATCGCCTTTGTCTCGCCGGCGAGCGCGCTACGGGATCCGCGGGAGTTCGGGTTCGGGTCGGCTTCGCCGGACGAGGCGCCTGCGATTCACGCGCGGCGAGAACGATCTCTTGCTCCCGTATTCGGCGGTCTTCCTGGCCGCCCTCCCGGACGTTCGCCGTGCGCTCGCCCTCCCGCACGGGCCCGGCGACGAGATCCTGCGCGCGCTGGAGCATGCGGACGAGCCCGTCGGCGCCGTCTACCTCGCCGTTCCGACCGAGCCGTGGACAGTCAGGCGGCTGGAGGGGCCCTTCGACAAGTCCGGTGCGGTGAGCGCCGCCGCAGATGCCGTCCACGAGTACGAAGGCACGCCTGAGCTCCGCGACTGGCTCGCGTGGATCGAACCGGGTCTCTGTGAGGCCCTGCGGGAGCTCAATCGAGCCTGTCCGTAGCCGAGAAACTTGGCGTGAAACTGCCGCGCGCCGGCTGGTGGCTCAGACGCGGCGCCGGATGACGGCGCCCGGCTTGGTCTGGCCATCCCCGGCATCACGCCAGTTCCACGCCAAACCTCTACACTGGCGCGCCGTGGCAGGCGAACGGGTCAAGCTCGAGGTTCAGCAGCGTGAGCAGCGCGGCTCGGCCGACGCACGCCGGCTTCGGCGGCAAGGGCTGATCCCCGGCGTTCTCTACGGACGCGGGAAGAACCCGCATCCGTTCAGCGTGCACGAGCGCGAGCTGCGCAGGGCGCTGACCGGCCCGGCTGGACTGCATGCGATCCTCGACGTCGTTCTCGACGGCCAGAAGACCAGCCACGCGTCGATCCTGAAGGACCACCAGCAGGACGTGATCTCGGGCCGGCTCGCGCACGTCGACCTCCAGGAAGTCCGCCTCGACCAGCCGATTCAGGCGAGGTCGTCATCGAGCTCGTCGGCGAGGCCGCCGGTTCGATCGAGGGCGGCGTGCTCTCACAGGTCACGCGCGAGATCAACGTCGAAGCGCTGCCGCTCGAGGTACCGGAGCGGATCGAGGTCGATGTCAGCCCGATGCAGATGGGCGACACGCTGCGTCTCGCCGACGTCGCCGTCCAGGAAGGCGTCACCTTCCTCGATGACCCTGAGGAGACGGTGATCGCGACCGTGACGGTCCCCACGCAGATCGTCGAGCCCGAGCCCGAGGAGGAGGAGCTCGAGGAGGGCGAGGAGCTCGCCGAGGGCGAGGAAGCGCCTGAAGGTGCAGCCGAGGAGGGCGAGGCGCCGGCCGAGGGCGAGGCGGAAGCTTCCGCCGAAGAGACCTCCGAGGAGTAAGTGCGTTTTCTCCGTCGAGGCGAACAGGCCTCGACGCTCGACCTGCTCGTCGCGGGCCTGGGAAATCCCGGTCGCGAGTACGAGCAGACCCGGCACAACGTCGGCTGGCTCGTCGTCGACGAGCTGGCACAGCGCCACGACGGCTCCTTCCGCTCGAAGTTCTCGGGACAGCTCTCCGAGGTGCGAATCGGGGAGAAGAAGGTCGCTCTGCTCAAGCCCGAGACGTACATGAACGAGTCGGGGCGCTCGATCGCGGCGGCGGCCCGCTTCTTCAAGGTCGATCCGGGGGCCCTGCTCGTGGTCCACGACGACGTCGACCTCGAGCCGGAGCGGCTCCAGGCGCGGCTGGGCGGCGGGCTGGCCGGCCACAACGGCCTCCGCTCGATCGCACAAGCGCTCGGGACGAACGAGTTCCTGCGGCTCCGAATCGGCGTCGGCCGCCCCGGTCGGGGCGACCGGCGGAGCGTCTCCGACTATGTGCTCTCGAAGTTCGATCCGGAGACGGATGTCGACGCGCTCGTCGCCCGAGCGGCGGATGCGGTCGAGACGCTCGCCGTTGAGCTCTCTCGACGAAGCTCAACGCCGCTACAACTGACGCGAGCGGAGCGAGAGCCGAGTCCGATCCACTTTCGGCACACATTCGTTCCTGAGACGTTGAACTCGCCCGGCTAGCCTCGATTCCCCGGGTGGGTGGGGGCTTGGGATGGGGACCTGCACGTACCATTCCCGGGCCCGGAACTTGACGGTTCCGGCGTTCGTCATGGACCGACCGGTACTTCACACACTCGCTCGAGAGCTCGCCGCCAGCGAGCGGTTCCAGTCGTTCCTGGAAGAGCTCGGCCAGACGCGCGAGGGCCTCGCCGTCGAGGCCGCCGATCGTCGCGGGCCGAGGGCACGCGTCTCCGAGCCGGCGCTGCCGCTCGTCCTTGCCGCCCTGCACACCGAGCTCGACCGTGGGCTCCTCGTGCTCCTGCCCGAGGACGCGGACGCACGCGACGCCGCCGAGGCCGCGGCCTGGTTCCTCGGCCCCGAGCGGGTCGCGCTCCTGCCGAGCCGCGGCGTCCGCTGGGAATCGGGCCTCGACCCCGCCCCGCACCTCGTCGGCGAGCGCGCGCGTGCGCTCGACGTCCTCGCCGCCGGCGGGCTCGTCGCCGCCTCGGCCACCGCCGTCGCCGAGGGCATGCCGCCGCCGGGCGAACGACCCGGAGCCGATCCGGCTTCCCGCAGGACGCCGACGACCTCACCGAGCGCCTTGCGCTCGCCGGCTACGAGCGCGTCGAGCGGGCCGAGGAGCGCGGCCAGT
This sequence comes from uncultured Actinomycetes bacterium, assembly GCA_963752845.1. GTDB lineage: Bacteria > Actinomycetota > Thermoleophilia > Gaiellales > Gaiellaceae > JACDAN01. The sequence goes on along the minus strand of CAVVZV010000003.1, from coordinate 773,722 downwards.
TCGCGGTGCGCGGCGGCATCGTCGACGTCTTCCCGACCACCGGCAGCGAGCCGCTCCGAATCGAGCTCTTCGGCGACGAGATCGAGTCGATCCGGGCGTTCTCGCCCTTTACCCAGCGCACGCTGCATGCCGTCGACGAGGCGGTCATTTACCCGGCGACCGAACGGCGCTCGGACCTCCTCGAACCAGTGCTGCTCGACGAGGACGAGCCGATCCCGGTCCCGGACGATCTCGTCCCGCCGCTCGGCCGCGCTCCCGACCTGGTCTGGCAGCCCGACGCCGTGCGCGAGCTCTGGGCGGAGGAGGAGCTCGAGCCGCAGCCGCTCGAGGGCGCCGCCGAGCTCGACCCCTTCCCGAGCGGCCAGCCCTTCGCGTTCGAGGCGCAGCGGCCGGCGATCGCCGCTCGCGGCCTGGCCGAGGCCGAGAACGAGCTCGGTGCGCTCGCGCGCGCCGGGCTCCGTGTGGTCGTCGCCTTCGCCCACCAGGGCGAGGCTCTCCGTAACCAGAACCTCCTTCGCCGTGTCGAGGCACGGCTCTATGAGCCCGGCGACGAGCTCCCACGAGAGGCAGAGCTTCTCTATGCCGTCTCGCCGGCGCGCCGCGGTTTCGTCTGGCGCGACCTCGGCATCGCGCTTCTCCCCGACACGCAGGTCTTCCGCCGCAAGCCGCGGGCGGCGGCGCGCGTCGGACGCTCGCTCCAGTCGTTCGCCGACCTTCGCACCGGCGACCACGTCGTCCACGAAGACCACGGCGTCGGCCGGCTGCTCGGCTTCGAGACGAGGGAGGTCGCCGGAGTAACGCGCGACTACCTCCTGCTCGCCTTCCGCGGCGACGATCGCCTCTACGTCCCACACGAGCAGCTGGGGAAGGTGTCCCGCTACGTCGGGATGAACGGCGCGCCGGCGCTCTCCAAGCTCGGCGGGAAGGCATGGCAGCTGCTCAAGAGCCGGGCCCGGGAAGGGATCCGCGAGCTGGCGAGCGAGCTCCTGCGGCTCTACGCCCAGCGCCAGCAGGCCCCGGGCTTCGCCTACGACCTCCGCCACGAGTACCTGGAGCAGCTGGAGGCGAGCTTCCCGTACCGGGAGACCGACGACCAGCGGGCGGCGATCGAGGCGGTCAAGGAGGATCTCGAGGCGTCGCGGCCGATGGACCGGCTCGTCTGCGGCGACGTCGGCTTCGGCAAGACCGAGGTCGCCGTCCGGGCGGCGTTCGCCGCCGCGGTCAACGGAAAGCAGACGCTGATGCTCGTGCCGACGACCGTGCTCGCCCAGCAGCACTGGAACACGTTCCGCGAGCGCTACAGGGACTTTCCCGTCCGCGTCGAGATGGTCTCGCGGTTCCGGACGCCGAAGGATACGAAGCAGGTGCTCGCCGATTTCGCGGAGGGCAAGGTCGACGTCTTGATCGGCACGCACCGCGTGCTCTCACGCGACGTGATTCCGAACAACCTCGGTCTCGTGATCGTCGACGAGGAGCAGCGGTTCGGCGTCGCGCAGAAGGAGCTCCTGCGGCAGCTCCGGCTAGAGGTCGACGTGCTCGCCCTGACCGCGACGCCGATCCCGCGGACGCTCCATATGTCGCTGTCGGGGCTCCGCGACATCTCCGTGATCGAGACCCCGCCGGAAGGCCGGCGTCCGATCCGCACGCACGTCGGCGAGTTCGACGAGGACGTCATTCGGCTCGCGCTGACGCGGGAGAAGGAACGAGGAGGTCAGTCGTTCTACCTGCACAATAGGGTCGAGACGATCGACGAGCGTGCTGCCTGGCTCCAGGAGCTGTTGCCCGACCTGCGCTTCCTCGTCGCCCACGGACAGATGCGGGAGCGGGATCTCGAGGACCGGATGCTCTCGTTCTTGCGCGGCGAGGCCGATGTGCTCGTCTCGACCACGATCATCGAGTCCGGCCTCGACATCCCGCAGTCGAACACGCTGGTCGTCGACCGGGCCGACGCGCTCGGACTGGCCCAGCTGTACCAGATCCGCGGGCGGGTCGGCCGATCCGACGTGCTCGCCCACGCGTATCTCTTCTATCCGGATGCAGCAGAGCTCACTCCCGAGGCACGAGCCCGCCTGGCCACGCTCGCCGACCACACCGAGCTCGGCGCCGGGTTCGCAATCGCGATGCGCGACCTTGAGATCCGCGGCGCCGGCGACCTCCTCGGCGCCGAGCAGTCCGGCCACGTCGCCGCCCTCGGCTTCGAGCTTTACGTCGAGCTTCTGGCCGAGGCCGTGGCCGAGCTTTCTGGCGAGCGCCGGGTCGCGGCCCGGCCGGTCCGCGTCGACGCGCGGGTCGACGCGTACGTCCCCAACGCCTACATCGACTCCGAGGCGCTGCGGATCGATCTCCACCGGCGCCTGGCGCTGGTCGAGACCGAAGACGAGCTGCGCGAGCAGGAGGCGGCGACCGTCGACCGGTTCGGCCCGCTGCCGGCTCCGGTCGAGAACCTGTTCGGGATCCAGGAGGCCCGGATCAAGCTCTCGCGGCTGGGCGCCGACTACCTCGTCTTCCGCCAGGGGAAGGCGACAGTCGGGCCGCTCGTGTTGGGCTCGGGCGAGCTCAGGGAGCTGCGTCAAAAGGTCGACACGGCCGTGTACACGACGGCCCGAAAGGAGGTCTCGCTGAGGGAGGACGGACTGCCCGGGGCACTCCGATTAGTCGATGCTATCCTGGAGACGCGCCAGGCGGCTTGAGCGGCGCATTTTCTATGAGACGAGTTACATTTGCAGGACTTTTCGCGGCCGGCTTAGCCGTTCTCGCGGTCGGTTGCGGCACCTCGAGCGACTCCGGGGACGTCCCCGCCAACTCCGTCGCGGTCGTCGGAGACCGCGCGATCACGAAGTCCGAGTTCGACGACCTCGTCAAGTACGCGAAACAGAGCTACACCGCCCAGAAGCGGCCCTTCCCCAAGGTCGGGACCCAGGAGTACGCGCAGATCCGCGACCAGGCCGTCCGCTTCCTCGTCCAGCGGGCGCAGTTCGAGGTCAAGGCCGACGATCTCGGCGTCGACGTCAGCGACGACGCGGTCGACAAGCGGATCGACGAGTACATCAAGGACCGGCACCAGGGCAGCAAAAAGAAGTTCCAGGCCGAGCTCGAGCAGCAGGGGCTGTCCGACCAGCAGGCGCGCGACATCATCCGCGCGAACCTGGTCCAGGAGGCGATCTACAAGAAGGTCACCGCCGACGTGAAGGTCACGGACAAGCAGATCAAGGACTACTACGACAAGAACAAGGGGCAGTACGGCACGCCGGAGACACGGCAGGTGCGCCACGTGCTCGTCAAGGACAAGGCGCTCGCCGACCGGCTCTACAACCAGCTCAAGGCGCCCGGCGCCGACTGGGCCGGGATCGCGAAGCGCTACTCGGAGGACACGGGGTCCAAGAACAAGGGCGGGCGCTACACGGCAACCAAGGGCCAGGTCGTCCCCGAGTTCGGGAACGCCGTCTTCTCGATGGAGACGAACGCGGTCACGAAGCCCGTCAAAACGCAGTACGGCTACCACATCATCCAGGCGCTCGCGCCGATCAAGAAGGGCACGACGACGCCTTTCCCCCAGGTCAAGGAAGCGATCCGCCAGCAGCTGACCCAGGACACGAAGAGCAAGGAGATGGAGTCGTGGGTCGCCGAAATGCGCAAGGACCTGGACGGCGAGACGGCGTACCAGGTCGGCTACAAGCCGACCAGCACCGACAACGGCAACACTGGCTAGCCCCGACCTCCTCGCCGAGGCTCTTCTCGAACTCCAACAGCTGACCGAGCGGCTGCGCCGCGACTGTCCCTGGGACCGCGCGCAGACCGCCCGAACGATCGTTCCGCATACGATCGAGGAGGCCTACGAGGTGGCGGACGCGGCGATCGCAGGCGACCCCCAGAAGCTCGAGGACGAGCTCGGGGACCTCCTCTTCCAGACCTACTTTCTCGCGCTGCTACTCGGCGAGCAGGGCGGCGGCGACCTCGCGACGGTCGCGCGGCGCAGCCACGACAAGCTCGTCTCCCGGCATCCCCACGTCTTTAAGTCGCCGAGAGAGCTGCGCTCTCCCGGCGAGGTGAAAAAGCGCTGGGAGGATCTGAAGCTCGAGCAAGAACCCGGCCGCGAAGAGATCTTCCACCACGTTCCCGAAAACCTTCCGGCTCTTTTGTATGCGCGAAAGCTGCAGCGGCGTGCGGCCGCGATCAACTTCGAGTATCCCGATACAGCAGGCGCGCTGGCCGACCTCGACGACGAGCTCCGGGAACTCCGCGAGGCGCTTGCGGAGGCAGGTGAGCGCCCACCCGAGACTGAGCCCGACGCACACGTCTTCGAGGAGGTGGGTGACGTCCTCTTCGCGGCCGTCAACGTCGCGCGGCGCCTGAACGTCGACCCCGAGCTAGCGTTGCGGACGATGGCGAGGCGGTTCGCCGACCGCGTCGAGCGCGCCGAGGAGCTGGCAGCGGGCGACGGCCGGAACTTCACCCAGCTCACGCTCGAGGAGAAGGACCGATACTTCGACGCCGCCAAGGAGGAATTTGCACGGCCCGGCCGGCCACATCCTCCGGCGCCCTGAGCCGCGATAACCTGCGCCATGCTGCGTCCTCAGTCGCGCCCATATTGCGAATATGGACGCTCCCTGCGTCCTTGCCTGGCTTGTTTCTCGCGACTCAGGACGGCGGCAATGTGACCGGCCGGGCCGTATGAGCAGCCCGATCGCCGACATCCGTTCCCGTCAGATCCTCGATTCCCGCGGCAACCCGACTGTTGAGGTCGACGTCGTCCTGGAGTCCGGCGCGGCCGGGCGGGCGGCAGTTCCATCCGGGGCCTCGACCGGGCAGTTCGAGGCAGTCGAGCTGCGCGACGGAGACGATGGCGCGTACCTCGGCAAGGGCGTGCTCCGCGCCGTCGACAATGTGCGACGAGAGATCGCGCCGGCACTGAAGGGGATGGATCCGGAGGATCAGCGCGCGATCGACTCGAAGCTCCTCGAGCTCGACGGCACCGAGAACAAGGGCCGTCTCGGAGCAAACGCCGTGCTCGGCGTCTCGCTCGCGGCCGCCAAGGCCGGGGCTGCGGGCGCCGGCGTCCCGCTGTATCGCTGGATCGGCGGGGCCGACGCCCATGTCATCCCGGTGCCGATGCTGAACGTGGTCAACGGCGGCGCGCATGCGCGCAACTCGCTCGACCTCCAGGAGTTCATGATCGTCCCGGGCGGCGCCGAGAGCTTCTCCGAGGGGCTCAGGATCGCGGTCGAGGTCTTCCATACGCTCAAGAACCTGCTCGACGAGCGTGACCTCGCCACCGCCGTCGGCGACGAGGGCGGCTTCGCGCCCGATCTCGGCTCGAGCGAGGAGGCGATCGACGTGATCCTCGAGGCCGCCGAGCGGGCCGGCCATCGCGACCGGATCGCGATCGCGCTCGATCCGGCGATGTCCGAACTGTTCGGCGAGGACGGGGTCTACTCGTTCGAGGGCCGCACCGCGACGGCGGAGGAGTTGACCGACTACTGGGCCGGCCTTGTCGAGCGGTATCCGATCGTCTCGCTCGAGGACGGCGCCGCGGAGGAGGACTGGGCGGCCTGGAAGGCGCTGACGGAACGGCTCGGCAACAGGGTCCAGCTCGTCGGCGACGACCTGTTCGTCACCAACGTCGACCGCCTGCAGCGTGGCATCGAGGACGGGGTCGCGAATGCGATCCTGCTCAAGGTCAACCAGATCGGAACCCTCACTGAGACGCTGGACGCGATCGCGCTCGCCCGCTCCGCGGGCTATGCGACGGTGATCTCACACCGGTCAGGCGAGACCGAGGACACGACGATCGCCGACCTCGCCGTCGCCACCAACGCGGGCCAGATCAAGACCGGCGCCCCGAGTCGCAGCGACCGGGTCGCGAAGTACAACCAGCTGCTGCGGATCGAGGAGGAGTTGGGGGCGGATGCGGAATATCCCGGCTGGAGTGCGTTTCCTCGTCGTTCCTAGCCTGCTGGCCGCGCTGATCGTCGCCGCCGCGTGCGGAGGGGGCGACACGGAAACCGTCACCGTTCGTGAGACCGTCACCGAGACGGTCACGTCGTCGGTGCCGAGCGAGGCGCCAGCCGTCGTCAGTCTCTACTTCCTGCGCGACGGCAAGGTCGCCCCGGTCTCGCGCGGCGTCGTGGCCAGCCCGGCACTCGGCCGGGCTGCGGTCAATGAGCTGCTCGAAGGGCCCGTCGCCGATGACGAAGGCGTCCAGACCGCGATCCCGTCCGGTGTCGAGTTGGAGTCGCTCTCGATCACCGGCGGCGTGGCCACCGTCGAGCTCTCGGAGCCCTTGAGCGCCGAACGAGCGGAGGCCCAGCTCGTCTACACGCTCACTCAGTTCCCGACCGTGAAGCGCGTCGACTACGGTGCCGACGCCCCGGTCGGGCGCCGGGCGTTCGAGGAGCAGACCCCGGCCGTCCTGGTCGAGTCCCCGCTGCCCGGCGCCTCGGTCGAGTCGGGGTTCGAAGTCACTGGGACCGCGAATACGTTCGAGGCGACCTTCAACTACGAGCTGAAGGACGCCTCGGGCAAGGTGCTAAGCAAGAACTTCGTCACGGCGACGTCCGGTAGCGGGACTCGCGGCACATTCAGGTTCACGGTGCCCTACGAGCTCGACGAGCCACAAGATGGGACGCTCGTCGTCTTCGAGCTCTCGGCCGAAGACGGCTCGCGCACGCATGAGTCCGAGATCCTGCTGCACCTCGAATAGGACGCTTTCAGAGCCAGGGCCGCCGGTAGGCTGAGATCGTGGCGCTGACCTTGCCCCGCCGCACCAAGATCGTGGCGACGCTGGGGCCTGCCTCGGAGACTTCCGACTTGGTCACGAGCCTGGCGAAGGCGGGCATGGACGCTGCCCGGCTCAACTTCTCGCACGGAACCCACGAGGAGCACGCCGCAAATGCGAAGCTCGTCCGGGCCGCGCAAGACGAGGTCGGACGGCCCATTGCCCTCATCGCCGACCTGCAGGGCCCGAAGCTCCGGATCGGCGAGCTCGAGCAGCCGATGTCGCTGCGCACCGGCGACAAGGTCGTGGTGACGGGGGATGCCGCGTCGGACGGGGAGCTGCCGGTGCGCCCGTCCGTCGTCGGGCAGGTGCTTCAGCCCGGCCACGACGTCCTCATCGACGACGGTCTGGTGCGGCTGCGCGTCGAAGCCGTCGAGCGGGGCGCCGCGCGCTGTGCGGTCGTCGTCGGCGGCATGGTTGCGGCCCACAAAGGCGTGAACGTGCCCGGGGTGCCCGTGCCGATTCCGTCCCTGACGCGAAAGGATGCCGAGGATCTCGAGTTCGCGCTCGGCCTGGGCGTCGACTTCGTCGCGCTCTCGTTCGTCCGCTCAGCCGCCGACGTTCGCGACCTCAAGGCGCTGATCGAGCAGGCGGGCTCTCATGCCCACCTGATCGCCAAGATCGAGAAGGCGGAGGCCGTCGACGCCCTGGTGGCGATCCTCGACGAATCCGATGTGGTCATGGTCGCGAGAGGCGACCTCGGCGTCGAGATCGGACCGGAGGTCGTCCCTCTGCTCCAGAAGCGGATCATCAAAGCGGCGCTCGACCGTGGGAAGCCGGTGATCACCGCGACGCAGATGCTCGAGTCGATGGTTCACCAGCCGGAGCCGACCCGCGCCGAGGCGAGCGACATTGCCAACGCGATCCTCGACGGCACCTCGGCGTTGATGTTGTCCGAGGAGACCGCGATCGGCGAGTATCCACTCGAGTCCGTCCAGACGATGGATCGGATCTCGCTGGCGATCGAGCCGAGCATCGAGTACCGCCACCAGTTCCCGCAGCCGGGCGACGAGCCGACGGTCAACGAGGCAATGTCGAACGCGGCCTGCGACCTCGCCGAGACGCTGGGCGCGAAGGCGATCCTCGTGCCGACCTACACGGGGCGCACGGCGTCGGTCGTCGCCCGGCTCAGGCCGCGTCGACCGGTGATCGGGCTGTCCCACCAGGATTACGCGCTCCAGCACATGGCGCTCGAGTGGGGCGTGACGCCGGTCCTGATGTCCGAGGCTGCCGACGTCGAGGAGCTCTGGAGCAGCTCGCTGGCGGCCGGGCGGCAGACCGGGCTGCTCGAGGAGGGCGATCTGGTGGTGCTCACGGCCGGAACGGCGGTCAACATCCCGGGCACAACCGACATGATCAAACTCGCGTACGCCTAGCGTCCCTGGCCGGCGCGCCCGGCGGGAACGCTAGGAGACGTAGGAGGAGCGCTCGACGCGGTCCCGAAGGGACGCGCATGCCGAAGTCCCAGCGGCGAGCGTCGCGTCGGCGGCGACGAACCTCCGTCCTTCGTTGGATCGCTCTGGCGACCCTGGCGATCGTCGCGCTCCTCTACTACCGCCCGCTCAAGAGCTACGTGGAGACGCGCGGCTCCCTGGAAGAGCGTCAGGCCGAAGTGCGCGAGCTGCGAGCGAAACGGGACGAGCTCGCCCGCCGCCTCGAGGAGGCCGACACGCCGGAGGATCTCGCCCGCCGCGCACGCAAGCTCGGCCTCGTCAAGCCCGGCGAGCAGCTCTTCATCATCAAGGGAATCGAAGAGTGGCGGCGCAAAGCGGAGACTAGGCTTGGAGGGGATGGATGACCGGGCCGTCGTCGAGCGCCAGCTCGGCCGTACGCCGCGCGCGTTTCTGCGCGTAGTCCGCCGCTGCCCCTTCGGCGCACCCGCCGTCACCGAGCAGGCGCCGTACGACTCGGCCGGCGAGCCGTTCCCGACCACCTATTACCTGACCTGCCGACACCTGGTCGCTGCGGTTTCCCGCCTCGAGGCCTCGGGCGGCATCGAGCGCTGGACGGCGGCGCTCGAGCAGGATCCTGAGCTTGCCGCCAGCCTGGCCGCAGCCACGGAGGAGCAGCGCAGGCTACGGCGTGAGCTCGCCGGCGGGCGGGTCGGACAGGAAGGCGGAGCGTCGCTGGAGCTGGGAATCGGAGGCTCCTCCCGCCCCGAGAAGCTCAAGTGTCTCCACGCCCACGTCGCCTTCGCGCTCGCGCGGCCGGGCTACGAGGTCGGCGATCGGATCCTGGCCGAGGTCGAGCCGTTCTGGCCGAGCCGGTGCTGCTCGCTCGGCTGAAGCCCATGCCGAGCTCACTCGACGCGATGCGGCAGCAGTGGGAGGAAGGAAACCGCCGCCTCGAGTCCCGGTCGTCCGACCCCGCCTATCCGCAGCTGCTCGAACAGCTCGAGGTGGTAACCGAGGAGCTTCGGAAGCGGGTGGGAGACCGGTTCACGCTGGCGCAGTTGGCCGAGGCCTACCGTGCTTCCGACCAGGACCACTGGCTGCGCGAGGCCGTCGAGGAGCGCAGCGGCGCTCCTGGCTGGGCGCGCAACCTCGCCGTCGTCCAAGACGCGGCTTTCCATCTGTATGCGCGGGGAGCAACGGACTACTCGCCGTGACGAGCGCTCACTCCTCAGCGCCGTTGCGGACCCGTCGGCCGACGCGCGGCCGCGTTGCGCTCCGCTGGCTGATCCGCGCCGCGATTCTGGCTCTGGTGTTCGGGATCGGCGTCGCGGTTGGGCAGGCCCTCGAGGATCGGCCCAAGACCGGAAAACCCGTGACCAACGTCTCGACGATCCGCCCCTGGACGCAGACACAGCCGTAGAGAAGCGCTCACAATCGTGCGAAGAATGTGAAGGTTTGCTTAGACTCGCCTTCGATGGCCGACGGTGAAGGCAGAACTCGGCGTCAGCCGCCCGGAGACGGAGGTGCCGACTGGCTGACCCTCGGCCAGGCGGCGCGGTACCTTGGTGTGGCGCAGAGCACGATCCGGAAATGGTCGGATCAGGGCCGCCTCTCCGCGTTCTACACGCCCGGCGGCCACCGCCGCTACCGGCTGCGCGACCTGGAGGCGTTCGTGGCGGGCTCCGCCGGCGGTGCGGCCGCGCCGCACTCCCGTCCGGCCGCGCTCGTGCTGATCGTCGACGACGACCCGCGGATCCGCGAGTTCGTTCGGGTAAACCTCGAGATGGACGGCTTTGCGGTGCGCGAAGCAGGAAGCGCTGACGAAGGGCTCGCCGCCCTCGAGGACGAGCCTCCAGACCTCATCCTCCTCGACGTGATGATGCCGAAGGTGGACGGCTGGGAGATGCTCCAGCGCGTCCGCGAGCGCCACGGCGTCGACTCGATCCAGGTGATCATGTTCAGTGGTCAGGTCGAGCACGACGGCACCAACCAGGCCGAGGCCGGCGGCGCCCAGGCCTACGTGGGCAAGCCGTTCAACCCGCAGGACCTCGTCGCCCGCGCTAAAGATCTCCTGGGTAGCTAAAAGCTTCGCTGAAAGTCTCTCGACTTTCAGCGACCGTACGAGGCCGGGCGCGGCGACCTAGAGCTCTTCGGATGCTCGAAGGAGTCCTGCGACGATCACCAGGATCGCCGCCACGAGGCTGATCCAGATCCCGATTCCGCGGCTCGCGGGCTGGAACTCCTCCGGGATCGAGATCAAGCGAATGAGCACGAGGATCGTCGCGATCGACCCGAGCACGATCACCACGAGGCTTTCGGGCACCGTCGCCGGCAGCGCGATGCCCGCCTGATGCAGCAGATGGAGTGCGATGACGGCGAGACCGATGACGAGCACGATCTTCGCGAGCGTGCCCGTGTGCCAGCCGATGACCGCGATCGTGGGCTCCTCGCCGACGCCGACATACCAGCCCATCAGCGTCGACAGGCTCAGCACGAGCCCGGACAGCCAGGTGAGGCGCTCGCCTGCGCCCCAAATCCACGCGACGTCGGGCGAGAAGCGGTCGCTCGTCTCGACGTAGGGCTCTTCAGGCGGAAACGACTCGGGGGTCTGCACGGCCGAAAGTATCGGGCATCGGTCGGACTGAGCGCCTCTTCAGGTGATGTTGCCGTGTTACTGGCGCCGCTTTGCAGCCGCCAGGGACGCGGATGACATTGCCCGAAGGGGCGCTATAGCCCGAACAAGCGCTCGATCTGGTTCCAGGCGACTACCGAGAGGTACGCGGTCAGGACGAGGAGCGCAAACAGGACGGTCCAGAAGCGCCACCGCGCGAGACCGCGTTCCCGCACGCGGTCTTCGCGCGCGCGACGACGCGCTCGATGGAACCGGTACGCGCGATCGATCGCCCTCGGATCGATTGGCGGCGGGTCCTCGACGGCATCACGGCGCCGGGCCGGCTCGGCCATGCGGGGACTATAAATGGAGTACATGGCGGCGGCGACTGGTCAGCTGGAGAGTTTCGCCGCAGCCGCGCGGGAGTTGACCGACGCGGAGAACATCGACGACGCGCTTGGGGCGCTCGCCAGGGCGACGGCGGCGGCGACAGGCGCCACGCTGGCGGTCGTGCGCGTCCCCGACCGGTCCGGCGGCCTCCCCGCCCGCGGTGTCTGGTCGGCCTCGGCGGCGCTCGGCGCGGAGCTAGAGGGGTCGCGCCTTTCGCTCGAGGAGCTCGGGCGGGAGGAGCAGCGCGAGCTGGACCGGCTGCCCTCGCCGATTCGCCGTCTGGCCAATCGGATCGGCGCAATCGGCGTGCTCGTGGTGCCGGCGCTCGCCGACGACCGTGTCCTCGCGACGCTGGAGCTGATGCGTCCCGGCCAGCGCTTCTCGGCGGCAGACCGGATGCTCGCGCAGATCGCCGTCCACCAAGCTGGGCTCCTGGTCCGGGCCTTCGAGCCGCCGCACGGCGCCACGAACGGCGAGACGAGCCTGTCGGCAGCGCTCGAGCTTGCCGGCCACGCGCTGACGGCGGGAACCGAAGAAGCCCGGAGCGCCGAGCGGATCGCGCGGCTGACCGCCGAGGTCACCCACGCGGAGTCGTGCCTTCTCTGGCGAGTCGATAACGGCGACGCCGAGCCGATCGCTGCCGTTGGGATCAAGGCTGGGATCGATCTGATCGCGCGCGATGCAGAGCGAGCACTCGGCGAGAAGAGCTTGGTCGTCAGGGAGGAGGCGGCCGGAGCGGTCGCGCTCATCCGGCTGGGCGACCCTCAACTCGGCGGCCTGCGGCTCGTGTTCGGAGACTCAGAGCCGGCCGAGGAAGAGCTCGAGCGCCTGGCCGCCTTCGGCGCCCGCGCAGCGCATGCGCTTCGAGCCGGAGAGCGGACAGCCATGCTCTCGCAGGAGGTCGAGCGAAGCCGGGCGTTGATCGCTGTGGTCGGCCAGGCGACCGCCGAGCTCTCGCTCGCGCACACCCTCGACACTGCCGTCGACCGGGTCGCGGAGCTGCTCGACTCCCGTCGTGCTGCCGTCTACCTGAGCACAGGCCGCGAGCTCGAGACGGCGGCGGAGCGCGGTCTGGCCGGCCCGCACCTTCGAGTCGCTCACGCCCTGATCGGCACTTGCGCTCGGACGCCTGCGTCCGCGGCCGCTGCTCGAGATCCCTGATGCTGCCGGCGAACCCGCACTCGCCGGCGTTCGCGATGCGGTCTCGGAGGCGGGAATCGAGGCGGCGGTCTCGGTTCCGCTGCGTGCGGGGAAGGAGTTGATCGGTCTCCTCGTCGTCTACCTCCCGAGCGGTCGCCGCCTGCAGGCGAACGAGTCGGCGCTCCTCGCCGCATTGGCGGGGCAGCTGGCCGTCGCCGTCCAGAACGCACGGCTGCACGAAGAGACGATGCGCCTCGCCAGGGATCGCGAACAGGCGCTCCAGTCCGAGCGGCGCGCGGCGCGGCGGCTCGAGGCGTTCTTCGACATCTCACGCTCCTTCTCGGAGAGCTTGAGGCTCGAGGAGACGGTGGCCGCGGTCACCCGCACCGCGGTCGAGCTGCTCGAGGTCGACGCAGCCGTCCTCCGCATGCCCGAGGGGCGTGGAGAAGACCTCGTCCCTCGCTCGGTCCACATCCCCGATCCGCGGCTCGCGCCTGCATTGGAGCCGATCCTCCGCCGCCCGCAGCCGACTGCGCGGCTGACCGGACTCGGCCTCGGACGAGCCCGTCGTGCCCTCGTCCTGGACGAGGTGACCGCCGAGCGGCTCGGCGGCGGCCACGAGCTGCTCGTGCCCTTCCTCCGGCGGGGCTCGAGCGCCGCCGTCGTCCCGATCGTCGCGTCCGGCGAGGTGATCGCGGCGCTGACGCTCGTTGCCCTCGATCCGGCCCGCACCATGGATGCCGACACGGTCGAGACGCTCCGCTCGCTGGCAGCTCAGGCGGCGCTTGCGATCGACAACGCCCGGCTCTATCAGCAGCAGGCCGGCTTCGCCGACGCGATGCAGCGATCGTTGCTGCCCGCGACTCCTCCGGTCCTGCCCGGAATCGAGGTCGGCAGCGTCTACGAGTCATCCGCTCGCCTCGATGTCGGGGGCGACGTGTTCGACTATGCGACATTGCCGGACGGCCGCCTCGCGGTCGTGATCGGAGACGTCACAGGAAAAGGGATCGACGCGGCAGCCGACATGGCCATGACCAAGTTCGTCTTCCGCTCCCTGGCGCGAGAGCATCCGAGCCCGCCTGACTTCCTACGGGCAGCGAACGAGGTCGTCGTCGACGAGGTGCAGGAGGGCAAGTTCGTGACCATGGTCTACGTGACTCTCGATCCGGAGACCGGGGAGCTCGCCTGCGCCAGTGCCGGGCATCCGAACCCTAGGCTCGTACGCTCGGACGGGACCGTCATGGAGCTGGCGGCGAGCGGTCTCGCGCTCGGGGTCGCGCGCGACCAGGACTACTCGGAGGCGCGAGAGCGGCTCGAGCCTGGAAGCGTCGTCGTCCTCTTCACCGACGGCGTCATCGAGGCCCGGCGGGACGGCGAGCTCTACGGTCACGGTCGGCTCGACCGCGTCCTCTGCGAGCACCGAGAGCTGTCAGCGGCGGAGCTGGCGAAAGCAGTCGTCGACGATGCCAGGGCGTTCTCGGGCGGAGACCTCGCGGACGACTCCGCGGTCGTCGTCGTGAAACGACGTTGACTGATCGCTTCCAGGCAGCGCTGACAGGGGTCGTCTTCGCCGCCGGAGCAGGCTCGCTGGCGACCGAGATCGCCGCCTCGCGGCTGCTCGCGCCCTACTTCGGCAACTCGACGATCGTCTGGGCGAACGTCATCGGCCTCATCCTCGCCTCTCTGTCGCTCGGGTACTGGCTCGGCGGGCGGCTCGCCGACCGGCGCCCGACCCCGCGCGCGCTGGGGGTAGTGGTGGTCGGCGCGGCCTGCCTCATCGCCGTGATCCCGTTCGTCGCCAGGCCGCTGCTCGACCTGTCGGTCGAGGGACTGGACCGCGTCTCGGCGGGAGCGGCGATCGGATCGTTCTTCGGCGTGCTCATCCTCTTCGTCCCGCCGGTCGTCCTGCTCGGCATGGTCGCGCCGTTTGCGATCAGGCTGGCGCTCACCGACGTCTCGAGCGCGGGAACGGTGGCCGGCCGCCTGTACGCGGTCTCGACCGTGGGAAGCCTGCTCGGCACGTTTCTCTCCGCGCTCGTACTGATCCCGGCGATCGGCACCCAACGGACCCTGCTCGCGAGCGCGGTCCTGATCGGGCTCGGCGGCGCGATCCTGCTCGGTCGGCGGTGGCTCGTGCTCGCCGCCGCGCTCGCGACGCTACTGCTGATCCCGCCGGGCGCCGTCAAGGCCCAAGACGGCCTCCTCTTCGAGGATGAATCTCGCTACCAGTTCATCCAGGTCGTCGAGCGCGACGGCGTCCGCCGTCTCTATCTCGATGAGGGGCTGGCGACCCACTCGGTCTGGCGGGAAGGTGAGGTGCTCACAGGAGGCGTCTGGGACACCTATCTCGCCGTGCCAGACCTGCTCGGACGCCCGCCGGAGCGCGTGGCGATGCTGGGGAACGCCGCCGGCACGGCCGCCCGCGCCTTCGCCACGTACTACCCCTTGGCACGCATAGACGGCGTCGAGCTCGACCCCGCGGTGAGCGAGGCCGGTCGCCGCTTCTTCGAGATGGGGCGCACGCCCACGCTGACCGTGCACGACGACGACGCCCGGTCGTACCTGCGCCGGACCGACGAAACGTACGACGTGATCATCGTCGACGCATACCGCCCGCCGTACGTGCCCTTTTACCTCGCGACCAAGGAGTTCTTCGAGCTCGTCCGCGACCGTCTCAATCCAGGCGGAATCGTCGCGCTCAACGTGGCGACCACGCCCGACGACCACAGCCTCGCCGAGCACATCGGTGGGACCCTCGCCTCCGTGCTGCCGCGGGCCCTGGCCTGGCAGCCGCTTCGCTTCAACCAGATCGTGATCGGCCAGAACGGGCCCCCGGCGGGCTCGGTCCGGCCGGCCCCAAGGGATGTGAGAGTGCTCGTCGACGACCTGAGGCGTAACGCCCGTCCTGTCGCGCCGTCGGACGATCCCTGGACGGACGACCGTGCGCCGGTCGAGTGGGTCACCGACCGGATGATCGTCGAGTTCGCCGCCGAAGGCGGCCGCTTCGAGGAAGCGCCACTCCCAACCCTTCCCTAGGAGTCCCTCAGTGACTTTTCCTACCGTCTGCCTCAGCGGTGGCCGATGGCGGAGAGCTGCTCGGCCAGGCGGCGGCGGAAGGCCGGCACGTGTGCGAGGAGGCGAAGCGCTACGTTGCGCAGCGGGCGAGCCGCCGGCGGCGCGGTGGCAAGTCGGGTGAGCCGGTGGGCGAGTGCGACCACATGCATCGCTTCGGCACGACTGTCGGCCGCATACTCGTCGAGTTTGTCTTCGCGACCTTCCCGCAGCGCGACCGAGAGCGCATCCCCGAGGGTCATCGCATCACGCAGGCCGAGGTTCATGCCTTGCCCACCTGCCGGGCTGTGCGTGTGTGCGGCGTCGCCGGCGAGCAGTACCCGCCCGGCCCGGTACTGGTCCGCTACCCGCTCGTGGATCCGAAACCTGGATCCCCAGATCACTTCAGTCACCCTCACCGTGGTACGGCCGGGGCCGCGGGTGTCCAGCAGTCGCTGCGCAAAGTCGACGTCCGGCTGCTCCGGCGCATCGTCCACTTCGGCAACGAGCCGGAACGACCCGTCCGGGAGCGGCGCCACGACCAACATGCCCGGTTTGGAGAAGAACAGCAGAACCTCGTCCCCCGGCAGGCCGCCCTCAACCCGGACGTCAGCCAGCGAGAAGGACAGCGACAGCGCATCGTTACCGTCGAACCCGAGTCCGGCCAGGTCGCGGATCGTGCTGTTCATGCCGTCGGCCGCAACGACATACTCGGCCTTGATCGCGTCGCCGCTGTCCATCGTGACCTCGGCACCGTCGGCGGTCTGACTCACCCCGGTGGCGACGTACGGGCGGTGGACCCCGCCGCCGAGTTCTTCGAAGCGGTCGAGCAGGACCTGCTCAGTAATGTTCTGCGGGACCATCAGCGTGTACGGATACTCCGTCGGGAGCCGGTCGAACCTGACCGGCACGAGCTCGCGGTCCCCATCGCGAATGCTGAACTGCCGAGCGTGGATACCGAGCCCGGCCAGTCGCTTCGACACGCCGATCCGCTCGAGCATCTCCAGAGTCCTGGCGTGCACAACGGCGGCGCGCGACGTATTCGCTCCTGTCGTCTGCCGATCAACCACTGTGACGTCATGGCCATACCCGGCCAACGAGGCGGCAACCGCCAAGCCCACCGGCCCCGCCCCGACCACCAGCACCTCGGTCCGATCAGGAAGCTCACTCATCACGGCCTCTCCTTCACTGAACAGTCATCAACTGTTGCGCTCCACCCTTCGCTTCAGCGGTGACGGAAATCTAGGTTCTCGGCGACGAGTCGTCTACCGCGCCCGTGCGTTCGCTACCCGCGCGGCAGCACTCATCGCGGCGACCGCTTCTAAGTCCTTTCCCGCTTAGAGGCAATACCGGACGGGGCACAAGCACTAGCAGGCGTTTTGCCTACACTGGCGCGCGATGAAGCGTGGGGTCCGGATCGTCACAGCAGCCCTCGCCTGCCTGGTCGCGGGCCTGTTCAGCGCTGCCGTTCTCGCCGCGAATGGCCCCCTCGGCGCGCTGACGACGACCACCGTCCCGACCACCACGACCGCGCCGCCCGCGCCGCTGCTGATCGCGGAGGGCGTCACGGTCGGAAAGATCGAGGTGGGTGCGATGACGCCCGCCGAGGCAATGGCGATCGTCCAGACGAAGTTCGATGAGGCGCTCATGATCAACTTCGGGCGCACCAAACATTCGGTCACGCCGCAGCGGCTCGGGGCGACTGCCCGCATCCGCCTCGCGATCGATCAGGCCCGCCGCGCTGCTCCCTACACGCGCGTCCCGCTTTTCGTCAACCTGCGGGCGGGTCGCGTGGGAAGCTACGTCAAGGCGCTCGCCCGCCGGTTCGACCGCTCGGCGCAGGATGCCGAGCTGACGGGCCTGCGCCGCCTGCGCCCGTGGATCACCAAGGAGCGCGTCGGCAAGGAGCTCAAGCAGCACCAGGCGGCCCGGCGGATCGTCGCCGCGCTGCGCACGCACCAGCGGACCGTACGGATCCGCGCGACGCGGATCGACCCAAGCATCACGCGAGCCCGCTACGGGCCGATCGTCGTCATCCGCCGCGAGTCGAAGCGTCTCCACTTCTACCGCGGCATGCGCCTTTGGAAGGTCCTGGGCGTGGCGACCGGCCAGAGCTCGTACCCCACGCCGACCGGTCACTTCTCGATCGTGACCATGCAGCGCCACCCCTGGTGGTACCCGCCCGACTCTGACTGGGCGGAGGGCGAGGAGCCAATTCCGCCCGGGCCGGGCAACCCACTGGGAACGCGCTGGATGGGCTTGAGCGCCCCCGGCGTCGGAATGCACGGCACGCCTGACCCGGCCTCGATCGGCTACTCGGCGTCGCACGGCTGCATCCGCATGCGGATCCCGGAGGCGGAATGGCTCTTCGGCCGCGTGCACGTCGGGACACCGGTTTTCATCGTCTCGGCCTAGTCTTTGAGCCATGACAGGGCGGCTGAAGCTCGCGGCCCAGGTGCTGGCCCTGGCGCTCGTCGCCGGGCTCTTCACGCTGCTCGTCTGGAAGCTGGCGACCCAGGACGAGGGTGCGGCGCCCAAGCTCGGCCGAGGCGAGACCCCGCCTGCGCCTGCCTTTCGGCTCGACCGCCTCGACCAGCCCGGCAAACTCTCGCTCGCCTCCTACCGCGGACGGCCCGTGATCATCAACTTCTGGGCCTCGTGGTGCATCCCTTGTAAGGAGGAAGCTCCGCTGCTCGAGTCGGTCTGGAAGGAGTATCGAGATCGCGGCCTCGTCGTCCTCGGCGTCGACATCAACGACGTAAGGAGCGAGGCGCGACGGTTCGCGCGCGAGAACGAGATGAGCTATCCGCTGGCGTATGACGGACCGGGGGAGACGACGACCGACTACGGCTTGACCGGCGTCCCCGAGACGTTCTTCGTCGCGCCGAGTGGGAGGCTCGTCTGCGATCGCATCCAGGCCGGCGTGCACCTCGACGACAACAAGGATCGCTTCGAGGAGTGCATCCAGGAGGTGCTGGGCGCTTGAGGCTGCTGCTCGCGATCGGGCTCGCGCTCGTCCTTGCTCCTGCGGCGGTCGCCGCCTGCCCGACCGTGGCCGACCTCGAGGACGAGCTGATCTGCCCGACCTGCAAGACGACCCTCGATCAGTCGGACGCGCCGGTCGCGCGGCAGATCAAGGCGATCGTGGCCCGGCGCGTCGCCGACTGTGCGTCGAAGCAGCAGATCAAGGACGAGCTCGTGGCCGACTTCGGCCCCTCGGTGCTCGCGGCACCGCCACGGGAGGGCTTCCACTGGCTTGCCTGGGTGCTGCCCCCGTTCGGCCTGCTGGTCGCTGCCGGTGTCATCTCAGTCCTGATCTGGCGCTGGAGCAGAAGGCCCACGGCCCAGGCTGTCGCGAACTCGAACGGCCGCCAGCCGCTCGATCCTGAGCTCGAGCGCCGGCTCGACCGGGAACTCGCGCGCTATGACGACTGAAGTACCGGTTGCGTTCCTTGCCGGGCTCCTCTCGATCATCACGCCCTGCGTGCTCCCCCTCGTTCCGGGCTACCTGTCGGCGGTCTCCGCGGTCGAGGCGGATCGACTGGGAGAGGCCGGGGTCGGGCGCCGGGTCGCCCGGGCCAGCATCCCCTTCGTCCTCGGGTTCACCGCGGTGTTCGTCGTCCTTGGAGCAGGCGTCGCCGCGCTGGGCGGGCTGCTCGACCTCAACCGGCGATCGGAGCTCGCCGGCTTCATCCTGGTCGTGCTCGGGCTGGCGTTTCTCGGGCTCCTGCCCTGGCCGGAGCGAATCGTCGCGCCGAGCCTCCTGACCGGCGCCCACCGGCGCGGCTCGTCGGCGCTGCTCGGCGCCGCCTTCGCGGTCTGCGCCGCGCCGTGCATCGGCACCGTGCTCGCGTCGGTGCTCGTCCTCGCCGGGAACGCGGAGACGGCGCTCAAGGGGTCAGTGCTCCTCGCCGCCTACTCGGCGGGGCTCGGGATCGCCTTCGTGCTGGCCGCGGTCGCCTTCGTGCGCGCGATGAGCGCGTTCCGCTGGCTCCGCGACCAGTACCAGATCATTCGCATGGTCAGCGGCGCGGCGCTCGTCGTCCTGGGCCTCGCGCTGTTTTTCCACCGAGACGCGTGGCTGCGCGTCGGCGTCAACCGGCTGCTCGAGCTCGTCGGCCTAGGGACGTTCTAACTCGAGCGACCCCGACGCGACCACCCGTTGGGCTCTTTCGACGGAGCGAAGAAGAGCCGCCACATCTACGCCGCGATGCTCGGGGGCGTAGGGCGTAAGCCGGCGTGCCGCCTTCTCGAGCTGCCGTTCGCAGCCGACTCGGTTTCCGCGCCCGGCCTGGTACCAGGCGACGGCGACGTGGACGAGCCCCTGGAAGAAGTCCTTCTCGGCCGGCTCGGCTGCTCGCCAGACGTCCTCGAGCGACTCGTGCGCTTCGAAGTACTCGCCGCGCTCGATCTGCGCGAGTCCAAGTCGTAACCCATCGTCCACACCTGGAGTGTTACCCTCGAACCGGTGTGGCGACGATCCTGCTGACCGGGGTCGATCTCTTCTTCCGTGGCAAGCTCGAGGCGTCGCTGCCCGGGCACCATTTCGTCCCGGTTGATGCCGCCGATACGCCGGACCTCGTGATCGCGGACATCGCGCGGGTCGATCCGGACGAGGTTGCGGACACGTTTCCGGAGGTGCCGATCCTCGGCTTCACGAACCACGCGGACACCGAAGGGCTGCGCCGCGCCCACGAGGCCGGATTCGATCAGGTGGTGGCGAAATCGGCTCTTGTGGAGCGTGCGCCACAGCTCGTCGAACAGCTGATCGCCTAGAGTGCCCCGTCCAGCGATACATGCCGGCTTCTGGCCCGCGATCACGCGGCGCCAGAGCCCACCCTCCTCCTCACCAAGGCTCTCCAGCCTTGCCTCGTCGGAGTGCGGCCTCTGGCTTGGTGCTCGCGACCCAGAAGCTCGGCGGCATCACTGGACGGGGCACTAGGTAGGCTCAGCCCCGTGACGTACATCATCGCCGAGCCCTGCATCGACATCAAAGACCTCTCCTGCGTCGACGTCTGCCCGGTCGACTGCATCCACGAGTTCGAGCGGATCCTGATCATCGATCCAGAGGAGTGCATCGATTGCTTCGCGCCGACCGAGCAGCTCGTGACGTCTTGGGGCCTGCGCACGTTCGCGGAGCTCGAGAACCAGGCCTGCCGCGTCCTGACCGACACCGGCTTCAAGCCCGCAGTCGTCAAGAGGTTCCGTAAGCGGCCGCTCGTCAAGATCCAAATGGCACCCGCCTTCGAGGAGCGTGATCGCTACGGCGGCACGCGACTGACGACGCGCAACATCTCCAGATTCAGGCGGACGATCTGGGCGACGCCTACGCACCGATGGCCGCTCGTCGACGGGGACGTAACGGATTCACTCGCCGCCGGGCAGTTTCTCCCGTCCACGAGAGCCCAGCCAAAGCGCGAAGGCGAGACCTATCGCCTCGGGGTTTTGCACGGGCTCGTGTTCGGCGACGGCAGCTGGAACAAGCAGGAGGTCCGCTCGGGCGAGCACCTTCACTATGTCCAGCTCTACGGTGACCGGATCGCGAAGTTTCGGGACTTCTTCGACCAAGTCAACTTCTCGCCGTCCCTCGATGTACACCCCGGTTACTCGGGCACGGGGGTAGTGCGTTCGTGCGTGAATCTGAAGGGCCTGCTCCCGGAGACCGCGGACATCGAGTACATCACAGGCTTCGTCGACGGCTGGCTTGCCGCGGACGGCGATCCTGTGAGGGCCGGCTCGTGGCGAATACGCTCGATCGACCACAACGCACTGGACTGGCTTCAGCAGGCGGCTGTCATTGCCGGCTTCGTCGCGGTCGGTTCGGGGCAGGAGGGGAACCTCGAGACGAACTTCGGCGCTCGCACTCGCCCCATCCGCTGGCTTTACCTGGCGACACGGGAGACCTACTGGCGCGTGATGAGCGTCGAGGAACAGGAGGCCGACGAGGCCGACACGTTCTGCGCTGTCGTTCCGGGTAAGCATGAGTTCACACTGGCCGGCGGTGTCATGACTAAAAATTGCGGTGCGTGCGAACCAGAGTGCCCGGTCGAGGCGATCTTCCCCGAGGACGCGCTCCCCGATAAGTGGGAGCCGTTCGTCAAGATCAACTACGCGTACGGGGAAGGCGCGGAGGTCGTCAACAAGCTGACCGACGAGTACGCGACCGAGCACAACGTCCAGAACCCACCGCTGGAATAAGTTCGCGCGGAGCGGGTACCCCTCCGACGAGGAAGGAGGGTCAGATGCCGCAGGAAGCATGGAGCAACAAGCGCGAACGACAGTACGAGCACGTCAAGAAGAGCGCCAAGAAGCGAGGGGCGTCGACGAAGCGCGCGAAGGAGATCGCGGCACGCACCGTCAACAAGGAGCGCGCTCGCTCGGGTGAGGCGCGCGAGTCATCTCCCACCTCGAGACGCGACATCTCCTCGGGCCGCCGCGGCGGCCTGCGCTCGCGGACGAACAAACCGAAGGGCCGCACCAAGGAGCAGCTGTACAGCGAGGCCAAGCGGATGAACGTCCCCGGGCGCTCGAAAATGAACAAGCAGCAGCTGCAGCGCGCGGTCGACAGGCGCAAGTAGACGTAAGAAATCGCAGTTCTGCGACACGGAGTCGGGTGGCTATGCTCCCGGCTCCGTTGCGCCCGAAGACGCTGGATCACGTCGCCTACTGGCTGGAAAACCGCGACCGGATCGCGGATTTCCTGACGAACCATCTCGGCATGCACGTGATCGAGCGCACCGACCGCTTCACGCTCGCCGGCTCTGACGCGCGCAAGGGGAAGCTGACGCTCTTCGAGGCAGACGGCCCGCGCGAGCGCGGCGCGCTCAAGCACGTCGCGCTGCGGGTGAATGATCTCGAGGCGGCGCTGCGGGAGCTCCCGGACGACGTCAGCGTCGAACGCCGGAACGGGACGGCGCTCTTCGGCGTCGGCGACGACGTCTCCCTCGGCCTCGTCGAGGCCGACACCGAGACCGAGTACGACCTCGACCACGTCGCCCTCTTCTCCGCCGACCCGCGCGGCACTGCGGGGAAGTACCGCGAGTATGGATTCCAGGCCGCCGAGCCCGGCTCGTCAGGAGCACCTCGCGTCGAGGTGTCGGGGGCATATGTGGAGTTCCACAAGGGAGAGCCGGGAGACCCCGAACGCCCGCTCCTCAACCACCTCGCTGTCCTCGTCGACTCGGCCGAGGAGCATCGGACAGCGGCTGAGCAGCGGCAGATCGAGGTCCAGGACTTCGTCGACGCTCCGAATACCGTGGCGGTCTTCGTATGGCTCCCGGAGCACGTGCGGCTCGAGTACGTCGAACACAAGCCGACGTTCGCGCTGACCTAGTCATTGCCGGGGCCGGCATGGCCGGCCTGTCTGCTGCGGCCAGGGCGGGAGAGCTCGGCGCACAGCCAATCGTGTACGAGAAGGGCACACGGGCGGGCGGCTCCATGCTGCTCTCGAGCGGCTTCGTCTGGCGCTTCCGCTCGGTCGACCTGCACCTGACCGAGTGTCCCGGGGCGGACGAGTCGCTGGTCAGCACGATTGTCGAGCAGTTCGACGACGCGCTCGACTGGCTGGAGTCGCTCGGGGTCGAGCTGCTCACGCGCGAGACGGGGAACCCGCTCACCGACGGCGCCCGGTTCGATCCCAAGCAACTGGTCGAGACCCTGGCGCGCGACGTCCAGCTAGGGGAGACGACGGCCGACCCGACGATCCTGGCGACGGGCGGCTTCGCGGTGCGGCTCGCGCGCGAGAAGGGACTGATGCTCCGGGCAAACCCGTGGAGCGAAGGAGACGGCCTCGACCTCGCTGTCCGCCGTGGTGCCGCGACGGTCGGCGACCTGGACGAGTTCTACGGCCGCGCGATGCCCGCCGTCGAGCAGGTCGCGGAGCAGGACTTCGTCCGTTTGAGCCAGCTCTACGGGAGACATGCGACGGTCACCTCGTACGACGGAGAGCGTCGCTTCGAGAGGCCACCGACCTGGTCGGAGAACGATCTCGCCCAGGAGATCGCCCGCTGGCCTGAGGGGCTCGCGTGGTACACCGTCGAGTCGGCTGTGCTGGACGAGCGTGTTCGCGAGCGTACGGTGCGGGAGATGATCGCCGCCGCGCGCGAGGCCGGCGCGCCTGTCCGCGAGCAAGACGGCCGCATCTCGGTGCTGGTCCGAGCCGCGGTCACCCACACGATCGGCGGGCTGCGCATCGACGACAGGGCGCGCGTGCTCGACGAGTCCGGTCGCCCGATCGAGGGCCACTTCGCGGCCGGCGTCGACGCCGGCGGCTGGTCGACCGGCGGCTATGCCAGCGGGCTCGCGGCAGCGCTGGTCTTCGGGCGGATCGCCGCCGAGTCGGCTCTCGCCTAAGCGGCTTGGAGATAGGCGCAGCGCCGGTCGTCGCCGGGCAGCGGTGACGGACCGATACGGGTGACGAGCATGCGCCCTTCCTCCTCGTCCAGCACCGACCCGACGGAAGGAAGCTCGCCGTCACGCTCGCGGAGCTCGTAACCCGTGGGCTTGGAGACGAAGAGGAGGTATTTCACGCGGCGGGACTCTAACGCGGGGGCACTAGTCGATGATCGCCTCGCGGAGGGCCATGCCCACCGCGTGCGTTCGCGTGTCGCCTTCGAGCTTGGCGAGGATGTGGCGGACATGGCTCTTCACCGTCTCCTCGCTGATGAAGAGCCGTGCAGCCACGTCCGAGTTGGACATTCCGTCGGCGAGGAGTTGGAGGATCTCCCGCTCGCGGGCGGTCAGCATGTCGTCGCGGTCGCCGGGAAGGAACGCCGGCATCAGGGCCGGATCGACGTAGCCATGTCCGGCGGCGACCTTCTCGATCGCCTTCACGAGCGTCTCGTGAGGCGCTTCCTTGAGGATGTAGCCCTTTGCGCCTGAATCGAGGCCGCTGCTGAGCAGGCTCCGCTCGCTGTAGGCCGTGAAGATCAGCACCGAGGCCTCGGGCACCTTCGCAGTCAAACGCTTGGTCGCCTCGAGGCCGTCCATGCCCGGCATGCGGACGTCCATGATCACGACCTGAGGCTTGCGCTGCTCCGCCAGCGAGACGGCGGACGCGCCGTCTGACGCTTCGCCGATGACGCGAATGTGCGGCGCCCGCGAGAGTGACAAGCGCAGTCCTTCGCGGACGACCTCGTGGTCGTCGACGATCAGGCAGGTGATCTCGTTTTTGCCGTCGGCGCTGGAGTCCTGTGCCATCGGGTGAGGGATTCTAGGGCGGCCTGTCAGACCGCGAGCGCGAGCTGCTCGTCGTGCTGCGTGCCGTCGAGAGGGCTTACGCGGCGGTCTCTGACGCCGTACTCCAGCGCAAGTGCCTCGACCTGCTCGCGCACCGGCTCGGTCTGCGCGCTCGCGAGGTACGCGCGCCCCTTGTAGAGCTCGAGGTAGTGCTGGAGCTGCTCGGGCCAGTCGCGGCCGAGCTGCTCGAGGAAATGCTCTCGCGTGCCCGGCCGGAGGAAGAGGAGGTTCGTCCAGACGCCGGTCGCTCCTGCCTCGCGCGCCGCCTTGACCACCTCGCGCAGCTGCTGCGGCCGGTCTGAGATGCCGGGCAGGATCGGCGCCATCCCGACACCCACCTTGATCCCGGCCTCCACGAGCTCGCTCACGGCGCGGAGCCGCTGACGCGGATGCGCGGTGCTGGGCTCCGTCTTCCGCCAGACGTCCTCGTCGAGCGTAGGGATCGAGAAGGTGATCGAGACCTTCGCGCGCCGCGCGGCCTCGGTGAGCACGTCGAGATCGCGGACGATCATCGGCCCCCGCGTGATCAAGCTGAACGGATTGGAGGCTTCGGCGAACGCCTCGATGCACCCGCGGGTCAGCCGGTAGCGCCCCTCGGCCGGCTGATACGGATCGGTGGCGGCGCCGACGGCCACCGACTCGCGCTCCCACGACGGCCGCGCGAGCTCCTTGCGCAGCACCTCGACCACGTTGACCTTCACGCGGATCGAGGTGCCGTAGCGCTCGTCAGAGGGGCGGTCGGCGCGGCGCTCGAAGGCGCGCACGTAGCAGAACGTGCAGCGGTGGACACAGCCCATGTAGGGGTTGAGGGACCACCCGAACATCATCCCCTTGACGCGGTTGAGAGCGCTGCGGCACGGCTCTTCGCGGTACTCGACGCGCACGCCGATAGTCTAGAACATACGTTCGCTCGCTGCCGACGTCAGGCCCGTTCCTATAATCCGAAGAACTTCCTTGGACGAAGACCGACCGCCTAGTACTCAGGCCCGGGCACGCCGGGCATGAGCGATCTCCTTCGAATCATCGTGGTTCTCCTGCTCGTGCTGGGGAACGCGATCTTCGTCGCCGCCGAGTACGCGCTCGTGACATCGCGGCGCTCACGGCTGCAGGAGCTCGCGGACTCGGGCCGCGCAGGAGCAAAGCGCGCGCTCGAGCTGATGGACAACCCGGTGCGCTTCATCAGCACCGTTCAGGTCGGGATCACGATCGCCGGCATCGCGATGGGCGCGATCGGACAGCCGCTCGTCTCGGAGTACTTCTCGTTCGTCAACTCGGACACGGTCGCCTTCCTGATCGCATTCTTCATCCTCACCTTCCTGAGCGTCACGCTCGGCGAGCTCGTTCCGAAGGCGATCGCGCTCCAGCGGGCCGAGCGGCTGGCGATCGCGCTGGCCTGGCCGATCGACATGCTCGGCCGGATCGCCCATCCACTGGTCTGGCTCCTCCAGACCTCGGCCAACGCGGTCGTGCGGCTGTTCGGGATCGAGCCTGCGCCGGCCGGCGTCGTCGTCCAGACCCGCGAGGACGTGCGCGCCTTCCTCGCCGAGGCAGGGAAGAGCGGCGCGGTCGCGGGCGTCGAGCAGGAGGTCCTCTACGCCGCCTTCAGGTTCGCCGAGAAGGAGGCGCACGACGTCATGGTCCACAAGCCCGAGGTGGTGGCGATCTCTGTCGAAATGCCCGCGCAGGAGGTCCTCGCGGCCGTCGTCGACTCGCCCTACACGCGGTATCCGGCCTACGAGGACACGCCGGACCAGATCGTCGGGATCCTCCACGTCCGCGACCTCTTCACGGCGCTGTACGAGCGCGGGGTCGACAACGTGATGATCGCCGACCTGCTCCGCAAGCCCTACTTCGTGCCGGAGACCAAGGACCTGGCCGCGCTGCTCGCCGAGTTCCGCGCCCAGAACCAGCACATGGCGATCGTCGTCGACGAGTACGGCTCGATGCAGGGAATCGTCACGCTCGAGGACCTGCTCGAGGAGATCGTCGGCGAGATCGAGGACGAGTACGACCTGCCGGACGAGTCGCTCGAGCGAGTCGACGACCGCACGATCCGTGTACACGGCACCTTCCCGATCGACGACTTCAACGAGCAGTTCCAGATCGCGATGCCGGACGAGGACTACCACACGCTCGCCGGGTTCGTCTTCGGCCAGCTGGGCCGCGCGCCCGAGGCCGGCGATGAGGTCACGTGGAACGGGCTCAAGTTCGACGTGATCGAGGTCGACGGGACGCGGATCGAGAAGCTGCAGGTCGAGTTCCTGCCGGCCGAGGAGGCGGAGGCGTCCTCCGCGGAGAACGTCTGAGCACTCTGCGCGGCTTCGCGGGGGCGGAGGCGCCTCCGTCGTGGCCGGTGCTTCCAGGGACGCCGCGGCCCGAGCGGCTCGAGCTCTCGATCGACGCTCTGTCCGGCGTCGGGCCGACCGTCAAGCGCAGGCTCGCGAAGTTGGGGCTGGTGACGGTCGGCGATGCGCTCGAGTACCGGCCCCACCGCTACGAGCCGGCGGCGCCGGAGCGCCGGATCACCGAGCTCTTCGGCGAGGACGAGGCTGTTATCACCGGCGAGGTGCAGAGCACCCGGCTCCAGCGGGCACGGCGCCTGAAGCTCGTGAAGGCGCGGGTGGCGGACGAGACCGGTGAGATCACGGCTGTCTGGTTCAACCAAGCTTGGCTTGCCGATCGGTTGGTTCCTGGAATGCGCGTGCGGCTCCGTGGCTCGCTGCGCGGGCAGGAGTTCGCGGTCCGGTCCTACGACCTCGACGGCGGCTCGTCGACCGCTGACTTCGCGCCGGTCTATCCGGCAACGGAGGACGTCACGGTCAAGAAGCTTCGTGAGGTTGTGGGCGGCGCGCTCGAGTACGCGCGCGACGTCGTCGACCCGTTGCCGGCCGGCCTCAAGGCGTCGACCGGGCTGCCCGGCCGAGCCGACGCGCTTGTGGCGCTCCATCGGCCCAGCGAGGAGTCAGACGGCGAGCACGCGCGACGCCGGCTGGCGTTCGACGAGCTGCTCGTCCTCCAATTGGGGCTCGCCCGGCGCCGGCAGGGGCGGGAGGAGGAGCGGGCGACGGCGCTCGGCGAGCCCGGCGAGCTGGTGGCCAGGTACCGATCGGTGCTGCCGTTCGAGCTGACCGCCGACCAGGAGCAGGCGATCGCGGAGATCGACACCGAACTGGCGCAGGAGAGGCCGATGGAGCGGCTCCTCCAGGGCGACGTCGGCTCGGGCAAGACCGTCGTCGCGCTCTATGCGCTGCTGCGGGCGGTGGAGGCGGGGCGCCGCGGCGCGCTGATGGCGCCGACGGAGACACTTGCGGAGCAGCACTACCTGACCCTGGAGCCGATCTGTCTCGAACTGGGCGTCTCCTGCGCGCTCCTGACGAGCTCGGTAGGTGTCAGGGCTCGGCGCGCGGCGGCTCAGGCGCAGATCGTGGTTGGCACACACGCGCTGATCCAGGAGGGCGTCGACCTCTCTGATCTCGCCGTCGCCGTGGTCGATGAGCAGCACCGGTTCGGGGTCGAGCAGCGAGCTGCAATCAAGGCGGGACGGAGGCCGCACACGCTCCACATGACGGCGACGCCGATCCCGAGAACGCTCGCGCTCACCGTCTACGGGGACCTGTCCGTCACGGAGATCACGAAGCCGCCGGCGAACCGGAAGCCGATCGTCACGCGCTGGATCCCCGAGGAAAGGGCCTCAGAGGCGTATCGCCGGCTGACGAGGATCCTGAAAGAAGGCCGGCAAGCCTACGTCGTGTGCCCGCTGATCGAGCAGTCCGAGACAAGCCGGGCCCGAGCCGCCGAGCAGGAAGCCGAACGATTGCGGGCCAACGAGCTCCGCGGCTTCCGCGTCGGCTGCCTCCACGGGAAGCTGAAACCGGACGATCGCCGCGAGCTGATGGCGCGCTTCAAGGCCCGGGAGCTGGACGTGCTGGTTGCAACGACCGTGATCGAGGTCGGCGTCGACGTCGCGAACGCGACCGTGATGATCGTCCAGGAGGCCGATCGCTTCGGGCTCGCCCAGCTCCATCAGCTGCGGGGCCGGGTGGGGAGGGGCGCCGAACAGTCGTACTGCCTGCTCGTCTCGCGCAGGAAGGAGGAGCTCACCGAGGGCGCCCAGGCTCGGCTCGACGCGCTGGTCGCGACGACCGACGGCTTCGAGCTGGCCGAGGTTGATTTGGAGCTGCGAGGGGAGGGCCAGCTGCTCGGAACGCGCCAGTCCGGCCTGACGGACTTCCGCTTCGCCAAGCTGCGTGCCGACCGCGATCTGCTCGAGCATGCGCGTGCGGTGGCGGAAGAGCTCGTCGACTACGACGGGCCGCTGAACGACGAGGTCGAGCGGCTCTTCGCCGAGCACGACCTGGCGGCATGAGGCCCGTGTCGGACGGCGGGCACATGTGGTAACATGTGACCACAATGGCGACTCGCATGGGTATCAGGGAGCTTCGCGACAATCTCACCAAGATCATCAGGCGGGTGCGCGAGGGCGAAAGCATCGAGATCACCCACGACGGTGAACCTGTCGCCTTGCTGTCGCCACTTCGACGAAGCCGGCTGGAGCAGCTCATTGCGGCCGGCGAGGTCACACCCGGAAAGCCGCTCGATCGTCCGCTTCGTCGCCTTCCCGTGACCGGGCCGATGACTGCAAGCGAGGCTCTTGAGCGCGATCGATCCGAGAGCTGACGAGAGACGTCGCTATGCCGATGCTTCTGCGCTCGTCAAGCTAATTCTTCGCGAGCCGGAGAGCCGCGACCTCGCCGATCATCTCGGCGATCCGTTGCCAAGATTGGTGACGAGTCGGCTTGCGGTCGTCGAGGTGACCCGGGCGGCGAAGATCGCGAGGCCGGAGCCCGATGTCGAGGAAGAGGTCACTCGGTTGCTCGAATGGTGTGACCTCGTCGAGGTGACCGGCGCGATTCTGGGTCGCGCTGCCGCTCTCACCTCGGAGCGCCTTAGGTCTCTGGATGCGGTTCACCTCGCAAGCATCCTTCGTGTCGAGCCCGACGAGGTGCTCGCGTACGACCGGCGTCTGGTGCGTGCCGCGCGTGAGGTTGGATTCGTCGTGGCGCACCCCGGCTCCCAGCTATGAGGGATCAGCGCCCGGTGGCAAAGAGCTCGTCGACTACGACGGGCCGCTGAACGACGAGGTCGAGCTGCTCTTCGCCGAGCACGACTTTGCCGCCTGAGCAACGGGCGCACGGAACGCCCGATGGCCGGTCGGTGTACCGGTTCCATGCGCGTCCTAACCGCCGTCCTCGTGTTGGCTGTGGGGTCGACTCCGGCCGCAGTCGTTCCCGCTTCATGGATGTCGACGCCGCGCGCAGCGCACTCGGCGACATTGCTGCGATCCGGCGACGTGTTGATCGCGGGTGGCTGTGCCGTCGACGGCTGCGAGCAGGACGCGCGCGGCGCCGAGACGGAGCTCTTCGACCCTGCAACGGGCCGGTTCCGAGCCGGGCCGCGGCTTCAGCGACCGCGGGTGGGACATGCTGCCTTCCGCCTCCCCGACGGCCGCGTCGTGGTCGCCGGCGGCTGGCAGGGCGCTCGCCCGACGGCCGGGACCGAGATCTACGACCCGGCTCAGGGCACGATCGCCGCCGGGCCGGCGATGACCACTCCGCGCGGCGGCTTCACCGTCACCCCCCTCGGGGGTGGACGATTCCTCTTTGCGGGAGGGTCGGACGGGCGCCGTGTGCTGGCGTCTGCCGAGATCTTCGACGCCGCTTCCATGCGCTTTCGCCGCACGGGCAGCATGGGCTCGCCGCGCGACGCGCACGCAGCTGCGCCGCTCGGGCGGGGCCGCGTGCTCGTCACCGGCGGCCGCGACGCGCGAGAACTCGTGCTCCCGACGACCGAGGTCTATGACGCGAGGAAGGGCCGCTTCGTCCGTGGCCCGGCGATGACCACGAACCGGTACAAGCACGCCGCCGTCCCGCTCGGCGGAGGTGCCGCACTCGTCGTCGGCGGATCGGACAGCCGCGACTACTACGGCCGGTACGCGAGTGCCGAGCGGTACGACCCCCGTACCCACCGCTTCCGTCGCGTCGGCGCCATGGCCTTGCCCCGGTTCAAGCTGACCGACGCCGTCGTCCGCCTCCCGTCGGGCCGCGTACTGGTCGCCGGCGGCGGCGCTCGGGTGGAGGTCTACGAGCCCGCTACGCGCCGGTTCCGAGCCGCCGGGCGCGTCGGCGCCTCGCTCGCCTCCGCGACGGCGACCGTCTTGGGGGATGGCCGGGTGCTCGTCGCCGGCGGCTACGACGACGACATCCGCGTCTCCCGCGCAGCCTGGGTCTTCACGCCGTAGCGCACACTTCGCTGGTGCGGATCATCGCCGGCGAGAAGCGGGGCGCAAAGATCGCCGCGCCGAAGGGCCACGACACGCGGCCCACAGCGGACCGCGTCCGGGAGGCCGCGTTCAACCTGATTGGGCCGGTCGACGGTGCGACCGTGCTCGATCTCTTTGCCGGATCGGGCGCGTACGGCCTCGAGGCCCTTTCCCGCGGCGCCGGCACGGCCGTCTTCGCCGAGTCCGACCAGGCCGCCTGCGCCGCGATCCGCAGTAACTTGGAAAAGCTCCGACTGACCGGCGCGACGGTGCTGTGCCGCGACGCAATCCAGGTTCTATCGGAAGAGGCCGGCGCAGGCAGGCGGTACGATCTCGTCCTCGTCGACCCGCCGTACCGCCTGTTTTCCAACGTGCAAACCGGCCTCGCCACCTATCTCCCGCAGGTCCTCGCCGAGGGCGGCCTAGCCGTCGTCGAGACCCATGCGAAAGAAGAGCCGGAGCTGCCGCTCGCCGTTGGGACGAGTCGTCGTTACGGCTCCGCCCGCCTGACGCTCTTCGAGCACGATTGATCACCGCGATCTATCCCGGCACCTACGACCCGGTCACGAACGGCCACGTCGACGTGATCCGCCGCGCGGCCGGCATCTTCGACCGAGTGGTCGTGGGCGTCGTCGGGACGCCGACGCACAAGCAGCCGACATTCTCCGTGGACGATCGCGTGGAGTTCCTCGAAAAAGCCTTGACCGATCTCGACAACGTCGAGGTCGACGTCTTCAAGGAGCTGGTCGTGGAGTTCGCGCGGAAATGGGACGCAAAAGTCATCGTCAAGGGACTGCGCGTGATCTCCGACTTCGAGTGGGAGTTCCAGATGAACCAGCTCAACCGGACGCTCGCCCCGGACATCGAGACCGTCTACGTGATGGCGAGCCCGGAGGTCAGCTTCGTCTCCTCGAGCGGGATCAAGGAGATCGCCTCCTACGGCGGAAACGTCGACCAGCTCGTCCCGGAAGCGGTTGCGCGCCGGCTCCGCCAGATGTACGGCGACGGCCGCCCCGGCGCTCCCGTCCCACCCTCTGAGTAGCCTCGCGCCACTGGCCGGCGACGGCTCCCGCCGGGCGAAGCCCGGCTCCGCCGTCGCCTGACGACGCTGGCGGCACGATGCTCTCCGGGCCGGTGCTGAAAAGCACTGTGCCCTCCGGCCTCGCACCGCCAGCGCCGCCCCAGAGACGCGAGGCCTCCGCTGCGCTAAGTACACTGCCCGGCCATGGACGTTCTCGTTCTCATCGACAAGCTCGACGACCTCGTTCACAACGCGAAGGCAGTGCCGCTCACCGACCAGGTGCGGATCGACCGCGAGGAGATCTACGAGATCCTCGACCAGATGCGCGCGACGATCCCGGAGGAGATCAAGCAGGCCCGGTGGATCGTCAAGGAGCGGCAGGAGATGCTCGCCGAGGCAAAGCGCGAGTGCGACCGGATTCTCGGCGAAGCGCGGGAGCAGGCAGCCCGCGAGGCGTCGCAGACCGAGATCGTCAAGCTCGCCGAGCGGCAGGCGCAGGAGATCATCGACGAGTCGCGGCGGCAGGCCCGTGAGACGCGGCTCGAGATGGAGGACTGGGCCGACAGCATCCTCTCGACCCTCGAGGTCAACCTCGACAAGTTCCTCGGCGCCGTCAAGCGCGGGCGCGAGCGGCTCCACGAGCGCTCGCAGGAGACGGTCGTCGCGGGCGTCGCGGCGCAGGGCACTAACGACGACCAGCCGTACGAGTAGCGCGCGCGTCGCTGCGCTCTACGACGTCCACGGGAACCTGCCCGCGCTCGAAGCCGTGCTCGCGGAAGCGGGCGACGCGCAGCTCGTCTTCGGCGGCGACCTGGCCTGGGGGCCGCTGCCGGTCGACACCGTCGACCGCATCTGGTCGCTGGACGCCCTCGTCCTGAGGGGGAACGCCGACCGCGATCTCGGCGACCCCTGGATCGAGCAGCAGCTCGGGCCGGAACGCCTCGAGTGGCTGAGGACGCTCCCCGAGCAGATCGAGTTAGACGTCGCGGGACTCGGCCGAGTGCTCTTCTGTCACGGCTCGCCGCGGAGCGACGAGGAGATGCTGCTCCGGACGGCGTCTGAGGAGCGCCTCACCGAGATCCTCGCCGGCGTCGAAGCCGACGCCGTGATCTGCGGTCACACCCATATGCAGTTCGACCGTGTCGTCGGCGACCAACGCGTCGTGAACGCCGGCAGTGTCGGCCTCCCGTATGGAGCGACTGGCGCGCACTGGGTCGAGCTCGGGCCCGATGTCCAGCATCGCCGCACGCCCTACGACCCCTCCCCACTGCGCGCCTCGGAGTGGCCGCGCGCCTCCGAGATCGTCTCGGTGATCGAGTCGCCCCCGAGCGACGAAAAGGCGATCGCTGAGTTCGAGGCCCTCATCGCTGCGGGGCGCGACGCCACCCTCATCCATTGACCACGCCGCGCGTCGCTGCGCTCTACGACGTCCACGGGAACCTGCCGGCGCTCGAAGCCGTGCTCGCGGACGCGGGCGACGCGCAGCTCGTCTTCGGCGGCGACCTGGCGGCCGGCCCGCTGCCGGCCGAGACACTCGACCGGATCATCGCGCTGGACGCACTCGTGCTCCGTGGGAACGCCGACCGCGAGCTCTTGAGCGGGCCGTCCGGCGGGCTGATTGATGAGTGGGTCGTCGCGCAGCTTAGTGATCGTCATCGCGACTTCATCGCAGCGCTTCCCGAACAGATCGAGCTCGACGTGGAAGGAGTGGGCCACGTGCTCTTCTGCCACGGCTCGCCTCGGAGCGACGAGGAGATGATCCTCAGGACGACGCCCGACGAGTGGCTGCGGGAGATGCTGGCTGGCGTCGAGGCCGACCTAGTCGTCTGTGGTCACACGCACATGCAGTTCGACCGGCTCATCGACGGGTGGCACGTCGTCAACGCCGGCAGCGTCGGGCTGGCGTACGGGGTGCCGGGCGCCCACTGGCTCGCGCTCGGGCCGGGGATCGAGCACCGGCGTACGCCGTACGACGCAGACGCGTTCGCCGACCATGTGCGGGCGCTCGAGTGGCCGATTGCGGAGCGCTTCGCCGAGGAGAGCATCCGCACCGTGCCCACGGAGGACAAGGCCCTTGCGTTCTTCGAGAAGGTCGCGGCCGAGCAATGGGCCGAGCGCTACCCTGGCCGATCATGACCACGTTCGACCTCAGACAGGCCAAGCTCCGTCCGGGAGAGGAGTACCGCGACGAGCAGGAGGTCACGCTCTCGCCCTATGACCTCGGCGGGCAGCGCTACCTGCCCGTGCCCGAGAAGGTGAAGGCCGAGCTCGTCATCAACCGCGGCACCAGCGGGACGACGTTCGAGCTCAACTTCCCGGTCCGGCTGCACGGGCCCTGCTAT
Organism: uncultured Actinomycetes bacterium; assembly: GCA_963752845.1. Taxonomy (GTDB): domain Bacteria; phylum Actinomycetota; class Thermoleophilia; order Gaiellales; family Gaiellaceae; genus JACDAN01. Next base: position 739,442 of record CAVVZV010000003.1, on the reverse strand, counting down.
CGCTGTCTCAAGGACGCCGTCCTCGACCTCTCGATCTACGCTCGCGAGTACCAGGCGACGAGCCCGGGGGAAGCTGACGAGTTGAAAACCCCGTACGTGGTCGACAGCCAGCTCCAGCTGTCGAACTGGGCGCGGGACGCGATTGCGGTCGAGCTCCCGCAGCAGATCCTCTGCCGCGAGGACTGCGCGGGCCTCTGCGCGATCTGCGGCGAGGATCTGAACGAGAACCCGCACGAGCACGAGGACGAGCGTGTCGACCCTCGCTGGGAAGCTCTCGAGGGCCTACGCGAGAAGCTCTAGACGCTGCGTCGACTCGAAGCGCTCGAGCAGTCGCCGGTCGTGGGTGACGAGCACGATCGTGCCTTCGTAGCCGTCGAGCGCAGCTTCCAACTCCTCGATCGCCTCGAGGTCGAGGTGGTTCGTCGGCTCGTCGAGGACGAGCGCGTTCACCCCTTGCGCCGAGAGCAGCGCGAGACCTGCTCGGGTCCGCTCGCCGGGAGAGAGCGAAGCCGCGGGCCGGAGGACGTCGTCGGCGCCCAGCGCGAACTTCGCGAGCAGTGTCCGCGCATTACCTGCCGGCAATCTGCTGCGCTCGCAAAAGGTCTCGAGCAGCGACTCCGGTCCGGCGAACTCGGAGCGGCGCTGCTCAAGCTCCCCGAGGCGGACGCCGGGGCCGATATGGCGATCGCCGTGGGTCAGCGGAAGGTCGCCGAGCAAAGCTCCGAGCAATGTCGTCTTCCCGCTGCCGTTCGGGCCCACGAGCGCGAGCCGATCGCCGTAGCGCAGCTCGAGATCGATCGGGCCCAGGCGGAAGTCGCCTCGCTCGACGACGGCCCCCGAGAGACCGACGACGATGTCACCCGCCCGCGTAGACGGCAGCTCGAGCTGCAACCGCCAAGGCTGCCACGGCTTGTCGACCTGTTCGAGCCGCTCGAGCCGCCGCTCGGCGGCGCGAACCTTGGACCTGAGCGCGTGCGTCCCGCGCCGGTTCGCCATCCTTCCCGCCGACCGTGCCTGTCCGCGTCGCTCGTGGAGGAGCCCGGTGAAGCGGTCCCGCTCACCCATGTAGCGTGCATAGGCTCCCTCTTCCCGCATCCTGGCCAGGCCGCGGAGGCGTTCGTACTCGTCCCACGAGCCGGCGAACTCGCGCACCCTCCTCGTTTCCGCCTCGAACTCGACGATCCGCTCCACGGACTGCTCGAGGAACGCACGGTCGTGGGAGACGACCACGACTGCGCTCGGCGTCTCCGCGACGAAGCGCTCCAACAGCTCCAGGCCGTCGAAGTCGAGGTTGTTCGTCGGCTCGTCGAGCAGGATGACGTCGGGCTCGGCGGCGAGCAGCGTTGCGAGGTTGGCACGAGCGAGCTGGCCGCCCGAGAGTGGCTGCTTGAGGTCCGCGCCAAGTCCGACTCGTGCCGCCGCCTTGCGAAGCCTCCAGTCGGGCACTTCCGCCCGAAAGTCGCCTTCCTGGGGCACATAGCCGACGGTTAGCGTTGGAGGGCGCCGTTCAACGCGCCCGGAGTCCGGTGGGTCGAGGCCCGCGAGCACGCGAAGCAGCGTCGTCTTGCCGCTGCCGTTCGGCCCCATGACGCCGATTCGGGCCCGAGGCGGAACGATGACGGAAATGTCGTCGAGAACGACGTCGGCGCCGTAGCTCTTCGTAATGTTCGTGGCGGCGAGCGTGCCGCCTCGGGTGGTGCGCACGCGGTCCTCCTGATCGGAGAGGGAACGAATCGGGCTGGCGATCAGGAAACGCGCATAGGTCGAGCCCGGAGGCTCAGGGCCAATCGTAGCTATAGTGCCGCTCCGCGATGGCAGTGCCCAAGCGAAAAACGTCGAAGTCGCGCCGCGACAAGCGCCGCGCGCAGCACAAGATCGAGGCGCCGCGCTTGAACGAGTGCCCGAACTGCCACCGACCGATGCGGCCCCACCGCATGTGCCCGAACTGCAAGACCTACCGCGGGCGCGAGGTTGAGCCGCTCCGCGCTCCAGTTCCGTAGAATCGGCGCGCTCTAATTCCCCAACGTAAGCGAGGTGACATGGCAGCGTCCCGTGACGAAGTCTTCGAGCGCATCAAGGAAGTCCTCTCCGAGCGGCTGAGCGTCGAAGAGTCGGACATCACCGAGGAGGCGAACTTCCAGGAGGATCTCGACGCTGATTCGCTCGACCTGGTCGAGATGATCATGGAGCTCGAGGATCAATTCGGTATCAAGATCCCGGACGAGGACGCCCAGAAGATCCAGACGGTCGGGCAAGCTGTCGACTACGTCACCTCGCACCAGTAGCAGCGACGCCCCGGCGGGAAAGCCCGCTCGACTTGCGGCCCTGATCGACGAGCTCCCGGCGGAGCTGGTCGAGAACGCGTTCACCCATCCCTCCTGGGCCTCCGACCGCGCCGCCTCGTACGAGCGGCTCGAGTTCCTCGGCGACAGCGTCCTCGAGCTCGCCGTCGCAAGGGCGCTCTACGATCGGTATCCGGACCTCACCGAGGGGCGGCTGGCGAAGATCCGGTCGCACGTGGTTTCCCGGACGAGCTGTGCCGTCGTGGCCCGGGAGCTCGAGCTCGGGCCGCGCCTGATCGAAAAGGGCTCGAGGCTTGTTCCCGAAGACGAGCTCGAGCGGCTCTCGCGGAACCGAAACGTGCTTGCCGCGCTGCTCGAGGCGGTGCTTGCCGCGCTGTTCCTCGAACGCGGGTACGAGCAAATCGAGGAGCCGATCGTCGAGGCCTTCTCCGGCCGGATCGAGTACGCGGCGACGACGCACGTCGACTTCAAGACCGAGCTTCAGGAGCAGCTCGCGGCGAGAGGGCTACAGGTGAGCTACACGGTGCTCGACGTCGAGGGCCCGCCCCACGACCGCCGGTTCACCTCCGCCGCCGTGATCGACGGCGACGAGGCCGGGGTAGGGATCGGCCCGTCGAAGAAGGCGGCGGAGCAGGAAGCCGCCAAGCAAGCGCTCGAGAAGATCCGCGCCTGAGCTTTGAGCGGCATCCGGCTTCGTCACTAGCTTTTGGCGCGCGTGCACCTTCGCGCGATCCGTATCCGCGGCTTCAAGTCCTTCCCTGATCCGGTCGAAGTTCGCCTCGAGCCGGGCGTCGCCGTGGTCGTCGGGCCGAACGGATCCGGGAAGTCGAACGTCGCCGACGCCCTGCTCTGGGCGTCGGGAAGCCTGAGCCCGAGCGAGCTCCGAGCTGAAAGGCCGGACGACGTGCTCTACGCCGGCTCCGGGGGCCGTCCCACGGCCTCGTACTGCCAGGTCGAGCTCGTCCTCGACAACGAGGACGGCGCCCTCGCCGACCTGCCGTTCGCCGAGATCTCGATCATGCGGCGTCTTCATCGCGGCGGCGAAGGGCAGTACCTGATCAACGGGATGGCGGTGCGGCGCACCGATCTGGTCGAGGCGCTCGCCGACGTGGGTCTCGGCGGCGCGGCCGGCTCGGTCATCTCCCAGGGCAAGGTGGAGGAGATCCTGGCCTCGAAGCCGGAGGAGCGGCGTGCGCTGGTCGAGGAGGCGGCAGGTCTCGGCAAGTTCAAGCGACGCCGCCACCGCGCCGAGCTGAAGCTCGCCCGAGTCGCCCAGGATGTCGCCCGAGCGCGCGACGTCGAGGCCGAGGTCAAGAAGCGCCTGCGGCCGCTCGCGCTCCAGGCGACCGCCGCCCAGCGCGCCGAGAAGCTGGGACAGGAGATCGCCGGGTTGGAGGCGGCGATCGCGACGCTCGACCTGGGCGGGATCGACGAGCAGATCGCAGCGGCGGAGGAGCGGCGTACCGCCGCCGAGCACGCGGGCAAGCGAAGCACGTCCAAGCTCGAGGATCTGCTTGCCGAGCGCAACCGCGCGGAGGAGGAGCTGGCCGACGCCGCCGGCCGGCGAGAGAGCGCAACGGCGGCGCTCTACCGGCTTCGGAGCGCTGTGGAGCGAGTCGCGCTCAGGCGCGAGACCGCGGCCAACCTCGTTGAGTCGCTGAGAGAGGCCGCGGCGACGCCTCGTCTGCCGATCGACCTGAGACGGCAAAGGCTGCGCGATGAGGCGCGCGAACGGCTCCGCGCGCTCGAGCGGATGCTCGCGGAGCGCGAGGGCGTTCCACCGGCCGCCCGGGCGCTCGGCGAAGCCGGCCACCCGCTCGTCCTTTCCAGGCTGGATGTGCCTCCCGGGGACGAGCGGGCCGTCGCTGCCGCGCTTCGCGGTCGCGGCGCCGCTGTCATCGCACCGAACGAAGCGACCGCGCTTTCTCTTGTCCAGGAAGCGCGCCGTCGTGGGCTGGGCAGCGTCACCGTGGTCGTCGGCGAGCGGCCGCTCGAGGACTTCGCCATCGTCGAGGAGCACGAATTGCTCTCCGCCGAGGAGCTCGCCGTCACGCGAGACGGACTCGCGTTCGACCCAGAGCGCAAAGAGCTGTGGTTCGCGGGTGAGGCGGCGGAAGCCGTTCTACTCGAGCTCGAGGCGCGGCGTCGCGCGCTCGCCGCTGAGGTCGCCGAGCTCGAGCGCGACGACCCGACCGCGACGCTTGTCGCGGACGACACGCACTACCGTCCGCTGATCGGATTCGCCGAGCAACTGGAGACGACGCTCGGCGCCGCCGAGGAGATCGCCGCGCGCTCCGAGCCCACGCTCCGTGCCAGGGCAGACGCAGGAAGCGCTCGAACCGGCGAGCTCGCTGAGGAGCTGCGGAAGCTCGGAGCGGCCGAGGCCGAGGTCCGGCGCGAGGCCGCCGAGGTCTCCTCGCGGACGAGCACGATCGACGTGGAGCTCGCCCGGCTACAGGCGGAACGGCGAGAAGCGGAGCGAAGGCTCGAGGCGGCGGCCACCGAGCCGGCTGAAGGTGACGACCGCGAGGCGCTCCTGGACCGCGCCGAGCGGCTCCGCCGCCGGCGCGAGGAGCTCGGCCGGGTCAACCCCCTCGCCGCCGAGGAGTACGAGCGCGAGAAGGAGAACCTCGCCGACCTTCGCGCCCAGCGCGAGGATCTGGAGCAGAGCCTCGGCGAGCTCGCCAAGCTCCGGGACGAGCTCGACCAGACTGTCGAGCGCCGCTTCGCGGAGACCTTCGACTCGGTCAGCAAGCACTTTGAGGAGGTCGCCGCGACGCTGTTCCCCGGCGGCAAGGGCCGCTTGCGGCTGACCGGCGAGCAAGTGGGCGAGGACGAAGACGCGGTTCCAGGAATCGAGGTCGAGCTTCAGCCCGCCGGCAAGCGGATCACCCGGCTCTCACTTCTTTCCGGCGGCGAGAAGGCGCTGGGGGCGATCTCGTTCCTGTTCGCCCTGTTTCTCGCCAAGCCGTGCCCCTTCTATCTGCTCGACGAGGTGGAGGCCGCGCTCGACGACGCCAACATCGGACGTGTCGTCGAGCTCCTGCGGCGCTACGCGGATCGAGCCCAGTTCATCGTCATCACGCACCAGAAGAAGACGATCGAGGCCGCGGACGTCCTCTACGGCGTGACGATGGGCACGGACGGCGTCTCGGAGGTGGTGTCCCGTCGGCTGCCGCGCGAGGCTGCTACCGCCGACGCGGCGTAGCGGCGAGCTCCCGGGCGTCTTCGAGCCGCTCGCGGAGCTCCTCGGCGGTCGCTGCTTCGAGGCGCACTAGCACGTACCCGTCCGCGCCCTCGTAGTGCGGCGTGACGTAGAAGAGCTCCGGCTGCGCGCCGAGCATCAGCGGTCGCTCGTCCGGGTCGCAGCGCACGACGAGAGCGCCGTCGGCCTCCTTGTGGGGGCTCATGCCTGCAAACCACTTCCCGCGCACCTTGAGTGACGGGTAGCCCCACGACGTCGATTCCTCCACATCCGGCAAGGCGAGCGCCAGATCACGAACCTCGTCCCAGTCCATCCCCACTGAGGCTAGCCTCCCGCGATGGCCAGGAGCTGGGGCGAGTTTCTCGGCGACACCGACGAGCCGGACGAGACCGAGGCGCAGCAGGCCGGCTTCTTCTCGCGCTTGCGCGACTCGCTCGGCAAGACGCGCCGCGCGATGACCGAGCAGCTCGCCGCTGCAGCGTTCGATCCCGCCGACGACGAAGCTTGGGAGCGGCTCGAGGAGGCGCTGATCGCCGCGGACGTCGGCGTGCCGACGACCGCCGAGCTCGTCAGCCGCCTGGAGGCCAAGACCGACCTCGGCGAGCTCGGCGAGGCGCTCGCCCAGGAGGCAGCTGAGCTCCTCGGCGAGCCCGGCCGGCTCGAGCTCGATGGCCGGCCGTCCGTGATCCTCGTCGTCGGCGTCAACGGCACCGGAAAGACGACCACGATCGGAAAGCTCGCCAGTCGTCTCAGCGAGCACGGCCACTCGGTGCTCCTCGCTGCCGCCGACACCTTTCGGGCCGCCGCCGAGGAGCAGCTCGAGATCTGGGCTGGCCGGGCCGGCGCCGACTTCGTCGGGTCAGAGCGCGGTGGTGACCCCGCCGCGGTCGCCTACGACGCGATCGAAGCGGCGACCGCTCGCGGCCGCGACGTCGTGATCGTCGACACCGCGGGCCGGCTCCACACGCAGACGAACCTGATGGAGGAGCTGGCGAAGGTGCGGCGAGTGATCGAGCGGCGGCTGGAAGGCGCGCCGCACGAAACGTTGCTCGTGATCGACGCAACGACCGGCCAGAACGGGCTTCAGCAGGCCCGCCTGTTCAGCGAAGCCGTGGACGTGTCCGGTGTGGCCCTGACGAAGCTAGACGGGTCGGCGAAGGGCGGCGTCGCCCTGGCGATCGCCCACGAGCTCGGTCTTCCGGTCAAGCTCGTGGGCGTCGGCGAGGGGATCGAGGACCTGCGGCCGTTCGATCCCCAGGATTTCGCGCGAGCCTTGCTTACCTAGCGCTCAACCTCGAACGCGATGTCGACGGTCGTCCGGAACTCCGTGATCTTGTCGTTGTCGACGACGGCGCTCATTGAAGCGACGTGAGCGCCATGGATTCCGCGCACGGTCTTCGCCGCCTCGGCAACGGCGGCTTCGGCCGCTTTCGCGAAGCTCTCCGGTGACGAGCCGATGACGGTAATGACTTTGGCGATTCCTGCCATGCACACTCCTTTGGGGTTAGGGAGTCGGCGCGAGCCAGATTCGGTACTGGTGGACCGGGTTCTTTTTCCGGACCTCGATCTTGTCGATCACGAGCGTCTCGTCGATTCCCACATCCTTCATTGCGTCCTCGACGGCCTCTTTGATCGTCATCCTCCAATCGCTCTTCTTGCCTTCCGCAGCCATGGCGTCCTCCTCGTTAGACGGAGCGAGCCGATCCTATGACGAACCGGCGTACGAGGAAAGGCGCTCGACGGCAGTGACGTTCCCCTTGGCCTCATAGATCCGGCGCGCTTCGCCGATCTCGCCGGCGGCGATCAGGGCGTGGGCCTTCAGGTCAGGGTAATCGGTTGGCTCGGCAAGTTCGACCGCCTCGCGTGCAAGATCGGGATTCCCGCTTGCTTTCGCGCGGGCGACCCGCCACATCACCTGACTCGCGACATCCGCGTCCGCGGCGTTCGACTCGCTGATCTTCGAGTAGCGGGTCGCTTCGTCGTATGAGCCCTCTGCCGCCAGAGCGTCGGCAAGGAAGCCGGCGATCGTCGACAGCACGCTCGTAACCCCCATCGCGCTGACTTCGTCGAAAGCCCACCGGAGAATGCGGGCAGCCTCCGAAGGTCGGCCCGCGAGCGACTCGATCTCGGCGGCGATGAGCGCCGGGATTGTTGCCACCCGGAACCTCTGTCCGAGCTCCTCGTACAGGGCACGGGCGTCGTTCTGGAGTTGTCTTGCCTCGGCAAACTCGCCCTGCATCGCGAGAAGACCTGCGGTCAGGCTGGTGATCGCGGCCTTAAACGAGCGATCCTCAGAACTCTCTTCGAGTAACTCTTCGCAGCGGCGGAGTGCATCCCGGACCGGAGTCGGGCCGTAGTAGTGGGCTTGCGCGATGAAGGAGGCGAGCGTTGCCTGGTGGCTGACATCGCCCGCCTTTCGCGCGTGCACCAGCGCGCGCTCGAGATCGTGGGCCCGCGCGCCCCAGTGGCAGGCGTTGACGTGCACCTCGCTCTTCAGCCACCAGGCCTTGGCGAGGCCGAGATCGTCGCCGATCTGCTCGAGCAGTGGGATCGCGTTCTCGGCGACAGCGACAATTTCCTCGACCGCGTCCTCGGGACTGGTGAACACCCGGAAGAACTCGCGCTCGATCAGCGTCCGGAGCTCGAGCCGTCGGTCACCAGCCACTTGCGCCGCCTCGAGGGCTTCGGTGAGCACGTGCTCGGTGCGGGAGAAGTCGCCTGTACGCATCAGGGCGCTGCCGAGCACTGGAAGGATCTCGCGGCGCTCAGTGTGGGAGTCCGGCAGAAGTGCCGCCGCACGGGTCAGGAGGCTCACCGCCGCTGGAAAGTCGCCCCGGCGAACCGCTCGCTGTCCTGCCCTAGCAAGGTGCTCGCCGGCAACTGTCGCGAGCGCTTCGTCGGTCGCGCCCAGCTCCTGCCGGTAGCGGAACGCCTGCTCTAGGTGATACCCGAGGATCTCTTCTCGCTCGGCGGTCTGGACCTCGCCTGGACCTTCGAGCCACCCGGCGAACTGCTCGTGCAGATCAGCCCGGTTTGCCTTCGACATGTGCTGATAGACGGCGTCGCGGATCAGGTTGTGGCGGAATCGGTAGGTGTGCTCGGCGCCGAACTCGGCGCGATGTGGTCGGATCAATTGCTTCTGCATGAGGCCAGACAGGCGCGGCTCCACCGCCGACCGCTCGGTCGACGGAGACAGCGCCCGGACGGCTCCGCGCGAAAAGACGCGACCGGCAACCGCAGCCCGCTCGAGCACGTTGCGCTCGTCTGGACCGAGCCGGCCGATTCGAGCATCGAGCAGCGCCTGAATCGTAGGAGGAATTGCGACGGTGGAGAGGTCGCGCGTGGGCACCCAGCGGCCGTTGTCCCGTTGGAGCGCTCCCTCGTCGACGAGCATGGCCAGCATCTCCTCGACGAAGAGCGGATTGCCCTCGGCCGCTTGGGCGATTCTCTCCTTGACGAGATCGTCGACCTCGGTGTGATCGAGCAGGTTCTCGATCAGCGTGCCGCAGGCGGCCTGGTCGAGCGGCTCGAGCAGAAGAGAGGTCGAGTTCAGCTTGCCGCCCGACCACATCGGTCGCTCCTCCAACAGCTCAGGCCGGGCCAGGCAGATCAGGAGAATCGGTGCATCGCGAGCCCAGTCGGCGACGTGTTCGATGAGGTCGAGGAACGTCTGCTCGCCCCAGTGCACGTCATCGAACACGACGACTACCGGGCGCTCGCGGGCCAATGCCTCGAGAAGCTTGCGGACCGACCAAAAGATCTCGTCGGTGCCCGCCCCGTTCGAGCCGAGCCCGAGAAGCGTGCTCAGACGCTCGGCAACCCTGTCGGCGTCCGGATCAGGAGCCACGACAGCTGCGATCCGCTCCCTGCTTTCTTCGAGCGCCAACGTTGGCCCGACCGCGGCTGCACGCTTGACGATCTCCATGACGGGCCAGAACGTGATCCCCTCGCCGTACGGAAGGCAGCGGCCGACCAGAGCGGTGGCCTCCTCACCGACGTTGTCGACCAGCTCTCGGGCGAGCCTCGACTTTCCGGCACCGGCTGGGCCGAGAATGGTCAACAGCTGAGACGTGCCGTCGCCCGCAACGCGCTCGAGCGCCTGCTCGAGCAGCGCCAGCTCTCGTTCGCGACCGACGAGCGGTGAGTCGAAGCGGCGGGCAACCGAGGGCGCACCCCTGAGCACTCCGACGACGCGCCAGGCCTTGACCGGCTCGGCCTTGCCCTTGAGGTTCAGATCGTCGACCGTCTCGACCAGCACCGCGTTCTGCACCATGCGGTAAGTGTCGTCTCCGATCAAGATCTCGCCCGCGGTCGCCGCAGTCTCGAGACGTGACGCGAGGTTGACGGCGTCGCCGGTAATGAGCCGCTGTCCTGTGGTCGAGTCCCCTGCTGCGACCTCGCCGGTGTTGATCCCCGTGCGGACGCTGAGATCGACGTTCAAGCTGCGCCGAAGCTCGTCGTTCAGGGAGGCCAGCACCTCGCGCACCTCGGTCGCCGCCCGGACCGCGCGAAGCGCGTCGTCCTCGTGCACGATCGGCGTGCCGAAGACCGCCATGACGGCGTCGCCGATGTATTTCTCGACCGTTCCGCCGTGCCGCTCGAACACGGCTCGCAGCTCGTCGAAGTAGCGTGACTGCACAAGCCGGTGCGCCTCAGGGTCGAGGCCTTCACTCAGCGCCGTCGAGTCGACGACGTCCGCGAACACGATCGTGACTGTCCGTCGTGTCTCGTCGTTCGGCGGCGACGTCCGCGAACGGGTTTCCGCAGGCGAGACAGAAGCGCGCGCGCTCGGGATTCTCCTCGCCGCAATTCGGGCAGGCCACCATGCTCCGAGTCTACGACGCTGCTCGGGAGATTCTGTAACCGTCACTACACTTCCGCGGTCATGTTCGACACACTCGGCGACAAGCTGAACGCGGCGCTCGGGCCACTCCGAGGGCGCGGAAAGCTGGACGAAGAGGCGATTTCGCGCGCGATGCGCGAGATCCGCCTGGCGCTGCTCGAGGCCGACGTCAACTTCAAGGTCGTCAAGGACTTCGTCGCGCGAGTCAGGGAACGGGCGCTGGGTCAGGACGTGCTCCGCAGCCTCACGCCGGGCCAGCAGGTCGTGAAGATCGTCCACGAGGAGCTGACCGAGCTGATGGGCGCGGGGAGCTCGAAGCTGGCAATCGCCGGCAAGCCGCCGACGGTGATCCTGCTCGCCGGTCTCCAGGGGTCAGGCAAGACGACGGCGGCTGCCAAGCTCGCCGTGCTCATGCGCAAGGAAGACCACAAGCCGGCGCTCGTCGCCGCCGACCTCCAGCGTCCCGCGGCGGTCGACCAGCTCGAACAGCTGGGTCGGCAGATCCAGGTGCCGGTCTTTACAGGGTCGGACCCCGTAAAGGCCGTGAAGGAGGGCATCCAGCGCGCGAAGGATCAAGGCGCTGACGTCGTCATCCTCGACACGGCCGGGCGGCTACACGTCGACGAGGAGCTGATGGGCGAGCTCGCGCAGGTTCGGGACGCCGCAAGGCCGACGAACGTCCTGCTCGTGCTCGACGCGATGACGGGCCAGGAAGCCGTGTCGGTTGCTGAAGCCTTCCAGGAGCGAGTCGATTTCGACGGCGTCGTGCTCACCAAGCTCGACGGCGATGCACGCGGCGGCGCCGCGCTCTCGGTCAAGGCCGTCACCGGCAAGCCGATCAAGCTCGCCTCGGTGGGCGAGAAGCTCGACCAGCTCGAGTACTTCCACCCGGACCGAATGGCGTCCCGGATCCTCGGCATGGGCGACGTCATGACGCTGATCGAGAGGGCCGAGGAGGCGGCGACCGAGGAGGACCAGGCCCACCTCGAGGCCCGGATGCGCGCCGGCGAGTTCAGCTTCGACGACTTCCTCGCGAGCTACCGGATGCTGCGGAAGATGGGGCCGATCAAGGGCGTCATGTCGATGATCCCGGGGCTCGGCAAGCAGCTCCAAGGCGTCGACGTCGACGAGGCAGAGCTGAAGCGGGTCGAGGCGATCGTGCTCTCGATGACGCCGCTGGAGCGCCAGCTGCCGCATGTGATCGACGGCTCGCGGCGGAGACGAATCGCGGCGGGTAGCGGAACGACCATCCAGCAGGTAAACAAGCTGCTCTCGGCGCGAAAGCAGATGCAGAAGATGATGAAGCAGATGGGCAAGGGGAAGCTTCCGGGCCTCCCGCAAGAGCTCCTGAACCAACAGCGCAGATGAGATGTAAAGCGGGACACCGTCCGAGAGCGACAGAGATCCGCCGCCGGAGCGCGGCTTTGCCGCGCGGGAGGCCCACAAGCATAAGAACGCCGGACGAAGCAAACGCTATGCCGGCTCCGCCAACCGTTGACGAGAGACCCCGTCTGCAAGGAGGGGGCACATGGGGGAACCAGGGGTTCCCCCATGCCTAGGAGGTGAAATGGCAGTACGTATGAGATTGACGCGCGTTGGGTCGAAGAAGAACCCGATCTACCGCGTCGTCGTCGCCGACTCGCGCTCGCCGCGGGACGGGAAGTTCATCGAGATCGTCGGGCGCTACAACCCGCAGACCGATCCCTCGACGATCGAGTTCGACGAGGAGAAGGTCAAGGCGTGGCTCGACAAGGGTGCCCTCCCGTCGAGCACCGTTTCGCGCCTGCTCAAGATCAAGAATCTTGGCTGAGCTCCTCGCGTACCTGGCTCAGCGGCTGGTCGACAACCCCGACGCCGTCCGCGTCGAGGAGGAGGAGCGGGACGATGCCGTCGTGCTCCGCTTGCACGTCGCGAAGGAGGACGTCGGCAAGGTGATCGGGCGCCAGGGGCGGATTGCGCGGGCGCTCCGCGCGATCGTGCGGGCCGGCGGAGCGCGGCAGCGGCGCCGGCTGATCCTCGAGATCGCTGACTGACGAGCTCATAACCGTCGGTCGGGTGGGAAAGCCACACGGGCTCGATGGCTCGTTCGTGGTCGAGGACGCCAGTGAGGAGCCCGAGCGCTTCGAGCCGGGCGCGACGCTGCTCGTGGAAGGTGAGCCGGCCGAGGTCGTGGAGCGGAAGCGCGCCGGGGGCCGCCTCGTCGTCCGTCTCGACCGTCCCGTCGGGCGGGGCAGGCCGCTGCAGATTCCGCGCGCCGACCTCCCCGAGCCGGAGCCCGGCTCCTACTACGTCTTCCAGCTGGTGGGGCTGGACGTGGAAGAGGAGGGCGGCCGGGCGTTGGGCACCGTGACCGAGGTGGCGCCCGGGGTCGCCAACGACGTGCTCGAGCTCGACACCGGTCTCTCCCTGCCGCTCGTCGAGGCGTGTGTTCGAGAGGTCGATCTCGAGGGGCGGCGAATCCTGGTGGCACCCGGATTCGCGCCGGATAACTAACCTGCCGGAACTTTGCGCGTTGACGTCTTCACGCTGGCACCACATCTCTTTGCCGCCGTCTCCGAACAGCGGCCGCTCGCGGCCGTCCTCGGCGGCGAGCTCGACCTGCGCCTCTTCAACTACCGGGACTGGACGCCGCTGCCCGGCGGGCAGATCGACGACGAGCCGTACGGCGGCGGCGCGGGGATGGTGCTGCGCGTGGACGTCGTCGCTGCGGCGCTCGAAGGCGTCTACGGCGGGCTCCCGGAGCACCGGGTGATCGCACTCACGCCTCAGGGACGCCAGCTCGACCAGGGCGTGGTCGAAGAGCTTGCCGCGCGAGGAGCAGCTGACGCTTCTGTCCGCCCGGTTCGAGGGCTTCGACGAGCGGATCCTGATGCACCTCGCGAACGACGCGATCTCGATCGGGCCGTACGTCCTCTCCGGCGGCGAGCTTCCCGCCATGGTCGTGCTCGACGCGATCGCCCGCCGCCTTCCCGGTGCCCTCGCAGAGGGCTCGGGCGTGGAGGAGAGCTTCTCCGCCGAGCTCGAAGGCGGGCACGAGTATCCGCACTACACGCGGCCGGCCGAGTTTCGCGGCTGGCCTGTGCCTGAGGTGCTTCTCTCCGGTGACCACGGAGGCATCGCCGACTGGCGGCGCGCCCAGAGCAGGGAGCGCACGCCTTCGTGAGGAACCCGGTCGACCGTTTGACCCGCGGGCTTCCACGACCGTGGCGGATCGCGATCGACTGGGTCGTGACGATCGTCGGCGCCGTCGCGATCGTCCTGGCGATCAAGGCCTGGGTCGTCAACCCGTACCGGATCCCGTCCTCGTCGATGGAACCGACGCTGCACTGCGCCGGGGCGGGCCTCGGCTGCACCGCCAGATTCTCCGACCGGGTGCTCGCGAATCGGTTCATCTACCACTTCACGGATCCCGAGCGGGGCGACATCGTCGTCTTCGAGACCCCGCAGCAGGCGCGGCGGCAGTGCGGCGCCGGCGGCACCTTCGTCAAGCGGATCATCGCGCTCCCCGGCGAGACCTGGGAGATGCGCAACGGCTTCGTCTTCATCAACGGCCGGCGGCTCGAGGAGCCCTACGTCCAGCGGGACCGGCGCGACGCGGACACGTTGCCGCCGGAAAAGATCCCTGACGACTCGTACTTCGTAATGGGGGACAACCGCTCCCAATCCTGCGACTCGCGGGTCTGGGGACCGCTCGCGCGGGACAACCTGATCGGCAAGGTTTTCGCGGTCTACTGGCCGCCGAGGCGGATTTCCTTGCGCTAGCATGCCCGGTCGGCCCGCGGTCGACCCTTTGCCATGGCGAATCCGATCGAGACACTCGAGCGCCGTCAGCTGCGCCCAAACGTCCCTGAGTTCAAGGCGGGGGACACCGTCCGCGTCCACTTCCAGGTGATCGAGGGCGAACGGCGCCGCGTCCAGGTCTTCGAGGGGATCGTCCTCAAGCGGCAAGGCTCGGGCGTGCGCGAGACGTTCACCGTCCGTAAGCAGTCGTTCGGCGTCGGCGTCGAGCGGACGTTCCCGGTGCACTCGCCGAAGATCGAGCGGATCGAGGTCGTGGCGGTCGGCGACGTCAACCGCGCCAAGCTCTACTACTTGCGCGGGAGAGTGGGTCGAAAGGCGCGCGTGCGCGAGCGCCGTGAGGGGCAGCGGCTATCCTCGGCCGGTGCCGGCGTCACTGAGTCCGCAGACGAATCAGTCGAGGCCGAGCGGGCTCCTGAGGGCGAGACGGAGGCGGAAACCGCTCCGGTCGAGTCCACGGAACCGAGCTAGGCGCCTCCTTCAGTTCGACCGCCAGTTCGGCCTTCGCTACGTCGCGGGCGTGGACGAGGCCGGCCGCGGCTGTCTCGCCGGGCCGCTCGTCGTCGCCGGCGTGCTGTTCGACTACGAGGCGCTGCGGGATCATCGGGTGCAGGCCGCTCGCCGGACTGAACGACTCGAAGCAGCTCTCGGGCGAAGAGCGCGAGGGATTGTTTCGCGCCGTGGTCGGCTGCGCCAGCTCGTTCACCGTGCGCGTGATCTCGCCGGCTGAGATCGACCGGACGGGGCTGCACAAGTCGAATCTCGAGGCAATGCGTTCCTGTCTGCGCTCGCTGGCGCCGCCCGCCGAGGCCTGTCTCGTCGACGGGTTCCGGCTCGGGCCCGTCGGCGCCGGAGCATCTGGCGGTTGTGGACGGGGACGAGCGCAGCGCGGCAATCGCAGCGGCGTCGATCGTCGCGAAGGTGGTGAGAGATCGCGCCATGCGGCGCATGGATTCGCTCTTTCCGCACTACGGGTTCTACTCCCACGTCGGCTACATCACTCCACGGCACTCGGCGATCGTGAGGGAGCGCGGGCCCTCCGAGCTGCATCGCCGCTCGTTCCAGGCGCTCTGCTATGAGGACCTCCTCGAGCTCGAGGAAGGGCGGAGCTGAGGCCGAGCGGCGCGCGCGCCGGTTCTACCGGCTCCGCGGCTACCGGGTGCTGGGCGAGAACGTCTGGGCGGGCGGCAACGAGCTCGATCTGATCGTGCGGCGCGGCCGGCACCTGGTCTTCTGCGAGGTGAAGGAGCGCGCGTCGGACGACTTCGGCGAGCCGGCGGAGATGGTCGGCGCCGAGAAGCAGCGGCGGCTGCGGCGGGCCGGGGAGGCATGGTTGGCGCGGCATCCGGAGCTCGCGGCGCTCGAGGTGCGCTTTGACGTCGTCGCCGTGAAGCCACGCGGGCGTGACGCGCATGGCTGGAGCGTTCTAGGAGTCGTCCGCGTCCCGGCGAAGGGGTTCCGGCGTGGCCCCGACGCAGGACGCCCTCTACGCCGAGATCGACCTCGACCTCTCGTGGTCCGAGCGCGACTTGCCTGAGCGCGAGCGGACAAGACACGTGCATCGCCTCCACCCGTACCTCGGCAAGTTCATCCCGCAGGTCGTGGAGGTCCTGCTGGGACGGTACGTGCGAGGCGGAGGGCGCGTGCTCGATCCCTTCGCCGGCTCCGGGACGACGCTCGTCCAGGGGCTCGAGGGCGGCTATGACTCGGTCGGCGTCGACATCGCCGCGTTCAACTGCCTGCTGATGGAGGTCAAGACCCGGCGCTATGACCTCTTCGCGCTGGAATCGGAGCTTCGGGACGTGGTCAGGAGGGTCGAGGCGATGGACGGCGCCCCGTCTGCGACCGGCTACCTCGCCGAGTGGTTCGCGCCCCGCGCGGCCGGAGAGTTGCTCGCGTTTCGGGAGCTGATCGGCGAGTACGAGCACGCAGACGTCCTCCGTGTCGTGCTGGCGCGTGCTGCGCGCTCCGCGCGGCTGACGACCCACTTCGATCTCGACTTCCCGCGCGCGCCGCAGCGGGAGCCGTACTGGTGCCACAAGCACAAGCGGGTCTGCCGGCCGATCGACCGCGCCGAACACTTCCTGCGCCGCTACGCCCTCGACACGCTCCGCGCGGATCAAGGACTTCTCGCGCGTGCGTGCGCGAGGGCGGGACGGCTGTCGTGATCCACGGCGACGCGCGCGAGGTCGCGCTGGCGGGCCGCTTCGACGCGCTGATCACCTCGCCGCCGTATCCGGGGCTGATCGACTACCACGAGCAGCACCGCTACGCGTACGAGCTGCTCGGGCTGGAGGATCTGCGCGGGCTCGAGCTCGGTTCGGGCACGCAGGGGACGAGCGCAGCCGCCCTGGCCCGCTACGTCGAGGGCGTCGCGGCTGTGCTCTCAAACGCGAAGAGGAGGCTGCGAGCACGAGCGCCGGTGGTGATCGTCGTCAACGACCGCCGCAACCTCTATCCCGAGATCCTCGAGCGGGCGGGGCTGCGCCTGGAGGAACGCCTGCGCCGCCATGTGAATCGTCGTACCGGCCGACGCGCAGGCGAGTTCTTCGAGGACGTGCTCGTCGCCCGCTAGTCGCGAATTCGGCCTAGATCCGGCAGAGTCACGTGCGTTTCTGCCGCGTAGCGTCGGACGGTGCTCGCGCGCACCGTTACCCATGCTCTCGTCGGACTCGAGGCTCGCAGGGTCGAAGTCGAGGCGCACCTGCAGAACGGGATCCCGGGTCTCGCCATCGTCGGGCTCGCCGATCGCGCCTGCCAAGAGGCAAAGCATCGAGTCCGGAGCGGCATCGCTTCCGCCGAGCTCGAGTGGCCCTCGCGGCGGATCACCGTCAACCTCGCCCCGGCCGGCCTGCGGAAGGAGGGCTCGGGGTTCGACCTCCCGATTGCCCTCGCGATCCTGGCGGCCTCCCGCCAGCTCCCGATCGACTCTCTCACCGGGCTTGCCGCGATCGGGGAGCTCGCGCTCGACGGTCGGCTCAGGCCGGTCCGCGGCGTTCTGGCGGCGGCGGAAGGGGCGCGACACTCAGGCCTGAACCGGCTCGTCTGCGCCGCCGAGTCCGCTGCTGAGGCTGCCCTGGCCGGGGTCGATCCGGTTCCGGCGCGGCACCTCGCGGAGGTCGTCTCCTACCTTCGGGGGGAGGTGGAGCCGGCGCCGGTCGAGCATTCGACGGACGGTGCGGCTACCGCCGCCGATGAGCTCGATCTCGCCGACGTGCGCGGGCAAGATCGAGCGCGTCGAGCGCTCGAGCTCGCCGCCGCTGGCGGACACAACCTCCTGCTCGCCGGCCCGCCGGGAACCGGGAAGTCGATGCTGGCCCGCCGGCTGCCCGGAATCCTCCCGCCGCTGACGACCGAAGAGGCGCTCGAGGTGACCCGCATCTACTCCGTTGCCGGTCTGCTGAGCGCGGACCAGCCGCTTGTGCGGCGTCGGCCCTTCCGGATGCCACATCAGAGCTCATCCGTGCCGGCGATCGTCGGGGGTGGGCCCGGGCCGCGGCCGGGGGAGGCGACTCTCGCACATCACGGCGTGCTGTTCCTGGACGAGCTGCCCGAGTTCCAGCGTCCGGCGCTGGAGGCGCTGCGGCAGCCGCTGGAGGACGGTCTGGTCAGCATCGCCCGCGCGGAGGGGCGCGCTCTTTTCCCGGCGCGGTTTCAGCTCGTCGCGGCGATGAACATGTGTCCGTGCGGGGGCCGGGGCGACCCTGCCACCGAGTGCGTCTGCTCGCCTCAGAAGCTCGCCTCCTTCCGGGAGAAGCTCTCGCGCGCACTGCTCGACCGCTTCGACCTGGTCGTTGCCGTGCCTCGGTCGCGCGCTGCTGAGCTCGGCGGCCGTCCCGGCGAATCGTCGGAGCCCGTGCGCGCCCGGGTCGTCGCTGCGCGAGAGCATATTCGGGCAGGACTGCTGACGCGAACTGGTGCGGCGAGCGAGCTCCTCGATCAGGCGGTCGAGCGACTACCCCTGTCCGGGCGCGGCCGAGCACGCGTCGCGCGCGTTGCTCGCACGATTGCGACGTTGGCCGGCGCTGACGCGGTTGCCGAGGAGCACGTTGCGGAGGCGCTCGCCTACCGATCGCCGCGGGAGCTCGCGACGTGATCAGGGTTCGCCGTTCCGACTCGCATTTCCCGCCGCGGCTGCGTGCGATCTTCGATCCCCCGCGTGACCTGTACGTACGGGGCAGCGGCGATTTCGAGCTCCTTGCCCGCCGCGCCGTGGCCGTCGTGGGTGCCCGGTCGTGCTCGGCGTACGGCGCTCAGGTTGCACGCATGCTCGGCCGCGAGCTTGCTGCTGCCGGCCTCGTCGTGGTCAGCGGCCTCGCTCGTGGCATCGATGGGGAAGCGCATCGAGGAGCGCTCGAGGCCGGCGGGACCACCGTTGCCGTCCTCGGCTGCGGGATCGACCGGGACTATCCGGCGTCCAATGCACACCTGTCGCGGCGGATCGAGGAGCAGGGACTAGTGGTCTCCGAGTATGAGCCCGGCGTCGAGCCGGCGCCGTGGCGCTTCCCGGCCCGGAACCGCATCATCGCCGGCCTCTGCGAAGCCGTCGTGGTCGTCGAGGCGCGTGAGCGCAGCGGCGCACTCATCACCGTCGACTTCGCGCTCGAGGAGGGGCGTGAGGTCTTCGCCGTGCCGGGAGAGATCACGGCGACCCTCTCGGTCGGAACGAATGCGCTCTTGAAGCTCGGGGCGACGCCGCTGACCTCCGCCCAGGACGTGCTCGACGCCCTGGGGATCGAACCGCCCGAGGCGGCGGCGCCTGTTGACGTGTCGCCTGCCGCCGCGCAAGTCCTAGAGCTGGTGCGCGAAGCACCCTGCGGCGCCGACGACCTCACTGCGCGCGGCGTGCTCGACGCCGGCGCGATCAGCGTCGCACTGACGGAGCTCGAGCTCGCCGGCCTCGTCGCCGCGGCCGACGGGGTCTACCGGCCGGCGAGCTCGCGTGCGCGGTACTAGGCCTGCTGCGTAGCCCCAGCCTGTTGCTCGGCCTCAGGTGCGGTCTCGTCGGTCTGCCAGAGCGAGAACGCATTCCCCTCGGTGTCCACAGCGCGGGCGTACCAGCCCATGCCGGGAACCGGAGCCTTGTCCTCGACCTTGCCTCCGAGCTCCTGGACCTTCGCGCGAGCGGTGTCGATGTCGTCGGTGTTGAAGTACGTGATCAGCCCTTGTTCGCCCTCCTGCCGCGGGTAGACGGCGCCCCCGGTCTGATCGTCGTTCTGGAACATGTGGTACTCGACCGGCCCTTCGTATGTCTGGAACTCGACGCCGAACAGTGCGCCCCAGAACTGCGTCGCACGGCCTGTGTCGTCAGCGGGCACCTCGAAATGGACAATCTTGGACATCGAACCTCCTCCTCCATGTCTAGCCGATGTCGATTTTCTGGACGTTCGAGAACCTACCCTTGTCGGCATCCTCGCGGTAGCGGTTCACGACCTCGATACCGACCGCCAAATCCTGGATCGCGAGCCCGGTCGAGTCGAAGACGGTGATCTCGTCAGCCGCCGCCCGGCCGCCTGCGTTCCCCGCGAGCACGTCGCCCAACTGAGTCACGTCGTCCCGGCGCACGACTCCGGCCTCCACGGCATGCACGAGATCGCCGTTGTGGCTCGCCTGTTCCCAGTCGTCGCAGAAAACGCGCACCCGGCCCAGTTCCTCGACCGAGATCTCCGCCTTGCCCGGACCGTCGGCGCCCATCAGGCTCGCGTGCTGTCCCGGTCGCAGGCTCCCCTTCGGAAACAGCACCTCGTGGCCCGGTGTCACCGTCACGACGAGATCGGCGGCCAGGGCGGCGTCCCGGCTCTCCGCCACTCCGGCACCGAGCTCGACCGCCACAGTCTCGGCCCGGTCGAGATCGACGTCCCAGATCGACACCGGCCGCCCTCGCGCCAGGAACGTCCGCGCCGCCGCCCGGCCGTTCACGCCCGCGCCGATCACCGCCGCGCTCGCCGCGTCCTCGCGGCCGAGCGTCTCCGCGGCCAGCACGGCCGCCGCGCCGGTCCTCAACGCCGTGACCGCTCCGGCGTCGAGGACGGCAACGGGCATGCCGTTCGAGGCGTCGGAGACCAAGACGAGCCCCGTCACCGTCGGGAGCCCGAGCTCCGGATTTCCGGGGAATGACGTCACCCACTTGAGCAGCGCGAAACCGCCGCCCAGGGCCGGCATCGCGCGAAAGTCTCCGGCGGGGTAGGCCGGGACGTACACCTTCGACGGCATCGACCACTCCCCCCGTGCGTACGCAACGAATGCGTCGCGCACGACCTCGACCGCCCGCTCCGGCGAGACTGCGGCCTCGACGTCGTGCGCCGCGAAGACCGGAACTGAGCTCAAACGGCCTTGACCGACCGCGATCAGCTTCTCGAGCGCCACTTTGGCGTCGTCGAAGAGCATCACCGTCTTCGGCTCGTAGAAGAGCGGGTTGTCGACGCCGGCGAACCCGGGCGAGAGGCTGCGCTTGATCACGACGACGTTGTGCGCCTTGTCGACATCGAGGATCGGCATGCCGTAGATCGGATTTCCGGGCTGATTGCGAGCCGCGGGATTCACCACGTCGTTGGCACCCACGACCACGACGACGTCCGTCTGGGGAAACTCCGGGTTGATCTCATCCATCTCGAAGAGCTCGTCGTAGGGAACGTTCGCCTCGGCGAGGAGCACGTTCATGTGGCCCGGCATCCGGCCGGCGACCGGATGGATCGCGTAGCGAACGTCGACACCCTTTTTCTCGAGCAACTCGCCGAGGTTGTGAAGGTCGTGCTGTGCCTGCGCCACCGCCAGTCCGTAGCCGGGGACGAAGATCACCCGGCGCGCGTAAGTGAGCATGTACGCGATGTCGTCCGGCGAGGCCGTCCGGACGTTGCCGTCGCCGCCCCCCGAGGCCGTCGCCGCCTCGGCAGCGGCGGGAGCCGCCCCGAACGCGCCGAAGAGGGTCTGCCGGAGCGGGCGACCCATCGCCTGGCCCATCTTGATCGTCAGAAGCGTTCCCGACGCCCCGACAAGCGTGCCGCCGATGATCAGCGCCGTGTTGTCGAGCACAAACCCCGTCGAGGCCGCGGCCAGGCCGGTGAAGGCGTTGAGCAGCGCGATCACGACCGGCATGTCCGCGCCGCCGATCGGGAGCACGAAGAGCAGGCCGAGGAGGAGGGCGGCCACCATCAGCAGCACCAGCCAGACGCCGGACTCGGTTGTCGCCGTCAAGACGATCAGTGCGACCAGTGCCACCGCGAGCGCGGCGTTGATCGCGTTCTGAGCCCCGAAGACGATCGGCTGGCCCGGAATGAGGTCCTGCAGCTTCCCGAACGCGACCAGGCTCCCCCAGAAGCTGACCGAGCCGACTAGCGTGGAGAAGAGGATCCCGACCAGGTGCTCGGTGTCGAGGTGGCCGCCGAGCGGTGCGAGGCGGTGAAACTCGGCCGCTGCGATCAGCGCCGCAGCGCCGCCGCCGACGCCGTTGAAGAGCGCGACCATTTGCGGGATCGCGGTCATGCGCACCGTCCGCGCCGAGGCCACTCCGACGACCGACCCCACCGCGATCCCCGCCAGGATCAGCGAATAGTTGTCGATCTCCTTGATCGCAAACGTGAAGCCGACCGCAATCGCCATCCCGACCGCGGCGATCAGGTTTCCCGATCGGGCCGTTCGCGGATGCGACAGCCGCTTGATCCCGAGGATCAAGCAGATCGCGGCAACCAAATACGCGAGGTCGATCCAGGTACGGCTCATGAAGCGTGTTCGTCCTCGTCCGGGCGGCGCTGCTTGAACATCTCCAGCATCCGGTCGGTAACGAGGAAGCCGCCGACGATGTTGATCGTGCCGAAGACGACGGCGACGAATGCGAGCACTTGCTCGAGCGTCGAGTCCGCGGTGCCGGCGATCAACATCGCCCCGATCAGAACGATCCCGTGGATCGCGTTCGTGCCGGACATCAGCGGCGTGTGCAGCATTGCCGGCACCTTCGAGATGAGCTCGAGGCCGAGGAAGACGGCGAGTGCAAACACCGTCAGCTCCAGGACGAGTTGGACGTTCACGTTGTGACCGTCTCCCGCGTGACGCAGGCGCCCGCCGTGATCTCGTCTTCCCAGTCGAGCGCAAGCTCGCCGTCCGGTGCTAGATGCACCAGCAGCGCCTGGACGTTGCGCGCGTACAACTGGCTCGCATGCACCGGCACGGTGCTAGGCAGGTTCGTCAGTCCGACGATCGTCACGCCGGCGCGGACGACTTCTTCACCAGGCGCCGTCAGTTCGGCGTTTCCGCCCGCCTCAGCGGCGAGGTCGAGGATGACGGATCCGTCGCGCATCGCCTCGATCGCCGAGGCGGGAATCAGCTTCGGCGCCGGTCGTCCAGGAACGAGCGCGGTCGTGATCACGACGTCGAACTCGGGAATTCGGCGCTCGAGCTCTTGTTGCTGGCGGCGCAGGTCCTCATCCGTCAGCTCGCTCGCGTAGCCGCCCGCGGTCTCCTCGCCGACGACGCCGAGGTCGAGGAACTTCGCACCGAGGCTCTCTACCTGCTCCCGCACGATCGGACGCACGTCGTAGCCCGAGACGACAGCACCGAGCCGACGTGCGGTCGCGATCGCCTGCAGCCCGGCGACTCCCGCGCCGAGCACGAGCACGTTCGCCGGGCGAACGGTTCCCGCCGCCGTCATCAGCATCGGGAAGAACTTCGGCAGCCGGTCGGCGGCAAGCAGAACTGCCTTGTAGCCAGAAACCGTCGCCTGCGACGACAGCGCGTCCATCGGCTGCGCTCGCGTGATGCGCGGGACCGACTCGAGCGCGAACGCGATCACTCCACGGCGCGCGAGGAGCTCGATTTCGTTGGGATCGGTCAGCGGTTCCAAGAACGCGATCAGGACCGAGCCGTCGCGGAGCAGCTCGATCTCCTCGGCGGTCGGCTTCTGTACCTTGACGACCGCGTCCGCCTGCCCGAGCAGCTGCTCGCGCGAGGAGGTGATCGACGCACCGGCCTCCTCGTAGTCGCGATCTGCGAACCACGCCTCCGCGCCGGCTCCTGCCTCGACGAGGATCGTGAAGCCCGAGTCGACGAGCCTCTTGACAACCTCGGGAACGAGCGCGACGCGGCGCTCGCCCGGGGCGATCTCCTTCGGGACGGCCACCTTCACGCCGCGCGAATCCTAAAGAGGGAAAGGTTGAACAGGGCGCGAAGACCCACGCCGTGGTGCTGGCCTCCCTCTCGCAGGCGATCGAGTCCCGTGACCCTTATACCCGCGGCCACTCCGATCGGGTCAGCTCGCTCGCCCAGGTCGTCGCGCGCC
Source organism: uncultured Actinomycetes bacterium (assembly GCA_963752845.1). Taxonomy (GTDB): domain Bacteria; phylum Actinomycetota; class Thermoleophilia; order Gaiellales; family Gaiellaceae; genus JACDAN01. The sequence goes on along the minus strand of CAVVZV010000003.1, from coordinate 716,022 downwards.
GGCTCGGCTGGAAGAGCTCACGCCTCGGAGCGCTCAGGCTCGGGAGCCTGCTCCACGACGTCGGGAAGCTCAATCTCGACGCTGCCGTGCTCCGAAAGCCCGGCCCGCTCGACCAGCGCGAGTTCGACGAGATCAAGCGCCACCCGCTCGCCGGCGCACGCCTGATTCGCGGCTTTGAAGCGCTGCGGCCGGCGCTCCCGTACATCCTCTTCCACCACGAGCGCTGGGACGGTCATGGGTATCCAAGCGGGCGCGCGCGCGAGCAGATCCCGAGCGGCGCGCGGCTCCTGGCCGTAATCGACTCCTTCGACGCGATGATCTCGGACCGGCCCTACCGAACACGACTCTCGATCGGCACGGCCCTCGCCGAGCTCGAAGAAGGGGCGGGAACGCAGTTCGACCGAGGCGTGGTTCGAGCGTTTCTCAGCGCCTGGGGCGAGGGCGAGCTCGACCGGCACCTGCCGGACGAACGGCTCTCCGCCTAGAGCGCCGCCCAGACCTCGAGCTTCTGCTTGGTTCGGCGGATCACCTCGTCCGTGAACTCGTCCGTTGCGGCGTGACCGCCGAGGTCGGCGGTGCGCACACCTTCGGCAACGGTCTCGAGACAGGCCTCGCGGATCGCGCGGCCCGCCTGCTGTGCTTTCTCCTCGCCGTAGGCGAGCAGCGACGAGGCGGCCAGGATCATCGCCATCGGGTTGGCGACGTTCTTCCCCTGCAGCGCAGGTGCGGTTCCATGGGCAGCCTCGGCCATGACCGCATCAGGCACGTAGTCGTCGTCGAAGGCGAGGAGCAGCGACTCGGCGCCGGCAATCGATCCAAACAGCGGCAGCACGAGCTCCGAGAGCACGTCGCCGTCGCGGTTCAGTGCCGGGATCACGAGCGGTGCGCCGCTCGAGGTGATGAGGTAGGCGAAGGTTGCGTCGATCAGCTGCGGGTCGTAGGGGATGTCCGGATGGCGCTCCGCGGCGGCGTCCATCTCCTCCTTCAGCATCCCCTCGTAGATCGGGCTGACGGTGTACTTCGGGCCCCCGAAGACCTTCGCGCCGGTCCGCTCGGCGAGCCGGAACGAGAACTCGGCGACGGCGTGGCAGATACGACGCTCGATGCGCTCCGTGCGGAAGGCGACCTCGTCCTCGCCCTCGCCCTCGCGCCATTCCTTCGCGCCGTAGGCGTCCCCTACCGCCATCCGGACGACCGAGATCGGCGCGTGGACGCCGCCGAGCGGCACGACGCCGGGGATCCGGCGGCCGGTCCGCACGATCACGCGTCCTCCGATCTCCTCGCGGAGGATGCGGTTGGGCGATCCGACATCGTCCGCGCCCTCCGGCGTGATCGTCGCTGCCTTGAGGCCGAGCCCATGCTCGCGAATCGCCGCGGCCGCCTCGTGCACGACCGCGTTGTCCGTCGCCCGGCGGGACTCGAGCGAGAGATCGAACCGGGGTAGGTCGAGCTCGAGCCCGATCACGTCCGGGGCAAGGAGGCGCAGCGATTCCTCCAGCAGCTCCTGCCCGGTCTCGTCCCCCTCGAGCACGACGATCGTGTCGGTGTCCACGCGGGCCGATTGTAGGTCGGGATTGAAAGCACGCCGCGGCGGACAGACAAGGGAGGCGATGGCAAGGAGGGGAGGATGGAGGCGCGTCGGCTCTCGACGCCACTTTCGCTACGAGGACGGGCGCGGCCGGCGCATCACCGACGCCGCTCAGCTCGAGCGGATCGAGTCGCTCGCGATCCCCCCGGCGTGGAAGGACGTCTGGATTTCGCCTCGGCCCTCCGCGAAGCTGCAGGCGACCGGAGTCGACTCAGCCGGCCGGATGCAGTACCTCTACCACCCGGCCTTCCGGGCGCAGCAGGAGAAGGAGAAATACGGCAAGCTGATCCGCTTTGCCGAGCGCCTGCCGGAGCTTCGAGCGGTGATGGCGGACCACCTCGAAGGTGACGAGTTCACCTGGGAATGGACGAGCGCCCTGGCCGTCCGGCTGATCAATCTCGGCTGGTTTCGAGTCGGCTCGGAGCGCTACGCCAAGACGTACCGCACGTTCGGAATCACCACCCTGAAGAAGCGCCACGTCACGGTACGCGGAAGCCGCGTCGCGTTCAAGTACCGCGGCAAGCAGCGCATCTGGGTTCGCACAGCGGTAGTCGATACGGAGCTCGCTACTGCGATGCGCGCATTGTTGGCCCTCGAAGGCGGTGCGCAACTTTTCCGCTACCGATCAGGCGAAGACATCTTCAACCTCACCGCGCGCAAGCTGAACGAGTACATCCAGGAGCATATGGGGGACGAATTCACAGGCAAGGACTTCCGCACCTGGGGCGGCACGCTGACGGCAGCCATCAGCTTCGCCGAGCGCGGAGTCTGCGAGACCGAGATCGAAGCAAGGCGCGTGATCGCCTCCGTGATGCGCAACGTCGGAGAGAAGCTCGGAAACACGGCGGCTGTGGCGCGATCCTCGTACGTCAGCCCGGCGGTTGTCGAACAGTATCTCGACGGGCGAACGATCGACGACTTTCGTCCGCGGCATTTACGCGTCGTCCGAGCGCGAGATATCGACCTTGAACCGGAGGAACGCGCACTCCTCTCGCTGCTCCGTTCGTGGCGCATTCGCGAGTCGCAGGCCGCTGCATAGAATTCCTGTCTGGATTTCGTTATGGTCCGCGTAATCTTCCGGTAAAAGGAGGCTCTGCCTTGGCCCGTAAGACCGTTCTAGTTTGCGACAACTGCGGTAAGGAAGTCGGTGAAGGAAAGGGCGCAACGCTGCGGCTCACGTTTACGGACGCCCGTCGCGGCGCCAAGCAAGCTGATCTCTGCGACAACTGCGCCGGCGACATGCCGGGTCGCGCCGTCGCCCGTCGAGGGCGCCGACCCAAGGTCGTAGCAGCTTAGAACAGGGGGTCAGGTCTTGCGTTGCGACACCAGTCGTGTAGCAACGCAAGCTTTGTTGCAACGCAAGACCTGACCCCAACCGGCCCCGAGAAGCCGTCAGAGGCCAGGTCTACGATAGGTCGATGGCCTTGACGCTCCTCGTCGGGCCGGCGAATGCCGGCAAAGTCGAGCGGTTGCTCGATCGGTACCTGGCCGTCCTCGACCAGGACCCGATCCTCATCGTGCCGAACCGGCCGGACGTCGATTGGGCCGAACGGGAGCTCCTCGCGCGCAGCCCGGCGCTGCTCGGCGGCTCGATCGTCACCTTTCCGCTCCTTTTCCGTCAGATCGCCGACCGGCATCCGGAGCCCCGCCGAGTTCTCTCAGAGCCTCAACAGACCCTCGTGCTTCGGGGCGTGATCAACAGGACATCGCTCAATGGATTGACCGAGTCCGCGCGATCGACAGGCTTCGTCGATGCCCTGCGCGGCGCGATCGCCGAGGTCGAATCGGGCCTGGTCGCGCCGGCCGAGCTCAAGGGTCCGCTTGCACGCCTCTACGCGTCGTACCGCGAGGAGCTCGAGCGACTCGGCGTCTGGGACCGGCACCTGCTTCGCGCCGCCGCAGCCGAGCGGCTCGCCGCCGACCTCGACGCCTGGGACGGGCAGCCGGTCTTCGCCTACGGTTTCGAGGATCTGACCGCCGCCGAGTGGGCGCTGCTCGAGACACTGTCTGGGCGCACAGAAGTCACGGTCTCGCTTCCCTACGAACCCGGTCGGCCGGCGTTCGAGTGGCTCCGCGACACGTCGGAGGAGCTCCAGCAGCTCGCGGCCGGCTCCCTCGAGGAGCTGACCCCGCGCTACGCCGACGTCGCGCACCCCGCGCTTGCGCACCTCGAGCGCTCGCTGTTCGGCGGCGGCGGCGAGGAGTCGCCGCCCCTCGAGGGCGCGGTCCGGTTCTTCGAAGGCGCGGGCTCGCGAGGCACGCTCGAACTGGTCGGCGAGGAGATCCTCCACCTCCTCCGCGAGGGAACCGCCCCGGCGGAGATCGGAGTGGTCGTCCCGGCGCTCGAGCGCTGGCGGGGCCCGATCGAGACCGCGTTCGGAACGCTTGGCATCCCGTACGCAGTTGACGCCGAGGCGGAGGTGCGGTTCGGCCAGACGGGGTATGGCCAGGCGCTGCTCGCGCTGCTCCGCTTCGCCTGGAGCGGAGCGGCGCGCAACGAGCTCTTTCGCTACCTACGCTCGCCGTACTCCGGCCTCAGGCGCAGCAGCGTCGACTTCGTCGAGGGGCGGCTCCGCGGACGAGCGATCTCGTCCTCCGAGCGGGTCGAGGAGGAAGTGGAAGCGCTCCGCGAAGCGCGTCTCCCCGCCCTGGACGCCGTCAGATCCGCGCCCTCGCCGATCGAGGCCGTGCGCGAGCTCTCGGTATCGATGCTCCGCGCCTCCTACGGCCTCGAGCGCCCTCCCGCCGACGAGCACTCCCGGGAGGATCTCCGCGCGTACGAGAGCTGCCGCCGTGTGTTGGACGATCTCGAGGGCTGGGAACGGATCGCGGAGCGGGTCTCGCACGAGGATCTCGTGACCGCGCTCGAGCGGGCGACGGTGCGACAGGCGTCCGCGACCGACGCAGGTCGTGTTCCCGTCCTCGACCTCATGCGCGCCCGCACCCGCCGCTTCGAGCACGTGTTCGTGCTCGGGTTGGAGGAGGGGAGCCTGCCGCGCCGCTCTCCCGCGACGCCGTTCCTCGACGACGACGAGCGGCGGCGCCTCAGCCCTCAGCTGCGGCGTGCCGACGCGATCTCCCGTGACCGCTACCTGTTCTACACGGCCTGCACGCGGCCGACGGAGCGCCTCTACCTGGTCCGCGAAGCCGCGTCCGACGAGGGCAGTCCACGCGAGGCGAGCCCGTTCTGGGAGGAGGTCGCCGGCGTCTTCCCGACCGACGAGGTCGCGCGCTGGACGACGCGCCGCCCGCTCTCCTCATTGACCTGGCGGCTCGAGTCGGCGCCGACCGAGCGGGAGCGGCTGCGCGCGCTCGCAATCCTCTCCGCAGAGGACGAACGGCGCGACGAGGCCGACGCGATCGCCCGCGCGAACGGCTGGGAGCGGAGGCTCGATCGGGCCCACCAGGCGCTGCGGCGGCCCACCAGACTGACTCACCCGCTCGTCCTCGAGCAGCTGAAGGACCGGCGCGCGTTCAACGTCACCGAGCTCGAACGCTTCGCCGACTGCTCGTCGGCCTGGTTCATCGACCGGATGATCGACCCGAAGACGATCGATCCCGAGGTCGACCCCAAGCTCCGCGGCTCGATCGCCCATAGCGCGTTGTTCAAGTTCTTCACGGGCTTCCCGAAGGTGCTCGGCAGCGACCGGATTCGCCCCGAGCAGGTCGAGGACGCCGTTCGTTTCATGCGCGAGTGCCTCGAGCAGGCGCTCGGCGGCGTCCGGCTCGAGATGACCGAGATGCAGCGGCAGGAGCTCGCGCAGACGCTCTCGCGCGACCTCGAGCGCCTGGTTCGCTCCGAGGCAGCGGATGACTCGCCGCTCGAGCCGCGCCAGTTCGAGGTGTCGTTCGGGACGGATCGCTCCGCACCGGAGCTCCAGCGCGGGCTCGATCTCGGCGACGGCACTATCCTCGCCGGGAAGATCGACCGGATCGACGTCGAGCCGCTGAGCGCGCGCGGGATCGTCCAGGACTACAAGGCCGGCAAGCACGCGCCCTCCGCGCGCGAGATGGAAAAGGAGCTGAGGCTCCAGATCCCGCTCTACATGCTCGTCCTGCGGGATCTGGTCGGAATCGAGCCGCTCGGCGGGCTCTATCGGCCGCTCGCCGGCGGGCGGCGGCCGCGCGGCCTGCTCCGGGCGGAGGCGAAGGGGGACGTGCTGGCCGGCTACTCGAAGAACGACTACCTCGACGAAGAGGCGTTCTGGGCCCAGGTCGAGACGGCGCGGACGACCGCGCGCGAGCTGGCCGGTCACATCCGCGCAGGCAACGTCCGCCACAACCCGAAGGGCGGCGAGTGCCCGACCTGGTGCGACCTCTGGCCGATGTGCCGGGTGGAGCGGCCATGACGGCCTGGGCTCCTAATCCGGAGCAGCGAGCGGCGATCGAGGCGAAGGGCCGCGTCTTCGTCTCCGCCGGCGCCGGCACCGGCAAGACGGCGGTGCTCGTCGAGCGCTTCGTGCGGGCGGTCTGCGACGAGGGGATGGACGTCGACTCGATCCTCGTCATCACGTATACGAAACGGGCAGCCGGCGAGCTGCGCGCGAGGATCCGCGCCGAGCTCCGCAGCCGTGGTCGCGCCGACCTGGCCCGAGAGCTCGACAGTGCCTGGATCTCGACGATCCATGGCTTCTGCAACCGGCTCCTGAAGACCTATCCGTTCGAGGCAGGGCTCGATCCGCGCTTCCGCGAGCTCGACGAGTCCCAAGCGGCCGTTCTCTCCGCCGAGGCCTTCGACGAGGCGCTGGCGTCGTTCTGCGCCGACGGCAACCCCGACCACTTGCAGCTCCTGACGACCTACGGCGCGCGCGGGCTGCGGCGCATGATCACGGGGATCTACGACACGCTGCGCTCGGCCGGGCGAGACCTCGTCCTCGAGCTCGGCGACCGCCCGGCATTGGAGGAGCGGCTCGAGGAGCTGCGCACCGCGGCCGGCTGCCTCGTCGACGACGGCTCGGCCACCGATTTGCAGCGCGGGAGCGCGGCAGCGCTGCTCGAGCTCGTCTCGGGTGAGACCCGCCCTGACGCACTGCTCGATCTGAAGGCCCACCGCGCGAGTGGGGAGCGGGCGGCGAGCTACGAGGAGGCGCGCCTCGCCACGGAGCAGGCCGCGCTCGACGAGCTGGCGATGCGCGACCGCGACCTCGTCCAGCAGCTCCTCTACGCCTTCGCCGAGTCCTACGCCGCCGCCAAGCGGCGCGAGTCCGGACTCGACTTCGAGGATCTCCAGCTGGTCGCACGGGAGCTGCTCCGCGACCACCCCGAGCTCCGCGACCGCGAAGCGCTCCGCTTCCGCGCGATCATGGTCGACGAGTTCCAGGACACGAACCGCCTGCAATCCGAGCTGATCGATCTGCTCGCGGATGGCCCGGGCGAGCGCGATCTCTTCTTCGTCGGCGATGAGTTCCAGTCGATCTACGGCTTCCGCCACGCGGACGTCCAGGTCTTCCGCGAGCGGCGGGAAGCCGAAGGAGGCGGCCGGGCGCTTGTCCGCAACTACCGCTCGCGTCCCGAGGTGCTCGCCGCGGTCAACCACCTCTTCCACGGCGACTTCGGCGACGACTTCCAGCCGCTGACCGCGTCCGGGGAGTTCCTGGATCCCGTCTTCGGACAGCCGGTTGAGCTCCTCGTCACCGACAAGGCGAGCTACGCGGGCACCGGGACGCACTGGCGCCGAGCCGAGGCGCGCCACATCGCGCGTCGGGTGCAGGAGCTGATCGCGAGCGGCACGGCGTCGGCGGGCGAGATCGTCCTCCTCTTTGCGGCCGGCACCGACGCCGAGTGGTACGAGCAGGAGCTCCGGCGCCAGGGGATCCCGACCTACCGTGCGACCGGCCGCGGCTACTTCGGCCAGCAGCAGGTCGTCGACCTCCTCGCCTACCTGAGCCTGCTCCAGAATCGCTACGACGATCGGTCGCTCGTAAGCGTCCTCGCGTCACCCTTCGTCGGGGTCTCGAACGACGCGCTCTACCTGTTGCGCCGTGCCGCCGGGCGACGGCCGCTCTTCACGGGGCTCGAGCGGTCGCTGCCGGAGGGTTTGGGCCAGCAGGACGAGCGGCTGATGCTCGCGTTCAAGCAGCGTTACGGCCGGCTGGTCGATGCCTCGTCGCGGCTTTCGCTCGAGCGGCTCTGCGAGCAGATCCTGGTCGAGCACGACTACGACCTCGCCGTGCTCGCGCAGTGGGACGGTCGGCGGCGCTACGCCAACATCCGCAAGCTCGCGCGGCTGGCCCGGGCCTACGAGGAGCTTCGCGGCCGCGACCTCGAGAGCTTCCTGCGGTTCATGCGCGATCAGGAGGCGGTCGGGGCGAAACAGCTCGAGGCCGTCGCGGAGGAGGAGGGTGCCGATGCCGTCCGGCTCCTGACGATCCACGCAGCGAAGGGTCTCGAGTTCAAGGTCGTGGTCGTCGCCGATGCCGGTCGCGACCGCCCGGCACCGGCGGCCGACGAGCTCCTCGCCCTCTCGGACGGGCGGTTCGGCTTCCGGGTGGTCGACCCGGTCACGAGCGAGCGTCGTGGCGCGTTCGGCTACGACGATGTTCGCCAGGCGCGCGAGGCGGAGGATCGGGCCGAGCGCTTGCGCCTCTACTACGTGGCAATGACCCGGGCGATCGACCGGCTGATCGTCTCCGGCGCCGTTGACCCCGAGAGCCAGGCCGACGCGTCGACGCCACTCGGCTGGGTGCTCGGTCGGCTCGAGGCCGACCAGGAGCTTGCCGGGGCCGGGAACGACCCGATCGAGCTGGAACGGGACGATGCGCGCCTGCTGATCCGCGTCGACCGCTACAAGCCAGAGGCGGTCGTGGAGGAGCCGGCTCCGGATGTCGAGCTCGGACAGCTCGAGCTGTTCGCGAGCAACGGGGCCGGCGCGCTGCCGCCGCCCGCGCCGCGGCTTCCCGAGCTGGCCGAGATCCCGGCGCCGCCGCTGCACACGCTTCGCTCCCTGTCGTACACGTCCCTCTCCCTCTTCGAGCGCTGCTCGTATCGCTACTACGCGGAGCGTGTCGTGGGGCTCAGGCCTTCAGACGCGAGCGGTCGGGTTCCAGGCCAGACAGGGCTCGCCGCGACCGAGGTCGGAGACGCCGTCCACCGCTTGCTCGAGCTGGTCGACCTCGCGAACCCCGTGCCGCCGGACCTGGAGCAGGTTCGGGCCTGGTATCCGGGGGTCACCGACGAGGAGCTCGAGCGCATCGGAAACTTCGTCTCCGCCTATTGCAACTCGGAGCTCGCGCGCCGGATCGCCGCGCTGCCTGAAGCCACGGTCGAGCGGCCGTTTGCGTTCGAGCACGACGGCGTGCTCCTCCACGGCCGGCTTGACGTCCTCCATCGACAGAACGGCCGCGCGCTTGTCCTCGACTACAAGACGAACATCTTGGAGGAGGCGTCGCCGGAGGAGATCGTCGAGCAGGAGTACCACATGCAGCGCCTGGTCTACGCGCTTGCCTGCTTCCGCGCCGGCGCTGAGGAGGTCGAGGTCGTCTACCACTTCCTCGAGCGCCCCGACGCCGTGGTGTCTACGACCTACGAGCGCTCGGAGCTTCCCGCCCTCGAGGCCGAGCTGTCCGAGGCGATCGCGCGGATCCGCGCAGGGGAGTTTCGTCCGACGCCGAGCGAGCAGGCCTGCGCGGGCTGTCCGGCGCTCGACGTCGTCTGCGCGGGGCCGCGACTGCCGCAGCCGGCGCCGGCGGCCGCGCCGGCAGTAGCGGTTGCCTAGCTACGTCCGCGAGGCCCGCAAGCGGGTCGGGCCCAAGCGTGCCCGGATCGGGCCGATCATCGAACGACTCCGGCACGAGCACGCCGACGCGGCGATAGCGCTCCACTACCGCACCGACCTCGAGCTCCTTGTCTCCGTGATGCTCTCGGCGCAGACGACGGACGTAAACGTCAACCGGGTCACCGAGCGGCTGTTCGAGAAATACCGCCGCCCCGAGGATTACCTCGCGGTTCCCCCAGAAGAGCTCGAGCGGGACATCTTCGCGACCGGCTTCTACCGGCAGAAGACCAGGTGGCTTCGGGCGACGATGAGGATGCTGATCGAAGAGTTCGACGGTCAGGTGCCACGGCGGATGGAAGACCTCCTCCGGCTGCCCGGTGTGGCGCGCAAGACCGCGAACGTCGTCGCCGCCGAGCTCGGTGAGGCGCAAGGGATCGTCGTCGACACGCATGTCGGGAGGCTCTCGCAGCGCCTCGGCCTGACGCGCCAGAACGATCCGGTCAAGATCGAGCGCGACCTCCAGAAGCTCGTGCCGCGCCAATACTGGAGCCTCTTCCCGCACCTGCTGATCTGGCACGGTCGGCGAGTCTGCCTCGCGCGCGCACCGCAATGCGAGCGCTGCGTGCTGACCGACCTCTGCCCGTCGAGCCGGGTCTGATCGACGAGTTTGGGCGTCGTGGCCTACCTGTCGCGGCCTCCGTGGGAGAGGCCGTCGGAAATGGCGTCGATCAGCTCACCATCCGGCGTGTCGCCGCTGAGCTCCCAGAACATGATTCCGCCGAGACCCTTGTTGCGCACGTAGTGCGCTTTGTGCTTCATCACCTTCGGGTCGTCGAACGTCCAGAAGGATGTCCCGTCGAAGAGCCATGATGCGAACGCCTTGCCGTCCCAGTAGCGAGTGAAGCCCCTGTCCAGGAGACCTTCCGTCACCTTGTAGTCGTCGACGCCGCTCTCCCAGACGCCGGGTGCCGGCCCCGACGAAGGCTGGTAGAGGCCGTGACTCGCCGCCGCGACGCCGGTCCAGCCGCGCGAGTAGAACGGCACGCCGATCACGAGCTTCTTCGCCGGTGCGCCGCCGGCGAGGTAGGCGCGAACAGTGTCATCCACCGAGAAGCGTGGACTCGCGGGGTCCTGCTTCGACGTGTACAGGTTCGACTGGTGGTTCGTGAGCGTCTCCCACGCGCCGTGGAGGTCGTAGCCCTGAACCGTCCCGAAGTCGAGCGAGCGGAAGATCTTGTCGACCTCGAAGCCGACGTCGATCTTCGTGCGCGCAGCAGGAAGGAACGCCGTCAGCAGGTAGTCCTCGCCGGTCGTCTCGCCATAGTCGTCCAGCTGGTCCCGGAACTCGTCGACGAGCTTGGTGAAGTTCTGCTTGTCCTCCGGGCGGATGATGTTCCCTGGATTACCTTCCGACCCCGGCCACTCCCAGTCGAGGTCGATGCCGTCGAACACGCCCGCAGCGGCGCCTGGGCCGCCCATCCCGCCCCAACCGGGATCGGGCAGGTTGCCCTTGATGAACAGGTCGATGCAGGAGGAGACGAATTGCTCCCGCGACGCGTCCGTCAGGGCCGCGTCAGAGAAGTACTTCGAGAACGTCCAGCCGCCGAGCGAGATCAGCACCTTGAGGCTGGGGTACAGCGTCTTCAGCGCCTGGAGCTGCTGGAAGTTGCCGAGAATCGGGCGCGGCCAGGTCACCTCTTCGCCGGTGACCGACTGATCCGCGGTCCACGGCACCTGGTAATCGGCCCACTCGTCGGCCAGCTTGCAGACGACGTTGCCGTCGCCATCCGGAGCCACATTCCCGAACGCGTAGTTGACTACGTCGAGCCGAGCCGCCGAGCCGCTCGTGGCGACGTCCTTGACTATGTACTGACGACCATAGATTCCCCACTCGATGAAATAGCCGACGACGTGAGTCGACGGCCCCTTCTTCGAGCCACCCCAAGGTTCGGCGCTTGCGACACCGGTGACCGCGACCGCGGCGAGTACGGCGATTGCTCCGACGAGACGTGCGAGCCCGTTCATTGGTTCCTCCCTCCGGCCGCAGCTCTCGAGCCGATCTAGGCGACCATCATCCGTGATCGCGCGCCTGCGGCGCAAGCGAAGGAACGATCTAGGCGGGCTGGGGTGCTTCGGCTTCCGAGCGCGGCGCGGTGAGCGCGTCGTACGGGTGACCCGCCTGCGCCGTCAGCCAGCGCTCGGCGTCGAGCGCGGCCATGCTGCCCATCCCGGCGGCGGTGATCGCCTGTCGGTACGTGTGGTCGACGACGTCACCGGCCGCGAATACGCCCTCGACGTTCGTGGCCGTGCCGTCATGGGTGATCAGGTAGCCATGCTCGTCCATCTCGAGCTGCCCGACGAAGAGCTCCGTGTTCGGGTCGTGTCCGATCGCGACAAACAACCCGTCGGCCGGCAGCTCGGAAAGCTCGTCCGTGTTGACGTCGCGGACGCGCACGCCCGTGACGCCGACGTCGCCGATGACCTCGTCGACGACGGCGTTGGTGACCCACTCGATCTTCTCGTTCGCCCGAGCCCGGTCGAGCATGATCGGCGACGCGCGGAAGTCCTCGCGGCGATGGACGACCGTGACCTTGTCGGCGAACTTCGTCAGGAACGTCGCCTCCTCCATGGCCGAGTCGCCGCCGCCGACGACCACCGTGTCCTTCTCCCGGAAGAACGCAGCGTCACAGACGGCGCAGTAGGAGACGCCGCGGCCCTGAAGCTTTCGTTCGGATTCGAGCCCGAGCCGGCGCGCGTTCGCGCCGGTCGCGACGATCACGGCCTGGGAGCGGTACTCCTCGTCGCCGACATAGACGCGGAACGGCCGCTCGGAGAAGTCGACGCGGGTGACGTCGTCGGAGATGTACTCCGCGCCGAAGCGCTCCGCCTGGCGCCGGAAGTCCTTCATCATCTCCGGCCCGAGCACGCCCTCGACGTAGCCCGGATAGTTCTCGACGTCGCTCGTGATCATCAACTGGCCGCCCCACTGGAAGCCTTCGATGACGAGCGGCTCGAGATTTGCGCGCGCAGCGTAAAGCGCGGCCGTGTATCCAGCCGGACCGCCGCCGATGATGATCAGTTCACGAATGTTCTCGCTCATATTTCTCCACAGGAAGATAGCCCTGTTCTGGGCTGTCAACAGTATTCAACGAAGCGGACATACCGAAACTTCCCGTCCCAGGCCTAGGCCGGCTGCACCGGCAAAGCCGGCACAGCCTCTTCTGGTCGGCGCCGCCAAGTCGGCGCCTAGGCAACGAGCTCCCCGCAGAGATAGAGGCGCCCGTCGCGGGCCTCGGCGTCCTCCGAGAGTTGATGCCGCTCGCTGCCGCCCGGGAGGAGGTGGAGCACGTCGTAGCCGCGCGCCACGAGCAGCTCGGCGATCAGCTTTCGGTGGCACCGCCACCAGACTGTCTCGGCGCAGAGGAAACAGGGCGCTGGCTCCTCGAGCGCAGCGGCCAGCGCGTCCTGCCACTCCCGCGTCCCCATGCGCGCCGCGTAACTGCGGAACGCGAGTGTGCGGATGCAGGCGAAGCGCTCCTCGCCGGGCTCGCCGCTGCGACGGCCGCCGAGCGGCTCGGCATGCCGGTAGGCGATCCCGGCTAGGCCCAGCGCCTCGGCCAGCGCGTCCCGGTTGAACTGCGGATTCCGCCGTGAGCCGGGGAAGCGGCGGACGTCGACCACCGTCTCGACGTTCGCGCGCCGGAGCAACTCGATCAGCTCCTCTGCCGTTCTGGTTCCGTGGCCTACGGTGTAGATGCTCATCCGGACGTAGAATCGCGCCTCGTGGCCAGCAGCGTGACCTGGGACACGCTTCGTCAACTCGCCAGCTTCCGCGCCGAGAAGGGGTGCGCGATCAGCCTGTTCGTCGACCTGGATCCCAGCGTTTCGCCGACGCCCGGCCAGGCCCAAACGAGGGTGCACTCGCTGCTCGACGAAGGCGAGAAGCGCAACGACATCACCAGGCAGACGCATGAGCAGCGCCTGGGGCTGAAGGCGGACTTCGAGCGCATTCGCGAGTTTTTCAGTGAGGAGTTCGAACGGGACGGGGCTCGTGGCTACGCCGTCTTCTGCGCTGGGCTCGACAACCTATGGCAGACGGTCCCGCTCAGCGAGCCGGTGCCGGACGATGTCAAGGTCGGCTCGGACCTCTACCTTGCCCCGCTCGTTCCGCTCGTCGGGCGGGGCGAGGGCGCGGTCGTTGCGGTCGTCGGCCGGGAGCAGGGCCGGCTCTACCGGCTTCATGCGGGGCGGCTCGACGAGGTCGCCGACCTGTTCGAGGAGCAGCCGCGCCGACACGACCAGGGTGGCTGGTCGCAGGCGCGTTTTCAGCGTCGTGCCGACGAGCTCGCGAAAGACCATCTCAAGGACGTCGGTGACGAGCTCGAGAACCGGCTGAGGCGGCTTCGCTACCCCAAGGTCATCGTCGTCTGCCCGGAGGACCTGCGGCGCGAGTTCTCCGAGGTCCTGGCCGGGGACGCGCGGAACGCGATCATCGGCTGGACGACCGCGAAGGCCCATGCCTCGCCGGTGGAGCTGCTCGCGGCGGCGATGCCGGTACTCGAGGAGTGGCGCGAGCGGCAGGAGACCGATGCCGTCGAGCGCTGGCGTGAAGAGGCTGGCCGCAACGGCCGCGCTGCGTCCGGCTGGGAGCCGACTCTCGAGGCCGCTTCCGACGCCCGGGTCGACTGCCTGCTCTTCCAGGAAGGCGTCGAGCACTCGGCCTTCGTCTGTCCCGCCTGTGGCCGGGTCAGCCTCACCGGGGGCCGCTGCCCGCTCGACGGCACGGAGATGGAAGAGCGCGACGAGGGTCTCGACCTAGCCGTCCACCGCGTGCTCGCCCACGGGGGGCATGTGTTGGCGCTGCGCCACCGCCAAGATCTCGAGCCGGTCGGCGGCATCGGCGCTCTGCTGCGCTTCTGAGCTTCGATCTGGTCATCTTCGACTGCGACGGCGTGCTGGTCGACAGCGAGCCGATCCACGTGCGACTCGAGTCCGAGCTCCTGTCGGAGCTCGGCTGGCCGCTCACGCCGGCGGAAGTCGCTGACCGTTTCCTGGGCCGGACGGCGGCCGAGATGATGCGCGAAATCGAGGAACGGCTTCCTGATCTCCCGGCGGGCTGGGACGCGGTTTTCGAGCAGCGGGCGCGCGAAGCCTTTGAAAGCGAGCTTCGTGCGGTCGACGGAGTAGCAGACGCGCTCGACCGCATCTCGATTCCGACCTGCGTCGCGTCCAGCGGCACACACGAGAAGATGCGTCTGACGCTTTCCCTCACCGGGCTCTGGGACCGATTCGAGGGCAGGATCTTCAGCGCCGAGGAAGTCGAGCATGGAAAGCCCGCGCCGGACCTCTTTCTCCACGCGGCGAGGGAGATGGGCGCGAAACCGGCGGCCTGCGCCATAGTCGAGGACAGCCCGTTCGGCGTCCAGGCCGCCCAGGCCGCCGGGATGACCTCGTTCGCCTATGCCGGCGGGATCATGACGCCCGAGAAGCTGGCGTCGGCCGATCTGATCTTCGACGACATGCGCGAGCTGCCTCGGTTACTTAGCGAAGCAGCCGGCTCCGGAATCCGTACGTCCGCGCGACGTGGCCCAGGACCAGCGCGCCGAGCGCGGCACTCGAAAGGACCATGAGAGCGACCATCGTAAGAACGAAGGGATCGTCGAATGGACTATCTGCGGCCGCGTCTTTCAGGCCCTTCGCCAACCTTTTTGCCTTCTTCTCGACCGCTCTCGCGGCCTCCGCAAGAGGCGCCTTGATCTGAGGCCTGCGCGCCGCGAGCGCGCCGCCGCCGCCGCCGGAGCCCTTGCCATCGCTGCCGCCAAGCGTGCCGGTTGCAGGCCCCGGCTCCGTCGCCTCGAGGACCATGTCGGCGACGGGCTCGCTGCAGGCGGTCGTCCGCCGGGCCTTGCGCAGCTCGGCGGTGCTCGTCTTACCGTTCGCGATCACGATCGGGATGGCGGCGGCGTCTCTCCGGGCGCCGCGGGCTCGGACGATCAGGCGATAGCCGCCCTCCGGGAGCGGCCGGCCGCGCAGCCGCCCACCGAAGTGGATTCGGTTCATGCCCGGGTGCGCTCGGACGGTGAAGGCCCCGACGCGCCGGCACGATGGATAGACGCGGACGACCGTGATCCGCAGCGTGGCCCGCCGAGAGAGACGGAAGACGAGTGTCGTGCCTCCGCGCTTGCGGCCGGGACGAACGAGCGTCCGCGAGGCGCGCACGGGGCTTCGTCGAGCAGCGCGGCTACACCGCCGGACCGGTCGAGACCGACAGCTGCCGGTGACAAATGGCCCGGCGGAGGGGGCGCTCGGGGAGCCGGTGCCCGGGCTCGCAGGTCCGGGCCCAGATGGCGCACTCGGGCTGTTCGCGGGCGCTCCACCCGAGGGCGTCTGCGTGCCGCCTCCGCTCGACGGTGAATCCGAGCCGCGCGGCGTGATGAGGTTTGTGACGGTCGAGGTCACGGCCGTCACCGTCCGTGAAACCACCGGCGCAGGTGACGCGGGCTGAGGCGACGGCGACGGCGGTGCCGGCGGCGGAGGAGGAGGAGGGGGAGGCAGCAGGACAGGCGGCGGCGGAAGCGGCGGCGGTGGCGGGAGCACAGGCGGCGGTGGGAGCGGTGGAAGCGGCGGCGGCGGCGGCAGCAGCGGTGGCGGCGGCGGAAGCGGTGGCAGCGGCGGCGGTGGTGGGAGCGGCGGAAGCGGCGGCGGCGGCGGAAGTGGCGGCAGCGGCGGAAGCGCAAGCTGAGGCGATTCCGATCCCAAAGGATTGGCGCCGACGGGCGACGCCGCCGGGGCCGCCGTCAGACAGACAATCGCAGCAACGAGCGGAGCGATCAGTGCGCGCATCTCGATCTCTCAACGGAGATCGACCCGTTTTGGATACGCCCTTTTGAGGCTCTGGCTAGGCCAGCAGCTTGCGCAGCACGTAAGGGAGGATCCCCCCGTGGCGGAGGTACTCCCGCTCGCGCGGAGTGTCGAGCCGGAGGCGAGCCGTGAACTCCTTGTCGTCGGCGCGCACCGTCACCTCACGCGCCTCGCCGTTCTCGACGCCTTCGATCGAGAACTCTTCGCGGCCGGTGAGGCCGAGCGTCTCCGGGTTCTCGCCGTCCATGAACTGGAGCGGAAGGATCCCCATCATCAGGAGGTTCGAGCGGTGGATGCGCTCGTAGCTCTCTGCGATCACTGCGCGCACGCCGAGCAGCTTCGGCCCTTTGGCCGCCCAGTCACGTGACGACCCCGAGCCGTACTCCGTGCCGGCAATCACGATCAGCGGCGTGCCTTCCTCGAGGTAGCGGGCAGAGGCGTCGTAGATCGTCATCTCGTCACCGTCGGGCAGGTGCACCGTCCAGGTGCCCTCGCTGCCCGGGACGAGCAGGTTCTTCAAGCGCACGTTGGCGAACGTCCCCCGCACCATCACCTCGTGGTTGCCGCGCCGGGAGCCGTAGGAGTTGAAGTCTTTGCGCTCGACGCCGCGCTCGATCAGATACTTGCCCGCGGGGCTGTCGGGTTTGATCGCGCCCGCTGGGGAGATGTGGTCGGTGGTGACCGAGTCGCCGACCCTGACGAGGCAGCGCGCCCCGCTGATGTCCTCGACGGACCGCCGGCTCGGGCGACATGCCGTCGAAGTACGGCGGCCGCCGCACGTAGGTCGACTCCTCGCGCCAGTCGTAGAGGTCGCCCTCGGGGATCTCGAGCGAGCGCCAGTTCTCGTCGCCGGTGAAGACGTCGGCGTAGGTGCGCCGGAACATGTCGCCTTCGACCGCCGAGGCGACGGTGGCGTCGATCTCCTCCGCGCTCGGCCAGATGTCGCTCAGGTAGACGTCCTGGCCGTCGCTCCCCTGTCCCAGCGGCTCCGTTGTCAGGTCGACGTCCATGCGGCCGGCCAATGCGTAGGCGACGACGAGCGGCGGCGAGGCGAGGTAGTTCGCCTTCACCTCCGGATGGATGCGCGCCTCGAAGTTGCGGTTCCCCGACAGCACCGAGCAGACGACCAGCTCGCCCTCCAGCACCGCCTTCGAGATCGGCTCCGGCAGCGGGCCGGAGTTCCCGATGCACGTCGTGCAGCCGTAGCCGACGGTGTAGAAGCCCAGCTGCTCCAGGTACTGCGTGAGGCCGGCGCGCTCGTAGTACTCCGTCACGACCTTCGAGCCCGGCGCCAGGCTGGACTTGACCCACGGCTCCCGCTGGAGACCCCGCTCGACCGCCTTCTTCGCGAGCAGTCCTGCGGCGACCATCACGCTCGGGTTCGACGTGTTCGTGCAGCTCGTGATCGCCGCGATCACGACCGCCCCGTGCTCGAGCTCGAAGCGCGAGCCGTCAAGCTCGACAGGGACGGCCTTGGCGCGCTCCGCGACGACGACATCGGGCACCAGTAGCGCCTCCGCCGGAACGGCCGGCTCGTGCCCGGGTGTGACGTCGGCCAGCGGATCGCTCGCGGGGAACGACTCAGCGACCGCCTCATCGTGCCTGTTGCCGTATGCGACGCCGAAGGTCTCGAGCGCCGAAAGGAACGAGCGCTTGGCCTCGGTCAGCGGGACGCGGTCCTGTGGCCGGCGCGGGCCGGCGAGGCTCGGCTCGACGTCGCCGAGGTCGAGCTCGACCACCTGCGAGTAGGTCGGATGGTGCTCCGGGTCGTGCCAGAGCAGGTTCTCTTTGCAATAGGCCTCGACGAGCGCGATCCGCTGCTCGTCCCGCCCGGTCAGCCGCAGGTATTGAAGCGTGACGTCGTCGACGGGGAAGAATCCGCACGTCGCGCCGTATTCCGGGGACATGTTTCCGATCGTCGCCCGGTCGGCCAGCGGGAGGTTCGTGACACCGGCGCCGAAGTACTCGACGAACTTTCCGACCACTCCGGTCTGCCGGAGGATCTGGGTGACAGTGAGGACGAGGTCGGTCGCCGTCGCCCCCTCGCGCAGCGCGCCGGTCATCCGGAAGCCGACGACCTGCGGGACGAGCATCGACACGGACTCGCCGAGCATCGCCGCCTCCGCCTCGATTCCACCGACGCCCCAGCCGAGCACGCCGAGCCCGTTGATCATGGTCGTGTGCGAGTCGGTGCCGAGGAGCGTGTCCGGGAAGGCCTGCCCGTCGCGGGCCTCGACCACACGCGCGAGGTACTCGAGGTTGACCTGGTGGACGATCCCCGTGTTCGGCGGTACGACCTTGAGGTTGTCGAACGCCTGCTGACCCCAGCGCAGGAACGCGTAGCGCTCGCGGTTTCGCTCGTACTCGCGCTCGGTGTTGATGGCGATCGCCATCCGGTTCGCGAAGGCGTCCACCTGCACCGAGTGGTCGATCACGAGCTCCGACGGGAGCCGCGGGTTCGTCTTCGCCGCATCGCCGCCGAGATCGTGCATCGCGTGTCGCATCGCGGCGAGATCGACGATCGCCGGGACGCCTGTGAAGTCCTGGTGGATCACCCTGGCGGGCGTGAACGCGATCTCGCGCGACGGCTCCTCGTTCGCCGCCCACTGCGCGATCGCCTCGACGTTCTCGGGCGTCGAGGTGCGGAGGACGTTCTCGAGCAGGATCTTCAGCGTGTACGGCAGGCGCTCTACGTCGTGCTGAGCCTGCAGCGGCTCGAGGCGGTAGATCTCGTAGCGCTCGGCGCCGACCTCGAGCGTCGAGCGCGCTCCGAAGGGGTCGGCCATGCAGGCGACTTTATCGGAGGTCAGGCAGCGTCTAGAGCGCGGGGAAGTTCCTGCGCGACAGCCGGCTCGATCTCGCCCTCTGTCTCTGCGGCCCGCTCGAGCTTTGTGTCGAGGCGGTCGAGCCGCTTCTCGGCCTCGGCGAATTTCGACTGCGCGTTTCCGATGTGCTTGCCCACGACCTGGAAGTCGTCGCGGAAGCGCGAGAAGTCGCCTTGGAGCTGCGCGACGTACGCCATCACCTCGTGCGCCCGCTGCTCGATCTGCATCCCCTTGAGGCCGAGCGCAATCACCTGGAGCTGGGACGTGAACGTCGTCGGCGAGACCGGGAACACGCGCTTGTCGTGGGCGTACTGAAGGAGCGCACCGGTCTTCCCACCGACGAGCTCGTAGTAGACCCCCTCGGAGGGGAGATACATGAGGGCGAAGTCGTAGGTCCCCTCATCCGGGCGGATGTAGCGCTGCGCGATCGCGTCGACGTGGTTCTTCAGGTCGCGCGAGAACGCCCGCTCGTGGAGGACGCGCTCATCATCTGTTTCGGCATCCGCGAGCCGCTCGAAGTTGTCGAGCGGGAACTTGGCGTCGATCGGAACGAGCCGCTCGACTCGGATCACCGCGTCAACGCGCTCGCCGGTCTTGAATCCGTACTGGAGCTCGTACGCGTCCTGCGGCAGCCTGTCGCGGAGCAGATTGGCGAGCAGCAGCTCGCCGAACCCGCCGCGCGCCTTCGGAGGGCGCAGGGCCTGCTCGAGCTTCTTCAAGTCGTTCGCGCGGGCGAGGATCTCCGCATTCGCTTGGCCCAGCTGGCCGAGCTGGTGGTGGATGGCACTCGTGGTCTTCGTCGCCGTTTCGAGGCGGCGGTCCATCGTCTCGGTCATCGCCTCCAGGCGGCGGTCGACCTCCCCGTTGCGCTCTGCGAGCTGCCTTGCCGACTCCGTGCGCAACGCCTGAAGCTCGAGGCGAAGCAGGCGCAGGAACCGGATACCGGCAAACGCCAGAGCGGCGGCGAGCAGGACCAAGAGAACAGCCGTCACGATCATGGACCCAAAAACACTAGGAAGGCGATCGGACGACAGAGGGGCCGCTCGAGCGGCCCCTCTGGTGAACGAGCTACATGTCGGTGCGCTTCTTGGCCTCGTCCACGAGGTGGCCGGCCTCGTCCTTCGTGCCTTCGGCGGCTTTTTCCGCCCCGCCCATGACGTCGTCGGCCCCCGCCTTCACGTCGTCGGCGGCCTTTTCAGCCTCGCCCATGACGTCTTCGCCGGCCTCCTTGGTGCGTCCGAGCAGTCTGTCGAGAAAACCCATGTTCCCTCCTATCGGTTGCGGCCCTGCGAGTATGGGGCATCGGCCCGAAACCTGCCAGGGGCTAGCTACCATGGGCGCCGCGTTGGCCAAGAAGACACGTACGCCCCTGCCGCCGAAGCCGAAACGGCCCGTACAGGCGCCCAAGCTCCGGACCACCCCGCGCGATCCGCGCAGGAAGAAGCTGATCCCCTACGCGCTCGCCGCGTCCGGAGTCGTCATTGTCGGGATCGTCGGCGCCTGGCTCGCATTCGGGGGCGGCGGGAGCGATGGGGGAAGCGAAGACGCCGTCACGGCGCTGCGCGCGGCCGGGTACACGTACACACATCCGCCGTCGCAGGGTCGCACGCATGTTCCTGCACTCCCGGTCAAGTTCAAGCCGAACTCCGTCCCTCGGTCTAGCGGCCCGCACTCCAACCAGACGATCATCTACGGCGCCTACACGGAGGAGGTCCCCGAGCTCAACGCCGTCCACAACCTGGAGCACGGCGCCGTGATCATCTACTTCGGGCCGCAGGTTCCGCAGAGCACGATCGACGAGATCAACGAGTTCTACAACGAGGACCCGAACGGGCTGATCGTCTCCAAGCATCCGAAGCTCGGTGACCAGATCGCGCTCGTGGCCTGGACGCACGTCGCCCGCGGGAAGACCTTCGACGCTGACCTGACGCGGAAGTTCATCGACGCCTTCGGCTTCAAAGGCCCGGAGTCGTGCTCGGCCAACATCACAGAGGGCTGCTTCCGCAAGGACAACATGAAGCCGGGAGGGCCGTGAGAGCCCTCGCTATCCTTGCGCCGGCCGGGGTGGCGAAACTGGTCATACGCGCCTGACTTAAAATCAGGTGTCCCCCTTGGGGGCGTGCGGGTTCGACTCCCGCCCCCGGCATGCTTCTCTTACTCGCAATCCTCGCGGCGGTTTTCTGGCTCCCATCGCCGTGGGGCTTGGTCGCGGTGGTGGCGGCCGCGGTGTACGAGCTCGCCGAAGTCGGCTTCTTCGTGTGGTACTCCCGCCGGCGCGGGGCGACGACCGGAGCGGAGGCGCTTCCGGGCTCCACCGGAACGGTGGTCGAGACCTGTCGCCCGCTCGGCCTGATCCGCGTCGACGGCGAGCTCTGGCGGGCGCGGTGCGACGAGGGCGCCGATTCGGGGGAGACCGTCGTCGTCGAGTCCCTCGGGCCCGATCTGACGCTGATCGTGCGTCGGGCGTAGGGGGTCAGGTCTTGCGTTGAAACACGGTGACGTGAAACACGGGACGTGTGGCAACGCAAGACCTGACCCCAAATAGACGCATCTAGACTCCCGCCGTGGCAAAGCTCGACGAAACATCGGTCGAGCAGCTCGCGCTCGAGTGGGACACACCGCTCTTCCGCATGGCGCTCGGACAGTTCGAGCAGGCGCTCGAGCACGCCGACGTGCCCGATTTCGTCTCCGAGCGGCTCCGGGTGCCTGAGCGCTCGACGATCGTCGGCGTCCCGATCCGCCGTGACGACGGCACCTTCACCGTCTTCCCCGGCTACCGGGTGCAGCACTCGACCGTGCTCGGTCCGACGAAGGGTGGGATCCGCTACGACCTCCATGTCGATCTCGGCGAGTGCGCGGCGCTCGCGATGTGGATGACGTGGAAATGCGCGCTCCTCCAGCTGCCCTACGGCGGCGCCAAGGGCGGGGTGCGCTGCAACCCCCGCGAGCTGTCCGCAGACGAGCTGCAGCGGCTGACGCGGCGGCTGACGATCGAGCTCCTGCCGGTGATCGGCCCCGAGGAGGACATCCCCGCCCCGGACATGGCCACGAATGAGCAGACGATGGCCTGGATCATGGACACCTACTCGATGCAGGTCGGCCACGCCGTCCCCGAGATCGTGACGGGGAAGCCGATCACGATCGGAGGCTCGGTCTTCCGTCGCGAGGCGACGGGGGCCGGCGTCGTGATGGTGATCGAGCGGGCCTGCGGCCGGCTGGACTGGCAGATTGCCGGCCAGCGTTGCGTCGTTCAGGGATTCGGCAACGTCGGCGGCGTGGCGGCGCGTGAGCTGGACGCTCGCGGCGCGACGGTGACGGCTGTCTCGGACATCTCGGGCGGGGTCTTCAACGAGCGCGGGCTCGACCTCCACGCGGTCGCCGGGTGGATCGAGCAGCACGGGCCGGGGTCGCTCCAGGACTATCCCGACGCCGAGCACGTCTCCAACGCGGAGCTGCTCGAGCTGCCGTGCGACATCCTCGTGCTCGCTGCGCTCGAGGATCAGGTGACGAGCGAGAACGCCGGCCGCATCGAGGCCCGGATGATCGCCGAGGGCGCGAACGGTCCGACGTCGATCGAGGCCGACGACATCCTCACCGAGCGCGGGATCCACGTGCTCCCCGACATCCTCACCAACGCCGGTGGGGTGACCGTCTCGTACTTCGAGTGGGTCCAGGACCTCGGTCGGCTGTTCTGGTCGCGTGAGGAGATCCGGGAGAAGCTCGCCGAGAAGCTCGGTGACGCCTTCGACCGAGTCTGGCAGCTGTCCGAGCAGCTCGAGCTCACGCCCAGGCGCGCCGCGATGGTCTGCGCGATTCGCGAGGTCGCCGGCGCGCTGACGGCGCGCGGCATCTATCCGTGATCCTCGTCCGCGAGGCGATGGTCGTCGAGCCGCGAGCGCTGGGCGTCGAGTCGACGGCACAGGAGGCCGGGGAGCTGCTCGCCAACCCCGACGTTCGCGCGGTGTTCGTCTGTGACGACGACCGTCTCGTCGGCGTCGTCACGCGCAAGACGCTCGTGCAGGAAGTCGTCGCGCCGGGCCGCGACCCGCGCGCGACACGACTCGGCGAGATCGCCGAGGAGCCCCACTACACGATCGATGCCGAGACCCGGGCCGAGGAAGCCTTTCGCTTCATGGAGGAACAGGATGCCGAGCGAGTTCCGGTCGTCGAGGACGGCCGGCTGGTCGGCGTGCTCTCGCGCGTGGTGCTCCAGCGGCGCCTAGCTGAAGACGAGCCTCCGGGCCAAGAAGAGACCTAGCAGCAGGTGTAGGCGCCGGGCGGCGCGGCTCCCTCCGCGGGAGCCGGCAGGTTCGCTGCTTCGAGCGCGGCTCCGTGGAGGATGTCGCGCTCGCTGACCTCGATCGCCTCGAGGCCGTAGCTCTCGAGCACCTGCTGAACGAGGACGGCACCGGCCACGATCACCGGCGCACGTTTTGGATGGAGGCCGGGGAGTCGGCGACGCTCGTCCAGGGGCAGCGAGGCGAGCCGCTCCCGCAGAGCTCGCACGGCAGCCGGCGTCAACTGGTGTCCGTCTGTGCCAAAGCCTTCCGGCTCATCGAGACCCATGTCGAGTGCCGCCAGCGTCGTGAACGTGCCGGCGACGCCGACGGCGTGGTCGAACTCGGGCAGCGGTGGCAGAGAGGCGCGCACGAACGCTGCGGCGGCCGATAGCTCGTCGGCGGCGGGCGGATCGGAATGCAGGAACCGCTCGGTGAGCCGGACCGAGCCCATATCGACGCTCTGGCGGAACCGGACTCGGCCGTTCTCGCCGACGACGAACTCGGTCGAGCCCCCACCCGGATCGACCACGAGCGTCGACCCGATGCGGTTGTCGGCGGCGCCGCGAAACGTGAGCTCCCCCTCCTCGTCGCCGGACAGCAACCGCGTCACGAAGCCGTAGCTCCACTCGATCTCGCCGAGGAAGGCTTCGCCGTTCTCGGCGTCCCGCACAGCGCTCGTCGCAACGAGCAGGATCCGCTCGGCGCCCAGCGCCTCCGCCTCGCGGCGGTACTCGGTGAGAACGTTTCGCACCCGCGTGATCGGGACGGGCAGGAGGCGCCTGCGGGTATCGACCCCTTCGCCGAGCCGGGTGATCTCCACGCGCCTGGAGACTTCCTCGAGCTCGCCGTCCTCGACGTCGGCGACGAGCAGCCGCGTCGTGTTCGTCCCCTGATCGATGGCGGCCACACGCATCTGACCGGCTACCCTAGACCGATGTTCCTATTCCGCGACAAAACAGAGATGATCGAGCCGCGCGATGCGCTCGCCGGCCGCGACGAGCCGATGGTCGTCCCCGAGCAGCACTACGTCCTTGGGACGCCGATCACGCCGCCGTTCCCTGACGGGTTCGAGCGCGCGGTCTTCGGGCTGGGCTGCTTCTGGGGTGCCGAGCGCGTCTTCTGGCAGGCGCCGGGGGTGTACACGACCGCGGTCGGGTACGCCGGCGGTTACTCGCCGAACGCGACGTATGAAGAGGTCTGCGGCGGCAAGACCGGCCACGCCGAGGTCGTGCTCGCCGTTTACGATCCGGCGAAGACGAGCTACGAGGAGATGCTCCGGCTCTTCTGGGAGAACCACGATCCGACCCAGGGGATGCGCCAGGGAAACGACGTCGGGACGCAGTATCGCTCGGCGATCTACTGGGAGGACGAGGCACAGCGCGAGGCGGCCGAGCGGTCGCGGGAGCTGTACCAGCGCGAGCTCCGGGACGCCGGCTACGGCGAGATCACCACCGAGATCACCCAGGCGGGCCCGTTCTACTACGCCGAGCCGTACCACCAGCAGTACCTGGCGAAGAACCCGAACGGCTACTGCGGCCTGGGCGGAACCGGTGTCAGCTGCCCGGTCGGGCTCGTCACGACTGAGTCATAGGCGCGCTACAATGGTCGCTGCGACGCGGGGTGGAGCAGTCAGGTAGCTCGCCGGGCTCATAACCCGGAGGTCGCAGGTTCAAATCCTGCCCCCGCTACTCGAAAAGGCCTGCTTTGCAGGCCTTTTTCTTGGCAGTTCAAATCGCTCACCGTGGCCTTCGGGCTGCATGGGATTGTCAGGGCCAGGTTGCGGCCGACAACGCGGCGTATCGTTTAGGGATGCCGTCGAGCACGGCACTTGGGCAGTATCTTCGGGCGCGTCGCGAACTCGTTCGCCCCGAGGACGTCGACCTTCGCACGGTCGGCCGACGACGCGTTCCAGGATTGCGTCGTGAAGAGCTGGCGATGCTCGCCGGCATCAGCCCCGACTACTACCTTCGCCTCGAGCAGGGCCGTGATCATCATCCCTCCGCGCAGGTGCTCGACGCTCTCGCGCGCGCGTTACAGCTCGATGAAGTAGCCACCGCCCACCTGCACGCGCTCTCACAGCCGAGGAAGGCTCGGGCGCATGAGCAACGCGAGGAAGCGTCCACGTCGCTCAGACAGCTGATCTCGTCGTGGCCCAACACGCCCGCGATCGTCCTCGGCCGCCACTTGGACGTGCTCGCGACCAATGAGCTTGCCACCGCGCTCTCACCGGTCTTCACCCCTGGAGTCAACGTGGTGCGCGCTGTGTTCCTGGATCCCGACCTGCGCAGTTTCGTTCGCGACTGGGAAGAGGTCGCGCGGAGCGCAGTCGCCCGTCTACGCGCGCTCATCGGCCCCGACGTTGACGATCCACGTCTCGTCGAGCTCGTCGGCGAGCTATCGATGCGCAGCGACGAGTTCCGGCGCCTGTGGGCACGGCACGACATCGAGGTCTCGGCACCGCCGACGCACTACTTCAACCACCCTTTGGTGGGCCCGCTGGAGCTGAAGCCGGAGAGGCTCGCGATCATCGGCGCGGAGGGGCAGGTCCTGGTCGTCCATCACGCTGAACCCGGGAGCGCGTCGGAGCGAGCGCTCCGGCTCCTGGCCGGCATCGCCGCCGGCGAGCATCGCCAGCGCGCGTAGCCGGCAGCGCACGGCGCTCGTTCGCTCCGGTGCAGGGTGACCGTGACCCTGCCAGTCCCAGACACAACGGTCCTCTGGCTAGGGGCCTCGAGGGAGGCCATATTTGAGCCATGAGCGTTACGACAACATCACGGATCGTCACCCCGTTCGGATTCGACTCGACCGCCGCCGAGGTGCTTGCCGCTGTCGACCTTGACGGCAGGCGAGCGATCGTCACCGGCGCCTCGTCGGGCATCGGGATCGAGACGGCCCGCGCTCTGGCCGGTGCGGGAGCCGACGTAACGCTGGCCGTCCGCGACGTCGAAGCGGGTATCGCAGTAGGCGCCGACATCATCGCCATGACGGGCAAGACGCCGGTACGTGTAGCCGAGTTGGATCTCGCGCGCTCGCACTCTGTTGCCGCGTTCATCGCCAACTGGCACGGCCCGTTGCACATCCTCGTCAACAACGCCGGTGTGCTGCTGACCGAGAAGCATCTAACCCCGGCCGGTGTGGAGTTGCAGTTCGCGACCAATCACCTCGGCCACTTCGCGCTCGCCGTAGGCTTGCGCGGGGCGCTTGCCGCCGCCGGGGATGCGCGTGTCGTGTCACTCAGCTCCGAGGCACACCTGCGTGCGCCGCTGGACTTCGATGACGTCAACTTCGAGTCCCGACCGTACGACCCGATGCTCGCGTACGGGCAGTCGAAGACTGCCAACGCTCTGTTCGCTGTCGAGGCAGCCGCCCGGTGGGCCGAGCGCGGGATCACCGCGAACGCCGTTCATCCAGGGGCAGTGGTCGACACCAACCTCGCACGAGACCTTGATCCCGACGCTCTCGCCGTTGCCATCGAGACAGCGGGATACGAGTACAAGACGCGCGAGCAGGGCGCCGCGACGAGCGTCCTTGTCGCCGCCTCGCCGTTGCTGGAAGGCGTTAGTGGCCGCTACTTCGCGGATTGCAATGAGGCGCCAGTCGTCGACTCCACCTTCACTGGACCCCCGCGCGGCTTCGGCGTCGCTCCCTACGCGCTTGACCCCGAAAACGCGAGGCGCCTCTGGGACCTTTCGCTCGATCTGGTCGAAATGGGGTACTGAGTGGCTCCGACGTCACAGCCCGTCATGCGTACTGGCCCCGAGCCTGATTACGACGAGATCTACGCGCATACACTCTGATCCGAGAGAACCTCCACATAAACGATCCTGGGGAGGACGAGATGGCACGTTCGATTGCGTGGGACAAGGTGACCCATGCTGACGTGTTGCGTGCGATAGAGGAGTACGACCGACTAGGGCCGGAGCGGTTCTTTTCTGCCCATGGATTCGCTCCTACCACGACTTATGATCTGGTCTGGGACAAACGCCCTTACCCGCCGAAAGCAATCCTGGGCACGGCCTATGAGTTCGCTACGGGGCAGCGCCTCGCCTCCGGTGATTTCGAGGGCGGGAAGACCGGCGCCGTCAAGGTGCTCGGAAAGCTTGGATTCACCATCCAGCCGCGACGACCAGTCACGTAAAGCCGACCTGCGCCGGAAGCCGACTACGCCCTTCTGCTTGCTGCTCGGGCCGCGTACAGAGGTACCGTCCTGGCTCTGTCGATTGCCTCGAGGAGGAGATCATGTCCGTTCCCCGTGAGGGTGGTTGCTCCTGCGGAGCGGTTCGCTACCGACTTTCGTCCGATCCGCTCTTCACGCATTGCTGTCATTGTCTGAACTGTCAACGGCAGACCGGAAGCGCCTTTGTGATCAACCTCCTGATCGAGGCCGACCGCGTGGACCTGCTCGCCGGCGCGCCAGAGCCGGTCGACGTGCCGCGTGACGACGGCAGCAAGCAGCAGATCTACCGCTGCCCGACCTGCCAGGTGGCCGTCTTCAGCGACTACGGGCGCCCGGAGGTGCGGTTCGTCCGCGGCGGTACGCTCGACCAGCCCTCGTCGATCACGCCCGACGTTCACATCTTCACTCGCTCGAAGTTGCCCTGGGTCACGCTCCCCGACTCGGTGCCGGCGTTCGAGGTCTACTACGACTCGAGAGCCCTGTGGCCGGCCGCCAGTCTCGATCGGCTTAACGCGATCTTCGCGCCCGCCGCCTCGGACGCCTGAGCCCGACGGGCGGGCTAGCGGCGTTCGCGTCGCCTGGCTCAGGCGATTGCGCCCTCGAGGATGGCCCGCCAGTTCGTCAGCGGCAGGAGGTGGCCCGCCCCGGAAATGATGCTGAGTTGGGCGTCGCCGAGTCGGTCGGCGTACCAGCGACCGTGCTCGGGGCCGATCCAGTCGGCGTCGCCGTACCAGAGACGCACTGCCGCCCGAACCTCCGTGAGTGGGAGCGGCTCGCCGCGGGAGCCGGCGACGATGTCGGCGGCCATACCAATCGCCCCCTGCCGTGCGCCCTCTCTCATCATTGTCCGGAGAGCGTCGGCAATCCCGGGTAGGGCACGAACCTCTGCATCTGCAGGGCCGGCATCCGATTCGACGGCCGTGTCCGGGTCCTCAGCGTAGAAGCTGCATGCCGCGGTGATCGATTCGAGTGCTCGTGCCGGATCCGACGGGACGTCGGCCGTGAGACCACGAAAGTCGTCGGGCACCCATGGGATCTCCTCGTCAGGCGCCGGCGTGCACACCAAAGACAGGGAGCGCACGTGCGACCCAAGCGCCGCGGCGGCCTCGAGCGCGAACATTCCCCCGCCCGACCAGCCGATGAGTGCGACTTCGTCGACAGCGATGTCTCGGACGACGGCCGCGAGGTCGGAAGCGACGGCAGAGCGCGTGGGATCGGCAACGGGATCTGTGCGGCCGTAGCCGGGACGGTCGATCGTGATCAGCCGCGCACCGGAGTGTGCCGTCGACGCCGTATCGGGATCGAGCAGCCTGGAACCTGGGTTGCGATGGAGGAGCAGTACTGGCTGTCCCTGGGGACTACCCCACTCCGCCCACGCGATACGGCGGCCGTCGGATAGGGAAAGGATGTGATCGCTCTTCGGCGTCGTAGCGGGTGCGAAAGTCATCAGCGTCTCCTTCCAGCGCTTCGTGCCCGAAGCCGGCGCCACCCCAGGATCTCGCGGGCTGCGTTGAGGCCGGGCGTGCCCATCACACCGCCGCCGGGGTGGGCGGCGGCGCCGCACAGGTACAGGCCGCGAAGCGGCGTTCGGTAGCGCGCGTAGCGGGGGACCGGACGAAAGGCGAAGAGCTGTCCGAGCGTCATTGCGCCCTGGAAGATGTTGCCGCCGGTGAGGTTGAAGACGCGCTCGAGGTCGAGGGGCGTCAGCACCTGACGGGCCAGCACCGAATGCTTGAAATTCGGTGCGTACTCGTTCAACAGATCGAAGCAGCGATCGGCGAACGCCTCGCGCTTGTCGTCCCAGGAGCCGTCGCGAAGCTCGTACGGCGCGTACTGGACGAAGATCGACATCAGATGACGGCCCGGCGGCGCGACCGTCGGGTCGACCACCGAGGGGATCGTGCACTCCAGCACCGGCTCCGAGGACGGGCGGCCGTACTTGGCGTCGTCGAAGGCGCGCTCGATGTAGTCCTGGTCCTGGCAGATGTGGATGGTCCCGCGGTGCTGGGGCCCCGGCGCCGTGCCGGGCAGCGCCTCGAAGCTCGGCAGCTCGGCCAAGGCGACGTTGATCTTCAGCGAGGCGCTGGCGTAGTTGATCCGCTCGACGTCGGCCACGAACGCCTCCGGCAGCGCGCTTCGGTCGAGCAGCCGCTAGAAAGGTCACGTGGGCATCGGCGTTGCTGGCGACGACGGGCGCGTAGTACTCGTCGCCGCCGGCCAGCGCCACGCCCGCGGCTCGGCCGTCGCCCACGAGGATGCGCGCCACCTCGGCGTCGCAGCGGATGTCGGCACCGAGGTCGCGGGCGGCCGCCGCCAGCGCCTGCGTGAGCCCGCCCATCCCGCCGCGCACGTACCCCCACATGCCCCGCTTGCCGGCGCTCTCGCCCATCACGTGGTGGAAGAGCACGTAGGCGGTGCCCGGCATCGAGGGACTTGCCATCGCGCCGATGACGGCGTCGGTTGCCAGCGTCCCCTTCAGCTCCTCCGACTCGAACCAGCGATCGAGGATCGGTCGCGCGGCACCGGTGAGGATCTCCACCGCCTCGCCGGCGCCGTCGCCCAGCCGCCGGAACGCACGTCCTAGCGAGACCAGGGTGCGGAGGTCGCCGGGGCGCGGTCTCAGCGGATCGGGCGGCGTCATCGTCAGCGTGGGCTCCACCACCGCCGCCACCCGCTCGAGCATCGCCTCGTACTGCGGATAGCGCTCGGCGTCGCGCATGCTGAACTTGGCGATCTCTCTACGAGTCAGGTCGGCGTCTGCGCCCATCATCAGCGAGCGCCCGTCGGGGAACGGCGTGAACGACGATGGCTCTCGGGCGAGGACTTCGTAGCCGTAGGAAGCCAGCTTCAGGTCGCGGACGATCGCCTCGTGGAAGAGGCTGTTGACATAGGCGGCGGTGGAGACCTTGAAGCCAGGGAAGGTCTCCTCGGTGACGCAGGCGCCGCCGACGACGTGGCGGCGCTCGAGGACCAGCACGCGCAGTCCGGCGCGCGCCAGGTAGCACGCCGTCACCAGCCCGTTGTGCCCGGCGCCGATCACGATTGCGTCGTAACGCGAAGGGCTCAGCGCCATGCCGTCATTGTTCCCTACTGTCTGCGAGCGAGCTGCGCGGTGATCTGCCCAGCGTCCAGTGGCACCACGGCCAACTCGGGCGGCGGACGGCGAACGAAGCCGTCGAGGAGCAGGAGGTCTTCTGCCTGGTGAGTTGCGAGGGTGTCTCCGGACCGGTCGCAGGCGGCTCGACAGAGCGCGAGCCCGGCCTCGATCTCGAGGCTCGCGCCTGCTCCCGGCGGCAGCGAGCGGACGGCGCAGACTTCGCCGCCGCAGACGAAGAATGCCCTCCGCCAGCCCGGCTCTATCCCCGGAGCGATCAGACAGAGCTCCAGTCTGCGGAGCCGCTCCAGCCGGCGCAGACGTTCGAGGACCTGCTCGAGCGCCTCGATCCGATCCCGCAGCCGGGCTGCCTCCTCGTAGCGCAGGTTCTCGGCCAGGTGCGAAAGTCGCGCTTGGAGGCGCGGCAGCGGCCCACCCTGGAGGAGGTCATCGAGCTCTTCGGGCGTACTCAAGGCGAGCGCGCGGGCCGCAAGCGACGCTTTTCGGCGGCTGCCGATCGGGCCGAGCGGGGTCGGGGTCTTGGTGACGACAAAGTCCTCGCCGCGACGCTTTAGGTAGACGCCGTGCTCCTTGCGGCGGCTACGGGAATTAGCCGGCGGCTCGAGCTCGCGGATCAGCCGCAGCTCCTCGAGCGCGGCTTCGAGCTCGGAGCCCAGCACACGCCACTCGATCCGCTCGAGCGCGTGTATCGCCGCCTCGACCGACGGCCGCTGCCGCTCACTTCGGAAGTAGGAGCGAAGACGCGCGCGCAGATCGCGGGCCCGCCCGACATAGAGCACCTGATCGTGGCGATCCCGAAAGAAGTAGACGCCGGGCCGGGTGGGGGCGCCTCGGGCAAGCTCGCGCTTGTCATAGACCCGGCGTTTTCGTGGTGCGGCGAGCGTCCGCAGCTCGGAGAGCCGTCTCGCTCCGAGCTCCTGCGCCAGCCCGATCAGATGGACCAGCACCTGGGCCGTCGCTTCGGCGTCCGGAAGCGCGCGGTGACATGGTCTGGTCGGAACGCCGAAGAAGTGGGCGAGAGAGGCCAGACCGACGCGGCGCAGGCGGCTCTCGAGCAGGCGGCGGGCGAGTGCCGCCGTGCAGAGCGGCGGCTCGGACAAGCGTCGACCGTGCCTCAAGAGCAGCTGCCGTTCGAGGAACCGCTGGTCGAAGCGGGCGTTGTGCGCGACGAGGAGCTCATCGCCCGCGAAGGTGAGGAAGCGCCGGAGCACCGTGGAGATAGACGGTGCGCGCCGCAGCTCCTGCTCGCGCAGGCCTGTGAGGCGAGCCACGGGCTCGGGGAGCGCGACTCCAGGATTGACGAGCGACTGAAAGCAGTCGACGGGCTCGAGCGCCCGCACGCGCACGGCGCCGATCTCGCAGATGCGGTTGCGTGCGGCCGAGAGCCCGGTCGTCTCCAGATCGAAGACGACGAACTCGGCCTCCTCCAGCAACGGGTCGGCTCGTCCTCCGTTGAGCGAGACGGTGGTGCCGGCGCAGACCACTCGGCTGTCGCCGGCCGTGACTTCAGCCAGGAGGGAGCAGGCGAGGCCCTCGGAGATCGAGGAGGTGGCAAAGAGCGAGCGGGCGGCCTCGAGAGCCGACAGCGACCCACGCTCCTCGAGCGTGTCCACCAACCGGTCGAGGGCGTCGAGTGCAAGCTGCATCCACCAGATGAAAGCGAACGTATGTTCGTTTCGCAAATCGTGCCGTGAACTCACGACGCATGGCCACCTAGTCCGCGGCGCTCACGTGGAGTCTTTCTCCCCGCTCTAACGCACCGCTTGACACGTGCGTTTTGGCGAGCGCCGGGCGGGAACCAGAGGGGCATGACGGCTTCAGAGGAAAGAACCCCGGATTACGAGTCCGAGTCAAGTTTCGACGTCGTCGTCGTCGGCGGGGGCCAAGCCGGCCTGGCTATCGGCTACTTCCTCAAACAACAGGGACCAGATTTCCTGATCCTTGAAGCCGGCCCGATCGCCTCCGCGTGGCGTGAGCGATGGGATTCGCTCACGCTGTTCACGCCGCGACGCTACAGCAGCCTGCCCGGCTTCCCATTCCCCGGCGATCCCGACGGCTATCCAACGCGGGACGAGGTGGTCGCCTACCTGGAGGATACGCCAGGCGAGTTCGAGCTTCCGATCAAGTTGAGCAGCGCCGGTCCGGAGTCTCAGACGGCCGAGGACGGCCGGTTCGTGCTCGAGGTCGATGGCAGGAGGATCATGGCCGACCAGGTCGTCGTCGCGACCGGCCCGTTTCAGGCGCCGTTTGTGCCCGACGTGGCCGAGCGGCTTGCGCCAGACGTGTTCCAGATCCACAGCGACCGGCTACCGCAAGCCGAGCGACGTGCCGGCTGGTACGGTTCTCGTCGTCGGCGGGGGCAACACCGGCTTCCAGATCGCGAAGGAGCTCTCGTGCGACGCACGAGGTCGATCTCGCTGTCGGGTCGCGTCAGACGCCGCTTCCGCAGAGGCTGCTCGGCCGCGATCTGTTCTGGTGGCTGACGAAGTCGGGCTGCTTAAGAAGACGGTCGACTCGCGGCTCGGCCAGCGGCTGCAGCACGCGCGACACGCTGATTGGCTCGAGCCCGCGCGAGCTCAAGCGCCGCTACGGCGTCGAGCTGAAGCCGCGCGTCGTCGATGCGAACGGGCGGACCGTTCGCTTCGAGGACGGCAGCGAGCTGGAGGTCGACGCCGTGATCTGGGCGACCGGCTATCGCCCCGACTACTGCTGGATCGACGCTGCCCGTCTTCGATGAGACGGCCGTCTGCGCCACCGCCGCGGGGTGACCGATGTCCCCGGCCTCTACTTCCTTGGGCTTGACGTGGCAGCACACGCGCGGCTCGGCGCTGCTCGGCTGGGT
This sequence comes from uncultured Actinomycetes bacterium, assembly GCA_963752845.1. GTDB lineage: Bacteria > Actinomycetota > Thermoleophilia > Gaiellales > Gaiellaceae > JACDAN01. The sequence goes on along the minus strand of CAVVZV010000003.1, from coordinate 682,620 downwards.
CAAGGACGACGCCGAGTTCATCGCCGAGCAGATCGACGCGCTCAGGCGAACGCCGACGGCGAGCGCCGGCGCGGCCGCGCAGGCACGACGGAAAGGGTCTGAGCGATGCACGATCACCACGGACACAGCGCCACCGACCGTCGAGCAGCTCCCAACCGAGACCGACGGGCCTCCCGGAGGCGACGCGACCGGAGGTCGTCGAGCTCGCCGACGGCGACGAGTTCGACCTCGAGATCGTCCCGGTCGCGAAGCGGATCGGCGACGCGACCGTGCGGATGCTCGCCTACAACGGCTCGATCCCCGGCCCGACGCTGAAGATCCCGCAGGGCGCGACGGTGACCGTCCAGGTCACGAACCGCGGCGACCTTGAGGCGACGGTGCATTGGCACGGGCTGCGGCTCGAGAACCGCTTCGACGGCACCCATGACACGCAGGCGCCGATCCCGGTCGGCGAGACGTTCACCTACGAGGTCACAGTCCCCGATCCCGGCGCCTACTGGTACCACCCGCACATCCGCGAGGACTACGGCCAGGAGCTGGGCCTCTACGGCAACATCCTCGTCGTCCCCGCCGAGCCCGACTACTGGCCGCCGGCGCAACCGCGAGCTGCTGCTCACGCTCGACGACATCCTGATCGAGGACGGGAAGGATCGCGCCGTTCAGCGAGTCGGAGACGACGCACGTCGCGATGGGCCGGTTCGGCAACGTGATGCTCGTCTCGGGCGAGCCGGACCTCTCGCTAACGGCGAAGCGCGGCGAGGTCGTGCGCCTCTACCTGACGAACACCGCGAACACGCGCGTCTTCAACGTCACGCTTCCGGGCGCACGGATGAAGCTCGTCGGCGCCGACAGCGGCCACTACGAGCACGAGGAGTTCGTCGACGAGGTGCTGCTCGCGCCCTCCGAGCGCGTGGTCGTCGACGTCCTCTTCGCCGCAGCCGGGCGAGTTGACGCTCGAGCACAGAACGCCGGACCGCTCCTACCGGCTCGCCGGCGATCACCGTGAGCGACGGAGTCAGCCGAACCCGACCTCGCCGAACAGTTCGAGATGCTGCGGACGAACGCCGACATGACCGCCGAGCGCGAGCGGATCGCGCCCTATCTCGCACGCTCCGCCGGACAAGACGCTTGCCTTCGTCGCCGAGATGGACATGGGCGCGGCCGAAGGGGCACGGTCGTCTACGCGTGCCCGATGCACCCCGAGGTCGTCAGCGAGGAGCCGGGCCAGTGTCCGAAGTGCGGCATGAAGCTGCTCGCGACCGCCGCTCCGGCCAGACGACGTTCGTCTGTCCGATGCATCCCGAGGTTGTCAGCGACTCGGCCGACCGTTGCCCGAAATGCGGGATGAAGCTGGTGCCAGCCAACCTCGTCGGATCGAGCGAGCACGAGCATCACGGCCACGGCGGGCACGAGGGGCGCCACGGCCACGGCGGAGCACGAGAGGGCCATGGGCACGGCAAGCACAAGGGAGACCACAAGGGGACCACGGGGACAGCACTCCAGGGCGACATGAGCCCCGCGGCCACGGCGAGCATGAGGGCCACGGCCATGCCACCATGGAAGCAAAAGCCATCGACACTGGACACGGCACGGCACCACGGTGACGACGCGAAGACGACGGCCGTGCCGAGCATACACGGGCACGACGCACGCCCATGAGGCGGCACAGGGGATCGAGTGGGAAGACGACATGGTCGAGGTGAACCGCATGACGACGCCGGCGAACATGCGCTGGAAGCTCGTCGACCGCGAAACGGGTGCCGAGAACGCGCGCGATCGACTGGCGGTTCCGCGTGGGCGATCGCGTGAAGGTCCGCCTCGTCAACGAGATGGATTCCGATCACCCGATGCCCCATCCCTTCCACGTTCATGGAGCGGGGCGCTTTCTCATCCTCGCCCGGGACGGCGTCGAGGAGCCAAACCTCGTCTGGAAAGACACCGTGCTCGTACGAACTGGGGAAACCGTGGACATCCTGCTCGACGTCACGAATCCCGGTACCTGGATGGCCCACTGCCACATAGCCGAGCACCACGAAAGCGGGATGATGTTCAGCTTCAACGTCGACGAGGCGCGTTGATCGGCGGCGACTCGTAGGAGACTCATTTCGGCGATCAGCCGAGCGTAGACAGGGCCAGGTCCTGCGTTGCAATATGGGTCCGCGCTCGCGGGACTTCCTTGTGAGCTGGGCGTGTGCGCACGCGGACTGCGCATACTGGTCGTGTGCCCAAGGCCCGTGTGAACGGCGTGTCGCTGTACTACGAGGAGCACGGTTCCGGGGATTCGATCGTCGGCCTTCACGGGGCCGGGAGCTCGGCCGCGTTTTGGAGCGATGCCGCCCTCGAGTTGGCGACGCGCGGGCGCACGATCATTTACGACCGGCGCGGCCACTTCCGGAGCGAGCGCCCGGACTCGTACGCCACGAACGTGCACGAGCAGGCCGATGACGCGGCGGCGCTGATCGACGCACTCGCAGCCGCGCCGGCGATTGTGATCGCGCGCAGCTACGGCGGTGCGATCGCGATCGACCTCGCGCTGCGCTACCCGGATCTCGTCCGCGCGTTGGTGCAGCTGGAGGGAGACGGTGGACTGTCGCTGAGCCAAACGGCAATGCGGGAGCTGGCGGAGCTATCGGAGCCCGTCTTCGCTGCGGCCGAAGCCGACATGAGCACCGTCGGTGAGACACTCATTCGCCTTGCCTTTGGGAACGACGGCTGGCAGGGATTGCCCGACGAGGCGAAGGAGATCTTCACGGGCAACGGCCCGGCGATCGTTGCCGAGCTCCGAGGCGGTTTTCCGGACGTCACCGTCGAGCAGCTCGGGACGATCGACCTACCGACGTTGCTCGTCGCGGCCAGGGGCTCTGAGTTCGACTATGCGGAGCTGACCGACATCGTGGCGACCGCGATGCCGTCGGCCAGGGTCGAGTGGGTCGAGGGCGGTCATGCGATCGACCCCGCCCACCCGGTCGTGCTCAGCTTCATCGACGAGGTGCTCGCGCGCGGCTAGCCCCAGCCGCGATGCGGCGCGCGACGATCGCGGCGTCCTCGCCGACCCCGATCAGAAGAGACGACTTTCGCTTGCGGAGGAAGTGCACGCCGACGAAGTAGGCCCCCGGGATCGCCGTGCTCTCGCCGTCCTCGTGGATCGGAAAGCCAAGCTCGTCGAAGGCTCCGGCCAGCTCAGCCATGAGTCGTAGTCCGGCCTGAAGCCGGTGGCGAAGAGGACGGCGCCGAAGCCACGGAGATCGAGTCGCTCGGGACCCTCCGCGTTGAACGGCGGGGGCTCCTCGAGCTCGAGCGGCTCGAGGCCACGTTCCTCCACGAGCCTGTGCATCAGGCCGACGAACTGGTTGTAGCGCTCGTCGCCCCAGGCAACGCTTTCTCCGAGGTCTGGAGCGAATCGCGCCTCGTGACCGGCGGCTCCGAGGAAGTGTCCCGTCAGCGTGACCCCTGTCTCCCGAAGCGTCCGCAAGTGGAGGTCGCGTCCGCCGCCGTGGCCGGTCGTGAGGATGTTCGCGGCGAGCCGGGCAGCCGGGGCCGGCAGTGACTCGACCGAATGGTCCAGGAAGCCGGTCTCGACCGCCCACCAGACCAAGTCGCGGCCGCCCATGCGTCTCGGAGTCCAGGGCGCTTTCCCACAGGCCAAGACGACCTCGCGGCCTGCCTCATGCAGTTCCTCGGCGATCTGGCACCCCGACTGGCCGCTACCAACGACGAGAACCGGCCCCGGCGGGAGCGCCTGCTCTGATCGGTAGTCCTCGACGTCGATCTGGTGGAGGGAAGCCGGCAGCGTCGCGGCAGCTTCGGGCCGGTGCGGCCGCTGATACGCACCGGTCGCGATCACCACCGTGTCGGCACCCAGTTCGTCCGGACGACGTTCGCAGTGCGAACGCCGCCGTTCCGTCGCTCGATCGACCGAACATCGACCCCCTCCCGTACGGGAGCGTCGGCCGCGTAGCGCTCGAGGTACGCGACGATCTCGTCGCGTTGCATGTACCCGTCGGGATCCGCGCCGTCGTAGGCGTACCCTGGAAGTTGCGTGGTCCAGTTCGGCGTCACCAGGCAGAAGCTGTCCCAGCGATCACGCCATGTCTGTGCGACGCGACCTCGCTCGAGCACGACGTGCTCGATGCCTAGCCCCCCGAGCTCCCGACTGACGGCCAGGCCGGCCTGCCCGCCCCCGATGACTGCCACCTGGACGTGCTCCACTGCCACATTGTTGCGGTCTTCGGCGTGGTAGTAGGTTCGCGCGTATGAAGACCGGGCGCCCAGTCACGCGAATCAGCCAGGCCTACCCCGACAGGGTCGAGGTGCGGGGACGCGACCTCACCGGCGACTTGATGGGCCGGCTGAGCTTCACCGAGTACTTCCACCTGCTGCTCACCGGCGAGGAGCCGACCGAGGAGCAGCGCTACTTCCTCGACCTGCTGCTGGTCGCGATCGCCGAGCACGGGATGATGCCCACCAACGTCGCGGCGCGGATGACGCTCGCCGCCGACCCAGGATCGCTGCAGGGAGCCGTCGCGGCGGGGATCCTCGGCTGCGGGCCGGTCGTCCTCGGCACGTCGGAGGAGTGCGCGCGGCTGCTCGAGGACGCCCGCGTCCTCGGGTCGAGACGCCGCTGGAGATCGCCCAGGAGATCCACGCGGCCGGAGGAAAGGTTCCAGGCTTCGGGCACCCGGTTCACAAGCCGGTCGATCCACGCGCCGAGCGGATCCTCGAGCTCGCGGATGCCCGTGGCGTCAGCGGGCCGCACGTCGACGCTTGCCCGTCAGTCTCCGCGACGCCGTCGCCGAGACCTGGGGGAAGCCGCTGACGATGAACGTCTCGATGCCGATCGCGGCGGTGATGCTCGACCTCGGCTTCCCGTCCTCCGCGGTGAAGGCCGTCCCGATCCTCGCGCGCACCGCCGGCCTGCTCGCCCATCTGGCCGAGGAACAGGAGCAGCCGCTCGGCTTCCGGATGGCCCGCGCGGCGGAAGAGGCGATCGAGTACGAGCGCTGACGCCGAGAACTACCGCGCCCAGCTCGCCTACCTCCTCGAGCGCTCGGCGTTCTACCGGGAGAAGCTTGGAGCGACGGACGTCAGCGACCGGCTCGAGGACATCGCGCAGCTGCCGCTCACCGAGAAAGCCGAGCTCCGCGCGACCGTCACGCCGGACAACCCGTTCGGCGCCCATCTGTGCGCCGAGCCGTCCGAGATCGTCCGCATCTACTCGACGAGCGGCACGACCGGCACGCCCAGCTACATCCCGCTGACGGCCGGCGATCTCGACAACTGGGTGACGGGCTCGGCGCGCAGCTACGCGGCCTCCGGCGTCAGGCCCGGACAACGGATCGTCTCGACCTACAACGCCGGGCCGTTCGTCGCCGGCGCGGCGCTCGCCGCCTTCGAGCGGATCGGCCTCGTCGCACATCCCGGTCGGGACGGGGAACACCGAGCGCCTGATCAAGGCGATCGAGCTCCTCCGGCCCGAGGCGGTGGTGCTCACCCCGTCATACGCCGCGTACCTCGCCGAGAACTTCGACCTCCGCGAGATCGAGCGTCGAGCGCGTGCTCGTGGCGGGCGAGCCCGGCGGAGGCGAGCCGGCGTTCCGCGCGAAGCTCGAAGAAGGCTGGGGCGCGAAGGTCACCGAGGCGATGGGCATCGGCGACATCGGCGTGTCGCTCTGGGGCGAGTGCGAGGAGCAGAACGGGATGCACCTCGGGGCGCACGGCTTCGTCCACGCCGAGCTGATCGACCCCGAGACGGGCGACGGCCATCGAGCATGGACGACGGCGCCACCGGCGAGCTCGTGCTGACGCACCTCCAGCATCGGGCCGCCCCGCTGCTGCGCTTCCGCACGCGCGACCACGTCCGGGTGTGGACGAGCCCGTGCAAGTGCGGTCGCACGGGGCCGCGGATTCGCTGTCTCGGGCGAACCGACGACATGCTCATCGTCCGCGGCGTCAACGTCTTCCCCTCGGCCGTCCGCGAGGTGGTGAGCGCGTTCGCGCCCGACGTCAGCGGCCACGTCCTCGTCAAGCCGCAGGCGGCCGGCGTGAAGCAGGAGCCGCCGCTTCCCGTTGCCGTCGAGCTCGCGCAGGGACGCGTCGGCCGACGACGCGCTGGCGAACGCGATCCGCGAGCGGCTTCGCGAGGTCCTCGTCGTCCAGACGCACGTCGAGCTCGTGCCGTGGGGGAGCCTGCGGCGCAGCGAGTACAAGTCGACGCTGGTCGAGCGCTGATGCTCGTCACGACCGTCGTCGGGAGCTATCCCCAGCCCGGCTGGCTGATCGACCGCGAGCGGCTCGGCGAGCGGCTGCCGCCGCGCGTGCGGGCGCGTGAGCTCTGGCGCGTGCCCGAGCCGTTCCTCGAGGAGGCCCAGGACGACGCGACGCGGCTCGCCGTCCAGGACATGGAGCGGGCCGGCGTCGACGTCATCACCGACGGCGAGATGCGACGGGAGAGCTACTCGAACCGCTTCGCGACCGCGCTCGACGGCGTCGACCTGGACGAGCCCGGCGTCGCCCTCGATCGCACGGGCCACGAGAACCCGGTCCCGAGAGTCGTGGGCCCGATCCGCCGCACGCGGCCGGTCGAGGTCCGCGACGTCGAGTTCCTCCGCTCGATCACCGACCGCCGGATCAAGATCACCGTTCCGGGGCCGTTCACGATGACGCACCAGGCCCAGAACGACTACTACGCCGACGAGCGGAGCCTCGCGCTCGCCTACGCCGAGGCCGTCAACGAGGAGCTGCGGGACCTGAAGGCTGCCGGCGCCGACGTCGTCCAGATCGACGAGCCGTATCTCCAGGCGCGCCCCGAGCCGGCGCGGGAGTACGCCGTCGAGGCGATCAACCGCGCGCTCGACGGCATCGAGGGCGAGACGGTCCTCCACACCTGCTTCGGCTACGCGCACATCGTCAAGGACCGACCCACGCGGCTACCCGTTCCTCCGCGAGCTCGAACGACTGCCTCGCGACGCACCTCTCGCTCGAGGCGGCGCAGCCCGACCTCGACCCGGAGGTGCTGCGCGACGTCCCCGACAAGACGATCGTCCTGGGCGTCCTCGACCTGGGCTCGAGCGAGGTCGAGACGCCGGAGCTCGTCGCCGACCGGATCCGGAAGGCGCTCACGGTCGTAGGACCGGAGAGGCTCGTCGTGGCGCCGGACTGCGGGATGAAGTACCTCCCGCGCGAGCGGGCGTTCCGCAAGCTCCAGTCGATGGTTGCCGGTGCGCGCCTCGTCGGAGAAGATCTCGATTGAGCGAGAAGCGACAGAAAGGTTCGGTCATGGCCATGAAGCTGAACATGCTGCCGCCCAGCGTGAACAACATGTCCGTCCGCGTCTTCGTGCGGGCCGCCGGGCTCCCCGTCGAGGAAGAGAACGTGTGGGGCAAGACGCAGGAGGAGCCCTACCTGTCGAAGTACCCGGCCGGCCTGACGCCGACGGTCGAGACCGACGAGCTGCCGAAGGGCGTCCTCGGCGAGAGCTGCGCCGTGATGATGTACCTCGCCAGCCGCGAGGGGCGCGACGACCTCTACCCGACCGACCTCGGCCGCCGCGCGATGGTCGACAGCGCGAACTTCTACACGATGAGCATCCTCTATCCGCTCCTGACGCGCGCGACGTATCCGCGTCTGGGCTTCTCCGGCTATCCGGGCGAGGTCTCCACGTCGGACGCCTCGGACGAGGAGAAGGAAGCGGCGCGCAAATCGGCGGAGGAGGCGCTCCCGCGCATCCTGGACGTCTATCCGGCGTTCTACGGCACCGACACCGGCTTCATCGGCGGCGGGGACAGCCCGACCATCGCCGACATCCGCCTGGCGGCCACGCTGGAGTTCCTCGCCGTCACGGACACCGGGCTTCCGAGCTGGGCGAAGGACTACGTGCAGCGAGTCGAGTCCGCACTCGGCGATGCGTACACCGAGCCCGCAGCCGACGTGCGCGGCTACATCGCGCAGGTCACAGAGCAGGCGGTCGCGACCTAGTCGGCCTGCGCTACTCCTCGACTTCGTCCTCGGCCGCCTCGGCGAGGTCGACGATGTCGCCGTCCTTGAAGAGGATCTTCTGGAGCGCGACTCGCCACTTCTCCTTGCGGCGCGCCAGGAACTCGAGGTCCATCGAGAAATGGAGGAACTCCTCGCGCTGGGCGTGCTCCATGATCCGGCGGGCCTCTTCGTTGGTCTCGATCGAGAGGCGCTGCTCGTACCAGCCAATCGCCTCCGCCTCCTCCTGAAGTGAGGCGATGAGGCGGGCAAACGTGCGGGCGTGTTCGCTTAGCTCTTCGGGCGGCTCGTGATACTGATCGGTCGGCATCGTCGAACGATTACACGACTAGCGGTCGCGCTGCAGCGAAGTCGCGCATCGCGGCCTCGTCGGCAAACGTGACGACCGCGCCCTCGGCACCGGCCTCGAGCATCGCGTCGACCTGATCCGGCGACGTGCGCGGGACCACGCGCAGCTCCGGATGCTGCTCCTTGACGCGACGGACGTGCTCGGCGTTCGAGCCCCGTGACGGATGCCAGACGTCGCCGAGCTCGAGTGCGCGCCGGATGGCTCGCTCGGAGCTGCCGCCGACCCAGAGCTCGGGCTGCGGCGAGGGGTGCGGCTCGGAGGTCGCGTTCTCGAACGACCAGTACTGCCCTTGGAAGTCGCGTTCACCGCTCCAGAGGGCGCGCATCAGCCGGATCGCCTCGTCGGCACGCCGGCCGCGGCCCTCGAACTCGATGCCCATGAACTCGAACTCGTCCCTGTGCCAACCCATCCCGACACCGAGCGTGAAGCGACCGCCACAGAGCTCCTGGAGCGTCGCGACCTGCTTCGCCAGGAGCATCGGGTGGTGCAAGGGCACGAGCACGATCGAGGTGCCGAGCCCGATCCGCTCGGTCCAGCCTGCGATCCAGCCGAGCGTGACGAGCGGGTCGTAGACGCGGCCGTACGGGTCGACGGCCTCGGGTCCGACGATGATGTGCTCGGTCGCCCAGACGGAAGCGAAGCCGAGCTCCTCGGCCGCTTCGGCGACCCGGCGGATCCCGTCGGGATTCGAGTCCTTGCCGTAATTCGGCAGGATCACGCCGAAGTGCACGACGCGAGAGTAACGGCGGCGCGGGTGGCGAGGCTGGCGACGACGGATCCCGACGGCCGGCCGCACCTCGTCCCGATCGTCTTCGCGGTCGAGGGCGACACGCTCTACTCGGCCGTCGACCGCAAGCCGAAGCGCTCGACGAGGCTGCGGCGGATCGAGAACGCGCGCGCCCGCCCGGACGTCACGATCCTCATCGACCACTACGAGGACGACTGGGGCCGCCTCTGGTGGATCCGCCTCCGCGGTCGCGCCCGCGTGCTCGACGAGGGGGAGGAGCGGGAGCGCGCCCTCAGGCTGCTGGCAGAGAAGTACCCGCAGTACCGCAGCGAGCCGCCCGACGGCCCCGTTCTCGCCGTGGACGTGACCGAGGTGCGCGAGTGGTCGGCCTGACCGGCGTCACTCGATCGCTTCGAGGATCTCCCACTGCTCGGGAACGCCTTTCAGAGCGTGGCGTGCCGCGGTCGACGAACGTGAGGCCCGAGCCCGTGACGAGGTCCCTCACCGTCCGTGAGACGAGCACTTCGCCCGTCCCGGCCTGCTCAAGCACACGTTTGGCGATGTGAACGCCGATGCCGGCGATGCTCTCGCGCCGGCGCTCGACCTCTCCGGTGTGGAGACCGGCACGGATGTCCAGGCCGAGCGTACGCAGGCGATCGCGGAGGGCGAACGCGCAGCGAACGGCACGCGCCGGGCCGTCGAAGGTCGCGAGCAGCCCATCGCCTGCGAAGTCAGAGATCGCTCCACCGAAACGCACGACCTCCGTTCGCGCCAGCTCGTCATGCCTCTCGAGCAGTTCGCGCCATTGGGCGTCACCCAACTCGGCCGCCCGTGGGGTGGAGTCGACGATGTCGGTGAACAGCACCGTTGCGAGCACTCTGTCAGTGCCGTGAACCGGCCGGGAGCCTGTTAGGAATTCCTCCACCTCGTCGATGACGACGTCGATGTCGCCGACCGCGAGCCCGTAGTCGGCGCCGGGTACGGCGACGAACTTCGCGCCCTCGATGTGGTCTGCGACATACCTCCCCTGGTCAACCGTGACGATCGGGTTGTCCTCGCGGTGCACGACAATCGTCGGCACCCTGATCGTCGGCAGGACGTCCCGAACGTCGAGGTCGAAGAGCATGCGCATGACGGCAGCAGCAGTTGCCGGGCTTGCGGCGAGACGGAAGTAGCGCCGCCATGCCTCCGCCGCAGCGGAATCGCCGGCGAGACTTGGATTGACTGCATTGATGATGTCGTCGCTGCGGCCCCAAGTTTGCTCGGTCATCGAGATGAGGCGCTTCGTCATTTCGGGTGGTGCGCCGATCTCGTATCCCGGCGCCGCCGAGATGCGTGCGGTTGCGTTCACCAGCACGAGTGCGTCCGTCCGCTCCGGATACGTTGCGGCGAACAGCTCCGCCATCGGCGCGGCTTCGGCAACGCCCATGATCGCGGCTCGCTCCAGGCCGACTGCGTCCATCACCGCGGACACGTCGTCCATCCAGTCCTCGAGCGGGGGTAGCTCCGTCGACGGGATCGGATCGGAGAGGCCCATCCCGTACTTGTCGAACGAGATCAGCCGGCTGAACGACGAGAGGCGGGCGAGATAGTGCGCGTAGCCGGGTAAATCCCACCGGGCCTCGACGTGGCTGAACCACGTGGAGACGAGCATGAGGTCGAGCGGCTGATCCTCCCCGATGACTTGATAGGCGATGTGCGCGTCGCCCTTTTTCGCGTACTGCGTCTCTGCCACAACTATGCAAACGACGATGCGCCGTGGCTCAGTCCACGTCAAGCCGTTCGTTCTAAACGAGCGTGATCGCTAGCTTCCCCTGAGTATGCGTCCGCCGGGAGGGCCTCCAAGGCTGTGCCTGCTTGCTCGAGCGGAAAGGTGTCTTGGATGTGGACGCGCAGCGTGCCCGCGTCGAGCAGTTGGGCGAGCCGCTCGAGATTTGCGGTCGTCGTGGTTGCCATCAGATTGGCGCGGCCGGGGCCTTCGCCGGCGGCGCCGAGCGTTGAGGCAAGCCGCCCTCCCTGCTTGAGGACGGAGTCGTCGGGCGTGAACGAGACCAGGTCGAGAATCGCATCGACCCCCTCCGGGTGGCGCTCGCGGACCTGCGCGGCCACATCGGCATTGCGGTCGATGACCTCGGCGGCGCCCAGCCCGCGCAGGTACTCGTCGTCTTCTGGAAGTCCAGAGGCAATGACGTTGGCGCCGACTGCCGCGGCCAGCTGAACGAAGAAGCTCCCGACGCCCCCGGCAGCGCCGATGACGAGGACGGTGGCACCCTCGGAGAGCTCGAGCGCATCGATGGCGCCGAGCGCGGATATGCCAGCCAGCGGCGCCGCGCCGGCGGTCGCGAAGTCGACGCTTCCGGGCCTTTGAGCAGTGCCGTCTTCCCGGACGGCGATCTGATCAGCCCAGCTGCCCTTGTGCACCGTCGGGTCGGCGTGCGGGACGAACCCAAAGACCTCGTCGCCCGCCTGGTAGCGGCTGACAGCCGAGCCGACGTCCTCGACGACACCGGCGAAGTCCCGGCCGAGCGTCACCGGGAACTCGTACTCGACCATGTCCTTGAGCATCCCGGCCGCGATCGGAACGTCGGCGCCGTTGACCGACGAGGCGTGCACGCGTACGAGCACCTCGTTGGGCTCCACGGACGGCGTCGGTAAGTCGTCGCGAAGGCGGGGCGCGGTGTCGAAGCTGTCGAGGGTGAATGCGCGCATCAGCGTCCTCTTTCGTCGAGATCGTAAGGCTCAAGGGACGACCAGGACGTCGGCCTGGGCGCCTCGCACGAGCCTCGAGTCGAGCGACCCGTGCGCGAGATGGCGTCTCTCGCTCCGGCCAACCACGATCGTCCCAGCGTTCGTCGCCTCCGCGGCGGCGAGGATCTCCGTCACCGGATCGCCGACTGCTTCGATGAGCCGAGGCTCGATGCCGTAACGGCGGAGCGCAACTCTCGCCTCGCGGAGGATGCTCGCCTGGCGACTGCGCTCTTCGTCGGTGACCGTCTCCAGCCGTGAGCTGATCGACTGGACCGGAATGACGTTGATGACCGCGAGCTCGCCGCCCCGTCCGACCAGCGTCGCAGCATGCTCGAGCGCGCGTTTCGCGACCGGCGGACCCGTCGTAGGCGAGCAGGAGCACGTGCCTTTCATAGCGCGGCACGTCGTCGCGCCGGCGTTAGCGAAACGTCAAGACTGCCCGGTTCAACGTAGAAGTTCCGTTAAAGCCTGCCGCCGGCGCCCCAAGCGCGGTATACCGCTGCCGTGCGCGACATCGTGTTCGTGGGCGTCGTCCTCGGGTTCTTCGCGATCGCCGTCCTCTTCGTCTACGCCTGCCAGCTCATGCTCGGGGAGCGCCGGCAATGAGCTGGGAGAACGCGCTCGGACTGATCGTCTCGGTGGTCGTGCTCGGCTATCTCGTGTACGCCCTGCTCGCGCCTGAGCGGCTCGGATGAGCGGCGCGAACTGGCTCCAGCTCGCCGCCCTCGTCGGCGCCGCTCTTCGTGACGACGCCGCTGCTCGGTGCGTACCTGGCCCGCGTGCTCGGCGGTGGCCCTGCGCCCGGTGACCGGGTCTTCCTGCCGATCGAGCGGGCGATCTATCGGGTCACCGGAGTTGACCCGAACCGCGAGCAGCCGTGGAACGTCTACGCGCTCTCGTTGCTTGCCTTCAGCTTCGTCTCGGTCGTCGGCCTCTACCTGCTCCAGCGCCTGCAGGGCTCGCTGCCCCTGAACCCGACTGACGTCGTCGCGGTGCCGCCCGCCCTCGCCTTCAACACCGCCTCGAGCTTCGTCACGAACACGAACTGGCAGAACTACGGCGGCGAGTCGACGATGAGCCATCTCACCCAGATGGCCGGCCTGACGGTGCAGAACTTCGTCTCGGCCGCCGTCGGCATCGCCGTCGCCGTCGCCCTCATCCGGGGCCTCGTCCGCCGCCGCTCCGCCACGATCGGGAACTTCTGGGCCGACCTGACGCGGACGACGACGCGCGTGCTGCTGCCGCTCGCCACGGTCTTGGCGCTCATCCTCGTCAGCCAGGGCGCAGTCCAGTCGCTGCGCGGGAGCGCCGAGGCCACGACGGTCGAAGGGGCGACCCAATCGATCTGGCGCGGCCCGGTCGGAAGCCAGGAGGCGATCAAGGAGCTGGGCACGAACGGGGGCGGCCCGGCGAACGCGAACTCCGCGCACCCGTTCGAGAACCCGACTGCGTTCACGAACCTCCTCGAGATGCTCGCGCTGCTCGCGATTCCCTTCGCGCTCACGTTCGCGTTCGGTCGACTCGTCGGCGATCGGCGCCAGGGCTGGGCGGTGTTCGCGGCGATGTTCGTCCTCTGGATCGCCTCAGCCGGCCTCGCGATGGGGTTCGAGCTCGACGGCAACTCACGGATCGACGAGAGCGCGCCGAACATGGAGGGCAAGGAGGTGCGGTTCGGCGCCGCCGCTTCCGGCCTCTTCGCGGCCTCGACCACCGGGACGTCGACGGGCGCGGTCATCGCGGCCCACGACAGCTTCACGCCGCTCGGCGGGGCCGTGCCGCTCGTGAACATGATGCTCGGGGAGGTCTCGCCGGGAGGGGTCGGCGCCGGGCTCTACGGGATGCTGATCTTCGCCCTGCTCTCGGTGTTCATCGCCGGGTTGATGGTGGGGAGGACGCCCGAGTACCTGGGCAAGAAGATCCAGGCGACGGAGATGAAGCTCGTCACCCTCTACATCCTCATCGTTCCGACGCTGATCCTCGTCTTCTCGGGGATCTCCGTGCTGCTCGACCAGGCGAAGTCGTCGATCCTGAACCCGGGCCCGCACGGCCTCTCCGAGGTCGTGTACGCCTTCACCTCGACCGCGAACAACAACGGCTCGGCCTTCGGCGGCCTGACCGGGAACACGGACTGGTTCAACACGACGCTCGGGCTCTCCGTGCTCTCCGGTCGCTTCCTGCCGATCGTCCTCGTGCTCGCGATCGCGGGCTCGCTCGCCCGCAAGCAACCGGTGCCTCCCTCTGCGGGCACGTTCCCGACAGGGACGCCGCTGTTTGCGGCGCTGCTCGTCGGCGTCGTCCTCATCGTCGTCGCACTCACCTACTTCCCGGTGCTCGCGCTCGGCCCGATCCTGGAGTACCTGAGCCTGTGACTCTGCGCAACGCGCCAAGGTCGCTGCTCGACCCTGCGATCCTGCTGCGGGCGGCGCGCGAAAGCGTCCTCAAGCTCGACCCGCGGCGGATGATGGGCAACCCGGTCATGTTCGTGGTCGAGATCGGGAGCGTCCTCGTCACCATTCTGGCGATCATCGACCCGAGCCTCTTCGCCTGGCTCGTCGCGATCTGGCTGTGGTTCACCGTCCTCTTTGCGAACTTCGCCGAGGCCGTCGCCGAGGGGCGCGGCAAGGCGCAAGCGGACGAGCTGCGCAGGATGCGCGCCGAGACGATCGCGCATCGACGGCGCAACGGCTCGGTCGAAGACGTCGAGAGCTCGGCCCTTCGCTCCGGGGACGAGGTTGTCGTCTCCGCGGGCGAGGTGATCCCTGCGGACGGGACGGTCATCGAGGGCATCGCGAGCGTCGACGAGTCGGCGATCACCGGCGAGTCGGCTCCGGTCATCCGCGAGTCGGGCGGCGACCGCTCAGCCGTTACCGGCGGCACGCGCGTCCTCTCCGACCAGATCGTCGTCCTCGTCACCGCGCAACCCGGCGAGAGCTTCCTCGACCGGATGATTGCGCTCGTCGAAGGCGCCGAGCGCCAGAAGACTCCGAACGAGATCGCCCTCAACATCCTGCTCGCCGGGCTGACGATCGTCTTCCTGCTCGCGGTCGTGACGCTGCAGCCGTTCGCGATCTACTCCGGCTCCGAGCAGGACGTCATCGTGCTCGTCGCCCTCCTCGTCTGCCTGATCCCGACGACGATCGGCGGCCTGCTCTCGGCGATCGGCATCGCCGGGATGGACCGGCTCGTGCGGCGCAACGTGCTCGCGCTCAGCGGACGCGCGGTCGAGGCGGCCGGCGACTGCTCGACTCTCCTCCTCGACAAGACCGGGACGATCACGCTCGGCAACCGCCAGGCTGCCGAGTTCCTGCCGCTCCCCGGCGTCGACGAGCGCGAGCTCGCCGACGCAGCGCAGCTCTCGAGTCTCGCCGACGAGACCCCGGAGGGACGCTCGATCGTCGTGCTCGCCAAGGAGCGCTACGGCCTGCGCGAGCGGCAGGTCAACGTCGGGACGCTCGTCCCGTTCACCGCCGAGACGCGCATGAGCGGCGTCGACCTCAACGGAAACTCGGTTCGCAAAGGCGCCGCCGACGCCATTCAGCGCTGGGTCGAGTCCCGCGGGGGCTCGGTGCCCGCCGAGCTCGATCCGATCGTCGAGGGAATCGCCCGCTCAGGCGGCACGCCGCTCGTCGTCGCGAACAATACGAAGACGCTCGGCGTCGTCCACCTCAAGGACGTCGTCAAAGAGGGCTTGCGCGAGCGCTTCGACGAGCTGCGTGCGATGGGCATCCGCACAATCATGATCACGGGCGACAACCCGCTCACGGCCCGTGCGATCGCCGACGAGTCCGGCGTCGACGACTTTCTCGCCGAGGCGACGCCCGAGGACAAGATTGCGCTGATCCGGCGTGAGCAGGAGGGCGGCAATCTCGTCGCGATGACCGGGGACGGGACAAACGACGCGCCCGCGCTGGCGGCCGCCGACGTCGGCGTCGCCATGAACACGGGCACGCAGGCGGCGCGCGAGGCCGGGAACATGGTCGACCTCGACTCGAACCCGACGAAGCTCATCGACATCGTCGAGATCGGCAAGCAGCTGCTGATCACGCGCGGATCGCTGACGACGTTCTCGATCGCGAACGACGTCGCCAAGTACTTCGCGATCATCCCGGCGATGTTCGCGGGGACGTTCCCTGTCATCGACGACCTCAACATCATGCGGCTCGAGAGCCCGCAGTCGGCGATCGCGTCGGCCGTGATCTTCAACGCCCTGATCATCGTCGCGCTGATCCCGCTCGCGCTGCGCGGGGTGCGCTTCCGGGCCCGGTCGGCGGCGTCAGTGCTGCGCCGCAACCTGCTGCTCTACGGGCTCGGCGGCCTCGTCGTCCCGTTCATCGGCATCAAGCTGATCGATCTCGTCATCGGCGGATTGGGGATCCTGTGAGGCGCCAGATCGTCCCCGCGGTCGTCGCCTTTCTCGCGTTCACGGTGCTGACCGGTCTCGTGTATCCGCTTGTCGTCACCGGCGTCTCCCAGGTCGCTTTCCCGGGGCGGGCAAACGGGTTCCTGGTCGAGCAAGACGGCACAACGGTCGGCTCGCGGCTCATCGGGCAGAACTTTGCGGGCCCGCGCTACATCCACCCGCGCCCCTCTGCGGCCGGCGATGGGTACGACGCGATGTCGAGCTCGGCCTCCAACCTCGGACCGTCGAACCAGGAGCTCCTGGACGAGGTGCAGAGCCGGATCGCCGCCTACCGGAGTGAGAATCGCCTCGCTGCCGACGCGGAGGTCCCGATCGACGCGGTCACGGCCTCGGGCTCCGGACTCGACCCCCACATCTCGCTGGCAAACGCACGCATCCAGGCGACCCGGGTCGCCCAGGCGCGCGGGCTGGCGGTCGACGACGTCCTCGAGCTCGTCGAAGACCACACCGAGGACCGCTCGCTCGGCTTCCTCGGCGAGAAGGGCGTAAACGTCCTCGAGCTCAATCTCGCTTTGGACGAGCGGGCGTAGCCTTTCGGTATGGCCAGGGGCGAGCTGCGTGTCTATCTCGGCGCGGCAGCCGGCGTCGGGAAGACCTACGCGATGCTGAACGAGGGCCGTCGCCGGCGCGACTACGGCGAGGACGTCGTCGTCGGCTTCGTCGAGCCGCACAAGCGCGCGAAGACAGCCGCGCAGGTCGGCGACCTCGAGGTCGTCCCGCGCAAGCAGATGACCTACCGCGGGACGACGCTCGAGGAGATGGATGTCGACGCGATCCTCGAACGGCGTCCGCAGGTCGCTCTCGTCGACGAGCTCGCGCACACGAACGTCCCGGGCTCGCGGAACGAGAAGCGTTGGCAGGACGTCGAAGAGCTGCTCGAGGCCGGGATCATCGTCATCTCGACGCTCAACATCCAGCACCTCGAGTCGCTGAACGACGTCGTCGAAGAGATCACGGGCGTCAAGCAGCAGGAGACGATTCCCGACGAGGTCGTCCGCCGAGCCGACGAGCTGCAACTCGTCGATCTGACCCCGGCCGCGCTCCGCAACCGGCTCGCGCGGGGCGACGTCTACCCGCCCGAGCGGATCGACACCGCCCTCGCCAACTACTTCCGGCCCGGCAACCTCGCCGCGCTGCGCGAGCTCGCGCTCGCGTGGCTCGCGGACCGAGTCGACGAGGGGCTGGACGAATACCGGCGGCGGCAGGGGATCGAGGAGCCGTGGGAGACGCGCGAGCGCGTGATGGTCGCGCTGACGGGCTCCCCGGACGGCGAACGGCTCATCCGCCGGGCGGCACGGATCGCGCAGCGCACCAAAGGTGAGCTTGTCGCCGTACACGTGATCCCGCAAGACGGCCTCGCCGCACCGGCGGCGAAGCTGCTCGAGCGCCAGCGCAAGCTCGTCGCCGAGCTCGGCGGCAGCTACCACGAAGTCGTCGGCGAGGACATCGGCGATGCGCTCCTCGACGCAGCGCGCTCGCTGAACGTGACGCAGATGGTGATGGGAGCGAGTCGTCGCTCGAGGTGGCAGCGGCTGACGCGAGGATCGGTGATCGGCAAGGTGATCCGCGGCTCGGGGACGCGAATCGACATCCATGTCGTCAGCCATCCCGATGCGGCCGAAGAGGCCTTCACGGTGCCGCGGACCCGCCGGCCCGCAACCCTGCCCCGGAGGCGCGTCGCGATCGGGCTCGGGCTGGCAGCGGTCGGTCCGCCCGCGCTCGCGGTGCTGCTCGCCCAGCTCCGAGACGAGGTCGGGCTGCCGAGCGTCCTGCTCCTCTTCCTGCTGCTCGTCGTCTCGGTGTCTGCGGTCGGCGGTCTGTGGCCGGCGCTGGTTGCAGCCGTCAGCGGCTTCCTGCTCGTCAACTGGTACTTCACGCCGCCGCTCTACACGTTGACGATCAGCGAGGGCGAGAACATCCTCGCCCTGATCGTGTTCCTCGCGGTCGCCGGCATCGTCAGCGTGTTCGTCGACCTGGCTGCTCGGCGCGCTGCTGAGGCGGCACGCACCCGGGCCGAGGCCGAGGCTCTCGCTCGGCTGGCCGGCTCAGCTCCCGTCGCCGCAGTGCTCGAGACCTTGATCCGCGTGCTCGGGCTCGAGGGCGCTGCAGTGCTACACCGCGAGGAAGGCGGGTGGCGGATCGAGGCAGCGAGCGGGGAGCGCGCGCCCGAGAACCCCGCCGCCGCCTCGTTGACAATCGACCTCGACGACGAGCACGTGCTCGCCCTCGCCGGCGGGCCGGTACGGAGCGAGGACGAGCGTGTGCTCGAATCGTTCACGAAGGAGCTCGTCGCCTCGGTCGAGCTCGGCGAGCTCGAGGCCGAGGTGGAGGCGGCAGGCGTCGTCTCAGCCGCGAACGAGCTGCGGGCGGCGATTCTGTCCGCCGTCTCCCACGACCTGCGGACGCCGATCTCCGCGATCAAAGCGTCGGTCACGAGCCTGCTCCAACAGGATGTCGAGTGGACTCCGGAGGCGCGCCGCGAGTTCCTGAACACGATCGACGAGGAGACCGACCGCTTGAACGCGCTCGTCGGGAACCTGCTCGACATGAGCCGCCTCCAGGCCGACGCTCTCGAGATTCTGCCCGCTCGGGTCGGCCTCGAGGAGGTGCTCCCCGCGGCGCTGCACAGCCTCGGCCTCGCCGACGGAGCCGTCGATCTCGATGTGCCCGAGACCCTGCCTCGCGTCCTCGCCGACCCCGGCCTGCTCGAGCGCGCCCTCGCCAATGTGATCCAGAACGCCGTTCGCTTCTCTCCGCCGGATCGGCCCCCTCGCGTGACGGCCGGAGCCGTCGACGGCGTCGTCGACGTGCGGATCGTCGACCGAGGGCCTGGCGTTCCGCGCGAGCGGCGCGAGCGGTTGTTCAAGCCCTTCCAGCGTTGGGGCGACTCGAGCACGGACGAGGGCGTTGGCTTAGGTCTGGCCGTGGCGAAGGGCTTCGTCGAGGCGATGGGCGGCGAGATCGAGCTCGAGGACACCCCCGGAGGCGGTCTCACGGTGGTGGCGCGCCTCCGGGCAGTGGAATGACCCGCATCCTCGTCGTCGACGACGAGCCCCAGATCCTTCGCGCGCTGGGTACGAATCTCCGCGCACGTGGCTACGACGTCGAGCTGGCGCCGACCGGGGAAGCGGCGCTCACGATTGCGGCACGCAAGCATCCGGACCTCGTCATCCTCGATCTCGGCTTGCCGGGCATCGACGGCACCGAGGTGATCCGGGGCCTGCGCGGCTGGACCGCCGTCCCGATCATCGTTCTCACGGTCCGCGAGGCCGAAGCCGACAAGGTCGCCGCGCTCGACGCCGGCGCAGACGACTACGTGACGAAGCCGTTCGGCATGGACGAGCTCCTCGCCCGGCTGCGGGCGGCTCTGCGCCGGGCGGCGCCGGCCGAGGAAGAGGCGGTCGTCGAGACCAAGGACTTCACCGTCGACCTCGCCGCGAAGCGAGTCACGACGTCTGCGGGGGAGGTCCGGCTGACGCCGACCGAGTGGCATGTCGTCGAGGTGCTCGTCCGGAACGCCGGCAAGCTCGTCACGCAGCGCCAGTTGCTGCAGGAGGTCTGGGGCCCGCGCTATGAGAAGGAGACGAACTACCTGCGGGTCTACCTCGCGCAGATCCGCAGCAAGCTCGAGCCCGACCCCGCCAGGCCGCGCTACTTCATCACCGAGGCTCGGATGGGCTACCGGTTCCAGCCCGCCGAGACTTGACATATCGATAAACATCGTTACGATAAATATCGATATGAAGACGCTCGACCTGATCGACTGCTGCGGCTCGCTCGGCGACGAGACGCTCGACGACGACCAGGCCGAGGGGACGGCGGCGATGTTCAAGGCGCTCGCCGATCCGGCCCGCGTGAAGATCGTCAACCTGCTCGCCCGCAGCGACGAGGCGGTGTGCGCCTGCGAGTTCATCCCTGTCCTCGGCCTCACGCAGGCGACGGTCAGCCATCACCTGAAGAAGCTCACCGACGCCGGGCTGCTCGAGCGCGAGCAGCGCGGCAAGTGGGCGTACTTCTCGCTGAACCCCGAGGCGGTCTCGCTGCTCGAGGGACTCGTTCGAATCCCGGAGGTCGTTGCATGAGCACTGCTGATCTACTTCGAGAGCAGGTCCGCGAGCGCTACGCGCAGGCCGCGGTCGCTGCCGAGAGCGGCGGCTGCGGCTGCACCGAGAGCGGCGGCTGTTGCGGCAACGTCAGCTGCGAGGGCGGCGAGGCCTCGTTCGGCGAGGCGCTCTACACCGCCGAGCAACGCGGCGAGCTGCCGGATGCTGCGGCGCTGGCGTCGCTCGGCTGCGGGAACCCGACCGCGGTCGCCGAGCTGCACGAAGGCGAGGTCGTGCTCGACCTCGGTTCCGGCGGCGGCATCGACGTGATCCTGTCCGCGAAGCGTGTCGGCCCGACGGGCATCGCCTACGGGCTCGACATGACCGACGAGATGCTCGCGCTGGCGCGCAAGAACGCGCAGGAGGCCGGCGTCGACCAACGTCCACTTCCTGAAGGGCATGATCGAGCAGATCCCGCTGCCGGCCGACTCGGTCGACGTCGTGATCTCGAACTGCGTGATCAACCTCTCAGTCGACAAGCCGGCCGTGCTGATCGAGATGGCCCGCGTTCTCAAGCCGGGCGGGCGGGTCGGCGTCACCGACGTCGTCGCCGAGGACCGGCTGACGTCCGAGCAGCGGGCGGAACGGGGCAGCTACGTCGGCTGCATCGCCGGCGCGCTCTCGAAGAGCGAGTACGTCGAGGGGCTCCAGGCCGCAGGGTTCGAGGACGTCTCGGTCGAGTTCACGCACGAGGTCGCCGACGGGATGCACGGCGCGATCGTCAAAGCCGTCAAGCGCTAAGGCACCGCTTGCGGTGCCGCCCTCAGGATGGCGGGCTCTGCCCGGCATCCGTCTGAAACGACCGGTCGACACTGTTGCCTCAATCGGAACGGCTGCTAGAGCTGATCCGGCGGAGCGAACCGGTAGAAGCTCGGGCCGCGTTCCTGGCCGACGACGCCGAAGAGCGCGATGAACTCTTCTTGTACACGCGCGTTCTCCAGCCCGCCGACGTGGACGGGGTCGTAACCGGCGTCGCGGTTCAACTGCTCGACGACCTCGCGGGCCTCCTCGTCGCCACACCAGAGGTTGCCCGGCTTTGCTCTCGCCTTGTCGATCTGGTCGTAGAGCCTCGCGCCGTTGACGTTGAACCCCTTCGCGGTCGGCCCGCTCGTCCTCGACTTCACGAACTCGGCGTTCGAACTGAATCCCGAGGGAGGCGAGACGCCGAAGAGGTTGGTCGCGTCGATCGCCGTCTTCCCTTCGAGACCCTGAACCTTGTCCAGCGCCTCCTCGATCGCGCCGCCTGGAACGGCGATCAGCACGGCCTCCGCGTCGGAGACATCGCCCCCGTCCCTGCCGATCCTCGTGACGGAGTGGCCCGCCTGCTCCCACTTGTCGGCAAGTCCGCCGCCGACGTTCCCTCTTCCGACGACTGCGATCTTCATGGCTCCTCCTTTGTCGAGCGCTCGGCGAAGCTAGCACTGTCGAGGATTCGACTCGGACGGAGCCGGCGAGCGCATTACCCGCGAGCAGCAGCTAGGGGACTTGCATTGACGCACTCCGCCCGACGATGCAGAAGCCTGCTACGGTGCCTGGACCACGTAGTTAGAGCGAGTACCGGTTTGGCTCCAAGCCTCCCGGCTGCACGTTCGTAACGCAGTCAAGGAGGTGTAGATATATGGCAACCGGAACCGTTAAGTGGTTCAGTAACGACAAGGGTTACGGCTTCATCACGCAGGACGACGGCGGCAAAGACGTCTTCGTCCATCACAGCGCGATCAGCGGTGAGGGCTACAAGACCCTCGCCGAGGGCGCGAAGGTGGAGTATGAGGTCGAGGAGGGCCCCAAGGGCCCCCAGGCGCGCGACGTCAGCGTCGTCGCCTCAGTGTGACTCAGGAGGGCGCCCGGCTCGGCCGGGCGCCCTTCTCCTATAGGTTGGAGACCGAAGTGGCTGAAAAAGAGCAGAAAATCGAATTCGACGGCGAGGTACTCGAGCACTTCAAGAACGGCATGTACCGAATCGCCCTTGAGAACGGGCACGAGGCGCTCGGCTATACGGCCGGCAAGATGCGCCGCTATCGGATTCGCATCCTGCCCGGCGACAAGGTCAAGCTCGAGCTTTCTCCGTACGACTTGAATCGCGGGCGGATCGTCTACCGCTACCGCGACGGGCAGTAAACCTCTCATCGTCGTCTCATAGCGCCTCTCTAGCTTTCACCCTGCCCAGCAAGTGGTGAAAGGAGAAGCATGCGAAGACGATTGACATTGATCGGAGCCGGCGCCGTTGCGCTCGTCGCTCTGGCACTCGGCGGCGCAGCAATCGCGAACGCGACGATGGGCGACGACGGCGAAGCGCTGAACGGGTCGGATCTGCAACGCGCTTCCGCCGCAGCGCTAGCAGCGGCCGGCGGCGGCAAGGTCACCGAGACCGAGCACGACTCGGAGGGCGGCGCGACTTACGAAGTCGAGGTCACGAAGCCGGATGGCTCCGAGGTCGAGGTCCGCCTCGACGGCTCGTTCAAGGTTGTCTCGGTCGAGGGCGACCGCGAGGAGCGGAGCGACTCGGACTCAGACGAGTAGGTCCGGTAGAAAACCCGGGTGGGGAAGATCGTCGTCGGCATCGACGGTTCCGACGCAGCGAAGGACGCGCTGCGTTGGACGCTCGGTGAGGCTCGCCTTCGTTCGGACAAAGTCGTCGCTGTGCATGCGTGGGAAGCACCGCCGGTGATGCCTGAACCGGGGCCCGCGCCTGGCTTCGATCTCGTAGCGATTCTTCCTGAGGTCGAGGAGGCGGGAGAGCGGCTCGTGAAGGCGGTCGTCGAAGAGGTCGTCGGCGACGAATCGGGAGTCACCGTCGAGCCGGTAGCCATCCAAGGGCCGGCGGCATCGGTGCTGGTCGAGGCCGCTCGTGACGCGGACATGCTGGTCGTCGGCTCGCGCGGGCACGGCGGCTTCACTGCGCTGCTGCTCGGGTCGGTGAGTCAGAAACTGGCGCATCACGCGCCCTGCCCGCTGCTGATCCATCGCGAGCGAAGCTAACGGCTAGCATCGGGCGGCTTGCGCCGCCTTCCCATCATCGCGTCGCTGCTCGCCTGCAGCCTCCTCGTGACCGCTGTCGCGCAGGGCGGCAAACCGCGCCCCGCGCAGAAGCGCCTGCGTCCAGCCGACATGGCGCTCGCCAAGCGGACGACACTGCGTGCCTCCGATCTCTCTTCAGCCTGGACGCGACGAAAGCCGGACAAGGCCAGCAACGAGTTGCCCACCTGTCCGGGCGTCGACATGGACTTTTCTGCGTTCACGATCACGGGGACCGCACGCTCGTCGTTCACTCTGCGCGGCGCCCCTGTTTCTGTCGATTCCGAGGTGGAGGTCTTCGAGAGCCGGTCCGACGCCTTCAGGGACTTTCGCAAGGGCACGTCCGCTCCCGCGCTCCGGTGCCTCGGTCGCTGGCTCCGGGACGAGGCCGCCAAGGAACAGCCCGGCATTCGTATCGTCTCGTCGCGACTGCTCTCACGCCCGCGGTTGGCAGAGCAGGCTCTGCTCTACCGGGTCGTCATGGAGGTTCCGGCGGATGCCGGCCGACTACGCGTGTTCGTCGACTTCATCAGCTTTCAGCGGGGACGCACGACCGTCACGCTGGGCTTCTCCAGCCCGATTGCACCGCTCCCCGGCCAGCTCGTTCTGGCCCGCAAGGTCGCCGCCCGGGCGCGCTAGCCGCGGAGCTCGCGGGCGAAGCTCCCGCCGCCGATGACGCGCACGGCATCAGCCGCGGCGCGTTGGCGGAGCCCACGGTCCGAGGTGACGAGCCAGTACGGCCCTTCGAGCTCCGCCGCCTCGCGCGCGATCCGGTCGTCAGCGGTCTCCTCGCCCTCGAAGACGACCATCGGGCGTACGCCTTCCCGCTCGCCCCACGCGTCGACGAGCTCGACGAGCTCGTCGCGCGGAATGTTCGGCCACAGCGAGCGGCGAACGTTCTCGGCGTCGACGAAGACGGTCGGGATGAGCTCAGGCAGCGCGGAGCGCTTCGATCTCGCGGTTGACGGCCAGCCGCTCCAGCGCCTCGGCCTCGAGCTGCCGGACCCGCTCGCGGGTCAGCCCTAGCCGACGGCCGATCTCGTCGAGCGACTTCGGATCGCCGTCGCCGTTGAGGCCGTAGCGCAGCTTGACGACCTCCTGAAGCCGGTCGGGGAGGGTATCGACCGCGCGTCGGAGCATGTCCTCCTCGAGGCTGACGTGGAGCGTTTCCTCGGGACTCGGCTCGTTGCCGGCAACGAGCTCGCCCAACGAGGTCTCGCCCTCTTCGCCCACGGGCCGGTCAAGGCTGGTGACCGCCCGCGCAGCCTCTCGGACCTCGCGCACCTGCTTCAGCGGCAACTTGGCTGCCTTGGCGATCTCCTCCTCTTCGGGCGCCCGGCCCAGCTTGGCCGTCAGCTCTCGCTCGACGCGAGCGATCTTGCGTTCCCGGTCGACGATGTGAACCGGGATCCGGATCTCGCGCGCCTTGTTCGCAACCCCGCGCTGAACGGCCTGCCGGATCCACCACGTGGCGTAGGTCGAGAACTTGAAGCCCCTGCGCCAGTCGAACTTCTCGACGGCGCGGATCAGCCCGATGATCCCCTCCTGGATCAGGTCGAGGAGCGAGAGGCCGTGACCCTGATACTTCTTCGCGATCGAGACGACGAGGCGAAGGTTCGAGTTGACCATCAGGTCTTTGGCCTCCTTGTCGCCGCGCTCGATCCGCTTCGCGAGCTCGACCTCCTCCTCGGCCGTGAGCAGCCTGTACTTGCCCATTTCGTTCAGGAAGAGCTGGAGTGCATCGGTCGTCGACTCGGCGAGATCGCCGTTGACGTAGGTCGACTGGGACGCCGCCGACCGCGCGCAGTCGTCGCTCAGCTCGATGCCGCGCTTCTGAATCTCCTCGTACAGCCGCTCGACCTCCTCGTCGTCGAGCTCCGCTGCCTCGGACACCCGTGAGACCTCGGACAGCTCGAGGCAGCCCTCGCGCTCTCCCAGCTCGAGCAGGGCCGTGAGGCGTTCGTCTTGCATCTCTCCTTTATTGTCGCGCGCCGTGGGCGAAACGAAACGTCAAGGCGCCCTCCGGGCTGATTTGACCTCGCTACCCTGCCTCCATGGCCCGTTCAGTCATCGTTTCCGCCGTCCGCACCCCGTTCGGGAGGCTTGGCGGCGGCCTCAAGGACTACCAAGCGACCGAGCTCGGCTCGCTCGTGATCCGCAACGCGCTCGACCGCGTTGGGCTCGAGAACGACGAGGTCGAGTACGTGATCATGGGCCAGGTGCTGCAAGGCGGGGCCGGCCAGGCGCCCGCCCGCCAGGCGTCGATCGGCGCCGGTCTTCCGATCGAGGTCCCGTCCGACACGATCAACAAGGTCTGCGCCTCCTCGATCCGCGCCGTGCAGATCGCCGACCAGATGATCCGCGCCGGCGACCACGACGTGATTGTCGCGGGCGGGATGGAATCGATGACGAACGCGCCGTACATCCTCAAGAAGGCGCGCTTCGGCTATCGACTCGGCGACGGCACCCTGATCGACCTGATGATCCACGACGGGCTCGTTTCGACCTTCGACAATCGCCACATGGTCGAGCAGGCCTCGTTCGTCTCCCGCGAGCTCGGCATCTCACGCGAGGCGCAGGACGAGTGGGCGCTCCGGTCACACCAGCGCGCGATCGCCGCGATCGACGAGGGCCGCTTCAAGGACGAGATCGTCCCGGTCGGCGACCTCGACACCGACGAGGGGCCGCGGCGCGACACCTCGATCGAGAAGCTCGCCGCCCTGAAGCCGGTCTTCGATCCGGAAGGAACCACGACCGCGGGGAACGCGCCGGGCGTGAACGACGGCGCGGCCGCCCTGGTCGTCACGAGCGAGGAGTTCGCGAAGCGGCGCGGGCTCGAGCCGCTGGCGACGATCCTCTCGCAGGCCTACGTCGCCGACGACTTCGCCTACCTGGCGCGCACTCCCGCGAAGTCGGGCCAGCAGGCGCTCGAGAAGGCGGGCAAGTCGATCGACGACGTCGAGCGCGTGGAGCTGAACGAGGCCTTCTCGTCGGTCGCCCTCAACTCGACGAAGATGCTCGGCGCCGACCCCGAGAAGGTCAACGTGAACGGCGGGGCGGTCGCGCTCGGCCACCCGATCGGGGCTTCGGGCGGCCGCATCCTGGGAACGATGATCTACGAGCTTCGCCGCAACGGCGGCGGGCTCGGATTGGCCGCGATCTGCTCCGGCGGCGGCCAGGGCGACGCTCTCCTGATCGAGGTCTAGACCCGGAGGAAGTCGAGGACGAGCCGCGCGAGCTCGTCCGGCGCCCGCCACTGAATCATGTGGTCGGCTTCCGCGATTACCGCTCGCCGCGCGCCCGGGATCTCGCCCGCGAGCAGGTCGCCGACCTCTTCCAGGTCGGGGACATCGCGCCCGGCAGTGATCACCAGCGTCGGAACGCCGATCTCACCGAGGCGCTCGACGGACGGCTCCTCGACGGCCGGGTCTTCGGCATTCGAGGCTTCGGCGTTCTCGATAAACATCGCCCGAAGCTCGTCGTCGACGCCCATCGGCGCCCAGATCTCCATGTCGAGCTCGGCAAGCTCGGCCACGTCACCCTTCGCTTCCGCAGCTTCCCACCGCGCCTCCTGCTCAGGCGTGCCTTCGACGTTCAGCGGACGTCCGGCAACGCCGGAGACAGCGAGCACGAGCGCCGACATTCGTTCGGGCCGCTCGATCGCGGCAGCGATCGCGATCCGGCCGCCGCGTGATGTTCCCAGCAGAGCGGCCCGGTCGACACCGGCCGCGTTCAACACGGAGATCAGGTCGTCCACGGGCGAGTACGGCCCGTCCCACATCGGCGAGCGTCCGTAGCCGCGCTGGTCGTAACGGATCGTGCGCAACCGATCGCGCACGAGCGGGAGGAACGGGCCCCAGATCCGTGAGTCGACGACACTCTCGTGGAGCAGCACCACGGGCAGGCCGTCGCCGCCGCTGTCCTCGTACCAGAGGTCCGTCACCGGCACGGACGTTAGCCTCCCCGGCCGTGAGGTTCGAGCAAGTCCTCGTTGTCGGCGCCGGTCAGATGGGAAGCGGGATCGCGCAGGTCGCGGCCGCCGCGGGCTGTCGCGTCTCGCTGCACGACGAGGCGCCTGGGGCGACCGAGCGCGCGCTCGAGGCGATCCGCAAGAGCCTCACCAAGCTGGCCGAGAAGGGCGGAGCCGATCCCGACGGCGTATTGGGGCGAATCGAGATCGCCGACGACCTCGTCCCGGCCGACCTGATGATCGAGGCGGTCGTCGAGGACGCCACGGTCAAAGAGCAGATCTTCTTCCAGGCGGACCAGATCCTGCCGCCCGACGCGATCCTGGCGTCGAACACGTCCTCGATCCCGATCACGTCGCTGGCGGCGGACACGATCCGGCCCGACCGGGTGATCGGCATGCACTTCTTCAACCCGGTGCCGGTGTTGAAGCTCGTCGAGGTCGTGCGGGGGCGGGACACCTCCGACGAGACGGTCGAGGCGATCGTTGCTTTCGCCGAGGAGCTGGGGAAGGTGCCGGCGCTGGCCAATGACTTCCCCGGCTTCGTCGCCAACCGGATCCTGATGCCGTTCATCAACGAGGCGGCCTGGGCGCTCCAAGACGGAGTCGCCGAGGCCGAGGCGATCGACACGATCGCGAAGCTCGGCTTCGCGCACCCGATGGGCCCGCTCGCGCTCGCCGACCTGATCGGGCTCGACACCTGCGTCGCGATCATGGAGGTGCTGCATGAGGGGCTCGGCGACGAGAAGTACGCTCCGTGTCCGCTGCTTCGGGAGCATGTCGAGGCCGGGCGGCTGGGCCGGAAGTCCGGGCAAGGCTTTTACAGTTACGACTGACGGCGCTGTTCGTCGGCAAGCTCGCGATACTCGGTTGCCATTAGCTTGTCCTTGTTCCGAGCCGCGGCTTCCTTCATCGCGATTAAGTGGTCGAGCGATGCGACACGGACTGGTCGGCCGCCGACGTCGATCGTCGGAGCCTCTGCTCGAACACGATCGTAAGGGGGCGCGCCTGAGGGATACGCAAAGACATCAACCGGCCCGAAGCGCGTCGCGAATGTGAAGTTTCCGCCAGCTTCGAGCGTCTTCGCATCGAGGAGAAAGGGAACATCTGGGGGTGCACCGCGGAGAGTCGCCCCGAGCTCGCGCAGCACCGCTGCGAGCCGCTCGAGGTTCTCGCGGTCGCGCGCATACATGAGATCGACGTCGTAGGTCGGATATGCGGATCCATGCGCGCCGCCTGCGATTCCTCCGATCACGACGAAGTCGACACCGCCGTCGGCAAGTGCCTCGAGCACGGGGATCGGGTCGAAGGCTTCAGCGGACACGCGGAAGAGAGCGAACTCGCTTGGACCACGCTGCCTGCTTACGGATTCGCTCCTCAGGCGTGAGCCGGAGATTTTCGCGCAGGAGGGTGCGATCATGTCCGTAATCGATCGGCTCCGCCGTGAGGCGGAGTTCGTCCCCGAGTAGATCCAGCAGTCGCGTCGCCGTCTCCACTGTCGGCGACACCAGTCCGCGCTCGATCCGCGAGATAGCCGCTTGACTCGTCTGGGCCCGCGAAGCCAACTGCTTCTGCGTTACTCCATGTCTTATTCGTGCGTCCCGTAGAAGCTCACCGACCATGAGCGTAATATATCAGATCAGACATATTAGTCCCGCGTATACTCGCCGCATGCGGTTCGAGCTGAGCGACGACCAGCGGGAGATCCAGGCGCTCGCGCGCGACTTCGCACAGTCGGAGATCGACCCTCACGCCGCCGATTGGGACCGCGCACATGGGTTTCCGCGCGAGCTGATCGGCAAGCTTGCCGAGCTCGGGTTCATGGGCGTCTGCGTCCCGGAGGCATACGGAGGCGCCAGTGCGGACTTCCTCTCCTACATCCTCGTGCTCGAGGAGCTCTCGCGCGCCGACGCGGGAGTAGGGGTGACCGTGGCCGTCCATACCAGCGCGACCACGCTCCCGATCCTGACCTTCGGTACCGACGAGCAGCGCTCGCGTTTCGTCCCGCCGCTCGCGCGCGGGGAGGCGGTCGGCGCGTTCGCGTTGACTGAGCCGGAGTCGGGGTCGGACGCCGGCGCGCTCCGCACTGCCGCGACTCCGAGCGGCGACGGCTGGAAAATCTCCGGCGCGAAGCAGTGGATCACAAATGGCGCTTTCAGCGGCACCGTGCTCCTGTTCGCGCGCACCGATCCCGATACGCCGGGCCCCAAGGGCGTCTCGGCGTTCATCCTCGACGGAGATCACGTCGAGGTCACGCGCGAGGAGGAGAAGCTCGGGCTCAACTCTTCGTCGACCGTCGACCTCGTGATCGACGGCGCGGAGGTCGGTCGCGACCGGCTTCTGCACGAGGAGGGCAAGGGGTTCACGGTCGCGATGGCGACGCTCGACGGCGGCCGGATCGGGATCGCGGCGCAGGCGCTCGGCATCGCCCAGGCCGCCTACGACGTCGCCCGCGAGTACGCGCTCGAGCGGCGCCAGTTCGGCAAGCGAATCGCCGACTTCCAGGCGATCCAGTGGAAGCTCGCGGACATGGCCACCGAGATCGACGCCGCGCGGCTGCTGGTCTACCGCGCGGCCTGGCTGAAACAGGAAGGGAAGCCGCATACCGAGGAGGGCGCGAAGGCGAAGCTCTTCGCCTCCGAGATGGCCCGGCGTCAGACGGCGGAGGCGATCCAGATCCTCGGCGGCTACGGCTACACGAAGGAGTTCCCGGTCGAGCGCTACTACCGCGACGCCAAGATCACGGAGATCTACGAGGGAACGAGCGAGATCCAGCGGCTCGTGATCGCTCGTTCGATCCTCGGACTAAAGCAGCGCGAGTTGGCGGCCGGCTGAGTGGTCCAGACCGACCGGCAGCTCGAGACCTACCTCACGCTCGTGCTCGCCGAGCAGAACCCGGCCCTTGCCGCGGCCCACGACGAGCTCTACCCGGAGCGCGTGCCCGAAGGAATCCCGCTCTCGCTGACGCTGCTCTATCCGTTCGCCGCGCCGGCCGAGGTCGACCGGCACCGGGAGACGCTTCGCTCGTTCTTCGCCTCGCATCCGCCGTTCGACGTCGAGCTCGCCGGACTTGCCCAGTGGGAGGGGAACGGCGCGGTCTACGCGGTCCCGGAACCGGAGCAGCCGCTGCGTGACCTGATGCGGGCGCTCTGGCTGCTGTTTCCGCAGTTCCCGCCGTACGGCGAGGTCGGCGGCGACCCGCCTCCACACGCGTCCCTTACGCTCACGGGCGGCGACGATCGCGCGGCGGCACTCGACCGGGTCGAGCGTCGGCTCGCGGGACTCCTGCCGGCACGGTTTCACATCACCGAGGTGACACTCATGGAGGAGATCGAGCCCGACCGCATGCGCCCCCGCGAGACGTTCCGCCTGGGCACCTAAGCTTTTCTGCGTGCCACGCAAGGCCGACGAGCCGGTCCGGCTGACCCGGATCTACACCCGTGCAGGGGACGCGGGCGAGACGAGCCTGGGCGACGGGAGTCGCGTGTCCAAGCTCGACGGCCGGATCGCGGCCTTCGGGACGGTCGACGAGCTCAACTCGCTCCTCGGATTCGTGCTCGCAGGAGAGGTGCCCGGCGAGATCCGGGAGGTTCTCGAGCGCGTCCAGAACGAGCTCTTCGACGTCGGCGCCGACATCAGCGTCCCGTTCGGGATTGTCGATCGGCTTCGCGTCGCTCAGACCCAGATCGATGCGCTCGAAACCGACTGCGACCGGTTCAACGCCGAGTTGCCCGAGCTGAGGAGCTTCGTGCTTCCGGGCGGAAGCGAGGCTGCCGCACGCCTGCACGTCGCGCGAACCGTCTGCCGGCGGGCCGAGCGTGACGCGCTCGCTGCGGCGGAGCAAGTTGAGCTCAACCCGCTCGTTCCGGTCTACTTGAACCGCCTCTCAGACCTCCTCTTCATCCTCGCCCGCACGGCCAACGCCGACGCCGACGAGCCCCTCTGGAAGCCTGGGAATACGCGCTAGCGTTCGCCGCGAGCTTCGCGGCGGGCTATCTCGGATCGGCCGTCGGGCTGGTTCTCGGTACGCTTCGGCTTCCGGCGATCCTCCTCCTCTCCGGAGATGCCGCGGCCGGCGCGGGGACGAACATCGGGATCAGCGCCGCCTCGGCGGCGAGTGGGAGCCTTCGGCATGCGCGGGAAGAGCGCCTGGACTGGCGGGTCGTCGCCTGGATGACCCCGCCATCGGTTGTGGGTGCGGTTCTTGGCGCGCTGCTCACCGACGAGCTTCCAACTCGCCTCCTGCTCGCGGTCATCGCAGCCGTCCTCGCCTGGAACGGCTTCGACCTGCTGGTGCGGCCGATCCGGGCGCGCGCCGCCGCCCAGCCGCGCCTGGGGCCGGCCGTCGTCTTCGGCTTCCTGATCGGAGTCCTCGGCGGCGCGGTTGGGGTCATCCTCGGCACGCTGCGGATGCCGGCGTTGCTGCGCGGGGTCGGCCTGACCGCCCACCGCGCCGTCGGCACCAACCTCTTGATCGGCTTCGCACTCGGGTTTTTCGCCCTCGCGACTCACGCGCTCCTGGGCCAGGTCGAGTGGGGTCTCCTCGCCGCGGGGGTCGCAGGAGCGCTGCCGGGCGGCTGGCTGGGCGCGAGGCTTACCGGCCGCATGTCCGAGGAGACGCTCCGGCGCGCGATCGGCATCGCCCTGCTCGCGATCGCCGTCGCCTTCGTCGTCGAGGTCATCCTCGGGTAGCTCCGTAGAATTGGCCTGATGGCTACGACCGAAGACCGCCCGGACACCCTCGACGGGATCGCCGAGTGGCGTCGCGCGCTCTACGAGGCAGCCGCCGAGCGCCAGGGCGAGCTGTTCTCGACCATCTCAGGTCTCGAGGTCGATCCGCTCTATACCGCTGACTCCGTCCAGATCGACGAGGAGCGCGACCTGGGCTACCCAGGCGTCTTCCCGTTCACGCGTGGGGTCTATCCGTCGATGTACCGCGGGAAGCTCTGGACGATGCGGCAGTTCGCCGGCTTCGGCACCGCCGCAGAGACGAACGAGCGCTTCCGCTACCTGCTCGACCACGGGCAGACAGGGCTCTCGACCGCCTTCGACATGCCCTCGCTGATGGGCTACGACTCGGACCACCCGCGCTCGCTGGGCGAGGTGGGACGCGAAGGGGTCGCGATCGACTCGCTCGAGGACACGGAGACGCTCTTCGCCGGCATTCCTCTCGGTGAGGTCTCGACGTCGATGACGATCAACTGCACCGCGCCGATCGCGCTCGCGTTCTACGTCTGCGTTGCCGAGAACCAGGGCGTGCCGCGCTCGGAGCTGCGCGGGACGATCCAGACCGACATCCTCAAGGAGTACATCGCCCAGAAAGAGTGGATCTTCCCGCCCGAGCCCTCCATGCGGCTCGTGACGGACATGATCGAGTTCTGCGCGGCCGAGATGCCGAAGTGGCACCCGATCTCGATCTCCGGCTACCACATTCGCGAGGCGGGCTCGAACGCCGTCCAGGAGCTCGCGTTCACGCTGATGAACGGGTTCACCTACGTCGAGGCGGCGATCGAGCGCGGCCTCGACGTCGACGATTTCGCGCCGCGGCTCTCGTTCTTCTTCAACGCTCACATCGACTTCTTCGAGGAGATCGCGAAATACCGCGCGGCGAGGAGGATCTGGGCGCGGGAGCTGCGGGAGCGCTACGGCGCCAAGAATCCGCGCTCGTGGCTGATGCGCTTCCACACCCAGACGGCCGGGGTCTCGCTTACAGCGCAGCAGCCGGAGGTGAACATCGTCCGCACCGCGCTCGAGGCACTCTCGGCAGTGCTCGGCGGGACGCAGTCGCTACATACGAACTCGTTTGACGAGGCTCTCGCGCTGCCGACCGAGAACGCCGTGCGACTGGCGCTCCGGACGCAGCAGGTGATCGCCCACGAGACGGGCGTCGTCAACACGATCGATCCGCTCGGCGGCTCCTACTTCGTCGAGGACCTTACGAACCGGCTCGAGGCCCAGGCGTACGAGTACTTCGAGCGGATTCGCGCGCTCGGAGGCGTCATCTCGGCGATTAAGGAAAACTTCTTCCAGCGCGAGATCGCCGACGCCTCGTTCCGCTACCAGTCCGAGCTCGAGGCCAAGCAGCGGGTCATCGTCGGCGTCAACCGTTACCAGCAAGCGGACGATCCCGACCTGGAGCTCCTCCGCATCGATCCGGCGCTCGAGGAGGAGCAGATCGCTCGAGTTCGCTCGCTGCGGGAGCGCCGCGATTCGGCGGCGGCGGACGCGGCGCTGGCGCGGCTCAGGGAGGGCGCCGCGGGCGATGCCAACCTGATGCCGCTGATCATCGACTGCGCGAGAGCGTCGGTGACGATGGGGGAGATGTGCGACGCGCTCCGGGAGCAATGGGGCGTCTGGCGCGAAACGCCTGTTTTCTAGAACCTCAACCCTCAACGCACCTCAACGGGGTCTGACCCCTCGAGGGTGGTTGAGGGTTCGTAACGAAAGTGCGCCGATACGCCGCGTGGCCGGCCGGTATCAAGGATGCCGACCTACCTTGGCTCGATGCCACGGCCGCCGCGCATTGAGGTACCAGATGGCGTCTATCACGTTACGGCGAACGCCACTCATGCCAGTCAGATCTTTCGCGACGACGCTGACCGTCGCCGCTGGCTGAGACTTGCTGCGACGGTCGTCGACGCATACCTCTGGGAATGCTTCGCCTATTGCCTGCTCAGCACGCATTACCACCTCGTCTTCCGGATCGCAGAGCCCACACTGGCGCGCGGGATGCAGTACCTAAACGCTCGATACGCCGAGACGTTCAACCGCCGACACGGAAGGCAGGGCCATGCTTTTCGTGCGCGCTATTACTCAATCCTGGTCGAAGCAGAGAGCCATGCGATGGAGGTCTGTCGTTACGTTGCGTTGAATCCGGTACGTGCAGGGCTTTGCGTTTCAGCCGAAGAATGGCCCTGGAGCAGCTTTGCGGCGACGGTCGGCCTCGCGCCAGCTCCCGCCTGGCTGAGGACGGAGTGGGTGCTAACACTCTTTGCGGACGATCCAGAAGTGGCTCGACGTCGTTTTCGCGCGTTCGTACAAGCGGGGCGAACCCTCGAGTCACCTCAACGGGGTCTGACCCCGCCGGGGCGATCCTAGACCTCGACCTCTTGCCCGTCGTGGACCTGCTCGTACTGCGGGTCGAGCGGCCGTTCGCTGGGACGATGTGTGAGAAGGAGCCGCTTTGCCCCTGACGCCTCGAAGGCGGCTTTCGCCTCGTCGGCAGCCAAATGGCCGCGCGTCCCGCCCTCCGGGTAGGGCTCGAGCAGCGTGGCCTCGCAGAGGAAGAGATCAGCGTCACGGGCAAGCTCGCTCAACTCGTCGCTGGGCCCAGAGTCGCCCGAGTACGCGAGCGTCTTGCCATTGGAGGAAACGCGGAAGCCGAAGGCAAGCAGGTCGTAGTGGAGCACTCGGCGGGGCGTGATCTGAAAGCCCGCGGCTTCGAACTGCGTGCCGTCCTCGTACTCCCGGACGGTGAATGCCTTCTCGAACATCTCGGGCGTACCAAGGCGCTCGCCGATCTCGCACATCAGCTTGAAGCCACCCGGTGGCACCCAGAGCTCGGGTCGCGGATGCTCGCTCGCAGGGCCGAACCAGAGCGCCCAGACCCACGGCACGATGTCGCCCCAGTGGTCGAGGTGGAAGTGGGTGAGGCAGATCGCGTCCACCCGCGGCCAGTCCTCGCGCTCCTCGTGCTCTCGTAGCTTCGCCAGCACCCCGGCGCCGCAGTCCAGGAGCACACGACCCTCGTCCTCGACCAAGTAACCGGACTGTGCCCCGCCGGGGTTGGGCCAAGCCGGCGAGCAGCCGATCACGGTCAGTTGCATTTTCATAGTCTGGCCTATACCGGGACGATGCGACCGCACGAATTCTTCCCCGTCCAGCCCATTCCTATACTCATGGGGTGGCGGGGAAGATCAGGGTAGTGATCGCGAAGCCCGGCCTGGATGGTCATGACCGCGGCGCGAAGATCATCGCCCGCGCGCTCCGCGATGCCGGCATGGAGGTCATCTACACCGGTCTGCACCAGACACCTGAGCAGATCGTCGAGACGGCGATCCAGGAGGATGCCGATGCGGTTGGAATCTCGATTCTCTCGGGCGCCCATATGACCCTCGTGCCGAAGATCCTCGAGGGCTTGGAGGAGAATGGGGCGGAGGACGTCGTCGTGGTAGTCGGTGGCACGATCCCGCGCGGAGACTCGGACGAGCTCAAGCGGCTCGGTGTCGCCGAGGTCTTCACCCCCGGCGCGCCGATGAGCGAGATCGTCGAGTTTCTGCGCGAGAAGGTTCCCGTCAGCTGATCGAGGTCAGGCATGAGGGCCCGGTCGCAGTCGTCACGGTCGATCGGCCGGACGCGCTGAACGCGCTCGACCTGGAGACGCTCCAAGCGCTCCGCGACCGCGTGGGCGAGCTGGCCAAGGACGTCGAGACCCGCGTCGTCGTGCTGACCGGCGCCGGCGACCGTGCGTTCATCGCGGGCGCGGACATCAAGTACATGAGCGGGCTCGACGTCGATCAAGCCAGGGCGTGGGGTGAGCTCGGCCACGAGGCCGCTCGGCTGCTCGAGACGATGCCTCAGCCGACGATCGCGGCGATCAACGGCTTCGCGCTCGGGGGCGGCTGCGAGCTCGCCCTCGCGTGCGACCTCCGCTTCGCCTCCTCGAACGCAAAGCTCGGTCAGCCCGAGATCAACCTTGGGATCATCCCCGGCTGGGGCGGCACGCAACGGCTTGCGCGGGCGACCACGCTTGGCTTTGCGAAGGAGCTGATTCTGACGGGGAGAACGGTCGGTGCCGACGAGGCCCTCGAGCGCGGCCTCGTCAACGCCGTGACGGAGCCCGACGAGCTCATGCCCAGCGTAATGGAGGCGGCAATCCAGCTCGCGGCGAAGAGCCCGCTCGCGCTGGAGGCGGCAAAGCAGGCGATCAACCGGGCCTTGAGCGGCAACCACGCGAAGAACCTCGCCCGAGAGGCTGACCGATTTGGCGAGCTATTCGCGAGCGAGGACGCCAAGGAGGGCCTAACCGCCTTCGCCGAGAAGCGCGAACCACGCTTCGCCGGCCGTTAAGGGCGCTTAGCGCTCGTCTTGCCGCTCGTCCAGCGCAGTGACGCTGACGAAGTTCGTTGGCACGTGATCGACCTGCAGCGTCGAATGCGCGATGCCGAACTCACTGGCGAGCAGTCGCTCGAGCCGGCGACGACGGTCATGACAGTCCTCGCCTCGACTGACCAGGACATGGGCTGAGAGTGCCGGGAACCCGGACGTGATCGTCCAGATGTGCAGGTCATGAACGTCCCGGACACCGTCGACCGCCAGCATTCGCCGGGCCACTTCGCGCGCGTCGACGCCCGCCGGCGTCGACTCCAGCAGGATGTCGACGGACTCTCGCAGGATCGTCCAGGAGCTTCCCAGGACCAGCGCACCGATCAGGACGCTGATCAGCGGATCGGCATAGACCCAGCCGGTCGCAAGGATGATCAGTGCGGCGGCGATGACCCCGACCGAGCCGAGTAAGTCAGCGAGGACGTGCCGAAGCGCCGCCCTCATGTTCAGGGTGTCGGACTGGCGACCCCAGAGAATCGTGGCCGCGAGCACGTTGACGAAGAGACCGACGACCGCGACTGCCAGCATCCAGCCCCCGAGCACATCGGGGGGATCGCTGAAGCGCTGATACGCCTCGACGAAGATCCAAATCGCGATCGCGACGAGCGTTGCTCCGTTGAGGAGCGCGACCAGGATCTCGGCCCGCTGGTACCCGAAGCTTCGCGCGAACGTCGGCGGCCTCTGCGCCAGCCAGATCGCGAACAGCGCCAGGCCGATCGACATGACGTCGGAGACCATGTGGCCTGCGTCGGCGAGGAGCGCGAGGCTCCCGGTCAGTAGACCCCCGATCGCCTCCACGACTGTGTAACCGGCGAGCAGTACGAGCACGAGTGTGAGCGCCCGCCGGCTCGCAGCCCGGTGGTCTCCGTGCGAGTGCGCCTGTGTGTACATCCGGCTT
The DNA here is from genome assembly GCA_963752845.1 of uncultured Actinomycetes bacterium. Lineage (GTDB taxonomy): Bacteria > Actinomycetota > Thermoleophilia > Gaiellales > Gaiellaceae > JACDAN01. The sequence continues at coordinate 645,296 of CAVVZV010000003.1, read as the reverse complement.
CTAAGCTAGCCGCTGCTTTTGGGGTGCGGCTGCTCGCGTTCGCGCTAGCGCGAAAGGAGTACGCGCTCGGCGACGAGAGCGCCGGGCCTGCCGAGCTGAGCGGCGAGCGTCACCGGTGCGATCTCCGTCCACACCGTCGCGCGGGCGCTGCCTGCGAGCTGTCCCACGGCGGTCTCGATCACCGTGTACGGCTCGACGCCGAGCGAGACGGACCGGCTGATTCCGTTGACCTTCAGGCCTGTCGTGCGCACGCCGAGGCTGTTCACCCGCACCTTGAATTCCTCCGGCTGTTGTCCGAGCACGTTCCCCTTCAGCCAGAGCGAGGTTTCGCTTTTCCGAGGAGCCGCAAAGAGCAGGCGCCACGCCCGGTTCAGCTGCGTGAAGGGACTTACTGCGGCCCCATCGTTCGGGTGCATTTCGAAGTGCAGATGGGGCTCGATCCCGTTTGCGTCGCCCGAGTCGCCGACGAAACCGATGGGCTGGCCGGCCACGACCCGTGTCCCGCTCTTGAGGCCTGGCGCGAACGCGATCCCAGGCGCGCACCGGCCCCGGTTGTCGTTGGTCTTGCCGAGGTCGTTGTTCAGGTGGATGTAGAGGTACGTGGTGCCGCTGTCGCCGTAGAGGTAGAGCATGCACCCCGCCCGCCAGGAGGTGATGTGGAACTTGACCTTTCCGGCCTCGGCGGCGAGGGCGAGCGCCCTTCGCGGCGCCGTGATGTCGATTCCCTGGTGAGCGCCTTGCCCGCGCGGGTCGCCAAAGTCGTTCGTGTAGCGGAACTTCCCGAGCACGGGGAAGATGATTCGCTTCCCGGGGGCGTTGCCGATCGTCTTGTCGGTCGCCTCGGCGCTCGACGAGGGCGCGGGCGCCCGCTTCGGGAGCACTCCGGGATCGAGGCGAGCAGCCGCCGGTGCGGCCGTCAGGCCGACAACGGCGATGAGAAGGATGCCTCGGGCTGTCGTCCGGTGGCGTCTCATGGCTGGGCCCTCGTGCTCCGGTTCGCGCTCGAAGGGCGGGAGCCTACCAGACCTTTCGGCGCGGATCGCCTTGGGCTTTAGCGGCGTTCGGCGCGCATTAGAGTTCTCCCCCCGTGAAGATCGCCGTCTGCGTCAAGCACGTTCCCGAGGGAACGACACACGCTCGCATCGATCCTCAGACGAAGCGGCTCGACCGCTCGGGTGAAGGTGCGATCAACCCCTTCGACACCCACGCCGTCGAGGAGGCGCTGCGGATCAAGGAGGCAGGTGACGGAGAGGTGCTGGTCGTCTCGATGGGCCCGCAGAGCGCCCAGGACTCCGTCCGGAAGGCGCTGGCAATGGGCGCCGACGGCGCGCTTCTCGTTACAGACGACGCGGCCGCCGGCTCCGATCTCGTCGCGACGGCGACAGCGCTCGCCGCCGTGCTCGAGCCGGAAAGCGCCGATCTGATCCTCTTTGGGCAGCAGGCGAGCGACTCCGACGGCGCGGTGCTGTGGGCGGCCGTCGCCGACCGATTGCGGCGCCCGGTGATCTCTCAGGTGGCTGAGCTCACTGTCGCCGACGGCAAGGTCACCGGCAAGCGCCAGACCGAGTTCGGCTACGACACGATCGAGGCCCCGCTGCCGGCGGTCGTTGCGGTGTCCGACGCGATCAACGAGCCCCGCTACCCGTCGCTGAAGGGGATCATGGGCGCCCGCTCGAAGCCTCAGCGGTCAGTGTCTGTCTCGGAGCTCGGGATCAACGCGGGCGAGGTCGGCGACGCCGGCTCCAGGACGGTCGTCCAGGCCCTCAACGACCCGCCGCCGCGCGGAGACACGGTCAAGATCGAGGACGACGGCAGCGCTCCGGAGAAGATCATCGAGTACCTCGCGGAGAAGAAGGTGTTGTGAGCACGGTCGTCTTCCTCGAGCACCACGAGGGCGAGCTGCAGAAGCCGGCGCTGGGCGTCCTCTCGAAGGCGGCCGAGCTGGGCAGCGACGTCGCCGGCGTCGTGCTCGGCTCCGGGGTGCGCGAGCTCGCTCCGCAAGCTGCCGCATACGGGGCGGCCAAGGTGTACGTCGCCGACAAGCCGGAGCTCGAGAAGCCGCTCCCGCAGCCCCGCGTCGACGCACTGGCCGCGTTGGTCCGCGAGCAGGGCCTCGACACCGTCCTGTTCGCGGCGTCGGTGCTCTCGGCCGACGTCGCCGCCGGGCTTGCCGCGCGCCTCGGCGCAGGTCTCAACTGGGATCTCACCGACCTCGTCCAGCAGAACGGAACGCTGGTCGGGAAGCGGCCGGCTCTCGGCGATTCGGTCTACGTCGACGTTGGCTGGAACGGCGAGCCGCGGCTGGCGCTGATCCGTGCGGGCACCTTCGATCCGAAGGAGACGGGCGGCGAGGCGGAGGTCGTGGACTTCGATTTCGAGTTCGAGGACTTCTCGCTCGGCGCGTCGATGCTCGAGCAGGCGCACGCCGAGAGCGAGGGCCCCTCGATCGAGGACGCGGACGTGATCGTCGCCGGCGGCCGCGGGCTCGGCTCACCGGAAAACTTCAAGCTCGTCGAGGAGCTCGCGCAGGCGCTCGGCGGCGCCGTAGCCGCCACTCGGGCGGTCGTCGACGCCGGGTGGTATCCCTACGCGACGCAGGTCGGGCAGACCGGCAAGACCGTCTCCCCGAAGCTCTACGTCGCCTGCGGGATCTCCGGCGCGATCCAGCACAAGGTCGGAATGCAGAGCTCGGCCGTAATCGTCGCGATCAACAAGGATCCGAACGCGCCAATCTTCGACTTCTGCGATCTCGGGGTCGTCGGCGACCTGCACGAGATCGTCCCCAAGCTGACCGAGCTCGTCCGAGCGCGCAGGTCGTGACCAAGCCCGCGGACTTCCCGCCGCCGTTCAATCCGAGCGAGTTCGTCGCCGCGCCTACCGATCCGCCGGAGGAGCGCATCGACGTCGGCGTGCTGATCGTCGGCGCCGGCCCGGCGGGGCTCGCGTGCGCGATTCGGCTCGGGCAGCTGCTGGAGGAATCGCCCGAGCTCGCCGAGCGCCTCGGCGAGGTGCCGATCGCCGTGCTCGAGAAGGGGAAGAGCGTCGGCGCGCACCTCGTCTCCGGCGCCGTCGTCAACCCGCGTGGCCTCCGGCGCCTGTTTCGCGGGCGCGAGTTCCGGATCGAGGACGTGCCGTCTTACGGCCGGGTCGAGCACGAGAGCGTCTACTTCCTGACCTCGAGCTCTGCACTGCGGATCCCGACGCCGCCGACCATGCGCAACGACGGGAACTTCGTCGCCTCGCTCTCTCAGCTTTCGCGGTGGCTCGGGGAGCAGGCCGAGGCCGCCGGCACCATGATTCTTCCCGAGACGGCCGCTCAGAAGCTGCTCGTCGAGGGCGCGAGGACCGTAGGTGTCCGCACCGGGGACAAGGGCCGCGGGCGCGACGGCGAGCCGCTGCCGAACTTCGAGCCGGGCTCCGACGTGACGGCCAAGGTGACCGTCCTCGCCGAGGGGACGCAGGGTCACCTGACCGGGATCGCGCTCGATCGCTTCGGGCTCGCCGGCGAGAACCCGCAGGTGTGGGCGCTCGGCGTCAAGGAGGTTTGGAAGGTCACTCGCCCGCTCGACCGCGTCATCCACACGCTGGGCTGGCCCCTACGCGGCGGCCGCAAGTACCGCGAGTTCGGCGGCTCCTTCATCTACCCGATGGGCGAGGACATGGTCACGCTCGGGATGGTCGTCGGGCTCGACTACAGCGATGTCGAGCTCTCCGTCCACGATCTCCTCCAAGAGCTGAAGACCCACAAGCTCGTCCGTCGGATCCTCGACGGCGGCGAGCGAATCGGGTGGGGCGCCAAGACGATCCCTGAAGGTGGGTACGTGGCGCTGCCGCGGCGGTTGCACGCCCCGGGGCTCCTGCTCACGGGCGACGGCGCCGGCTTCGTGAACGTGCCGGCGCTGAAGGGGATCCACTACGCGATCGAGTCGGGCCGCTTGGCGGCCGAGGCCGCCTTCGCGGCACTGCAGCCCGGCAGCACGCCCTGGACGCCGGGCGCGCTGGCGTCCTACGACGAGTCCCTCCAGGAAACCTTCGTCTGGGAGGACCTGAAGAAGGTCCGCAACATGCGGCAGGCCTTCGCGCACGGGTTCCTGATGGGCGGCGCGATCGCCGGCGCGGCGACGGCCAGCTTCGGCAAGCTCCCCCCGAAGGACATGCGCACCGAGCGTGATGCCGAAGTGGACCTGATCGGAACAGGCCGCTCCGCCCGCTACCCGGCCCCCGACGGCACGCTCACCTTCGACAAGCTCTCGTCGGTCTACCTGTCGGGAAACAAGACGCGGGACGACGCCCCGAACCACATCCGGGTGCGCACCGACGTCCCGCCGGAGGTCGGTCGCCTTTGGGAGCGGATGTGTCCGGCGCAGGTCTACGAGGTCTCCGAGGACGGCGGCGAGGCGACTGTCGAGGTGACGGCGTCGAACTGCGTGCAATGTGGCGCGATCACCGCCAAGGGGGGACGGCTGACCCCGCCGGAGGGCGGCTCGGGCCCCGAGTACACGCTGACCTGAGCCGGTGGAGCGGGTCCAGATCGCAGGCTTCCCGGCGCCGCTGGAGTGGGACCCCGCTCCCGTTGCCTGGAACGCGGCCGAAGGAGCGCTTGCCGTCGAGGCCGGTCCGAAGACCGACGTTTTCGTCGATCCGGGCGACGGCCGGGAGACCCTGAGCGCACCGCGCCTGCTCGGCCGCGTCGAAGGTGACTACTCGCTGTCGGCCCGGGTGAGCGTCGCGTTCCGGTCGGACTACGACGCAGGCGTGCTTTTGCTCTGGGTGCACGAGCGCTTGTGGGCGAAACTCTGCTTCGAGCTCTCTCCGCAAAGGGAACCGATGGTCGTCTCGGTCGTGACTCGCGGCCTCTCGGACGACTGCAACTCGTTCGTGGTGGACGGGAATACCGTCGGACTGCGGGTCGCCCGGCTCGGGCAGGGGTTCGCCTTCCACGCCTCTATCGACGACCAGATCTGGCGACTTGTCCGGTACTTCGCGCTCGAGCCGGGGACCGATCCGCGTCTGGGCTTCCTCGCCCAGTCCCCGCGCGGCGACGGCTGCTCGGTGCGCTTCGCGGCAGATCTCGTTCAGGCCCGGGCGGCTCGACGACATTCGCAGCGGTGCCTGAGACCGTCGCGCTTGACGACGTCCGTGCGGCGCGCGAGACGATCGGCGGCGACCTTCACCGCACCCCCGTCCTCAGCTCGGCGACGCTCGGGCCACGCACCTTCCTGAAGGCCGAGCTCTTCCAGCGCACCGGCTCGTTCAAGCCGCGTGGCGTGCTCAACAAGCTCCGCTCCTTGACTGACGAGGAGCGGGCCTGCGGCGTGATCGGCGCGTCGGCCGGCAACCACGCGCAGGCACTGGCGTACTGCGCCCGGATCGAGGGGCTCGACGCGCTCCTCGTGATGTGGTCGACGGCGAGCCCGGCGAAGATCGAGGCCACTCGCGGGTACGGCGCGGACGGTTGACCTCATCGCGCGCGGCCCGGAGACGGTGTTCGAGCGGCTGCGCGAGCTCCAGGAGAAGACCGGCCGGACGCTCGTCCACCCCTTCGATGATCCGCTCGTGGTGGCCGGCCAGGGCACGGTCGGCCTGGAGATCGCCGAGGACGTGCCGGACGTAGACGTCGTAGTCGTCCCGGTGGGCGGCGGCGGGCTTATCGCCGGGATCGCTACGGCGCTCCCGGACACGCGCATCGTGGGCGTCGAGCCGTCTAGCTCCAACGCCCTCAGCGCCGGTCTCGCGGACGGCGAGTCGGTACCCGTCGTCCCGCGGTCGATCGCGGACGGGCTCAATGCGCCCTTCGCGGGCGAGCTTCCGATTCGAATCGCCAAGGAGCACGGCGTCGAGATCGTCCTCGTCGAGGAGGAGGAGATCGAGGAGGGGATGCGCTTCCTCTACGAGCGCGCGAAGCTCGCCTGCGAGCCCGCCGGCGCCGCCGCAGTGGCCGCGCTCCAGGTCGGAAAAGTGCCTCTGAAAAGCGGCGAAACGGTCGTCGCCGTCGTCTCGGGAGGCAACGTTTCGAGTGAGACCGCTGCTGCTATCCTGGCCCGACCGTGAAGCCCGGCATCCACCCCGAATACGTCACCGCCACCGTTCGCTGCTCGTGCGGCAACGAGTTCGAGACGCGCTCGACGAAGCCCGAGTTGCACGTCGAGATCTGCTCGAACTGCCATCCCTTCTACACAGGCAAGCAGAAGCTGTTGGACACGGGTGGACGCGTGGAGCGCTTCCAGCGGCGGCTCGAGCGCGCCGGCGGCGCGCGTCGCGGCTAGCCCTATCCTGAGCTAGAGATATGTCAGCTCCAATCGGGGGTCAGGCTGTCCTCGAGGGCGTGATGATGCGGGGGCCCTCGAACTGGTCGCTCGCGGTCCGCAAGCCGGACGGCGAGATCGCGCAGGTCAACCACGAGATCAACTCGGTGATGGCGCGCCATCGGTTCTTCCGGCTGCCGATCATCCGCGGCGTCATCGCGCTCGGGGAGTCGCTCGCGATCGGCTTCCGCGCGCTCGCGATCTCCGCCAACTACGCGGCCCAGGAGGAGGGCGACGACGAGGAAGTCTCGACCGAGATCAGCCGCGGCGCGCTGATCTTCGCCTTTGCGATCGCGATCGGGTTCGCGCTGCTGCTCTTCAAGGTCACACCGGCGCTGGTGACGAGCTGGCTGCCGATCGAGACGACAGGCTCGTTTGTCGTCGTCGAGGGTCTGATCCGGGTGACCCTCTTCATCCTTTACCTCGTGCTGATCTCATTCCTGCCGGATCTCAGGCGCGTCTTCCAGTACCACGCCGCCGAGCACAAGGCGATCAACGCCTACGAGGCCGGCGACGAGCTTGAGCCGGCGACGGTCCAGCGCTACAGCCTCATCCACCCCCGTTGCGGGACGGCGTTCCTGCTCTGGGTGATGGTGATCGCGATCTTCGTGTTTGCGTTCTTCGGTCGTCCCGTCTGGTACTGGCTGATCACGAGCCGGATCCTGCTCCTGCCGGTGATCGCCGGCATCGCGTACGAGCTGATCCGCTTCGCCGGCAAGCACACCGACAACAGGTTCCTCATGACGCTGCTCGCACCCGGCCTCTGGCTTCAGCGGCTGACGACCCGCGAGCCCACGCTCGACCAGCTCGAGGTCTCGATCCGCGCGCTCAAGGACGTCCTCCAACGCGAAGGACGGCTCGACCCTAACGAGCGCAGGGTCGAAGTAATGGCCTGAGGAGCACGGGGGAAACCATGTTTCCCCCGTGAACCCCCTTCTTTAGAGGTTCTTCTGAATGTCAGCGGGCCCGGCGAAGCCGGGCCCTCTTGGTCTTCCTTCCGGTGCGGACGATCACCCAGGCTGGGTGATGCGCCTTTCGTCCCACACGGGCAAGGCTTCGTGGGTCATTACGGGATAAACGTGGGTCGAGACAGCGGGAGGCCATCGTGCCGCCGTTCAAAGGGAAGATCGAGCTGGACATCCGCGACTCGGTCGGGGACTGGGACGCATTCCTGCCGGACAAGGCGGCCGAGGGCGCTCCTAACGTCCTCGTCATCCTCTACGACGACACAGGTCAGGCGGCCTGGTCGCCCTACGGCGGCCGCATCAACATGCCCACCCTCGATCGGCTCGCGGAGAACGGCCTGACCTACTCGCAGTGGCACACGACGTCCGTGTGCTCCCCGACGCGCTCGTGCTTTCTCACCGGCCGCAACCATCATCAGAACTCCTACGGCACGATCGCCGAGTCCGCCGTCGGATTCCCCGGCTACCACGGCCACATCCCGCCCGAGAACGCGACGATCGCGACGGTGTTGCGAGAAGCCGGTTGGAGCACGTTCTGGATCGGCAAGAACCACAACGTCCCGGTCGACGCCTTCGACATGGGCGCATCCAAGAAGCAATGGCCGCTCGGCCTCGGCTACGACCGGTTCTACGGCTTCCTCGGCGGCGAGACGAACCAGTGGTATCCCGAGCTGATCGAGGACAACCACTTCGTCGACCAGCCCGCGCAGCCCGAGGACGGCTACCACTTCTCCAAGGACATCGCCGACAAGGCGATCGCGTTCATCCGCGACTCCAAGCAGTCGCAGCCGGACAAGCCCTGGTATCTGTGGTACTGCCCCGGGCGCCAACCACGCGCCGCACCACGCGCCCCAGGAGTACATCGACAAGTACAAGGGCGTGTTCGACGACGGGTACGAGGCCTACCGCGAGTCGGTTCTCGCCACGCATGATCGAGCGCGGCATCCTGCCCGAAGGGACGGAGCTGACCGCCGCTCAACCCGATGGCCGAAGGCACGTTCGCCGAGAGCGACAGCGTCCGTCCGTGGGACACGCTCTCGGACAAAGAGAAGAAGCTGTTCTCGCCGGATGGCCGAGGTGTACGTCGGCTTCTCGGAATACACCGACGTACAGGTAGGCCGGATCATCGACTACCTCGAAGAGTCCGGACAGCTCGACAACACGCTGATCTTCTACTGCGCCGACAACGGCGCCTCGGGCGAGGGCAGCCCGAACGGCTCGGTGAACGAGATCAAGCTTCTTCAACGGTTATCCCGGACGAGATCGAAGAGAACCTCGCGATGATCGACAAGCTGGGCTCACCCGGCCACCTACAACCACTATCCGACCGGCTGGGCCGTCGCTTTCTCTACGCCGTACCGCATGTTCAAGCGCTACTCCCGGTACGCGGGGGCACCTGCGATCCGCTGATCATCCACTGGCCGAAAGGGATCAAGGCGAAGGGCGAGGTGCGCCACCAGTACCACCACTGCACGGACATCGTGCCGACCATCCTCGAGTGCTGTGGGATCGAGATGCCCGAGGTCGTGGACGGAGTGAAGCAGATCACCGTTGCCCGGCGTCTCGATGCGGTACACGCTTCGCCGAGGCCGACGCGCCGACGACGAAGGAGACCCAGTACTACGAGATGCTGGGACGCGCGGCATCTGGCACAAGGGCTGGAAGGCTGCGGCCGAACATGGGCCGGTGCCGATCGACCTCGGCAACTTCGACAAGGACCGCTGGCAGCTCTTCCACGTCGAGGAGGACCGCGCGGAGGCGCATGACCTCGCGGAAGAGCACCCCGAGAAGGTGAAGGAGCTCGTCGACCTCTGGCTCGCCGAGGCCAAGAAGTACAACGTGCTGCCGCTCAACGACCTTGGGATCCTCGAGTTCATCAAACTGGAGTACCGCGCCGCTGTGCCGCCGTCCGGGCAATACACGTACTACCCCGGCACGACCGAGGTCCCGGAGGCGTCGTCGGCGGGCACCCACGGCCGGTCGTTCAAGATCCTCGCCGAGGTCGAGCTCACCGAAGACTCGGAGGGCGTCATCTGCGCCCAGGGCTCGCGCTTCGGCGGCTACACGCTGTTCATCAAGGACGGCCAGCTCGTCTTCGTCTACAACTTCCTCGGCATCGCGCCCGAGCAGCGCCTCACTGCCCCAATGCCCTCACCCGGCGAGCACATTGTCGGCGTCGAGTTCGCCAAGGAGAGTCAGGGCGAGCACGGCGAGTCGCTCGGGACGATGACGCTCCACGTCGACGAGGAGGTCGTCGCCGAAGACTCGTTCCGCACGATGACCGGTCGCTACTCGCTCTGCGGCGAAGGCCTGTGCGTCGGCAACGACAGCGGGGACGCCGTGAGCAGTGAGTACACGCCGAAGTTCCCGTTCACCGGCGGCCGTGTGATCAAGGTCGTCTTCGACGTGGCGGACGACACGTACGTCGAGGTCGAGCGCGAGCTCGCCGCCGTCATGGCGCGCGACTGAACAGTGAGGTAGCGCCGGGAAGGAGCCGTCAGCGGGACTGCACTCTGGTACTACCCTTCTTCCATGGCCGGGATCGAACAGCTGGTCGATGAGCTGGAGCGCTCGTACGCGGAGACGCAGGAGCGCATGTCCGACCCTTCCGTCTACAACGATCACAGGCAGGCGGCGGACGTCGGGCGGCGCCTGAAGGAGCTCGAAGGGCCGTACCGGCTTGCGCAGAGTGGCGGCAGGTTCGCAGGCGGATCTCCAAGCCACGCGAGTACGATCCGGAGCTCGCCGCTCTCGCTCCCGACCCGGCCGAGGCCGCACGGCTGAGAGGAAGAGCTAAAGCTCGCGCTCGTGGAGGCCGATCCCGCAGACAGCAGGGACGTGCTGATCGAGGTCCGCCAGGGAGTGGGGGGCGACGAAGCGGCGTTGTGGGCCGGCGACGTCTTCCGGATGCTGACGCGCTACGCCGAGCGGCGTGGGTTCGCGACCGAGCAGCTCTCCTCGAGCCCGAGCGAGGGAGGCGGCTACAAGGAGGTCGTCTTCGCCGTCAAGGGTGACGGCGCGTACTCCGTCTTCAAGTGGGAGGGCGGGACCCACCGCGTTCAGCGCGTGCCGGTGACCGAGTCCCAGGGCCGGATCCACACTTCCACGGCGACGGTGGCGGTGATGCCCGAGGCGGAGGAGGTCGAGGTCGAGATCGACCCGAACGAGCTCAAGATCGACGTCTACCGCTCGACCGGTCCCGGCGGCCAGAGCGTGAATACGACCGACTCCGCGGTGCGGATCACGCACCTGCCGACTGGTGTCGTCGTCTCGATGCAGGACGAGAAGTCCCAGATCCAGAACCGTGCGAAGGCGCTGCGCGTGCTGCGCGCCAGGCTCTACGACCTGGAGCGCGCGAGGCAGCGAGCGGAGCTCGAGAGCGCGCGCCGTTCGCAGATCGGCTCCGGTGAGCGCGCCGAGAAGATCCGCACCTACAACTTCCCCGAGAACCGGGTTACCGACCACCGCGTCAAGCTCACGCTCCACCGTCTCGATGCAGTGCTCGACGGCGATCTCGACGAGTTCACCGAGGCGCTTTCGGCCGAGGAGCGCCGCCGCGCGCTCGAAGCCGCCGCGGTGTGAGAGCCCAGGACGCTGTTCGCGAGGTTGCGGCCGAGCTCGAGGAGGCGGGTTGCCCGTCCCCGCGGGTCGACGCCGAGTGGTTGGTGGCGCATGTGATCGGCGGAACGCCGCACGGACGTCTATGCCGGCGACCGCGGACTTCAAGAGGACGAGCTCGTTCGCCTCCGCTCGCTTGCCGACCGCAGGCGAGCGAGGGAGCCGCTGGCCTACGTGCTGGGCGAGTGGGGCTTTCGGCGGTTGACCCTGGCGGTCGACCCGCGCGTGCTGATCCCGCGCCCGGAGACCGAGATCCTCGTCGAGCGCTCTCTAGAGCTGCTCGCCGGCGTCGAAGAGCCGCGCGTGCTGGACATAGGCGTCGGCTCGGGCGCGATCGCGATGGCGATCGTGGATGAGCGGCCAGACGCCTCGGTCGTGGCCACAGATTCCTCTGCAGGAGCGCTCGAGGTCGCGGCGGCGAACAAGCTCCGTCTGGGTTTCGACGGGCGCGTCGAGCTGCGGCACGGCGACCTTGCCGCCGGGGCTGAGGGACCGTTCGACCTCGTCGTCTCGAACCCGCCCTACGTCCCGCCTGAGGACGTCGAACAGCTGCAGCCGGAGGTCCTGCGGGAGCCGCGCGAGGCGCTGGTCGGCTCCGGTCGCCACGCCGAGGTCGCGGCGGCAGCCCTGCCGGCCTTGCGGCCCGCGGGTGTCCTCGTGCTCGAGGTCGGCGACGGGCAGGCACCGGAGGTCGCCGCGAGCCTGCTCGAGCTCGGCTACGTGGACGTCGGAACGACCGCAGACCTGGCCGGGCGTGAACGCGTCGTCGACGGGAGGAAACCGTGATCGACGAAGTGGTGGCGCTCATCCGGGGCGGGCAGCCCGTGGTGTTGCCGACCGACACCGTCTACGGCCTCTGTGCCGACGCCTATCACCAGGCGCCCGTCCGCAGGCTGTACCGGCTGAAGGGGCGCGACGAGCTGCAGCCGACGGCACTCGTCGCCGCCGATGTCGACGTGCTGCTCGATGCCGTGCCCGAGTTGCGCGGGCGGGCGGGCGTGATCGCCAGGGCGCTCCTCCCCGGCCCCTACACGCTGATCCTGCCGAACCCCGCGCGACGGTTCCGCTGGCTCACCGGCAACCGGCCTCAGACGATCGGCGTGCGCGTGCCGGCGGTCTCGGGCGATCCGGCCGCCGTGCTCGAGCGTGTGGGCGCGGTGGCGGCGACGAGCGCGAACCGTCCCGGCGAGCCCGACCCGCGCAGCGTCGACGAGATTCCGGGCGAGCTGCGAACGTCCTGCGCCGCCGTTCTCGATGTCGGCCCGCTTCCCGGCACCCCGTCGACGGTGCTCGACCTCACCGGGCCCGAGCCAGTCGTCGTGCGGGAGGGGGCCGTGCCCGCCGCGGATGCGCTGGAGCGCCTCCGCGCGCTCTGACGCGCCGAAGTGCGGGATACGATGCCCGGCATGGCCGTCGCCCAAGAAACGCTTCAGCACCTCCGCACCGCGGGCCTCGCGGAGATCGACCCCGAGATCGCCGACCTCCTCGGCCGCGAGCTCGAGCGCCAACGAGGGCAGATCGAGCTGATCGCTTCCGAGAACTTCACCTGGCCGAGCATCTTCGAGGCGGTCGGCAGCACGCCCACGAACAAGTACGCCGAGGGGTACCCGGGCAAGCGCTACTACGGCGGCTGCGAGATCGTCGACGAGATCGAGCAGACGGCGATCGACCGGGCAAAGGAGCTGTTCGGGGCCGAGCACGCCAACGTTCAGCCTCACGCGGGCGCCCAGACGAACATGGCCGTTTACATGGCCGCGCTCGAGCCCGGCGAGACGATTCTCTCGCTCGAGCTCTCGCACGGCGGCCATCTCACGCATGGGCTCAAGGTCAACTTCTCGGGCCGCCTGTACACGATTGCTCACTACGGCGTCAGCCGCGAGACGAACGTGGTCGACTACGACGAGGTTCTTCGCCTGGCGAAGGAGCACCGGCCCAAGCTGATCGTCTGCGGCGGCTCGGCCTACCCGCGCACGGTCGAGGCCGACCGCTTCCGCGAGATCGCGGACGAGGTCGGCGCCCTGCTCCTCTGCGACATGGCCCATTTCGCCGGGCTCGTCGCCGCCGGGCTGCACCCGAACCCTGTGCCCCACTGCGACTTCGTCACGTCGACGACGCACAAGACGCTGGCCGGGCCGCGCGCAGGCTTCATCCTTTGCCGCGAAGAACATGCCCAGGCCGTCGACCGCGCGGTCTTCCCCGGCATCCAGGGCGGCCCGCTCGAGCACACCATCGCGGCCAAGGCGACCTGCTTCAGGATCGCCGCGACGGAGGCGTTCCGCGACTACCAGCGGCAGATCCGCACGAACGCCGATGCCCTTTCGGAGACGTTGATCGAAGGCGGACTCGACGTGCTCACCGGCGGCACCGACACGCACCTGCTCCAGCTCGACCTCCGCGGCACGGAGCTGGACGGGCAAGGACGCCGAGGAGCGCCTCGCTGAGGTCAAGCTGACCGTCAACCGCAACACGGTCCCCTTCGACGAGCAGCCGCCGACGATCGCCTCCGGCGTGCGCATCGGCACTCCGGCGCCGACGATGCGCGGGTTCGACGAGGAAGACTTCCGCGAGGTTGGCAGGATCATCGTCGAGGCGCTGGGCGAGAGCCCCGATCTCACCGGGCTCGCCGCGCGAGCCACGGCGCTGTGCGACAAGCGGCCGCTCTATCCAGGCTTCCGCGGCTTCACGACCTACGTCGCGTGACCGCCGCAGTCGCGACCGGCCGCGTGATCGAGGTCAAGCATCCGCTTGTCCAGCACAAGCTCTCCTATCTCCGCGACAAGGACACGCCGACCGTCCACTTCCGCAAGATCGCGAACGAGGTCACCCTGCTCCTGACCTACGAGGCGACAAAGGACTTCCCGACCGAGGAGGTCGAGATCGAGACCCCGCTCGAGCGGACGACCGTGCAGCGGATCTCGGGCAAGAAGGTGGCGGTATGCCCGGTGCTTCGCGCCGGGATGGGGATGCTCGACGGCGTGCTCTCGCTCGTCTCCGGCGCGCGGGTCGGGTTCATCGGCCTCTATCGCGACGAGGAGACGCTCGAGCCGGTCGAGTACTACGTCAAGCTGCCGACGCGACCTCGCGGAGCGCGACGCGATCGTCCTCGACCCGATGCTCGCGACCGGCAACTCCAGCGTCGCTGCGATCGCGAAGGTCAAGGAGGCCGGCGCGCGCTCGGTCACGCTCGTCTGCCTGGTCTCGGCGCCGGAGGGAATCGAGCGGGTGCAGGCTGAGCATCCCGATGTCCGGATCGTCACCGCGGCGATCGACCGCGGCCTGAACGAGCGCGGCTTCATCGTCCCCGGGCTGGGCGACGCAGGCGACCGCCTGTACGGCACGAAGTAGCCTCGCCGGTCGATGCTCGAGACGCTGCGCGACAACCCGGAGGTCGTCTGGGGCTTTGCGCTCGCGCTCGCGATCGTCCTGCTCCTGACCCCCGGCGTCGGCCGCTTCGCGCGCATCCTCGGCGTCGTCGACGAGCCGGGAGAGGGGCGGAGGCTGCACGTGCGGCCCACGCCGCGGCTCGGCGGAATCGCACTGCTGCTGGGGATCTTCGTGCCGGCACTTGCGTTCCTGCCGCTCGACGGGCCCTATCGCGGGATCCTGCTCGGCGCCGCGGTGGCCACGACCGTCGGCGCGATCGACGACTTCCGCGGGCTGCCGTGGTGGGGGAAGCTCGCCGGCCAGCTCGCCGCGGGTGGGATCGCAATCGGTTTCGGCGTCAACGTCGACCGCTTCACGTTCCCCGGGCTCGGGAGCCAGGAGCTGCCGGACTGGTTCTCTGGGCCGGCGACGCTGGTCTGGATCGTCGCGATCATGAACATGGTCAACTTCCTGGACGGGATGGACGGCCTCGCCGCCGGCATCTGCGCGATCGCCGGGACGACCTTCGCCGTGATCGGGCTCTCGCTCGGCGCACCGGACGCCGCGCTGCTCGCGGCGATCGTCGCCGGCGCCTGTTTCGGCTTCCTCCACCACAACTTCTATCCGGCGCGGATCTTCATGGGCGACTCGGGCGCGCTGCTGCTCGGCTTCCTGCTCGCGACGCTGTCGGTCGAGGGGCTCGTCAAGACCGCCGCCTTGGCGACCCTCGTCCTGCCGCTGCTCGTGCTCGCGATCCCGATCATCGACACCTCGTTCGTGGTCGCGAAGCGGATGAAGTACCGGCAGCCGCTCTACGAGGCCGACCGGACGCACCTCCACCACCGCTTCCTCAGCATCGGCTTCTCGCAGACGCGCGCGGTCCTCTACATGTACCTCTGGTGCGTGATCCTGGCCGCCGCGGCGCTGTCGACGCGGTTCCTGCCGCCGCGGCCGCGGGGCGATTGGGACATCTCGAACGCGATCATCTCCGCGACGATCGGGCTCGCGGCGCTCATCGCCTCGGTCTACATCGCCTACCTGCTCGAGATCGTCAAGCTCGCCAACCCGCGCGTCCGGCGGCGGGAAGAGGCGGCGCGGCGCGAGCGCGAGGAGCGCCGAACCGCCTAGACGCGGAGTAGCTACAAGCTTTGGCGGTTTTCGCCAAGCCATGCGGGTTTTGGCTGTTACAAAGTCTGGTATGCTCGCCTCGGATGGAGCCCAGTTCTCGCCAGTCGCTCGACCCGGCCGGAGCGGGTGCGGTGCTGATTGGAACGACGGCCGGCGGAGTCGGTCTGGGCGCCCTCGTCGGCTGGGCTGCGGGCTCGTGGGCGATCGGGGCGCTCGTCGGCGCGCTCGTCGGCATTCCCGCAGCGATCTTCGCCGTCTATCGCCGCTACCGCGGAGTCTTCTCGTGAGAGAAGTCTGGGCCACGCCGAGACCGATCCCTGCGAGCCACATCCCGCGGCTCGCCGGTGCCGCAGTGATCGCGCTCGCGCTGCCGGTTTTCCTCGCCGCCGGCCTGCCGCTTCGGGCGTGGGTGCTCGGCGCCGTCCTCTGGGTGGCTGCAGAGGCGGCTGCGCTCTTGCTCTCGCGTTTGCCGCTCGGCGCGGATAATGTCGCGGCCGCGGGAGTGAGGGGAATCGGAATGATGTTCCGGACGGTGGCCGTGATGGTCGTCGTGATCGTTGTGGCCGCGTCGAACGCGGAGCTCGGCCTGGCGGCCGGGGTTCTCTACGCGCTCGCGTACACGCTCGAGCTTGCCCTCTCTCTGACGACGTACTTCGCAAGCGAGCCGAGCCGATGAAACGGCTCTACTTCGGCCTGACAACGCTTTTCCTGCTCCTTCCCAGCCAAGCGTTTGCCGCCGAGGAAGATTTCGACCCGGCGGTCGAGTTCGAGCAGCACGCCTGGATTCCGATCCACATCGGCCCACTCGATCTCTCGATCACGAAGGCCGTCGCGTACCTGTTCCTCGGCACTGCGGTCACGATCCTGCTCGGGCTCGGGCTGATGCGCTGGCGCCTCAAGGTCGAGCCCGGAGAGCGCCAGACCGTCGGTGAGATGGTCTACGACATCGCCCAGACGCAGATTGCCGAGCAGGGCCTGCCGCACAAGGCGATCGGCCGGTGGTTCCCGTACGTAGCCTCGCTCTTTCTCTTCATCTGGACGCTGAACATTCTCGGCTTCATCCCCTTGCCGCTCTCGGACGAGACGGTGACGGTCTTCGGCGTCGAGGTCCCGACGCTCGGGATCTACGCAGCCACGTCTTCGATCTCCGTCACCCTGGCGCTGGCGCTGCTGACGTTCTTCTTCACTCACATCGAGGGGATCCGGGCGAACGGGGTGGTCCGCTACTTCAAGAGCTGGGTGCCGGATGTGCCAAAGGGGCTGGTCCCGTTCATCGCCGTCCTCGAGGTGCTCGGCCAGTTCATGCGATTGATCTCGCTCTCCGTCCGATTGTTCGCGAACATGCTCGCGGGGCACATCCTGATCCTGACCTTCATCGGGCTGATCTTCGTGATCGGCAACATCGCGCTCGCGCCGATCTCGGTCGCCGTCGGAACCCTCTTCTACCTGTTCGAGGTCGTCATCGTCGTCTCGATCCAGGCGTACATCTTCGCCGCCCTGTCCGCCATCTACATCGGCTCGGCCATCGAGCCGGACCACTAAAGGAGGGAACAACGCCATGAACGTCGCTGCAATCGTCTTCGCCGCCGCCGAGGACGGCGCCGATGCCGGGAAGGCGATCGCGCTCGCGCTGGGTGTCGGTCTCGGATCGCTCGGCGCCGGCATCGGCATCGGCAGCATCTTCAGCTCGATGATCCAGTCGGTGGCCCGGCAGCCCGAGCTCCGTGGTGAGCTGACGGGGATCCAGTGGCTCGGGTTCGCGCTGACCGAGGCAGTCGTCTTCTACGGCCTGCTCGGCAGCCTCCTGGCCTACGTCCTGGTCTAGCCCGATGCCTGCCGCCGCACTCATCGCCGCCAACCCACTGATCGAGGTCCGCTGGGGTCTGATGGTCTGGACCCTCGTGTGCTTCGCGATCACGTTCTTCGTGCTGAGGCGCTACGCATTCGGCCCGGTGCAGAGGATCATCGACGAGCGGCGGCAGCGAATCCGGCAGGCGCTGGACGAGGCCGACAACGCTCGGGCGGAGGCCCGGCGTCTGCTCGAGGAGCACCGCGCGATGATGCAGAGTGCCCGCGGGGACGCCGAGGAGATCCTCACCGAGGCGCGTCGGGTAGCCGAGTCGCAGCGCGAGCGAATGCGCGACGAGCTCGAGGCCGACCGTCAGCGCCGGATCGAGGAGACGACGAAGCAGATCGAGGCCGAGACGCGGCGCGCGCTCGAGCAGATCCGGGCGGAGGTCGCCGACCTGACGCTCGTGGCGACGAGCAAGGTCACCGGCAAGGTCCTGACAGATGACGATCACCGGCGACTGATCGAGGATGCGGTCGGCGAGCTCGACTTCTCGGTGCTCGAGGGAGACAGCCGCAGAAACTAATGGCAGTCGCCCAACGGATCTACGCCAACGCGCTCTTCGAGGCGGCCATGGAGAAGGGTCGCCTCGAACCGGTGAGCGACGACCTGCACGCGTTCGTGGACGCGGTTGAGCAGATCCGGGAGCTGCGCGCGCTCCTCGAGAGCCCGGAGGTCGACTCCGGCGAGAAGATCAAGGCCCTGCGCGCGATCCTGGCCGACGCGGACGAGCTCGTCCGGAACTTCGTCCTCCTCCTGGTCGAGAAGGGCAGAACACATGAGCTCGACGAGATCGTTCGCGAGTTCGACGCGCTTGGTTGCGGTCGAGGAGGGGATCCTGGACGTGGAGCTGACGACCGCGGTGGAGCTGTCCGACGACGAGGCGAAGAAGCTGCTCGGGCAGATCGAACAGGTTTCCGGGCGCAGGCTCCGCGCGACGCGCGAAGTCGACCCCAAGCTCATCGGCGGCTTCGTGCTGCGCGCCGGCTCGCGCCGGGCCGACGCGAGCGTCCGCGGCCGGCTCGAAGGACTACGACGCGAACTGAAGGGAGTGTAGTGCTCCTTCCGGCAACAGTTAGCGCACTTTTGGCGGAGCACGACGCCGCCATGCTGCGTCCTCAGTCGGCCCGATATGACCTCATATCGGGCCTCCCTGCGTCCTTGCCTGCCGACCTCGTGCAGTCGCCAAAAACGCGAAACCCTCACCGGAAGGAGCACACGTGAAGCTACGTCCGGAAGAGATCACCTCGATTCTCAAGGAGCGGATCGAGCAGTACGACGTCGAGACCGACCTCGCCGAGGTGGGCGCCGTACTCCAGGTCGGTGACGGCATCGCCCGGGTCCACGGCCTCGAAAACGCGGTCTCGACCGAAATGCTCGAGTTCGAGCACGGCGTGAGCGGCATCGCGTTCAACCTCGAGGAGGACAACGTCGGCGCCGCACTCTTCGGCGAGTGGGAGCTGATCAGCGAAGGTCAGCCCGTCAAGCGGACTGGGGAGGTCGCCAGCGTCCCGGTCGGCGACGCGCTCATCGGCCGCATCGTCGATCCGCTCGGCAACCCGCTCGACGGCGGGCCGCCGATCGAGGCGAGCGAGGAGCGGCCACTCGAGTTCAAAGCGCCGGGCGTGATCGACCGCCAGCCGGTCAAAGAGCCGCTCCAGACCGGGATCAAGGCGATCGACTCGATGACGAACGTCGGCCGCGGGCAGCGCGAGCTGATCATCGGCGACCGCTCGACGGGCAAGACGGCGATCCTGGTCGACACGATCCTGAACCAAAAGGACACCGACGTGATCTGCATCTATGTCGCGATCGGGCAGAAGGCGTCCACGGTCGCCCAGGTGTACGAGCGCCTGCGCGACGCGGGAGCGATGGAGTACACGATCATCGTCACCGCCGCGGCGAACGAGGCGGCGCCGATCAAGTGGATGGCGCCGTTCGCGGGTTGCGCGATGGGTGAGCACATCATGTTCAACGGCGGCCACGCCCTCTGCATGTACGACGACCTCTCGAAGCACGCCGACGCGTACCGGCAGCTGTCGCTGCTGCTGCGCCGGCCGCCCGGCCGCGAGGCGTTCCCCGGCGACGTCTTCTACTTGCACTCGCGGCTGCTCGAGCGCGCCTGCAAGCTCTCGGACGAGCTCGGCGGGGGGTCGCTGACGGCACTGCCGATCATCGAGACCCAGGCCGGCGACATTTCGGCCTACATCCCGACGAACGTGATCTCGATCACGGACGGCCAGATCTTCCTCGAGTCGGATCTGTTCTTCTCGGGTGTCCGGCCTGCGGTCAACGTCGGCATCTCGGTCTCGCGCGTAGGTGCGAGTGCGCAGACGAAGGCGATGAAGAAGGTGGCCGGCCGGCTCCGGCTCGAGCTCTCTCAGTACCGCGAGCTCGAGGCCTTCGCCCAGTTTGGATCAGAGCTCGACCCCGCGACCCAGCGCACGCTCGCGCGCGGTGAGCGAATGGTCGCCCTTCTCAACCAGCCGCAGTACCAGCCGTGGCCGATGGAGGAGCAGGTTGTCGCGATCTGGACGGGCGTCCACGGCCTCCTGGACGACATCCCGGCCGCCCAGGTTCCGCGGTTCCAGGAGGAGCTGCGCGAGTACCTCCGCACCGAGGGCTCGATCTACAAGGAGATCCGGGAGACCGGTGACCTCCCGGACGAGGTCGAGGAGCGGCTGACGGCGGAGGTCGAGAAGTTCAAGCAGTCCTTCGCCGTGCACGAGGAGTCGGTCGTCTAAGTGCCCCTCCCAGCAATACATGCCGGCCTCTGGCCCGCGATCACGCGGCGCCAGAGCCCACCCTCGCCCTTGCCAAGGCAGTCAAGCGGCCTAGGCGCGGTCGAGTGCGACCTCTGGCTTGAGACGGTCGCGCCGGCAAAGCCGCCACGACCTCTTCTGGTCGGCGCCGACAAGTCGGCGCCTTGGGCTCGCGACCCAGAGGCTCGGCGGCATTACTGGAAGGGGCACTGATGGAAGCCGTCCAGGACATCAAGCGCCGGATCCGTTCGGTCCAGAACACCCGCAAGATCACGAAGGCGTTCGAGCTCGTGGCCGCTGCGCGCCTGCGCCGCGCCCAGGCTCGGATCGAGGCGATGCGACCCTACGCCGACCGGATGATGGAGCTGATGGTCGGAACCGCCCGGGCAAGCACGTCCGTGCGCGGCCTGCCGCTGCTCCAGCGCCGTGAGGTGCGGACTGCGGCCGTGCTCGGCCTGACCGGCGACCGTGGTCTCGCCGGCGCCTTCAACGCGCAGATTCTTCGCCGCGTCTTCGACGTCGAGCGGCGGCTGCGGTCCGAGGGCGTGCAGGTTCGCTGGTTGGTGTCGGGCCGGAAGGGAGCTTCGACGCTGCGCTTCCGCCGTTACGACGTCGACCAGGCCTGGATCGGCTTCAGCGACCGGCCCGCGTACTCTGATGCGCAGCACATCGCCCACACGATCACCGAGCTGTACACGGAGGGCGAGGTCGACAGCGTGATCGTCGTCTACAACCACTTCGAGTCGCCGCTCGTACAGACGGTCGTCGAGCAGGAGATCCTCCCGATCCCCGAGAGCCTCCTCGAGGGCGGTGACGAGCATGCGGCCGCTCTGGTCGGTGACTTCATCTACGAGCCCGAGCCCGAGGAGATCCTCGCCCGGCTCCTGCCCGTCTACGTCGAGACGGAGCTCTTTCGCGCGCTGCTCGAGTCGGCCGCGTCCGAGCAGGGCGCCCGGATGACGGCGATGCGCAACGCCTCGAAGAACGCCGCGGAGCTGACCGACAGCCTGACGCTGCGGATGAACCGCGCCCGCCAGGCCGAGATCACCCAGGAGATCCTCGAAGTTGTAGCCGGCGCCGACGCGCTGACCGCTTAGAGCGTCTAACGGTTGAACCTGTAGAGTCGCGCCGTGGCCGAGGCGCGGCTCGAGGACTCCGGCTCAGGCCTCGCGCCCGCAGGGGACGGGTGGTTCGTCGTGAACGCGCGGGACGCCGAGTGGTGGACTTCGGAGAACGGCGGAAACATTCGTCTGGCTCGGTGTGCGCCTTCGAGAGCGAGGAGGCCTGGTTCCGGCAGCTCGGCTTCAACCTTCACGTGTTGGAGCCGGATGAGCCGAACGGCCTCTACCACTCCGAGTCGCAGCAGGAGGCATTCCTCGTGCTCTTCGGGGAGTGCAGGCTGCTCGTCGAGGGTGAGGAGCGGCTGCTCCGGCCGTGGGACTTCTTCCACAGTCCTGCCGGCACCGAGCACATTTTCGTTGGCGCCGGCACCGGGCCGTGCGTGATCCTGATGGTCGGTGCGCGGTCGGAGGACGAGCAGCTGCACTACCCGGTGTCGAAGCTCGCGGCGGGGTACGGAGCGAGCGCGGAGGAGGAGACGAGCGACCCGAAGGAGGCGTACGCGGGGTTCGAGCGGTCACGGCGGGAGCGACCCTCGTACTGGGGCCGTCTCCCCTGGGCCTAGCGCGCTGCCGCTAGGTGCCCGCCGGGATCTTTTCCGCGACGGTGCTGTCGCGAAGCTGGGGATGGAGGCAGCCTCCGACCGCGTAGACGGTGTCGTCGATCGTGTACACGGCCAGTGCGTGCCGCGGGACGCCGAGGGTCGGCCCGGCCTTCCAGCGCTCGCCGTCGAAGATGAAGTAGTAGTCGTCCACGATCGCGTGGATGCGGTCGCCGCTCACTGAGGTTGCGAGCGTGTCCATCGGCTCGGGCAGCGCCGGGCCTGCGCGCCAGCGGTCTTGACCGGGGTTGTAGATCCAGACACGCCGCTGGCGCTGAACCGAGCGGTCGCGACCCCCGAACACCCAGATCTCGCCCTTGTAGACCGAGGCCGAGTGCGCATGGAGGGCGACGGGAAGCGGGGCGGACTTCGACCAGCGCCGCGTGTTCGGGTCGTAGACGAAGACCGTCTTGGTCGGATGAACGGGGTCGAGGCCGCCGATCGCGTACAGCTTCCCGCGGAACGCGACGGCGGCGAGGTTCATGCGGGTCGCGGGCAGGCGTGGCTCGCTGCGCCAGCGGTCACCCTCGAGGTCGTACGAGTACACCTGCCGGCCGTCGGCTTCGGGCGAGTTGTCGCCACCGACAACCCAGAATCGCCCGTTCAGGCTCGCGCCGGCGGCCGCGCTGAACGACACCGGGAGCGGCGTCAGCGAGACCCATTCGTTCCGGCTCGGGTCGAAGCGCTCGAGGAAATCGAGCGGTCTTCCCGTCTCTCCGACCATACCCGCCGCGACGTAGATCTTCCCGTCGATCGAGGCGGAGGCGGGGTAGCTGCGCCGGTGCATCAGCTGCGGCGCCGGCGACCACTCGGCGGCCGAGGCCTCGTCGTCGTCGAATACGTCCCCACAGGCAACCCCGGCAACGGCGAGACCCACCGCCGCCGCCGCGGCTGCAAGCTTCAGTCCGTGTCGGCGCAGGCCCTCAGACAGGCTCTGCGAGGACATCCTTGTGCTTCTGCCGTTCCACCCGACGCTCGCGCATCCGGCGCGGGTCGGGAACCGGGACGGCAGCGAGCAGCGCCTGCGAGTACGGATCCTTCGGGTTGTTGTAGATCTCTTCGGCCCGCCCGTACTCGACGATCTGGCCTTGGTTCATGACTGCGATGCGGTCGCTCATCGTCCTGACGACGGCCAGGTCGTGGGCGATGAAGAGATAGGAGAGGCCGAACTCGTTCTGAAGGTCCTTGAGCAGGTTGAGGATCTGCGCCTGAATTGAGACGTCGAGCGCCGAGACCGGCTCGTCGCAGACGATCAGCCTGGGGTTGAGCGCGAGAGCGCGCGCGATCCCGATGCGCTGGCGCTGGCCGCCCGAGAACTCGTGCGGGTAGCGGTTGATGAAGTCCGGGTTGAAACCGACGACCTCTAGCAGCTGCTCAGCGCTGCGGCGACGCGAGCGTCGGTTTCCGACGCTGTGGACGACGAGCGGCTCGGAGACGATGTCCCCGACGGTCATGCGCGGATTGAGCGACGCGTATGGATCCTGGAAGACGATCTGCATCTCGCGACGGATCGCCCGCAGGTCGCGCTTGCTCATAGTCGTCAGCTCCTGGCCGTCGAAGCGGACCGAACCCGAGGTCGGCTTGAGCAGCTGGAGCACGCAATAACCGGTCGTCGACTTGCCCGAGCCCGATTCGCCGACCAGCCCGAGTGTCTCCCCGGCGCGCACCTCGAACGTGACGTCGTCGACCGCCTTGACGTAGTCGACCGTCCGATCGATGAGAAACCCCGCCTTGACCGGAAAGTACTTCTTGAGGTTCTTTACGGTGAGCAGGGCCTCGCCGGTCGCGGGCTGAGCGCCGTCTGTCCGCAACTCGCTCATGCGTCTACTTTCTGGCTTCCGACCTGTCGACCGGTCATTTCAGACGGCCGCACGGGCAGAGCCCGCACGGCCTGATGGAGACATCGCAAGCGACGTCTCATGCGACCCCCACGGGCTCGCCCGCGCGTTCCGACGCGGGGTGCGCCGAGCGAACCCAGTGACCCGGCCGGATCTCGCGGAGCTCCGGCGGCACCATTGAGCAGTCGTCCTGACCCGCATATGAACAGCGGGGCGCGAAGCGGCACGCGGGCGGCGGCTCGATTAGATCGGGCGGGCGGCCGGGGATCGAGAGCAGCCGGCCCTCCCGGATACCCTCGCCTTCCACCTGTGGCAACGCGGCGAGCAGCGCCTCGGTGTAGGGATGCTCTGGATTGTCGAACAGATCGAGCGCGGATGCCTGCTCCACGATCTGACCTGCGTACATGACGATGATGTCGTTAGCAGTCTCGGCGACGACGCCCATGTCGTGCGTGATGATGATCACGCCCATCTCGTGCTGTGTGCGCAACTCGTCGAACAGGTCGAGCACGCCCGCCTGCACGGTGACGTCCAGCGCCGTCGTCGGCTCGTCCGCGATCAGCAGCTTCGGGTTGCAGGCGAGCGCGATCGCGATCATGACGCGTTGGCGCATCCCCCCCGAGTAGCGGTGCGGGTAGTCGTCCAGCCGCTTGGCCGCATTCGGAATATGAACTTCGTCGAGCAGGTCGGCGGCGCGCGTGCGCGCTTGTTGGCGGTTCATGCCGAGATGACGGCGCAGCGTCTCCGTGATCTGCGTTCCGATCGTCAGCGTCGGGTTGAGCGAGGTCATCGGATCCTGAAAGATCATCCCGATCTCCTTGCCGCGGATGTCCTCCATCTCGCGGCCACCCAGCTTGACGAGATCGCGTCCCTGGAACATGGCGGAGCCCTTGACCACTCGGCCCGGTTGCTGGACGAGTCCCATGAGCGAAAGCACGGTGACCGACTTGCCGCACCCAGACTCACCCACGATCCCGAGCGTCTCTCCAACCTCGACGTCGAACGAGACGCCGTCGACCGCGCGGACCTCACCGGCGCGGGTCCTGAAGTACGTGTGGAGGTCTCTGACCTCGAGCAGCGCCATCCGGGGTCTAGAACTTCTCTCTCGTTCGTGGATCCAGTGCGTCTCGGAGCCCGTCCGCGATGAAGAACGCGCTGAGGATCAGCCAGCTGATCATGAGGGCCGGGATGATGATGATGTAGGGATGCGCCTGGTAGGAGGTGTACCCGTCTTGAGCCAGCGAGCCCCACGATGCCTTCGGCGGCTCGATCCCGAGGCCGAGGAACGAGAGGAACGCTTCGCCGAGGACGACGCCCGGCAGCTCGAGGAACACGAAGATCAGGATCACTCCGAGCGTGTTCGGCAGCAGGTGGCGGAAGAGGATTCGGTACCACCGCGCCCCGAGCGCGTTCGCCGCGCGCACGTAGTCATTCTCCTTCAGCGTGATGATCTGGCCCCTCATCACTCGGGCAGTCGTGAACCACGAGGCGATGGTGAGCGCGACGACCATCGTCCAGAAGTTGACCGTCCCGAAGATCGCCAGCGTCAGGATCGCGAAGGGAAGGTAGGGCAGGCCGTACAGCGCGTCGAGGAAGCGCATCAGCCCGTTGTCGATCCACCCGCCGGCGAAGCCGGAGATCGCGCCGTAAAGAATGCCGATCGCCCATGATCGCGAACGTCGCCGCGAAGCCGATCGCGATCGAGACGCGGCCGCCGAGGGCAGTGCGGACGAAGAGATCGCGGCCGAACTCGTCGGTGCCGAACGGGTGCGTCCCAGCTCGGACGCAGGTAGGCTTTGGAGAAGTCGACCGCGTACGGGTCCTCGATTGCTGAAGATCGGCACGAACACGACGAACACGACCAGAGCAAGGAAGGCGAAGGCAGCGACGACGGCGGCGCGGTTCCGCGAGAAGCGGTAAACCGCGTCACGGAGAAGCGACGCGCGCGCAAGGGCGGCGCCAGCCTCCTTCCCCCGCGCCTCGGCCGTGCGTGTAAGCGTGGCTTCGAACTCTGATCGGCGATCGGTGATCATCAGGTCCGCGCGTCGCGGGTCCTCGGATCGAGGAACCCGTAGAGGATGTCGACGACGAGGTTGGCCAGGATGATGATGATCGAGACGAGGACAGTGATCCCCAACGCCACCGAGTAGTCGCGTCCGGTCACCGAGGTGATGAAGTAGCGTCCGATCCCGGGGATGCCGAAGATCGTCTCGACGATGAACGACCCGGTGATGAGGTAACCCAGGAGCGGTCCCGCGGCGGTGACGGCGGGAATCAGCGAGTTCCGTAGAACGTGGACCCCGACCACTCGGCGCCAGCGCAGCCCCTTCGCCTTCGCAGTGCGGATGTAGTCCTGCTGCAGCGTCTCGAGCATCGAGCCGCGCGTGATCCGTGCCAGAACGGTCATCGGGGCGTGGCCGAGCGCGATCACCGGCAGGACCCACGACTCCCAGCCGGCCCAGCCGTTGGTCGGGAACGGCGTCTCGTCTCGCCACTTGACCGCGAAGAAGTAGATCAGCAGCGTCGCGATCAGGAAGTTGGGTAAGGCGTAGCCTGCGTTGACAACAGCCATCGCAGCGTAGTCGATGGGTGTGTTCTGTTTCAGCGCGGCGATGATCCCGAGCGGGATCCCGACCACGATCGCGAACAGCATCGCCAACCCGCCCAGCTTGAGCGAGACCGGGAAGGTCGCCCTGATCACGTCGTTCACGTCCCGGTTCCGCTGGATCGAGCGAGGGGCCGAGGTCGAAGGTGAAGACGCCCTTCACGTAGTAGGCGTACTGGAGGTACCAGGGCTTGTCGAGATTGAACTGGCGGTCGAGGTTCGCCTGGATCGCCGGCGGAACCGGCCGCTCGGTCGTCCTGAACGGGTTCCCCTTGATCAGCTTCATCATCGCGAACGTCATCAGGATGACGAGCAGGATCACCGGGATTGTCCACAGGATCCGCCTGATGATGAACTTCAGCATTTAGCGATTCTAAAAGCCTTTTGGCAAACAATAAAGGGCAGGGCGCCGAAGCGCCCTGCCCTGTGGAGCTGAACCGTCTACCTGAGGGACACCTTCGTGTAGTCCCAGTTGTCCGACGGGTTGATGAAGAAGCCCTTCACGTAGTCCTTCACCAACGCAGTGAACGTGTACCAGTAGATCGGCATGATCGGCAGCGAGCCACTCGGGCCGGTGAGGATGTTCTCGGCCTGCTGGTAGACCTTGTGGCGTGCCGCGTTGTTCGGCGTGCCCTCGGCCTTCTTGACGAGGGCGTCGTACTTCGCGTTCTTCCAGTTCGTGTTGTTGTTCCCTGAATCGCCGATCCAGAGGACGAGCCCGTTGTACGCATCCGGGAAGTCGTAGATCCAACCCAGGCGGTACACGTCGACGTCCGAGTTCGGCGGAGGCCCGAGGAACTGGAGGTACTGGGCCCACTCCTGCACCTTAAGCGACACGTCGAGGCCGAGTTCCTTCCAGTAGGCCTGAACCGCCGTAGCGATCTTGACGTGACCAGGTGCGTTGTTCATGTACAGCTTGATGTCCCTCTTCGGGTTCTTGACCTTGGCCATGAACGACCTGGCCTTGGCCGGCTGAGCCTTAGCGGGCATCGAGCTGTTCTTGGTGATCACCGGGCCACCGGCGATGCCGGCGGGCGTGAAGCCCCGCGCGGGGACCTGACCGGCCTGGGTGATGTACCTGACGATCGCGTTCCGGTCGATCGCGAAGGCCATCGCGCGACGCTGGTTGACGTCGGAGATGTTCTTCACGTTGAAGCCGTAGTAGTAGGTGCCGAGCGCCTTGTAGACCTTCCAGAACTTGGTCTTTTTCCACTTGGGGACGTCGACTGGGTTGAGCGTGTTGGAGTTCACGTCGATATTCCCCGCCTGGAAGGCGTTCGCTGCGGTCGTGCCGTCGACGATGATCGGATGCTCGATCCTCGTCAGCTTGACCGACTTCGCGCCGCGCCACTTCGTGTTCTTCACGAGCGTGACCGACGCGTCATGCCGCCACGCGGCGAGCTTGAACGGGCCGTTCGTGACGATGCTCCCGGGCTCGGTGAACTTCTTCCCGTACTTGGTGACGGCCGCCTTGTTCACCGGCAGGAACGAGGTGTGCGCCAGCTGCTGGATGAACCACGGCTGCGGTGACGTGAGTTGAATCCGCAGCTTGTACTGGCCGAGCGCTCTGAGCCCGACCTTTGCGCGGAGCGCAGCGCAGTTCGACTTGCAGCCGTTGTACGCCTCTGCACCCTTGATCCCGTAGAACTGGTACGCGTAGTCCGCACCGAGCTCAGGCGAGATCGTCCGCAGCCACGACCAGACGTAGTCGCCTGCGGTTACGGGCTTGCCATTCGTCCACCGGACGTTCCGGCGGAGGTTCAGCGTGACGTTGGCACCCTTGACCGACCAGCTCGACGCGGCGCCGGGCGTTGCCTTCAGCGCCGGCGGGGCGCCAAGCCTGATCAGCGGATCCATCAGGTTGAACAACAGGTTTGCCGACGTGGTGTCGGTGGCGAGGCCCGGGTCGAGCGACGGCGGCTCTGCGCCGATCGCAACCCGGAGCACCTGCGCCCTGGCGTCACTCTTGCCGGTCACTGCGGTCGACGCACCTGTAACGGTGACCGCGATCAGACCGACAAGGCCGGCCCAGAGAAAGCGTTTACGCATCCTTACGTATCCCTCCTTGCATTGACGTTCGTCTTTTCCCCCCTTAGATCCGCAGACGAGGCTGAGACCTCGGGCCGCGAAGGGGCTGGATCGTAGCCGATTCGGTGAACAGTCGCCTGAGCCCGAAACACGGCTCTGGCGAAGTCACCAAAAATCCCTTCGTGGGCGCTACCTCCTTCCCTGAAGACGGCGAGAACTTTTCGCGTCGCGCAGCGCAACTGACTCGGCTGCCTCCAGGCCACGGGGCACCTCAGCCCTCCTGACCTGGGTGAAGCCGTCCAGCTCTCGCAGCTGGCGCTCGTGCACCTCGAGCACGCCCCGGACCCGGTCCAGCTCTGGGGTGGGTGCTCCGCTGCCGGAGCTGTTGAGGGCGATGAGCCCGCCCAGGGCGACGACGGCGACGGCTGCGGCGGCAGAGCCGACGCGCAGAGCGCCCGTGAAGAGCGCGTCCACCCGACTCCGGCTGCGAGGGGCCTGGAAAGAGACGGACGGCTGCTCGACCGGGCCCGTCCGAAGCGTGTTGGTCAGGCCGGTAACGGCGTCACTGAACGCCCGGCAGGCGTCACAGCTCCGTAAATGTGCTTCGAGCAGCACGATCTCGAACTCCGAGAGCTCGGAGTCCATACGCAGCGACAGTTGCTGACAAGCCCGCGCGCAGTCAGCGGGCATGATCGAACGCGTTCGCATCCAACCCTTTAGACGCCCGGAGCGTGCCTGTGGTTAGTATCGGGCGAAGTCCTTTAGGCACCTTCTTTGGAGTCGAATGTCTACTGCTCAGGAAAACCGCAACGTCGGCAAGATCGTCGAGATCAAGGGCGTCGTCCTCGATGCCGTCTTCCCCGACGAGCTGCCCGAGATCTACACACGCGCTGCGCATCTCGCTCGACGGCCGTGAGCTGATCGCGGAGGTGCAGCAGCACCTCGGGGACGACCGGGTCCGCGCCGTCGCGATGGACTCGACCGACGGGCTCGCGCGCGGTATCGAAATCGAGGACACCGGCGCAGCCGATCACCGTTCCGGTGGGCCAGCCGACGCTCGGACGCCTGTGGAACGTGATCGGCGACCCGATCGACAAGGGCGACGCAGCCGCCGGCCGACGCCGAGCGCTGGCCGATCCACCGTGACCCGCCGAGCTTCCGCGAGCTCTCCCCCGACATCGAGATCTTCGAGACGGGGATCAAGGTCATCGACCTGATCGCCCCGTACGTGAAGGGCGGCAAGGTCGGCCTCTTCGGCGGCGCCGGCGTCGGCAAGACGGTGCTCATCCAGGAGCTGATCCACAACGTCGCCGAGCAGCACGGTGGCGTGTCGGTCTTCTCCGGCGTCGGCGAGCGCTCGCGCGAAGGGAACGACCTCTGGCTCGAGATGAGCGAGTCCGGCGTGCTGGACAAGGTCGCGCTCGTCTTCGGGCAGATGAACGAGCCGCCGGGCGCGCGCCTGCGCGTCGGCCTCTCCGGGCTGACGATGGCGGAGTACTTCCGCGACCAGGGTCAGGACACGCTGCTCTTCATCGACAACATCTTCCGCTTCGTCCAGGCCGGCTCGGAGGTCTCGGCGCTGCTCGGCCGCATGCCCAGCGCGGTCGGCTATCAGCCGACGCTCGCGACGGAGATGGGCCAGCTCCAGGAGCGGATCACCTCGACGCGCACGGGCTCGGTCACGTCGGTGCAGGCGATCTACGTCCCGGCCGACGACCTCACCGACCCGGCGCCGGCGAACACGTTCGCCCACCTCGACGCGACGACCGTGCTCTCGCGCGCGATCGTCGAGCAGGGGATCTACCCCGCCGTCGATCCGCTCGACTCGTTCTCGCGGGCGCTCCAGCCAGGCCTCGTCTCTGACGAGCACTACGAGACGGCGACGCGCGTCCAGGAGGTCCTGCAGCGGTACCGCGACCTGCAGGACATCATCGCCATCCTGGGCATGGACGAGCTCTCCGACGAGGACAAGCTGATCGTCCAGCGAGCTCGCAAGATCCAGCGCTTCCTCTCGCAGCCGAACTTCGTCGCCGAGCAGTTCACGGGCACGCCAGGCGAGTACGTCAAGCTCGAGGACACGATCAAGGGCTTCCAGGAGATCCTCGACGGCAAGCACGACGACCTGCCCGAGCAGGCGTTCTACATGGTCGGGCCGATCGAGAAGGCCGTCGAGAAGGCGCGCCAGCTGGCTGGCGAGGCCGAGCCCGAGGCCGAGCCCGAGCCCGCAGGCCGAAGCGGTCGCCGAAGAGGCGGAAGAGGCGCGCGAGGCCGAGCCCGTCGGCGCTTAAGTGCCCCTCCCAGCAATGCACGCCGGCTTCTGGCCCGCGATCACACGGCGCCAGAGCCCACCCTCGGCCTTGCCAAGGCGGCCAAGCAGCCTTGGCGCGGCCGAGTGCGACCTCTGGCTTGAGACGGTCGCGCCGGCAAAGCCGGCACGACCTCTTCTGGTCGGCGCCGACAAGTCGGCGCCTTGGGCTCGCGACCCAGAAGCTCGGCAGCATCACTGGAAGGGGCACTAGTGGCGCAAGACCGTCGAACCTTCGACCTCTCGCTCGTCACGCCCGAGGGGCCGGCCTTCGAGGGCGAGGTCGAGATGCTGATCGTTCCCGGTGCGGCCGGCGAGATCGGCATCCTCGCGCGGCACGCGCCGCTCGTCGCCACGCTCAAGGCGGGCAGCACTCGTGTCCACATCCGCCGCGAGGAGGAGATCCGCGAGTTCGCGACCGGCGCAGGGTTCTTCAAGGTGGAGCAGGACCGTGCGCTCGCGCTCGTCGACGATGCGGTCGACGCCCGCGAGATCGACCCGCAGCGCGCGCAGGAGCAGCTCGAGGAGGCCCAGGCCGAGCTCGAGCGGATCGAGCGCGGTGAGTCGGACGCGGATCGCTGGCAGCGTCGAGCAGCGGATCGCCCACGCCCAGAACCAGCTCGACGTCTACGCAGGCGGCGGCGGTGGGCGGATTCGGCCTGTCGCGCCCGCTGCTGGCTAAACTAGAGGAACCCGGAACTTTGAGCGGCAGCTTGGCGACCGGGTTACCAAACGCCTAAAGAGCCAGGGAGCCTCCGCTCCTGACCTCTTTGGGCCAGGAGCGTTTTCATGAAGGCGACGATCGAACAACTCAAAGCTCTCCTCGACGAGCGGATCGTCCTGCTCGACGGGTCGTACGGGGTGCTGATCCAGAAGACGGTGCGCGGCGAAGACGCCTACCGCGGAGAGCGCTTCGCAGATCACGCGCGCGACGTCGCCGGCGACCCCGATCTCCTCAACCTGACCCGTCCAGATGTCGTCCGCGACATCCATCGGTCGTACCTCGCGGCGGGCGCGGATGTCGTCACCACGAACACGTTCACGGCGACCACGATCGGACAGGCGGACTACGAGCTCGAGCGTTACGCCTACGAGATGAGCGTCGAGGGCGCCCGGCTCGCGCGCGAGGCCGCCGACGAGGTCGACCGGCCGTCGTGGGTCGCAGGCTCGATCGGGCCCTTGAACGTCTCGCTCTCACTGTCGCCGAAGGTCGACGACCCGACGTACCGCAGCGCAACGTTCGATCAGGTCCGCGAGGCGTACGCGGAGCAGATGCGCGGCTTGGTCGAGGGAGGCGTCGACCTGCTGCTGATCGAGACGATCTTCGACACGCTGAACGCCAAGGCGGCACTGGTGGCGGCCAAGGACGTGGCGCCCGAGCTTCCGTTGTGGATCTCGTTCACCGCCGTCGACCGCAGCGGCCGGAATCTCTCCGGCCAGACGGTCGAGGCGTTCTGGACGTCGGTCGAGAACGCCGACCCGCTCATCGTGGGCGTCAACTGCTCGCTGGGTGCAACCGAAATGAGGCCGTTCGTGGAGGACCTCGCCCGCGTCGCCACCACGTATACGGGCTGCTATCCGAACGCAGGCCTCCCGAACCAGTTCGGCGAGCACGACGAGCAGCCAGGCGACACCAGCCGCTTTCTCGGCGAGTTCGCGCGGGACGGGCTGGTCAACGTCGTCGGCGGCTGCTGCGGCACGACAACCGACCACATCAGGGCGATTGCGGACGTGACCAGGGGCCTGGCCCCTCGACAGGTCCCGAAGCGACAGCGGCGGACGCGATTCAGCGGGCTCGAGCCGTTCGAAATCGGCCCCGACACGGGCTTCGTGATGATCGGCGAGCGAACGAACGTGACCGGGTCCGCGCGCTTCCGAAAGCTGATCGAGGCCGGTGACTTCCAGGGCGCGGTCGACGTCGCGCTTGAGCAGGTGCGTGGCGGTGCGAACCTCCTCGACGTCAACATGGACGCCGACCTGCTCGACGCGGAGTGGGCGATGACGACCTTCCTGAACGTGATCGCGACCGAGCCCGAGGTCGCACGGATCCCGATCATGGTCGACAGCTCACGCTGGTCTGCGCTCGAGGCCGGCCTCAAGTGCGTCCAGGGCAAGGGCGTCGTCAACTCGATCAGCCTCAAGGAAGGCGAGGACGCGTTCCTGGAGCAGGCGCGGACGATCCGCCAGTACGGCGCCGGCGCGGTCGTCATGGCCTTCGACGAGGAGGGGCAGGCGGACACGGTCGAGCGGAAGGTCGCCATCTGCGAGCGCGCGTACCGGCTGCTGGTCGACGAGGCCTCGTTCCCGCCCGAGGACATCATCTTCGACCCGAACGTGCTCGCGATCGCGACTGGGATCGAAGAGCACGACGAGTACGCCAAGAACTTCATCGAGGCGCTGCCGCTGATCAAGGAGCGCTGCCCCGGCGTTCGCACGAGCGGTGGGATCTCGAACCTCTCGTTCTCGTTCCGCGGCAACGACATCGTCCGTGAGGCGATGCACGCGGCGTTCCTCTACCACGCGATCCAGGCCGGGCTCGACATGGGGATCGTCAACGCGGGGCAGCTCGCGGTCTACCAGGACATCCCCCCGGATCTGCTCGAGCACGTCGAGGACGTGATCTTCAACCGGCGGCCCGACGCGACCGAGCGGCTCGTCACGCTCGCCGACGAGTACAGAGGGGAGGGAACGCGGCGTGAGCTGGACATCGCCTGGCGCGATGCTCCGGTCGAGAAGCGAATCGAGCACGCACTCGTCCACGGGATCGTCGACCACATCGAGGAGGACACTGAGGAGGCGCGCCAGGCCTGCGAGCGGCCGCTGGACGTGATCGAGGGCCCGTTGATGAGCGGGATGCAGGTGGTCGGCGACCTGTTCGGCGCGGGGAAGATGTTCCTGCCGCAGGTGGTCAAGAGCGCGCGGGCGATGAAGCGCGCCGTCGCCTACCTCGAGCCCTACATGGAGGAGGCGGCCGCCGGCGCCCCCCGCCAGGCCCAGGGGAAGCTCGTGCTCGCCACGGTCAAGGGCGACGTCCACGACATCGGCAAGAACATTGTCGGCGTCGTCCTCGGGTGCAACAACTACGAGGTGATCGACCTCGGCGTGATGGTGGCGGCCGACCGAATCCTGGACACCGCGGTCGAGGAGGGGTGTCACGTCGTCGGGCTGTCGGGACTGATCACGCCGTCGCTCGACGAGATGGTGAACGTAGCGAAGGAGATGGAGCGGCGCGGGCTCGACCTCCCGCTGCTGATCGGAGGAGCGACGACGTCGAAACAGCACACCGCGGTCCGAATCGCGCCGGCGTACAACCAGCCGACGGTGCACGTACTCGACGCCTCACGCGTGGTCGGGGTCGTCTCGAACC
This sequence comes from uncultured Actinomycetes bacterium, assembly GCA_963752845.1. Classification (GTDB taxonomy): domain Bacteria; phylum Actinomycetota; class Thermoleophilia; order Gaiellales; family Gaiellaceae; genus JACDAN01. The sequence goes on along the minus strand of CAVVZV010000003.1, from coordinate 611,443 downwards.
TGCTCGACCCCGTCAGGCGCGCCGCCCTCGAACAGGAGAACGCCGAGCTCCAGGAACGGCTCCGCGACCAGCATGCCGAGCGGGATCGCAAGCCCCTGCTCCCGATCGAGGAAGCGCGCGCGAACCGCGAGCAGGTCGAGTTCGACGCCCTGGCCGAACCCGAGTTCAGCGGCACGCGCGTCGTCGAGCCCGAGCTCGAGGAGCTTGTCCCGTACATCGACTGGCAGTTCTTGTTCCACGCCTGGGAGCTGAAGGGGAAGTTCCCGGCGATCCTCGACCAGCCGGCCGCGCGCGAGCTGTACGACGACGCGCAGGCGCTGCTCGACGAGCTGACGACCGGCAAGTTGTTACACGCGCGCGGGACCTATGGCTTCTGGCCGGCCGTGGGCGAGGGCGACGACATCGTCCTCGAGGACGGCATTCGGCTGCCGATGCTGCGGCAGCAGTCCGCCTATCGAGACTCCCGGCCGAACCGCTCGCTCGCGGACTACGTGGCTCCGGCGGGCGACCACGTCGGCGGCTTCGCGGTCTCGATCCACGGTGCCGACGAGCTCGCCGCCGCGCACGAGGCCGAGCTCGACGACTACCGGGCGATCATGGTCAAGGCGCTCGCCGACCGACTGGCGGAGGCGTTTGCCGAACACCTCCACGAGACGGCGAGGCGGGAGTGGTACGAGACCGGACCGCGGCTCTCGAACGACGAGCTGATCGCCGAGCGCTTCCGCGGCATTCGCCCGGCGTACGGTTATCCGGCCTGTCCCGATCACAGCGAGAAGCAGAAGCTCTTCCGCCTCCTTTCCGCGGAGGAGCTCGGCATCGAGCTGACGGAGACGTTCGCGACCACTCCGGCCGCGAGTGTCAGCGGCATCTACCTGGCGCATCCGAAGGCGCGCTACTTCTCCGTCGGCCGGATCGGGCGCGACCAGGTGGAGGACTACGCGGCGCGGAAGGGAATGGCCCTGGCGGAGGCCGAACGGTGGCTGCGCCCCAATCTCGCGTACGAATCGGAAGCGGCTCCCGCCGCCGCCTGAGCTATTCTGCGCCCGAGGCGCCCGCGAGGGCGCTTCGCACATTCCTTTTATGAAGACCACGCTGAAGCGAGGAGTCGGGCGGGCTGCGGGGGCGGACGGAAACGGGCGCGCAGTTCTCCCTCCCGGCGCGCTGACGCCGATCACGCACTACGAGCAGCCCGGGAAGCGGCGCGGGCTCGTCGGCATCCTCGGCCGGATCCTGTTCTTCCTCGTGCTCGCGACAGCCTCGCTCCTGGTCGGAATCGGCGGTGGCTACTGGCTCGAGGGCGAGCAGACCGTCGTCGACATCGACCGGGCTTCGCGGCGCGACCCGCAGATCCGGAAGGCCGCGAAGCAGCTAGACATCCCGCTGCCGGACCGGCCGACGATCGCGATCGCGGTCGGCCAGGACATCCGCCGCTGGGCCAAGGGCGACGAACGGGGCGACCGTACTGACACCCTCATGCTCCTCCGCGCCGACCCGAGCGTCGAGACGCTCTCGATGCTCTCGTTCCCGCGCGACCTGATCGTCCCATCCACTGTCCGCGCCGCACCTTCTCCGGCCCGATCAACGCTGCGTTCGCCGAGTGCGGCCTTCAGGGCACGGTCGAGACCGTCAAGAAGCTGACGGGCCTCCCGGTCCACTTCATCGTCACGATCGACTATCGCGGCTTCATCCAGACCGTCGACAAGCTCGGCGGGGTCTGGATGGACATCGACCGCCGCTACTTCAACGACAACTCCCAGGGCGGGCCGACCTTCCCGCCGATCGACCTACAGCCCGGCTACCAGAAGCTGACGGGACGCCAGGCGCTGTCATTCGTCCGCTACCGGCACACCGACTCCGACCTCTACCGGATCGAGCGCCAGCGGCTGTTCATGCGCGCGCTCAAGGAAAGGCTGTCGAGCTCCTTCAAGGTGACCGCGATCCCCAAGCTCACCGGCGTCGCGCGCAGGAACGTCAAGATCGGCAAGGGCGGAGGCGCCGCGCTCGAGCCTGACGAGTTCCGCGGCTGGGCCCTGTTCGCGTTGCAGCTTCCCCCCAGCCGCGTGTTCCAGTCCAAGATCGAAGGCCTGGTGGGCTACAACCGGCTGACGACCGACCCGTCGAACATCCAGGCCGCCGTTGAGGAGTTCCAGACTCCCGACGTCGAGGCGGGCAAGAAGGCGACCGCCGCAGCGCTGGGGGAGCGGCCAAAACTTGCCCGCTCGGTCGCACCGGCGCCGGGCCGGACCTCGATCGTGGTTCTGAACGGCAACGGGATCACGGGCTCGGCCGCCAACGGGAGCTACCTGCTCAGCCGCCGCGGCTACCGGACGCTGCCGCCGCCAGAGGGCGTCGACGCCAATGCGCCGAGCAGGGTCTTTCGGACCCAGGTGTACTTCGATCCGGCTCAGAACGGCTCGCGCGCCGCGGCGCGCGCAGTGGCGAACCTGTTCGGCTCGGCTGACGTCAAGGGTGCGCTCCCACCGTTGATCGCGCCATTTGCGAACAGCGCGATGCTCGTGGTCATCGTCGGGCAGACGTTCCATGGCACGCTCGCCCCGGCGCCCGTCGACCGGACGCCGAAGCGCAAGCCGCCGAACACCGTCCGGAATCCGCTGGCGACACTCGGGCTCCTCCGCTCGCTACAAGCACCGCGCGGACTTCCCGTTGATGGTCCCGAGCCTGCTCGAGCGGAGCTCGTACATCGACCGTGAGAAGCCGTTGCGCATCTACCAGATCAAGAAGGGCGAGAAAGCGGTCCGGCTGACCTTCAAGAACGGCGCCCAGGAGTACTGGGGCATTCAGCAGACGGCCTGGGAGGATGCGCCCGTCCTCGGAGGCAAGAGCGTCACACGGCGGCTCGGCGGGCGGGAGTACGACCTCTACTACGACGGGGCGCGTCTGCAAATGGTCGTCCTGAAGACCGACAAGGCGGGCTACTGGGTCGTGAACACGCTGCGCGAATCGCTCTCGAACGAAACGATGCTCTCGATCGCACGCGGGCTCCGCCCACTCGACGGAAAGCGGAAGAAGAAGCAGTGAGCAAGATCGGGGTCTTCGGCGCCGGCTGGGTGGGCCTGGTCACCGGGTCCTGCTTCGCCGAGCTCGGCCACACGGTCGTCGTCCGCGATGTGATTCCGGAGAAGGTGGATGCGCTGAAGCAGGGTCGGATTCCGATCCACGAGCCGGGCCTGCCCGAGCTGATCGAGAAGAATCGCGCGCGGCTGCAGTTCACGGCCGATGCAGCCGAGGCGGCGCACGACGCCGAATTCCTCTACGTCTGCGTCGGGACGCCCTCGACGTACTCGGGTGATGCCGACCTCTCGGCCGTCTGGAGCGTGCTCGACGACCTGCCGGAGCTGGAGGGGCGGCCGGTGCTGGTGATGAAGAGCACGGTGCCGGTTGGAACGGGCGAGAAAGTCCGCGCCGCGCTCGATGCGCGCGGCCTCGACCACGTCGGCTACGTGTCCAACCCGGAGTTCCTCGCCGAAGGGACGGCAGTCCGGGACTTCATGAACGCCGACCGGATCGTCGTCGGCGCCTTCGAGCCCGAGGACGGAGATCGTGTGGAGGCGCTGCACGAGAAGCTCGACGTCCCGGTCGTGCGCTCGGACGTTGCCTCGGCCGAGATGATCAAGCTCGCGGCAAACGCGTTCCTGATGACGCGCATCAGCTTCATCAACGAGATCGCGAACGTGTGTGAGCTGGTCGGCGCAGACGTCGAGGAGGTGGCGCGAGGCATCGGCCTCGACCATCGTCTCGGGCCGCACTTCCTCCGCGCCGGGATCGGTTACGGAGGGTCGTGTTTCCCGAAGGATGCGTCCGCGCTGAAGCAGCTCGCGTCGAACTCGGGCTACCACTTCCAGCTGCTGTCGGCAGTGATCGAGGTCAACGAGCTCCAGAAGCGCCGCGTGATCGCGAAGCTGCAGAAGCATCTCGGCAGGCTGCGTGGGAAGCGCATCGCGCTGCTGGGGCTCGCTTTCAAGCCGAACACGGACGACATGCGTGAGGCGCCGAGCGTCGTGTTGGCCTCGCGGCTGCTCGCGGAGGGGGCGGAGGTGCGCGGCTGGGATCCTGTGGCCCGGCCCGGGGAGCTGCTCAAGGGCGTCACGATCTGCGACTCGGTGCTCGACGCGGTCCGCGACGCGGATGCCGCCGTGATCGTCACCGAGTGGCCGGAGCTGCGCGAGCTCCCCTCCGAGGAGATTCGCGGCGCGATGCGGAACCCGCTGATCGTTGACGGCCGCAACCTGCTCGATCCCAAAACGGTCGAGCAGCTCAGCTTCGCTTACGAGGGCATCGGCCGGGCAAGCTCGCCGTTCGCCGGGCTGCCGGAGACGGCCGAGCCCGAGCGCGAAACCATCTAGTGCCGTCGGAGGCGATCATCCTCGCCGGCGGCAAGGCCGAGCGGCTCGGCGACGCTGCGGACGGAAAGCCGAAAGCGCTCGTCCCGATTGCCGGCCGCCCGCTCGCGGCCTATCAGCTCGCGCTGCTGGCGAAGGGCGGGGTCGACCGAGTGATCATCAGCTGCGCCGCAGGCCAGGAGGAGCTGTTTCAGCATGAGCTCGGCGACTTCGGTCTCGAGCTCGTCACGGTCGGCGAGCCCGAGCCTCTGGGGCGGGGAGGCGGACTTCGGCTGGCGGCGCAGGCTAGGCAAACGGAGGGCCCGGTCTACGCCCTCAACGGCGACGAGCTGTTCGACCTCGAGCCTGCCGACTTGTACGAGGCGCACACGCAGCGCGGCGGCGCGGCGACGATTACGGTCGCTCCGCTCCAGAGCCCGTTCGGCGTCGTCAAGATCGACGAGGACGATGTCGTGCGAGCCTTTCGGGAGGCTCCGAAACTCCCGTACTGGGTCAGCACCGGCCTCTACGTGCTCGAGGAGGAAGCGATCGCGCGGCTGCCCGAGCGCGGCGACCACGAGACGACGACCTTCCCGGAGCTGGCCGGCGAGGGCCGCCTGCGCGCCTTCCGCCACGAAGGCCTCTGGCTGACCGTAAACACGCCCAAAGACCTGCGCCGAGCGCAGGACTACCTCGAGTCGCACCCGGGGCTGGTAGTGCGATGATCGCCGCGTGGCCGACCGACTCTCCTCACCCAACTTGAAGGGCAGCGAGCAGTTCGCCTTCGAGCCCGAGCGGGTCGAGAAGCCGTGGGGCTACGAGCTGATCTGGGCGTTGACCGAGAACTACGCGGGCAAGCTGCTGGCGGTCAACGCAGGCCAGCAGCTCTCGCTCCAGTTCCACAGGCAGAAGGACGAGTCGTGGTACCTGCTCCGGGGGCTGGCCGAGCTCGAGCTCGCGGCGGCCGGCGAGAAGACGACGACCTCCGAGATCGTGAGGCCCGGCGCGGCGTTCCGGATCCGACCCGGCACCGTGCATCGGATTCGCGCCGTCGAGGACGTGCTCATGCTCGAGGTCTCGACGCCGCACCTCGATGACGTCGTCCGGCTGGAGGACGACTACGGCCGAACTGGCGCCGAGGACAAACCTTGACACGCTTGTGCTAAGGTTGTCGGCGTGGACGGGCTGACAGTTGGAGCTGCGGCGACCTCGACCGGATGGTCGGCTCGCATGCTTCGTTACCTCGAACAGGCCCGTCTCGTCGTCCCCAAGCGATCGCCGTCGGGCTACCGCCTCTACGGCCTCCGCGAGCTGAACCAGCTTCGCTCGCTCCGCCGGTTGCGTAGCCGGTTCGGGGTCGAGCTCTCCGACCTTGCGTTCGCCGCGCGACTCGACCGTGAGCTCGCGCTCCGCAGCGCCGTCGAGAGCTGGCTGGCCCGGGCCGACGTCGGCGCAAGCGACTGGGTCGACTGGGAGCAGCGAAAGCACGAGCGGCTCCTCGCGGCCTAGAGAGTCCCGACTCCGAGAGAGGAAGAGCTGATGGCAACGACCAAGCGCTACGACGTCAAGGATCTTTCGCTGGCCCCCGAGGGTATCCGCCGCATCGCCTGGGCCGACCGGCAGATGCCGGTGCTGGCCGCGATTCGGGAGCGCTTCGAGCGCGAGCAACCCCTCTCGGGCTATCGCATCTCCGCCTGCCTCCACGTCACGACCGAGACGGCCAATCTGGCGCGAACGCTCAAGGCGGGCGGCGCTGATGTCGTGCTCTGCGCCTCCAACCCGCTCTCGACGCAGGACGACGTGGCCGCCGCGCTGGTGGAGGAATTCGACGTCTCGGTCTTCGCGATCAAGGGCGAGGACAACGACACCTACTACCAGCACATCGAGGCCGCGGTCGACCACAAGCCCCAGCTGACGATGGACGACGGCGCCGATGTCATCGGCGTGCTCCACTCACACCGGCGCGAGCAGCTCGGCGACATCATCGCCGGCACCGAGGAGACGACGACCGGAGTCATCCGCCTCAAGGCGCTCGAAGCCGACGGCGCGCTCGGCTTCCCGATCATCGCCGTCAACGAGGCCAAGACCAAGCACCTGTTCGACAACCGCTACGGGACCGGCCAGTCCACGATCGACGGCATCATCCGGGCAACGAACATCCTTCTGGCCGGTAAGCGCTTTGTCGTCGCCGGCTACGGCTGGGTCGGCAAGGGCGTCTCGATGCGGGCGAAGGGCATGGGCGCCCATGTGATCGTCACCGAGGTCGATCCGGTCCGCGCCCTCGAGGCGGCGATGGACGGGTTCGAGGTGATGTCGATGACCGAGGCGGCTGAGATCGGCGACCTCTTCTGCACTGCGACCGGCGACAAGTCCGTGATCACGCGCGAGCACATGGTCCGGATGAAGGACGGCGCGATCCTCGCGAACACCGGGCACTTCAATGTCGAGATCGAGATTCCGGCGCTCAGGCAGCTGGCGACGGAGGTGCGCGAGTCGCGCGAATTCGTCGAGGAGTTCGTGCTCGAGGACGGGAAGCGGCTCTACCTGCTCGGAGACGGCCGGCTGATCAACCTCGCGGCGGCGGAGGGGCATCCGGCGCTCGTCATGGACATGTCCTTTCGCGAACCAGGCGCTGGCGGCCGAGTACGCGGTCGACCACGCGGCTGAGCTGGAGCGAAAGGTGTATCCGGTGCCGGAGGAGATCGACCGCGAGATCGCGCGGCTCAAGCTGGAGACGATGGGAATCACGATCGACCGGCTCACCGAGGACCAGGCGAAGTACCTCGCGTCCTGGAACGAAGGCACGTAGTCAGCGGATCCGCGACGGCGAAGGAGCTCGACGAGATGACCGACACACTCGACGCCGCCAGGGCGGAGGCGTTCGGAGAACGCATGCTCGGCGCGCTCAACGACGCGGCGCTCGTCCTGCTGACGAGCCTCGGGCAGCGGACAGGTCTTTTCGACACGATGGCCGAGCTGCCTCCCTCGACGAGCGCGCAGATCGCCGATCAAGCGGGCCTCCAAGAACGTTACGTGCGCGAGTGGCTGGGAGGGATGGTTGTCGGCGGCGTGGTCGAGTACGAACCGGACGAGGGGACCTACCACCTGCCCGCCGAGCATGCGGCCGCCCTAACGCGTGCTGCGGGGCCGAACAACATGGGCGCCGTCGCGGCGTACGTGCCGGTTCTCGCAAGCGTCGAGGACGAGGTCGCCGAATGCTTCCGCACGGGCGGGGGCGTGCCGTACTCCTCCTATCCCCGCCTCCAAGAGGTGATGGCCGAGGACACGGGGGCAGTGTTCGACGCCACCTTGATCGAAGGCACCCTTCCGCTTACTCCCGGCCTCGTGAACGGCTGCGCGAGGGAATCGACGTCGCCGACGTCGGCTGTGGGGCCGGCCATGCGATCAACGTGATGGCGAAGGAGTTCCCGAACAGCCGCTTCGTGGGCTACGACCTCTCGGAGGACGGTATCGCCAGGGGCAAGCGCGAGGCCCGGCGCTTGGGCTCAAGAACGCGCGCTTCGAGGTGAAGGACCTGGCGGCGCTCGACGAGCCGGGGAGGTACGACCTCATCACGGCGTTCGACGCGATCCACGATCAGGCCGAGCCCGCGAAGGTGCTGCGCGCGATCGCTGCGGCGCTCACACCCGAGGGAACGTTTCTCATGGTCGACTTCGCCGCCTCGAGCAAGCTCGAGGACAACATCGACCACCCGCTCGGACCGGCCCTCTACATGTTCTCCGTCCTGCATTGCATGACCGTCTCACTCGCGCAGGACGGCGCAGGCCTCGGCACGGTCTGGGGCGAGCAGAAGGCTCTCGAGATGCTCAATGAGGCCGGTTTCGGCAACGTCGACGTGAAGCGAATCGACGGCGACCCGTTCAACAACTACTACGTCGCCAGGCTTCGCACGCCGTGAAGGCGATCGTCCTCGGGGCCGGCTACGCGACGCGGCTGCGTCCTCTCACCGATTCGATTCCGAAGATGCTCCTGCCGCTCGCCGGGCGGCCGATGCTCGACTACCTGATCGATCGAATCGAAGCGGTCGAGGAGATCGACGAGATCCACGTCGTCACGAATGCCCGCTTCGCCGGAGACTTCGGGCGCTGGGCCGGGCAGCGCTCCGGCGTGCGGCGCGTGACCGTCTGGAACGACGGCACGACGAGCAACGAGGACCGGCTCGGCGCGATCGGCGACATCCGCTTCACGATCGAAGAGGCCGGTCTCGATGGCGCCGACCTGTTGGTGGTCGCGGGCGACAACCTGATCGAGTACAGCCTCGCGGACTTCGTTCGCTTCTGGCGGGAGAAGGACGGCGGCGCCGCGATCGCCGTTCATCGCGTCGACGACCGGGAGCTGATCAAGCACTACGGAGTCGTCGAGCTCGATCAGGACGATCGCGTCGTCTCGCTCGAGGAGAAGCCGTCGCAGCCCCGGAGCGACCTCGCGGCCACTGCCGCCTACCTGTACCCCGCGGAGCACGCTGCGCTGATCGGTCCCTACCTCGACGAAGGCAACCCGCCGGACGCCCCGGGGAACTTCGTCGTCTGGCTGTATCCGCGCGCGCCTGTCTACGGCTACCGCTTCGAGGGCGGCGTGGATGGACATAGGCGATCCGCAGCAGCTGCTCGAGGCAGACAACCGCATGCGCGCCCGGCTCGGTCTTGAGGCACGCGCCGAGTACTCGCTGACGCAGTAGCGGCGCGCGCACGCGGCCGCGACGATCTCGGCGCACTTTCGTCACCCACGCGTGCGGACTCGCCGCGTACGGTCAGGCAGATGTGCTTCTCGACCTCTTGGTTCCTCGCCGCTGCGCTGTTTGCGGGCGGCTGGGAGCGATCCTCTGCGGTGCCTGTCGCGCCGGCCTTCCGCGGCTGCGCGGTCCTCGCTGTGCGCGCTGTGGCGCGCCCACCGCCTGGCCGGTCAAGCGCTGCCTCGAGTGCTCGGGCCGTCGGCTCGCGTTCGCCTCCGCGCGCGCCGCCGTCGCCTATTACGGACCGGTGCGCCCGCTGGTCGCGGCCTGGAAGGAACGCGGCCTGCGCCTCATCGCCGAAGAGGCGGCAAACGTGATCGCCAACACGGTCGAGCGCCCCTGCGTCGCCGCGCTCGCCTTCGTTCCGCCCGACGGCGACCGCAGCGTCAAGCGCGGCCACCATCCGGCCGAGCGGCTGGCCCGTGAGCTCGGAGCCTGCTGGGAGCTCCCCGTCGTCCCCGGGTTGGGGCGGACGAAGGCGCGCAGGCCGCAGCGCGGGCTGAGCCTGGCCGCGCGTCGCCAGAACGTCGCCGGAGCGTTCAGCGCACGCGTGCGCGTGCCTACGAGGCTCGGGCTGGTCGACGACGTCTACACCACAGGCGCGACGGCTTCGGCTGCGTCGTCGGCGCTGCGCGCCGCAGGCGCTCGGCACGTCGAAGTAGTCACCTTCGCCCGGGCTGTACGACTGCCCAACTAGAATCGCTCCTACGAAGCAGACCGCCGTCGAGGTGGGGAGGTCTCCTTGTGCGACTCCAGGTAAAGGGCAAGAACGTCGAGGTGACCGATTCGATTCGCGAGTACGCGGAGGAGAAGCTCGGCAAGCTGGATCGCCAGCTCGCGGATCCGACTCGCGTCGAGCTCGAGCTCGCCGTCGAGCGGAATCCGTCGATCTCCGCGAACCACGTCGCCGAAGCGACGATCTGGACGAAGGGGCCGGTCCTTCGCGCCCGCGAAGCATCCGCCGACCACAAGGCGTCGATCGACCAGTTGGTCGACAAGCTCGAGCGGCAGGTCAAGCGCTATCGAGAGAAGCGCCGGCGCTTCCGGCCCGCCCCGGCCGATGAGGCGATCATCGAGAATGCCGTGCCGATCGAAGCGGAGCCGCGGATCGTCAAGAGCAAGCGCTTTCCCGTGAAACCGATGAGCCCCGAAGAGGCGGTCCTCCAGCTCGAGCTCGTCGGCCACGACTTCTTCGTCTTCCAGAACGCGGAGACGATGGAGGTGAACGTCGTGTACAAGCGGCGGGACGGCGCGTACGGGCTGATCGAACCCCAGCTCTAGGCCGACCGCGATGCCCTTCTGGCGCCGCCGGACGCCGCTGCACGAAGAGCTCGCCGAGGGCACCGACCTGCTCGCATGGGAGACGAGGCACCAGCCGGGCGCGCAGTTCTTCAAGGGAACACTCGATGTCCTGCACGGCGGCAGGCCGCGTCGCTGGGATGCCGTCGCGACCACCGAGGCTCCCGGGCTCGATGGCGACGAGTTGGAGTTCACCGCGCTGCCCGACGGCACGCTGCTCCTCGACGGCGACATCCCGGAGGACGCGCTGTCCCCGCTCGTCGAGGCGATCGAGCAATCGCTCTCCGCGCCGTACCAGGCCCGCGCGGTCCGCGGCGAGGACAATCTGTGGGGCGTTGCGGCCAACCGGATCGATGTCGTCGAGGTCCCGGAAGAGGTCGCCGGTGACACGGTCAGTCTCGCCGTCCAGGGCGACGAACGGACGCTGATGATCGACGATCGTCCCGGCTGGGGCGAAGTGCCCACCCTGGAGACCTACGCGCGTCAGCGCCACCGAGAGTTCGCCCTTCAGGCCGAGCGCCTCGACGGCAATCTTTGGTCGGTTAGAGTCAACGCTCTGTGAGCGGGCGCGCGTCCCCGTCACGCCGACAAAGCTCCGATACCCTGGTTCTGTGTCCCAGCAGCTCGGTAGCTTCGAAAAGTTTCTACGCGTCGGTGAAGGCCGACGGCTGAAGCAACTCAAGAAACAGGCCGAGTACATCACGTCGCTCGAGCCTGAGTTCGAAGCCCTTTCCGACGAGGAGCTTGCGGCCAAGACGCCCGAGTTCCGCCAACGGATCGAGAACGGCGAGGCGCCGGAAGACATTCTCTTCGAGGCGTACGCCGCCGTCCGCGAGGCCTTCAAGCGCACGATGGGGGTACGCCTCTTCGACGTCCAGTTGATGGGCGGGATCGTGCTCCACGAAGGGGACATCGCCGAGATGAAGACCGGCGAGGGGAAGACCTTCGTCGCCGTCCAGCCCCTGTACCTGAACTGCGCTGACCGGCAAGAACGTCCACCTCGTGACGGTCAACGACTACCTCGCGAAGCGCGACGCCGAGTGGACGAAGCCCGTCTGGGACGCGCTCGGCATGCGCGTCGGCTTCATCCAGAACCTGATGCCGTTCAACGAGCGCAGGGAGGCCTACGCGGCCGACGCCACCTACGGGACGAACTCCGAGTTCGGCTTCGACTACCTGCGCGACAACATGGCTGTTTCGCTCGACGGCGTCGTCCAGCGCGGTCACTCCTATGCGATCGTCGACGAGGTCGACTCGATCCTGATCGACGAGGCGCGGACGCCGCTGATCATCTCCGGCGAGCCGGAGACCGCCGCGCAGACCTACTACGACTTCGCCCGGGTCGTGAAGGGGCTGGAGGGCATCCAGAGCCAAGGCGTCGCCAAGGGCGATCGACGAGACCGAGGCGTCCGGCTACGACTTCACCTTCGACGAGAAGCACAAGACCGTGTCGCCCGGCCAGGCCGCGATCGACAAGGTCGAGCGCGGGCTTGGAATCGAGAACCTCTACGACCCGCGCAACGTCCAGCTGGTCAACCACTTGAATCAGGCGCTCAAGGCGCAGGCGCTCTACAAGCGCGACGTCGACTACGTCATCCAGGACGGCGAGGTCAAGATCGTCGACGAGTTCACCGGCCGGATCATGGAAGGCCGGCGCTGGTCGGAGGGCCTGCACCAGGCGATCGAGGCCAAGGAGGGCGTGCGCATCCAGGAGGAGAACGTCACCCTCGCGACGATCACGCTCCAGAACTACTTCCGCCTCTACGAGAAGCTCGCCGGCATGACCGGCACCGCGAAGACCGAGGAGAAGGAGTTCGTCGAGATCTACGGCCTGAGCGTCGTCGAGATCCCGACGAACGTCGCGGTCGCACGCGAGGACAACAACGACCTGATCTTCAAGACGAAGGAAGCGAAGTTCGACGCCGTGGTCGAGGACATCACCGACCGCCACGAAGCCGGTCAGCCGGTACTGGTCGGAACGATCGACGTCGAGACCTCCGAGTACCTCTCGCAGATTCTCGAGCGTCGCGGCATCCCGCATAACGTCCTCAACGCGAAGCAGCACGAGCGCGAGGCGGAGATCATCAAGGACGCTGGGCAGCAGCAGGCCGTGACGATCTCGACCAACATGGCCGGCCGCGGCGTCGACATCAAGCTCGGCGACGGCGTCGTCGAGCTCGGCGGTCTCTACGTGCTCGGCACCGAGCGCCACGAGGCTCGCCGCATCGACAACCAGCTCCGCGGCCGCTCGGGCCGCCAGGGCGACCCGGGCGAGTCCCGCTACTACCTCTCCGGCCAGGACCAGGTCGTGCGGCTGTTCGCCGGCGACCGGATCTACAACATCATGGAGCGCTTCAAGCTCCCCGACGACCAGCCGATGGAGGCCTCGATCCTCTCCAAGCAGATCGAGAGCGCGCAGAAGAAGGTCGAGGAGCAGAACTTCGTCATGCGCAAGAACGTCCTCAAGTACGACGACGTCATGAACACGCAGCGCCAGGTGATCTACGAGCAGCGGCGCCGTGTGCTCGAGGGCGACGACCTCTCCGAGGACGTCCGCGGCTGGATCCGCGAGGTGATCGAGAACGTCGTCGACGAGCACACCATGGCCGAGTACCAGGAAGAGTGGGACCTGCCTGAGCTGATCACCGCGATGGACGCCCTCTACGGCACCGGCGTCGCGCTCGAGGAGATCCAGGGGCTCGACCGAGAGGCGATCGTCGAGGAGTTCGTCGAGGACGCCTTCGACGAGTACAAGGATCGCGAGGAGGGGTGGGGCGAGGAGGTCGCTCGCCAGGTCGAGCGCTACGTGATCCTCCAGGTCGTCGACGCCCGCTGGCGCGAGCACCTGGAGAGCATGGACTACCTCCGCGAGGGCGTTCACCTCCGCGCGATGGCGCAGAAGGATCCGCTCGTCGAGTACCGGCACGAGGGGCACCTGATGTTCGAGCAGCTCGGCCGGGAGATCCGCGAAGAGGTCGTCTCGCTGCTCTTCCACGCCGAGGTGCAGCCGGCCGACGCGGCCGCGCTCGAGCAGAGAGAGCGCTGGGACGGCGATGGCGACGGCGCCTTCGCGTACGAGCACGAATCGCTGGCCGGCTCCGACGCGATCGCGGCGGCCGGAGCCGGAACGGTGGCCGAACCGTCGGCCGTGGCGGCGGGCGCCGTCGGCAGCGGCGCGACGAGCGTCGTGACGCAGCAGCGGATCGCCTCCGAGTGGGACAAGGTCGGCCGCAACGACCCCTGCCCCTGCGGCTCCGGCAAGAAGTACAAGAAGTGCCACGGCGCCTGAGACGTCTCGCCGGCGGCGGCTCCCGCCGGGCGAAGCCCGGCTCCGCGAAACGCTGACGACGCCGGCCGAGGCGCGTCAGGATGGCTCGGTCTGGGTCGTCTGATCCCGCCGAGGCGGTAACTCGCATCTAGGATCAGACGCGATGGCCGAGACCACGGAGACCGTCGAGGAGCGCTTGCGGGAAATCGGGACCCAGCTCGCCTGGGTCCGTGATTACCTTTGACCCCGAGGCGCTGAGGACACGCCTGGGCGAGCTCGAGACCGCGATGGGCGAGCCCGGGTTCTGGGACGACCAGCACCGGGCGGCCGAGATCTCGGCTGAACACGCGCGCCTGACCAGGCGGCTCGAGCGCTACGAGACGCTCACCCGCGACTACGAGGAGGCGCAGGAGCTCTTCCAGCTCGACGGTGACCTCGCCGACGAGCTCGATGCGCACCTCCAGCCGCTCGAGCAGGAGCTCGGCCGGCTGCGCGAGGACGCCCTGTTCACCGGCGAGTACGACGCGGGCGACGCGGTCGTGACTATCAACGCGGGGACCGGAGGGACGGACGCCCAGGACTGGACCGAGATCCTGCTCCGGATGTACCTCCGCTGGGCCCAGCAGCGTGGCCTGAAGGCCGAGCTCGTCGAGGCGAGCCCGGGCGAGGAGGCGGGACTGAAGTCGGCGACGTTCACCGTCACCGGCGAGAACGCCTACGGGATCCTCAAGGCCGAGCGCGGCGTGCACCGGCTCGTCCGACTCTCGCCTTTCGACTCGGCGCACCGGCGCCACACCTCGTTTGCGCAGGTGATCGTCTCGCCGCTGCTCGCCGACGAGGCCGAGATCGAGATCAACGAGGACGACCTGCGCATCGACACCTACCGGGCGAGCGGTGCCGGCGGCCAGCACGTGAACAAGACCGACTCGGCGGTGCGGATCACGCACATCCCGACCGGGATCGTCGTTCAGTGCCAGAACGAGCGTTCGCAGTCCTCGAACAAGCAGACCGCCCTTCGGATCCTCAAGTCACGTCTCGCCGAGGTCGAGCAGGAACGCCGGGAGGAAGAGCTCGCGCGCGAGCGCGGCGTCGCCCAGGACACCGGCTTCGGCAGCCAGATCCGGAGCTACGTCCTGCACCCGTACCAGATGGTCAAAGACCATCGGACCGACTACGAGACCGGGAACGCCGAGGGCGTGCTGAACGGCGACCTGGACGGATTCATCCAGGCCTACCTGCTGGCGAAAGCAGCTGGAAAGGTTGTCTAGCAGGGCCTTTCGGTAGACTCCCCCGTCGCTCAATCCTGAACGGTGCGGCCGCCACTGCGGCCTGCGATCACCCGCCGTGCCTGAAACGACACTCGTCACAGACCCACCCGCTGAGATGCTCCAAGCCGAGCGCCCGCAGGGCGGCGACGCCGCGGCCGCCGCGCGGGCGATGATCGTGTTCGAGAACGTCCACAAGGTCTACGAGCCCAACGTGATCGCGCTCGAGGACGCGTCGCTCGTGATCGAGAAGGGAGAGTTCGTCTTCCTCGTCGGTCCCTCGGGCTCGGGCAAGTCGACGATGGTGCGGCTGTTGCTCAAAGAGCTGGAGCCGACCGCAGGGCGGATCGTCGTCGGCGGGCGCGACCTCGCCCGGCTGCGGCGATCAAAGGTGGCGCAGCTGCGGCGGAACATCGGGTGCGTCTTCCAGGACTTCAAGCTGCTGCCGAACCGCAACACCGCCGAGAACGTCGCGTATGCCCTGAAGGTTCAAGGCGAGGGGCGCAACGCGATCCGGAGCAAGGTGCCGGAAGCGCTCGCCCTCGTCGGCCTCTCACACAAGATGAACTCCTACCCCGACGAGCTCTCGGGCGGCGAGCAGCAGCGCGTGTCGATCGCGCGCGCGTTCGTCAACCACCCGCCGCTGGTCGTCTGCGACGAGCCGACCGGGAACCTCGATCCCGACACGTCGGTGGGGATCATGCAGCTGCTCTACCGGATCAACCGCTCGGGCACGACGGTCGTGATGGCGACCCATGACCGCGAGCTGGTCGACAAGATGCGGCGCCGCGTGATCGCGCTCGAGGACGGGCGCATCGCGCGTGACGAGCGCCGCGGGGGTTACACCTCCGAATGAGGTTGAAGATGATGGTCGGCGAGGCCGTGCGCTCGATTGGAGCGAACGTCTCGACCACGGTCGCCGCGACGATGACCGTGCTGATCGGGATGTTCCTGCTCGGGCTGTTCATCGCCTTTGCGACCTACGCGAACTCCTGGAGCAATCACGTCAAGGACGAGCTCGTCGTCAAGGTCTTCTTCGACCGGGAAACGCCGGCCCGCAACGTCGAGGCCGTCCGCATGAAGCTCGAGTCGGACAGCCGCGTCAAGGAGATCAAGTTCGTCTCCGCCGACAAGGCGCTCGAAAACATGCGCAAGACGCGACCCGACCTGTTCGCCGCCGAGCTGCCCTACAACCCGCTCGGCCACGCCTACACGGTGATCCCGAACCGCGCCGAGGACACCGAGGCGATCGCCGCCAGCCTCAAGCCCCATCCCACGGGCGTCCACAACGTCACGTTCGGCGAGGAGAAGGCGAAGCGCATTCTCAAGGTTGCGAACGTGATCAACTCGATCTTCCTGCTGGCGGGACTGATCCTGTTAGCCGCATCGACGATCCTGATCGCCAACACGATCCGGCTCTCGATCTTCTCGCGTCGCCGCGAGATCGAGGTGATGAAGCTCGTCGGGGCGACGAACTGGTTCGTGCGCGGGCCGTTCATGCTCGAGGGCCTGCTCTGCGGCCTGGTCGGCTCGCTCCTTGCCGTGATCCTGCTGTTCCTCAGCAAGGAAGTCGCGCTGCCGTCGATCATCCCGCGCCTCGACAGCGGCCCCGGCGTGCACGCGATCTCCTTCTGGACGAACGCGCTGATCCTCCTCGGGATCGGACTACTGCTCGGCGCCGCCGGCTCGGGGCTGACGCTCCGCCGCTTCCTGCGCGTCTAATTGTCCGACCGCATCGTGGTCGAGGTGCGCCGGCGCGGCCGCCTCGTGGTCGGCGAGCCGTTCTTCGTGCCCGGCGTGCCGCTCGTCCTCGACAAGCGCGGCGTCTCCGAGGTTCGGCCCGGCCAGCTCGCTGTCGTGGCGCCCCGGCGTGGGCGGGCGCGGCTCGAGAAGGCGCTCGGGCCCGCCGATTCCGTCGACAGCGTGCTGGATGCGCTGCTCGAACAGGAAGGGCTGGTTGAGCAGCACGAGCCGCACGACGCGCCTCCGCCGACGCTCGAGGGCCGGGTCGACCTTCGCGACCAGCTCGCGTTCACGATCGACCCGGAGACTGCGAAGGACTTCGACGACGCGATCTCGGTGCGGGAGGAAGGCGACGGGCTCCGCGCCTGGGTGCACATCGCCGATGTCTCGCACTTCGTCCCGGCCGGCTCTCCGCTCGACCGCGGCGCCGCGCGGCGGTCGTTCTCGGCGTACGTTCCCGGCCGTGTCGCGCCGATGCTCCCGCCTGAGCTCGCCGACGATCTCTGCAGCCTGCGACCCAACCAGGATCGTCTCTGCGTCACCGTCGAGGTGCCGTTCGACGCCGAGCTGCAACCCGGCGAGCCGACGTTCTACCGCTCAGTCATCCGCAGCCGCGAGCGGCTGACCTACGGGCAGGCCGAGCGCATCCTCGGCGGAAAAGAGCGGGCTTCGGAGGAGCTCGCAGAGGCGCTTCGCCTGGCCGAGCGGCTGGCGCTCGAGCTGCGGCGGCGCCGGTTTGCGCGCGGTGCGCTGCGGATCACGACGCGGGAGATCGTCTTCGCCTTCGACGGGGAGGGCGGGGTCGAGCGGGCGTGGCTCGAGTCGGAGCCGCACGCTCACCTGTTGATCGAGGAGCTGATGATCCTCGCCAACGAGGCTGTCGCCGGGCTGTTGGCCGGCCGCCGGCGTGAATCGCTCTACCGCGTGCACGAGCGCCCGGATCCGACGGCGATCTCGCTGCTGCTCGCCAAGCTCGCCGAGCTCGAGGTTCCGACACCGCCGGCACCGGATACCGAGCACCTGACCCCGAAGCAGGCGGCCACGCTCGCGGGCGAGATCAGCGAGCGGGTCAGCGAGTACATAGAGCGCTCGCGTCGTGGAGTCGAGGCCTTTCCTTCCGTCGTGCTCCGCGCGCTCAAGCAGGCGCGCTACGACCCCAAGAACCTCGGGCACTCGGGCTTAGCGAGCCCGGCGTACTGTCACTTCACGTCCCCGATCCGCCGCTATCCGGACGTGGTCTGCCATCGCGCGCTCCTGCGCGAGCTCGGCCTGGGAGATGAGCCGCCGGCGGACGACCTGGACGAGCTCGCCGAGCATGCGTCCGCCCGAGAGCGCGCGATTGCCGACGTCGAGTACCGCGCCGACGACATCTGTCTCGCGTGGCTGCTCGAGGCGGTGCTCTACGAGCGGGGCTGGGAGACGACCTTCGCCGGCGAGATCACCGGAGTGATCGCCTCTGGGCTGTTCGCTCGGTTCGGCGAGGTGTTCGAGGGGTACCTGCCGGTCCGGAAGCTGCCCGGCTACTTCGAGCTCAACGACCTAGCAACGGCGCTCGTGGCGCGCCGCGGCGGACGCCGGTATCGCCTAGGTGACCCGATCGAGGTCAAGGTCACCGACATCGACCGTCCAGCAGGCAAGATAGAGATCGCGCTCCCATGAGGCTCGAAGGCATCCACCACATCACCTGCATCACCGCTGACGCGCCCGGCAACGTCGAGTTCTACACCGGCGTCCTCGGACTACGGCTCGTCAAGAAGTCTGTGAACCAGGACGACCCGACCGTCTACCACCTGTTCTACGCGGACGAGAAAGGCAATGCAGGCTCCGACATCACGTTCTTCGAATACCCCGGCGCACGGCGCGGCCGCGCCGGCGCGGGGATGATCCACACGATCACCTGGCGCGTCGCCTCCGAGGAGGCGCTCGACTTCTGGGAGGAGCGGCTGCGCGCGCACGGCGTCGAGCCGGCGCGCGAGAACGGCCGGCTCCGGTTCGAGGATCCTGAGGGGCTCGGCCTAGAGCTGGCGGTCGTCGAGACCGATGACGAGCCGCTGATCGCCGACCATCCCGAGATCCCCGCCGAGCTCGCGCTCCAGGGCTTCGAGAGTGTCCGCGCGTACGCGAGCTCGCCGGAGGCGAGCCGCCCGCTCCTCGAAGAGACGCTCGGCTTCGAGCCGACCGGGGACAACGACTGGGAAGCCCGCGGCGAGCGGCGCGGCGGGCGCTACGGCTACGACGAGGCGCCGGCCGAGCCTGGAATCGGAGGCGCCGGCACGGTCCACCACGTCGCCTGGGCGAGCACCATGGACGACCACGAGGCCTGGCGAGACCGGGTCGCCGCCGCCGGCGCACGCCCGACGCCGATCATCGACCGCTACTACTTCCGCTCGATCTACTTCCGCGAGCCGAGCGGCGTGCTTTTCGAGATCGCAACCCTCGGGCCGGGCTTCACCGCCGACGAGCCGCTGGAGACGCTCGGCGAGCGGCTGGCGCTGCCGCCGGACTACGAGCCGCTGCGCGACCGCCTCGAAGACGTGCTCACGCCTCTGCCCGATCCGCGGGCGGCGTGGAGTACCAAGTAAGGCGCCGCTTGCGGTGCCGCCGTCAGGATGGCGGGCCTAGCCCGTCATCCGTCTGAAACGACCGGTCGACACTGTCGATGCAAATCTCAGCGGCTGTAAGAGAGGCGGCGGGGGAGCCCGCCGGCGCGCTCGTCCTCTTCCATGGGCGCGGCGCCGACGAGCAGGATCTCTATTCGCTGCTCGACCTCCTCGATCCGGAGCGGCGACTGCTCGGTGTCACTCCGCGCGGGCCGCTCTCGCTTCCGCCGGGCGGAGCGCACTGGTACAAGCTGCAAGAGGTGGGCTTCCCCGACCGGGAGACGTTCCTGGCCACCTACGAGGAGGTGGGAGCATGGCTCGACGGCTTCCTCGACGAGCACGCGATCGCGCACAACAGGACCGTTCTCGGCGGCTTCTCCCAAGGCGCTGTCATGGCCTACGTGTTCGCGCTCGGCAAGGGCCGTCCCCGGCCTGCGGCGCTGATCGCGCTCTCCGGCTTCATCCCGACTGTGGACGGCTTCGAGCTCGACCTCAGCGAGATTCCACCCGTCGCGATCGGGCACGGAACTTACGACCCGATCATCTCGGTCGAGTTCGGCCGCCGTGCCCGGCAGCTGCTCGAGGAAGCAGGCGCGTCGGTCCTCTACCGCGAGTACCCGCTTCCGCACACGATCGACCCGAACTTCTTGATCGAGTTGCGGGCCTGGTTGGCGCGAACGGCTGCGGCGGCGTGATGAAGGGCGAGAAGCCGATTGCGGAGAACCGGAAGGCGCGGCACGAGTACCACCTGCTCGAGCGCCACGAGGCCGGCCTGGTCCTGACCGGGTCCGAGGTCAAGTCGCTGCGCGAAGGCCAGGCGCAGCTCCAGCGGGCCTTCGCCGACATCCGCGACGGCGAGCTCTGGCTCGTCGGTGCGCACATCTCCACCTACGACCAAGCGGGAATCGAGAACCACGATCCGGACCGCGACCGCAAGCTCCTCCTGCACCGCCGCGAGATCGACAGCCTGAAGGGAAAGGTGCAAGAGCGTGGCTTCACGCTCATTCCCACGAGGCTCTACTTCAAGGACGGGCGCGCCAAGGTCGAGCTCGCGCTGGCGAAGGGGAAGGACGTTCGCGACCGGCGTCGCGAGATCTCGAAGCGCGACGCTGACCGCCAGATCGAGCGGGCCCTGAAGCAGCGTTCGCGCTAGCCGCGGCTACAATGTGGTTCACATACGGGGGCGATCAGGTTTCGACGTGGTCGGTTCTCCGGCAGAGCTGCAAGCCGAGGTCCCCGGTCGGCCTCGTAAAACAACCGGGATCAACAGCAAGTGCGGATGACAACTCTGCACTCCCGGTCGCTGCCTAACCAGTAGCGATGGGCGTCGCTCCGAGCTCGGCCCGTGGTTCGGGTAGCGGCGTCAACGAACGGGCTCGGCACCGACGGAATGTCATCGCCCGAGGTGCGACATTCAAAGGATGACTAGCCCGGCGGTTGGTCGGCTGCCTACCGGCCGGCGGGCGAAAGCCAATGGCAGCCTACGCTTGTAGACGCTCTGACCGGTGCGTCCGCGGACGCGGGTTCGATTCCCGCCGCCTCCACTCTCCCCGCAAAGTCCGGCTTCGGCTGCGCCGAAGCCATGACGACTTTGCGGGGAATCATCCGCTATCGGAGAGCCTGAGCGGCCGACGCCGGCAAAGCCGGCATCGGCGGCGACTGGCTCTGGGACGGACGGCTTAGGTCGACGACTCCACGCGTGAATTCCTCAGCGACCTAGTCGTAAGCTTCGGCCGGCGTGAAGGTCGTAGTCACGGGGGCGAGTGGGAAGGCTGGCCGGGCGGTCGTTCGCGACCTATCGACCATGACTACGAGGTGCTGGCGGTCGACGTGGTCCCGCCCGGCGAGTCACATGCGACGTCTTTGCTCGCCGATGTGACCGACTTCGGTCAAGCCGTCGAATGTCTGGCGGGGGCCGATGCCGTCGTTCACCTGGCAGCCATACCTGCCCCTGGAATCCACACCGAGGAGACCACGTTCCGGACGAACATGCTCAGCACCTACAACGTCTTCGAGGCTGCGCGGCTGGTAGGCCTGCATCGCGTCGTCTGGGCGTCGAGCGAGACGATCCTCGGACTCCCGTTCGAGCGAGAGCAACCGGCTTACGCGCCGATCGACGAGGAAAATCCGCCACTTCCGGAGTCGAGCTATGCGCTTTCGAAGCTGCTCGCCGAAGAGCTCGGTCGCCAGCTGCACCGGTGGACCGGAACGCCGTACGTCGCGCTTCGATTCTCGAACATCATGGAGCCGAAGGACTACGAGCGGTTTCCGTCCTTCTGGAGCGATGCGACGCTGCGACGCTGGAACCTGTGGGGCTACGTCGACGCCCGCGATGTCGCCCAGAGTTGCCGGCTCGCACTCGAAGCGGACGTCGGCGCAGAGCACTTCATCGTCGCCGCCGCGGACACCGTCATGAATCGCCCGAGCGCCGAGCTGATGGCGGAGGTCTACCCCTCGGTCCGCTATCGCCCCACTCCGGGGAAGTTCGACACGCTCCTGTCGATCGAGAAGGCACGCAAACTTCTTAGCTACGAGCCGGAGTGGTCCTGGCGAGACCAGATCACTGATTGAAACACGCGAAGCGGCTGTGGCCCGACCGCTGGTTAGCATCCCGCCGTGCGCGAGTTGCAGACTGGCCTGTGGCACTGGGAGGCACTCCACCCGGAATGGGGACCGGGAGACAGCTCGCTCGAGTGGGAGCGCCACGAGGTCTCGTCCTACGCGATCGACGACGGCGACGGTCTGCTGTTGTTCGATCCGCTGGCCCTGCCGAGCGAGATCGAGGAGCTGCGCGGCCGGCCGCGACACGGCGATCGTGCTGACCTGCCCGTGGCACGAGCGCGACACCCGCAGCCTGGTGGAGCGGCTCGACGCTGCGGTGTTCGTACCGCAGCCGGAAGAGGGCGACCCGATCGCGGGGCGGCAGCTGTTTTCGGCCGGCGACCGGCTGCCGGTCGGGATCGAGGCGTTCCCGGGGAGAGAGGCGAACGACCTCTTGCTCTGGGTTGAGAGCCGCCGGGCGCTCGTCGCCGGAGATACGCTCATCGATCGCGGCCCCGGCCTCGAGTTCCCGGTGACCTGGGTACCCGAGGGCGTGCCGCCCGAGCAGATCCTCGAGGCGCTTCGTCCGCTGCTCGAGCTGCCAGTCGAGCTCGTGCTCGCGACGCACGGAGGGCCCACCGACCGAGCCGCCCTCGAGCGCGCCCTCTCCTAGCTCAGCGGACGAGCAGGGGCGGGGAGGCGTGCCGTACCGCCTCCCCGGCCATCTTCTTCAGCTCGACTTCGAGCCGCCCACCGGCAGAGCTGTGGTCGTGCCGGCCCCCAGCTCCTTGAGACGCGCCTCGACCTCGGCGTTGGTCTCCTCGTCCTCGAGCGCCTCGAACTGCACGTCGAGGCGGGAGGCGGCAAGCTCGGTCTTGCCGACCACCTTCGCTTCCTCGCGCCGGATCTTCTCTTCGAAGCGGGAGAGCTCGCTTGTCGGGTCGGTGAGGTCGATCTCCTTGACGGCGTCCATGACGCCGGACTGCGCCTCGGCCATCTTCGCCCGTGCGATCAGCTCATCGCGCTTACTCTCGAGCTCGTCGAGCTTTCCCCGCATGCCTTCGAGGCCGGCCTTGAGCTTGCTCACGACCTCGTTCTGCTGCGTGATGGTCGGCTGGAGATCCTTTACATCGTCCTCGAACGCGATCTGCTTCTTGAGCGCCACACGTGTGAGGTTCTCGAACGTGCCCGCCTCAGAGGTGTTGCCGGCGGCCGTGAGCTCCTTTGCCTTGCTCACCGCGGCCTGCGCCTTCGAGCCCCACTCACTGGCCGCGTCGGACGCTTCCTTCGAGTCTTGCTCCATCAGGCGCAGGTTGCCGATCGTCTGGGCGACCGCCTCTTCAGCCTCCGCGATGTTGTTCTTGTAGTCGCGGATCATCTGGTCGAGCATCTTCTCCGGGTCCTCGGCCGCGTCGAGCAGCGCGTGGATGTTCGCCCTCGTCAGCTGCCCGATTCGTCCGAAGATCGTCTGCTGTCCCATTTCTTCCTCCTCCGTTCTGGACTCCTATCGCCTCCGGGACGTCGGCCGTCCCGCCCTATTCAGAACCGTCCTCCGCCTCCTCTCCGTCCTCGGGTGCCCGTGCCGCCGAAGCTCCCGGGACCGAACCCGTCGGGGATCGACCAGCCCCCGCCGCCCCCTTGCGGGGACGACATCCCGCCTCCTCTGCCACCCCGCAGCAGGTCGATGAGGATCCCGCCCAGGATCACATTCCCGATCGTTCCACCGCCGTCGCCGCCAGGTAGGCCCATTCCGGGGCCGGTCTCGGAGCCCGAAACGTCCTGCTGAGCGAGCCGCAGCGCCTGCTCGGCGAGCCCGTCCGCCGTGCGCGCGTGCTCGAGCCCCACCTGCGCGTCCCCGCCGACGACGGCGAGCGACTGCTCGTAGTGGCGCTTCGCCTCCGCGAGGCGCGTGCGTGCCTCGGCGCCGACCGCTCCCCGCCGCGTCGTGATGAAGTCGTCCGCGGCCTCGATCTTCGCCCGGGCGCCCGCCAGCGTCTGCTCGAGCGCCGCCCGGGCGCGGCGCGCCTTCTCCTGGTCCTCGCGGGCGTCCGCGAGCGCCGTGTCGAGGGCCTTGCCCGCGTCCTCGAGCCGATGAAGGGCGCCGAGCGGGTCCTGGCCGTTCGTCGTCGACGCGGCGAGCTCTGCAGCTTCGAGCGCCTGCTCGGCGCGCGCCACGTACTCGACGATCGCAGGGGTTCCACCGGCCAGTGCGCGCGCCGCGGTGATGTCCTCGACGACCGCGGGGATTGCGGCGCGGATCTTGTCGTCGGCGTCCGCGAGATCGGTCTTGAGGCGGTCGATCGCGTCGAGAAGCTGATCCGCCTGCCCGACCGCCTCCTCCGCCCCCCGAATCGCGACCGCAGCCTTGCCGCGGTTTCCGGCTTCGACCTCCTGATTGCCCTCGGCCACCTCGGCTCGGGCGAAGGTGATGCGCTCACCGGCCTGATCGACGTTGTCCGTCACGCTCGCAACGGCGCTGCTTGCATAGGTTGCTGCCAGCCCGGCGAGGGTCGTCCCGGCGCCCGGCACACGACCTTCCAGCGCGCCGAGGCGGGTGGTGAGCCCGGCGAGGAGCTCGGGCGCGTTCTTCTCCATGCCGCGAAGCTCGTCGAAGCGCTCGACCTCGGCGTCGAGTCGGTCGCTCGCGCCCTGCGTCAGCTTGATGATCTCGGTCAGCATCGTCCGGCGCTGCGCTTCGTCTTCCTTGGTCGAGTCGTCGAGCTCGCGCCGGAGCTGGAACGCCTTCGCAAGATCAGCTTTTGCGCTCTCGACTGCCGCCGCGAAGGGGGCGGCTGCCTCGTCGCCGAACTGCGCGGCCGCAAAGGCGACCTCCTGCTCGCTCGTCTTCACCGCGTCGTCCACCTCGACGAGCAGGCTGCTGCCGCGCTTGGAGAGCTCGTCCAACGAGAGCCGTGCGAGCTCGTCACCCTCGGGCGCGACAGGCGCTTGCTTCTTTCGATCGCGCGAGCGCCGTGAGTAGAGCCACCAGAGGAGCCCGAGCAGCGCAAGGCCCCCGAGAAGGAGCCACAGCCACGAAGACGAACCACCATCGTCCCCGTCCGTCGCATCTCGGCTGCTCGCGCGCCTCCAGCCCGCTCGCGGCGGCGATCGCCGCACCGGCCCAGTCGCCGTCGCTGAGCTCCGGCTCGATCTCTTGATTGGCGATGCGGGCGAGCTCGTCGTTGGACAGCGGAAACTGTTCGTCCACCGAGTAGGCGTAGGCGCGATCCTCCGTCGCCACGGCAAGGAGGACGTCGGACAGCCCGAGGTCGCTCTGCTCGGCGGTCTCGTCCGCCCACTCCTGCGCGTTGACGCCCGAAAAGGAGTCGACGTACGCGACCCACAGCTGGATCTGTTCGTCGCGTTCGAGCTCGTCGATTGCCGCCTGCACACTCTCTTCTGGCTGTCGAGCGCGCCGACCCGGTCCACGACCTGGGAGTCGAGTCGGAAGGGCTGCACCGCCGACGCGGGGGGCGCGAGCATCACTGCGAGCGCAAACGCGCCGAGGACGACAACCTTGCGAAATGCCGTACCGGCCAAGCGGAACCCCCCGGATTCGGGAAGCAGTTCTCGCGCGAACCTATCACTTCCCGTTCAGTTGTCCCCTCGGGAAAGTACGGTCGTCACTAGGGTGTAACTACGGCGACTGTCGACTCAAGCCTCACTTGCCAGGGGGCTCGTCGAACTGGTCACCGGCCTCGAAGGGCACGCGCGCTCGTAACCTTCAGTTGGCCCTTGTACTTCGCCACCCCGCTATCCAGCCTAGCACGCTGCCCGCCGCGCTCCCGCCACCAGAGCTGATCGCGCCCGCTCCGCACGAGGTCTCGTTCGGGCGCATCGCCGGCCGGGCGCCGCGCGGGACGCAGATGGTCATCGTCAGCATCGATGGCAAGGTCGTCGCGAAGCGAGACCTGATCGGCGGGAGGACGAGGTTCGACTTCCGCATCCAGCTGCCGCCTCGTGACCTCCGATTGACGGTGTTCGCGGTGATCGACGAGAAGCGGCGCTCTGCAACGACCGTCGAGCCCGTCTTCGGGCTGCCCTCGGGAGGCGAGCCGCGCGCGCCGCCGCGCCGAAGCTTTGAGGATGCCCGGCTGGCACGCGCGATCCGCGGTC
Source organism: uncultured Actinomycetes bacterium (assembly GCA_963752845.1). Lineage (GTDB taxonomy): Bacteria > Actinomycetota > Thermoleophilia > Gaiellales > Gaiellaceae > JACDAN01. The sequence continues at coordinate 585,518 of CAVVZV010000003.1, read as the reverse complement.
TGGCTAACGCCTTCCCCGGCATCTGCGGGATCCTCGTCCAAAACCTTCGTAGCGGCGCCACGGCCGCCTGGAACGCGCGCGCGCACTTTCCGGCGGCATCGACGCTCAAGCTGGCGATCGCGATCCAGGTCCTGATCGCTCACCGCGGCAGGCCCTCACCTGGGCAGCCGAGTCGATCGCCTGCTGCGCCGCATGCTGATCCCGTCCGAGGACAAGCCGGCGAACGAGCTCCTCGTCTGGCTCGCGGGATCGACGAGCGGCGGCTCGGCGCGGGTGAACGCCACGCTTCGAGCCCTCGGGCTCAGGGACACGGACATGTACGGCGGCTACGAGGTACAGGGAGTCAAGAGCGAGCCGAGCTTCGTGGGCAAGCGCACCACGGCCTCCGACTTTGGGCGACTGCTGCACTACGTCCACCTGGCCGCGGACGGAAGAGGACCGCTCGCGCGCCGCTTCCGCGGCAGCTTCGTCCCGGCCGACGCCCGTTTTCTCCTCTACCTGATCGCGCACGCGAGGCCGAACTGGCTCGGGCGCTACCTCCCTGGAACGACTGCGTCGCTCCACAAGCCCGGCTGGATCACCAAGGCTCGCCACGACGGCGGGGTCGTCTACTGGCCAGGCGGAGCGTTCGTGGCCGTGGTGCTGACGTGGAACGGCGGCGGAGTCGGCTCTGCGTCAGATCTGCTCGCCGGACGCGTCGCCAGAGCCGCGTTCGCGCGCTTCCGCTAACGCGATCGCCCCCAGCACGCCGGAACGAGGAGCAAGCGCCGGCAGCATGATCGTCGCCGTTTCCTGGTAGCCGTTCATGAGCTCCCTCCACCTCGCGGTGGACGAGCGGCAGCAGGCCCGGCCGGCGCATGACCCCGCCGCCGAGCAGGATCCGCTCCGGCGAGAGCACGCAGATCACCGACACCAGGCCGAGGGCGAGGTAGTGCGCTTGCAGCATCCAGACCGCGTCGTCGCCGTCGAGCTCGGCGGCCGGCCGTCCCCACCTCGCCTCGATCGCCCGGCCCGACGCGAGCCCTTCCCAGCAGTCGCCGTGGTAGGGGCAGACTCCTTCGAAGGGGTCGCGCCCGCGGTCGTGGGGGACGCGCATGTGCCCGAACTCAGGATGCGCGAGGCCGTGGAGGAGCCTGCCGCTCGCCATGCCGCCGCCGCCGATGCCGGTGCCGATTGTGATGTAGCAGAAGGTGTCGAGCCCCTGAGCGGCTCCCCAGCGATGCTCGCCGAGAGCGGCGGCGTTGACGTCGGTGTCGAAGGCGACGGGGACGGAGAGCCGGCGGCCGATTTCCCCGCCGACGTCCGTGTAGGCCCAGCCCGGCTTGGGTGTGGAGGTGATGTGGCCCCAGGTCGTCGAGCCGGGCTTCTGGTCGATCGGCCCGAAGGAGCCGATTCCGATCGCGGCAACCGGGCCCTCCCGCGCGAAGAACGCGACCACTTGCGCCGATCGTCTCCTCGGGCGTCGTCGTCGGGACCGTCGCCGTCGCGCTGAGGTCGTCGGGGCCTGTCCCGATCGCGCACTCCCACTTGGTTCCGCCGGTCTCGATCCCCCCGTAGACGCTCACCGTCCGGCACCGCACGACTGACGAACGACGAACTGCGCGGGGAGGACGACCATGCGCGGCTGCTCGGGAGCGCGACCCTCGATCCGTTCGAGCAGCAGCTGCGTGCCGAGCGTGCCGAGCGTCTCGGCCGGCTGGGCCATCACTGTCAGGAACGGGTAGAGCCGCGAGGCGTACTCGATGTCGTCGAAGCAGACGAGCGCGACGTCGTCCGGCACTTCGAGCCGGTGCGCCCGCACCGCCTCGATCGCCCCGACCGCAACGAGGTTGTTGACCGCGAAGACTGCCGTAGGCGGCTCGTCGAGCTCGAGCAGCCGGCGCATGCCCTCGAAGCCGCCGGGCGGGTCGACCGTCGAGTACACGATCAGCCTCGAGTCGCGCGGAAGGCCGGCGGCCGCCAGCGCCGCCTCGTAGGCCTCCCGCCGGTCGCGGGCGGTCGAAACGTCGGCCGACTCCGTGATAAATCCGATCCGCCGATGACCGAGCGAGATTAGGTGCTCGACGAGCCGGCGGGCGCCGCCCACGTTGTCGCCGGTGACGACGTCGGACTCGATGCCGGAGACAGTCCGGTCGATGAGGACGAAGTCGACTCCGTACTTCGCGAGCCGCTGGAGGTGGCCCTTCGAGCGGTCGCTGACCGGCGCGATCATGATCCCTTCGACCCGGTGCGCGAGCATCTCCTCGATCACGTCGCGCTCGATCGTCAGGTCGGCTCTGGTGTCGGCAAGGATCATGCGGTAGCCGCCGCGACGGGCCACGTCTTCGGCGCCGCGGACGATCAGCGTGAAGAACGGGTTGGCGACGTCCGGGACGATCAGCGCGAGCGTGCCGGTCTTCTGCCGGATCAAGCCGCGGGCGAGGCGGCTCGGGACGTAGCCGAGCTCCGCGATCGCCCGTTCGACGCGCTGGCGCGTCTCCGGGCTGACCCGCTCGCTGCCGTTGATCACGCGCGAGACCGTCATCGACGAGACGCCCGAGAGCCGGGCGACATCCTTGATCGTCACGTTGGCGGGGGGCGCAGCCATGGATGTCCTATGAGATCAGTAACACGGTTTCCTGCCAGGATCAATCATATGGCGCTTGACTCCTGGGTGTGAACTGTGTTATCGGTACCACACAGAGCAGGGAATTCGAAGAGGGAGGCTGGATAATGGAACAGACAGGGAGCGGGGGGTCATCGCGCTGGAGAGGACACCCGCTGGTCTTGGTCGTGGTTCTCGTCTTCGCCGTCAGCGCCGTGTTGGCGGCCGTCGCGGCGGCCAACACGTCCAAGCAGTCGGCCGAGAAGATCAAGGTCGGACTGATCACGAAGGACGTCACCAACCCGTTCTTCGTCAAGATGAGGCAGGGAGCCACGGCTCAGGCGAAGAAGCTCGGCGCCGAGCTGGTCTACGCCGCCGGCAAGAGCAGCTCCGACAACGCGAGCCCAGATCGCGGCGATCGAGAACATGACGACGGCCGGCGTCAAAGGGATCCTGATCACTGTTGCCGATGCGAAGGCTGAGAACGCAGCGATCAGGAAGGCGAGGAGTGCAGGCGTGCTCGTGATCGCGCTCGACTCCCCGACCGACCCGCGAAGCGCCGTCGACGCGCTCTTCGCCACCAACAACTTCAACGCCGGTGTGCTGATCGGCAAGTACGCGCGCGCAGCCACGAGGGGCAGGACGGTGACGATCGGGATGCTCGACGAGCATGCCGGCTCTTCGGTCGGGAAGCTCCGTCACGACGGCTTCCTGAAGGGCTTCGGGATCAAGAACAACAACAAGCAGATCGCCTGTACGGGCAACGGGCAAGGGCAGACCGCGCCGTCGCAGACGGCGATGGAGAACTGCCTGCAGAAGAACGGCAAAATCAACGTCGTCTACACGATCAACGAGCCGAGCGCCAAAGGTGCCTGGAACGCATTGAAGAACGCCGGCAAGACGAAGGCCGCGACGACGATCGTTTCCGTCGACGGCGGCTGTGCCGGCGTCCGCAACGTGAGAGCCGGGATCATCGACGCGACCTCGCAGCAGTACCCGCTGCTCATGGCGTCGCGGGGCGTGCAGGCGGTCGTGAACTACGCCAGGACGGGCAAGAAGGTGTCCGGCTACACCGACACGGGCGTGAATCTGATCACCTCGAGGCGTCGACTCGGAGTTCCCTCCAAGAGCGTCGCGTACGGCCTCAGGAACTGCTGGGGCTAGACCGACGACTCGCTACCCAGGACCGGGGCGTCTCTGACGCCCCGGTCTCGTTCTCGCCTGGCAGATACTCCCGATGACGGCTATTAGCTCCGCACTTCGAGTTCCCGGCCGCGTGCTTGCGGCGCCGACAGTTGGGCCGTTTATCGCCCTGCTGCTCGCGATGGCGTTCTTCTCCATCAGGTCGGAGAACTTCCTCGAGGGCCAGAACCTCTCGCTCGTCCTCCAGCAGGTGATGGTGGTGGGCGTGCTGGCGATCGGCCAGACCTTCGTGATCCTCACCGCGGGGATCGACCTCTCCTGCGGCACGGTGATGGCCTTCGGCCAGATCGTGATGACGAAGCTCGCGGTCGTGAACGGGATCGACCCGCTGCTTGGCCATCGGTCTCGGGATTCTCGCATGCGTCGGCTTCGGCCTCCTGAACGGCGGCCTCGTGACCGGCGTGAGGCTGCCCGCGTTCATCGTCACCCTCGGCACGCTCAACATCGCGTTCGCGCTCACGCACGTCTACTCGAACGACGAGACGTACTCGGAGCTCCCGAGCGAGCTCCTGTTCTTCGGCAAGACGTTCACGATCGGAAACGCCGACTTCACGTACGGCGTCGTCCTGATGTTCGTCCTCTACGGGATCGCCTGGTACGCGCTCACGCAGACGGCGTGGGGCCGGCATGTCTACGCGGTCGGCGACAACCTCGAGGCGGCGCGGCTGATGGGGATCAAGGTCAACCGGGTGCTGCTCAGCGTCTACGTGCTCGCGGGCCTGACCTACGGGATCGCGGCGATGCTCCTCGTCGCCCGCACCGAGCTCGGCGATCCGAATGCCGGGCAGACGACCGAGAACCTCGACGCGATCACCGCGGTCGTCCTCGGCGGGACGAGCCTGTTCGGCGGGCGGGGGAGCGTGATCGGGACGCTGATCGGCGCGATCGTCGTCGGCGTCTTCCGCAACGGGCTGACGCTGATCGGCGTCGAGGTCGTCTGGCAGTACTTCGTCACCGGCATCCTCGTCATCCTGGCGGTGTCAGTCGACCAGCTCACCCACCGGAGACGGGCATGAGCCAGCCGCAACCGACTCCTGGAGGCGCGTGGCCTTGTCAAGCGCTTCGGGCACGTCGTGGCCCTGGACGGCGCCGACTTCGAGCTCTACCCGGGCGAGATCGTCGCGATCATCGGCGACAACGGCGCCGGCAAGTCGACGCTGATCAAGTCACTGTCGGGCGCGCTGCAGCCGGACGACGGAGAGATCCGCCTCGACGGCGAGCGCGTGCGTTTCCGCTCACCGGGCGACGCGCGACGCGCCGGGATCGAGACCGTCTACCAGGATCTCGCGGTCGCGCCGTCGCTCGACATCGCCTCCAACATCTTCCTCGGCAGGGAGGCCCGCTGGCGAGGCCCGCTCGGCCTCGGGCTGCGCCTGCTCGACAAGCGCAGGATGCGGCGTGAGGCCGCACAGCACTTCGCGGAGCTCCAGATCGGCGTCCAGTCGATCACGCAACCCGTCGAAAACCTCTCCGGCGGACAGCGTCAGGGAGTCGCGGTCGCCCGGGCGGCCAAGTGGGCGCGGCGGCTGGCGATCATGGACGAGCCGACGGCCGCGCTCGGCGTGAGGGAGACCCGTCAGGTGCTCGACCTCATCCAGCGTGTCCGCGAGCGCGGGCTGCCGGTGATCATCATCAGCCACGACATGCCGCACGTCTTCGAGCTCGCCGACCGGATCCTGATCATGCGGCTCGGCAAGCGCGTGGCCGTGGTGACGCCGCAGACGCACACGATGCCCGAGGCGGTCGCGATCATGACCGGCGCGACGCAAGAGCGAGCTGGAGCAGGCGTTGACGAAGGAGGCGCCGCCGGAATGAGCCTCCGCTGGGGCTTCCTGTCCACCGCCCGGATCAACCGCCTCGTGCTCGAAGGCGCTCGGGAGACCGATCGGGCCGAGGTGATCGCCGTGGCGAGCCGAGACGCCGCTCGCGCGGAGGCCTACGCCCGCGACCACGCGATCGAGCGGGCCTACGGGAGCTACGACGCGCTGCTCGAGGACGCCGACGTCGAAGCCGTCTACATCCCGCTGCCGAACTCCATGCACGTCGAGTGGACGCTCCGCGCGCTCGAAGCGGGGAAGCACGTGCTCTGCGAGAAGCCGTTCTCGCGGCACGCGGAAGAAGTCGAGCGTGCGTTCGATGTCGCCGATTCGGCCGGCCTCGTGCTCTCCGAGGGGTTCATGTGGCGGCACAACCCGCAGACCGCGAAGGTCTCGCGAGCTCGTGGCCGAGGGTGCGATTGGGCGCCTCCGGGTCGTCCGGGCCGCCATGAGCTTCCAGCTCGCCGCCGTGCACGGCGCGAACGACGCCCGCTTCCAACCCGAGCTCGACGGCGGCGCGCTGATGGACGTCGGGTGCTACTGCGTGAGCGCGATCCGCCTCGTGGCCGGCGAGCCGGAGCGCGTCGAAGGGAGAGCAGGTCGTCGGGCGAGAGCGGCGTCGACGTCGTCTTCGCGGGGACGCTCGCGTGCGCCGACGGCGTCGTCGGGCACTTCGACTGCGGCTTCGTGCTCCCACGCCGCGGCGAGCTCGAGGTGATCGGCGAGGCCGGCGCGCTCTTCGTCCCGGATCCGTTCCACGTCGCTTCGCCGGGGATCGAGCTGCGGCGCGAGGACGGGGTCGAGGACATTGCGCTCGAGCGGGCGAACTCGTACCAGCTCGAGCTCGAGAACGTCGCCGACGCCGTCCGCGGCGACGCACCGCTCCTGCTCGGGCGCGACGACGCCGTCGGCCAGGCACGCGCGATCGAGGCCCTCTACCGCTCGGCGGCATGACCTACGTCCCCGCCGACGACCGCTACGAGCGGATGACGTATCGGCGCAGCGGGCGCAGCGGCCTCCTGCTCCCGGCGATCTCGCTCGGCCTCTGGCACAACTTCGGCCACGACCGGCCGCTCGAGACGAGCCGCGCGATCCTTCGGCGCGCCTTCGACCTCGGGATCACGCACTTCGACCTCGCCAACAACTACGGGCCGCCGTACGGCTCGGCCGAGGAGAACTTCGGCCGGATCCTCGCGGCCGACTTCAGGCCGTTCCGCGACGAGCTGATCATCTCGACGAAGGCGGGCTGGGACATGTGGCCGGGCCCGTACGGCGACCGGGGCTCGCGCAAGTACCTGCTCGCGAGCCTCGACCAGAGCCTCGGCCGGATGGGTCTCGACTACGTCGACATCTTCTACTCCCACCGCTTCGACCCCGAGACGCCGCTCGAGGAGACGATGGGCGCGCTCGACGCCGCCGTCCGGCAGGGAAAGGCGCTCTATGTCGGGATCTCGTCGTACTCCGCCGCGAAGACGGCCGAGGCCGACGCGATCCTGCGCGAGCTCGGAACGCCGCTGCTGATCCACCAGCCGTCCTACTCGATGCTGAACCGCTGGATCGAGGATGGCCTGCTCGACACGCTCGGCGAGCTCGGGATCGGCTGCATCGTCTTCTCGCCGCTCGCGCAGGGGATGCTGACCGACAAGTACCTCGAGGGAATCCCTCGCGGGCTCGCGGGCGACCGAGCACAGCACGCTCTCGCCCGACCTGATCACCGACGAGACGATGGAGAAGATCCGAGCGTTGAACGAGATCGCCGCCCGGCCGGGGTCAGACCCTCGCGCAGATGGCGCTCGCGTGGACGCTGCGCGATCCTCGGGTCACGTCGGCACTCGTCGGCGCGAGCAGCGTCGACCAGCTCGAGGCGAACGTCGCCGCGCTCGACCGCCTCGACTTCACGGAGGACGAGCTCTCGGAGATCGACCGCTACGCGACGGAGAGCGGGATCAACCTCTGGGCGGCGTCGAGCCGCGAGTAGCTAGCGGCCGGTCGCCGAGAAGTGCTGGTAGTCCGGTGCCGACCAGCGGCCGCCCCAGGACCAGCCGATCGCGGCGAAGGCCCGGATGACAGCGTCGCCCGGCGTGACCATGCCACGCCTGGCGCGCGAGCGGTCGAGGTAACGGCGGCCCGCAGGTGGCTCGACGCGGCCGCCGTGGACGTATGGGTTCTCGACCGGGTTGATGTCGATCGCCAGCCCATAGGCGTGCTGCGACCACCGCCTCGTCCGTGACACGTAACGGCAATTGAAGCCGGAGGTGTTGTCGGCGGCCATCGAGGCGTCGTCGCTGCCCTTGTAGGCCTCGACCAGCCGCAGACGCCGGATCGGGAAGCGCGCCGCGTAGAGCTTTCGGAAGACGGAGAGGACATCGCGCGCCTCGCTCGCCCGCACGACGATCGACCCGACGCGACGCCTGCCGGCGAAGTCCCAGTGGCTCACCTCGAGGCGCCTGAGCTCGGACGGCCCGACCGGGCATCCGGGCCGATAGGAGTAGCGAATCTCGGCCCGCATGACCTCCGAGATCCTTCCGGCGAACCGTGGGGTCAGGTCTTGCATTGCCATACAGCGCTGTGTTGCAGTGCAAGACCTGACCCCGAGTTGCGAACTCGACGGTGCGGCGCCGATGAGGACGGCGGCTGCGACGAGGAGGAGCACAGCCCTCATGGCGGTGGAGCGTAGTCTCAGGGGAGGTGGATCAAGAAACGATCCTCGGCCGCATTCGGGAGCTCTGCCTCGCCCTGCCCGAAACGAGCGAGCGGCTGAGCCACGGCCAGCCGACCTTCTTCGTCCGCGACAAGCGCGCGTTCGTCATGGTGCTCGACAACCACCACGGCGACGGGCGATTTGCGATCTGGTGTGCCGCCGAAAACGGCGTTCAACAGCTGCTCGTCGAGGCCGATCCAGAGCGCTTCTTCCGCCCGCCGTACGTCGGCCACCGCGGCTGGCTCGGCGTCCGGCTCGACCGCGGCATCCACTGGGACGAGCTCGCTGGGATCGTCGAGGACGCCTACGCCGAGGTGGCGCCGCCGAAGCTGGTGGAAGCAGCTCGTAACAATTAACTGCGCCGACGTTCTAACCTCTTGGACACAGTTCGATGCGGAAGGGGTCGGGGGGCGCTGTGGCACAACCGCAACTGAGAGTTGACGACACTTCGCCGACGCCGGCCGGGGCACCGATCGTCCGTCTCGAGGGAGTGACGAAGAGCTTCGGCGACCTCCTCGTTCTCGACGGCATCGACCTGACCGTCGACCAGGGCGAGGTGCTCGTCGTGATCGGCGCCAGCGGGAGCGGCAAGAGCACGCTGCTCCGCTGCGTCAACCTGCTCGAGCCGGTCGACTCCGGCCGGATCTTCCTCGAGGGCCAGGAGATAACCGCAAAGGGGGTGAAGGTCTCGGAGGTCCGGCAGCGGATCGGGATCGTCTTCCAGCAGTTCAACCTCTTCCCGCACCTGAAGGCGATCGACAACGTCACCATCGCGGCGCGGCGCGTGAAGCACACCCCTCGACGGCAGGCGGAAAAGCGGGCGCACGAGCTGCTCGCGAGCGTCGGCCTCGAGGAGAAAGCGCAGCAGTACCCGCATCAGCTTTCGGGCGGCCAGCAGCAGCGGGTCGCGATTGCGCGGGCGCTGATGATGAACCCGCACGTGATGCTGTTCGACGAGGTCACGTCCGCGCTCGACCCAGAGCTGGTCGGCGAGGTGCTCGTCGTGATGAGAGACCTCGCGCAGTTCGGGATGACGATGCTCGTCGTCACGCACGAGATGCAGTTCGCCCGCGAAGTCGGAGATCGGCTGGTTTTCATGGACGAAGGCAGAATTGTCGAGGAGGGGGTTCCCGAGGAGGTGCTCGACCGGCCGCGGCAGGAGCGGACGAAGAGATTCCTCCGGCGCTCGCTCCAGATGGCGCATTCACTGGAAGAGTTGTCAATCACCGAAGAAGGAGAGGTCGAATGAAACGACTTGGGCTCGTCATCGTCTTGATCGCCGGGCTCGTCGCGATCGCAGCGGCGTTCGGGACAGCGGCGCCGTCCCGCGAGGCGGGGCAGGACGCGCGCCGCCCGCCGAAGCTTCCTGCGAAGCCGAAGCTTCCGGCGCTGCCGGCGGAGGTCAGAAGCCGCGGCCGGTGGGAGATCGGCGTCAAGTGCGACACGCCGCCGTTCGGCTACCAGGACACCAACGGCAACAACCGAGGCTACGACGTCGAGGTCGCGAAGCAGTTCGCGAGATGGGCGTTCGGCTCTGCCAACCGTGTCGATTACACCTGCACGACGACTGCGAGCCGGATACCGACGCTGCAGTCGGAGCGCGTCGACATCATCATCTCGACGATCACCTGGACGGCCGAGCGCGAGCAGCAGATCGACTTCTCGCTGCCGTACTACGGCGCCATCGGCCGCTTGCTCGTCCCCAACCAGACGACGGTCGGCCGGCTTGCCACATGGATGCGCGGAAAGAGGATCGTCTCGACGTCCGGGTCGATCTACGACCGCTGGATCCGCAATTGCTTCAAGGACACGACGTTCCAGGTCGTCTCGAGCCCGAGCGCGGGCGTGCTCGCGGTCAAGAACCGCCAAGTGGACGCCTTCATGTACGACGACGCGTTCCTGGTCGGCGTGGCCGCGAACGACGGCGAGTTGAAGATGAGCGGCCACCGGTTCCTCGACGTCCCGTGGGGGATCGGGATCCGGAAGGGCGAGAGCGCAGATGAAGCGGTGGGTCGACACCGCGATCCGCGGCATGGCCGCGAGGAACATGTTCTGGCCGATCATGCGGCGCACGGTCCCGCGGCGCTTCTACCCGATTTTTCGGAAGAACGTCCCGAGCCCGACAACCAAGCTGAGGTTCCCGCGCGGCAACCCGCCCGGAGAACAACTGCCCCTCCTAGGTTGATTTCGCACCCGAGCGGCCGCCGCCAAGGCGGCCGCTCGTATTTCATAGGCAGCCGTGAAGGTCCTCGCCGCCTTCGACTGGTCGTTCATCTGGGAGAACCGCGCCGAGCTCTGGACCGGGCTCAAGAACACGATGAGGGCGGCCGCGGTCGGGATCGTGGGCGCGTTCGCGATCGGACTCGTGCTCGGCGCCGCCCGTGCGCATCGCGTTCCGGTGATCAGCCAGCTCGCGGGTGTCTACGTCGAGCTGATCCGCAACACGCCGATCCTCGTCCAGATCTTCTTCCTCTACTACGGCATCCTTCCGGCGCTGGGGTACCGCGGCGATCCCTTCCTCGCCGCGTGGCTCTCGATCACGATCTGGGGCGGGGCGTTCAACACCGAGAACTTCCGTGCCGGCTTCGAGGCGGTGCCGCCGCGCTTCCGGGAGGCGGGGTACGCGCTCGGCTTCACACCGCTTCAGACATTCCTGAACGTGACGCTGCCGATCGGTGGTCGCATCGCGCTGCCGTCCTCGATCAACACGTACATCTCGGTCCTCAAGAACACGTCGCTGCTGCTCGTTATCGGCTACGCGGAGCTGACGAGCGTCGCGAACCACATCCAGTCGGTCACCTTCCGGACGTTCGAGATGTTCGCCGTCCTCGCGGTCGTCTACTTGGTCATCGTCTGGACCCTGTCGGCGCTGATCCGGCTGCTCGAGTCGCGCCTGGCGCTCCCGGAGTACCGATAGTGCCTCTCCAGGCATGTATCGCGTGGAGGGGCACTAATGCCTGAGCTTCCCGACTGGTTTCGACCTGTCGCGGAGTACATCCTCCGCGAGGGGCTGCCGGTGACGTTGAAGCTGGCGGCGTTCGCGGTCACGGCGTCTACCGTCGTGGGCATCGTCCTCGGGACGCTGATCACGATCCGCTTCCGGCCCCTGCAAGCACTGATCCGGCTGTACATCGAGGTCTGGCGCGGGCTGCCGATCCTCGTCACCGTGCTCTTCATCTACTGGATGGCGGCGGCCGACGTCGGCACGTACCGCATCGAGCTCAGCGCCTTCATGTCCGCCGCGATCGGGCTCTCGCTCTGGGGCAGCGCGCAGGTCGCCGAGGCCACTCGTGGAGCCGTCCAGTCGATCCCGCGCGAGCAGCACGAGGCAGCGGCGGCCCTTGGCTTCGGCTGGGTCGGCCGGCACGCGTTCGTGATCTTCCCGCAGGCGTTCAGGCGGTTGCTCCCACCGCTGGTCGGGTTGCTCGTGAACATCATTCAGAACACGACGATCGCGTTCGTGATCGGCGTCAGCGAGCTTCTCGAGACCGCCAATCGCCAGTTCGAGAATCTGACGCTCGCCGGAGACGGCCATCCGTTCGTGATCTTCGGGTTCGTGGCTCGTCATCTTCTTCCTGATCTCGTTCCCGCTGACGAGGCTCGCGGCATACCTGGAACGTCGCCTCGTCTGATCCGAACCATTCGCGGCGCGACCGGGTGGGTCGACCGCGTCGGCCTCGCGCTGATCTTCCCGAGCGACGATCTCGTGCTGCCGTCGCTCTGGGAGGCGGTGGCGGGCACGCCCGAGATCACGTGGTCGTCGCGGGACGAGGAGGGTCGCTTCCTCGACTTCAGCCCCGAGTTCGGGCGAGTCTGGCGCTGGAAGGACGAGCTGCCCGAGCGCCGGCTCGTCTGCGTCGGCAAGCACGTCCACGGGCGGTCGGCGCTCGTGTCGCTCGAGCTGCTGCCGGCGCTGTGTGCGGCGAGCGGCGAGCCCGGCGAGCTGTCGCCGCTCGAGCAGGATGTGGTCGACTTCCTCGACGACCAGGGCACCGTGCAGCACCGCCGACCTTCCGGGCCTGATCGGACACGAGCGCAAGCAGGTTGCCCGCGCCGTCGACCGGCTCCAGCGCCGGCTCGTCCTGACGACGGCAGGCGCGCAGGAGCGGGTTCAGGGCTGGCCGGCGGTGATCGTCGACCTGCTCTCCCGGCGGTATGCGGAGCACCTCGAGCGGCTGCCCGACGCCGAGGATGCGCGTGCGCAGCTGGCGGAGGTCGTCCTCGCCTCGTCGCGCGAGCTGTCCGCCGCCGATCTCGCCGCCGTCATCGGCGGTACGCGGAAGGAGGCGGCCGCGTCGCTCGACCGGCTCGTCGACGAGGAGAAAGCGCGGCGCCGCCAGGAGGAAGACTTCGTCCTTTACCTTCGCCCGCGCCGGACTCCCGCTAGGTAGCAGGCTCGGCCGCCGCCTCCGGCTCCTGCGTCGGCACGTCGCGGTTCCGGAGCACGATCAGAGTGAACGCGGCGCCGACCACCATGAAGGCGGCGGCGACCCAGAAGGCCAATGTATAGCCCGACGTGAACGCGTCGGCCTGGGACTCGCCCTCGTTCAGTAGCGTCTCCGAGCGCGTCGTCGCGATCGTCGACATGATCGCGACCCCGAGCGCGCCGCCGATCTGCTGCGACGTGTTGAGCAGACCGGAAGAGATGCCTGTGATGCGGTCCTCGACCACGGTGAGCGCCGCGAGCGAGAGCGGGATGAAGACGAACGAAAGCCCGATCCCACTGGCGAAGAACGGCACGAACAGGTTCGTCCAGAAGTGGCCCTCAGTGGGCAGCTGCGTGTACCAGAGGTAGGAGAAGGCCATGAGGAGGAGGCCGGTCAGCATGACGGGCTTGACGCCCAGCCTCGTAATCAGCGCCTGGGAGATCGCGGCGGCCGGAATCGTGGTGCCCGCCGTAGCGAGGAACGCGACGCCCGCTTGCAGCGGGGAATAGCCGAGCACCTGCTGCATGTACAGCGTGAGCAGGAAGAACCCACCGAAGATCGCGCCGCCCAGCAGCGCACCGACGACGTTGGCGACGGTGACGGGACGGAGTCGGAAGATCCAGAGGGGGACGAGCGGCGCGTCGGTTCGGAGCTCCCGCCAGAGGAAGATCCCGATGAGCAGGACGGCCGCGGCGGTGAAGCCGATCGTCCTCGCTGACGTCCAGCCGTTGTCCGGCGCCTTCGACATCGCGTAGACGAAGGAAACGAGTCCCGCCGTGACGAGCACGGCGGAGAGCGGATCGACGCGGCGGTCGGCGCCCTCAACGCGGCCTTCCGAGATCAGCCACGGAGCGAGCGCGAAGATCGCGATCCCGACAGGCACGTTGACGAGGAAGATCCACTCCCAGCCGAGGTACTCGACGAGGATTCCGCCGAGGAGCACGCCGGCGGCGGCGCCGCCGCCCGCGACGCCACCCCAGATTCCGAAGGCCTTGTTGCGTTCTGCGCCGCCGTGCCTGAAAGCCGCGCTGATGATCGCGAGGGTCGCCGGCGAAACGATGGCGCCGCCGAAGCCCTGGATGGCGCGGAAGATGATCAGTGCGAGGCCGCTGCTCGACAGCGCGCAGGCGAGCGACCCGAGTGTGAAGATCACCATGCCGACCATGAAGACCCGGCGCCGGCCGAAGATGTCGGCAGCGCGGCCCCCGAGGAGTAGAAATCCGCCGAAGGCGAGTGAGTACGCGGTGACGATCCACTGGAGCGTGCTGCGGGAAATCTCGAGCTCTTGCTGGATCGTGGGCAGCGCGACGGTCACGATCGAGACGTCGAGGACGACCATGAAGAACGCGACGCAGACGAGCGCGAGTGCGCGCCAGCGGCGGGGGTCCGGAACGACGGCGGCGGCTTCCACCTGACGGCTCCTCTCCGGCTTGGGGACGCGTGAACCGTACCGTCCGTTCCGCCGTACACTCTCAGGCTTGGGGTCTATGTTCTTTCGAACCGGGAGGTACTAGTGAAGACCGCTTTCGTGACCGCACTCGCGGCGTTGCTTGCTGCGACGGCGCTGGCTGCGCCGGTGTCCGCCGCGACGCCGACCGAGCGACGGCTCGCGCGACAAGTCAAGACGCTCCAAGGGCAGGTGAAGGCGCTGCAAGCGCAGATGCGCACGACTCGGCCGTCGGCTCTGCTGTCGGTCGCCAGCGGCGCGATCATCTACAGCGCCTGCGCGACCGCGGCGACCGCCGACGCCTTCCAGGCGACTTGGGAGACGATCGACAAGGACGCGGTGCGGGACGCCCAGCCGGAGTTCTTCCCGCCGCAGACTCCGATCGCCGATCCGCTCAATTCCTGCCAGAGGATCGATGTCCAGAGGCAGCCGAACCCGACCGCAACACCGACGACGGACGTCTTCGCCGGGCTGCTGAACATCTTCCGCTAGACGATGTCGAGCTCCTCGATCAGGGTGAAGAACGCCTTGGCGTAGGGCGACCCGTCCGTCCGCTCCCGGACGTCCTGCCAGTCGATCCGTTCTCGGAGAGCCCGCGCAAACTCGAGCGGCCGCTCGAAGTCGAGCTCGTGCTCGTCAAGGGCCTTCAGCCTCATCACCATCACGTCCTCGAGGCTCATTACCAGCATCGGCACAGCCAGGACCTCGAGCTCCTCGGCACGGTCGAACGTGGCCTCGTCTACCGGCTCCCCCACCGGCTCGAAGATGAGGTCGACGAGGGTGTCGCCGTCCCAGGCCTTATAGAGCCAGCCCTCGGGCGGCCTCTCCGGTCGCATGCCGGCCTGCTCGAGCACCTTGAGTGCCCGGTCCGCGTCTTGCGGCTTGATCATCAGGTCGAGATCGTGTCCGGTCGGGGGCCCGCCTCGCGCCCAGACCGCCAGCCCGCCACCGAGGAGGAACGGCATCTCGGCCTCGTGCAGAGCTCCGGCGGCGCGCTTGAGACTTTTCTTGATCTCGTCGAACGGCTGGTCGCCTCCCACGAGTCCTGAATACCCTTCCTCAGCTGTGGGCAATCAGGAAGGTATGCGCATCAAGGTCGCCGCCGCCGGCGACATCCACTGCTCGGAGGAGGAGCGAGCCCGGCTCCAAGGGGCGTTCGCCGACGCCGAGCGGCAGGCGGACATCATCCTGCTCGCCGGTGACCTGACGACCTACGGGGAGCCCGAGCAGGGAGCCGTGCTCGCCGATGTCACCCGCGGAATCGAGACCCCGGTAGTCGCCGTGCTCGGCAACCACGACTGGCATGCCGATCGCCACGAGGAGCTCGTCGCCGCGCTTCGCGACGGGGGCATCCACTTGCTCGAGCGCGCCTTCGACATCTGCACGATCAACGGCGTCGAGATCGGGATCGCCGGGACGAAGGGCTTCGTCGGTGGGTTCTCGGACTCGCTGCTTCCCGATTTCGGCGAGCCGCTCCTGCGCCGGCTGTACGCGGAGACCAGTGCGGAGGTCGCGGCGCTCGAGCGTGCACTCAAGGCGATTCAGAACTGCGCGGTCAGAATCGCGCTGCTTCACTACTCGCCGACACGGACGACGATCGAAGGCGAGCGAGAGGCGATCTGGGCGTTTCTCGGCAGCGAGCGGCTCGCTGGTCCAATCGAGGAGCACCGGCCCGACGCCGTTTTCCACGGCCATGGTCATTCCGGCACCTTCGCCGGCTCGATCGGCGACGTCCCCGTGTTCAACGTGGGCGCGGCGGTGCCGGTGCAGGACTTCTGGCTCTTCGAGTTCGAGCCCGGCCGCGGCTTGGTGCGTGAGCCCGAGGGTGCGCTGTCCGGCGGTTAGCTAGCTGCCGACGACCTGGACGAGCCAGCGGCGGTCGCGTTCCCGGTCGAGCTCGAGGAAGAGGACGCGTTGCCAGGTCCCGAGACACAACTCGCCGTCGCGCACGGGAATCGCCTCACCCGCGGTGCCGAGGAGCATGGACATGCAGTGGGCATGGCCGTTGCCGAGCTCCATGTCCTCCTCGCAAATGTTCTCCGTACGGCGATCCCAGTCGTCGTGAGCGTAGTAGCCCTCGCTCGGGACCAGCCGCCGGAGGAGCGTGGCGAAGTCTGCTAGGAAGCCGTTCTCGAACTCGTTCACGCGCACGCAGCAAGTCGTGTGCGGGGAGTAGACGCAGACGATCCCGTTGCGGATGCCGCTCTCGCGTACCGCCTCGGTGACCTCGTCGGTGATGTCCCGGACCGAGAGCCCGCCCTCCGTGCGCAGGCGCTTTTCGCCCTGAAACACCTTCACGGCGGCCATCCTATCCACGCTTTTCGACACCCGGTTACCCTTTTCCCCCAGAGGGCCCGTAGCTCAGCTGGTTAGAGCAGCCGACTCATAATCGGTTGGTCCCTGGTTCGAGTCCAGGCGGGCCCAATTTGAACCCACTGCCCATGCGGGATCCGCATGGTTGAGCGGGACGGGTTTGCCGCCGATGCCGGAAAAGCGGGTCCCGTGCGTACCCCGGTGCGTACCTCGAATCTCGCCGAACCTGGCAACCCTTGAAGGGCAGCGCCATACACTCGCGCATATGAGCGTCAGAGTCGCCATCGCGCTTGGAGCCGTGCTGGGTTTGCTGCTTGGCATTGTCGTCAGTCTGACCACCGATGTCCCCTTTGCACCTGAGGCCGGACTCGCTCTCGGTGCGCTCCTTGGCTGGCTCTCGCGCCGGGTGGGCGCGTAGGTCAACGCGTATGCTCAGCTGGCCGTCCGGTCCCAGAGACAGGAGGGACCGTGACCCACAAGTTTCGATTGGTGAGGCTGGACGGGACACCGGCAGAGCCTCCGTCCTTCAAGACCACCGTTCTCTCATGGCAGCCCGGGGACACGATCCCGCTGGGTGGCAGGACGCTGCAGGTGGTTCAAGTCCGGGCCGGTGACGGAGAGGAGCTCCCGGTACTGGTTGTTGAGGACCTGTCATAAGGAGCGTCTAGCGGCTGGGCCTGACGTGTCGTAGGTTCGTGAGGGGCCGGGCTCGTGGATCAGCGCCATGGCGTTTGGATTGCCACCCCGGCCCTCTGACTCCCTAGTCCACGTATCCCGGTGGTGTCTCCGACACGTAGGTCCGTTGGGCAGCCGTGTTCTCAACCTCCAGCCCCAGTTCAGCCTCCACGGCATCAATCGCAGCGTCCAGACGCGGCTTCAATTCGTTGAGCCTTTCGATGATGCCCCTGCGGGTGTAACTCCGGTAGTCCAGGTACCGCTGGTAGAGGTCCTTCACAGGCTCCTCCTCCAACGATGGAGCGGCAGCCATTGTGACGAGGAGCCCAGTGCGTCCTTGGCTCAGGTCCAGAAGGAACTCGTACCGTTCGTTTGCGGTTGCCATCCGGTTGTAGCTGTGCATGAGGGCATCTGTGGTCTCTGGCTGGAGGTGCGTGAGGACTCCGGCTGAGGACACGACTGGCCACATGCTCACGTCAAACAACGGGTAGACGAGCCGTTCGTCCACGTGCTGGCGTTGTGGTTTAGGGCGGCCCGGCGCGCGCGAGCTTGAGTCGGATTGCCGCCCGGCTGTAGGGCAGGTTGAGGCGGCGCGCAGGCGCCAGCTGTCTACGCTGCAGCGCGCACCCACCCGTGATCGACTCTCACTGACTGCGGCACCTATGTCACGTGCTTCAGTCGGCGTACTGCGGCCGCCCGTTGGGCCGGTAGACCTGGATCGTTACGCCCTTCGAGTCGGCGCGCGAGTCGACCAGGTCAAGCGCAATGTCCGGGCCGGCGTCGGGGAACAGCCGCGTGCCCTGGCCGAGGACCACGGGGACGATGAGCAGGTTGATCTCGTCGACGAGGTCGTTTTCGAGCAGCCATCGGATCAGGGCACCGCTGCCGTGCACCTGCAACTCACCCGCCGGCTTGGCTTTCAGCTCGCCGATGGCAGCCGCGAGGTCGCCGGAGAGGACAGTCGTGTTCGCCCAGCGCGGTTCGGTGATCGTGGTCGATGCGAGGTACTTGGGCTTCGTGTTCAAGGCAGCTGCGATCGGGTGGTTGCCCGGATCTTCCGCCGCGGCGCGAGCCCGCTCCTCTGCGCCCCAGTAGCCGGCGAAGAGCTCGTAGGTCCGCCGGCCGAACAGGAACGCGTCGGCGCGCTGGTAGGTCTGGTTGATGAACGTCATGGTCTCGTTGTCGGCCACCCCCATGGCCCATCCCCCGCGCTCGAATCCGTTCCTGCGGTCCTCATCCGACGCGCCGCCGTTTCCCTGCATCACTCCATCGACGGTGACTTGCGTCATGGTCGTCAGTTTCATGGGTTCGTCCTCTCTCTCGTGGTGGTCTTTCTCGTTATGACCGCACCGAGGCGCGGAGCTCATCGGTCGAGCGTGGCTCCGCGCTGCAAGTTCACTCTGCCTCCTTCCCGGATGCGTGCCCCGTGCTACATCCGCGAGCACTAACCTGACGATTTGCAGCTACGTTCGAGGTCAGGCGGGCCGACTCATGGGAACCACTGCTGCGATGGACAACGTCATCGTCCGCGCACCCACTCTGGACGACGCACACAGTGTTGCCGCGCTGATCACGGAGCGCGACCGGATCGACTTCGCCGAGGTCGACAGCATCTCCTTCACGGGCGACGAGCTGCGTGAGTGGTGGCGGCTCGACGAGACGCTGCTCGAGACCGATGCGTGGATCGCGCTCGCGGGCGGGGAGGTCGTCGCCTACGCGCGCGCCCGTCGTGAGCGCGATCTGGCCGACGTGGTGGACGAGTCGTGCGTGCATCCCAAGGCACGCGGCCTCGGCCTTGGTTCCAACCTGCTCGACCTCGCGGAGAGGTGGGCGCGTCAGCGCGGTCTGGCGCGAATCCAGATGCACGTCGTCAATGACGACGGCCGTCGGCTTGCCGAGGAGCGTGGGCACGAGCTGGTCCGCTACTTCTGGCGGATGGAGATCGATCTGGCGGACGAGCCGTTGGAACCGGCGCCGCCCGTGGGCCTGACGCTCCGCTCCTATCGGCCGAGCGATGATGACGAGACGCTGCACGCCGCGCACCAAGAGGCATTCGCCGAGCATTGGGAGTTCACGCCTGAACCGCTCGAGGAATGGCTCAAGTGGCGCCTCGAACGCGGCGACTACCACCCAGAGCTCTGGCGGCTCGCTTCGGACGGGGAGGAGATCGCGGGCGCAGCGCTCTGCTTCGGCGAGCGACACCAAGGCTGGGTCCTCGATCTCTTCGTCGGGGAGCGGTGGCGACGGAAAGGCCTGGGCCTCGCACTGTTGCAATCGGGATTCCGCGCGCTCTGGCGGCGGGGCCATACGCACGTCGGCCTCGAGGTCGACGCGGAGAATGAGGCCGGAGCAACGCGCCTCTACGAGCGTGCAGGGATGCGCATCACCCGCCGCTACGCGACGTACGAGAAGGCTTTGGTCTAAGGCGCCGCTAGCCGGCCTGTTCTGCGGCCCAGGCTCGCCCGGCTGCGAGCCGCTCGGGCGCCGTCGGGTGACTGGCGAAGAAGAGGTAGGCGGCCCTCGACGGCGCCAGGTCGCCGAGGTTCTCGAGCGCGAGTAGATGATGCGCTCGCTCGTAGGCGTTCACATCGCCGGTGAGATCGAGCGAGAAGCGATCTGAGTCGCGCTCCCACCGTCGCGAAAGGGCGAGTCCGAAGGGCCGGAAGACCAGCTCGAGCACTGATCCAAGGAGGAGCACGAATGGGAGCACGCGGGGGTCGCCCGGCCCGTCAGCGCCCAGCGCATCGAGCAGCGCATCCCAGTGGAGCAAGCAGCCAAAGCAGCACGACGAAAGCAGCCACGGAAGCCATCGAGATCACCGTCCAGCGGGCGACGTGCTTGTACCGCCGGTGGCCGAGCTCGTGGGCGACGACGAGCCGGATCTCCCCGGGCTCGCCGCGCGTGAGCAGCGTGTCCCACAGGACGACTCGTCGGGTCTTGCCCAATCCGGAGACGTACGCGTTGTGCTTTCGCGTGCGACGGCTTGCGTCCGCCACGAGCACGTCGCGAACCGGCACACCGGCCCGAGCGGCCAGCTCGCGAAGCTCGGCCGCCAATTGCTCGTCGGAGAGTGGTTCGAAGCGGTTGAACGCCGGCTCGAGCACGACCGGCGCGATGAACCCGACCACGACCACGAGGAGCGCGGCACCTGCCGCGGCGATCAAGGGCCACCAGCTGGGAAACAGGCGGACGGTCGCAATCAGGGCTGTAAGGGGGAGCGCAGTCAGGACAACGGCGATTCCCAGCCCCTTCAGCCGGTCGACCGCCCATCCGCGCAGGGTTTGCGTCGAGAAGCCCCAGCGGTGCTCGTGGACGTAGCCGCGCCAGAACGCGAGTGGCGCGTGAACGAGGGAGTTGACGACGACAACGAACCCGGTGAAAAGGGGGGCGGAGACCCACCATGGCCAGGCGTCGAACAGACCGTAGAGGTCATCTCCGATCGCCGAGAAGCTCAGCGATCCCAGCACGATCAGGTTCAGGGCGATTCCGAGAACGGCGACGAGATACGCCGGGCGGTGGTAGCGGCGTGCCCGTTCCACCTGCTCTGGGGCGAAAACCGGCGCTGCAAGCGTTGACATGGTCTCCACCTTAGGATCCGGCCATGGACGTCGAGGCCGCCGCCCGTCGCTGGGCGGAGACGTGGACGCGCGCGTGGCCCGACCACGACGTGGAGGCGATCGCCTCCCTCTACGCGGACGATGCCGTCTACCGCGCCTTTCCGTTCCGCGAGCCCGATCTCGGGCTTGCCGGCGTCCGCCGCTACCTCCGCGAGAACTTCGGAGTCGAGGATGAGGTCGAGTGCTGGTTCGGCGAGCCGGTCGCGGCGGGGGAGCAAGCGGCGGTCGAGTGGTGGGCGACCTGGGTCGAGAACGGCGAGCGGCTGACGTTCGCGGGCGCAACGCTGCTCCGCTTCGGCGCCGACGGTCTCATCGTCGACCACCGCGACTACTGGAACCAGATCGAGCGGCGCGAGCCGCCCTACGCGGGCTGGTAGCGAAGTCGTCCGGAAATGGCGAGTTTCCTCGAGGCTGCCTGCCTACGCTCTTCGGCGCGCTTCATAAGGAGGTCCTTTCATGCGTCGGATTGCGTATGCCATCCTGTTCGTCGCTTCCTGTGCGGCGATCGCGTCCACGTCGGCAGCGGCGAAGCACGGGGACAACCCCAATCGGGCGCTATTCCCGGTTGACGCCCAACCCTTCGGCAAGAGCATGGCGACCTGGGGCGAGCTAGCTTCGCAGTGGGTCTACGCGCAACCCTTCGATCGCAGCCCGCTGTTCGATCCCACCGGCGTCAACTGCGCCGTCGATCAGCACGGTCCGGTCTGGTACATCGCGCGCATCGCCGGCCCGCCCGTGTTCAGCGGCACGCGTCATTGCACGATTCCGGGCAGGAAGGCGCTCTTTCTCTACATCGGTGCAGTCGTCGACACCTACCCGTGTCCGCCGGAGTTCAACTTCGAGCCCGCACCGGGTCAGTCGCTCTACGAGTTCCTGAGTGCCGACGCCAAGGCCGGCCTGGACACCGTGGATCATCTCGAGGTCTCACTGGACGGGAAGGCGGTCAAGAAGGTGTTCGACTACCGGTACGCCTCGGAAAATCTCTTCGCCATCAAGGGCGATTCGAGTCTCCGAGAGCCGCTAGATCCCTGCATCACGGGTGATTGGCAGCCGGCGGTCGTCGACGGCTTCTTCATGATGTTCAAGCCGCTCAGGCCGGGCCAGCACGTCATCCGGGTCCACGGGACCAACACGATCGGCCACGACAAGACGTTCACGTACTTTCTGACGATCGGCTGACCCCCAGCCGTCTGCCGCAGGCGGCCCGGGTTGCGAGTGCGACCCGGGCCGACCCCGGCTCAAGCCGCAACTCGGGCCGTTTCAACCATCCAGAGGTGTGCTGTCGCGAACGCCCGCCACGGCCGCCAGCTTTCGGCTACTTCGCCGACGCTAATCGGACAGGCGTCAGGCTCGCCGAGCCTGAGCGCGAGGTAGTGAGCGGTCCAGGGCCCGAGACCTTGGATCGCGGTGAGCGAGCCGATGAGCCGTTCGAGGCTGACGCTGCGATCGAGGCGAACGGCATCCTCGGCGACCGCGCCGGCGAACGACCTGATGGCGTCGGCTCGTCCGCGCGTGAGCCCGAGACCGGTGAGGTTGCCCGAGGCGAGCGCTTCTGCTGACGGGAACGTGTGAGTCAGGCCGAGTCGCCCGAGTCCGGGTACGGGGACGCCCAGCCGATCCACTAGCCGCCCAATGACGGTGTTGGCGGCGGCGATGCTGATTTGTTGGCCGACGATTGCGCGCACGCCGGTCTCGAAGGCGTCCCAGGTCCCCGGCGCGCGAAGGCCGGGTCGGGCTCTGAGCAAGGGCCCGATGACCGGGTCGCCTGCCAGGTGACGTGTGGGCTCGTCCAGCTCGAAGTCGAGGCTCGCGATCCGGCGAGCGCGTTCCACGAGATGGATCAGCTCTTCCCAGTGCGGGAGATGAGCGCGGAGCAGGAGGTAGTCATCGCCACCCGGCGCCAGTTCGAGAACACCGGGATCGCCGTCGACGACGATCGTCCGTCGGTAGGTGGTTCCGGAGACCTGCTCGACGCCGGGAATCGCCCGGGACGCGAAGTAGGCGGCCATCCCGTCCCAGTCGAGCGGCCCGTGGAACGGCAGCCGCAACATGAGACCGCCGTCGGCGACGAGGCGGTCGGCTGCGCGTCGTCGCGCCCGCAGCTCGCGCGGCGGCATTCGGAACAGGTCACTGCAGGCGCGGTTGAGCTGCCGCACGCTCCCGAAGCCTGACGCGAAAGCGATCTCGGTGATCGTGAGCTCGGTGTCGTCGAGGAGGCGGCGCGCGAAGTGCGCCCTCGCCGAGCGAGCGAGGCCGTCGGGCGTCACTCCCAGGTGGGTGGTGAAGAGGCGGCGGAGGTGCCGAGCCGACACACCGAGCCGTGCGCCCAGCTGGGCCTCGGTTCCGCCGTCGAGCGCGCCGTCGAGGATCAATTGCACGCCGCGGCACACGAGCTCCGGGCCGCTCCAGGCCAGCGCTTGCGGCGACCGGTACGGACGGCAGCGGAGACATGCCCGGTAGCCGGCGGCCTCGGCCGCGGCTGCCAACGGAAAGGTCCGGACGTTTTCCGCCCGAGGTCGCGCCGAACACCCCGGCCGGCAGTAGATACCGGTCGTGACGACCGCCGAGATGGCCTCCATCCGGATCAGCGTAGTCCCGGCCGGTCGAGCAAACCGGCCGGATTCGGACAGGAGCGATCGGTCCGAATCCGGCGAGAACTTTCCGTTCGCTTCCCGCATTCTTCCGTGAGTGTCCGAAGCCGAAGCGGTTGCGACGCTCCACGACCTCAACGCCGAGTACATCCGTGCGTACGTCGAATCCGACGCGGACTGGTACCGCGAGTATCTGAGCGACGATTTCGTCTGCACGCTTGCGGACGGACGGCGCATCGACAAGACGGAGTTTCTGCGCCGGACCGAGGAGGGACCGGACCGGACGGACATGACCTACGACGAGATCGATGTCCGCCTGCTGGGCGATGTGGCGCTCGTCCACGGCGTCACGCACTACAACCGCGACGGCTCGCCCGGATCGACGCGCTACACCGACGTGTGGCGGTACCGCGACGGCCGCTGGCAAGCGGTGGCCGCGCAGCTCACACTCGTCGCGAAAACCTAATCGGGCCGGAGTTGCGAGCCGACGCGGACGAGGTTGCCGCTGTGGTCGACGAGCGCGAACTCGCGCATGCCGTAGTCGGTATCCACCGGCGCCTGCAGGCGGCTGCCCGTCGCACCGTCGTGAGGAACGCCGACCTGCTTCCACTGCTCGTGCAGTGCGTCCGCATCAGGAACGAAGACGTAACAGCTCGCAGAGGTCGTCAGCGGATCCGTCTCCGAAGCGGCGATGAAATGCAGCTCGACGCCGCCACGCCCCAGAATCATGTAGTCCCACTCTTCGGGAGGCGTGCCGCGGTTCTCGAATCCGAGGCGCTCATAGAACTCCAGCGTCTCGCGCAGGTTGCGGCTCGGCAGGATCGGGACGGCGTACTCCGTCAACGTGAAACGCCGCCCCATTCCTCCGGTGCGACGTCGGCGATCGACTGGGAGAAAGACCAGTGGTGGCCGCCGAGGTCCTCGACCGTGTACTGCCGCTCCCCATACGGATAGTCGGTTGGAGGGTGCAGGATTCGGGCGCCACGCTCGCGGACGCGCTCGTGGTGGCCGTTGACGTCTTCGACACGCACGATCACGGACTGCTTCGGTGAGTCGACGGCGGCATCGAGCGATTTGCCAGCAAAGCGGCGCAACGATAGCCGTGCTAGACCAACGAGGTGTGCCGCGCCTTGCTCCTACTCGGCCTCGTCCTGACCCTGCCCGGCGCGGGACACGCGGGTCAGACACGGCCGGTCCGACTCATCGCCGTCGGCGACTTCGGCGTCGGCGGTGATGCGGAGCGCCGCCTCGGCGCCGCCGTCCGCGCCTTCGAGGCGCGCAACCCTGCCGATCTCCTCGTCGCACTCGGCGACAACGACTACACCGAGAACCCGGACGCTTTCCATGCGAACTGGGAAGCGAGCTTCGGGTGGACGCGCGCGGCCGGAGTCAACGTCACCGGTGTGCTCGGGAACCACGACGTCAGGGTCGAGGGCGGTCGTTACGAGTTCGACGAGCTGCACATGCCGCGACGCTACTTCCGGCGCGCGCTCGGTCCGGTCGAGCTCTACCTGCTCGACTCGAACAACATCGACGCTGCTCAGACGACATGGCTCCGGCGGACGCTCGCGCGCTCTCGGGCGCGCTGGCGGATCGCTGTCGCTCACCACCCGGCGTTCACTTGCGGCACTTACAGCTCGCACCCGGAGATGGTCGCCCGGTGGGTGCCGCTGTTCGAGCGCCATCGCGTCCGGCTCGTCCTGGCGGGACATGACCACAACTACCAGCGCTTCGCGCCGCGCCGCGGCGTCCGCTATGTCGTCCACGGCGGCGGCAACCCGAGGCTCTACCCCCTCGAGCGGTGTCCGGCGGGCTACCCGCGACGTGTTCGCGGCGCCCTCGAGCGCGGCTTCGTCTACCTCGTCGCGCGGCCACGACGGCTCGACGGCTGGGCGGTCACGCCGGCCGGTCGGAGAACCGATCACTTCGTCCTCGCTGGCTAGGATGAGGCGTATGGCTGACCTCGGAACGATGCGGGTCAAGAGCGGCCTCGCAGAGATGCTCAAGGGCGGCGTGATCATGGACGTCACGACCGCCGAACAGGCGCGGATCGCGGAGGAAGCAGGCGCCGTCGCGGTGATGGCGCTCGAGCGCGTTCCTGCGGACATCCGTGCCCAGGGCGGAGTCGCGCGAATGGCCGACCCGGACAAGATCGCCGAGATCCAGGAGGCCGTGACGATCCCGGTGATGGCGAAGGCGCGGATCGGGCACTTCGTCGAGGCCCAGATCCTCGAGGCGCTCGAGGTCGACTACATCGACGAGAGCGAGGTCCTGACGCCCGCGGACGAGACACATCACATCGACAAGTGGAGCTTCACCGTCCCCTTCGTCTGCGGCTGCCGAAATCTGGGCGAGGCCCTCCGCCGCATCGCCGAGGGCGCCGCGATGATCCGGACGAAGGGCGAGGCCGGAACCGGCGACATCGTCAACGCCGTTCGTCACATGCGCTCCGTCTTCGGGACGATCCGGCGCCTCGGCGCGGCCGATCCCGACGAGCTCTTCGCCGAGGCGAAGGAGCTCCAGGCGCCCGTCGAGCTCGTCAAGTGGGTCGCCGAGCACGGCCGGCTCCCGGTAGTGACGTTCACCGCCGGCGGGATTGCGACGCCCGCGGACGCAGCACTCTGCATGCAGCTCGGCGCGGACGGCGTCTTCGTCGGCTCGGGCATCTTCAAGTCCGCCGATCCGCCCGCCGTGGCGAAGGCGATCGTCGAGGCGACGACGCACTACAACGACGCGAAGATCCTCGCCCAGGTCTCACGCGGGCTCGGCGATGCGATGTCGGGCCTCTCGACGGCGTCGCTCGCGCCGGAAGACCTGCTCGAGACCCGCGGCTGGTAGCAGGTGCGGTGAAGATCGGAATCCTCGCCGTCCAGGGCGACTTCCGCGAGCATGCGGCGATGCTTCGGCGGCTCGGCGTCGAGGCGGTCGAGGTGCGCAAGCCGGATCAGCTCGACGAGCTCGACGGTCTGGTCATCCCCGGCGGCGAGTCGACCGCGATCATGCGGTTGGTTCGCATCTACGGCCTCGAGGAGGGCCTGCGCCGGTTCGGCCGGCCGGTCTTCGGCACCTGCGCGGGCATGATCCTGCTCGACCGCGACCACCTCGGCCTTGTCGACGTGCTCGTTCGTCGCAACGCCTACGGGCGGCAGGTTGCAAGCTTCGAGACGGATCTCGAGCTTGGCGACCAAGGCGGCAAGGTGCGCGGGGTCTTCATCCGCGCGCCAAGGGTCGAAGACGTCGGTCCGGACGTCGAGGTGCTGGCCGAGCTGAACGGCGAGCCGGTTCTCCTCCGCGACGGCCGCTTCCTGGTCGCCTCATTTCACCCCGAGCTCACGGACGACACCAGCATCCACGAGCTCTTCTTGGATCTCGTTCGAGAGGAGCAGCGCACTGTCTCGGCCCCCTGACGTGTCGCTGGGCGCCCGTAGGGCGGGCGGACAGTATGAAAATACGGCCGCCCGCCTGAAGGGCGGCCAGCGGCGCGACGTCGGCGGAGCCGGGCTCCGCCCGGCGGGAGCCGACCGATCAGGAGGTCGAGATGTCGGGGCATAGTAAGTGGAGCTCGATCAAGCACAAGAAGGGCGTTGCGGACGCACGCCGCGGCAAGCTCTTCTCGAAGCTGTCCCGCGCGCTGATCGTGGCGGCGCGGGAGGGTGGCCCGGACCCGGGCCGCCAACCTGGCGCTCCAGAACGCGATCGAGAAGGCCCGCTCGTACTCGATGCCGAAGGACAACATCGAGCGTGCGATCGCCCGCGGGTCGGGCGCTGACACCGACGGGCAGGCCTTCGAGACCGTCATCTACGAGGGCTATGGCCCGGGCGGCGTCGCGATACTCGTCGAGGCGCTGACCGACAACCGCAACCGGACCGCCGCCGACGTGCGGAGCATTTTCACGAAGAGTGACGGCAACCTCGCCGAGGCAGGCGCCGTTGCCTGGCTGTTCGATCGGCGCGGGATCGTGCTCGTGGATGCGGCCGCCGATGAGGACGAGCTCATGCTCGCGGCGGCCGAGGGCGGAGCCGACGATGTCACTCTCGACGGATCGAGCTATCAGGTGGTCTCGCCGCCCGAGAGCCTGTCCTCGGTGCGCGAGGCGATCGAGGCGGCGGGGATCGAGGTGCAGTCGGCGGAGCTGACGATGGTTCCGAAGACGACGATCGAGCTCGAAGACGAGGCCGCGGCGAAGAAGGTGCTGCGCCTGGTCGACGCGCTCGAGGAGAACGACGACGTCCAGGACGTCTATGCGAACTTCGACATTCCCGAGCGGGTACTCGAGACGGTAGCCGGCTAGCGGCGGACCCGGACCGCGCGGCTCGTGGCCGAGAAGCGGCCGAGCTTCGCTCTGACCCGATAGCTGCCGGGCTTGACCTTGAATCTGTAGCCGCCGATTCGAGTCGTCCTCACTGACGAGATCCGCCGCCACCCCGATCCCGAACGCCGCTCGAGCACGGCGCGGACGCCGACGACCGCATGACGGTGGAAGTCGACGACGAAGCCGCCGAGCCCATTGGGCCGAGGGCGGGCCGTTACGAGGGACGGCGGCAGGTTGCCCTCCAGGCGTACGCGCGACATCGCGAGCAGCACCTGCCCGCGGTTCCAGCTGGAGGCGAGGACCGAGCCCTTGACGTAGAAGGTGTCGTTTTCGGGGCGCTCCAGCAGGAACCGGATCCAGGTATGGAGCCGCGGCGAGATCGGGAACGCGAGGACGAGCTCCGTTGGCGCCGAGCGGCGCTCGACCTGAAGGATGAAGAACCCGGGGATCGTCCCAACGACGCGGCGCCCGACGACGTGGTCGACGGAGACGCCTGCCCGCTGGTCTTCGGTCCAGTCGCGAGTGAGATTCGCGAGCGCGATGCGCTCGGTGTTGAGCGGACGGGTGTCGAAGCCGATCTGCCAGGTCATCGTCGCCGTGTTCCGGACCGAGGGATTTTCCGGCAGCCAGTACGGAGGCCCGGCCCAGCTTCCGGCGGCGACGCGGGAGTACTCGTTAGGCGAGCGCAGCAGGATGTACAGATTGGCGGGTAGCGGCGACGGCGTGCTCCCGACGCGCACCCGCTCGATCGCCTGCCCAGGCGCGAACTGCGCAACCGAGAGCGCTGTAACGACCCCGGCCGCGAGGCTGACGAGCGCGGCCCACCGCACGGCGGTACACGCTAGCCGATGCGAATGACGCGGCTGGCGCGGTAATTGCCGACGCGCAGCACCGCCGTCCAGCGGCCAGGGGCGAGCGGGCGCGGAATCGCGGCTTGGATGCGGTTCAGGCCGGGCGCCCAGTTCTTGCGCGCCGAGGCGCGTGTCTTTCCTCCGCGCAGGAGCGCGAGCCGAGCAGTAGCCAGATGGTTGATTCGCGCGCGCGCGACGACGACGCGCCGGGGGCCGCGACGCGCGAGGGAGATCTTGACCCCCGTGACCTCGAGCCTGACCTGAGTCGGCGGCGGAGGCGAGGGCGGCGAGGGTGGAGGCGGCGGCGAAGGCGGTGGAGGCCCAGGCGGCGGCGGGCCCGGCGGTGGCGGCTGCGGGGGCGAGCCGCCAGTTGTCGTGAAGCTGCCGTTCATGGTGTTGGCGTGCGGGTCGCAGACGTACCGTAGGTGCTCGCTGGGCTGAAGGACGACGTCCTCCCACACGACTGTCGCGCTCGTCGCCGACCTCGGTCGCTTTGATCGACACCCGGCGGACCGGTCAGGTGGAAGTTGTGGAACGTCGAGCTTTCGTGCACGGATCTCGAAGTCGTACGCTCCCGGGCGCGACCGTCGTCACCGGATTCCCGCCGGAGTCCTTCAAGCTCGATCGTGTAGTCAGGTCCGACGGTGCCGATGAGCTTCGGCTCGCCGACGGCCTGCACTGCACCGGGCAGCATCAGCACGATTCCGAGGCCGCAGAGGACGACGGCGGCCCTCATGCCCAGCACTACGAATGTAGCTTCGGAGCGGTTTGCAGGAACGTCCGATGACGTGCTTAACCTCGGGTCGTGACGGTCCTCGGCATCGACCCAGGCACGGCTGCATGCGGATACGGCGTCGTCTCGCAAACCGGCGACCGCCTCGAGGCGGTCGACCTCGGGTCGTGGCATACGCCGGCATCCATGCGCCAGGAGCTGCGGCTGAAGACGATCCACGACACCGTCGTCGAGCTCATCGAACGGCACGAGCCGGACGCGGTCGCCATCGAGGAATCCTTTGTCGGCGCCGACGCCCGCACCGCACTCTCGGTCGGGCAGGCGCGCGGCGCCGTGCTCGTCGCAGCCGCGCGCGCCGAAGTCGAGTGCGCCGAGTACGCGCCGGCCCACATCAAGCAGGCGGTGTGCGGGTACGGCCGCGCTGAGAAGGCCCAGGTGCAGCGGATGGTGCAGGCGATCCTCCGTCTGGACGAACCGCCCGCGTCGACCCACGAGGCGGATGCACTGGCGGTCGCCATCTGCCATGCGATGGCGCCGCCGCTGCTCCAGGCCGCGGGATGATTGCGCACCTTCGGGGCCGGGTGGCCGCGCGGAAGCTCGACAGCGTCGTGCTCGACGTGAATGGCGTCGGCTACCTCATCCAGACGACGCAACGGGCACTGCGCAAGGCCGAGGGGGGAAAGGACGTCAGCCTCGAGACCTATCTCCACGTCCGCGAAGACGCGTTGCAGCTCTACGGCTTCGCCGAGCCGGCCGAGCGCGAGCTGTTCGAGCTGCTGTTGTCCGTTTCCGGGGTCGGCCCGAAGGTCGCTCTGGCGATCCTGTCCGGCTCGACGCCGACGGATCTGCGCCGTGCGATCGCGCTGGGGGACGAGACCCGCTTCGTCGCGATCCCAGGGATCGGCAGGAAGACCGCGCAGCGGATCGTGCTCGAGCTGAAGGAGAAGCTCGGCCCGGTCGACGTGGGCGGGGACTCTCCGGCCCAGGAACTGGTCGCGCGTGACGCGCTCGTCGAGCTCGGCTACTCAGTGCCGGAGGCGGAGCGTGCCCTGGCTGCGACCGATCCCGAGCTGCCGCCCGAGGAGCGCGTCCGGCAGGCGCTGAGGGCGGCATGAGCGAGCAGTTCCTCGCGCCGGTGCTCCAGCCTCAGGATGACGAGGTCGAGCGCTCGCTGCGACCGCGGCGCTTCGACGAGTTCGTCGGCCAGGAGCGCGTCAAGGAGCAGCTGACGATCGCGCTCGAGGCGGCGCGCTCACGCGGTGAGGCGCTCGACCACGTGCTGCTCGTCGGCCCGCCGGGGCTCGGCAAGACCAGCCTCGCCTACATCCTCCGCGAGGAGCTCGGCGTCGGCATCCGGACCGTCGCCGGGCCGGCGCTGGAGCGGAAGGGCGACCTGGCGGCGATCCTGACCGCACTCGAGGAACGCGACGTCCTGTTCGTCGACGAGATTCACCGCCTGAGCGCGGCCGTGGAGGAAGTGCTCTACCCGGCGCTGGAGGACTTTCGGCTCGACATCGTCGTCGGGCAGGGAGTCGCCGCGCGGACGCTCACGCTCGACGTGCCGCCGTTCACGCTCATCGGCGCGACGACGCGGACGGGACTCCTGACGACGCCGCTCCGCGACCGCTTCGGCATGACGTTCCGGCTCGACTACTACGAGCCCGGCGAGCTGACCACGATCGTCAACCGGTCGGCTGGGATCCTCGGCGTCGAGATCCGCGACGACGCTGCTGAGGAGATCGCGCGGCGAGCGCGGGGGACGCCGAGGGTCGCGAACCGGATCCTGAGGCGGGTTCGCGACGTGGCCGAGGTGCGGCACGAGGGCGTCGTCACGTCGGCGGTCGCCGCCGAGGCGCTCGAGCTGCTCGAGGTCGACCAGTGCGGGCTCGAGCGCACCGACCGCGAGCTGCTGCGCGCGATCGTCGAGCGCTTCGATGGAGGGCCCGTGGGACTGTCGACTCTGGCGGTGGCGCTGGGCGAGGCGCCGGACACCGTCGAGGACGTCTACGAGCCCTACCTGCTCCAGCTCGGCTTCATCCAGCGAACGCCGCGAGGCCGGATCGTCACCGAGCGCGGGCGTACCCACATCGGCTCGGTTGGCGAGCCCGCGAACACCGCCCTGTTCTAGGTCAGCGCCTGAACTGGAGCTCGTGCCAGCTCGGGACCGGCGCCAGCTCGAGCAGGGCCCGGTCGCCGCGCGGGTCGCGGTAGCCGAACTCGGCCGTCTCCTCGTCCCAGTCCACGTCCAGCAGCCCGAGCTTGACGCGCTGGTCGAGCCAAGCGCCGCGAAACACGAGCTTCCGCAGCCAGTAGACGAGGGACTCGCCCTCCACTGCGGCCAACGCCTCCCAGTGACGGACGAGGTATCGCCCGAGGCTGCTTCGCGCCTCCTCGATTCGCTGGTCGGCAGTCAGCTCGACGAGATCCGCCGCTTCGTCCTCGTCGAGGTCGTTCGTCTCGACGAGGCCGAGCTTGACGGCAGCCGCGATCACGCGTTCCTCGAAGTCCTCGGCGTTGAACGCGAAGCGGTAGCCGAGGAACTCGACGACGTAGTCCTCACCGGACTCGTAGTTCACCTCGCTCGTCACGTCTCTGAGGATACGCCCAGGGTCTGCCGTCCGCGCCCCTCCGTACCGTCATCAGGCCGTGTCCGGCAGATGGCACATCGAACAGTGCTCCCAGCAAGAGGCGCTGGCCCTTGCGCAGGAGCTCGGAATCAGCGAGACGACCGCACGCGTCCTCGTGCGGCGGGGCTATGGCGACCCCGAAGCCGCCGCTCGCTTCCTCGGCGGCGGCGACCCGGGCCACGATCCATTCGAGCTCGGCGACATGGCCGCCGCCTGCGAACGAATTCGTGACGCGATCGCCAAGAAAGAGCGAATTTGCGTCCACGGCGACTACGACGCGGACGGGATCTGCGCCACTGCGCTCGCCGTGCTCGTCCTCCGAGAGCTCGGCGCCGAGGTCGACTGGCATCTGCCGAGCCGGTTCGAAGAGGGCTACGGCTTGGCCGGTGAGACGCTCGAGCGTCTCGCCGGAGAAGGATGCGGGCTCGTCCTCACGGTCGACTGTGGGATCACGGCCGTGCGGGAGATAGCCGCAGCCCAAGCGCGCGGGCTCGATGTCATCGTCACGGATCACCACCGTCCGGGCGATGCCCTGCCCGACTGCACGATCGTCGCCACCCGCCCGTCCGGCTATCCGTTCCCGGAGCTGTGCGGCACCGGCGTCGTCTGGAAGCTGGCGCAGGCGCTCGCCGGCGCGGAGTCAGACTCGCTCCGGCGCCATCTCGACCTCGTCTCCGTCGCGACGATCTCCGACGTCGTCCCGCTCGTCGATGAGAACCGCTTCCTCGCCCTGGCGGGGCTGAAGGCGCTTGCCCGCACCCAGAAGCCGGGTTTGCGGGCGCTGATGCGCTCTGCCGGAGTCGACCCCGCCGCGGTCGACGAGGGCGCCGTCGGCTTCCGGCTTGCGCCGCGCATCAACGCTGCCGGGCGCCTCTCCCATCCCGAGGACGCGCTCGAGCTGCTCCTCACCGACGACGACAAGGTCGCCGCCGAGCTCGCCCGCAAACTCGAGGAGCTGAACCGCGAGCGCCAGGCCGTCGAGGACCGGATCCTGCGCCAGGCGGTCGCTCAGATCGAGGACTGGCCGGAGGCGAGGCGGCGTCGGCGCGGCTACGTCCTTGCCGACGAATCCTGGCACGAGGGGGTGATCGGAATCGTCGCCTCGCGGCTCGTCGAGCGCTTCCACCGGCCGGTCGTGCTGATCGCCGGCACCGAAAGCGAGTGGAAGGGATCCGGCCGCTCGCTGCCTGCGTTTGACCTGCACGATGCGCTCGCTGCCTGCAGCCTCCACCTGGCGCGCTTCGGCGGCCACCGAGCCGCCGCGGGCCTCTCGATCGAGCCGGGGCGGGTGGAGGCCTTTGCCGAGGCGTTTGCCACCTATGCCGATGCAGCCCTCGCCGAGTCCGACCTTCACCCGTCGACGATCGTCGACGCCGTCGTCTCCGGCGACGAGCTGACCCTCGAGCTGTGCGCGGAGCTCGGCCGCCTGGCGCCATTTGGTCTCGGGAACCCCGGCGTCACGCTGCTTCTTCCGTCGAGCGAGCTCGCCGAGGTCGCGACCACGGCCGACGGGAAGCATCTGCGCTTCCGCGTGCGGCATCGCGATCGCCCTGCCGGAAGCGCGATCGGATTCGGCCTCGGGAGGCAGGTGGACCGCGCCCGCCGGGAGGTGCGCTACGACGTGCTCTTCCGCCTCCAGGAGAACCGCTGGAACGGCACGGTCGCGCCGCAGCTCGTCGTCCGCGACCTCGTCGAGACGCCCGAGCGGTACGAGAGCCTGCGGGCCTGGCTCGCGGACGAGTTCCGCAAGGACGCGGCCGTCCAGGACCCCGAGGCGCGGGCGATCTTCGCCGAGCTGGGACTCGAGCCGGGCGGCCCGAGGCGCCAGCTGCTCGAGTCGGCGCGTTTCGAGTGCTACTCGAAGACGTACCGCTGGCGGACGCGGCTTAGGGAGTCGAGCGCCGCGAGCACGCGAGCGAGAGCGAGAGCTTTTCGTTTCTGTCGGCGTCGAAAGTGCACGGACCGGCCGTTTTCGGGCTGAGAAGGTCACCTCCTTCCTCCGAAGTACACTGAGTGAGATGGCAATTCTCGAGGCTCCAGAACGACATCAAGACCTGATCGACGAGCTCATCGCCGAGGTTGCCGAGTACAACCCCGAAGTCGACCGTGATCTGCTCGCCCGCGCCTTCCGCTTCGCGGCGAAGGCGCACGCCGGCCAGCAGCGGCGCTCCGGCGAGGAGTTCATCCAGCATCCCTACTCCGTCGCGCGCATCTGCGCCGAACTCCAGCTCGACGATTGGACGATTGCCGCGGCGCTCCTCCACGACGTCGTCGAAGACACGGATGTGACCCTCGACGAGGTCAGCGCCGAGTTCGGGGAGGAGATCGCGCAGCTCGTCGACGGCGTAACCAAGCTGACCCGAGTCCATTTCCAGAGCCGCGAGCAGGCCGAGGCCGAGAACTACCGGAAGATGATCCTGGCGATGGCGCAGGACCCGGGCGTGATCCTGATCAAGCTCGCCGACCGGCTCCACAACCTGCGCACGATCGAGTATCTCGGCAAGCAGAAGCAGGTGCAGAAGGCACGCGAGGCGCTCGAGGTGTACGCGCCGCTGGCGCACAGGCTCGGCATCCACACGATGAAGTGGCAGCTCGAGGACCTCGCCTTCGAGGCGCTCCACCCCCGCAAGTACACCGAGATCAAGGCGATGGTCAACGAGCGCCGGGCCGACCGGGAGGAGCTCGTCGGCGAAGCCGCCTACGTGCTTCAGCGCGAGCTCGACAAGGTCGACATCCCGGCCGAGATCTCGGGCCGCGCGAAGCACTTCTACTCCATCTACGACAAGATGGCCAAGAAGGGCAAGGAGTTCAACGAGATCTACGACCTGACGGCGATGCGCGTGATCGTCGAGCGCGCACGTGACGAGGGCACGCGCGACTGCTACGGCGCGCTGGGGCTGATCCACTCGCTCTGGAAGCCGATGCCCGGGCGCTTCAAGGACTACATCGCGATGCCGAAGCTGAACGGCTACCGCGCGCTGCACACGACCGTGATCGGCCCCCAGGGCCGCCCGCTCGAGATCCAGGTCCGCACCAGCGACATGCACGAGACGGCGGAACTGGGCGTCGCCGCCCACTGGGTCTACAAGCGCGGCGGCAAGGGCAGGGCACCGGACGAGCAGTGGGTCGCACGCGTCCGCCAGCTGATGGAGTGGCAGGACGAGGCCGACCCGCGCGAGTTCAAGCGGCAGATGCTCGGCGACCTGTTCACGGACGAGGTGTACGTGTTCACGCCGAAGGGCGAGGTGAAGACCCTGCCCGCCGGCTCGACGCCGATCGACTTCGCGTACGCGGTGCACACCGACGTCGGCCACAGAACGGTCGGCGCACGGGTGAACGGCCGCATCGTCCCGCTCCACTACGAGCTCCAGAGCGGCGACTTCGTCGAGATCCAGACCTCGAAGGCCGGTGGCCGAGGGCCGTCGCGCGACTGGCTCGCGCTCGCCAAGTCGTCGCGCGCGCGCAACAAGATCCGCCAGTGGTTCTCGCGCGAGACACGCGAGGACACCGAGCAGAAGGGCCGCGAGTCGCTCGAGCAGGCGCTGAAGGCGCAGAAGCTTCCGTACCGCAAGATCGCCGGCTCGGCGGTGCTCGCGCAGGTGATCCGCGAGGCGGGCTTCAAGAAGGCGGAGGACTTCTACCTCGCGCTCGGGTCAGGGAAGCTTCAGGCCGCCCAGATCGTCGACAAGGTGCTGCAGCGGCTGAAGACGACGGAGGTGGCCGAGGAAGAGGTCATCCCGGTCAGGCCGAAGACGACGGCGCCGAGCGGCGCCGTCGGCATCACCGTCGAGGGCGTCGAGGACGTGCTCGTCCGCATCGCCAAGTGCTGCACGCCCGTCCCGAGCGACAAGATCGTCGGCTACATCTCGCTCGGCAAGGGGATCACGATCCACCGCGAGGACTGCCCGAACCTGAAGGCGCTCCGGCGGAACCCCGAGCGGTTCACGCCGGTCAGCTGGGACGGCGGCACGACGCAGAGCTTCCGCGTCCAGATCGCCGTCGACGCGTGGGACCGGCCCCGCCTGCTCGAGGACGTCGCCCGGACCTTCGCCGAGCACGGTGCGAACATCGTCTCCTACGGCGGGACCGTCGAGGACCAGCTGGCCAAGAACTGGTACACGGCCGAGATCGGTGACGTGAAGTCGCTGCGGGCGCTGCTCAGCTCGCTCCGCAACGTCGAGGCGGTCTTCGACGCCTATCGCATGACGCCGAGCTAGAGCTCGAGGTCCTCACCCTCGAACTCTCTGATTCGCTCCCTGAACCACTGTGGCACCGGGCAGGCTTTGCGCTCGTCGAGGTCGACGAGCACCAGGGTCTGCTGCGCCGTGACCATGAGCACGTCGTCGTCGACGCGGTAGGCAGCGCACTCGTACGTCGCGCTCGTCCTCCCGATCCTCGAGACGCGGATGAATACCTCGAGTAGGTCGTCGAAGCGGGCCGGAGCGAGGTACTCGATCGTGTTCGCCCGCATCACGAACTCGAACTCCTCGGGACCGGTGGCGAGCATCCCGAGGTGGCGGGCGTACTCCACGCGTGCCTGGTCGAAGTAGGGGAGATAGCGCCCGTAGTAGACGATTCCCTGCGCGTCGGTGTCGGAGAAGCCGACTCGGGTCAGCGAGGAGTACTTGAATGGGGGCATCCGGTCGGTGACCCGGCCAAGCTCCAGCACTACGAGCGGATGACCTCGAGTACCTCATCGCGCTTCTGCTCCATCTTCTCCTTCGAGCGCGCCTCGAGGTTCAGCCGCAGGAGCGGCTCCGTGTTCGAGGGTCGCACGTTGAAGTGCCAGTCCTCCGCCTCGATCGAGATGCCGTCGAGGTGGGAGACCTCGCCCTCGGGAGCGAACCGCTCCTGCAGTTCCTTCAGCTTCAGGTCGACGTCCGGCACCGGGGTGTTGAGCTCACCGGTGATGAAGTACCGCTCCTTGAACGGCCGGAGGATCTCGGACAGCTTCTTCCCCCTGCGCGAGACGAGCTCGAGCATGAGCAGGAGCGGGATCACACCCGAGTCGGCCTGGTAGAAGTCGCGGAAGTAGTAGTGGCCCGAGACCTCGCCGCCGAAGACGGCGCCCTCCTCGCGCATCCGGAGCTTGATGTAGGCGTGGCCGACCCGGTTGATCAGCGGGATTCCGCCGGCGCGCTCGATCGTGTCCGGCACGGCCCAGCTCGCGCGGACGTCGTAGATGATCTTCGCGCCGGGCTCTTTCTCGAGGATCGACTCCGCAAAGAGCGCCGTGACGAAGTCGCCCGGCACGAACTCGCCCCCGTCGTCGACGAAGAAGCAGCGGTCGGCATCTCCGTCGAACGCGACGCCGAAGTCGGCGGCCTCGGCTGTCGTCCGCTCGATGATGAATTCGCGATTCTCTGGCAGCAGCGGGTTGGGCTCGTGGTTCGGGAAGGTGCCGTCCGGCTCGAAGAAGTAGCGCACTGTCTCGACCTGCGGTAGGCGCTCGAGCACCGGCGGCAGCATCACGCCTCCCATCCCGTTCGCGGTGTCGATCACGATCTTGAGCGGCGCGATCGCCCCCACGTCGACGAAGGACAGAACTCGATCGACGAAGGCCGGCCAGATGTCGGCCTGCTCGACTTTGCCGGACCCAGCCGGCTCGCCGAAGCCCTTCAGCGCGCGATCGCGGATCTCGAGGAGGCCCGACTCGCCGCCGACGGGGAGAGCGCCGCGCCGGACGATCTTCATCCCGGTGTAGTCCTTGGGGTTATGGGACGCCGTGACCGCGATTCCGCCGTCTAGGTCGAGGTCGCCGACAGCGAAATAGACCATCTCGGTGCCTACGAGCCCGAGCTCGTAGACGTGCGCGCCGGCGTCGACGGCACCACGGATCGTCGCCGCGGCCATCGCGGGCGAGGAAAGGCGCATGTCGTGCCCGACGGCAATCCGCTTCGGCTCGAAGTGCTCGACGTAGGCACGCCCGATCGCGTACGCGCCCTCCTCGTCCAACTCGGACGGATAGATCCCCCGAATGTCGTACGCCTTGAAGACCTTCGGATCGAGCACGGCACGATGCTACGGGAACTAAGATTTGGAGAGCAGTGAGGCACGCGGTTGTCTTGCTTGGGCTCGTCGCGCTGGCCGTGCCCGTCGCTGCGGCCGGTGACCGCGCCCCGCCCGCCAGGACGTCCGGCACGGTTCTGGCCATTCAGCGCGAGAAGCGCGGCGATGTCCTCGTTCGGCTCGACCGCCGTACGCTGGCTCCCACGTCGAGCAGGCTCAAGTTGGGAGGGCGCGCCAACCTAGCCTGGGCGTTCTCACCGGATGGGCGCCGTCTCGCAGTCGGCGTCATCCATGCACATGGCCTCCGCATCGTCGACCTCAGGCGAATGAAGATCGTCGGTCGAATCTGGACGCCGAGCATCTACGTCTACGGGCTGTCGTGGCTGGCCCCGCGTCGGATCGTCGGCGAGGCGCAGGACATCGGGCTCTTCTCCGTCGATCCCATGAGTGGGAAAGAGCTTCGGCCGCCCAGGATCGCGGGCAACATCCATGAGATCAGGCGCGCCGGCAACCGTCTGGTCGTGGTCTCCGGGTGGCCTGAGTGGACGATCGGCTTCGCGCGCCTCGCCGTCGTCGAACCCAACGGCCGCGTGAGGACTGTCTTGCTCCGCCGGATCAAGGCGGGAACTCGATCAGGTGGGCACCCGGAGAACATCAAGACCGGTCTCGCACTCGATCCCTCGGGCCGCGCGTTTGTCGTGGGTGGGCGAGACGAGCCCGTCGCCGAGGTGAATCTCAAGACGCTTGCCGTGACCTACCACGAGCTCCCCAAGGAGGCTACGAGCGCTGTTGGAAGATCGCGAAGCGCTGTCTGGATCGGCAACGGCAGGATCGCGGTCTGGGGTACCGACGTGGTCCGGTCAGGGCCGCCCGAGCGTGACGATTACGTGCCCGTGGGACTGTCGATCGTCGACCTGAAGCAGCGCACGATCGAGACTGTCGATCCCCAGGCCGAAGGTGTCGCCTTCAACGCCGGCGCCCGCATGTTGCTGGCGTCGGCCATCGGCACCGGGCTGCGGGGGTATTCGACCTCTGGCGAACGCCGCTACCAGCTCTTCCCGGGGGAGAACGTCTTCCCGTTGGCGACCTTCGACTCGAGGGCGTGGGTCTACACCGCCAGTCTGCCGAGCGGTCCGCCGCGCCCGATCCGCGTGATTGACGTGGCGTCAGGCACGGTTCTGGGGACGCGACCTCGCCTGCCGCGACTCCTGCACCCGAACTTCTCGACCTGGTAAACGGCTAAAACTGTCGAATTCCGGGACGTTTTGGGCGTCCTCGAACGTTTCTACACTTGTGGGCGTGGAACGCAAGCTTGCGACGGTCCTGTTCGTCGATCTTGTCGGGTCGACTGCGCTCGTCTCCGGCACCGATCCCGAGGTGGCGCGCCGCCGCGTGCAGCAGTACTTCGACCGCGTCCAGCAGTGCGTGATCACTCACGGCGGGATCGTCGAGAAGTTCGCCGGCGACGCCGTCATGGCCGCGTTCGGAATCCCACAGGCCCATGAGGACGACGCCGAGCGTGGGATCCGCGCCGCGCTCGAGATCATCGATTCGGTCGCCGAGCTGGGGCTCGAGGCGCGAATCGGAGTCGAGTCCGGCCAGGTCGTCGTCGACGAGGTCGAGTCCACCTTCGCGACGGGCGAGGCGGTGAACGTTGCAGCCCGCCTCCAACAGTCGGCGGAGCCGAACGGAATCGTCATCGGGCCCGGGGCCCACCGGCTGACACTCGGCTGCTTCGAGGTCGATGACGAGGGGCCGATCGAGGCCAAAGGCTTGGCCGAGCCCGTCTGGACCTGGCGCGTATTGGGTACGACGCGGACCGAGGCGACACGGAAGTTCTCAGCGCCGCTCGTCGGACGAGACGCCGAGCTGGAGCTGCTCGAGAACACGTTTGCCCGCGCAGTCCGGGACCGCCGCGCGCACCTGTTCACGATCTACGGGGAGCCCGGCGTCGGGAAGAGCCGCCTGGCGCGGGAATTCATCGACGGGCTCGAGTCCGCGACCGTCCTCTTCGGCCGGGCGCTGCCCTACGGCGAGGGCGTGACCTACTCCGCCCTCGCCGACATGATCAAGATCGCCGCCGGGATCGCGGACGATGACCCGCTCGACGAGGCGATCGAGAAGCTGCGCGACTGCTGCCCCGACGAGGCGGTCGCCGACCTGATGGGGCTGGCCACAGGCGTCCTCGAGGCAGTGCAGGCCGAGCACAACCAGCAGGAGATCGCGTGGGCCGCGCGAGCCTGGGCAGAGAAGCTGGCCGAGCCTCAGCCGCTCGTTCTCGTCTTCGAAGACATTCACTGGGCCGAGGAGCCCATGCTCGAGCTGGTCGAGCACCTCGGAACCTGGGTGCGGGGCGTGCCGTTGCTGCTGCTGTGCCTCGCGCGACCGGAGCTCCTCGACATTCGCTCGGGCTGGGGCGGGGGCAGGGTGCGAGCGACCTCGATCGAGCTCGAGCCGCTAAGCGCAGCCGACAGCGAGGCGCTGATCGAGGCGCTGCTCGCCGACGACGAGTTGCCGGCGGCAGCGCGGGCGACACTGTTCGAGAAGACCGAGGGCAATCCACTGTTCGTCGAGGAGACCCTCCGCATGCTTTCGGAAGCGAACGGCGCGGGCTCGGCAGTTGAGCGGATCCCCGACACGCTGCAGGCGCTGATCGCCGCTCGGATCGACCATCTGCCGCCGGGCGAGAAGTCCGTGCTCCAGCGGGCGGCCGTGATCGGCCGCATGTTCTGGGCCGGGGCCGTCGAGCGCCTTGGCGGCGACGGCGACGGCGAGCTCGAGCCGCTGCTCGACGACCTCCTCCTGCGCGAGTTCGTCCTGACCGAGCCGCGCTCGTCGATCAGTGGTGAGGACGCGTATCGCTTCAAGCACGTTTTGATCAGAGAAGTCGCCTACGGCGGTCTGTCGAAAACGGCCCGTGCGCGCCACCATCGGCGGTTTGCCGAGTGGCTGGGCGAGCGTGCGCGCGAGGAAATGCTCGAGGTTCGGGCATACCACCTCGACCAAGCGAGTGCGCTCCTCACCGAGCTCGACGGCGCGCCCCCTGCCGAGCTCGCCGAGGAAGCGGCCGAGGCGCTGGAGCGGGCGGGGAAGCGCGCACTCGCCCGCGAGGCGAATGCCACCGCCCGACGGTTGCTCCACCGGTCGGTAGAGCTGGAGCCGACGCTCGAGCGCCGCTACCAGGCCGCTCGGGCCGCCTGGCGGATGAGCGAGTACCCGGTGGTGTCGAATGAGATGGAGGACGTGCTCCTGGGAGCACGCGAGGTAGGCGACAAGGCACTCGAGGCCCGAGCGCTCACCGCACTCGCCCACGTCACGCTCCAACGAGAGGGCGACGTCGGCCGCGCTGAGCAGCTGGCCAAGAAGGCACTCGAGGTCTCAGAGGACGACGAGAGCCGGCTCGACGCGGTCGCGCTTCTCGAAAGCGCCGCCTGGTGGCGCGGGCGGCTGCGCGAGGCGGAGGCCTACGCGGAGGAGGAGCTCGAGATCGCCCGCCGGCTCGAACGCCAGGACTTCGAGGCCGATGCGCTGCTCGACCTGGCGGGCATCTACGTCTCCCGCCGGGAGGGCGAGCGCGCAGAGCCGGTGATCGCACAAGCACTGGTGCTGGCGGAAGAGAGTGGCTCGCTGACCGTCAAGGGGCGCGCCTACAAGGAATTGGGAGATCTCTATTCCTTCCGCGGCCTCCACGAGGAAGCACTGGCCGAGTACGGGCGGGCCCGCGACCTGTTTGCCGAGGTCGGAGCTGCCACGAACCTCGCGCGCTCGATCATGACGATCGGACGCCTGGTCGCGAGACGCGGTGAGACTGCCGAGGCCGAGCGGCTCCTCCGGGAGTCGATCGGGATCCTCAAGCCGCTCGAGGACCGCGGCACGCTCTGTGAGGTCCAGCGCAGCCTGGCGGAGGTCCTGCTCCAGCAGGGGAAGATCGATGCCGCCGAGGTCTACGCGCTCAAAGCGGTTGAGACGGTCGGCCCGGAAGACGCCAGCTCGCAGTCGACGACCCGCAAGACGCTTGCGTTGGTGCGGGCGGCGCAGGGCCGCGACGATGAGGCCGAGGCGCTCTTCCGGGAGGCGATCGAGATCCTCGAGCGGAGTGAATACACGCGCTTCCTCTCGGAGCCGCTGAAGGCGATCATTCAGTTCCTCGAGGAGCGCGGGCGGGTGGATGAGGTCGTCGCCTTCGAGGAGCGTCTCGCCGAGCTTCGGGCCGGCGCCATGCCCGAGGAAACCGCAGTCCGAATCGCCTGATGTGACTCCTCGTCCGGCGACTCGCTGATCACCGTCGCCGGTCGCTCGAATAGAGCGAGTGCCTCGCCGAGCGGCTCTGCACGCAGCGTTCCCTCACCGTATGGCAAGTGCTTCGTCTCGTTGCGGTTCGCATACGCGATGTCCGAGAAGTGGACGTGGAACGGGGCTCCCGGCTCGAGCACCTCGTCGGCCACGCCGAGCACGGCCGCGAAGTCATCGGCGGCCAGGAACGCGCCGTCGGTGACGGCGTGCAGGTGGGCGAAGTCGAGCACAGGGCGGACCCAGCCGAGGCGGGCGGAGATGGCGAAGACGTCCTCCGCCGTTCCGAGCTCGCGCACTCGTCCCATGATCTCGACACCGAACGGCACCGCCCGGTCCTTGCCCTCCAAGCGTTCGCGCAGCTCCGCAAGCTGCTCCACGACAGAATCGATCGCATCGGCGCGCTCGCGGCCAAGCAGGAAGCCGGGGTGGAAGACGACGAGCTCCGCGCCGGCGGCTTTCGCGATCCCCGCGGAGTGGTCGAGCATTCCGACCGCCATCCGCTGCTTCTTGTCGCGCTCGACGTGTCCCATGAAGCCGGCGATGGGCGCGTGGACCGAGAGGACGATGCCGTTCTCGCGGGCGAGCTCTCCGAACCGTTCCGCCAACGGGTAATCCATCCAAAACTTCCCCTCGAAGTCGATCTCGCAGGCCGTGTAACCGCGCTCGAGCAGGAGCTGGATAGCCTCCTCCGGCGATTCGCGCGACGGCACCCGCGACGGCCCGAAATGAAGCTCTCCCATAGGCCCGGAACCTAGCTGTCCGATGCCTTTCCTACCCTGAGCGCATGGCCAAGGGCCCATCTCGTATCGATCTGCTCGAGCTCGACATCGACGTTCGCCTGCTCGACCTGTGGCGCGAAGCGGCCGACGTCTCCGAGTGGAGTCTCGAGATCGTGGCTGCCTTCATGCGCGCGGCGTACGGCAAGGGCTACTGCGACGCGCTGACCGAGGACCAGCCCGGCTCGCTCTGCGAAGAGCACGGCTACCGGATCCCCGCGCGGCGCCCAGCCCCGTCGAGGGAAGCCTCCTAGCCGATACGCGTCTAGACTTTTCGGCGTGGCGCGCCGTGCCTCTCCAGCCCGCCTCGTCATCGCTCTCGCGGTCGCCGCGATGCTCGCGGTCTTTCTCGTCTATACCTCGATCGCGGGCGGGACGCCCCAGCTTCGCCCGAGCGAGCTGAACGGGCGAACCGGGGAGGTGGCGCTGGTCGGGAAGGTTGTCGGACGGGTCACGGGGGATGCCAGGAGGAACGGCCTGCGCTTCCGGCTCCGGGACGTAAAGGGCACGAGAGCAGTGCCGGTCGTCTATCGCGGCTCGGTTCCGGACCTGTTCCGAACCGGCCGCGACATCTCGCTGAAGGGCGAGCTGAGGAACGGCACGTTCGTGGGCAAATCCGGCACGCTCGTCACGAAGTGCCCGTCGAAGTACACGGATAAGAAGCAGACCTGATGCCCGACCTAGGGCGCGCCGCGCTCATCGTCTGCCTCGGCTTGGCCGTGTATGCAGTCGTGGCCGGGGCCTTCGCGGCCCGGACGCGTCGCCGGCGCCTCGCCGAATCGGCCGAGAATGCGATCCTCGCCTCGTTCCTCGCCGCGCTTGTGGCGTCGGGCGTGCTGTTGGCGGCGCTGCTGCGGCACGACTTCAGCTTCGTCTACGTCTGGAGGCACACGAGCCTCGAGCTCCCGCGGCCGTACACCGTCTCGGCGTTCTGGGGCGGGCAGGAGGGCTCGCTGTTGCTCTGGCTCCTGATCCTGACCGGCTTCTCGGCCGCGGCAGTGCTGCTCGGCCGCCGCTCCGCTCCCAGCCTGCTCGCCTGGACGGTCCCGGTGCTCGGCGCCGTGACCGTTTTCTTCTCGTTTCTGCTCGTCGCCGTGGCGAGCCCGTTCGCGACGCAGGCCGCGCAGGCCGACGGGCTCGGGCTCAACCCGAGCCTCCAGAACCCGTACATGCTCGCTCACCCGCCGTTTCTCTATCTCGGCTTCGTCGGCTTGACGATCCCGTTCGCGTTCGCGATGGGAGCGCTGGCCGCGCGGCGGTCGGACGAGCTCTGGGTCGTGATCACCCGGCGCTGGACGCTGGTCGCCTGGTTGC
Source organism: uncultured Actinomycetes bacterium (assembly GCA_963752845.1). Lineage (GTDB taxonomy): Bacteria > Actinomycetota > Thermoleophilia > Gaiellales > Gaiellaceae > JACDAN01. The sequence continues at coordinate 541,227 of CAVVZV010000003.1, read as the reverse complement.
TCCTCGGCTTCGGCCAGCTGCTCGGCGCCCACTGGGCGTACGTCGAGGTGGGCTGGGGCGGCTACTTCGCGTGGGATCCGGTCGAGAACGCGGCGCTGATGCCGTGGCTGGCCGCGACCGCGTTCCTGCACTCGGTGATGATCCAAGAGAAGCGGGGGATGCTGAAGATCTGGAACGTCCTGCTCGTGGTCGGGGCGTTTGCCCTCGCCCTGTTCGGCACGTTCCTGACCCGCTCGGGCATCCTCAGCTCGATCCACTCCTTCACGGAGAGCTCGATCGGGCCGTGGTTCCTCGGCTTCATCGGTGTGGTGGTCGCCGGCTCGACGGCCTTGATCGTCTCCCGGCTCCCGCTGCTCCGGTCGAAGACGCGGCTCGAGTCGCCGGTATCGCGTGAGGCGACCTTCCTCTACAACAACCTGCTCCTGGTCGCCTTCTGCCTGACGATCCTCTGGGGCGTCGCCTATCCCATCTTGACCGAGGCACTGCGCGGCGAGCCCGTGACGGTGGGCCCGCCCTACTACAACTTCTTCCTCAAGGCCTTCGGACTGCCCCTTCTGGTCCTGATGGGGATCGGGCCGCTCATCGCCTGGCGGCGGGCCTCGCTGCGCGGGCTCGGCCGAGTCTTTGCCTGGCCGCTAGGGGTCGCCGTCGCGAGCGGCGTGTTCCTGCTTGCTCTGGGCGCCGGCTCCTCGATTCCGGGACTCGTCGGCTACACGTTCTGCGTCTTCGTCCTCGCCTCGATCGCGCTCGAGTTCGTTCGCGGGACCCGAGCACGGCAGGCGTTGTCTGGTGGATCCTGGGCGGCGGCGTTCGCGCAGCTGGTGGGCCGTAACCGCCGCCGCTACGGCGGCTACGTCGTCCATGCCTCGATCGTGCTCCTCGCGATCGGCGTGATCGGCTCGAGCGCGTACGACACGACGCGAGAGCAGCGGCTCCAGCCGGGGGAGTCGATGGCAGTGCGCGATTACACGCTGACCTACCGGGGCACGACGCAGGAGCGCGGCCCGAACGCGGTCGAGCTTCGTGCCCTCGTCGACGTGGAGCGTGACGGCGAACGACTGGGCACGATGCGTCCCGGCAAGAACAGCTACCTGGCCGAGCAGCAGGTCTCGAACGAGTCCGCGATCCGGTCCGATCGCCTGAACGGCGAAGACCTGTTCCTGATCGCCGAGCAGCTGCAGCCGGGCGGCCCTGTGTTCCTGAAGGTGCTCGTCAAGCCGCTCGTCAACCTGATCTGGCTCGCGGGCTTCGTCTTCGTCGGCGGCGCGCTGATCGCGCTGTGGCCGGACGCCCGCGAGCAGCGGCGGCTCGCACTGCGCTACGGCCGCCAAGAGGCCCTCGCCGGAGCATGATCGAAGTCGTTTTGGCCGCGCTGCTGGCCGCGGCCGTCGTCTTCATCGTGGCCGTGCCGTTTCTTCGCGCCGACGAGCCGCCGCCCGCCGACGAACCGCGGCAAGACGCCCTTGTTGCCGCCGAGGAGCGCGATCGAGCGCTGGCCGAGCTGAAGGAGCTCGAGTTCGACCATCGCACGGGGAAGATCACGGACGAGGACTACCGCGCTCTCGTCCAGCCGCTCCGCCGCCGGGCGGCGCAGACGCTCGGGAACGGGGCCTCGTTGCCCAACGAGGCGGCAGAACACCCCTCCGAGCAGCACTTTTCCGCGCGTTCTCTCCCGTCTAGCCGACAGGATCGCTAGGATTCCGCGCCACGGGCCGGGAGGGAGGTCTCGGCGGCCCGACTACTCGGCCCATGGCTCGAAGAATCGTCGGCAGCCTCATACTCGTTCTGCTCGCGGCCGCGCCTGCGTCGGGCGGCCTTTACGACCGCAAACAAAGCATCGATGACGAGCTGTCGAGCGTGCAATCCAAGCTCCAGCAAGCGCGCGAGCGGGAGGCCTCGCTCAGCGCCGAGATCGCGTCGGTCACGCAGCGAATCCAGTCGCTCGAAACCGAGGTCGGCGACGTATCGACGAAGCTGGTCGCACTCGAGGAGGATCTCGCCCTCCACCAGCGGAAGCTCGACGCGCTGACGGAGCTGTACGAGCTCCAGTCCGAGCGCTTGGCGTTTCTCCGCGATCAGTACGGGGTTGCAGTCAGGCGGCTGAGCGCTCGCCTCGTCGCCGTCTACGAGAGCGGGGAGCCCTCGACGCTCGACGTTCTGATCGACGCCCAGAGCTTCAGTGACATCCTCGACCAGCTGGACTACCTGAGCTCGATCGCCGCGCAGGACCGCAGCATCGTCAAGCACGTCGACTGGGGCCCGGGACCACATGCGCGTCCTCCGGGAGCGGACCGGGAAGACGAAGGCACGGGTCGCGGCCGTGACCCGGGTCGTCAAGATCAGGACCGACCAGACGCGCGCGCTCAAGAACCAGCTCGTCGCCCGGCAACAGGGGCTCGCGGCGGCGCGGGGCGCGCGCCGAGCGAGCCTCGCCGACGTCCGCGAGGACGCGCGCCACTATGCGAGCGAAGCGGCCGCGCTTCAGGCGCAGAGCGCGAACGTTGCCGCCCAGATTCGATCGGCACAGGCGGCGGCCTCGGCATCGCCCTCGCCTGCGTACTCGCAGGCGTCGACCGACTCGTCGCCGTCGGCGAGCGGCTTTATCTGGCCGGTCGGCGGGCCGGTCGTCAGCCCGTTCGGCTGGCGCTGGGGCCGGATGCACGAAGGCGTCGACATCGCCGCCGGCTACGGGTCGCCGATCGCCGCCGCCGCGTCAGGAACCGTGATCTACGCGGGCTGGATGGGCGGGTACGGGAACCTGATCATCATCGACCACGGCGGCGGGATCGCAACCGCCTACGCCCACCAGTCGAGCTTCGCCGTCGGCGGTGGGTCGGTCTCGCAGGGCCAGACGATCGGGTACGTCGGCTGCACGGGCCACTGCTTCGGGCCGCACCTTCATTTCGAGGTGCGCGTCAATGGGTCGGCGGTCGACCCGCTGGGCTACTTGTAACGCGCGGCGAGTCGGTCAGCCGGCTGCTCGGCCGGGCGAAGCAGCCGTAGATCGGGCAGGTTGCGGTAGCGCTCGTCGAGGTCGAACCCGTACCCGACGAAGAACTCGTCCGGGACGGTGAAGCCGACGTAGCGGATTGGGATGTCCTCGACCAGCCGGCGGTACGGCCGGTCGAGCAGCGTCACCGCCGCCAGCGAGGCCGGCTCGCGGAGGAGCAGGGTCTTCGCGATGTAGTTGAGCGTCATCCCGGTATCGACGATGTCCTCGACGAGGAGGACGTGCCGCCCGTTGATGCTCATGCTCAGATCCTTGAGCAGCCGCACCTGGCGACCGCTGCCGCCGTTCCCGTCGTACGGGGCCAGCGCGATGAAATCGAGGTTGTGGACGATCGGAAGCGCGCGGGAGAGATCCGCGACGAAGACGATTGCGGTCTTGAGCGAGGCGACGAGGATCGGCTCGAGGCCCTCGTAGTCGGTTGCGATCTCGGCGCCGAGCTCGTCGACGCGAGCCTCGATCTCCTCCCGCGAGAGGTAGATCTCGCCGACCCGGTCGTCGGCTAGGAGGCCAGGTCGAGTCTGTATCGCTGGGCCAGGCGCTCGATGTCGCGCCGGTAGAAGAGCTTGGCGTTGACGTCGGGGTAGCGCTCCCGAAGCTTCCGGAGCTTCCGGTTCTTCCGCGTCACGAGCGACTGCTTCATCACCGTCAGCTCGAGGTAGAGATTCTGCTCCGGCAAGTAGAAGTCGGGCGTGAAGGCCTCCACGACACGGCCGTCGGCATCTCGCTCGAGCACGAACGTGTGCGGCTCATAGGCCCAGGGGATGCCGTAGTAGTCCAGGAGCTTCGCGCATTCGAGCTCGACGTCGTTGGCGAAGCGCGGCTCTCCCGTGCCCTGATATGCCTGGAAATCGTGGACTTTTCCGGCCACCTCGAGACAGAGTACCGGCAAGCCCGGACGTGCCAGGGACGGCCTACACTTCGAGCATGGCTGGTCGCGACGGCAACAGGAGCACGTTCACGATCGCCCACCTCTCGGACATCCACTGCGGGGATCCCAACTTCGTGCCGAGCCTGATGGAGCGGGCGATCGGCGAGATCAACGAGCTCGAGCCAGATCTCGTGGTCTGCTCCGGCGACCTGACCGCGTTCGGCTTCAGGCAGGAGTACCTCCAGGCGCGCGAGTACCTGAACATGCTCCACTCCGAGCGGCTTGTGGTCATTCCCGGCAACCACGACTCGCGCAACGTCGGCTACATGCACTTCGAGGAGCTGTTCGGCGACCGCCACACGGCCCTGCACGTCGACGGCGTCTCCGTCGTCGCAGTCGACTCCAGCGAGCCGGATCTCGACCATGGCCAGATCGGCCGCGGCGCGCTACTCCTGGATCGAGGAGCAGTTCTCGGTGCCGGCCGAGTTTCGGATCTTTGTCATGCACCATCACCTACTCCCGGTGCCGGGCACGGGCCGCGAGCGCAACGTGGTCTACGACGCGGGTGATGTGATCGAGTGCCTCCAGCGGGCGGGAGTAGATCTCGTGCTCTCGGGGCACAAGCACGTCCCATACGCCTGGAAGCTGGAGGAGATGTTCGTCGTCAACACCGGAACGGTCTCGTCGCTGCGGCTACGCGGCAACACGAGGCCCTGTTACAACGTGATCGAGGTCGCGGGCAACCACGTCGACGTCTGGCGGAAGTACCCCTTCCACGGCCAGGAGAAGATCATCCAGTTCTCGCTCGAGACGCGCGCCTTCGAGAAGTACACGGCGCGGATCGAGACCGAGGTGACGACGCGGTGAGCTTGCTCATGGTCCTGAGCGTCGTCATCCTTCGGCGGAGCCCGGCTCCGCCGGGCGGGAGCCGAAGGCGGCCAGGGGCATGAGAGCTTTGGCCCTCATCGACGGGGAGCACTACGCGCCGGTCGTGCGCGACGCGCTGCGCGAGCTCCCGCACGAAGTTGTCGGCGCCCTTCTGGTCGGCGGGACCGAGAAGCTGCGGGGCGACGACGACTACGGCGTGCCGGTCGTCCACGACCTCGAGGAGGCGCTCTCGCGCTTCGACCCAGATCTTGCCGTCGACCTCTCCGACGAGCCCGTGCTCGGCCCAAGGGAGCGTTTCCGGCTTGCCAGTCGGATCCTCGCGCGCGGCCTCGCCTACGAAGGGCCCGACTTCTCGCTGCGCCCGCCGGCCTTCGAGCCCTTCGAGCGGCCCTCGCTCGCCGTCATCGGGACGGGCAAGCGGATGGGGAAGACCGCCGTCACGGGCTACACGGCTCGGTTGCTCGCCAAAGAGCACGACCTTGTCGTCGTCTCGATGGGACGAGGCGGGCCGGCCGAGCCGCAGGTTGCCGAGGTCAGGCCGACCGTGGACGACCTCCTCGAGCTCTCACGCGGCGGCGCGCACGCCGCGTCGGACTACCTGGAGACGGCCGCCCTGGCCGGCGTGCCGACGATTGGTTGCCGGCGGGCCGGCGGGGGGCTCGCGGGCGCGACGTGGTCGACGAACCTTGTCGAGGGCATGCGCAAGGCACTCGAGCGGGACCCGGCGCTGGTCGTGTTCGACGGTAGCGGCGCGGCGATTCCGCCGGTCGAGGCCAACGCTCGCATCCTCGTCGCGGGTGCTCACCAGGAGCCAGAGCTGGTGACCGGGTACCTCAACGCCTATCGCATCCTGATCTCCGACCTGGTCGTGCTGACGATGGCCGAGCAGGGGACCGACCACGAAGCCGTTGCGGAAGCGATCCGGGCGGTCAAGGAGATTCCAGTCGTCGCGACGGTTCTGCGGCCGCGACCTGTCGCGCCCGTCGACGGGAAACGGGTCGCGTTCTTCACCACCGCTCGTCCCGACGCGGCCCCCCTCCTCGAGCGGCACCTGCTCGATGAGTACGGCGCGGCCGAGGTGACCGTCTCTTGCAACCTCGCCGACAGAGATGAGCTCCGGCGCGACCTGGAGCAGACCAAGGCCGACCTCTATCTCGTTGAGATCAAGGCCGCCGCAATCGACGTCGTCAGCGAGGTGGCGAGCGAGCGGAGCATCGAGGTCGTATTCGCCGACAACGACGTCCTGCTACTCCCCGGCCAGCCGGACCTCGACGGCGAGCTGCGCGAACTGGCCGAGGCAGCGCTGGCGCCCACCGCGGAGGCTGTGGCCTGAAACCCGAGCGCCGCTATACCGACCCGCTGCCGCTCGGAAGCGACGAGCAGCCGTACTCGAAGGGACTCATGGCCCGAGCGTTGATCCGTGCCGGAGTGACCGCCGAGCGCGCCGTCGAGCTCGCACGCAAGGTCGAGCAGGATCTATCGGCCCGGAACAAGCACATCATCGATCTCGAGCGACTCCAGGAGCTGGCGGTCGAAGCCCTCGGCGAGGCCGAGGGCGAGCGCGCGGTCGGCCACCTCCGGCGCTACCAGGAGCTGACCGAGCTGGAGATGCCGCTGATCGTCCTGATCGGCGGCGCAACCGGGACGGGGAAATCGACGGTGGCCACGGAGGTCGCGTACCGCTTGGGGATCACGCGCGTCACGTCCACAGACTTCGTGCGGCAGACGATGCGCTCGCTCTTCACTCCGGAGTTTCTGCCGGCGATCCACATGTCCAGCTTCGACGCCGGCAAGGCGCTGCCGACCGTACAGGAGCAGGAGATCGACCCGCTGCTGCACGGGTTCCTGGAACAGACCCGCCACGTGCTCGTCGGCGTCCAGGCGGCAATCGACCGCTCGCTCGAGGAGGGGTGGTCGATGGTGCTCGAGGGAGTCCACCTCGTTCCGGGGATGTTGCCCCGGCAGATCGAGGGAGCCCTCGCCGTCGAGTGCGTGGTCTCGATCGAGAACGAGGAGACGCACGCCGGGCACTTCTGGATTCGAGACATGTCCTCGGACGGTGTCCGTCCGCTCGACAAGTACCTCGACCGGATCGGGGACATCCGCTATCTCCAGGACTTCATCATCGAGCGGGCGAACGTCGAGGGTGTTCCGGTGATCGAGAACAGCGACCGCGAGAGGGCGATCGGCGCCGTGCTGGAGCTCGTCCTGGCCGCGGCCGACCAGGCACGCACGGTGCCCGCGTGACCGACGTCGCCGCACAGGCGGACGCGGTCGCGGCGGAGCGCGGTACGGCTCGCCGTTGTCTGTGCGAGAGCTACGCCCGAACGACCGAGCGCGCCGCCCTGGCCGGCGCACGCTGGCTGGGACGAGCCGATGAGCTCGCCGCCGAGGAAGCGGCCGCTGCGGGCATGCGCGAGGAGCTCGAGCTGCTGCCGATCGATGGGCGGATCGTCATCGGCGGCCCCGGTGAGGGCGAGGTGCTCGAGGGCGGCACCCGAATCGGTAGCGGCGGTGAGACTGTCGACCTGGCAGTCGACCCGCTCGAGGGAGGCGGCATCGTCGCACGTGGCGGCAGCGGCGCAATGTCGATGATCGCCGTCGGCGAGCCCGGATCGCTCCAGACGCTGCCGGACATGTACATGCGCAAGATGGCGGTCGGCCCGGTCGCGCGCGGGAAGATCGATCTTCGGCGAACGGTCGGCGAGAACATCCAGGCGATCGCCGATGCGTTTGGCCGGAAGGTGGGGGACATCACCACCATCGTCCTCGACCGGCCGCGCCATCACGACCTGATCGAGGAGATTCGGGCCGCCGGCGCACGCATCAAGCTGATCCAGGACGGTGACGTCACCGCCTCGATCTCTGCCGCTATCCGCGGTACGAACGACCACCTGGCGATCGGGATCGGCGGCACGCGGCAGGCGGTGCTGGCCGCGGCCGCTCTGCGCTGCCTCGGCGGCGACCTCCAGGCCCAGCTTTGGCCGGTCTCTCGCCGCGAGATCGACGAGGCGCGAGAGCGGGGGATCGGCGACGTCGAGCGGATCTTCACGACCGAGGACCTCGCGCCCGAGGAGGCGATCGTCGCCGCGACCGGGGTATCGAACAGCGATCTGCTCCGCGGCGTCCGCTTTCGCGCCGACAGTGCCTGGACGCACACGCTGGTCATGTGCACCCGCTGCAACTGGGTCCGGTTCGTCGAGGGGATCCACTTCTTCCAGCGCGAGCGCCGGGAAGAGGTTCGGCTACCCGGTTTCTAGGGGTAGGCTGTTTTCATGGCGTCGCGCGAGGAAGTCGTCGAAGCGCTGAGGCAGGTCGAGGATCCCGAGCTCGGGATGGACATCGTCGACCTCGGGCTCATGTACGACGTCAAGGTGGACGGCCCGAGGGTGCACGTCCTCTTCACGCTGACCTCGATGGGCTGCCCGGTCGGCCCGATGATCGAGCAGCAGATCGAGGAGGTCGCCCAGGCGCTGCCAGGCGTCGAGGAGGTCGAGACCGAGCTGACCTGGGATCCGCCCTGGTCGCCGGAGAAGATGTCCGACGACGCCAAGTTCATCTTAGGTTTCGGCTAGAACGGCGGCATGCCGCCGCTGATCGGGATCACCTCGTACGAGGAGCCCGTCGCCTGGGGCACCTGGAACGTCGAGGCAGTCCTCGTGCCGTCCGCTTACGTCCGCGCCGTCGAGCGCGCGGGCGGCCGGCCGCTCGTCGTCCCGCCGGCCGAGGTCGGGGTTGAGGAGCTGCTCGACGCGCTCGACGGTCTCGTCTTCTCGGGCGGCGGCGACGTCGATCCGGGCACCTACGGAGCAGAGGCCCACGACGAGGTGCGAGGGGTCAACCCGAAGCGCGACGAGGCCGAGCTCGAGCTCTTGCGCGAGGCGCTCAGTCGGGACATGCCTGTCCTCGCTGTGTGTCGCGGAAGTCAGGTTCTGAACGTCGCGCTCGGCGGCGACCTAGTCCAGCACCTGCCCGAAGTCGTTGGCCACGACCGCCATCTACATACGCCCGGCGAGTTCGCCGACCACGAAGTGCGCGTCGGGCCTGAAACCCTGGTCGGTGGGATCCTCGGAAGGCGCGCGCCGGTGAAGTCGCATCACCATCAAGCGTTCGGCCGCCTCGGCGCCGGGCTCCGCGAGGCCGCATGGGCCGACGACGGAACGATCGAGGCGATCGAGGATCCGTCGCGGCGGTTCGCGCTCGGCGTCCTCTGGCATCCCGAAGAGGGCGAGGACTTCGCACTCTTCGAGGCCCTCGTCGACGAGGCGGGCCGATACCGCGCCGGGCGGGGCAGCTAGGGGATCTCGAGCACGATCTTCCCGAACTGCTCGCCCGACTCCATGCGCTCGTGCGCGGCGCGTGCTTCGGCGAGAGGGAAGACCGAGTCGACCACCGGCCGTGCCCGGCGGCTCGCGACGAGCTCGTAGGCCCCTTCGAAGTCGGCCTTCGTGCCCATGGTCGAGCCGAGGATCGTCAACTGCTTCCACCAGATCCGGTGCAGCGCGGCCTTCGGGTTCGGGCCGGTCGTCGCGCCGCAGACGGCGATCCGGCCGTGCGGTCGAGCTGCCTGGAGCGATCGCTGCCACGTCGCCTCGCCGATGTGCTCGACGACGATGTCGACACCAGCGCCGCCGGTGGCCTCCTTGACGGCATCGACCACGTCGGCGGTCTCGTGGTTGACGACGGCGTCCGCGCCGAGCCCGCGGGCGAGCTCGAGCTTTGCGTCGCTCGATGACGTCGCAATCACGCGGGCGCCGAGCGCCTTCCCGAGCACCAGCGCGGACGAGCCGATCCCGCTACCTGCGCCCCACACGAGCACCCACTCGCCCGGCTGGAGCCCAGCCCTGGTCACGAGCATCCGGTAGGCGGTCTCGAAGACGAGCGGAAAGGCGGCGGCCTCTTCGAACGTCACACCGTCGGGAATGGGATAGACGTTCGAGGCCGGAACGGCGATCAGCTCGGCGTGCGTCCCGTCCATGTGCTCGCCGATCACCGTGATCCGGTCGCCGTGCTCGAGACCGGGGTTGATCACCACCCGGCGTCCGGACTCGTCAACGCCCGCGCCGTCGGCGCCGAGGATGCGCGGCTTCGGGACCGATGGCAGCCCGCGCCGAACCCAGAGGTCGAGCCGGTTGAGCGACGCGGCGCGGAGCTGGATCAGGAGGTCGTCCGGGCCTGGCTCCGGATCAGGGGCGTCCTCGTACCGCAACACCTCCGGCCCGCCGTCCTCATGGATGCGGATTGCCTTCATCTGCGCCGACTCTAGGCACAATCCGGGCTGTGACGGCTGCCGAACTGGAAAGGCTGGCCGAGGAGCTGGGGATCGACGCAATTGGCGCGACTCCCGCGGAGCCCTACGAGGGAACCGAGCAGCACATCGTCGAGCGCCGCGGCCAGGGGCTCTTCGCCGACCTGCGCTTCACGATGGCCCAGCCCGAGGTCTCCTGCCACCCGGAGACGCTGCTGGCCAACGCACGCACCGTCATCTCGGCCGCGCTCTGCTACTACGCCGACGGCCCGGAGCCGGCACCGGGTCAGGGTCGCATGCCGCGCTACACGTGGTCCGACGCCTACGCGGAGCTGCGCGAGAAGCTCGATGCGCTCGGCCGCCGGCTCGGGGCCGAGTATCGGGTCCTCGTCGATGCAAATCAGCACGTCGACCGGGAAGCGGCGGCGCGCTCAGGTGTCGGCTTCTACGGGAAGAACACGCTGCTGATCACGCGGCGACACGGGTCGTGGGTCGTGCTGGGGACGATCGTGACGACTGCCGAGCTCGAGCCGACGCCGCCGCTCGACCTCGACTGCGGCTCGTGCCGGCTCTGCATCGACGCCTGCCCGACGGGCGCGCTCGACGACCCGGGAACGGTTGACGCCAATCGCTGCCTCTCGTACTGGACGCAGTCGAAGCACCCCATTCCCGAGGCGTATCGCGAAGAGCTCGGCGACCGGGTCTACGGCTGCGACATCTGCCAGGACGTGTGTCCCTGGAACCGTGGAATCGAGAAGCGACGGGCCGAGGAACCGCTGCCGGCCGAGGCCGAGCCGACGGTCTCGCTGGTCGACTGGCTCGAGGCCGAAGATGCCGACCTCAGGGTTCGCTACGAGCGGCTGTTCGTCCCACGCAACGACCCGCGCTACCTGCGCCGCAACGCCCTCGTCGCGCTCGGGAACAACGGCCGGCCGGAGCACCGCGAGCTGGCTGAGCGCTACGCGCAGTCGGACGATCCGATGCTGCGCGAGCACGCCGAGTGGGCCAGCGCGCGGCTTGCGGAGCGAGGCTGAAGATGGGTGAGAAGCGTGAGGTCGAGCGCTGGATCGCACGAGTCCGCCTCGGCTCGTTCGCCTTCGCGTTCCTTCAGGTCGTGCTGCTCCCGGACGACTTTCCGAATCGGCGCTACGAGCTTGCCGCGTGGATCGCGACCGCAGTCCTCGGCGTCGGCGCCGTCTTCTTCTTCTGGCTGAGCCGCCGACCGTTGTCCGGGCGTGCGCTCGCGTGGGTGGGATTCGCTGCCCTCGCGTTCGACACGGCGATCGTTAGTACGTTCGTCCTCGCCTACTCGTTCGAGCTCGGGACGCCGGTCCGTCAGGCGCTCATCATTCCGCTCGCTGAGGCGGCGGTCCGCTACGGGCTGCGGGGCGGGATCGTGCTGCCCTTTGTCCTTGCCCCTGTCTACGCCCTTTTCGAGTGGCTGAGCTCCCGCCGTCTCGACAACGCCTTTGACCTCGACCACGTCACCTTTTCGGTCGGGGTCAGCTTGATCGCGGGCCTCTTCATCGGCTGGCTGGTGGAGCGGCTGCGCCGGCAGTCCGACCTGGCCGAGGAACGGGCTCGCGAGGCCGAGGGGCTACGCGACGAGCTCGGCCGCCGCGCCGATATCCTCGACGCCACGAACCGCTGCGCGCGGGCGCTCTCCTCGTCGCTCGAGATCGAGCAGGCCTTCGCCGCCTTCATCCGCGAGCTTCGCGGGCTCGTTCCCTTCGACCGGACGGCGATCCTGCTGGCCGAGGGTGGACAGCTCCGGGTCTTCGCCACAGCGGGCGCGGGGGCGGCGTCGACCTTTCCGCCCGGAACGATGGTCCCCGTCGCGCGCTCCGTGATGGTCGACGTGCTCGAGTCAGGGCAAGCCGTTTACCGGGAAGACATGTCCGAGCAACGGTACGCGGAAGAGGCCGAGTTCGTCTCGCTCGGTCTTCGCTCTCGGGTGCTCGCGCCGCTGCTCGCCGGGGCCGAGACGATCGGAGCGATCTCGCTCGTCCGCCGCGAGCCTTCGGCCTTCTCCCCGGGTGAGATCGAGCTGCTGAGCTTGCTCGGGCGGCTGGCCGGGAGCGCCGTCCAGAACATCCGTGCCTACGAAGCCGAGCGGACGACGACGGAGGAGCTGCGCCGCCTGTCGGCGCTCCGCGCCGATTTCGTCTCACTCGTCTCGCACGAGCTGCGCAGCCCGATGGCGTCGGTGATCGGCTCGGCGCGGACACTTCAGCTTCGCTGGCGCGAGCTGTCGCCGGAGCAGCGGGAGTCGTTCCTGGCGCTGATCGCTCACGAGACGTCCCGGCTCGCCGCACTCGTCGGCGACGTCCTCGACACATCCCGCATCGAGGCAGGGACCTTCAGCTACTCCTTCGGCGACATCGACCTCGCCGAGCTCGTACGCGACTCGGCTGCCGCTGCGGAGCAGAGCCAGGACGAGGTGCCCGTGCGAGCCCTCGTCCGCGAGCCCCTGCCTCGCGTGCGCGGCGATCGCGATCGGCTGCGCCAGGTGCTGATCAACCTGATCGACAACGCGGTCAAGTACTCGAGTCCGGGTGACGAAGTTCGTGTTGAGGCGGAGAGCTTGGACGGCCAGGTTGTGATCGAGGTGCGCGACCAGGGGCCGGGGATCCTCCCGGAGCACCACAAGCTGATCTTCGAGAAGTTCGGCCGCATTCAGACCGGTCAGACCGCGAAACCCGGAACCGGGCTTGGCTTGTTCATCGCCCGCTCGATCGCCGAGGCACACGGAGGCTCGCTCGACGTCCGCTCACACCCCGGCACGAGCGGCGCCACTTTCACGCTCTCGCTGCCGATCTAGCGGACCGGGGCGGTCACGCGGGAGAGGTTGAGCTCGCGCGCGAGCTCCTTCGCGCGGCCGGCGATTCGCTTGCGCAGCTCGATCGGCTCGAGGACGACGGCCTCGCCACGGTAGGAGAGGATCTCGCCGACGAGCCACTCTTCGCCGGCCGGTATCTCGCGAATCGCGGAGCCGTCGGCTAGCGGGGTCGCGCCGCGCTCGACCTCCCACCGCGCGACCTCCGGCGAGTACCAGATGCGGACGGTCTGCGTCCCACCGAACCGTTGCGGATCGAACTCGGGTCGCCGGTCGAACCGATCGCGCAGCTTCTTCGCGCTGCGGATCCGGTCGAGCCGGAAGCTCCGCTCGCCCTCGTTCGTGCGGTCGAAGGTGTGGACGTACCAGTTCGGCAATTCCCGTCCGAGCTGGTACGGCTCCACCACCCTCGTCGTCGGTTGCTTCTCGCCCTCCTTCAGGTACTCGATCTCGACCAGGCGTCCAGTTCGGATGGCGTCGCTGAAGGTGCCGACGAGGTCTTCCTCCGCCCGCGGCACGTCCGGCTCGGGCGTTTGTGCGAGCTCGAACTCACCGAACGTCTCCTCCAGCTTGCGGCGGACGCGCGCGAGCGGCGTATGGGCGTCGGCGGCGATCATCGGGCCCACGAACTCGAGTGCGAGTCGGATCGCGCGCGCCTCGAGCGGCGTCAGCCGCGGCGGGGCGCGGAAGGTGTCGCCGAAGAGCTCCTTGTCGACATGGACGACGTCGCCACGGAGCTCCGCGTAGACCGCGTAGCAGCCTCCTCCGAAGTTGACGAGGTTGAGCAGGGACAGATGCTCTTCGAGCGACTCCGGCGGGATCCGGAAGCGCTCGGCAAGCTCGCGTGCGGGGATCTCGGCCTCCTTGTCCTCGCCGCACGCGTCGAGCAGGTAGGCGAGGAGCGCCTGGAGGAGACCGAACCGCTCGGGAGCAACCGGGGAGCCCGGGCGGTCGGGGAGCTCGAGCTCCTCTCGCGGCACCTCGGGCGCGAGCCTGGGCCGATTGCCCTCATGCCGCTTTCGGACGTTCTGGAGCGCAGCCTTGACCGTCCTCCGGAGATCGGGCGGCGACTGGGGCACAGCACGGCCATCCTGGCGCAGGATCCAGCGCGCGAGAGCGTCGAGGCTTGCATAGCCGGTCACGAAGACCCCGTCCTCCAGCCGGCCGGCTTGGCCGTAGACCCGCTCGACCCACCAGGCGGTGTCGCCGGCGACCTCGATCCGCGCCTCGCCGGCGATGTCGCCGATCTGCCAGTTTGCACGCCCGCGGTAGGACTCGACGTCGAAGTCCTCGGGCAGGCGGAAGTCGCGCTCACGTCTCGTCGCGAGCCGGATGTCGCCTCGGATCCTGGAGACGCGGAACGTCCGGATCGCGTCGCGATCGTGGTCGCGCCCGATCACGTACCAGCGGCCGCCGTCGAGGAGCAGGGCATACGGATCGACCGTCCGCTCGCGCTCCTCGTCTCGCATGATCGCCCGGTAGTTGAACTTGACCGTGCGCTGCTTGGAGATTGCGCCCTCGAGCTTCGCCAACCGGCCCGGCGTCTCGGGTGAGTAGTCGACGTCGCGAATCTCGACGCGGTCGGCGGTCTCGGTCGGCGGTTGCTCGAAGCCCGGGCGCCCGAGCGCGAGGTTCTGGAGCGCCAGCCGCAGCGGCTCGGCGTAGGCGAAATTGCCCTCGAGCAGGTAGAGACCGGTCTGTAGCGCCGCGAGCTCCTCGTCCTCGAGGCTCAGCTCCCCGAGGAAATAGCGCTCCGAGCGCAGCGTGTAGAGCTCTTCTCCGGTGAACTCGTCTCGCTGCGAGTCGAGCGGCACTCCGAGCGCGTGCAGCTCGGCGCGATCGGAGTAGAACCGGCGCGCGAACGCCTCGTCCGACATCTCGGAGTAGCCCTCGACGTTCCCCTTTACGTCCCGCGCCGTCAGCGCCCGGCGCTCCGCCATCAAGAACGCAACGAGCGAGAGCTGCCGGATCAGCTTGTCGGTGTCGTGGGACATGGGCGGAGGTCTATTCTGTCGGATCGGGGTTACGTTGCCGTTCCCGACAACCTGCAGCCGACTTTGTGACACCGCCCGCGAACCGTTATGCTCTCGCTCACCTGGATGTCAAAGGGCTGTTAATTGCCGCTTAACAGACTTTTGCGAGCGCTTAATCGAGGAACTGCTACCTAGGTATGGACGCTCAGAAGCTCGAGATTCAGAACCGTATGTATCAGTACTCACGGGCGATTTACCGCTCGGTCAAAGATCTGATCGATCCGTACGTTCCGGCCGAGACTCAGGCCGAGTACCGACGGGCGGTACTCGCCGCGTGCGAGGACACGATGGAGCGCCTGGCCCGCGATCCGCTCTACTTCGCAAAGCCGGACCGAGCTCTCTTCCAGGACATCCGCCGCTACTTCCCGATCAACGCCCAGGCGCAGGTGTGCTGGGTCGTCGAGGAGGGCGTCGGCGCCGCGGTCGCATTCGTCTCCGAGCAGATCGAGGCCGGCGCGTTCGACGGCGGCGCGCCCCGCTGCCGGGCCACGACTCGCAAGGGCAAGCCGTGCCAGCGGACGCCGCTGCCCGAGCGAGACTACTGCCCGTCGCACCAGCACCTGGAAACCGCGGCGGCGGCTTAGCCCTCGGAAACCGCAGGGGTCAGGTCTTGCGTTGCAAGGTGCGGCTGCGGGCCCCGGTGCGCTTGTTGCAACGCAAGACCTGACCCCAAAATCGGAGCGCAGCTAGCGACTGGGCGTGATCCGGCGCCCGTACGCGTTTCCGTAGCCCGCATCGGCTGCGCGTGAAGCCGCGTCCTGCGCGGCTGAGAGCGAGTCGTAGACGCCGCTGAAGACGACGAAGTAGCCCGGGTGCAGGCTCGAGTAGCGGGAGGAGTCGATCACTCCGACCTGTGGAAGCCCGGCGTCGAGCGCCTGCTCTGCCTTCGCGACGGCAGCGTCGCGCTTGGCCGAGGTTGGCAGCGAGGCGAGCACGAGCGTCCAGCCGGTGCGTCCGCGCGGCCACTCGATCAGGCGTCGCGGCGACGGCGCCCGCGGTGCCGTGCTCGTGCGAGTCGTCGAGGTAGGGGTGGTCGGTGTAGTCGGCGCCGTCGTCGGCTCGATCGTCTCGACGGTTGTCGGGAGCTGGGACGTGTCGCCGACGAGCGTCTCGCTCGCGGCGCTTTGGGCGTCGCGCGTCCACCAGATCGCCGCTCCGCCCGCGACCCCCGCGACGACCAGCGCGAGGAGCGACGGCCAGATCCAGTCGCCTGGATACCAGCGGAGCCGGCGCCGCCAGCCCTCGGCGAGCGCGGGGACGACGCCCGGCGTGTGCAGTCGCAGGCCGCACTCGAGGCAGTACTCCTGCAACGGCTCGGTCGCAGTTCCGCACCGTGGACAGGGTTTTGGCACTAAACCTCTGCCGGCTCCTTCGGGGCCGGCTCGGCCTGCGTTTCGGCGGGTGGCTCCGGTGGGCGCTCGACCGGGCTCCCGCAGCTGCTGCAGAAGTTGACGTCAGCAGGCAGCGGAGATCCGCAGCGCGCGCACGCGACGACCGGGCGGGCACCGACCGGCCGTCCGCAGTTGGCGCAGAAGTGCGCGCCCCAGGGGAGCGGCGCGCCGCACTCGCACCGCAGGCCTCCGTGCCGTGCTGCCGCGAGCAGGGAGTCGAGCTCTTCCAGGCGCTCGTCGAGCGCAACGAGGTCGGCGCAGCGCTCGGTCACCAGCTCCACGCGGAACCGATCGCGTCTGAACATCTCGAAGACGAGGCCGCCGAGATCGCGGATGCGCTCCTCTCGCTCGCGCAGTAGCGCACGGTGCTCGCGTTTGAGCGCTGCGGGCTGGGAGGCATGGCGCGGCGCCTCACCTCCGGCGGTGCGTGCGCCCCGACCTCGGCCGAACGGCAACAGACGTGCCATCAGCCGTCGAATCTAGCTGAGCTAGAGCTCGAGCACGACGAGGCGCTCCTCGGTGAGCTCCCGCACGGCGTACGCCGGGCCCTCGCGCGTGTTGCCGGAGTCCTTGACGCCGCCGTAGGGCATCTGGTCGGCGCGGAACGTCGGCGCCTCGTTCACCGTGACGCCGCCGAACTCGAGCTCCTGAGCCGCGCGCAAGGCCGTCTGCAGGTTGCTGGTGAAGATGCCGCCCTGGAGCCCGTACTTGGTCCCGTTCGCGAGCTCGATCGCGTCGTCGAGCGAGTCGTACGGATTGACGGTCACGACCGGCCCGAACACCTCCTCGCACGAGACCTTGAGGTCGGCGCCCGCGTTCGCGATCACGGTCGGCCGGATCAGCTCCCCCTCCAGCTCGCCGCCGGTCAGGATCTCGGCGCCACCGCTGCGGGCCTCGTCGATCCACTCGAGGATCCGGTCGCGCGCACCCTCGTCGATCACGGGCCCGACGTCGGTCTCCTCGTCGGCCGGATCGCCGAGGACGAGCTGCTCGACCTTGGGGAGCAGGCGCTCGAGGTAGTCGTCGTACACCGAGCGCTGGACGTAGACGCGCTGGATCGAGATGCAGCTCTGGCCCGCGAACGAGAACCCGTGCTGGGCGGTCGCGGCGGCCGCCGCTCCGACGTCGGCATCGGCCTCGACGATCAGCGGCGTCGCGTTGCCGAGCTCGAGGTTGACGCGCTTGCGCGCGGCGCGCTCTCGCAGCCCCCAGCCGACGGCGCTGGAGCCCGTGAACGTGATCGCTTTCACTCGCTCGTCCTCGACCAGCACGTCGCCGATCTCGGAGGCCGGTCCGACGAGGACGTTGAGCCAGCCCGGCGGCAGTCCGGCTTCGGTCTCGAGCTCGGCGAGGAGGAGTGCGGACAGAGGCGTCTGGCCCGCCGGCTTGAGGACGACGGCGCAGCCGGCTGCGAGCGCGGGCGCGATCTTGTGCGCGACGAGGTTGAGCGGGAAGTTGAACGGGCTGATCGCCCCGACGACGCCGATCGGCCTCCGCAGCGTGAAGGCGAGCTTTCCCTCGCCGGCCTGCGAGGCGTCCATCGGCACCATCTCGCCGGCGAGCTTTCGCGCCTCGACGGCCGAGAACGTGTAGGTCGACATGGCGCGCGAGGCCTCGATCCTCGCTGCCTTCATCGGCTTTCCCGCCTCGTCCGAGATCAGGCGCGCGACCTCGTCGTGCCGGCGGCCAAGTGCGGCGGCGACCCGGACGAGGATCTCCGCGCGCTTGTGCGCCGGCAACGGCTCCTGCATTGCCGCCTCCGCCGCGTCGATCGCGCGTCGCGTCTCGTCGGCGCCGGCCTTCGGCACTCGCCCGACGACCTCGCCCGAGTAGGGCGAGCGCACCTCCTGCCACTCGCCGGTCTCGACCCACTCACCGGCGACCAGGAGCTTTCGCTCGGTTGCAGTTGTCGCCATTGAATGAGTCTAGAAAACTGGCTCTGTGCCGGACATCCGTTATGCGAAGAGTGGCGGCGCTTCGATCGCCTACCACGTCGTCGGCGACGCCGACGCGGATCTCGTCTACGTCCCGGACTACGTCTCGAACCTCGTCTACGGCTGGGAATCACCGTACTGGCGCGGCTTCTACGAACGTCTGGCGCGCTCGTTCCGGCTCATCCTGTTCGACAAGCGGGGAACCGGCCTCTCCGACGGCGGTGCTCAGTTCGCCACTCTCGAAACCCGCATGGAAGACCTCGGCGCGGTTCTCGACGCCGTCGTCTCCGAGCGCGCGGTTGTCTTCGCCGGGCATGAGGGCTGTTCGATGGCCAGCCTGTACGCCGCGACCTACCCCGAGCGGGTCAGCGCGCTCGTGCTTTTCCAGCCGGGCTGGGGGGCGCCGGATGAGGAAGCCGACCGCGCTGGGCTGCGGCGGCTCCGAGAGGAGTGGGGAACCCGGGAGTTGTGCGACGAGATGCTGCGGGAGAACACGCCGTCGCTCGCGGAAAGCGAGGACGCTCGCGACTGGTTCGCGAACTGGCTGCGCGTAGGCGCGAGCCCCGCGGTCGCATATGAGCTGAACACCGCCTTCTTCGAGACAGATCTCGCGGACATTCTCCCCGCGATTCGCGTGCCGACGCTCGTCCTGTACCGAGGCGCTCATATGGAAGAGGAATCGCTCGATATGGCGCGGAGGATCCCCTCGGCTCACGCCGTGCGCTTGGCGGGCGAGGACTACTGGGGCCCCTTCCTCTCGCCTGAGATCGTCGACGAGATCGAGCGCTTCGTCGCCGGCGAGCCCGTGGCCGTCGTCCCCGACTCCGTCTTGGCGACGGTTATGTTCACCGACATCGTCGGTTCGACAGAGCGAGCGGCGGAGCTGGGCGACGAGGCCTGGCGCGACCTACTTCGGGATCACAACGCACTCGTCAGGCGTGAGCTCGCTCGCTACCGCGGCGAAGAGCGCGACACCGCAGGTGACGGCTTTTTCGCCACGTTCGACGGCCCCGCGCGGGCGATTCGGTGCGCCCAAGCGATCGTCCAAAGCCTCCGCCAGCTCGGGCTCGAGGTTCGGATCGGTGTTCATGCCGGCGAGTGCGAGCGGCTCGAGGCGAAACTGGGCGGGATCGCCGTTTCCATAGGCGCACGGGTCGGTGCATTGGCGGGACCTGGAGAGGTGCTCGTTTCGGGAACGGTCAAGGACCTCGTCGCCGGTTCCGGCCTCGAGTTCGAGGATCGCGGCTCGCGCGAGCTCAAGGGCGTTCCGGGCGAGTGGCACTTGTACGCTGTTGCCAATGCCTGACGCCCTGATCGTGGACGCCGTACGCAGCCCGATCGGCAAGCGGGACGGCACGCTCTCGAAGATCCGCGGCGACGAGCTGGCGGGTCAGATCCTCAACGGCCTCGTGGAACGCAACGACCTCGATCCCGCCATGGTCGAGGACATCCAGATGGGGTGCGTCACACAGATCGGCGAGCAGGGCTGGAACATCGGCCGAATGGCGCCGCTGGTCGCCGGCTGGCCGGAGACTGTGTGCGGCACGACCGTCGACCGGCAATGCGGATCGTCGATGCAGACGAACTTCAACGCCGCCGCCGCAATCTGGTCGGGGCAGCTAGACGTCGTCGTCTCGGCCGGCGTCGAGATGATGTCCCGCGTCCCGATGGGGTCGAACGGCGGTGATCTCTCCGAGCAGCTCACCGACCGCTGGCAGATCGTGCCGCAAGGAATCTCTGCGGAGGTGATCGCAGAAAAGTGGGGGCTCTCGCGCGAGGAGCTCGACGAGTACTCGCTGGAGTCGCACCGGCGCGCGATCGCGGCGATCGACGAGGGCCGGTTCGAGCGCGAAATCGTTCCCGTCGAGCTGATGAACCCGCACGTCGGAGTGCTCTTCGGCGTCGACGAGACCCCGCGGCGCGACACCTCGGACGAGAAGCTGGCGTCGCTGGTCCCGGCGTTCATCCCCGACGGCAAAGTGACGGCCGGAAACTCGAGCCAAATCTGCGACGGCGCCGCCGCGGTCCTGATCACATCGGAGGCTGCGGCCTCGCGGCTCGGGCTCGAGCCGCGTGCCCGCTTCGTCTCCTTCGGCCTGTGGGGTGTCGACCCGTATCGAATGTTGCACGGGAATCCAGAGGCCTGCGCGAAGGCGCTCGAGCGCGCCGGCCTCACCTGGGACGACATCGCCGTGATCGAGGTCAACGAGGCCTTCGCCTCGGTTGTGCTCCAGTTCTTGAAGGACACCGGGCTCGGAGATCGCCGCGAGGACGTCAACCCGAACGGCGGCGGGATCTCGCTCGGCCATCCGCTCGGCGCCACCGGTGCGCGGATGACGGCGACGTTGCTTGGGGAGCTCGAGCGGCGGAACGAGCGCTACGGCATCGCGTGCATGTGCATCGGCTTCGGCCAGGCGATCGCCGGGGTCGTCGAGCGGGTCTGACGCACTGGCTCCTAGTGCGCGGGCGCGGCGAACGGCCACTGCCGGCTCACGTCGAGCCCGATGACGTCCGAGCGCACTCGTCTTCGAAGCGCCCGTCGGTTCAGGTCGGTGAGCTCGCAGTCCTCTACGCCGCGGTCTGGCAAGCGGTGTTTGGAGTCGTCGAGATTGTCGGCATTCCCGAGCATGACCCACAGCGCGATCGCTGGTCCTGGCGATTCGCGATTCGACCGCTCGTTGTCGTGCATGACCTCCACGAAGCGCCGCCGGTAGAGGCGGCCGGGATATTCCCGCAGAGTCTCTGGCGCCATTCGCACATCCGGCTCACCGAGGAGCAATTCCTCCGAGCCCGCGAACTGATCGAAGCGGCGGCCTAGGTCGTGAGCAGCACCGGCCGCTCGCCGCGGAGGAGCTGGAGGGCCGCTCCCGCGAACGCGATCGCGACGAGCGCCGCGAGGACCAGTGCCAACATGAGCCGTCTTCCCCTCACTGGCTGCTAGACGCGCGGGCGCGCCGTCTTCTTCCATAGAGTCCCGCGCCGTGGAGATCCAGCGGGTCGGAGTGGTCGGGTTGGGGACGATGGGCGCGGGCATCGCCCAGGTCAGTGTCCAGTCGGGGCACGAAACGGTCGGCCGGGAGGTCTCCGACGACCTGAACGAGCGCGCCCGCGCGACGATCGACCGCTACCTCGGTCGGGCCGTCGAGAAGGAGCGCATGTCCCAGGCCGACAAGGACGCGGCGCTCGGGCGGCTCACGCTGACGACCGAGCTCGACGAGCTGGCCGACTGCGACCTCGTGATCGAGGCGATCGTCGAGGAGCTGGAGCCGAAGCGCCAGCTTTTCGCCGAGCTCGAGGGAATCTGCCGCCCCGACACGATCTTCGCGACCAACACGTCCGCGCTCTCGGTTACGAAGATCGCCGAGGCGACGCAACGGCCGGAACGCGTGATCGGCATGCACTTCTTCAATCCGGCGCCGGTGCTCCCGCTCGTCGAGATCGTCCGCACCAAGCGGAGCTCGGACGAAGTCGTCGACGGCGCCTATGCCTGGGCCGAGCGTGCGGGCAAGCAGCCGGTCCGCTGCAACGACACGCCGGGGTTCATCGTCAACAGGATCCTGATTCCGCTGCTGAACGACTGCGTCCGCGTCCTCGATGAGGCGGGCGTCTCGCCCGAGGATCTCGACAAGGCGATGACGAACGGCGCGGGCTGGCCGATGGGCCCCTGTGCGCTCGTCGATCTCATCGGCATCGACATCCACGTGCACGCCTCAGAGGCGCTCCACGCCGCGCTCGGGGAGGACCGGATGGCGCCGCCTGAACGTCTCGTCCAGATGCAGGGAGAGGGCAAGCTCGGCCGCAAGACGGGCGAGGGATTCTTCCGCTACTAAGTCGAAGGCGCCCGCTAGACGCTTCGCATCCGGATGCCGAGCCGCCGCGCTACCCAGAGCAGGCTCGAGCCCTGGACGAGCACCGAGAAGGCGACGACGACGAAGACGATTTCGTAGACGCGCCGGGCGTCTTCGACGTCGGCAAGCAGCGCGAAGGCGGCGAGCAGGATCGGCACTGCCCCCCGCAGCCCGCCCCAGATCACGAACAGGCGCTCCTCCGCCCGCATGTGGACCGGCAGCAGCAGCGGGCCGACGGCCAGAGGGCGCGCGACCAGCGCGAGGATGACGGCAAGGGCGAGCCCCTCGAGCAGCCTCGTGCTGCTCAGGATGTCCGTCACGTCGATCGTGAGCCCGAGGGCGGCGAACACGACGACCTCGGCCAAGCTCGCGAGCGACGTGTGGAAGCGCTCGATCGAATCCCGTAGCGGCACGTCCGCGTCGCCGAGCGCCACGCCGGCGACGAAGACGGCAAGGAACCCCGATCCGTGCGCCGCCGACGCGGCGCCGTAAATCACGCCGGCCGCCGCCAGTGTCCGCAGCGGGTAGAGGCCAGGGTTCGGGAGCGAGAACCGCAGTAGCGGCCGCATCGCTGCGGCGCCGAGCACCCCGAACGCAAGCCCGACCGTCATCTCGATCGAGAACTCCTCGACGACGACCCAGAACGAGGCATCCGCGTCTTGCGCCAGCTCGATCAGGCCGATGATGAGGGCGATCCCGACCGGGTCGTTGACGCCCGACTCGCCCTCGAGGATCGTCCCGGCGCGGCCGCGGATTTCCCTTTGTCCGAGCACCGAGAACGCCACCGCCGGGTCGGTGGGGGCAAGCGCGGCGCCGAGGATGCCGGCGATCGTCCAGGAGAAGTCGAAGAGGTAGTGCGCGGCAACTGCGATCACGCCGGCCGTCGCGAACGTTCCGAGGATGCCGAGCGAGAAGATCGGGACGGCTGCGACCCGGAAGCGGCGCGAGCCGACGAGCGTGCCGCCGTTGAAGAGGATCACGATCAACGCGACGACGCCGATCCGCTCCACCTGCTGGATCGACAAGCGCTCGGAGAGCTCCGGAAAGATGTCCGAGGCGATCGCTGCCAACAGCAGGAAGAGGGCGGGCTCGGGCACCGGGAGGCGCTCGTTCAGCTTGGTCGCGATCAGGGCGAGCAGCAGCCCGCCCGCGACGACGAGCACAATCGTCCCGAAGACGGTGAGCTCGTCTATGTCGTCGCGCCCCTAAACCTTTCCTTACAAATCACTCAACCAAGCAACACTGCGTGTGGCGATACTGAAGCCGTGCGCCTGACGAAGGCTCTCATTCTCCTTGCCCTGAGCGTTGGCTCGCTGGCTGCTGCGGCCGCCGCCGGCACGGTCCGGGCGCCAATGGAGGACGGGACGCTGTCGGTGCGCGAAGGCCGGGCGACGATCCAGCTGCGCGTGAAGGGGAGCCTGATCGGGCGACTGGCGAAGGGCCGACTGGCGATCACCGAGTCGCCCGCGGACACGACCACGGTCGTCGTCCGCGGCTGGGAGAGCCGTCAGCGCGACGTCTCCGGAACAACGACGATCTTCACCGGCACCGGTATCCGATTCCGGGTTGCGGATACCAAGCGATTCACGGTCAAGGTGTCCGGAAAGGGCTTGAACTTCTCTGCCGTCGGACGCGGAGACGGCTGGATCGACGGCTACGGCGACCCCGAAGACGGGATCTTCTTCGATGGGTCGTACTCGCTCAACGGAACCGACTACCCGACCCTGCCGAACGAGCGGATGCGGTTCGAACTGGCCGCGCCGCCCGCCGGCAACTAATGGCGGTCGCTTGCGACGCCGACCAGAAGAGGGGATGCCGGCTTTGCCGGCGTGCCCGTTAACGAGTCTGGCATTCTGAAGGCGCGATGGCAGGAGCCGACGCGCAAACCATTCTGGTCGTCGAAGACGAGGCATCGATTGCGTCGTTTGTCGCCATGTACCTGCGCAATGCGGGGTACGGCGTCCAGGTCGCGGCGAACGGACGCGACGCGCTCGCCAAGGCGGAGTCCGCTTCCCCCTCGCTGATCGTGCTCGACCTGATGCTCCCGGACATCGACGGGATCGAGGTCAGCCGGCGGGTCCGGCAGCGCTCCGACATCCCGATCCTGATGCTGACCGCGCGTGACGAGGACGTGGACAAGATCGTCGGGCTCGAGGTCGGCGCAGATGACTACCTCACGAAGCCCTTCAACCCGCGGGAGCTCGTCGCGCGGGTCAAGGCGATCCTTCGCCGCACGACTCCGGAGCGACGTGAGGTGAAGACGACGCAGATCCGCCACGGGGACGTGCTCGTCGACGCCGGCCGCCGCGAGGTAAAGGTGAACGGCGAGGATGTCCAGCTGGCGCCGAAGGAGTTCGACCTGCTCTGGGAGCTGCTCGACCACAACGGCCTCGTGCTTACCCGCGACCAGCTGCTCGAGCGCGTCTGGGGCTACACGTTCGCGGGGGACACGCGCACCGTCGACGTCCACATCCGCCAGCTGCGGCGGAAGCTCGGGGACGCCTCTCCCATCGTCACCGTGTGGGGCGTGGGCTACAAGGCCGCTCCGGCCAAGGACGCCTCCAAGGACACGGTCAGCGCCTAAAGGCGCATGTTTCGCTCACTTCGTTTTCGGCTGCCGGCCCTCTTCCTGGCGGGCGCCGCGTTGGCCGGGCTCGTCTCGTCGATCATCTCGATCGGGCTCTTCCAGGACTACACGGAGGATCGTCTGCTCGCGGAGCTTCGCCGCGAGGCGACTGGGCTGACGACCCTCTACGCGGAGCAGGCCAAGCGGATCTCGGAGGCGCCAGAAGGGCAGCAGCCGATCCCGTTGGCGACGAGGCGGCTCGAGCAGGCGAGCGGCAGCCGGCTGTACTACGCAGGCGCACGGGTTTTCTACGGGCAGCCCTCCGGCTTGCGCACGCTTCCACGCGACATCGTTCCCTGGGAGGGCGCGAGTGACGGGCAGATCCGGACGTTCGACTTCACGCCGCCGGGCGCCGATCGCGAGTACCTCGCGGTCTCGTCGCCGCTCCGTCTCGACCGGGACGGGCCGTACTTCGGCACGCTCGTCGTCGCCAAGCCCAGGGCCGAGCTCCGCGAGCGGTGGTTCACGCTGATCGAGCGGCTCGCACTCGCTGGACTCGTCGGGATCCTTGTCGCAGGAGCGCTCGCCTGGTACCTGTCACGCCGGATCACCAAACCGGTCGAGGCGCTGGCGGAGGCCGCGAACGAGATCGCCGAGGGGCGGTACGACGTCGAGGTGCCGCGCGTGCGGAGCGGCGACGAGATCGGCCACCTGTCGGCGAGCTTCGGCGAGATGGCCGTGCGGCTGCAAGAGGCCGAGGAGCTGGAGCGCAACTTCCTGATGACGGTCTCGCACGAGCTCCGGACGCCGTTGACGGCGATCCGCGGACACGTGGAGGCGCTCCGGGAGGGAGTCGCGCAGGACGAAGAGTCTCGCCGCGAGTCTCTCGGCGTGATCGCCGCCGAGGCGGCGAGGCTCGAGCGGCTCGTCGGTGACGTCCTCGACCTGGCGAAGCTGGACACGCGGCGCTTCACGCTTCGGCACGAGGAGGTCGACATGGGGCGGCTGCTCGAGCGCGCGTATTCGAACTTTGCGGAAGAGGCCAGGCGGCGCGGGATCGACTACCGGCAAGTGATCGGTGCGCGGCCGGTGATCATCGCGGACGGCGACCGGGTGCTCCAGATCATCTCGAACCTGCTCTCGAACGCCTTCCGCTGGACGCCGGACGGCGGCAGCGTCGAGCTCGCGCTCGACCAGGAGAACGGGACGATTTCGGTTGCGGTCGAGGACTCCGGCCCAGGAATCCCCAAAGACGAAGTCGACCGCATCTTCCGTCCTTTCTGGTCCCGTGACGGCGGCGGGACCGGCTTGGGCCTTGCGATCGCGCGGGAGCTGGCGACCGCGCACGGCGGTCAGATCCTGCTCGAGACGGAGCCCGGCCGCGGTGCGCGCTTCCAGCTCGTGCTGCCGGAGACTCCGGTCGACGGCGGAAGCGGTTAGCTAGCCGTTGGACGTGCGACGGTCTTGCGCGTCCTCGATGCGGTAGACATTCGCCCCTCCGGCTTGCTCCAGGCCTCGCTCGACACGCGCGAGCCGGTCGTCGACGCCCTTCCACCCGGAGGCGATCAGGTCGACGAGCAGTGCGAGATCGTCGACGCGCGCGTGGCGTTCGGCGAGGTTGTCGCCCTCGATGCGCTCGAGCCGCCGGATCGTCTGGCCGGCGAGCCCCCGCACCTCGGCGAGCTGGCGGGCGACGGGCAGCGCCTCTGCACGGATCCCTTCCTGCACGGCCTCGCCGACCTTGGCGGGAGGGAGGCTTCGAGCTGGGCGGCGAGTTCCGCGAGCTCTTCGATTTGGGCGCGCGCCCGGTCGAGCGCCGCGTCGACGTCACCCGGCTGCGTCCGGTTCTGCGCGGCCGCTTCCAAGCGCTCTCTGGCCCGCTCGACGGCGCTGTAATCCATGGCGGGAAGGTACCGTTTGCGCCGGATGGACACGGCGGCGCTCGAGTACGAGCTCCCGTCCGAACTGATTGCCCAGCGGCCGGCGGAAAGGCGGGACGAGTCCCGGCTGTTGGTCTACGACCGGGCGACCGGCGACGTGCGACACCGGCGGTTCTCGGAGCTCCCCGAGGAGCTGGAGGACGAGCTCGTCGTCGTCAACGAGACGCGGGTTATCCCGGCCCGGCTGCGGCTGCGGCGGCCGGGCGGGGGAGAGGCGGAAGTGCTGTTGCTCGAGCGCGTCGGCCCGGATGGAGTCTGGGAGGGGTTGGCCCGGCCCTCCCGGCGGCTCCGGGTGGGGCAGAAGCTTGGGCCCGTGGAGCTGCTCGAGCCGCTCGGCGAGGGCCGGTGGCTACTACGGCTCGAGGGCCCATCGGCGGGGGAGACGCCGTTGCCGCCGTACATCACCGAGCCGCTCGACGACCCGGAGCGCTACCAGACGGTCTATTCGCGGAAGGAAGGCTCGGCGGCGGCCCCGACGGCGGGCCTGCACTTCACGCCGGAGCTCCTCGCGGAGCTCGACGTCGCCCGGGTGACGCTTCACGTGGGTCTGGACACCTTCCGCCCGGTCGAGACCGCGACGCTGGCCGACCATCGGATCCACAGCGAGCGCTACGAGGTGGAGCCGGCGGAGTGGGAGCGGATCCGCGCCGCCGATCGGGTGCTCGCCGTCGGGACGACGACGGTGCGCGTGCTCGAGACGCTCGCGCGCGGTGCGCCGCTCTCAGGCCGCACGGACCTCTTCATCACGCCCGGCTTCGAGTTCCGCCGGGTCGACTCGCTGCTCACGAACTTTCACCTGCCGCGGTCGACGCTGCTAGCGCTCGTGATGGCGTTCGCCGGTGTCGAGCAGACGCGGCGGCTCTACGACCTCGCGATCGCCGAGCGGTATCGCTTCTACTCCTTCGGAGACGCCATGCTGATCCGATGAGCCAGGTCCAGGGGCCTGGCCCCAGGACATGACGTTTCAGGTCACTGCGACCGACGGGGCGGCGCGCGCCGGCGTGCTCCAAACCGCCCACGGCGACGTGCCGACGCCGGCGTTCATGCCCGTCGGGACGAAGGCGTCTGTGAAGACGCTCCACCCCGACGAAGTGCGGGCGCTCGGCGCGAACATCCTGCTCGGCAACACGTACCACCTCCACTTCCGCCCCGGAGACGAGCTGATCGCCGAGCTCGGCGGGCTGCATGCCTTCATGGGCTGGGACGGCCCGATCCTCACCGACTCGGGCGGCTTCCAGGTCTTCTCGCTGCTCGACACGATCCTCGCCGTCGACGACGACGGCGTCACCTTCCGCTCGGTCTACGACGGCTCGCCCGCCCGGCTCACGCCCGAGTCGGTGGCCCGCATCCAGGCCAACCTTGGCTCCGACGTCGCGATGTGCCTGGACGTCTGCCCGCCCGCCGGCGTTCCCCGCAACGAGCTCGAGGAGGCGGTGCGCCGGACGACCCTCTGGGCGCAGCGGCAGCGCGCCGAACCCCGCGCGCCGGGCCAGCTCCTGTTCGGGATCAGCCAGGGCGCGTCCGATCCCGACCTCCGCCGGCGGTCGATCGACGAGATCACGGCGCTCGACTTCGACGGCTACGCCCTCGGCGGTCTCTCGGTCGGCGAGCCTCGGCACCTGACGCTCGACGCCACCGCCTGGGCGGCGCCGCTCCTGCCCGAGGACCGCCCGCGCTACTTCATGGGCATCGGCGACGCCGAGGGGATCCTCGCCGTGATCGAGCGCGGGATCGACATGTTCGACTGCGTGCTTCCGACCCGTACGGCGCGCACGGGATCCGCCCTCACCTGGGAGGGGCGGCTCAACCTCCGCAACGCGCGTTTCGCCCGCGATCCGAACCCTCTCGACGAGGACTGCGAATGTCCGGCATGCGGGCGGTTCTCGCGCGCCTACATCAGGCATCTGATCAACCAGGAGGAGTTGCTGGGCCTCCGCCTGCTGACTTTGCACAACCTTTACTTCGTTCTCGACGTCACAGCTCAAGCGAGGACCGCGATCGAGGACGGCGACTTGGCATCCTTCAAGCTCCGGGCGCTCGAACGTCTGGCAACCTCGGACTTGATCGCATGAACGCTGGACCCCTCATCTTCCTCGCCGCGATGATCGCGCTGCTTTGGTTTGTGCTGATCCGCCCGCAGCGGCGGCGCCAGATGGCGCATCGGGAGCTGATCGCCGCGGTCGCGCCGAACGACGAGGTGGTGACGGCCGGCGGCATGTTCGGCAAGGTGCGCTCGATCGCGGACGATCACGTCCTGCTCGAGATCGCTCCCGGAACCGAAGTTCGCATCGCCAAAGAAGCGGTCACAGGGGTGATTCAAAAGGACCAGGAAACGGCCGCCGAACCCGAGAACCGCGGCTAACCTAGGCCGGCACGCATGGCAACTCGTCGCTCGAATCTGATCCT
Source organism: uncultured Actinomycetes bacterium (assembly GCA_963752845.1). Lineage (GTDB taxonomy): Bacteria > Actinomycetota > Thermoleophilia > Gaiellales > Gaiellaceae > JACDAN01. Next base: position 512,259 of record CAVVZV010000003.1, on the reverse strand, counting down.
ACTGGGGCTTACTCTCGCCGCGGTCCTCGGCGTCCTCGCACTCGCGCTGCCGCGGTCGCCGATTTACCAGGCGCCGAAGCTCGGGCTGGACCTCCAGGGCGGCCTCGAGATCGTGCTGCGCGCGGTCCCGCCGAAGGACCACCCGATCACCGAAGAGGACATGGACCGCTCGGTCGAGATCATGCGGTCGCGCGTCGACAAGCTCGGCGTCAGCGAGCCCGAGATCCGCAAGCAGGGCACGGATCAGATCTCCATCCAGCTCCCGGGCATCAGCGACCCGGAGCAGGCGGCTGCCCTAATCGGCAAGACGGCGCAGCTCTGGCTCTTCGACCTCCAGGCGAACATCCTCGAGCCGACGGCCGGCGAACAGGGCCTGCTGCGTTACCCGACGCCGACGCCGAACCAGTTCGAGCTGCTCCAGCAGATCCAGTCGCGCGCCGCGAAGGGCAAGCCCGAGGAGTACTACCTCGTCGATCCCAAGGCGAAGAAGGTGATCCTCGGCCCGGAAAACACGCCGCAGCGCTTGCGGCAACGCTGGCTCGGCCTCGAGCAGAACGCCGGCAAGCAGTTCCCGAAGCGCTTCAAGTCCTACGGCGTCCCCGAAGGGGAGATCATCCTCAACTGCGGCGTCGGCGAGCGGTACTGCCCCGGCGTGAACGAGCCGAACCCGACGCGGAACTACTACTACCTGTTCAAGTACGACCCCGACAACGCCGAGCATCCGGTGCCCGAGATGACCGGCGCCGACCTCAAGCTCGACGGGACGCGCTCGGACATTCGCTCGGGTGAGGGCGCCGTCGTGTTGATGGAGTTCACGGGCGAGGGCGGCGACAAGTTCCACGACATCACGAAGGAGCTCGCCTCCCGCGGACAGATTGCCGCCGGATCTGTCAGCGACCCCCGGGATGCGCTCCAGAGCTTCGCGATCGTCCTCGACCGCGAGATCAAGTCCGCCCCGACGGTCGACTGGAGACGACAACCCGGACGGGATCGCGGGGGGCGCCGCCGAGATCACCGGCATCGGCTCGATCAGCGAGGCAAAGGACCTCGCACTGGTGCTCCAGACCGGTGCCCTGCCGGTGAAGTTCGAGCAGATCGACCTGACTGAGGTCTCCGCAACGCTCGGGAAGGACTCGCTGCGCGAGGCGATCACGGCTTCGCTCATCGGCCTCGCCGTCGTCGCTCTCTTCCTGCTGCTGATCTACCGCTTCCTCGGGCTCGTCGCCATCGTCGGGCTCGCGCTCAACGCCGCCTTCCTGTACGCCGTCATCCTGCTCTTCGACGTCACGCTGACGCTGCCGGGCTTCGCGGGGATGATCCTGGCGATCGGAGTCGCGGCCGACGCCAACATCGTCATCTTCGAACGCATCAAGGAAGAGGCCGCGCAGCGCAATTCGGTTCGCGCCGCCATCTCGTCGGGCTACCGGAAGGGCTTCGCGACGATCATCGACGCGAACGTCGTCACGGCGATCACCGCCCTGATCCTGTTTGCCGTCGCGACCGGCGGCGTCCGCGGCTTCGCGTTCATGCTCCTGCTCGGCACCGCGATCTCGATCTTCACCGCCGTCTTCGCGACCAGGGCCCTGCTCGGGCTGCTCGCCGGCTTCAGCTGGTTCGACAACCCACGGTTCATGGGCGCCAGCGCCCAGAAGATGGCGCGGTGGCAGATGTTCGACGCGGTCGGCAAGCGCCGGATCTGGTTCACGATCGCGGGCGTCCTGATCGCGCTCTCGATCGGCTCGCTGATTTTCAAGGGCCTCAACCTCGGCATCGACTTCCGCGGCGGCTCGCAGATCACTCTCCAGACCGACCGGCCGACGGACATCGCCGCCGTGCGCCGCGAGGCCGCCGAGCTCGGGGCTGGGCGACACCGTCGTCCAGGGGCTTGGGACAGAGGTCTCGGGCGGCTTCACCCAGTTCCAGATCAAGACCGAGCCGCTCAGCAACGCGGAGCAGCTCCGGCTGACCGCCTCGCTCGAGGGCGACCTCGGAGGTCAGGTCGAGGAGGTACGAAACGTCTCGGCCAGCTTCTCGCGCCAGATTCTGCGCGGCGCGATCTACGCGATCTTGATCTCGTTCCTGCTGATCACGATCTACATCACGCTCCGCTTCCAATGGCGCTTCGCGGTGCCGATCCTTCGGACGATCGTGAACGACGGCGTGATCGCGCTCGGGATCTACTCGCTGTCCGGCCGGGAGGTGAGCGCCGCGACGGTTGCCGCGTTCCTGACGATCATCGGTTACTCGATCTACGACACGATCATCATCTTCGACCGCGTCCGCGAGAACCTGCCGCTGATGCGGCGTTCCACGATCAAAGAGATCGTCAACATGTCGCTGTGGGAGACCGTCCGCCGGTCGCTGGCGACGACGATCATCACGCTGCTTGCCGGTCGGTGCGCTCTATTTGTTCGGCGGCGCGGTGCTGCAGGACTTCGCCTTCGCGATCCTGATCGGCATCGGGATCAGCGCGTTCTCGACGATCTTCATCGCCGCGCCGTTCCTCGCCGTCCTGCTCGAGCGCGCTCCGGAGTACAAGGGCCGAACCGAGCGTGCCGCGCGTCGCACCGAGGAGGAGCTCGAGCCCGCCGAGAAGCTTGTGCCCGTGGGCGCAGCCGTGGACGGAGGAGACGGCGAGGCTCCGGTGCCGGCCGCGCCCGAGCCCGCGCCGGCGCCTGCTCCTGTTCCCCCGACGCCGGTTGCGTCCGGCGAATCGAAACGCGAGCAACGGCGCCAGCGCCGGCGAGCACGGCCGCATGGCAGAGCGCGATAGCAACGCCGGCGTCCGCGAGCTGCTCGAGCGGCTCGCCCTGACGGCCGTCGGCGCCGTTGCGCTGACAGCGGAGCGCGCCGATGCGATCGCGGAGGAGCTCGCGGACCGGGGCCTCGCCCGCCGCGACGAGGCGAGGGCGGCGATCGAAGAACTGTCGGCGCGCTGGCACGGCGATGCGACCAGGCTCAGCGAGAAGGCGGGCGCAACGCTCGACAGCGTCTACCGGGAGCTTGGGCTCGTCACGAAGGACGATCTCGTCGACCTCGAGCTGCGAGTCGCCCAGCTCGAGCACCGTCTGAGCCTGCTGGAAGAACCAGCCACAAGGGATTCGACACCCCCCGTGCAACACTGAGCCCATGGCTCAAGCGCCTCCCCGGAGCCTGGGGCGCCTCTCCGAGATCGCGCAGGTCGCCGTTCGGCACGGCTTCGGTTATTTCTTCCACCGCAACCGGCTGAGCGACCTCCTGCCCGGCGACGGGCAGCCCGCGGGCGACCAGCTCCCGTCCGAGCGCGGGCGGCACCTGCGCGAGATGCTGGACGAGCTGGGGCCGACCTTCGTCAAGTTCGGCCAGCTGCTCTCGATGCGGCCGGACGTGCTGCCGCCGGACATCATCGCCGAGCTGCGCGGGCTGCAGGACGACGTCTCGCCGTTCCCGTACGAGCAGGCGGCGGAGGTCATCAGCGCCGAGCTCGGCCAGCCGATCGAGCGCCTCTTCCTCGACTTCGATCCGGTGCCGATTGCGGCGGCGTCGATCGGCCAGGTCCACCGGGCGACGCTGCCGAACGGTCGCGACGTAGCCGTGAAGGTGCAGCGCCCCGGCGCGCAGCGCCAGATCGAGGCCGACCTGAACCTCATGTACCAGGCGGCGAAGCTGGCGCGGGAGCGGGTGCGCGCGCTCGACTTCATCGACGCCGAGGCGCTGGTGGACGAGTTCGCCGCGGTCGATCCGGCAGGAGCTCGACTACCGGCTCGAGGCCCGCAACGCAGAGACGTTCCGGAAGAACTTCGCCGGCCATCCGCACGTGCAGATCCCCCGCGTCTACTGGACCTACACGCGGCCGCGCGTCCTCACCCTCGAGCACCTGGACGGCACCCAGCTCGCCGACGTGGAGATGCTCGGGTGGACGCCCGATCAGCGACGCCGCCTCGCCGAGGTCCTGGCCGAGTCGTGGATGACGATGATCTTCCGCCACGGCTTCTTCCACGGCGATCCGCATCCCGCCAACGTCCTCGTCTTCACGCCCGAGCGGATCGGGCTCGTCGATTTCGGACAGGCGGGACGCCTCACCGACGAGGACGTCTCCAAGGCGACGGGACTGTTCATCGACATCGCCAACGAGAACATCGAAGCGCTGCCGAAGCGCTTGAGCGAGCTCGGCGTCCGCTATCCGAAGGAGCGCGAAGAGGAGTTCACAGCCGAGCTCCGCGAGTTCTTCTACCGCTACTACGGCGCCAGCCTGGCGGAGATCGACCCTCAGCAGGTGATCCGGGAGGTCTTCGCGGTCATCTACCGCATGAACCTCCGCCTGCCGACGCGGTTCGTGCTCCTCGACAAGGCGATTGCGACCCTCGCCTCGGTCGGAATCGAGCTCTCGCCCGACTTCAACGTCTTCGAGGTGGCGAAGCCGTATGCCCGCAGCCTGCTTCTGGGCCGCTACACGCCCGCCCGGATCGCCTCGCGCGCGCGTCGGGAGTCGATCAACCTCGCCCGGATCGCCGGCGAGCTGCCGTACCAGGTGCACGACATCCTCGAGGAGGTTCGTGACGGCCAGATCGAGGTGGGATTCGTCCACAAGGGGCTCGACGAGTTCATGCACAAGATCGACGTCGCCTTCAACCGGCTCGTGGTCGCGCTCATCGTCGCCTCGGGCCTGATCGGCTCGAGCCTGCTCGGGATCTTCGCCGAGGAAGGACCGCATGTCCTCGGCCTGCACGTGCTCTCGGTGCTCGGGTTCGTGCTCTCCGGCATCCTCGGCGCCTGGCTGCTCTGGGGCGTGATCAGAAGCGGGCGCTTGTAGCTCGCGCTGGACGGATGGCGGAGCCCGATTCCACAGCCACCGCGCGGGCGATCATCGACGCCAATCTGTACATGGTGCTCGGAACGGCCGATGAGGAGGGTCGCCCGTGGGTGTCGCCCGTCTACTTTGCGCACTCGGAGTACAACGAGTTCTTCTGGGTCTCGTCGCCGGAGACGAAGCACTCACGCAACCTCGCCGGGCGGCCCGAGATCAGCGTCGTCATCTTCGACTCGCAGGTGCCGATCGGCACGGGACAGGGCGTCTACATGTCGGCCTCCGCCGAGGAGCTGACCGGAAGCGAGCGCGAGCGCGGCATCGAGGTCTTCTCGCGGCGGTCGTTGCAGCACGGAGGCGAGCCCTGGACGCTGGCGGACGTGGAGCCGCCGGCCCGCCTCCGCCTCTATCGGGCGACCGCGTCGGCGCACGACCTCCTCGACGCCAACGACCGGCGCGTGCCCGTGAGCCTCTAGCAGGGGTCACGGCGCCGCTAAACCACCTACTGGGTCACGGCGACTGTCGATTCTTCGTCACGGATTCGTTCGAATGGACATCTGGTCGCGCGCGAAAGACGTTGGTAGCGTCGCCGGCATGTTGAACGCACTGCTTCTCGCCGAGCCGGAGCCAGCGACGCGGGGGTTTCTCGAGCGGCACCTTCGGCAAGACGGGTTCGATGTCGTCGAGGCGCTGGACGGCGAGGCCGTCGAGCTGCTCGAGGCGACGCGGCCGGACCTCGTGTTGGCGGCGGACTCGCTCGCAGCCGACCTCTGCCGCGCGGCGGACGTTCCCATCATCGTGCTCGGACCGCCGGACTCGGATGCCGTCGACCGGGTCCGGGCCTTCGACGGCGGCTGTGACGACTACGTCGCGAGGCCGTTCCACTACGAGGAGCTGCTGGCCCGGATCCGAGCCGTGCTACGCCGCGTCTCGCCGCCGGCAGAGCGACCGGATGGCCGTCGGCGAGCTGCTGATCGACCGCGCCGCGCGGCGGGTCACGATCCGCGGCATCCCGGTGATCCTCGCCGCGAAGGAGTACGAGCTGCTCGTCAAGCTCGCCGAGGAGCCGGTGCGCGTGTTCACGAAGGAGCAGCTGCTGCGCGAGGTCTGGGGCTTTCGCTCGCTCGGCCGCACCCGTACCTTGGATTCGCACGCCTCGCGGCTGCGGCGGAAGCTCGCAGCCGCGGGTGGTGACTTCGTTCGCAATGTCTGGGGGGTCGGCTACTCGCTCGTCGACGAATAGGCAGGAGAGCGACAATGATCTGCCGCCGGAGCGGGGCTTTGCCCCGCGGGAGGCTCACAAACAAAGAAAACGGTGGACGGAGCGAGCGCTGTGGCGGCTCCGTCCACCGAAGAACCGAGGCCCCGTGCGCAAGGAGGGGGCTCGTGGGGGAACCAGGGGTTCCCCCACGGTTTTAGACGGGGGCATGCTCGAGGTCGAGGAGCCGGCGCTTGCGGTCCAGCCCCCCGCCGTAGCCGACGAGGCTGCCGGTCGACCCGATCACTCGGTGGCAGGGCAGGACGATCGGGATCGGGTTGCGGTTCATGATCGTCCCGACGGCCCGCGCGGCCCTCGGCCGGCCGCTGCGCGCCGCAAGCGAGCCGTAGGTCGTCACCTCGCCGTACGGAACCCTCGCGAGCTGCTCGAGCACGAGCCGCGAGAACTCGGAGCGGCCGCGGAGATCGACCGGCAGGTCGAACTCGCGCCGACGCCCCTCGAAGTACTCGTCGAGCTCTCGCTTGACCGGATCGAGCGGGCGCGCGGCGCGCAGGATGCGCGCTCCGAAGGTGCGTGCGAGCTGCTCGGTCTCGCGCTCCGGCTCGGCGTCGTACGAGATCCGGCAGAGACCTCGGTCGGTGACGGCGACGAGGAGGGGGCCAACCGGCGTGTCGGCGATGTCGTAGGAGACGTCGAGCAGCCCGGCCGCGGCGGCGGCGTCGCGAAACTGCCGGTCGAGGGTAGTGGGGACGGTCGTCATGTGAGCCTCCTTCTGCAGCCGCCGCACGCCCGACGACGCCGCCTGCCGGGCGGCGTCCTCGCTGGAATCGAGTGCGTCGGCGATCTGCTCGTAGGTCAGGTCGTAGCCGTAGCGGAGCACGACCGCGGCTCGCTCCTTCTCCGGGAGCTCGGCGGCGAGGTGCTCGAGCTGGGCGTACGCGGGACGCTCTCCGTCGAGGCCGATCTCCTCGGCGATTGCCACTTCGGGACGCTTCTTACGGCTCTCGTCGATTGCGACCCGCGTCGCGATCGTGAACACCCATGCCTTCAGGTGGCGGCCGTGCTCGAGGCTCGGATAGCCGCGCAGAGCGCGGAGAAAGGTCTCCTGGAAGGCGTCCTCCGCCCGCTGGCGGCCGACCAGGCGCACCAGGTGCCGGAAGACGGCGTCGCGATGCTCCTCGTAGAACCGCTCGAACGGCGGAATCGTCACGGCCTCCATCATGCTCTTCAACGTGGCGGCCGCGGAGGATGTGAGATGCGCTGTGGTGGGGCACGTCGAGGTCGTCGAGTTCGCGCGGGTCGACCACGTGCCCCGGCCGGGCGAGATCGTCCAGGCACACGAGACGTGGACCGAGCCGGCGGGCGGCGGTGCCGTCGCGGCCACCGCGCTCCAGAGGCTGGCGAGCGACGTCATTTTCTTCACGGCCTTCGGAGACGACGAGGTCGGGCGCCGGGCCGAGCAGGAGCTTCGGGCCCGCGGCCTGCGGATCGAATGCGTCTATCGCGACGAGCCGCAGCGCCGCGGCTTCACGTACCTGGACTGCGAGCGGCGAGCGGACGATCACCGTCATCGGCCGCAAGCTCGTCCCGCACGCGGACGATCCGCTCCCGTGGGCGGAGCTGGACGAAGTGGCCGGCGTCTACCTCTGCGGCGCTGATCCGGGAGCAGTGCGCGAGGCGCGGCGAGCGCGGGCGCTCGTGGCGACTGCCCGCGAACTGGCGACGCTCAAGGAGGCCGGTGTCGAGCTCGACGCGCTCGTCCAGAGCGCGCAGCGACGAATCCGAGCGCTACCAGCCCGGCGATCTCGACCCTCCGCCGCGCCGCGTCGTCACGACCGAGGGCCGGAAAGGCGGCCACTACGTCGAAGGAGATCGACGAGGGCCGCTGGGAAGCCGCGCCGCTCCCTGGTCCGCTCGTCGACGGGTACGGCGCCGGCGACAGCTTCGCGGCGGGCCTCGCGTTCGCGCTCGGAATCGGCAAGCCAACCGATGAGGCGCTCGCCGTTGCGGCCGAGTCCGCGGCCTATCAGATGACGAATCCAGGGTTGCGTGGTGGGGTGTAGTGGTCTAAAGTGGGTGAAAAGTGGGAGACCGCGTAATGGCGCGAACATGCTTCTCGGCGAATACGAGCACACCATCGATGACAAGAACCGGCTCACCCTTCCTGCCAAGTTCCGTGGAGAGTTGGCCGGCGGCGTCGTGGTCACGAGGGGCATGGACGGCTGCCTCTACGCCTATCCGGCCGAGGACTGGCGCGAGCGCTTCCTGGCTCGGGTCGCCGAGCTCGATCCGCTCCAGCGCGAGGGGCGCAAGCTCCAGCGGCACTTCTTCTCGGGGGCGAGTGAGGCCGAGCTGGACCGGCAGGGGCGAATCATGATCCCGGGCGCGCTGCTCAAGTACGCCGGTCTCTCGCGCGACGTCGTCGTCGCCGGCGTCTCCGACCACATCGAGATCTGGGATCGGGAGGCCTGGCGGCGGGAGCTCGACGAGGTGGAAGGGAGTGCGGAGCATGTTGCCGAGCGTCTTGCAGCCCAGCGCGACTGATCACGTCCCGGTCCTCGCCGAAGAAGTGCGGCGGCTGCTCGACGTGCAGCCCGGGGAGACGGTCATCGACGCCACCTTCGGCGCGGGCGGCCATGCGGCGCTGCTGGCGGCCGATCTCCAGGGCGAAGGCAAGTTCATTGCCGTCGATCGCGACCCAAGCGTGCGGCCGTACTTCGAGTCGTTCCGGCGCCGCGCCGGCGTGTCGAGCAGGTTCCTACGCGGCGACTTCGCCGACGTCTTCGAGCGCCTGGCCGACAACGGGCTACGAGCGGACGCGATCCTGTTCGACCTCGGCGTCTCGAGCATGCAGGTCGACCGGCCCGAACGGGGCTTCTCGTACGCCTCCGACGCGCCGCTCGACATGCGGATGGACCCCTCGGCGGAGCACTCGGCCCGCGACCTCGTCAACGGGGCGAGTGAGCGAGAGCTCGTGGACATCTTCCGCGGCTTCGGCGAGGAGCGCTACGCCCGCCAGATCGCCAGGGCGATCGTCCGACGCCGGAAGGAGCATCCTTTCGAGCGGACCGGCGAGCTCGTCGAAACCATCAAGACCGCGATCCCGACCCCGGCACGGTTCGGCGAAGGTCATCCCGCGCGCCGCGTCTTCCAGGCGCTTCGCATTGCAGTCAACGACGAGCTCGAGGCCCTCGAGTCCGCCCTTCCGGCGGCGCTCGACACCCTGCGGCCGGGCGGGCGCATCGCGGTGATCAGCTTCCACTCGCTCGAGGACCGGATCGTCAAGCGCTTCTTCCGGCGCGAGGAGCACGGCTGCACCTGCCCGCCGGAGTTCCCGGTCTGCGTCTGCGGACGCGAGCCGTCGCTGCGGGTCCTGACGAAGAAGGCGATCAGGCCGACCGCGGACGAGGTGGCGCTCAACCCGCGCGCCGGGTCGGCCCGGCTGAGGGCGGCGCAAAAGACCTGATGGCCGTCGCAGTCGCACGAGCGCCGCGCACTCGTCCTCGGACCGGGCGCCGCCGGGCCGTCTCCGGCCGCCGGGTCGCGGGCGGCGCGGTCTGGATCGTGGTCATGGGCCTGCTGCTCGCCGGCGTCGTCGCGCTCAATGTCGCGGTGCTTCGCCTCAACCTCCGCTTCGACGAGCTGACGCAGGAGCGGGCGCAGCTGCGGGCCGAGAACGCCGAGCTGTCGTCGAACCTGGCGGCCCGCACCTCCTCGCCGAGGACGAGCAGCCTCGCCAAGCGCCGGCTGGGCCTCGTGCCTGCGGACTCCTCGACGAGACAGTTTCTCGCTCTCGGGAAGCGGTAGTGCCGTGTCCCCGCGCCTCCTGAATCGGCGCATCCGGCTACTGCTCGTCTTCTTCGTCATTGCCTTCCTCGGCACGTTCGGGCGCGCCGTCTGGCTCCAGGCTGTCCAGGCGCAGCCGCTCGACCGTCTGGCGCGCGGCCAGCATCACGCGACGATCGAGGTCCCGGCCGCGCGTGGGTCGATCCTCGACCGGCACGGCGTAGAGCTCGCGATCGGGAAGCAGGCGATCACCGTCTACGCGAACCCACGGCACGTCGCCGATCCACGCGCCACGGCGATGGCCGTCGGGCGGGTGCTCCAGATCGACGCCGAGCGCCTATACCCGAAGCTCGCCGACAGGTCGCGCGGGTTCGTCTACGTCGCCCGCAAGGCCGATCCGAAGCGGGCGAAGGCGCTGAAGTCGCTCAACCTGACCGGGCTCGGCTTCTATCCGGAGGAGCGGCGCGCCTATCCGCAAGGCTCCGTCGCTGCGCATCTGCTCGGTTTCGCCGGCCTCGACAACCGGGGTATCGCCGGCCTCGAGCTCGCGCTCGACAAGACGCTGGCCGGCCGAAACGGACGTCAGACGATCGTCCGCGACCCGTCCGGGCGGACACTCGACGTGCTCTCCTCCGAGCAGCCGGTCGAGGGGCGGAACGTCCGGCTGACGTTAGACAACACCCTGCAGGCGAACGCTCAGTCGGTCCTGCTCCAAACGGTCCGGCAGTGGGGAGCGAAGGCGGCGAGCGCCGTCGTCCTCGATCCGAGAACTGGTGAAGTGCTGGCGCTGGCGTCGGAGCCGGGGTTCGACGCGAACCGCTTCCCCGAGACCGACCGCGATACCCAGCGCAACCGGGGCGTCACGGACACCTACGAGCCCGGGTCGACGCTCAAGGTCGTGACCGTCGCGGCGGCGCTCTCGACGGGACTCGTCTGGCCGTCGACCGAGTTCACGCTCGCACCGAACATCCGCGTCGCCGATCGGGTGATCCACGAGGCGCACCGGTCGGGCACCGAGCGGATGACCGTGGCGGAGATCCTCTCCCGCTCCTCCAACGTCGGGACTATCACGCTGGCCGAGCTGCTCGGGCGCAGTCGGCTCGAGAGGTGGATCGAGCGTTTCGGCTTCGGCCACAAGACCGGCATCGACTTCCCCGGCGAGACCTCCGGGATCCTTCCCTTCTACTGGTCCGGCTCGACGATCGGAACGCTGCCGATCGGCCACGGGATCGCGGTCACCCCGGTGCAGATGGCGGCCGCGTACGGCGCGGTGGCGAACGGCGGCGTCTGGCTGCGTCCGCGACTCGTCGCCGATCGGCCTGCGAAGCGGCGGCGGGTCATGTCAAGACCTGTCGCCAATCAGCTGATGTCGATGCTGCGCGACGTCGTGATCGAGGGAACCGGCACCGAGGCCGAGGTCGAGGGATACCAGGTCGCCGGCAAGACGGGCACGGCGGCGAAGCCCGATCCGAGCGGCGGCTACTCCACGAGCCGCTACGTGGCGTCGTTCGTCGGCGTCGTCCCGGCGAGTGCGCCGCGGCTCGTCGTGATGGTGACCGTGGACGAGCCCCGCGGCGCGATCTGGGGCGGCGTCGTCGCCGCGCCGGCGTTCCAGCAGATCGCGAACTTTGCGCTCCAATACCTGGAAGTCCCGCCGGACGCGGTTCCACCCCGCTAGCCTCTCTCAGCCAATGGATCTCGAGCGGCTGGTCACCGCGCTCGGGCCTCTGGAGGTCCGCGGAGGCGCCCCCACCGACGTCACCGACCTCGCGTACGACGCGCGGGCGGTCGTCCCGGGCGCGCTCTTCTTCTGCGTCCCAGGGGAGCGGGCGGATGGGCACGATTTCGCGGCCGAAGCGGTCGAGCGCGGCGCGGCGGCCCTTGTCGTCGAGCGTCCGCTCGATCTCCCGGTCCCGCAGCTCCTGGTCGAGTCCGCGCGGGCGGCGATGCCGGTCGCTGCGGACGAGTTCTTCGAGCGGCCGACCGAGGACCTCTTGCTCGCCGGCATCACCGGAACGACCGGAAAGACGACCACGACGTTTCTCCTCTGGTCGATCTTCGCTGCGGCCGGGATGCAGCCCGGCCTGATCGGGACGATCGAGTCACGTGTGGGCGGAGACGCGCGGCCGGCGGTACGGACGACGCCTGAGGCGATCGACCTCCAGCGCACCTTCCGCGCGATGCTCGACGCCGGCGACCGCAGCTGCGTGATGGAGGCGACCTCGCACGGATCCGAGCTCCGCCGGCTCGAGCGGGCTCGCTTCCGGGCGCTTGCATTTACGAACCTCTCGCAGGATCACCTCGACTTCCATGAGTCCATGGAGCGGTATTTCGAGGCCAAGCGGCGCCTGTTCACCGAGCACGAGCCGGCGCCCGCGGCGGCCGTCAATGTCGGCGACGAGTGGGGGCGCAGGCTCGCGGACGAGCTGCGGCGCCTCGATCGTGCGCCGGTGCTCACCTACGGCAGGGCGGCAGACGCCGAGCTCACCACGCATCCTGCGCTCGAGCACTCGCGCCTCCACGGCAGCTTCAACGTCGAGAACGTGCTCGCCGCGGCCGCCGTCTCCCAGCTGCTGGGCGTGCCGGATGAGGCGGTCGTAGAGGGTGTCGCGGCCGTGAGCGGCGTTCCGGGCCGCTTCGAGACGGTCGACGAGGGACAGCCCTTCACGGTGATCGTCGATTACTCCCACAAGCCGGGTGCTCTCGAGGCGGTCCTGCAAACCGCTCGAGAACTCACCCGAGCGCGGCTGATCTGCGTCTTCGGGGCCGGCGGCGATCGCGATCGCGGCAAACGCCCGCAGATGGGGCGTGTGGCGAGCGAGCTCGCCGACCTCGCGATCGTCACCTCGGACAACCCGCGCACCGAGGACCCGAACGCGATCATCGACGAGATCCTCGCCGGCGTCGTCGGCGCCGGCGGAGGTCGAGCCCGACCGGCGCGCGGCGATCGCGATGGCCATCAGCGAGGCGCGAGCGGGCGACGTCGTCGTCATCGCCGGCAGGGGCGCCGAGCAATACCAGGACGTTCGCCGACCGGAAGCTTCCCTTCGACGACCGCGAGGTCGCGCGCGAGGAGCTGCGGCGGCTGAGGGCGCCTGCATGATCCCGCTCCCGGTCGACGAGATCAGGCCGCTGGGTCGCGCTGCAAGCGGACGTCGACGAGATCACGGGCGTCGAGATCGACTCGCGCCGAGTGGGGCCCGGTGATCTCTTCGTCGCAGTCCGCGGCGGCGTCGCCTTCGTCGAGCAGGCGCGGGCGAGCGGCGCGGCCACGCTCGTTCCGTACGACGACTTCGCGGCCCTGGCCGCGCTCGGCCGGGCCGTCAGGGACCGAAGCAACGCCGAGGTCGTGGGGATCACGGGCTCTACGGGCAAGACGTCGACGAAGGACATCCTCGCCGCGCTCTGCCGCCCGCACCGAAGGACGATTGCGGCCGAGGCAAGCTACAACGCCGAGCTCGGCGTTGCCGCTCACGCTCTGCCGGCTCGAGCCCGACACGGAGCTCCTGATCGCGGAGCTGGCGATGCGCGGATTCGGCCAGATCGCGGCGCTGTGCGAGCTCGCCCGTCCGACGCTCGGCGTGATCACGACGATCGGGCCCGTGCACCTCGAGTTCGTCGAGTCCGTTGCAGGGGTGGCCCGTGCGAAGGCGGAGCTGCTCGAGGCGCTACCACGCGGCACGAAGGCCGTGATCCCGGCCGTCGCCCCCGAGCTCGAGCCGTACATCCGCGCAGACCTCGACGTCATCCGGGTCGGCGAGGACGCGCGGATCCGTTCGTTCCGCAACGGCCGGCTCGAGGCCGAGGTCGGCGGCGAGCTGGTCGAGCTCGAGCTGCCTTTCACCACCCGCCATCAGGTCGAGAACACCCTCACTGCCGTTGCCGCCTACTGGGCGATCGGGCTCCCACTGGAGCGGATCGGGGACGGCGCGCCGCAGATCGAGCTTTCGCGCCTGCGCGGCGAGGAGCTGCCGCTCCCGGGCGGCGGCGTGCTCATCAACGACTGCTGGAACGCGAACCCAGCGTCGATGGCCGCGGCCCTTCGCGACCTCACCGGCAGGAACGGCGGCCGCCGGATCGCCGTGCTCGGCGGGATGGCCGAGCTCGGGCCGGAAGGCCCGCGCTACCACCGTGAGGTGGGTGCACTGACGAACGAGCTGGACGTCGTCGTCGGCGTCGGCGAGCTCGCCCGCGACTACGAGCCGACCCACTGGGTCGCGGACGCCGAGGCGGCGGCGACGCTGCTCCGCGAGCTGCTCGAGCCGGACGACGTGGTGCTCGTCAAGGGATCGCGCTCCGTAGGCCTCGAGCGCGTCGCGCAGAACGTAGTCACCTAATGGAACGAGTCCTCGCGGCGGGCCTGCTCGCCATGATCATCTCGATCCTCGTCGGACCGAAGTTCATCGATTTCCTGCGCCGCCACGAGTTCGGGCAGATGATCCGCGAGGAGGGACCGGCGGGCCACGCGGTCAAGCAGGGAACGCCGACCGCGGGCGGGCTGATGATCGTCGTCTCGATGACCGTCCCGTTTCTGGCCTTCTCCCACTGGACGGCGGAAGGCCTGACGGTCTTCGGCGTCACCCTCGCCTGCGCGGCGGTCGGGTTCGCCGACGACTACATCAAGGTCCGTCATCGACGCTCGCTCGGGCTCTCCGGGCGGTGGAAGCTGCTGCTGCTTGCGGGGATCACCGTCGGCGTCGGGCTCGTCGTCCAGGATCTCGACTTCCGGCACCTCGGTCTACGTCCCCGTCCTCGACTGGCGCGTCCAGCTCGCCTTCGCCTTCTATTTCTTCCTCTTCCTGATCCTCGCCGGCGCCGCCAACGGGGCCAACCTCACCGACGGCATCGACGGCCTTGCGATCGGGGTCGGGATCATCGCGCTGCTGACGTTCACTGCGATCAACGTCTTCACGTACATCCGCTCGGGTCAGGTGGCGGCGGAGCAGGATCTCGCCGCCCTCGACCAGGCGATCCTCGGCGCCTCGCTGATTGGTGGTGCGATCGGCTTCCTCTGGTACAACGCCTTCCCCGCTGAGGTGTTCATGGGCGACACCGGCTCGATGGCGATCGGGGGCGCGCTCGGCGGCTTCGCGATCATGAGCCAGAGCGAGCTGCTCCTGCTGTTGATCGGCGGCATCTTCGTGATCGAGGCGCTCTCGGTGATCCTCCAGGTGATCTCGTTCCGCTACTGGGGCCGCCGGATCTTCCTGATGACGCCGATCCACCACCACTTCGAGATGAAGGCGTGGTCGGAGACGAAGATCATGGTGCGCTTCTGGATCCTGGCCTCGATCCTCTGCGCCGGCGCGTTCGCGCTGTACTACCAGTACCTCCGCGGCTTCCGTCCCGACCTGTTCGCGTCGTGAAGGCGCTCGTCCTCGGGCTCGCGCGCTCGGGGCAGGCGGCGGCGCTCGCGCTGGCCCGTCGGCGGAATCACGTGGTCGGTGTCGACCGCTCGACCGACGTCGACGCGGGGAGGCTCGAGGCGGCTGGCGTCGAAGTCCACCTGGGAGCCGAGGAGGCCTCGCTGCTGGAGGGAATGGACGTGCTGATCAAGAGCCCGGGGGTGCCCGGCGAAGCACCCCTCGTCGTCGCTGCGCGAGAGCGTGGCGTACCCGTCTGGAGCGAGGTCGAGCTCGGCGCGCGGCTGCTGCCGAACCCGATCCTCGGCGTCACTGGGACGAACGGAAAGACGACCACGAGCGAACTGCTCGGCACGATGCTGGGCGCGCCCGTGGCAGGGAACGTCGGCCGGGCGCTGACCGAGCTCGACGGCGAGGTTGCCGACAACGAATGGATCGTCTGCGAGCTCTCCAGCTTCCAGCTCGAAGACATCGCGGAGTTCCGCCCGCGCATCGCCGTGCTCCTGAACCTGGAGCCGGATCACCTCGACCGCCACGGGAGCTTCGAGGCGTACCGCGACGCGAAGCTGCGCGTCTTCGAGAACCAGCGCGCCGACGACACCGCCGTCGTGCCGAGAGGGTTCGGCGATTCGGGAGCGGCGCGGCGCGTTGAGTTCTCGGCCGACGACCCGCTGCCGGCGGAACCTCGCATCCCCGGGCGGCACAACCGGGAGAACGCCGCCGCCGCGACGGCCGCGGCGCGCGCCGCCGGTGCGTCCGAGCGGGCAGATCGCCGACGGGCTTCGCACGTTCCCGGGCGTGCCTCATCGCCTCGAGGAGGTGGGCGAGATCCGCGGCGTTCGCTTCGTCAACGACTCCAAGGCGACGAACGCGGCTGCGGCACGGCGGGCGATCGCGGCGTACGAGGAGCCGCTGCACGTGATCCTCGGCGGGCTGGGTAAGAACGAGAGCTACGCCGAGCTCGCGGACGACCTTCGGGCGAGTGGCGCCCGCGCCTACCTGATCGGAGCCGCCGCGGATGAGCTGGCAGCGGCGCTCGACAGCCCGTTCGAGCGCAGCGGTGATCTCGCCACAGCCGTGCGGGCGGCGGCGGCGGTGGCGAAGCCGGGCGAGATCGTCCTTCTGTCCCCGGCGTGCGCGAGCTACGACCAGTTCGACAACTTCGAGCAGCGCGGCGACGAGTTCCGCCGCCTCGTCGAGGAGCTGCGGTGAAGAAGGGTCAACTGGAGCAGCAGATTCTGTTGCTCGTGACGCTGGCGCTCGTCGCGTTCGGCCTCGTCATGGTCTACAGCGCGACGTCGGCGTCGGCGGCGCTCGCGAGCGGCGACTCGTCGTACTACTTGCGCAAGCAAGGCCTCTACGCGCTCGTAGGTCTCGCGTTGCTACTCGTGTTTCGGCGCAGCAGCTACCGCTCGCTCCGCTTGCTCTCGCCGGCGCTCGTCCTCACCAGCATCGTGCTCCTGCTCGCCGTACTCGTTTTCGGGCAGACGGTCAACGGCGCACGGCGCTGGCTCCAGCTCGGCCCCGCGGTCTTCCAGCCCTCGGAGCTGGCGAAGCTCGCCCTGCTCGTCTTCGCCGCTGCGTACCTCGCCCGGCGGCCGGCACCGCGCACGCTCGGAGAGCTCATCAAGCCCCTCGGGCTCGTCACCGGCGTCGTCTGTGCGCTGATCCTCGCCGAGCCCGACCTGGGCACGGCGATCACGATCGTCGTCATGATCGGCGGCGTCCTGGTCGTCTCCGGCGTCCCCGCGCGCCTGCTGGCGACGTCGGGAGGACTGTGCGTGGCGCTCGTTCTCGCTGCGGCATGGTTCGAGCCCTACCGGCGCGCGCGGCTGCTCAGCTTCCTCAACCCCTGGGACGACGCGCAGGGCGCGGGCTACCAGCCCGTGCAGGCGATGATCGCGCTCGGCTCCGGGGGAATCTTCGGCGAGGGACTCGGCCAGTCCGTCCTCAAGGCGAACTATCTGCCCGAGGCGCACACGGACATGATCTTCGCGATCATCGGCGAGGAGCTCGGGCTCGTCGGCGCCACCGCGCTGATCGCCGCCTACGCCGCCTTCGCGTATGCCGGCTTCCGGGTCGCGCTCGCCTGCCGCGATCCGTTCGGAAAGCGGCTCGCCGCCGGGATCACCACCCTCGTCTGCGGTCAGGCTCTGATCAACCTCGCTGCGGTGATGGGAGCGGCGCCGCTGACGGGGATCACGCTGCCGTTCGTCTCCTACGGCGGCTCGAGCCTGGTCGTCGTGCTCGCCGCCGTCGGCATTCTCCTTAACATCGCCGGTGACGATGGCCGAGCGACGAGCAGGTCCCGTGTGCCTGATCGCAACCGGCGGAACCGCCGGACACGTGCTTCCGTCGCTGGCGGTGGCCGAGGCGCTGCGCGCACGCGGCGCCGCCGTGACGTTCGCCGGGTCCGCCGGGCGGTTTGAGGCCAAGCTCGTCCCGGAGGCGGGCTTCGAGTTCGACACGTTCGAGATCTCCGGGCTGCCGCGCCGTCCGGGCGTCGCGCAAGTGAGAGCGGCGATGCGCGCAATGGGCGCCGTCCGGGCCTGCCGCCGGATTCTGCGGCGACGCCGGCCGGACGTTGTCCTCGGCGGCGGCGGATACGTCGCGGGGCCGATGGTCCTTGCGGCAGCGGGACAGCGAATCCCAGCGGCGCTGATGGAGGCCGACGCCCACCTCGGTCTTGCGAACCGCCTCTCGGCGCCGTTCGCCAGCCGCATCTTCCTCTCGTTTCCGATCGCGGGACGCGAAGGAGCGAAGTACCAGTTGACCGGCAGGCCGATTCCCTCCGCTTCGCGCATGACGGTCTCACGAGAGGAGGCGCGGGCGCACTTTTTTCTCTCGGAAGGCCCAGTCCTGCTCGTCTTCGGCGGCAGCCAGGGCGCGAGGAGCCTCAACGAGCTTGCCGCCGAGAGCTTCGGCGTTGCCGGCCCGGCCGTCCTCCACCTGAGCGGCGAGCGTGACTTCCCCGCGCTGGCCAAGCGCGTTACGCGGCCCGACTACCGCCTGCTGCCGTTCGTTCCGGAGTTCGGCACGGCGCTGGCGGCGGCCGACCTCGTGCTCGCCCGGGCAGGAGGCTCCGTGTGGGAGCTCGCAGCCGCCGAGCGCCCCGCGATCCTCGTCCCCTACCCGTTCGCAACTGCGGACCACCAGACGAAGAACGCGGGCTACTTCGAGCAGGCCGGCGGGGCCGTCGTGATCGCGGAGGAGGAGCTCGGGCTCGTTCCCGGCCTCGCCCGCTCGCTGCTCGGCGATCCTGGCCGGCTGGCCGAGATGGCCGACGCAATGGCCCGGATTGCCCGGCCCGATGCCGCCGACACGATTGCGGAGGAGCTGATCGTCCTTGCGGCCGCTGGACGGTAGGAAGCTCTTCTTCGTCGGGATCGGCGGGGCCGGTCTCAGTGGTTACGCGCTGCTGGCGCAGGCCTGGGGAGCCGAGGTTTCCGGATGGGACCGCTGCGAGACGCCCTACCTCGAACACGTTCGTGCGGCCGGCATCCCGGTCGAGATCGCGGAGGAGATTCCGCCGGCGCCGGCCGGCGCGGAGACCGTCGTCTCGACGGCGTTCGCGGGCCGCGCACCCGGCCGCAGCCGCGCTGAGTTCCTCGCCGAGCTGGTCTCGCTCCAGGACGCGATCGTCGTCTCCGGCGCGCACGGAAAGACGACGACGGCCGGGATGATCGCGTTCGTGCTCGACCGGCTCGGGGAGAACCCGGCGTTCCTGATCGGCGCCGAGATCCCGCAGCTCGGCGGCAACGCCCGCGCCGGGTCCGGCTGGCTGGTCGTCGAGGGCGACGAGTCCGACCGGACGATCGAACAGCTGCGGCCACAGATCGCGGTCGTCACCAACATCGACCTCGACCACCACAGTGAGTTTCGGTCGCAGGCCGAGCTCGAGGAGTTGTTCGAGCGGTGGCTGGTCGGCGTGCCACGAGTCGTGCGCGGTGACCGGCTCCGGCCGTTCGAAGGCGAGCTGCGCCTGCCCGGCGAGCACAACCGCCGCAACGCCGCCGCCGCACTGGCTGCGCTCGAGCTCGCGGGTGTCGCGGGCGACGAGGCCTGGCCGGTCCTGCGGGAGTTCCGCGGCGCTGGGCGGAGGCTCGAGGAGCGTGGTGTCGCAGGCGGCGTCCGGGTCGTCGACGATTACGCACACCACCCGGCCGAGATCGCCGCGACGCTTTCGGCCGTTGGCGAGCACGCCGACGGCCGGGTGCTCGCACTCTTTCAACCGCACCTGTTCTCGCGTACGCGGCACCTCGCGCGCGAGCTCGGGGCGGCCCTCGCCGCCGCGGACGTCGTCGCTGTCACCGACGTCTATGCCGCACGCGAGGCGCCGATCGACGGGGTCACCGGCAAGCTCGTCGTCGATGCGCTGGCGGAGATTCGCCCCGGGATGACAGTCGCCTGGACGCCGGCGGTCGAGGACGGCGCCCGCTTCCTTGCCCGTCGAGCTCGAAGTGGCGACGTCGTGCTGACGATCGGCGCCGGCGACGTCGATCGTGGGGCTGGACTGGTACTGGAGCAGCTCGCATGATCGACGAGCACGTTCTCCTCTCGCGGTTCACGACGCTCGGGACCGGCGGGCCCGCACGTTGGTTCGCCAAGCCGGGGAGCGTCGACGAGCTGGCCGTGGCGCTCGAGTGGGCGGCAGAGCGCGACACCCCCGTCTCGGTGGTCGGGCTCGGTTCGAACCTGCTCGTCGCTGACGACGGTGTCGAGAGCCTGGTCGTCAAGCTGGCGCGCGACCTGGCCGGAGCGGTCGTCGAGGGCGACCGGTTGTCGGCGGGCGGAGGTGCTCCGCTGGCCGTCTGCCTCCATCGCGCGCGCGCTGCAGCGCTCGGCGGGATCGAGTTCGCCTGCGCTATCCCGGGAACGGTCGGCGGCGGCGTGAAAATGAACGCCGGCGCCTACGGGGGCGACATCGCGGGTGTGCTCGACCGGGCGCTGGTCGTCTCCGCGGACGGAGCCTTCTGGCGGGGCCAGGCCGAGCTCGGTCTCGAGTACCGGCGCTCGGGGCTGGAGCCGGGCGAGGTCGTCGCGAGCGTGGAGTTCCGCCTGGCACCGAAGCCGGCGGACCACATCAAGGCGACGGTCGCCGAGATGCAGGCTCAGCGCAAGTCCGCGCAGCCGACCAACAAGCGCACATTCGGCAGCGTCTTCAAGAACCCCGACCACGAGTTGACGGCCGGGCGGATGCTCGAGGCCTGCGGCCTGCGGGGCTTCAGGATCGGCGGCGCGCAGATCTCGCCGCGCCACGCGAACTTCATCGAGAACGCCGACGGCGCTCGCTCTGCCGATGCAATCGCCTTGATGACGGAGGCCCGACGTCGGGCCCTGGATGAGTACGGCGTCGAGCTCGAGCACGAGGTTCAGCTGCTCGGCGACCTCGTGCTGCCCCCGGCAGGAGAGCGCGTGTAGGAGCGGCACGAGTGGCGGCGAAGTCCGCGCCGTGGCTCGAGGACGACAGCTTGCGGCCGCCCGCGCGCAGGCGCGGGCCGGGTCTCCGGCCCTGCGGCTGCTGCCTTCGGTTCGTTCGCTCGCTGTCGGCTTCGGCCTGCTGGCCGCGGCGCTGGCGCTCTACTTCGGCGCCCGCGAGAGCTCCGTGTTCTCCGTCCGCTCGGTCGAGGTCACGACGGAGCCTTCCGGTCAGACCCGGCTCGTCGAGCGCGCGCTTGCGCCGCTCGCCGGCACGAGCCTGCTGGCGATCAACCAGGCTGCGATCACGCGTCGGTTGGAGGGACTACCTCACGTTCACCTGCTCGGCTACGACCGGACCTTCCCCAACGGGCTGCGGGTCGTCGTCAGCGTCGAGCGCCCGGTGGCCGTCTTGCGCAGAGCGAACGAGAACTGGCTCGTGTCCGGCGAGGGTCGGGTCCTCCGTAGGCTGACGCGCCGCCTCCGCCGTCCGCTGCCCGTCGTCTGGATTCCGCGTGGGCTCGAGCCCGAGATCGGGAGCGTGCTTCGCGCGGAGCACGCCGCCCGCGCGGTGCGGGCTCTGGCTTCGCTGCGGACGTCCGCGCCGCGCTTCCTGCGCCGCGTCTGGTACGTGGGCGAAGGAGATGAGGGGTTGACCATGGTGCTTCACGACCGCCTCGAGGTTCGCCTCGGCGACGCCGTTGACCTCGCCGTGAAGGTCGAGGTCGCGCGACGCGTGCTTGCCGAGCTCCGCGCGTCGGGCTCGACCGCGACGTACGTCGACGTGGCTGTGCCGGATCGTCCCGTTGCCGGCACAACTCTCGACTCTCAAGTAGAGCCTTAGACTTAACTGTCGGTTTGCGCGTTGACAGGCCGCGTCCGTGCCCCTACGCTGGGTTCCAGCGGGCGATCCAAAAGGCGCGAGCTACAGTCGAGCTTGAGGTGGAGGGACGTTGAGAGTGCGTGAGCAGACCGGCAACTACCTGGCTGTGATCAAAGTCGTCGGCGTCGGCGGAGGCGGCTCCAACGCCGTCAACCGCATGGTCGACGCCGGCTTGAGCGGCGTCGAGTTCATCGCGGCGAACACCGACGCGCAGGCTTTGCTGTCGGTCGACTCCGACGTCAAGGTGCAGATGGGCGCGGGCGCTACCCGGGGCCTCGGAGCCGGGGCCAATCCGGAGGTGGGCAAGGACGCCGCCCAGGAGAGCCGGGACGAGCTGAAGGAAGTGCTGAAGGGTGCGGACATGGTCTTCATCACCGCCGGCGAGGGCGGCGGGACCGGAACCGGCGGGGCGCCGATCGTGGCCGAGGTCACGAAAGAGGACCTCGGCGCGCTCACCGTCGGCGTCGTGACGAGGCCGTTCGGGTTCGAGGGTCGCCGCCGCGCTGAGCAGGCGCACCTCGGGATCGAGGACCTCCGTGATCGGGTGGACACGCTGATCGTGATCGAGAACGACCGACTCCTCCAGGTCGTGGAGAAGCGCACCTCGATCATCGATGCCTTCCGGATGGCCGACGACGTCCTGCGCCAGGGCGTTCAGGGGATCACCGACCTCATCACGGTCCCGGGGATCGTCAACCTGGACTTTGCGGACGTCCGGGCGATCATGACCGAGGCCGGCTCGGCACTGATGGGGATCGGTACGGCCTCCGGCGAGAACCGCGCGGCCGAGGCGGCGCACACGGCCGTCTCTTCGCCGCTCCTGGAGTCGTCGATCGAAGGAGCCACGGGCATCCTGCTCAACATCAGCGGCCCGGCGGATATGGGGCTCTTCGAGGTGAACGAAGCGGCCGAGGTGGTCACGAGCGCCGCCGATCAGAACGCCAACGTCATCTTCGGCGCTGTAATCGACGAGTCGCTCAAGGACGAGGTGCGGGTGACGGTGATCGCCACCGGCTTCGGTCCGGGAGCGCACCGGCGCCGGCGCCGGGCGGGAATCGAAGAAGAGGCCCCTGCGGCGAGGCCGAGGCCCGAAGCCGAAGAAGGCTTCGACGTCCCGAAGGACGTGCTCGAGGTCCCTTCCTTCCTGCGCGAGTGAGCTAGGGCCCACCAACTAGCTCTGTAGCATCCGGGCGTCGTGCAGACGCTCCATCGAACTCCGCTCTACGAGCGGCATCGAGCCCTCGGCGCGCGGATGGTCCCGTTCGCCGGCTGGGAGATGCCCGTGCAGTACGAGGGCGTGATCCAGGAGCATCGCGCGGTGCGCGCCGACTGCGGCGTGTTCGACGTGTCGCACATGGGCGAGCTCGAGGTCGAAGGCCCGAGGGCCCACGAGCTCCTGCAGTCGCTGCTTACCAACGACCTGGACAAGGTCGAGCCGGGCGGCGCCCAGTACACACTGCTGACGAATGAGCGCGGCGGCATCGTCGATGACCTGATCGCCTACCGTCTCGAGCCGGGCCGCTACCTGCTGATCGTCAACGCCGCCAACCGCGAAGCCGACTTCCAGTGGCTGAAGGATCGGGAGATTCCCGGGTCGGACGTGCGCGACGTCTCGGACGAGTACGCGCTGCTTGCGGTCCAGGGCCCACGGTCGATCGAGCGGCTCGGCCTCGACGATGCCCCGGCCTTCACGTTCGCCATGCACGAGCTCGACGGGATCGAGTGCATGGTCAACCGCACCGGCTACACGGGCGAGCGCGGGGTCGAGCTGATGGTTCCGGGCGAGGACGCCGAGGAGCTCTGGGACCGTGTCCTCGAGCGCGGCGCCGTGCCGTGCGGGCTCGGCGCGCGGGACACGCTCCGGCTCGAGGTCTGCTACCCCCTGCACGGGAACGACATCACCCCCGAGACCGATGCGATCTCGGCCGGCCTCGGCTGGGTGTGCGCCCTCGACAAGGAGTTCACCGGCGCCGACGAGCTCCGGCGGATCAAGGCGGCCGGCCCGGAGCGAAGGCTCGTCGCCTTCGTGATGGAGGAGACTGCTGTGCCGCGGCAGGGAATGGCTATCGCGGGCGGCGGCGAGGTCACGTCGGGCACCCACTCGCCCATGCTCGATCGCGGCATCGGGATGGGCTACGTCCCAACCGTCCAGGCCGAGCCGGGAACCGAGCTCACCATCGACGTCCGCGGCCGTGATCGTCGTGCCCGGGTCGTGAAGAAACCGATCTACAAGCGTGAGGAGGGCTGATGGCGGCCGAGGAAACCTACCCCGACGAGCTTCGCTACCACCCCGAGCACGACTGGGCGCGAATCGAGGACGGCGAGGCGCTGCTGGGAGTTACGTGGTACGCGCAGGACGCGCTCGGCGAGCTCGTCCACTACGAGCCGCCGGAGGCGGGCGCGACGGTGACCATGGGCTCGAGCTACGGCGAGGTCGAGTCGGTGAAGGCCGTGTCGGACATCATTGCGCCGCTCTCGGGCGAGGTGCTCGAGGTCAATCAAGCGGTCATCGACGCCCCGGAGACCGTCAACGAGGATCCGTACGGTGCCGGCTGGCTGATTCGAATCCGGCTCACAGATCCCGGTGAGGGCGACGACCTCCTCGACGCCGCGGCGTATCAGCAGCTCGTCGCGGACCAGTGACCTACGTCTCGCTGACCGACGCCGATCGCGAGCAGATGCTCGAGACGATCGGCGTCTCATCGGTCGACGAGCTCTTCGGGGACATCCCCGCGGGCGTTCGATTCGACCGGGCGCTCGATCTGGGCGAGCCGCTCTCCGAGCAGGAGATCGTCAAGCACCTGGAGGGTCTCGCCGCGCGCAACACACCGATGGGCGAGGAAATCTCATTCCTCGGAGCGGGCGTCTACGACCACTACGTCCCGGCGATCGTCGACGCGATCCTCCAGCGGGGCGAGTTCCTGACCGCCTACACGCCGTACCAGCCCGAGCTCAGCCAGGGCGTGCTCCAGGCGCTCTTCGAGTACCAGACGGTGATCTGCGAGCTCACGGGCATGGACGTCTCGAACGCCTCGGGTTACGACGGGACGACCGTTGCAGCCGACGCCTGCTACATCGCCAAGCACGTCACCGGGCGGGCGAAGGTCGTCCTCGCGGAAACGCTGAATCCGCAGGTGCGGCAGGTCGTGCGGACGTACGCCCCGGGCTTTGGGCTCGAGGTCGTCGACGTCCCTCATCGCGACGGTGTCATCGATCCCGATGAGCTGAGGGCCGCAGCCGAGGGCGCCGCCTGCGTGATCTTCCAGCAGCCGAACTTCTTCGGCTGCCTGGAGCAGGCACCGGACCTCGCCGCCGCAGCGAACGACGCAGGGGCGCTCGCCGTCGCGCACGTCGACCCGATCTCGCTGGGCGTGCTCGAAGCGCCCGGCGCGTACGGCTGCGCGCTTGCGATCGGGGAGGGCCAGGGCGCGGGCAATCCCGTCTCCTTCGGCGGACCGCACTACGGCTTCATCGCGGCGCGCGAGGAGTTCACACGGCGGATGCCGGGCCGCATCGTCGGCGAGACGACGGACGTCGCCGGGGAGCGCGGCTACGTCCTCACGCTGCAGACGCGCGAGCAGCACATCCGCCGCGAGAAAGCGACCTCGAACATCACCACCAACCAGACGCTGCTGGCGCTGGGCGGCCTGATCACGTTGTGTTGGTTGGGACCGCAGGGTCTCCGCGAGCTGGGGGAGACCTGCATGGCCCTCGCCGAGCACGCGAAGGAGCGAATCGGGCTACCGCTTCTGTTTCCCGAACAGACAACGTTCAAGGAGTTTGCCATCCGGGTCGGACGACCGGCCCAGGAGGTGATCCGCGAGGCGCGCAAGCGGGGGATCCATCCGGGGTATTCGCTCGGCCGCGACTACGAAGGGATGGACGACGTGCTGCTCGTGGCGCTCACGGAACGTCGGACCGTCGACGAGATCGCCGCTCTCGCCGAGGTGCTGGCGGCGTGAAGCTGATCTTCGAGAAATCGCGCGCCGGTCGTCGCGCCGCCCGGCTCCCCAGGCCGAAGGACCTGCCGGTGCCCGAGATCCCCGCCGAGCTCGCCCGGAGCAACCCACCGCGACTCCCAGAGCTCCCGGAGCTCGAGATCGTCCGTCACTTCACCGAGCTGACAACGCGCAACTTCGGCATCGACACCGGCTTCTACCCGCTCGGCTCCTGCACGATGAAGTACAACCCGCGTGTCAACGAGCGGGTTGTCGCCCTGCCCGGCTTCCGCGACCTGCACCCGCACCAGGAGGAAGAGGCCACGCAGGGCGCGCTGGAGCTGATGCACGGTCTCCAGGAGATGCTGGCCGAGATCACGGGCCTTGACGCCGTCTCGCTCCAGCCCGCGGCCGGGTCGCAGGGCGAGCTGACGGGCCTGATGCTCATGCGCGCGTACTTCGCCGACCGCGGCGAGGGCGAGCGGAGGCGAAAGATCGTCGTCGCCGACACGGCACACGGCACGAATCCGGCAAGCGTGACGATGGCCGGCTACGAGCTGGTCAAGGTCGACACCGACCCGCGCGGGAACATCGATCTCGATGACCTGCGCGCCAAGGTCGACGAGGAGACGGCCGGCCTGATGCTCACGAACCCGTCCACACTCGGCCTCTTCGACGAGCACATCGAGGAGATCGCCCGGATCTTCCACGAGATCGGCGGCCTCCTGTACTACGACGGTGCGAACCTGAACGCGGTCTGCGGCATCTCGAGACCAGGCGACATGGGCTTCGACATCGTCCACATCAACCTGCACAAGACGTTCTCGCAGCCTCACGGCGGCGGTGGGCCAGGCGGGGGGCCAATCGCCGTTCGCAGACCGCTCGAGCCGTACCTCCCGGTGCCGGCCGTCGTACCCGCCGGCGAGCGCTTCCGCCTCGACTACGACCGCCCGAAATCGATCGGCAAGGTCCGCGCGTTCACGGGGCCGTTCGGCGTCTTCGTCCGCTCCTACGCGTTCATCCTCGCTTGGGGCCGCGAGCTGAGGACGATGTCGGAGGACGCCGTCTTGAACGCCAACTTCCTGCTGGCGCGGCTGAAGAGCACCTACGAGCTTCCCTTCGACCGCCTCTGCATGCACGAGTTCGTGCTCTCTGCGCGGAGGCTGAAGCGCGAACACGGAGTCACGGCGCTCGATGTGGCCAAACGCCTGATGGACTACGGCTTCCACCCGCCGACGATCTATTTCCCGCTCATCGTCCCGGAGGCGCTGATGATCGAGCCGACGGAGACGGAGACAAAAGAGACGCTCGACTCCTTCGTGGACGCGATGCTGGCGATCGCGCGAGAGGCATCCGAGCAGCCGGAGCTCCTGAAGGAGGCGCCGCACAATCGACCCGTGCGGCGCCTGGACGAGGTCAAGGCGGCCAAGCGGGCAGTCGTCCGCTACCGCTTCGACGACCATCCTGACCTCGCGTCAGAGCCCTCGACGCCGGCCGCCGCCGAGGCGCCCAAGGGCGTCTGACCCCACATGAGCACGATCCTCGACGCGCTGTATCGCGGCGACCGCGCGGCGGCGGAGGAGGCCGCGAAAGGTGCGCAGCTCGACCTTCACGAGGCGGCGGCGCTCGGTGACGCGGACAGGGCCCGCGAGCTGCTCGCCGGCGATCCGGCGCTTGCCGCTGCCCGCTCGCCCGACGGCTTCACGCCGCTGCACTACGCGGCGTTCTTCGGCACGGCCGAGACGGCTGCCGTCCTGCTCGAGCACGGCGCTGATCCAGCCGCGGTCGCGCAGAACGAGATGCTCGTCCAGCCGTTGCACAGCGCCGCGGCCGTGAACGCGAACGAGACCGCGCGCTTGCTCCTCGACGCGGGCGCGGATCCGAACGCCGTCCAGCGGGGCGGGTTCACGCCGATAGATGCCGCCGTCCAGAACGGCAACGACGAGCTGCGCGAGCTCCTCGTCGCGCGCGGGGCCGACGCGTAGCCCGCGCTGCTAAGAATCCGGCTGTGATCGATCTTCGCTCCGACACCGCGACGCGGCCGACGCCCGGGATGCGCGAG
Source organism: uncultured Actinomycetes bacterium (assembly GCA_963752845.1). Lineage (GTDB taxonomy): Bacteria > Actinomycetota > Thermoleophilia > Gaiellales > Gaiellaceae > JACDAN01. Next base: position 484,804 of record CAVVZV010000003.1, on the reverse strand, counting down.
GCGATCGCCGCCGCGGAGGTTGGCGACGAGCAGAAGCGCGAGGACCCGACCGTCAACCGACTCGAGCGCCGAGTCGCCGAGCTGCTCGGCCATGCGGAGGCGGTTTACGTCCCGACGGCGACGATGGCGAACGAGATCGCCCTCCGCCTCCACGGCCGGCCGGGGGATGAGGTGCTCGCCGAAGAGCACTCGCACATCCTGGTCTCCGAGCTCGGCGGCCCGGCGGCGCACAGCGGCTACCTCACTCGGCCGCTTCCGGGTGACCGCGGCCGCCTGACGCCCGAGCAGATTCGTGCTGTCGCGTACACCGAAGAGGACCTGCACGCCCCTCGGACACGGATCGTCTCGATCGAGAACACGCACAACAGCTCGGGCGGCCGAGTGTGGCCGCTGGGAGAGCTCGAGGCGGTGGCCGACACCTGTCGCGAGCTGGGGCTTGCGCTCCACCTCGACGGCGCGCGCCTGTTCAACGCCGCGATCGCGCTCGACGTCCCGCCCGCGGAGATCGCCCGTCACGCCGACACCGTCACGATCTGCCTGTCCAAGGGGCTCGGGTGCCCGCTCGGGGCGCTCGTGGCGGGATCGGCGGAGCTGATGAGAACTGGCCGCCGCTACAAGCATTTCTTCGGTGGTGCGATGCGGCAGGCCGGGATCGTCGCTGCCGCCGGCGTCTACGCGCTGGACCACCACGTCGACCGCCTCGCCGAGGATCACGCACGCGCCAAGCGCTTCGCCGAAGGGCTCGTCGAGGCGGGTCTCCCGGTCGAGCCCGACGACGTCGAGACGAACTTCGTCCAGCTGGACGTCGCGCCGCTCGGCTTGACGGCGGCGGAGGCACTCGAGCGTCTGCGCCAGGCGGGAGTTGGGCTCTCGGGCACAGTGCACGCGACGACGCTCCGCGCCGTCACCCATCTCGATGTGAGCGACGACGACATCGAGCGGGCGATCGAGCTCGCCCCGCGAGCTCTCGGCGTGCTCGCGCGCGCCTAGCCTCTAGCTCGCCGCGGAGCGGGCTTTGCCCGCTCCGTCGCAGACGCTCATCGAGAAGGAAGCGGCGAGAGGTTCTGGGCCGCGCGGCGCGAAACCGCCGCCCGGCTCGATACGGTCGCTGAAAATTGTGAGACTTTCAGCGAGACGAGAACGCTTGCGTTCTCGTCTTACCGATCGCCGGCGATGAAGAACGCCGCTGCGACTGCGACGTAGGCGAGGACCAACGCCACTCCACGCCCGCGGCTGGACTGTCCTTGCGCGAGGAGCAGGAAGGTGAAGATAGCGGAGGCTCCGAGCGCCACGATCTCGACCGGGCGGAACGACAGCGCCAGCGGCTCGATCAGCCAGGAGAGGAGCGCGACGGCGGGAATCAGGAAGACGGCGACCTGGGCACTCGACGCGAGCGCGATCTCGGCCGCGAGCTTGATCTGGCCCCGAGCGGCGACGACGACCGCGCCTCCGTGCTCGGCTGCGTTCCCGACGATCGCAACGATCACGGCTGCGACGAAGAACTCGGACAGGTGCGCCTGCTCGGCGAAGACCTCGATCGACCCGACGAGGATCTCGGCGATCAGCGCGGTGATGACCGTGGCGACTGCAAGCACCAGCATCGCCGTTCGGAACGTCCAGGCTCTCATCTCCCGCGCCTCGTCGGAGACGTGGAGACGCCGGTGCCGCCGGAGCGAGAGCCAGGTCGCGCCGAGGTAAACGAGCAGAAGGGCGATCGACACCGGCACGGACAGCTCCGCGATGAATCGCCGCTCCGGGTCCCCCTCCCACCCGGGTATGGCCGGAATCAGGAAGAGGAGGACCGCAAAGCCGACAAGGGCCAGCGAGAGGAAGCTCGATTCGCGGTCGATCGCGCCGCGCCCGCCGAAGAGCAACGAGAAGCCGAGGACGAGCAGGAGGTTGCCGACGACGCTGCCGCTCAGAGAGCCGCGGACGACTTCGAACTTCGCTTCGTTGACCGCGATCAGCGCGATGATCAGCTCAGGGGCGTTGCCGAAGGTCGCGTTGAGGAAGCCGCCGATGCCCGGTCCCGTGTGATGCGCTGCGTGTTCGGTGGCCTCGCCGATCAGCCATGCGAGCGGGACGAGCGATGCGGCGGCGAGCACGAACTGGACGACATCGCTTGGGTGGAACGCATAGTGGACGAAGATCGTGGCCGGGGCGAGGGCGAGCGAGCCCCAGAGGATCCTCCTGGCCACGGGACTACCCTAACGGCCGTGCTCAGGGCCGTTCTCTTCGATTGGGGCGGGACGCTGGTGAGCGACGAATGGAGCGACGAGATCGCGCTCGAGGGCCACGCGGCGGGCCTTGCCGCACTCGGCCGGGACGGGCTGCCGGACGCCGAGGCCTTCACCGGCTACCTGCGCGAGCACGAAGCCGAGCTCTTCCCGTCCGCGGGCGAGGACGAGATCGACATCGCCGCCGTCATGTCCGGATCGTTCCGGGATCAAGGGGTCGAGCTCAGTGATGACGACGTGCGCCTCTTCCTCCAGGCGGCGCACGACGTCTGGTTCTCGCACTCAGTGCTCGCAGACTCGACCCACGCGCTGCTAGAGGCGCTGCGTGCTCGCGGCCTGAAGCTCGCGCTGGTCTCGAACACGGCCAGCCCGCAATGGCTCTTGCAGCCGATGCTGGAGCGGCAGGGAATCGCCGAGCGTGTCGACGCGATCGTCCTCTCCTCCGAGGTCGGAAAGCGCAAGCCACATCCGGCGATCTTCGAGCGCGCGCTGAGTGAGCTCGAGGTCGACGCGAGCGACGCGCTCTTTGTCGGCGATCGCCTCGAAGCGGACGTGCTGGGCGCCTCGCGGGTCGGGATGAAGACGATCCAGGCCGTGTGGTTCCGGGCCGACCAGGGCCCGGCTGGGGTCGAGCCCGACTACCAGGCGTTCACGCAGATGGACGTCCTGAACGTGGTCGACCGGCTCGGCCCCTAGCGTGATCCGCGGCACCTGTCAAGTCTTGCGCGGGCGGGAGACCGTCGACCAAAATCCAGCCATGGAGTCACGCGAGCTCACTCGTCCCGGACGTGAGCTCCCGCTCCGCCCGCAGGACGAGGTCGAGTGCCGCCGCTGCGGGATCCACTGCGACAAGGTCGTCTATCCCGCCGCCTGTGTCGCCCGCTCGTGTCCGTTCCTCTACGCCTTCGAAGAGGTGGGGCGGACCTACGTCGGGCTGCATGCAGAAAGTCTTCGGCGTCGAGATCGACCTCGAGCTGCTGGAGGAAGCCGAAGCCCGAGCACCGGGCTTCGGTGCTGTTAAGGCCACTCGCAACCCGCTGCCCATGTGCGAGGCCGAGGTCGAGAGCACGTATCTCAGCCGGACCGACGACCTCGGCTGCGTGAACCCCGAGTTCCACGAGCTCCCCGTCGGCCAGCCGAGCTTCCGCGTCTTCGCGCGGGTGCTCGGGTCCTAGGCGCCGACTCGGCGGCGCCGTTTTGAGGCCGTGCTGGCTTTGCCAGCGCGGACGGCCTTTCTAGTACCGGCCTTCCAGAGCGCGCGCAGCTTCCGCATCTCCTCCGCGTCGGCCCCATGGCCGTGCTGGCCTTCTGTCTCGACGACTGCGGGCAGGTCCTGAAGCCGAGGATTGCCGAGAAAGACCGAGAGCTTGTCGCCGATCAGGCCTTCCTTGAGGTTGGCGTGGCGATCGCGGTTGGAACCGAGCGGCGTCTGCGAGTCGTTGACATGCAGCGCGCGCAGGCGGTCAAGCCCAATCACGCTGTCGAACTCGTCGAGCAGCGAATCCAGGGCCGCCGGATCTGTGACGTCGTACCCGGATGCCCACAGGTGGCAGGAGTCGAGGCAGATGCCGAGTCGAGCGTGCCCGCTGAGCCTGTCGACGAGCGCCGCCAGCTCGTCGAGCGACCGACCGATTGTCCCGCCGGTCCCGGCCGAGTTCTCGATCAGGAGCCAGGTCTTGTCGGAGCAACGCTCGAGCACCTGCTCGATCGCCGGCACGGCGCGCTTCAAGCCCACGTTGAAGCCGGCGCCGAGATGTGAGCCGACGTGGAAGACCACACCGTCCGCGTCGATTTCGCGCGCCGCGCCGACGGTCTTCTGAAGGGTCGTCAGAGATTTCTCGTACAGCTCGTCGTCAGGGCTGGCGACGTTGCAGAGGTAGATCGCATGCACGAAGACGGCTTTGACGCCTGCCTTCCGAGCGCGCTCTGGAAAGCCGGCGAGCACCTCTGGATCGTGGTTCGGGAAGCGCCAGGCGCGTGGGCTCTGCACGAAGCACTGGAGCGCGTCGGCGCCGATCTCCTCGGCCCGCTCAGGAGCGGCCTTGACGCCGCCCGAAACGTGGCCGCCGAAGAGCACGCCCCTACGATAGTGCGGGATGTCCGTCCGCGTCCGCATGGCTCCGAGCCCGACCGGCTTTCTCCACATCGGAGGGCGTGCGCACTTTCCTGTTCAACTGGCTGTTCGCCCGCGGACAGGGCGGCGAGGTCCTGCTTCGGATCGAGAACACCGACACGAGCCGCGAGGTCGCCGAGTCGACGGAGCAGATCCAGCGCTCTCTGTCCTGGCTCGGAATCGACTGGGACGGCGAGGTCCGGTTCCAGCTCGACCGGATGGAAGAAAGCCAGCAGCTCGCGCGGCGCCTGGTCGAGGAGGCGAAGGCCTACGAAGACGGAGGTGCGATCCGGTTCCGGATGCCGGACGAAGGGACGACCGGCTGGGACGACGTGATCCGCGGCGGGATCGAGTTCCCGAACGAACAGCTCGAGGACGTCGTCCTCGTCCGCACCGACGGCCGACCGACCTACAACTTCGCCAACCCGGTCGACGACATGCTCGACGGGATTACGCACGTGATCCGCGGCGCCGACCACGTCTCCAACACGCCGAAGCAGATCCAGATCCTGCGGGCGCTGAGCGCCGAGCCGCCGGTCTACGCCCACGTCCCCGACGTCCTCGGCACCGACGGCAAGAAGCTTTCGAAGCGGCATGGGGCACAGTCGGTCGAGGATTTCCGCGAGCAGGGCTACATCCCGGAGGCGCTCGTCAACTTCTTGGCGCGTCTCGGCTGGGCGTACGACGACAAGACCGAGGTGTTCACGCGCGACGAGCTGCTGCGCCTGTTCAGCCTCGACCGGGTCTCCCCGAGCCCGGCGGTCTTCGACTACGAGAAGCTCACGTGGCTGAACGGCGTCCACCTGCGTCGGCTGCCGCCGGACGAGTACGCCGACCGGGTCGTGACCTACCTCCGAGAGCAGGGGATCGACTGGGACGAGGAGCTCGTGCGCCGCGCCACCCCGCTCGTCCAGGAGAAAATCGAGACGCTCTCGCAGTTTCCTGACTACGTCAGGTTCCTGTTCGAGGACGTCGCGCCCGACCCGTCGCTGCTCGACGGCCGCGTGCTCGAGGCGGCGGCGGAGGCACTGGGGGAGCTCGAGCCGTTCGACGCAGAGACGATCGAGGGGACACTGCGGGAACTGGCGGAGCGGCTCGAGCTCAAGCCGCGCGAGGCATTTCAGCCGATTCGGGTTGCCGTTACGGGGTCGAAGGTCTCGCCGGGCCTGTTCGAGAGCATCGAGCTGCTCGGGAAAGACCGCACGCTCGACCGGCTCGGGGCCGCGCGCGGCGCAGCGGCCTAGGCACGTCGAGGGCGCGCTGAAACGCCAGCCAGGCGCGGGCGCGAAAGCTCGCGGTCGGCCGAGGCAGTTCCGCCTCGAGGCGTCGCCGGACCGCGTTGGCGTGTTCGGACTCCAGCCGAGTACGCATCACAAAGCTAGAAACGGAGCTGGGCCCCGATCCGGTACGCGTCGCTACACTCGGCACGGTGGGCGGGGAGACAACGACAGTGCTTGTCGTCGACGACGATCCGTCACTACGGCTTCTCTGCCGAGTCAATCTGGAGCTCGAGGGCTACGCCGTCGTCGAGGCGGGGTCGATCGGCGAGGCCGAGCGGGCGCTCGACAACGGCGGCGTCGACGTCGTGCTACTCGACCTGAACCTGGGCCACGAGGATGGAACCTCGCTCGTGCCGAAGCTCGAGCAGCGTGGCCTCGCATCATCGGTTGCACTCCTCACAGGCAGCCCGGGCAGCCGGCTGCCTGAGGGTGCGCCGCTCATCCCCAAGCCCTTTGCGATCGACGACCTGACCGGCACGGTCCGCCGGCTCGCCAATCCGTAGGCCCCGGCGGCTTCGGTAGATTCCCCGGTCGCCATGAGCGTCACCGCCGTTCGCACGCCTGCCGAATACGAAGCCGAGCTCCAGCGGTACCTCTTCGAGCGCGCCGAGGAAGGGCGCGCGGTCCGGGTCGGCGAGAAAGAGATCTCCGAGCGCGCGGAGATTGTCGCCCGCTACCGGGAGCTGTTCACGCGCGAGCAGCTCGACGCGCTGAAGGAGGCCGAAGGAACGGTCGAGGGCGTTGATCGGGAGCGCGTGTATCGACTCAGGAAGACGTGCGAAGCGGGGTTGGTCGACATCGAGCTCAGCGAGCGCGAGGATGCGCTCGAGAACGCGATCCTGGCGGCGAGGGTGGAGTTTCGAGGCGAGGAGTTGCCGCTCCGCTCGGCCCAGGCGCAGCTGGCGGTTCTCCCGGACTACGGCGATCGCGAAGAGCTCGGCGAGCTCCAGGGGGACGCGTCGGCTTCGTTCAACGACGACCGCATGGAGCTCCTGCGGGCTCGGGAGGAGCTGGATGCCGAGCTGTCCGACGAGCCTGATGCCGTCGCGCGGAATGAGGAAGAGAAGGGGATCTCGCTGCGCGACCTGGCTCAGGTGCTCAGCGCCGCCAGCAGCGATGCCGAAGAGGTGTACGGGCGGCTCTCTGCTCGGTGGTTCGACACGCTGCTCGGCGCCGAGCGGCCAGAGGTGCCGACGTCGTACCACGTTGGCTGGCTCCGGCGCCTTTCGCCACTCGAGGCGACGTACACGAAGGAGCGTGCGACCGAGATCTGCCTCCAGACGCTGCGCGAGCTCGGCTTCGACCTCGATCAGGAGCCGAACATCAAGCTCGACCTCGATGACCGGCCGCAGAAGTCGCCGCGCGCCTGTGTGATCGCGGCCGACCCACCCAAGATCGTCCACCTGATCACCCGGGCGCAGGGCGGGCTTCACGACTACCAGGCGTTCCTGCACGAGGCGGGGCACGCGCTCCACTACGGGAACTGTGATCCGGAGCTGCCGTACACCTTCCGCAACCTGTCGCGCGACCACGCGCTGACGGAGATCTACTCGTACATCTTCGAAGCGATCACGCGGGAGCCGGCGTGGCACTCCGCGTACTTCGACCTCTCCGAGGAGCAGGCCGCCGAGAATGCCGAGGCTACGACCTTCCTCGAGGCTCTGCTCTTTCGGCGTTACACCGCGAAGCTCCAGTTCGAGCTCGACTTCTGGGGCAACTTCGGGAACGGCGGCGCCGGGCCGGACGAGTACCACCGCCGGCTGACGAGCGCCACCGGGATCGCGTACCGCCCCGACGCCTACCTCGCCGACATGGACGCGGGCTTCTACTCCGCCGACTATCTCCGCGCGTGGATTCGCTGCGCCCAGCTTCGCCAGTGGTTGCTCCGCGAGGTCGGCGAGGACTGGTGGCGGAACCGCAAGACCGGCGACCACCTCCGCGCGCTTTTCGCCGAAGGCACGCAGCCGAGCAGCGAGGAGATCGCGGGGCGACTCGGCTTCGATCCGCATGACACGAAGCCGCTGCTCTCCGAGTTGGGTGCCTGACGTCCGCTTCGACCGGTTTTACCGGTACGACGAGCTAACCGAGATTCTCCATGGCTGCGCTGAGGAGCGGCCTGAGCTCTTCCGCGTCGAGTCGATCGGCTCCTCCTACGAAGGCAGGGAAATTTGGCTTTGCACGCTCACCAACTTCGAGACCGGGCCGGATCTCGAGAAGCCGGCGTTTCTCATCGAGGGCAACATCCACGCGATCGAGGTCACCGGCGCGACTGCTGCCCTTCATCTGATCGATCGCCTGCTGTCGGGCTATGGGTCTGACGAGCGGGTCACTCGGGTGCTCGACACCCGGGCCTTCTATGTCGTCCCGCGGCTGAACCCCGACGGCCCCGAGCTCGCCCTGGCCGACCGGCCGCGTTTCATTCGCTCGAGCACCCGGCCGTGGCCGCTGGCCGAGGAGGTCGACGGTCTCTACGAGGAAGACATCGACGGCGACGGCCGGATCCTGATGATGCGCGTCCGCGACCGGAATGGATCGTGGAAGCCGCATTCCGAGGAGCCGCAGGCTGATGGTGCGGCGCGAGCCGGACGACGCGGACGGGGACTTCTATCGGCTGCTGTCGGAGGGCCGGATCCGCAATTTCGACGGGGTGACGATCAAGATCGCGCCGCCGCTCGAAGGCCTCGACCTCAACCGGAACTTCCCGATGGAGTGGGCAGTCGAGGCCGAGCAGCACGGCGCCGGGCCGTATCCCGCCTCGGAGCCCGAGATCCACGCGATCATTCAGGCGATCGTCGAGCGGCCGAACATCACCGGCCACATCGCCTACCACACCTTCAGCGGCGTTCACCTGCGGCCGTACGCCAGCTACCCGGACGAGCACTTTCCGACTGCCGACCTCCGCACCTACCAGCTGCTCGGGGAGAAGGCGACCGAGCTCACCGGCTATCCGGCGATCTCGATCTTCCACGAGTTCAAGTACGACCCCAAGCAGGCGACCACGGGAAGCATCAACGACTGGCTCTTCGATCACCTCGGCGTGTTCTCGTGGACGACCGAGCTCTGGAGCCCGCAGCGGGAGGCCGGGATCGAGGACTACAAGTACATCGAATGGCTCCGCGACCACCCGCCGGAGGACGACCTCAAGCTGCTCCGCTGGAGCGACGAGCAGCTCGACGGCAAGGGCTACGTCGACTGGTACCCGATTCGAGCACGACCAGCTCGGGCAGGTCGAGCTCGGGGGCTGGGACCTCATGTACTGCTGGGGAAACGCTCCGCCGCAGTTCCTCGAGCGTGAGATTGCTCCGCACGCGGAGCTCGCAATCTGGCAGCTGCTCGTCTCGCCGCTGCTCGAGGTTCGATCGTTGGAGGTCGAGCCGCTGGGTTCGGACCGCTGGCTCGTGCGGCTGGTTGTCGAAAACACCGGCTGGCTGCCGACGAGCGTCAGCGAGAAGGCGGTCGAGCGGAAGGCCGTGCGGCCCCTGGAGGCGGAGATCACCCTTCCCGAGGGTGCGAAGGTGATCGGTGGCGAGCGCAAGGTCGAGCTCGGCCAGCTCGACGGGCGAGTGCACCGACGCTCGCTGCTCTGGTGGGCGTCGAACGACGCGACGAGCGACCGGGCGAAGGTCGAGTGGGTGGTGGAGGCGCCCTCGGGGTCGTCGGTCACCGTCGAGGCGCGCCACCAGCGCGCCGGAACCGTGCGCCAGGAGCTGACGCTGAGCTAGGCACCGCTTGCGGTGCCTTCCTCAGGATGGCGGGCTCTGCCCGGCATCCGTCTGCAATGACCGGTCGACACGCTGATGCAAATCGAAACGGCGGCTAGGGCTTCGCGACCCGGTACCTGAGGTGGGTGACGGCGGGGGAATCGACCACCCGGTCGAGCTCCAACCCGAATGGCGCGTCGCCGAGATTGTCGAGCAGGCGAACGCCGCCGCCGAGAAGCACCGGGACGAGGTGGATCTGGAGCTCGTCGAGCAGCCCGGCCCTGAGGTACTGCTGAACGGCGTCGGCGCCGCCGGCCACCAACACGTTCTGGTCGCCGGCGGCGGCGCGAGCTTGTTCTAGCGCGGCTTCGATCCCGTCGGTGACGAACGTGAACGTGGTTCCGCCCTGCTTCTTGACGGGTTCGCGAGCGTGGTGGGTGAGGATGAACACCGGGACGCGAAAAGGAGGTTCGTCTCCCCACCAGCCGTCCGCGTTGGGGTCGTCCTCCCACGGGCCCGCCCCGCCGCTGAACATCCGCCTGCCCATCACGACGGCGCCCTGCGCGGCTACCGATTCCTTCACGACGTCGTCATCGGCACCCGCCTCGCCGCCGTCCATGCCGTGACGCTCGCGAAAGGTCGCCAGGCCCAAGGCCCACTCGTGGAGCCCTTCGCCGCCCTTGCCGAGCGGCTGCTCGAGCGTCTGGTTCGGCCCGGCGACGAAACCGTCGAGTGACATCGAGATGTCGCAGATCACTCTCGCCATCGCGCCTCCGGTGATTCGGCCGGCTCACCGGCCAGAAGCAACTCGATCTCCTCCCAGAGGAGCTTCTGGGCCGGGTCGGCGCGTCCGTTGACGAACCTCACGCCCTCCGCCTCGAGCAGTCGGCGACACTTCTCGGGTCCGCCGTCGTCGGCTCCCCAACCTTCGGGAATCGACCCGTCGGCGTGGATGACGCGCCACGCTGTTGGGAATGCCGGGTCGCGGGCGGCCGACCTCGCCACTGCGCGAGCCGCTTTGGTCGTCCCGGTTGCGGCGATCCCGATCTCCCCGTACGCCGTCCAACGACCTTTCGGGATCACGCGGGCGGCGCGCAGGATTCTGTCGCTTCGAGACTGGATCTCGAGACGGTAGCGGCCGTGAGGAAGGAGATTCTGCTCGGAAGGCGTAGCCGTTGGACCCGTGCGGAGGCTCTCGTGCTTGCTCGTCGCGGTCGTCGTCGCCGGCGCCGTTTGCGGCAGGGCAGCGGCGCTGGCGAAGGTGCAGGTGCCCGGCGTCCAGGTCGCGCTCTACCGGCACGGCTACTACAAGGGCCCGATCGACGGGATCGCAGGGCCGTTGACCAAGCGTGCGATTCGCGACTTCCAGCGGTCGAAGGGCCTCGAGCCGGACGGCATCGTCGGCAAGCGCACGCGCGCCGCGTTCAAACCGTTCGGGGGCCCTCTCTTCGGCACACGCATGCTCAGGCGCGGGACGGCGGGCTTCGACGTTGCGGTGCTCCAGTTTCTGCTCGCCAAGCGCGGCCTTCCACCGCCGTTCTTGGACGGCAAGTTCGGACCGGTGACCGACGGGCTCGTGCGCCGCTTCCAGCGGCGTGCGGGGCTTTCTCCGGACGGCATCGTCGGGAGGCGGACGCGCGCGGCGCTCGTCACGGGTTCGCGCGCGCGGCAGCCCGTCGGTGCCTTATCCACGCACCCAGCGTCGCGCTCGGCGGTCGAGGCTTCGCTCCGAAACTGGGCCGCCCACTACGGCGTCAGCCATGACCTGGTCCGAGCGCTCGCGTGGCAGGAGTCGGGCTTCCAGAGCGACGTTCGCTCCCGGGCCGGCGCGGTCGGCGTCATGCAGGTACTTCCCGCGACCTGGGCGTTCGTCGAGGGGTCCTGATCGGCGAGCGCGTCCCGAGGACGATGGACGGCCAAGTGCGCGCGGGTGTCGCGTTCCTGCACCACCTTCTCCACCGGTTCCGCTTCGACGCGCGGCTCGCGGTGGGCGCGTACTACCAGGGCCCCGCGTCGGTCGCGCGGCGTGGGCTTGCTCCCCAGACGCGCCGCTTCGTCGCCAACGTGCTCGCCCTGCGCGGCGCGGGTCTGACCTGGAGAAGCCGCATACGGATTGCCGGCGGCGAGCAGCTCCCGGCCGATCCACTACTCCTCAAAGTGGAGCGCATCGCACAGCCTGACTCTCCCACAAAGCGAGGAGTTGAACCCGAGCCTCACCTGTGGTTCAGTGGCCCCGACCGACAGGGAGGCGACTCATGAGCACGACCGACACTGGCAACACCGGCCCACTCGGACAACCGCGGGGCATCGGCTTCGGAATTCTCCTGTTCATCATCACACTCGGCTTCTACGCCTGGTACTGGGTCTACAAGACGGCGGAGGAGATGAAGCAGCACACGGGCGCGGGGATCGGCGGTGTGCTAGGCCTCGTGATCTGGATCGTCATCAGCCCTGTCATGGCATTCGTCATCCCGTCCGAGGTCGGGAATATGTACAAGAAGGACGGGCAGCAGCCGCCATTCACGGGCTGGACAGGACTATGGCTCTTCCCCTTCGGGATCTTCATCATCCCGGCGATCGTCTGGTTCGTGAAAGTGCAAGGCGCGCTCAACCGGTACTGGGAGAGCAAGGCTCCGGCAGCAGCGCCGGCGGCACCGGCCGAAGCCTGAGCATCTAGCTCGGCACCGGCCGTAAGCGATCGGCGCGCCACCCCGGTCTCGCCCCGCAGGCGGGTCTGACCTGTAGAAGGCGCATACGGGATTCGAACCCTAAGACCCTGATCCCGACACGATCCGACACATGCCGCCGCAAGCCCTCGGAACCCGCACGGCTACAGGGATTGCGCCGCTCACAGCGCGACAGGTACCGTCGCGCGACGACAGGAGACGACGGCGTCCGAGCGGCCGGTGGGTCCAAAAGGGGTCCAGAACCGCGCGCTCGCCGGCTGCGTGCGCTCGGCCGTCAACGGGGCGCTTCGGCACGGCGCGAGTTCGAGCGGCTGCTCGCCGCCTGGCGCGGGCGGGGCGCACGGCTGAGCCGTCTCGACAAGCTGGGGTCACTGGTTCGAGCCGAGTACCGCCCACTGAACTTGGCAGTGCGCAAGCTCGGGCGTGAGGATGCGTAGGTCGGGAGGAGTCCGTCCACCCAGGCGCAAGGAGAACAAGCATGACTCAAGAGAAGGCAAGCCCTGAAGCAAGCATGGGAGACGCGGCCGCACACCAGCTACGAGCGCTCGGAACACGAGGCGTCCTCGTCCAAATGGCGCAGCGTGGACAGATCATCGAACTCCGCTGCGAGATGCCGAAGTGCTATTGCCACAAGGGGCGGGGCTACTTCGAGCCGAGATCCACTCCTTTGACGGATTGGGCACCCTCGCCGGATCACTACCCCCGGCTCAAGGCCGACGGTGGGCACCTCGTCCCCTGGAACGTCCGGCTCGCCCACGTGCTCTGCAACCGAGAGGACTACGGATGGCGTATGAGGATTAGACGGATGCTCGAGAAAGGGATGTCACGAGCATCGGCCTCACCCTCGGCGCGGCACTCGTCGACTACGGCATCGACCGAGGCGAGCTCGTGCTCATGGGCGCCGTCACCGGCCTCGTCGTAGGAGGGTTGCAGGCGCTCGTGCTCGCACGGCAGGGCTTCGCCGGTGCGGCGTGGTGGGCGGCAGCGAACCCACCCACCTGGGCGCTCGCCTGGCTTATCAGCTCCTACGTGATCTCGGCGAACATCGACGAGCGGTTCACTAACTTCGGCGCCAGCGGCACGCTCCTCTACGCACTCGTGACCGGCCTGCTCCTCGCGTCAATGTTCCGCCGGACGGAGGGGTCACGATGAAGGGTCGGAGCACTCACAGCGAGGGCGGCTCGGGGCGCGGCTCGATGACCGCGCTGACCGACTGGGTTCTGAGCCACAAACGGCTCGTAGTCGGTTTCTGGCTGGTCGTCTTCATTGCTGCCGTCGCAGCGCTGGGGCCGGCGGGCAGCTCCCTGTCGCAGCAGTTCAATGTTCCGGGACGTGAGGGCTTCGAGACGAACAAGGAGCTCGCCGCGATCTACGGCGCCGGCGGCGATGTCGCGCCGATCGTGCCCGTGGTGACTCTCCCAGAGGGGAAGACGGTCGATTCGCCGGGCGTGCGCGCGGAGCTCGCTGCGGCGCTGGCGAAGGTGGAGGCGGCACTGCCGGAGTCGATCAGTGCCTCGTTTGCCTCGACCGGCGATCGGGCGTTCGTCTCCGACGATGGTCGCACCACCTTCGCGCTCGTCTACATCCCGGCCAAGGGGGGTGTCGACCCAGGGCTGGAGGAGGCCAGTTCGGCGCAGGCCGCGGTCGACGGCGTCACCGTCGGCGGATCCCCGGTCGAGGTGACCGGGCTCGACGCGCTCCGGGGCTCCGTCGGGGATATCGAGGGGGCTGGCGCCGGCGTCGTGCTGGGGACGCTGCTGGCGGCGCTCGGCGCGCTGCTCGTCCTCGCGTTCGTCTTCCGCTCGTTCATGGCTTTCGTGCCGCTCTTGATTGCGATGGTCGCGATTCCGACGACGTTCCTGCTCGTCTGGCCGCTCGCGAGCGTGACCGACGTCTCGGTGATCGTCCAGTTCCTCGTCGGGCTGATCGGGCTGGGGATCGCAATCGACTACGCGCTCCTCGTCGTCGTCCGCTGGCGGGAGGAGCGGCAGCAGCTGGGCGTCTCGAACGAGCTGGCGGTGCGGAACGCGATGCAGCACGCCGGTACCGCGGTCGTCTTCAGCGGCACGACGGTGGCGATCTCGTTGCTCGCGCTGCTCGTTCTGCCGGTGCCGTTCATGCGCAGCATCGGCGTCGCCGGCCTCCTGATCGCGCTGGTCAGTGTCGCGGTGGCTGTCACGTTGCTTCCGGTCGTCTTGGCGACGATCGGGCCGCGGTTCGACTGGCCACGCAATCGACGCGACGCGCAGGCCAGTCGTGGCTGGTCGGCCTGGGCGCGTCTGATCGTGCGCCACCGCTGGCCCGCGGCAGCCGCGTCGACCGCTGTGCTGGTTGCACTGGTGGTGGCGGCCACGAACATCCAGCTCGGGAACCCGCTCGCCTCCTCGCTCTCGAAGGAGGGGCCTGCTCGCTCGGGCCTCGAGAACCTGGAGGGCTCCGGCATCGGCACCGGGCCGCTCTCGCCCTTCGATGCGCTCGTTCGTTCCGGCGAACCCGGCGATGTGGCGCAGGCGTTCGCGCAGGTCGACGGTGTCCGCAGCGCCGCAGCACCGGCCGAGTGGCGGCGAGAGGGGACGGCGATCGTCGTTGTGTTCCCGACTTCGGATGGGAACTCACCGGCGGGACGAGAGACGCTCGACCGCCTACGCGCCGACGCGGAGGCGCTGCCGGCCGAGGTGACGATCGGTGGTGAGGCGGCGCAGGGTGCTGACTTCCTCGAGGCCGTCTACGGCAACTTCCCGCTGATGGTCGCGCTGATCTCGATCCTCACCTTCATCCTGCTCGCGCGCGCCTTCCGCTCGCTGATCCTGCCGCTCAAGGCCGTCCTCCTCAACCTGCTCTCCGTCGCGGCAGCCTGGGGACTGATCGTGCTCATCTACCAAAAGGGCTTCGGCTCCGAGGCGATCTGGGGAATCGAGGCGACGCAGGCGATCAACGTCGAGCTGCCGGTCGTCATCTTCGCCTTCCTCTTCGGCATCTCCATGGACTACCAGGTCTTCATCATCAGCAGGATGCGGGAGGCGTACGACCGCACCGGCTCGACCGAGGAAGCCGTGGTCGAGGGGATCGGCCGCACAGGCCGGCTCGTCACAAGCGCGGCAATGATCCTCTTCCTCGCCTTTGTCGCCTTCGCACTCCAGCCCGGCACCGAGGCCAAGATCTTCGCGACCGCGCTCGGTGCCGGCATCCTGATCGACGCCACCATCATCCGAGGCGTCCTAGCCCCGGCCGCCGTCGCGCTCTTCGGCCGCTGGAACTGGTGGCTCCCCGGGTGGGCGGCACGGATCCTCCGAGTCGAGCCATCACCTCTCGAGCCCGCGGCACCCTCCTAACCTGCCCCTCAGCTGGGGTAGGCAGAAGCCGGCGAGAGAGGAGTCCGGATGAAGGTATGCATCGTCGGAGCCTCCGGGAAGCTGTGGCAGTACATGATCCGGCACTCGCTGGAGGAGGCCACACGCTTCCGGGACGCCAGGAACCGCCGCTGGGAAGCCAGCTACAACGCGCGGGCGCGGAAGCTTGACTACCGCCGACTCTGACCTGCGTCGTCTGGCTGCGCACGCCCCCGGCTACGCGCAGCGGCTGCTCCTTTTCGGCGGGACCACTGGCATGAGGATCGGCGAGCTCTTCACCATCGTCGACGAGCGCGTCGACGTCGCCGGGCGGATGATCTTCGTGCCGGCGACGCTCTGCAAGGAGGGCACCGACAAGTGGATCGACCTGACCGCCGAGGAGCTGGCGCTTGTCCGCGAGCAGCTACTCGCCCGCGCTCCGGGCACGCCGCTGCTCTGGCCGACGAGGACGGGCAAAGCCTGGCGTCACTTCCAGTTCCTGCGGCTCGTCTGGTACAAGGCGCGCGAGCGTGCCTCGGCGACCTGGCGCGAGCAGCACGGCCTCCCCGAGGACGCCGAGACGCCGTTCCAGTGGTGGACGACCAACGCCGAGGGCGAGCCGATCCTGGCGGGGCTGCAGCCGCACGACCTGCGGGCGACCGCCGCGACGATGATGCGCGACGCCGGCTTCTCCAAGGAGCAGGCGGCAGCGAGGCTCGGCCACGCCGATTCCGGGAAGCTGCTCGACCGCGTCTACGACGTCGGCGACCGCCGTGCACGGATGCGGAAGGCGATCGAGGCGCTCGCCCCGGAGGGGTTGCGGGCGGCGCTCGCCGAGCCGGCCCCGCAACCGGCCGATAGCCCGGCTGCGGAGGGCTCGACGAACCGTACGGACACGCTAGCGCGGGTCCAATCCGGGTCCAACGGCCCCTCGCTGGCGGCCCGCTGAACGCCGCGATCCCTCTCCGCTACAGGGTTTCGCGGGGAAGGCGCATACGGGATTCGAACCCGTGCCGCCGCCGTGAGAGGGCGGTGTCCTAGGCCACTAGACGAATGCGCCGGGAGGCTCAGTGTAGCGACGCTCGCGAGCGGGATCGCTTAGGAGAGGGCGGTGTCGCCGGGCCGGGGCTCTTCGATCCCGGTCTCTGGCGGGCCGACGACTGCGGGGCCGACCGGGCGCAGATAGAGCAGCTCGTAGGCGACGGCGGCGATGACGGCGCCGGCGAACGGGCCGACGTACCAGATCCAGAAGTCGTCCCAGGTATTCGAGATCAGCTCGGGCCCCAGCGCCCTCGCCGGGTTCATCGCGGCGCCCGTGAGCGGGCCGCCCATCAGGATGCCCATCGTGACCGCGAAGCCGATCGCAAGCCCGGCGATCGACTTGAACGTGCCGCGCGGATCGGCCATCGTCGCGAAGAAGACCCAGACGAGGAAGAACGTCAGGATCGCCTCGATCAGGAGCCCGGCCTCCGGCTGAATGCCCGGGTTCAGCACCGGCGAGCCAAGGTTCCCCTCGGCGGCGTCGTCGAAGATCCAGCGCAGCAGCGCCGCCGCTCCGATCGCGCCGGCGAACTGGGCGACCCAGTAGACGATGGCGAGGAGCGGCGCGACCCGGCCGGTGACGAGGAAGCCGAGCGTGATCGCCGGGTTGAAGTGGCCTCCGGAGATATGGGCGACGGCCGAGACCATGACGGCGATTACGAGCCCGCTGGCAAGGGCGACGCCGACGACTCCCGGTTCGAGGATCGGTCCCGCGGCGATGACCGCCCCGGCGCCGACGAAGATGAGCGCGAAGGTGCCGATGAACTCGGCCGCGCCGCGCCGGAAGGCATCCGTCAGCACGGCCAGGAGCGTATTCAGGCGATCGGACGGCGTGGACGCTCCCCGAAGCGACGGCTGATGAAAAAGGCCGCAAATGGGGCCTTTCTGGTCAGGCTGCGGGGCTAGGATTCGAACCTAGACTACTCGGTCCAGAGCCGAGCGTCCTACCATTAGACGACCCCGCAATGGGGCTCGGATTGTAGCGCTAGGTCGCGAGCCGCCTGTACAGCACGAAGGGCGCGAACGCGTAGAACGCGATGAAGACGGTGTCGACCGCGAGCGTTGCCAGCCACGCCCCGATCACGTTCTCGAGCAGCAGATAGCCGACGGCGACAGGGAATGCGATCAGCAAGAGCCCGATCAGGGTCAGGAGCACGAAGATCGCCACCACCGTACTTGTCCGTCCCCGGACGAGCTCGTTCGAGCGGGACGAGGGCCAGACGCCAAGGCGCTCGCTCGAGCACGATCAGCGGGACAACGAGCGCCCATCGGGCCATGAGGATCAATCCCGGCACGACCAGCGCGATCATCCCGAGCAGGATCCCAGCCGTCGTCACCACTGCCGAGATGACGAGGTCGGGGAGCCGATCCCACGTTCGGGCATAGGCGTCCGTTGCCGTGCCGTCGCCCTCCGCGACGTCGTGGACGAGCGCGCCGATCACCCAGGGGAAAGCGAGCAGCGTGATCACGGATGTGAAGCCCACCCACGCCCACCAACCCGGCGCAAGCGACGTGAAGTCCGGGTCGAGAACCGCGATCAGAAGCTCGAGCGGCGCGAGTAGGAGCGCGACGATGATCAGCGTGCGCCAAAAGCGAGCGAGGAAGAGGCGCCAGACTTCCCCGACGACGCCGGCGATCAAGCTCTACGCGACATCGGCGGCCCAGTCGCCGTACAGGGCCGTGTAGAGCCCGCGGCGGGCCATGAGCTCATCATGCGACCCTTGCTCGACGATCCGTCCGTGCTCGAGCACGACGATCAGGTCGGCGCCGCGGATCGTCGAGAGCCGGTGGGCGATCACGAACGCGGTCCGCCCGGCGAGGAGCGTCCGCAGAGCGGTCTCGATCCTTCGCTCGGTACCTATGTCCACAGACGACGTCGCCTCGTCGAGGATCAGGATCCGGGGATCGGCGAGCAGGGCCCGCGCGAAGGCCACGAGCTGCCGCTGGCCGAGCGAGAGCCGGGTGCCGCGTTCCTGGACGTCGGTCTCGTACCCGTCCTCCAGCCGCATGATGAACTCGTGAGCGCCGACGGCTGAGGCGGCCGCGCGGATCTCCTCGTTGGTGGCGTCGGGTCGTCCGAACGCGATGTTGTCGCGCACCGAGCCGGCGAACAGGAAACCCTCCTGGGGGACGATGCCGAGCTGGCGGCGGAGCGATTCCTGCGTCACGTCGCGGAGGTCGGTCCCGTCGACCGTGATCGACCCCTCGCGCGGGTCGTAGAAGCGGGCGAGGAGCTTGGCGATCGTCGACTTGCCCGCGCCGGTATGACCGACGAGCGCGACCGTGGTCCCAGCCGGGACGTCGAGATCGAGCCCATGGAGGACTTCGGGGCCGTCTCCGTAGCCGAACCGGAGGTTTCGGAGCTCGACGTGGCCCTCGATCCGGCCGAGCTCGCCCGCGCCTGGTCGGTCACGCACCTCGGGCTCCTCGTCCAGCACGTCCATGATCTTGTCCAGCGCAGCGACGGCGGCCAGGAACGTGTTGTAGAGCTGCGACAGCTGCTGCACCGGGTCGAAGAAGTTCGAGACGTAGAGGATGAACGCGAAGAGCGTTCCGACCGTGAGCTCGCCCCCGGCGACGAGGTAGCCGCCGTAGCCGAGCACAACCGC
The DNA here is from genome assembly GCA_963752845.1 of uncultured Actinomycetes bacterium. Lineage (GTDB taxonomy): Bacteria > Actinomycetota > Thermoleophilia > Gaiellales > Gaiellaceae > JACDAN01. The sequence goes on along the minus strand of CAVVZV010000003.1, from coordinate 465,807 downwards.
CGTCGCGACCGCCGAGAGGAAGTCGACGAACGGGAAGTAGAGGCCGTTCGTAATCACGGTCTGCTGGTTCGCGGCCCGGTAGTGCGCGTTGACCTCCTCGAAGTTGCGACGACGCGCTGACTCGCGCGTGAAGGACTGCACGACGCGCATGCCGGCGATGTCCTCGGCAAGGGTGGCGGTGACCATGCCAAGCCGTTCGCGAACGGCCCGGTAGGCGCGCGAGCTCCGGATCCGGAAGATCGCCGTCGCGATCGCCATCGCGGGGATGACCGAGAGCGTTGCGAGCGCCAGCCGCCAGTCGAGCCAGAAGAGCACGGCCGCCGACCCGACGAGGAGAAGGGTGTTCTGGACGAGGGTCGTGACGCCGTCGGTGACGAGCTGGTCGAGTGCGTCGACATCGTTCGTCAGGCGGCTGATGATGACGCCGGCCCGATTGCGCTCGTAGTAGCCGAGCGAGAGGCGCTGCAGGTGGCGGAATAGCTTGTTGCGGAGGTCGGCGAGGATGCGCTCCCCCGTCCAGCCGGTGAAGTAGGTCTGCGCGGCCGAGGTGGCGAGGTTCGCAAGGCCGGCGACGACGAAGAGGGCGACGATGACGGTGAGCGCCTGGAGATCCTGCTGGCGGATGCCGTCGTCGAGCGCGAGCTTGGCCAGGTAGGGCGGAACGAGCGCGGTGAGCGTGGCGGCGAGGAGGGAGAGGATCGCCAGGGTCGTGCGCAGCTTGTACGGCGCCGTCAGCCGGGCGAGCGTCGAGATCCGGCGCGCCGTGCGCTGCCAGGACCAGTCCTCGACCTTGACGTCGCGGCGGACCGAGAGGTGCGAACCCGGCTGCCAGACCTTCATCAGGCCTGCCTCCGGTTGTCAGTGCGGAGCCCCTTTAGATGTTCACGCGCGAGTGCTCTGGGAGACCCCACCTCCCCGGCCCATGGCGCGAGCCTAGCGGCAACCTCCGCACGCATGGGTGACGCGTGTGCGCCGAGATCGTGCCGCTGAACCGAGGCCGTCACCCCGCCGCCTCCGCCGTCGCGACAGAGTCCGCGCGCCCTTCGACCCGCGCTGCGAACTCGCTCTCGAGCAACCCGTGGTCGTAGATCTCGCGATAGACGGAGCTGCGCTCGAGCAGGTCATCATGCGGTCCCGCGCGCCGCCACACGGCCGCGGTCGAGCACGACGAGCTCGTCGGCCAGAGCCAGGGTCGAGAGGCGGTGCGCGATGATGATCGTCGTCCTGCCTCGCATCGCGGCACGCAGCCCGAGCCGGATGCGCGCCTCGGTCGTCGCATCCACCGAGGCGGTGGCGTCGTCGAGGATCAGGATCCGCGGGTCGAGGATCAGCGCCCGCGCGATCGCGATCCGCTGACGCTGGCCGCCGGACAGTGTGATCCCGCGCTCGCCGATGACCGTGTCGTAGCCGTCCGGGAGCTGGTCGATGAACTCCGCCGCCTGCGCGAGGCGCGCGGCCTCGTGCACCTGCTCGTCTGTCGCGTCCGGCCGGCCGAAGGAGATGTTCTCGCGCACCGTGGCTGAGAACAGGAACGGATCCTGGGCGACGATCCCAATCTCTCGGCGCAGCGATGTGAGCTTCGCGTTCCGAACATCGAGGTCGTCGATCGTGATGCGACCGGCCGTGACGTCGTAGAAGCGCGGTACGAGCGAGGCCACAGTCGTTTTCCCGGAGCCTGTGTGTCCAATCAGGGCAACGGTCTTCCCGGGCTCGAGCCCGAGATCGATCCCGTGGAGCACCGGCCGCCGCCCGTCATAGCCGAACGACACGCCCTCGAACCGGACTCGGCCGTCGCCTTCGGGCAGCTCGACGGCGTCGGGTCGGTCGGACACCTCCTCCGCCTCGTCCATCACCTGGAAGATCCGCTCCCCGGACGCGGTTGCCCGCTGCGCTTGGCCGATCCACATGCCGAGCATCCGCAACGGCATGACGAGCATGGCGACGAGGATGTTGAACGTGATGAACGACCCGAGGCCGAGGCTGCCGTTCACGACCATCCGGCCGCCGACGAGCAGGACGATCGCCTGGGCGAGGAGCGGGAGGAACGACAGCAGCGGCACGTACAGCGCGCGCTGGCGGTTCGCATCGACACTGCGGCCGAAGACCGCTTCCGACCGGTCCGCGAACTTCTCGCCCTCGGTCCGCTCCTGCGCGAAGGACTTGACCACATGGACGCCGACGATGTTCTCCTCGGCAACGGTGGCGACGTCCGCCATCTTCTGCTGGACGTCGCGCAGCACAGGGTGCGAGGCGCTCGAGTAGCGGTAGGCGACAAGCACGATCAGCGGCGTGATCGCCATTGCCGCGAGCGCGAGCCGCCAGTCGAGGACGAACATGACGACGCCGACGCCGACGATCGTGAGCGAGTGCTGGAAGAAGAAGATCAGGCCGTAGCCGAGAAAGAAGCGAACGGCCTGCAGATCGACGGTCGCGCGCGACATCAACTGACCGGTCTGGTGCCGGTCGTAGAAGCCGAACGACAGCCGCTGCAGCTTCGCGTAGAGCCCGTTGCGCATGTCGAACTCGACGCCGAGCGCCTGCCGGCCCGAAATCAGCCTCCGGCCCATCATCAGCAGCGCACGGACGAGCCCGATGCTGAGAATCGCTAGGGCGTAGAGCCAGATCGTCCGGCGGTCGGCCGACTCAACGGCCTCCTGGAGCCCGCTCCCCGGTCAGGAACGCGATCGCGACCGCCGCGGCCTGCGAGCCGACGGCGAGCAGGACCGAGACGAAAAGCGACCACTTGTACGGCCTGAGAAAGCCCAGCAATCGCCAGAAAGTGCTGCGGTAAGAAGGCACGGCCGCCATCGTCAGGAATCTAGCCGTGCCAATCGAGGTCCCAGAAACCGCGGCCGTTACGCGTTACGCCGGTGAACGGTGAGCCTCGTCTTGCAGGCTCGGCCTAAGATCGGACAGGCAGTTCAGGAAAGCCTGGAGCGGGCCGGACGGCGGGCCTGAATCGCGGCGCCGGAAGATGACGATCCGGCGCTTGGGCGAGGGCGCGTCGGCGAGTGTCACGGCTTTGAGCAACCCTGCATCCAGCTCTCCGGACACGGCCGTGTGCGGGAGGAACGCAACTCCCAGCCCCTGCTCGACCATCTTCTTCGCCGCGTCGATGTTGTCCAGCTCCATGACCCCGCGCGGGACGGCGCCGACGCTCTCGAAGAACTCGCTCGTGAGCCGGTGGTAGCTCGACGTGCGGTCGAAGAGGATCAGCTGCACGTCGGTCAGCTCGTCCGGGTCGATCACCGGCTCCTCCGCGAACCGGTGCCTGGGGTCGACGACCAGCACCAGCTCGTCCTCGTAGAGGGGGATCGCCTCGACCTGGGGGTGGTGGAGCGCGCGGCCGAGCCCGACCTGCACCTGCTCGCGCAGCACGAGCTCGAGCACCTCCTCCGAGTGTCCGGTCCGGACCGCGAGTGAGACCTTCGGATGCGTGCGACGAAAGCGGGTGAGGATGCGCGGCAGCACGTAGGTGCTCACCGCGGGCGCGGCGCCGAGGGCCAGCTGACCGCTCTCGCCGCGGGCGAGCTCGGCCAGCAGCCGCCGCCCGCTCGAGACCGTGTCGATCGTGCGCTCGGCGAAGGGGAGGAAGGCGCGGCCGGCATCGGTCAGCCGCATCCCGCGCTGAGAACGGACGAACAGCTTGGCATCGAGCTCCTGCTCCAGGCCTTTGAGGCGCGCGGTCAGTGTCGGCTGCGTCACGTAGAGCGCCTCGGCCGCGCGGCTGACGCTTCCGCGGCGGGCGACCTCGACGAACGCATCCAGCTGCTCGAGTCGCATATAGACACTTTCTATCAAAACATCGAACTAAACAGTTGGTGGTTATATCTCCGCGCGTCATAACGTGGGATGCCTTCGACGACCCGAAGGAGGCCACCGTGAACCTGCTGAAACCACTGCGACGCAAGCCGAGCCTCGAGCCGAGCCCGGTGAAGGGGAGCGAGCTCTTCCTTCGCTCGGAGCACGAACCGTGCACCTGCCCGGAGCCCTGTGAGCGCGATCACGGCAACGAATAGCGCCGTCGAGGTTCGCGCGCCCGTCGAGGGTAGGGCCGCCGAGGTCCTGACCCCCGAAGCGCTCGCCTTCGTCGCCGCGCTCCAGCGCGAGTTCGGCGCCGAGCGCAGGCGCCTGCTCGACGCGCGCGCGGAGCGCCAGGCCGAGCTCGACGCCGGCGTGCTGCCGGACTTCCTCGCCGCGACTCGGGAGGTGCGCGAAAGCGAGTGGCGAGTGGCGCCCGCGCCCGCCGATCTCCAGGACCGTCGCGTCGAGATCACCGGCCCCGTCGATCGGAAGATGGTGATCAACGCGCTCAACTCGGGCGCGCGCGTCTTCATGGCCGACTTCGAGGACGCGAACTCGCCCACGTGGCAGAACGTCGTCGAGGGCCAGGTCAACCTGATCGACGCGGTCGAGCGGACGATCGAGCTCGAGTCGAACGGCAAGCGCTACGAGCTCGCCGACGACCCCGCAGTCCTCGTCGTGAGGCCGCGCGGCTGGCACCTGCCCGAGAAGCACGTGCTCGTCGACGGCGAGCCGATCTCCGGCGCGCTCTTCGACTTCGGCCTCTACGTCTTCCACAACGGCGCGAGGCTGCTCGAGCGCGGAACCGGCCCGTACTTCTACATCGCCAAGCTCGAGAACCACCTCGAAGCGCGCCTCTGGAACCGCGTCTTCGACTTCGCCGAGGACGAGCTCGACCTGCCGCGCGGGGCCGTCAAGGCCACGGTCCTGATCGAGACCGTGCTCGCGGCGTTCGAGATGGACGAGATCCTCTACGAGCTGCGCGACCACATCGTCGGGCTGAACGCCGGCCGCTGGGACTACCTCTTCAGCCTGATCAAGAAGTTCCGCACGAGACCCGACTTCGTCCTGCCCGATCGCGCCCAGCTGACGATGACGACGCCGTTCATGCGCGCCTACACGCGAGCTGCTCGTCAAGACCTGCCACCGGCGCGGCGCCCACGCGATGGGCGGCATGGCCGCCTTCATCCCGAGCCGCCGCGATCCCGAGGTCAACGAGACCGCGCTGGCGAAGGTGCGCGAGGACAAGGTGCGGGAGGCGGGCGACGGGTTCGACGGCACCTGGGTCGCCCATCCGGACCTCGTTCCGGTGGCGACGGAGGTTTTCGACGGCGTGCTCGGCGACGCGCCGAACCAGCTCGACCGGCAGCGCGCCGACGTCGACGTCGGCGCCTCCGACCTCCTCGACCTGCGCGTCGACGGCGGCGAGATCACCGAGCAAGGCCTGCGAACGAACGTCAGCGTCGGGACCCGCTACCTCGAGTCGTGGCTGCGCGGCGTCGGGGCGGCGGCGATCGACAACCTGATGGAGGACGCTGCTACGGCCGAGATCTCGCGTTCCCAGATCTGGCAGTGGGCGCAGCACGGGAAGGTGGCGCCCGAGCGCGTTCGCCGGGTGCTCGACGAGGAGCTGCCGGAGGGCGGCCGCTTCGCCGAGGCGAGAGACCTGTTCGAGCGCGTCGCGCTCGCTGACGAGTTCATCGAGTTCCTGACCCTGCCCGCCTACGACTACATCGACTGAGGAGAGCCGACTGATGAGCAAGCTGAACGGACAATCGCGCTGGGCCGGAATCCGGCGGGACTACACGCCCGAGGACGTCGACCGGCTGCAGGGCTCGATCCAGATCGAGCACACGCTTGCTCGTCGCGGCGCGGAGCGGCTCTGGGAGCTGCTCCACACCGAGGACTACCTGCCGACCCTCGGCGCGATCACCGGCGCCCAGGCGGTGCAGATGGTCAAGGCCGGCGCGAAAGGGATCTACGTCAGCGGCTGGCAGGTCGCGGGCGACAACAACCTCGCCGGCGAGACGTACCCGGATCAGAGCCTCTATCCGGCGAACAGCGTCCCGGCGATGGTGCGGCGGCTGAACAAGGCGCTCCAGCGCGCCGATCAGATCGAGCACCAGGAGGGGAACGTCACGCGCGACTGGTTCGTGCCGATCGTCGCCGACGCCGAGGCCGGCTTCGGCGGCAACCTCAACTCCTTCGAGCTGATGAAGGGGATGATCGAGGCCGGCGCTGCGGGCGTGCACTTCGAGGACCAGCTCGCCTCCGAGAAGAAGTGCGGGCACCTCGGCGGCAAGGTGCTCGTCCCGACCTCGCAGTTCATCGGGACGCTGAAGGCGGCGCGGCTGGCGGCGGACGTGATGGGCGTGCCGACCGTGCTGATCGCGCGGACGGACGCCGACTCCGCGACGCTGCTGACCAGCGACGTCGATCCCGCCGACGCCGAGTTCCTGACCGGGGAGCGAAGCCCGGAGGGGTTCTTCCACGTGCGGTCGGGCTTGGAGCCCGCGATCAAGCGGTCGCTCGCGTACGCGCCGTACGCGGACATCGTCTGGTTCGAGACCTCGACGCCGGACCTGGGCGAGGCGCGCGAGTTCGCCGCGGCGATCCACGAGCACTTTCCCGGGAAGCTGATGGCGTACAACTGCTCGCCCTCGTTCAACTGGCGCAAGCACCTGGACGACGAGCAGATCGCCGGGTTCCAGCAGGAGCTGGGCGAGCTGGGCTACAAGTTCCAGTTCATCACGCTCGCGGGCTTCCACTCGCTGAACGCGGCGATGTTCGAGCTGGCGCGCGGATACGTCGAGGAGGGCATGCCTGCCTACGTGCGCGTCCAGGAGCATGAGTTCGAGCTCGAGGAGCACGGCTACACGGCCACGCGCCACCAGCGCGAGGTCGGCGCCGGCTACTTCGACGCCGTCGCGCAGCTGATCTCGGGTGGACGCTCGTCCACGCTCGCGCTCACGGGCTCGACGGAGGAAGCCCAGTTCGAAGGCGCCCAAGCTCGTCCTTGACGACCGCGAGCGCGTCGGCCAGACGCTCGCGGTTCGCAGGGTCGTTCAGCCAGCGGCTCGTCCCGGACGGGTGGGGCAGCGGGATCGCGACGGCGCCGTCGAGCTCGAACCGGCGGCCGATGCAGTCGGCGAGGTTGGAGAGGCCGAGAAGCCGCCGGGCGCTGAGAGCCCGCCGACGACGAGGATCAGCTGCGGCCGGATCAGCCGGAGCTCCCACTCCCGCCAGAACGCGCAGAGCTCCTGCTCGCGAGTGGTGGGCGTGCGGTCGCCCGTTCCCGACGGCGACTTGCCGGGGTAGCAGCGCGTGACCGACGCGCAGTAGAACGTGGCGTAGAACTCGTCCTCGTCCAGCTCCAGCCAGCGCCGCAGCGTTCGCCCGGCCCGGCCGCGCCAGGGCAGGCGCTGCTCGCCCTCGAGCGCGCCTGGGGCCTGTCCGTGGATGTAGGCGCGCTGGCCGGTGTACGGCTGGACGACCGGGAGCGACTCGAGTGGATAGCCGGCCTCGATGCACGCGCGGCAGACGCGGTTGTCGCGCTGGAGGGAGGCGATCGAGCGGTAGGCCGAGCGGCGGCGCGTCACGACGTAACGTCATCTCCTGAGTGGAGAGAGTCGCGATCGATCGCTGCCAGAGCGCCTCAGCCCGAGGAGCGGGGGAGTGCGCGTCGATCGATGCCCTCCCCGGCTGTGACGCTGAGGTCAGTCGTTCGCCACCGGCCTGCGATGGCCGACTGCGTGAAGCAGTCGAGCGTCGACGCACCGTCGGAGCACCGGTGTCGTTCACGGCGATCGCGCCGGTGATCAGGCTCGAGCATGCACGGACGCGACCTGCGCGCGATCCGCCTAGGCCGGTGATCGTGGCGGCGAGGTCGCCGTTCTGGATCACCGCGAAGCCGTACTCGTTCGGGCGGCGAAGTGTAGTGCGTGCCAGTTCGGCATGCTGGTGTCACCAGGGGCGGAAACGACCACGGTGACCTCACGCTCGTCGTTGCCGCCGATCGCCAGTAACTCGACCTTCGCGCTGCGGGGAATGACCAGCCCGCCGATACCCGCGTCGAGCCGAACGAGCTGGAGCCGCGGCTGTCGACGGTCTCGCAGGCTGAGCGCCCTGCGCCCTCGGCCCCTGCGGCCCGGCTGCTCCTTGCGGTCCTGCGGGGCCGCGTGCTCCGGCAGGGCCCCGCGCCCCGGTCGCTCCCCGGAGGCCACGCGGGCCTCTCAGGCCGCGCGGAAGCGTCACCCGGTCCTCCCCGCGTGCGCATCTGCTTCCGGGACGACGCTTGACGTCGAAGCGCGTCTCCGCGTTGCCTCGAAGCTCGACACAGAGGACCGACGCCTGGGTTCTCTGCGAGCCGGCGAAAGCGGATGGGACGAGGAGCGCCAGAATCAGACCGCCCACAATGAGCGTCTTGTTCATGGTGCACACCCCCTTCTCGGTGGTGCTGTCGATCTAGGTCCAGTCAGGGAGGCGCCAGTACCTTACAACGCTCAGCCGCGGTCTGGCGCGAGCCGAAAAACGGTATGACTAGCGGCGTCGAGTCAGGGAGACGCGGCCATCACGAAGTAGGTGTTCGAGCGAGTATCACAACCCCCACCACGAGCAGCGTCGCGTCACTCTGACGCAACCATTACGAAGTACAGCGTTCGTGTGCAGGACACGACCTCCGAGCTCTCTCGCGAGGTCGTTTGGTGCGAACACGCGTTTGTAGACCTGCCAGCGCGACCCGTCTGAGCTTGCGCTCCTCCCAGCGCTCCACGGATCGCCCGCGCCTGGCACGCTGGCCACGACGACGAGCTCTCGGGCCACGCGGCGCGCCTCGGCGAGGAAACGTAGGCGGTCAGTCTCCTCGAGGTGGCAGTAGAAGTAGCTCGTGAAGACACGATCGAAGGTGCCGTCGTCAAAGGGAAGCTCGAGCGCGTCGCCGACGACGAACTCGGCGTTTGGCGCCTGACTGCGGGCGAGCTCGATCATGCTCGGGCTCTGGTCGAGCCCCACGACGTCCCCGCGCAGATGGCGCGTCATGAAGCCTGTGCCGCAGGCGACGTCGAGTGTGCGGGCCGGGCGGGAGCTCGCCGATCCACAGCGCGAGCTCGTCGCGCGCCTCGTCCCAGCCGGGCCGATCGCGTTCGGCGAAAGCTCGCCGTGCCGAGCCACCAGTCGTCGTACTCCCGCGCGCGGGCCTCGTAGTACGCCTTCACGGCTCCCTAGAGTAGGGCCGTGCTCCCGCTCGAGTCGGTGCCCAACTTCTCGGAGGGGCGCGACCGGGCCACGATCGCGGCGATCGGGGAGGCGCTCTCGGGCGGCGTCCGCTTGCTCGACGTTCATTCCGATCCAGACCACAACCGCTCGGTCTTCACGCTCGTCGGCGCGGACGAGCCGCTGGTCGAGGCGCTTCTCGCCGGGGTCGCCGTTGCGCGTGAGCGCATCGACCTGCGGCGCCACGAAGGCGCACATCCGAGGATCGGTGCTGCGGACGTCGTCCCGCTCGTGCCGCTACGGCCGGAGGACATGGAGCGGGCGCGGGCTGCGGCGTTGGAGCTGGCGACGACGCATCGGCGAGGAGCTTCGCCTGCCGGTGTTCCTCTACGGCGAGCTCGCTCCAGAGCGTGGGCCCGCGTTCTTCCGCCAGGGCGGCACGGACGAGCTCGCGCGGCGGTTGGCCGCGGCCGAGCTCGAGCCCGCCTTCGGTCCGGGCGAGCTCGACCCGTCCGCCGGCGGCGTGATTGTCGGGGCGCGCCGACCCTTGATCGCGTTCAACGTCGACCTGCGCGGCGCGACTCTGGAGGACGCGCAAGCGATTGCAGCACTCATCCGCGAGCGCGACGGCGGCTTTCCCGGTGTCCGCGCGCTCGGGCTCGACCTCCCGGGCTCGGGTCGAGTCCAGGTGAGCATGAACGTGGAGGACTGGGAGGCGGCGGCGCTGCACGAGATCGTCGCCCGGATCGAGGCCGAGGCCGCTTCGCGCGGAGCGGCGATCGCACGATCGGAGCTCGTCGGACTGATGCCGGCGGGTGCCGCCGCGGCGGCGGCCGGCGCGATGCTCCGAATCGAAGGCTTCGACGCGTCCCGGCTGATCGAAACGCGCTTGCTCGAGGACTAGAGTCAGGTCGTGATCGAGACGCAGCTGGTGACGGGGGACGACCTCCGCATCGAGGATGTCTGGAGCGTCGCACTCGAACGGGTACCCGTCTCGCTGTCGGAGAACGCGAAGGCGCGCATGCGAGCTGCCCGCGCTGTGGTCGAGGACGCCGCGAGCGACCCGGCGCGAACGTACGGTGTCAACACCGGCTTCGGCCAGCTCGTGACGAAGACGATCCCGTCTGAGCTTGCGGATGAGTTACAGGTTCGGCTGCTGCGAAGTCATGCCTGTGGCGTCGGCGAGCCGTATCCGGCCGAGGTCGTTCGTGCAGCCCTCCTCCTCCGGGCGAACGCGCTTGCGAACGGCTGCTCGGGGACGCGGGTCGAAGTCGCCGAGCTCCTTGTCGAGTGCTTGAACCGAGGCCTGCTCCCACGCGTGCCGAGCCGCGGATCGGTCGGCGCCAGCGGTGATCTCGCGCCCCTCGCGCATCTCGCCCTTCCGTTGATCGGTGAGGGTGAGGCGTGGGTCGAGGGCGAACTGCTTTCAGGCGATGAGGCCCTGGAGCGTGTCGGGCTCGAGCCGCTCCGGCTCCGGGCTAAGGAGGGTCTCTCGCTCATCAACGGGACCCAGTTCATGGCCGCGTTCGGAGCGCTCGGCTTCGTTCGCGCGCGGCGGCTGGCGATCGCGGCCGACATCGCATGCGCGCTGACGATCGAGTCGCTCGAGGGTTCACGTCAGGGCTTCCGACAAGAAGTGCAGGACTTGAGACCGCTCCGCGGCCAGTCAGACTCGGCGGCGAATCTCCGCCGCCTCGTCGATGACTCACGAATCATGGAGTCGCACCGCTGGTGCGATCGCGTGCAGGACGCCTACTCGCTTCGTTGCGCGCCGCAAGTGCACGGTGCGTGCCGCGACCTCCTTCGCTACGTCGAGGAGACTGTCGCGATCGAGCTCAACGCCGCCACGGACAATCCGCTCGTGCTGGTCGACTCCGGTGAGATCGTCTCGAACGGCAATTTTCACGGTCAGCCGCTCGCATTCGCGCTCGATGTCATGGCGATGGCTGTCTCCGAGCTCGCGAACATCTCCGAGCGACGGACCGAGCGCCTGGTCAATCCGAGCCTGTCGGAAGGGCTGCCCGCGTTCCTCGCCGCGGACGGCGGCCTCAACTCCGGCTTCATGATTCCGCAGTACGTGGCCGCGTCACTCGTGAGCGAGAGCAAGACGCTCAGCCATCCTGCGAGCGTCGATTCGATTCCGACAAGCGCCGGCCAGGAGGATCACGTCTCAATGGGGAATGCGGCCGGGCTCAAGGCCTGGCAGGTGCTCGCCAATTCCGAAAGCGCCGTCGCGATCGAGTTGCTCGCCGGCGCGCAGGCGGTCGAGTTTCTCGCGCCACTGATGCCAGGGCGGGGGTCGGAGGCTGCGCGACGGTTCGTCCGGACGCTCTCACCGAGGCTCGCCGAGGACCGGCCGCTGTCGGGCGAGATCGAGGCCGTCGCGACGGCGATCCGCGACGGCTCGCTCGCCGCGGCGGTCGAGTCCGAGGTGGGGGAGCTCTCGTGACTACGGTCGGCACGCTCGACGCCGCCGTCGAGGCGCTTTGTGGTGATCTCAGCCGGATCCGCGCGCCGCGCGGGACGACGCTGAACGCCCGTTCGTGGGCCACCGAGGCTCCTTTGCGAATGCTCCTGAACAACCTCGACGCGGAGGTGGCCGAACGGCCCGGAGGAGCTGATCGTCTATGGCGGATCCGGGAAGGCGGCTCGAAGTCACGACGCGCTTCGCGCGCTCGTGGCCGCCTTGCTGCGGCTCGCCGATGACGAGACGCTGCTCGTCCAGAGCGGCAAGCCCGTCGGCGTCTTTCGAACGCACACCGGCGCGCCGAGAGTCCTGATCGCCAACTCGCTGCTCGTGCCCCGCTGGGCGACGTGGGACGAGTTCCGGCGTCTCGAGGCCCTCGGGCTGACGATGTACGGGCAGATGACTGCGGGCAGCTGGATCTACATCGGCACCCAGGGGATCCTCCAGGGCACCTACCAGACGTTTGCGGCGGCGGGTGAGAAGCACTTCGGTTCTGCCGACCTGTCGGGTCGGACGATCTTGACGGCAGGGCTCGGCGGAATGGGCGGCGCCCAGCCGCTTGCCGGAACAATGGCCGGTGGTTGCGATTCTGTGTGTCGAGGTCGATCCGAGGCGAATCCAACGGCGGCTCGAGACGCGCTACCTCGACGAGGCAACGGAATCGGTCGACGACGCGCTCGAACGCGTTCGCGCGGCGGCGCGGGAGGGCCGCGCCCTTTCGGTCGGGCTGCTCGGCAACGCCGCCGACGTCGTCCCCGACTTGGCCGCGCGCGGCGAGCACTTCGATCTCGTCACCGACCAGACCGCGGCCCACGACCCGCTCAACGGCTACGTCCCACAGGGGCTCGACGTCGAGGCGGCAGCTGAGCTGCGCGCGCGCGACCCCGAGGCGTACTTGTTACGAGCCCGTGACTCGATCGCAACACATGTGCGCGGACTGCTCGAGTACGTCCGAGCGGGAAGCTATGTTTTCGACTATGGCAACAATCTTCGAGGTGAGGCCCGTGAGGGTGGGGTAGAAGACGCGTTTACATATCCGGGCTTCGTCCCGGCGTACATCAGACCGCTCTTCTGCCGCGGAGCGGGGCCGTTCCGCTGGGCGGCGCTGTCTGGAGAGGCCAGCGACATCGCGGCGATCGACGCGAAGCTTCGTGAGCTCTTTCCCAACGACCGTCTCCTCCAGCGCTGGCTCGAGATCGCACCCGAGCGGGTCGCATTCCAGGGGCTACCCGCGAGGATCTGCTGGCTCGGCTTCGGCGACCGGGCGAAAGCCGGCCAGGCGATCAACGAGCTGGTACGCAGCGGCGAGGTGTCGGCGCCGATCGTGATCGGCCGGGATCACCTCGACACGGGCTCGGTAGCCTCGCCCTACCGCGAGACGGAGGCGATGCTCGACGGCTCCGACGCGATCGCGGACTGGCCGATCCTCAACGCGCTGCTGAACACGGCTGCCGGCGCAACGTGGGTCAGCGTCCACCACGGCGGTGGGGTCGGCATCGGCAACTCGATCCATGCGGGCATGGTCGTGGTCGCCGACGGCACCGCGGATGCGGCCGAGCGCCTCGAGCGCGTGCTGACCACCGATCCCGGGATCGGCGTGCTCCGGCATGCCGACGCGGGATATCCCGAGGCGCGTGAGGCTGCGGAGCGACACGACCTCGAGCTGCCGCCGCAGTCGGCCGGCGGGTGACAGACGCCGCGGCCGGCGGGCGCCGGCTCCTGATTCGCGATCTCGAGCAGCTTGCTACCCCGGCGGGCCAAGGCTCGCCGCTGCGCGGGCGCGAGCTCGGTGCCGTCGACGTGATCGAGGGCGCGTACGTCCTCTGCTCAGCCGGACAGATCGAGGCGGTCGGCGAGATGAGCCGATTGGCGGCGCCCGACGGCGAGGTCGAGGAGGTCGACGGCCGCGGATTGTGCGCCATCCCAGGCCTGGTCGACTGTCATACGCACGCGTGCTTCGCAGGCGACCGCGTCGAGGAGTTCTCGCTGCGAGCGGCGGGTGCGACCTACGAGGAGCTCCACGCCGCGGGCGGGGGGATCCTCGCCACGGTGCGCGCAACGCGCGCCGCCGGCGAGGAGACGCTCGGCGAGGCCGTCCGGCGTCATCGCGAGTGGATGCTGCATGCCGGCACGACGACGTTCGAGGCGAAATCGGGCTACGGGCTCGACCGGGAGACCGAGCTCGCGTCGCTACGCGCGATCCGCGAGGCCGGCGGCATCCCGACGTTCCTCGGCGCCCACGCGGTCCCGCCGGAGTTCCCGGACGGCGACGGCTACCTCGATTTCGTCATCGGCGAGGTCTTGCCCGAGGCCGCCTCCACCGCCGAAGCCGCGGACGTGTTCGTCGAGCGAGGCGCGTTCGATGCCGGCCAAGCCCGCCGCTACCTGACCGAAGCGAAGCGGCTCGGCCTCGCGCTGCGCCTGCACGCGGACCAGTTCACTGAAGCCGGTGGCGTGGAGCTCGCGATCGAGCTCGGGGCGCGCTCGGTCGATCACCTGGAAGCGACGGGCGAGCACGGGGTAAAGGTCCTCGCGGCCAGTGAGGTCACCGCCGTCCTGCTCCCGGCCAGCGCGCTCTTCCTCAACCGCCCGATGCCGCCCGCACGGCAGCTGCTCGACGCCGGCGCCGCCGTCGCGCTCGCGACCGACTTCAACCCCGGCAGCGCGTTCTGCGAGAGCATCCCGCTCGTCTGCTCGCTCGCGTGCACCCAGCTCGGGCTCTCACCGGCCGAAGCGCTTGCTGCCGCCACGGTCAACGCAGCCCATGTGCTCTCCCGCGCCGACAAGAAGGGACGGCTCGCCGCGGGCTACGACGCCGATGTCGTTCTCCTCGGCGCTCCCGACTGGCGCTACCTCGCCTACCACCTCGCCGGCAAGGTCGTGGCCGGCGTGATCAAGGACGGCCAGAGGCTCTAACGGCGCTAGGCTGACCCCATGCCGAGCCGAAAGCAGCGCCGGCGCCGAGCAAAAGAGCGGCGTCACGAGTGGGAGGAAGTCTGGGTCGACGAGGAAGGCAACGAGGTCGAACCACCCTCTGACGGGGACGACGCGACCAGACGGAACGGGAAGCGGACGGCTGCGGCCCCCGCACGACGCCAAACAGGCGGCCGCACCGTGCAGCCGCCCTCATGGCGCCGCGTCGGCAAGCGGGGCTTGATCTTCGCGCCGCTGATGTTCCTGACGGTGACCTTGCTCAGCGGCGAGCTGTCGATCACGCAGCGGCTCATCAACACCGCATTCCTGCTCGCGTTCTTCCTGCCGTTCAGCTACGCGATGGACGCGCTGATGTACAGGATGTTCACGAAGCGCAGCGGCGCGGCCACCGGCCGCAAGGGCTAAGCCTCCGGGGGCTTCGGATCACCGCGATAGTGCCCCGCTCCCGGCCAGGGCGCCAACAGCAGAAGCAAGCGCGCGCCTTCGGCTGACGACACTCGGCGACGTTCCTTCTCCTCGAAGCGCACGAGCGTCCCGGGCCCCGCCGCCAGCGAGTCCCCGCCGGCGTCGATCTGGACACGACCGTCGACGACGACCACGTAGGCACGCTCGTGCACTTGGTGATCGCCCAGCTCCTGGCCCGGCGCGATCCCGATCAGCACCGCGCGGGCCTCGTCGGTGGAATGCATGACGATCGGACTTCGGGTGCCGCCCGGTGTCTCGAGCTCCAACAGGTTCCAGCTCTGCATGGGCCGATCCTATCCCCGTTCAAGCCGTCGTTAGACTCGCCGCGAGATGGCGCCGATCGTCGACACCTACACGCTCGGGCCGACACAGACGAACTGCTACCTCGTGCGCGCCGACCCGACCTCGGCCGAGGCGGTCGTAGTCGATCCGGGCTACGAGGGTGCCGACCTCGGCCTCAACATCGCTGCGATCCTCGTCACCCACAGCCACTGGGACCACCTCGGCGGAATCGCCGCGCTCGCAGAAGCAACGGGCGCGCAGGTGTACATGCCCGAGCGCGAGGCTCCCGTCCTCGAGAATCCCCAGGCGTTCTATCCAGGGCAGTCGATTCGGCCATACAGAGCGGACGTCCGGCTTCAGGGAGACGAGATCTTCAAGGTTGCCGGACTTGACGTTCGAGACCCTCTCGGTGCCGGGTCACTCCCCAGGGCACCTCGCCTACGCGACCGACGGCGCGCTCTTCTCCGGCGACGTCCTCTTCGCGGGCGGCGTCGGGCGGACGGATCTTCCCTTCGCCGACTGGGACACGCTGGTCGAGTCGATCCGGATGCTCTTCTACCGGCTGCCGCCGGAAACCGTCGTCTATCCAGGCCATGGCCCACAGACGACACTGGGCGCCGAGCGCGAACGCAACCCCTTCCTCGCGGAGCTGCGCGCGGCCCAGTGAGATTCGAGGCGCCGAGGGGGACGCATGACCTTCTCCCCTCCGAGCAAGGTGTCTGGCAAAGGGTGCTCGGAGAAGCGGAACGCCTCTGCGTGCTCTACGGCTACGGGCAGATCGTCACGCCGGGATTCGAGGACACCGAGCTCTTCATCCGGACGTCGGGCGAGGGCTCGGACGTCGTACAAAAGGAGACGTACACGTTCGAGGACCGCGGCGGACGCTCGCTGACACTGCGCCCGGAAGCGACGGCGCCGATCTGCCGCGCCTACCTCGAGCACGGCATGCACCGAGAGCCGCAGCCGGTCAAGCTCTACACAATCGGCCCGATGTGGCGCTACGACCGGCCCCAGAAGGGCCGCTATCGCGAGCACTGGCAGCTCTCGGTCGAGGCGATCGGCTCGGACGATCCCGCCGTCGACGCGGAGCTGATCCAGCTCTACGACGAGCTCCTTCGCCGCCTCGGCATCGGCGACTACGTCCTCGAGCTGAACTCGATCGGTGACGCGAACTGCCGCCCTGCGTATCTCCGGCAGCTCGAGGCCTGGCTCGACGAGCACGACGCCGAACTGGACGACGAGGCACGCGCCAAGCGCCGGACGTCGCCGCTTCGCGTCTTCGACGTGAAGAGCGAGCGCGTCCAGGCGGCCCTGGCCGAAGCGCCGAAGATCGGCGACTCGCTCTGCGACCCCTGCCGCGAGCACTTCGAGCAGGTTCGGGGCTTCCTCGACGCGCTCGGCGTCCGCTACGCGCTGCGTCCGACGCTCGTGCGCGGCCTCGACTACTACACGCGCACGACGTTCGAGTTCAAGGACGAGGCGATCGGCGCCCAGGACACGATCTGCGGCGGCGGCCGTTACGACGGCCTGATCGAGGCGATCGGCGGCCCGCCCACTCCGGGAATCGGCTTCGGCGCCGGTATCGAGCGACTCATCCTCTCGCTGCCGGACGCCGACATCGAGCCCGAGGGGATCGACGTCTTCTTCGTCGCCGAGGAGGGCGCCGACCGAAAGGCCATCGCCGCCGCGCTCGCCGAGCTCCGGCGCCGGAACATCAGCGCCGACATGGACTACGCGGGCAGGTCTGTGAAGGGCCAGCGGACGCAGGCGAGCCGCCTCGGCGCCCGCCGCGTCGAGGTCGTCGAGGCCGGGCAGGCGCCGGACGTCGCGGCGCTGATCGGGGAGCTCCAGGAATGAGCTGGCGCGACACCGGAGCAGGCGAGCTCCGCACGGAGCAGGTGGGGAAGACGGTCACGCTCGCCGGCTGGGTCGCCCGCCGGCGCGACCACGGCGGGCTGATCTTCATCGACCTGCGCGACCACACCGGCATCGGCCAGCTCGTCATCAACCCCGAGCGCGCGCCCGACGCGGCCGCCACCGCCCACGACATCCGCAACGAGTTCGTCCTGCGTGCCAAGGGGGAGGTCGTCGCACGCGCGCCGGAGGCGATCAATCCCAAGCTGCCGACCGGCGAGGTCGAGGTCCAGGTCGACCAGCTCGAGGTGATCTCGACCTCGACGCCCCTGCCGTTCCAGCTCGACGAGCAGAACGTGGACGAGACCCTCCGCCTGCGCTACCGCTGGCTCGACCTCCGCCGGGAGCAGATGCAGCGCAACCTTCGCCTCGCGGGAACCGTAGTCTCGGCGATTCGTCGCCGGATGGAAGAGCTCGGGTTCGTCGACTCCTGGACGCCGAGCCTGATCAAGGGGACGCCGGAGGGCGCCCGCGATTTCCTCGTCCCGGTCCGGCTCCAACCGGGCAAGTTCTTCGCCCTCGCGCAGTCGCCGCAGGTCTACAAACAGCTGTTCGTGATCGGTGGATTCGACCGCTACTACCAGATCGCCACCTGCTGGCGCGACGAGGATCTCCGCGCCGACCGGCAGTTCGAGTTCCGCCAACTCGACGTCGAGCTGGCGTTCGCCGAGCGGGAGGACGTTCTGAACGTGCTCGAGGAGGCGGTGGTCGCCTCGTTCGAGGCGCTCGGCCGCGAGCCGCCCGAGCGGCCGTTCCCGCGGCTCACCTGGCACGAGGTGATGGCGCGCTACGGCACCGACAAGCCCGACCTGCGGTTCGGCCTCGAGATCGACGATGCGACAGAGGTGACGCGCGGCTCGGAGTTCGGTGTCTTTGCCAACGCCGAGTCGGTCCGCTTCCTCACGGTCCCGCAGGCGTTCTCCCGGGCGGAGCTCGAGCGACTCGAGGAGGTGGCGAAGGAGTGGGGGGCAAAGGGGATGGCCTATCTGGTCGTCGACGAGACGGGTGAGGTCCGCTCGCCGATCGCGAAGTTCCTCTCCGAGGAGGAGCTTCAGGCCTTCCGCGCCGATCCCGGTTCGACCGTGCTGTTCGCGGCCGACACGCCGGCGGTTACGGCCCGTGTCCTCGGCGCTCTCCGCAGTCACCTCGGCCGCGAGCTGGAGCTCGCCGACGAGAGCAAGCAGGCGTTTCTGTGGGTGATCGACTTCCCGCTCTTCGAGTGGAACGAGGACGAGGAGCGCTGGACGTTCTCGCACCACCCGTTCACAGGAGTGAAGCCCGGCGACGAAGAGCTGATCGAGTCGGATCCCGGTGCGGCGATCAGCCAGGCGTACGACCTCGTCTGGAACGGCTGGGAGCTCGGCTCGGGGTCGATCCGGATCCACGACCAGGAGGTGCAGAAGCGCGTCTTCCGCGCGCTCGGGCCTCTCCGACGAGGAGGCCGAGGAGAAGTTCGGCTTCCTGCTCGAGGCGCTCCGCATGGGCGCGCCGCCGCACGGCGGTTTCGCGATGGGCATCGAACGGTTCGTGGCGCTGATGGCCGGCGAGCCCAACATTCGCGAGATCGTCGGCTTCCCGAAGGTGGCGAGCGGGTCGGACCCGCTCACCGGCGCGCCGACTCCCATGCCCGGCGAGGTTCTCGCCGAGCTCGGTCTGCAATTGAGGCCACGCAGTTAGCCTTCCCCCATCGTGCAGGGATCGGGCCTGAGGTTTGTGCTCGAAGTCGCGTTCCTGATCGCGCTCGCGATCGGTGTTGGCGTCGCCGACCTCAGCGCGACCGCGATCATCGCCGTGATGGCGCTGGCCTGGCTGCTGATTTGCCTGTTCGAGCTGGCGGTCTGGGCGGAAGGACCGCGCTTCCCGGCCTTCCAGCGGCGCACTCCCGTCGCGGAGGAGCCGGACGAGGTCACGCCGAGCGAGACGGTTGAGCCTGCGGCGATCACCGAGATCCGCGAGCCCGAGCAGCCGCGCGGACGGTTCTGGCGCCGCCGCGCATCGTGAGCCCTGCTCTGGCGCAGCGAGCGATTCTGCTGGCTGCCGCCGCGCTGCTGGCCGGCGTCGTCGCACTGGCCGTCGCCGAGCAGCGAAGCGGCGCGGGGAACCCAAGCGACCTCCCGGCGGCGGTGCCGGCACCGGGTGGAGGCTGGTACGAGGCGCTCGCCGGTCCGGAGTCGCCTCGCGCGTATGGCCGCCGGACAGCGTGTGGCGAGGTGCTCGAGCGCAAGACTCTCGGCGTCTCGCACCCGGTCCTAGTCTGCGGCGCGAAGATCTACATCGGCCACGGGCGGACGGTGATGCTGACGCAGGTGGTCGCTCGCGGCCCCGGCAGCGCCGCAACCCAGTTCGGACTGACCGAGGCGGTTGCGCGTGAGCTCGGCGTGCGTGGCCGGACGACGATCCGCTGGCGGTTCGCCGCTCCCGGAGACTGACCTGATGACTTAGAGTGGAAGTGCTCGACCCTGTGCGTGGCGTCGCGCCATAACGTGAACCAACACACACGCGAAGGGAGCTCGAGTCCGATCCGGGCGTAAGAACCCGGGCGGCAGGGCACCCACCTGGTTTACCAGGTTCGCAAGGCGCGGCGACATCGGCAGGGTGGAGCACTTTTCTGGCCTTTCTGGGCTACCGTGACCCCGTGATCGAGGTCATTGGAGACTCATCTCGGGGCGGCGAATGGCGCCTGGTTCGGCTCACGGTCGACGGCGACCGCATCGTCAGTGCCGACGCGGAGGGGCTCGACCGGCCGCTCGAAGGGCTGACGCTGCTCGAGGCGGCGGCGGTCGGGGGCGACGAGCTCGCGCTCGACGCGCTTGCGAACGCACTCGGGCCGATCTTCCGCGCCGCGCCCGACCCTGAGCGCGTCGCGGTCGCGATGAGCGGCGGCGTCGACAGCGCCGTTGCGCTCCTCCGCGCCGGCCCGAAGGCGATCGGCGTAACACTCCGTCTCTGGATCGATCCGGAGGCGCCGGACGTCGACCGCGCCTGCTGCTCGCCCGAGGCCGTTCTCGCCGCTCGGAGAACGTGCCACACCCTCGGGCTCCCGCACGTCACGCTCGACGCGCGCGAAGAGTTCCTTCGCGCGATCGTCGAGCCGTTCGTCCGCGGCTACGAGCGCGGGGAGACGCCCAACCCCTGCATCAGCTGCAACGGGTTCTTCCGCTTCGGCCGGCTGCTCGCTTTCGCGAAGGACGCGGGTGCCGGCCGGCTGGCGACTGGTCATTACGCGCGCATCGTCCGGCACCGCGGCCGGCTGCTGCTCGCCCGGGGCGTCGATGACACGAAGGACCAGTCGTACATGCTCGCCCGCCTCGATCCTCGCGTGCTCGGCCGGATCTGGTTCCCGCTCGGCGAGCAGAGCAAGGAGGAGACTCGAGCCGAGGCCGCTCGTGCCGGACTCGCCGTCGCCGGCCGGGTGGAGAGCCAGGAAGCGTGCTTCCTCGGCGGCGCCGACTACCGGGCGTTCCTCGAGCGCCGGGGTCTCCGCTCCAGTCCCGGGGAGATCGTGGACGAGCAGGGAGAGGTGCTCGGCTCCCACCAGGGCTTCTGGGCCTTCACGCCCGGGCAGCGCAAGGGCCTCGGCGTCGCGACCGGCACGCCGCTCTACGCGGTCAAGACACTTCGGAGCAGCAATCAGGTCGTGGTCGGGCCGCGCGAGTCCCTGGCCCGTCGGCGGGTACGCGCCGGGGGCAAGCTCCATGTCGACGTCGATCGGGCGGACGTCAAGCTGCGCTACCGCTCACCCGCAGTTCCGGGCGCGGTCGAGCCCGTCTCGCGCGGATTCCGCGTGCTGCTCGACGAGCCCGCCTACGGCGTCGCCACGGGCCAGGCGGCAGTGCTGTACGACCGTGACGTCGTCGTCGGCGCCGGGCGCGTAACGTCGTCCGGCCGCTGAGGCCGCATCCCGGGCCGCAACCCATGACCGATCAGATCACGCTCACCATGCCGCGGGAGCGTCCCTTCTTCGGCGTCGCCCGCCTCGTGCTGGCCGGGCTCGCGATGCGGCTCGACATCACGGTCGAGACGCTCGAAGACCTCGAGCTCGCGCTTGACGGACTGCTCGAGCGCCGGGACGGCGGGGAGCAGATCACGGTCTCGCTCGACATCGCAGACAGCGAGTTGCGCGCGACCGTCGGTCCTTTCCGCGGCAGCGACCTGCGGGCCGAGCTGGAGGGCGAGCTCGGCGAATCCCTCTCGTTGCAACGGCTGCTCGACGCAGTCGTCGACGGCTACCAGGCTCGCAGATCGTGACGACGGCGCTTGGGTCGAGCTGCGCAAGCGAGTTGAGCGAGCCGCGATGACGGCCAACGACGACAAGGTGCTCCTGCGGCGCTACCACGAGCAGGGCGATCTCCAGGCCAGGGAGGAGCTGATCGAGCGCTACATGTCGCTCGTCCGCTCGCTCGCGCGCCGCTACTCGTACCGGGGCGAGCAGCTGGACGATCTCGTCCAGATCGGCGCGATCGGCCTGATCAAGGCGATCGACCGCTTCGACCTCGACCGCGGCGTCGAGCTCACCACCTACGCGACCCCGAACATCATCGGCGAGATCAAGCGGCACTTCCGCGACAAGGGCTGGTCAGTGCGCGTGCCGCGCGGCCTGCAAGAACTGAACGTGCAGATCTCGAAGCTGATCGAGCAGCAGACCGTGCAGCTCGGCCGGTCGCCGACGATTCCGGAGCTCGCCGAGGGCGCCGGGGTCGAGGAGGAGGCCGTGCTCGAGGCGCTTGAGAGCGGACGCGCCTACAGCTCCGTCTCCCTTTCCACGGGCGGGGGCTCCGACGAGGAGGGCGAGGTCGACCCGCTCGATTCGCTCGGGACGGAGGAGCACGAGTACGAGGTCTCGGAGGATCGCGCGCGTCCTTGCGCCCGGGTTCAAGGTGCTCGATCAGCGCGAGCGGCGAATTCTCGCACCTTCGCTTCTTCCGCGGACTGACCCAGTCGCAGATCGCCGAGCAGGTCGGGATCTCCCAGATGCACGTGTCGCGGCTGATCAGGCGCTCGCTGGAGAAGATCCGCGAGGAGATCGCGGAAGAGACCGAGGTTGCTTGAGGCGCCTTTAACGGGGTCCGACCCCGTTAAGAGCCCTGCAGAGGGCTCGGAGCCGGCAGCGGTGCGCTGCCTTCCGGCGTCTTTACAGGGTCGGACCCCGTTAAGGCCTTGTCGAAGCCCGGCACGGTTGAGGGGCGCACCTAGAATCGGAGGCCATGCGCACGACGCCTGAGCTCCGCGAAGGCTTCCTCCAGTTCTTCGAGTCGAAGGGCCACACACGGCTGCCCTCGGCGCCGCTGATCCCGCCGCCCGAGGACACCTCGACGCTCCTGATCAGCGCCGGGATGCAGCCGCTGAAGCCGTACTTCCTCGGCCAGAAGGAGCCTCCGGCGACGCTGCTCACCACGTACCAGAAGTGCTTCCGGGCGACCGACATCGACGAGGTCGGCCTCGACGGCTACCACCTCTCCTTCTTCGAGATGATGGGCAACTTCTCGATCGGCGAGTACTTCAAAGAAGGCGCGGTCGAGCTCGCCTGGGAGCTCATGACCGAGCACTTGAAGATCGACCTCGACCGCCTCTGGGCGAGCGTCTTTGCCGGCGATCCCGAGCTCGGACTGGGCGAGGACGAGGTCGCAATCGCGGCCTGGGAGAAGGTCGGCCAGCCGCGCGATCGGATCGTCGGGCTGCCGCGCTCGGAGAACTTCTGGCAGGCGGGCGACACGGGACCCTGCGGGCCGTGCTCCGAGATGTACTACGACCGCGGAGAAGAGCTGTCCTGCGGCCGGCCCGATTGCGGGCCAGGCTGTCCCTGCGAGCGCTATCTCGAGTTCTGGAACCTCGTCTTCATGGAGTTCGACCTCGGCGCCGACGGCAAGCTGACTCCGCTCCCGAAGCCTGTTATCGACACCGGGCTGGGCCTCGAGCGCACCGCCGCGATCCAGCAGGGCGTGATCTCGGTCTACGAGACCGACGGCTACCAGGCGATCATGGACTGGATCGAGGCCGAGAGCGGCGTCGGCTGGCAGAGCTCCGAGAAGGCGACGAAGGCGCACCGGATCATGGCCGACCACGGCCGCGGCATGACCTTCCTCGTCGCCGACGGCGTGCTGCCGTCGAACGAGGGTCGCGGCTACGTCCTGCGCCGGGTGATCCGTCGTGCGGTCCAGCAGGCGCGTGGGATCGGCCTCGCCGACCTCTGGCGCATGTCGGACGTCGTTGCCGACCAGATGTCCTCCTGGTACCCGGAGCTCGACGAGAACCGCGAGCGCATCCGCGAGACCCTTCGGGCCGAAGAGGCGCGCTTCTCCGAGACGCTCGAGCGCGGCCTCGGCCTGTTCGAGGAGATCGCATCCGGTGAATTCATCTCCGGCGAGGACGCCTTCAGGCTCCACGACACCTACGGCTTCCCGCTCGAGCTCACCCGCGAGCTCGCGGGTGACCGCGGTCTTGCCGTCGACGAGGAAGAGTTCTCGCGGCTGATGTCCGAGCAGCGGGCGCGCTCGAAGACGAAAACTGCAGAGGTCGCGATCGCCGTCGACGACTCCCGTCCGACGGAGTTCGTCGGCTACGAAGTGACCGAGGTGCTGACAGCGATCCTCGCCTACCAGGATCTGGAGGACGGCACCTTCCAGGCGAAGCTCGAGCGCTCGCCGTTCTATCCCGAGGGCGGCGGCCAGGTCTCCGACCTCGGGTTCATCGAGAACGAGGAGACGGGCGCGCGCGCGAACCTGATTCGCGCGACGCGCGTCGGCGACGACCAGGTGCTCACGTTCGAGGGAGGGGGCTTCGCCGAGGGCGACCGCGTTCGGGCGGTCGTCCCCTGGTCGGTGCGCTTCCCGACGATGGCGAACCACACGGCGACGCACCTCCTGCACCAGGCGCTTCGCGACGTCCTCGGCGACCAGGTCCGGCAGGCCGGGTCGGCGGTCCGGCCCGACAAGCTCCGGTTCGATTTCACGTACGACAGGGCGCTCACGCCCGAGGAGCGCGAGCAGGTCGAGCGGGCCGTGAACGAGAAGATCTTCCAGAACCTGCCGGTCCGGACGTTCGTGACGCCGATCGACGAAGCACGGCGCCTCGGCGCGATGATGCTCTTCGGCGAGAAGTACGGCGACGAGGTACGGGTGGTCGAGATCGACGACTACTCGCGCGAGCTCTGCGGCGGCACGCATGTCCGCTCGACCGCCGAGATCGGGCCGTTCGTGATCCTCTCCGAGGCTTCGGTCGGATCGGGAGCCAGGCGGATCGAGGCGATCACGGCGGGCGAGGCGTGGTCGTGGCTCCGCGCCCGCGCGGAGGAGGCGGAGGAGCTCCGCGCGGAGGTCCAGCAGCTCCGCAAGGGAGCCGGACGCAAGCAGGCCGCGGCCGAGCTTGAGGTCAACTACCGAGATGAGACGAACGGGATCGTCGTCGCCGAGGTCGAGGCGCTGAAGGGCTCCGACCTGAAGGACCTCTCCGACCGGATCCGCCAGTCCAGGCAGGCGGCGGCGGTGCTGCTCGGGTCGGTCGACGAGGGCCGGGCCTATCTGGTCGTGAACCTCGACCGGTCGCTGGTCGACCAGGGCATCGATGCCGTCAAGGTTGCGCGCAAGGCGGCCGAGAAGATCGGCGGCGGCGGGGGAGGACGCGCGGACCTCGCCGAGGCCGGAGGCAAGAATCCGGAGGGTTTGGCCGAAGCCTACGAGGTGGCCAAGAGCGAGATCGCGTCAGCACTCGAGTGAAGGTGCTGGCACTGGACTACGGAGCCGCGCGCACCGGCGTCGCCGTTTCGGACCCCACCGGCACCCTGGCGCGGCCACTCCGCGTCGTCGAGCGCGCCGCGAGCGAGGAAGGTATGAATGAGCTCGCCTCGCTCATCCGCGCCGAAGAGGTGGAGCGCGTCGTCGTGGGTTTGCCGCTCACGCTCCGCGGGGAACGGGGTGAGCAGGCTGAGGAGACGGAGCGATTCGCGCAGGCGCTCGAGGCGATCCTCGACGTGTCGGTCGAGCGGTACGACGAGCGGTTCACGACGACGCTGGCCGGCCCGGGAGGCGACGAGGACGCCCGGGCGGCGGCGCATCTGCTGACGAGCTACCTGGAATGGTCGAAGAACCGACAACGCTGAGCCGGCCGACGCGGCACCGCACGAGGCCGTCCCGTCGACGCATTCTCGTGCGGCGCGCCGTCGCGCTTGCCGGCGTGCTCGCTCTCGTCGCTTTCGTCGCGGGCGCGGCGATGGCGGTCCTGGGCGGTGACGAGGAGGCGGCCCCGCCACCGCCGCCGGCCCCCGTGGCGCCGAAGCCGCTCAAGATCATCTTCCCGGAGGGATTCACGCGCGCGCAGATGGCCGAGCGGATCGGCGAGGTCAACAAGATCGCGGAGCAAAAGCGCAACATCAGACCAAGGCTCTCGCCGAGCCGCTATCTGACGCTGACCGACAGGTCGGCGCGGGTCCCGCGAGCGTTCCTGACCGAGGGCCGGCCGCCGCACCTCGAGGGGTTCCTCTTCCCGGCGACCTACGAGTTCACGAAGCGGACGACGACCCGTCAGCTCGTGAACGCGCAGCTCGCAGCCTTCAGGAAGAACTGGGCGAAGGTGAACATGCGCTACGCGCGGTCGAGGAACCTAACGCCCTACGACGTCCTGATCATCGCTTCGATGATCGAAGAGGAGGTGAGCGCGCCCGAGGAGCGGCGGCTCGTGGCCGCGGTCATCTACAACCGTCTGAAAGCGGGGATGACGCTCGGCATCGACGCGACGCTTCGGTACGGCCTCGGCATTCCGCCGACGGAGTCCATCCGCCAGTCGCAGCTCGACTCGGACAATCCGTACAACACGCGGAAACTCGCGGGGCTCCCCCCGACGCCGATCGCCAACCCGGGCCTGGCGTCCATGCAGGCCGCGGCGCGTCCAGCGAGGACGGACTACCTGTTCTTCGTGCGCAAGCCGGACAAGGTGCACCACTTCTTCACGGCCAGCGAGCGCGAGTTCGAGAACTACAAGAACGCGCACGGCTACTGATGAAGGTCGTGCTGATCGGCTCCCCGGTCGGTCAGTCGCTTTCGCCGCGAATGCAGAACGCGGCCTTCGCCGAGCGAGGGCTCGATTGGCACTACGAGGCACTCGAGGTGAGGCCGGAGGACCTCGAGGACGTGGTTCGCGGCCTGGTCGGAGGCGCCAACGTCACCGCCCCCTACAAGCGCGACGTCGCGCGAATCGTCGGCTCGGAGCTTCCCTCGGTGAACACGCTGGTCGTCCGCGACGACCGGATCGAGGCGTTCTCGACGGACGCCGCCATTCTCGAAGGTCTCGAGTTCGAGCGCCCGACGATCATCGGGGACGGCGGGGCGGCCGCGGCGTTTCGTGCCGCGCTGCCCGACGCTCGCGTCTTCTCGCGGCGTGGGGAGTGGCCACCGGACGTGGCGGACCGCGACCTCGTCGTCA
Organism: uncultured Actinomycetes bacterium; assembly: GCA_963752845.1. Lineage (GTDB taxonomy): Bacteria > Actinomycetota > Thermoleophilia > Gaiellales > Gaiellaceae > JACDAN01. The sequence continues at coordinate 439,316 of CAVVZV010000003.1, read as the reverse complement.
ACGCGACGCCCGTGAAGAACCAGGTGCTGGTCGAGATGGGTGCCGGTCAAACGCTCGTCGACCTGCCCTATCCGGACTCTGCCACCGCTGCCGCCGCACGGGAGGCCGGAGCGAGCGTCTTCGGCGGGCTCGAGGTGCTGGTCGCCCAGGGCGCGGCGTCATTCGAGCTCTGGACAGGGATGCCCGCGCCGGTCGAGGTGATGCGGCGCGCCGTAGGCTTGCCTCGTGCTGAGACTGACAACGGCGGGTGAGTCGCACGGCCCGGCCCTCGTCGGGATTCTGACCGGCCTGCCCGCGGGGCTCATGCTCGAGCGCGAGGCGATCGACGCCGACCTCGCCCGCCGCCAGCAGGGCTACGGGCGCAGTCCTAGGCAGCGGATCGAGCAGGATCGCGTCGAGGTGCTGGCGGGGCTTCGTCACGGGCGTACGTTGGGAACGCCGCTCGCGCTGGTCGTCCACAACCGAGATCACGAAAACTGGCGTTGGGGGATGAGCCCGTGGCCGCCCGAGGGCGAGCAGGAGGGAAAGGGCACAAAGCCGGTGACGCTGCCGCGCCCTGGGCACGCCGATCTCGCCGGCACGCTCAAGTTCGGACTGTCCGACACGCGCGATGCCCTGGAACGAGCGAGCGCGCGGCAGACGGCGATCACGGTCGCCGCGGGCGCCGTCGCGAAAGCGTTGCTCGCCGAAATCGGTGTCGCCGTCGCGGGCTCCGTCGTCGCGATGGGGAACGTCGACGAGGCCAAGGCCGATCGCGACACGGTCGGCGGGGTGGTCGAGGTTCGCGCGCGAGGCGTCCCGCCCGGGCTCGGCTCCTACGCGACGAAGGAAGGCCGGCTCGACGCCCGGCTGGCAGCGGCGCTGATGGGCATCCAGGCTGTGAAAGGCGTCGAGGTCGGCGAGGGCTTCGGCCTGGCGAAGCTGCGCGGCTCGCAGGCGCACGACGAGATCTTCCGCGACGAGCGCGGCGTCTACCGCGAGACGAACCGGGCCGGCGGCATCGAGGGCGGGGTCTCGAACGGGGAGGAGATCGTCGTCCGTGCGGCGATGAAGCCCCTTCCGACGTTGATGCGGCCGCTCCGCTCGGCCGATATCGAGAGCGGAGAGCCCGGGGAGGCGCTCGTCGAGCGAAGCGACACGGCCGCGGTCGAGGCGCTCTCCGTCGTCGCCGAGGCCTCCGTCGCCTTCGAACTTGCCCGGGCCGCGCGGGAGAAGTTCGGCGGCGACGCACTGGACGACCTCGTGGCCGCTCACCGCGCCTACCTCGAGCGCATCCCGTGGCAACCGCGGTAGACCGGCACATCGCGCTCATCGGTTTCATGGGCGCAGGGAAGACCGTGGTCGGCCGGGACGTCGCGCGCCGAACCGGGCGCCCTTTCGTCGACACCGATGCCCAGATCGAGGCGCGCCACGGCCCAATTACCGAGTTGTTCGACCGGGGCGAGGCTGAGTTCCGGCGGCTGGAGCGGGAAATCGTCGACGAGGGGCTCTCGGCCGGCGAGCCATCGGTGATCGCGCTGGGTGGCGGAGCGTTCGAGGCGGCTCGGTCCGATCGTGCGCTCGCAGTGCTCATCGACGTCGACGTCGACACGGCCTGGGAACGGAGCCGGGAGAGCGGACGCCCGCTCGCGCAGGAGGAAGCAGCGTTCCGCGCGCTCCATGCTGCCCGTGACTACCGGAGCGTGGCCGACGCCGTCGCCGAGGACGCCGACGGAGTCCTGCTCGCCGCGCTCGGGATTCGGATCGGCGACCGAAGGGCGGACGGCGACGTGCTGCTGATCGACTCCCGCTTGCGGGAGCTGCGCACTTTCGGGCTCGATCAGACGATCGCCGTCTACGAGAAGACGGTCGCCGAGGCTTGGCGGGTCTGGAGCGAGCTCCGGCTGGCCAGGGACGGCGCGATCGTCGCGTACGGCGGAGGCACGACGACGGATCTGGCCGGATTCGTCGCCGCGACGTACATGCGCGGGGTCCGCTGGATCGCGCTCCCGACGACGCTGGTGGGCCAGGTGGATGCCGCGATCGGCGGGAAGACGGCGATCGACCTTCCGCAGGGCAAGAACCTCGTCGGCGCCTTCCACTATCCCGATCACGTCGTGATCGACCCTCGGGAGCTCGAAACGCTGCCGGAGGAGGAGCGCCAGAACGGGATGGCGGAGGTCGTCAAGACGGGGCTGCTCGCCGGCCGGCCGCTCTGGGAGCTCCCGGACGAGGAGATGATCCGCGCTTGCGCCGCCTTCAAGGCCGAGGTGTGCCTCGAGGATCCCTATGAGCGCAAGGGCCGCCGCGAGATCCTCAACCTCGGCCACACGTTCGGCCATGCGCTGGAAGCCGCCTCGAACTACGAGGTTCCCCACGGCGAGGCGGTGGCGCTGGGGCTGAAAGCGGCGCTCAAGCTTTCTGGGATCGAGATCGATTACCCGCTTGCCCCGCAACCCGTCCGCGTCGACCGCGCGCGGGCGTGGACGGCGCTCCACCGCGACAAGAAAGTCCGGCGCGGCAGAATCCGGCTTGTGCTGCTGGAGGCGCTCGGGAAACCGGTCGTTCGCGAGGTGGAGCCGGACGAGGCTCGCGCAGCACTCGACGAGCTGATCGTCGACTGATGCTCGTCGGCGTGCTCAACGGCGTGAACCTGAACCTGCTCGAGCGGCGCGATCCCGCGGTCTACGGTGGTCTCTCTCTAACGCAGCTCGAGGAGCGAATCCGGGGCTGGGGCGAGGAGCTCGGCTGCGACGTCGACTGCCGCCAGACAAACAGCGAGGGCGAGTACGTCGAGTGGTGCCAGGTGCTCGGTGAATCGGCGGACGGGCTCGTCGTCAACCCGGGGGCGTGGTCGCATTACAGCTATGCGATCCACGACGCGCTGGAGCTGGCACGCGGCCCGGTGGTCGAGGTGCACCTGTCCGACATCGCGAGCCGGGAGGAGTGGCGGCGCCACTCGGTGCTCGCCGACCTCGCCGCACACCGGGTGATCGGCAAGGGGCCAGAGGGATACAGGGAGGCTCTGGAATTCCTGGCGCGCGGATAGAACGACTCCGCGAGCTGCTCGAGGAGCCGCTGCTCGTCAGCGCGCCGGTCAACGTCCGCTATCTCACCGGGTTCGAGAGCACGAATGCGGCGATGCTGGTCGAGCCGGACCGCGCGCGGCTCTTCACCGACTTCCGCTACGCCGAGCGGGCGCGCGAGGTCGAGGGGGTGGAGTTCGATGAGACGAAGCGCTACCTCTACTCGGACCTTCCGGAACGGCTGCCAAAGCGCGTCGCCTTCGAGGCCGACGCGCTCACTTACGCGAACTACGAGTTCCTCCGCGCCGGCGGCATCGAGCTCGTCCCGCGACGGGGTCTCGTCGAGTCGCTGCGCGCGGTCAAGGAGCAGGAGGAGCTCGAAGCGATCCGTCGCGCCACGGAGGTGACGAATCGGGCCTACGAGCGGCTGGTCGAGGAACAGTTTGCGGGTCGAACCGAGAAGGACCTGGCCTGGCGCATGGAACAGCTCTTCCACGACCTCGGCGCCGACGGGCTTGCGTTCCCTGTGGACATCGCGGCAGGCCCGACCGCTGCGAGCCCGCACGCGGTGCCGGGCGACCGGGTCGTGGAGGAGGGCGAGCTCGTGCTGGTCGACGCCGGCGCGATGCTCGCCGGCTACTGCTCGGACTGCACGCGGACCTTCGCCGTCGGCGAGGTCTCGGACTCGCTGCACGAGACGTACGAGATCGTCCGTGAGGCGCAGCAGGCAGGGCTCGACGCGGTGCGCGCCGGCGTCTCAGGCCGCGACGCCGACGCCGCCGCGCGGGCCGTCATCACCGAAGCGGGGTACGGCGAGAACTTCGGCCACGGCCTCGGGCATGGCCTGGGGTTGCTCGTCCACGAGGCGCCCGTTCTCCGTCCGGAGTCGGAGGACGTGCTCGCGACCGGCAACGTCGTCACAGTCGAGCCGGGGATCTACCTGAGCGGCGTCGCCGGGGTCCGGATCGAGGACCTGGTCGTGGTCACCGAGGACGGCTGCGAGGTGCTGACCTCGTTCCAAAAGGAGTTGATAACCGTCAACTAGACTGGCCCGCCGGATGGCCGAGACCGTCAGCACCAACCAGTTCAAGAACGGCATGCACATCGAGCTCGAGAACGCCGTCTGGCGCATCGTCGAGTTCCAGCACGTCAAGCCGGGGAAGGGCGGCGCCTTCGTACGCACGAAGCTGAAGAACCTCGACTCGGGAGCGGTCGTGGACAAGACCTTCCGGGCCGGCGAGAAGTTCGCGCGCGTGCACACCGAGACAAAAAGCGTCCAGTACCTCTACGACTCCGGGGACGAGGTCGTCTTCATGGACGAGCAGAGCTACGAGCAGATCAGCATGCCGCGCGAGTCGGTCTCCGATGCGCTCGCCTACCTCGAGCCGTCGAGCTCCGTACAGCTCCTGACCGTGGACGGCCGCCCGGCCGGTGTCCAGATGCCTGCGTCCGTGGAGCTGACGGTGTCCGAGACCGAGCCCGGCGTACGTGGCGACACGGTCTCGAACGTGACGAAGCCGGCGAAGCTGGGGACGGGCGCGGTCGTCCAGGTGCCGCTGTTCGTCAACCAGGGCGACCGGATCAAGGTCGACCCGCGCGAAGGCCGCTACATCTCGCGCGCCTGAGCCCCTTCTACACTTTTCGGCGATGAGCGACCGCCGCGCGCTTGTGCTCTTTTCGCTTGCCCTGGCCTCCGCGCTCTGCATCGGCGCGCTGCTCGCGCGCTGGGCCTACGGCGAGGCCGGCGCCTACGATTTCCTCCCCTGGAACCTCTTCCTGGCCTGGGTTCCGGTCGTCGCCGCCGTCGCCGTGTACGACGCCCAGCGACGCGGCACAAGCCTGATCCGACTCCTCCCGATCGCCGCCGTCTGGCTGCTCTTCCTGCCGAACGCGCCCTACCTCCTCACCGATTTCATCCACCTCGGCTCCCGGGACGACGCGCCGCTCTGGTTCGACATCGTCCTGTTCGGCTCGTTCGCGTGGACGGGGATGCTGCTCGGCTTCCTCTCGATCTTCGTCATGCAGGGCGTCGTCCGTCGCGCGTTCGGGCCCGTGTGGAGTTGGGTGCTCGTTGGCGTGAGCCTCGCGGCGAGCTCGTTCGGCATCTACCTCGGCCGGTCGCTTCGCTGGAACAGCTGGGATTTCCTGGTGCGCCCGGGCGCGCTGCTGGAGGACATCTGGGCGCGGATCGTCGATCCGCTCGCCTACCCCCGGGGACTCGGCATGACCCTCGCGCTGACCGCCGTCCTCTGGACCGGATACCTGACGCTGTACGCCTTCGCCCAGCTCGGCGCGACCGAGCGGTCTCAGCGTTAGGCTCGCGTCGTGCCCGCTCTGATCGACACGACCGTCCGCCTGCTGAGCCAGGAACCGCTCGCGGGACGGGTTCCCACCGCCTCGATCCTCGACCTCGCCGAGGTACTCGACGGCGCAGGCTTCGCGGCCCTCGAGGTCTCTGGCGGCGGCGTCTTCGACAGCGCGGTGCGGCGAGGGGTCGAGTCGCCCTGGGAGCGAATCCGTGCGATCGAGGCGCGCACGAAGACACCACTGGGCATGGCGCTCCGCGGGCGCTTCCTCGTCGGCTCCAGGCCGGTCGGGGGCGACTTCGTCCGCCGATTCGTCATGACCGCCGCCGAGAACGGGATCAGCGTCTTCCGGCTCCACGACCCCCTGAACGACGTCTCGAATCTCCGTGAAGCGGGCGAGGCGATCACGTCAGCCGGCCGGGAGTTCGACGCCGGCCTGATCTACAGCCCCGGTCCGACCGGGGAGACGGACACCCTTGTCGAACAGGCGAAGAAGCTGCCCGACCTCGGCGCCGCGCGGATCCTCCTCCACGATCCCTCCGGCTCGCTCGAGCCCCACCGCTCGCACGAGCTCGTCACCGCGCTCGCAGACGCGAGTGGGCTGCCGGTCGGGATCTACTGCCAGGGCTCCGGCGGCAGCGCTCTCGCTTCTGTCCTCGAGGCCGCTCGCGCCGGAGCCGACCGCATCGCTTGCGCGACCTACCCCGTCGCGCTGATCCTTCACCGCGTCTCCGGAGAGGGACTTGCCGAGGCGCTGAGCGGGCTCGTGCTGGACCCCGGCGTCGACGTCGCCACTCTCTGGAAGGCCGCGGAGCTCGTGGACGAGCACATCGGCGACGAGCCGGTGACGCCGCTCGCGCCACGAGTCGCGATCCGGGCTGCGGCGCACAACCTCCCGGCCGGGCTCGTCGCCGCTCTCGACGCGCATCTGCGCGCTCAATCCGCGGGCGACCGGCTCGACGAGGTACTTGCCGAGCTCGAGCGGATCCGGGCCGAGGCCGGCTGGCCGCCGCTCGCGGCTCCGATCGGCCAGATCCTCGGCAGCCAGGCGCTGATCCACGTGCTTTCCGCAAGCCGCTACCAGTTCGTCGTCGACGAGCTGCGGGCGCTCTACCGCGGCGACTTCGGCACGCCGCCGGCCGAGTTCGACGCCACCGCTCGCCGTGCGGTCGAGCTGCTTTCGGACGGCGATGCCGAGCAGCAGCCGGCCGCCGATCTCGACCAGATTCGCGACGAGGCCCGAGGACTGGCGGCGAGCGACGAGGAGCTGCTGCTGCTCGCCCTCTTCGGGGAAGAGGCCGAGCCGCTGCTCGAGGCCGTCAGGGGCCGGGCGAGGGGCGACGAGGGACTCGTCGGCGGCGCGGTCGATCAGGGGCGTGCCGAGCGCATTCGCGAGCTGGTGCGAATCGTCCAGGAAAGCGGCGTCGCCGAGATCGCGGTCGAGGAGGCCGGGATGCGAGTCTCCGTTCGGCGCCGCGAGGAGCCCGAAGCCGGCCGCGGCGCCCAATCCTGCGCCCTCGACTCCGACGCCCTCGGAGCTCGAGTTCGAGCCGCTTCCGCGCGACCGGCGAGCCGGCGAGCGACGGCCTCGTGCGTGTCGAGGCGCCGATGGTCGGCACGTTCTACCGGGCGGCCTCGCCCGGCGCCCCTCCGTTCGTGGAAGAAGGGGCCGCGGTCGCCAGCGGCCAGACGCTTTGCATCCTCGAGGCGATGAAGCTGATGAACGAGATCAAGGCCGAGCTCGACGGAATCGTCCGGAGGATCCACGTTGCCAACGGCGACCCGGTCGAGTTCGGACAGCTTCTGTTCGAGATCGAGCCGGTGCTGGGGCGGCCGCTCGATGCCGTTTAACCGGGTTCTGGTCGCCAACCGCGGCGAGGTCGCCGTGCGCGTGATCCGCGCGCTGCACGAGCTGGACATCGAGGCGGTCGCCGTGTACTCGACGATCGACAAGGACTCGCTGCACGTCCGCCTTGCCGACCGCGCGGTCTGCATCGGCCCGGCAGCGGCCGCCGAGAGCTACCTGCGCATCCCGTCGATCATCGCCGCCGCGAACACGACCGGGTGCCAGGCCGTGCACCCCGGCTGGGGCTTCCTCGCCGAGAACGCTGCGTTCGCCGAGGCCTGCGCCGAGAACGACCTGGTCTTCATCGGCCCCTCGTCCGAGGTCCTGGCGCTGATGGGCGACAAGGCCTCGGCGCGCGAGGAGATGCGCGCCGCCGGCGTCCCGCTCGTTCCGGGCACGCCGCCGCTCGAAGCAGACGAGCATGCGGATGCGGCCGAGGAGCTCGGCTTCCCGGTGCTGCTGAAGGCGGCCGCCGGCGGTGGCGGGAAGGGCATGCGGCTGGTCGAGACGCCGGAGCAGCTCGAGGGAGCGTTGGCGACGGCGACGGCGGAGGCCGAAGCCGCGTTCGGCGACGGCCGCCTCTACCTCGAGAAGGCGATCGTCCCCGCGCGCCATGTCGAGATCCAGGTGCTGGGAGACTCACACGACGGCGTCCTCACGCTCGGCGAGCGCGAGTGCTCGATCCAGCGCCGCTTTCAGAAGCTGATCGAAGAGTCGCCCTCTCCGGCGCTGACGCCGGAGGTGCGGGAGCAGATGGAGTCGACCGTCGAGCAGGCAGTTCGAGCGATCGGCTACACGAACGCCGGCACCTTCGAGTTCCTCCTCGGTCCCGACGGCTCGTTCTACTTCATCGAGCTGAACGCCCGGCTCCAGGTCGAGCATCCCGTCAGCGAGGTCGTCACGGGCATCGACCTCGTCCATGAGCAGCTCCGGATCGCCGCGGGCGAGCCGCTCGAGCAGACCGGCCGGGCGCCGCGGCGCGGCCACGCGATCGAGGTGCGCGTGAACGCCGAGGATCCTGCCCGCGGCTTCCTGCCGATGCCGGGGCATGGTGGAGCGCTTCCGCCCTCCGCTCGGGCCGGGCATCCGCGTCGATACCCACGTCCAGGACGGAGCGGTCATCCCACCGCAGTACGACTCGCTGCTCGCGAAGGTGATCGCGTGGGCTCCCGACCGCGACCGCGCGCTCGCACGCTGCCTGCGCGCGCTGAACGAGTTCGAGGTCGTGGGGATCCCGACGACGATCGCGCGCCGCGGCGCAGGTGATCCGCAGCGAGGGCTTCGCGCGCGGGAACTACTCGACGAGCTATCTGGACGACGTGGCCGCGACGCTCCCGGCACTCGCGGCGGCCGAAGCATGACGAGCCGCCGCGAAGCGCGCCGCGCCGCGCTGTTCATGCTCTTCCAGTGGGATCTGACCGGCAAGCCGCTCGGCTCGACCTACGAGGGCGAGGTCGACGAGTTCGCGCGGGAGACGGCCGAGGCCGTCGCCGAGCGCGCCTCCGAGCTCGACCGCCGCATCGACGAGGCGACTGAGGACTGGCCCGCCGACCGCCTTGGCGCGCTCGAGCGCAACATTCTCCGGATCGGGATCTACGAGCTGGAGACGGGCCGCGTGCCGACCGAGGTGGCGATCGACGAGGCGGTTCGGCTGGCGAAGCGCTTCGCCTCGGACGAGGCCGGCAAGCTCGTCAACGGCATCCTCGGCCGCATCGCCCGGGAGACAGCGTCGACATGAGTGCCGAGGAATCCCTCCAGCGCGCCGAGCAGCTGATGGAGCGGCTGGAGCAGACTCGCGCGCGGCTCGAGGCGACCACCGATCCGGAGACGGCGATCGAGGTGCTCAGCGAGCTCGCCGAGATCGCCAAGGAAGTCGAGGCCGCGCTCTCTCAGGCTAAGCGCGAGGCCGATGCAGCGGGCTGACGAGCTCCGCGCCGCCGTCGAGGAGTACCTCGACCGCCTGCAGCTCAGTCCCGAGCTCGGCGGGCTCGAGGAGGCCGTGCGCTACGCCCTGGAAGGCGGTGGCAAGCGGATCCGGCCGGTGCTCTGCCTGGCGACGGCCGAGGCGGCGGGCGGCGAGGTCGAGGAGGCTCTGCCCGCCGCGGCGGCGCTCGAGCTCATCCACTCGTTCTCGCTCGTCCACGACGACCTGCCGGCACTGGACGACGACGAGGAGCGGCGGGGCCGGCCGACGACGCATGTCCGGTTCGGGGAAGCCCCGGCGATCCTCGCCGGCGACGCGCTCCTGGCCGAGGCGTTCAGGCTGGCGGTCTCAGTTCGGGCCGGAGATGGCGCAGGAGCTTGCGGGCGCGACGCTCGGAATGATCGGCGGGCAGTACCTCGACATCGACGGCGGCGAAAGTCGATCGCGCCGCGCTCAATCGCCTGAAGACCGGCCGGCTGTTCGAGGCGTCGGTCGGCTGCGGGCTCTGGGCAGCCGCCGTTCCCGCGGCCGACCAAGAGCCCTGGCGCGCATTCGGGGCCGACTACGGCTTCCTCTACCAGGTCGTCGACGACCTCCTCGACGACGACGGGCTCGCGCGGGAGCTCGGTCCGGAGGGCGCACGGGCGCTTGCGACCGAGACCGAGGCGTCCGCCCGCGCGCGGCTGGACGCGATCGACGCGGACACGTCAGTGCTCGGCGAGCTCGTCGACGAGCTCGTGGCCCGGCCGCCTAGCAGAGCTCGCGCGCCAACAGGTCGAGCAGGACGCCGTCGTGCCACACGCCGTCCTCGTCCCGCTGGTACTCGCCGCATCACCCCGACGCGGGGAACCCGACCTTCTCGTAGCAGCGGATCGCCTCTCGTTGTGTGCCATGGGATCGATGACCAGCCTGTGGTGGCCGCGGTCGTCTACGAGGTGGCGCGCCATCGTGCGAACCGCGTCGGTACCGAGGCCGCGATTCTGGTACGGCCTCCATGAAGAGTCGATGCCCGCGTGCCCGTACTGGGGGTCGAGCCTTCGTAGTACTGCACGAGCCCGGCGAGGTTGCCCTGTGAAGGACGGCGAAGGCGGTGAGTCGCGCTTCCTTCGGCCTTCTCGACCAAGTGCCTCCGTGAGGTGGGCCACCAGCGGGCTACCTCGGGGCTGGCCGCGAGCTCCGACGAGGCGTCGTGCGCATCCTCGCCTCGAGCGGCCGGAGCTGCACCGCTCGCCCAAAGCTCCATCCGCCCGACCGCTACGCCAACATGCCCCAGGGGCACCCGAGTGCCTACGAGCCGCTACCCGCGGAGCGCTAGCGACGTGCGGCCGGCTCCGGGCCTAATCCGTGCCGAACGCCCCACTAGCCTACGGACCATGAAGAAGCGGCTCGACGTGCTGCTCGTCGAGCGCGGCCTTGCCGAGTCTCGCGCCCAGGCGCAGGCGCTCGTCATGGCCGGGCGGGTGCCCGGGTTCGACAAGGCGGGGCAGCAGGTCGACGAAACCGCACCGCTCGAGCTCACCGAGCCGCCGCGGTTCGTCTCGCGGGGCGGCGAGAAGCTCGACCACGCGCTCGAGGCCTTCGGCGTCGATCCCGCCGGCCGGCGCTGCCTCGACGTCGGCGCCTCGACCGGCGGCTTCACCGACGTCCTCCTCCAGCGCGGCGCCGCCCAGGTGATCGCGCTCGACGTCGGCCGGGCGCAGCTCCACGAGCGTCTGCGCGAGGATCCGCGTGTGATCGTGATGGAGAACGTCAACGCGCGGTACCTCGCCGAGCTCCCGTTCGCGCCCGAGCTCGTGACCTGCGACGTCTCCTTCATCTCGCTCCGGCAGGTGCTGCCGCCCGTGCTCCGCCTCGCGGAGCCCGGGCTGGGAGGCGGTCGTGCTCGTCAAGCCGCAGTTCGAAGCAGGGCGAGAGCAGGTCGAAGGGCGGCGTCGTCCGCTCGCCGGAGGTGCACCGGGCCGTGCTGCGCGAGGTCGCCGAGGCCGCGCTCGACTGGGATGCGGCGACGGTCGGCGTCGCCGACTCTGGGCTTCCCGGGGCCAAGGGCAACCGCGAGTTCTTCCTCCACCTCGTCCACCGGCCCGATCCGCAACTGCCCGCCGAGCTCGACGACTGGATCGAAGATGCCGTCGGTTGAGCGAGCGACGATCTTCGCCCATGGCCGGCCCGAGACCGTCGCCGAGGCGCGGGCGAAAGTCGAGCAGCTCGCGGCGGACGCGGGCGTCGAGCTGACCGACGCAGACGACGTCGATCTCGCGATCGTCCTCGGCGGCGACGGCACCATGCTGCGAGCGCTGAAGCGCTTCCTCGGTACCGGCGTCCCCGTCCTCGGCGTCAACTTCGGGCGGGTCGGATTCCTGGCGGGCGTACAAAAGGACGACCTCGAAGGTGGGCTCGAACGAGCGTTCCGCGGCGACTTCGTCACCGCCGAGCTTCCGACCTTGGAAGCCGAGCTCGCCGGCGAGCGCCATCCCGCCGTGAACGACGTCGTTACCGCGAGTGCGTCGCTCGGCCGGATGATCGAGCTGCGCTGGTCGATCGCCGGTGAGGACCTGGGCTCGGTCCCTTGCGACGGGGTGATCTGCTCCACGCCGTCCGGTTCCACGGCATACAACCTCTCGAACGGAGGGCCCGGTGCTCGTCTGGGGCCTGGATGCGATGGCGATCACCTTCGTTGCGCCGCACTCCCTCCATGCGCGACCGATGGTCGTCCCCCGGAGCCGCGACGTCGAGGTCACGAACGAGACGGTCGACGTGCCGGTGGCGGTGATCGTCGACGGCCACCAGGTAGGGCGAGCTCGCGGAGGGCGATTCGATGCCCGTACGGCTGGCAGAGCAGCGAAGCCTGCTCGCGTCGTTGCCGGAATCGACCTTCTTCAGTCGCTACCGCGATACGTTCGCGTCCTGACCCCCGCGTAACCTGCGGGCGGTGCTGCGACGGCTGCGCATCGAGAACCTGGTCCTGATCCGTGAGGCCGAGCTCGAGCTCTCCTCGGGCCTGAACGCGATCACCGGCGAGACCGGGGCGGGGAAGACGATCCTCGCGCAGGCGGTCGGCCTGCTCCTTGGCGCCAAGGGCGACGCCAAGGCGATCGGCCCCGGGGCGGCAAGAGGCGTACGTCGAGGCGGAGTTCGACGTCTCCGATGGCTTCTTCGAGCAGGAAGGGCTCGAGGCGCTGGCTGAGCTGCGCCCCGCGGACGAGCCCGGGCTCGTCCTGGCGCGCAGAATCTTCGGCGACGGCCGCACCCGGGCCTACGCCTGGGGGCGCGCCGCAGCCCGTGAGGACGTGGCGGCGGCGGGCGAGCTGCTCGTTGGGCATGTCCGGCCAGTTCGAGCAACGGCGGCTGGCGCGGCCTGCCTACCAGCTCGACGTCCTCGACTCGTTCGCCGGGGACGAGCAGTTTCGGCGCCGGACCGCGCTCCGCAAGGCCTGGCGCGAGCTCGCCGCGGCCCGGCGCCGCTTCGATGAGATCGCCCGCGACTCGGCGGAGGCCGAAGCGCGCCTCGGCGAGCTCCAGGCGCTCGTGGAGGACGCTCAGGGTTTCGAGGAGCACACGGAAACCGAGCTGCTCGCGGAGCGAGAGCGGCTTCGCCACCTGACCGACCTCGCCGAGGGCGCGCGCCGCCGCTGCGGAGGCTCTCGCACCCGACGAGGGAGACGGCGCCGCCGGGCTCGTGGCGCAGGCCGAGCGGTCGATCGCGCCGCTCGAGCGGATCGCTCCCGAGCTCGCACAGGCCGGCGCCGAGCTCCGCGACGCGGGCGTCCTGGCTGCGAGAGACGGCGGCCGAGCTCCGTTCCTTCCTGGCGGGGCTCGAGGCGGAGCCGGGACGACTCGAACACGTCGAAGGCGAGCTCGACCGGATCGCGGTCGCCAAGCGTCGCTACGGCTCCGACTCGTACGAGGAGCTCCTGGCCCGCGCGGTGCAGGCACGCACGGAGCTGGACGACAGGGAGGCGGGCGCCGACCCGGCCGCCGAGGCAGAGGCGGCGCTCCAGCAGGCGCAGGCGGCTGTCGACGAGCTCGCGGCAGGTCTGCACAAGGCGCGGCGCGCGGCCGCCAAGCCGTTCGCGAGGGCGGTTGCGTCCGAGTTGCAAGGAATCGGTCTCGGCGAGGGCGAGTTCCACGTCGAGCTGGGCGAACGAGAGCCGTCGCCGCTAGGCATCGACACCGTGGCGTTCCTCATCCGCCCCAACGCCGGGCTGCCGTTCGCGCCGGTCGCGGAGACGGCGTCCGGGGGTGAGCTCTCCCGCATCGCGCTCGCGATCGCCTCGGCAGCCGGCGGCAAGATGACGCTCGTCTTCGACGAGATCGATGCCGGCATCGGCGGGCAGACGGCCCACGCCGTCGCCCAAACGCTGCGGCGGCTCGGCGAGCGATCGCAGGTGGTCACGATCACCCATCTGCCGCAGATCGCCAGCGTCGCCGACCGGCACTTCAGCGTCGAGAAGGTCGCGGGCGATCCCACCCACACCCGAATCGAGGCGCTGGACGAGGACGAACGGCGCGAGGAGCTTGAACGCATGCTCGGCGGCCGCGAGTTCCTCTCGACCGTCAGATGACGCTGCTAGGCTTGAAGTCCGTGAGTCGTCTCACGGATCGGGGGTTGCAATGAGGCCGCGCCCGCCCAAGTACGTGTTCGTCACGGGCGGAGTCGTCTCGTCACTCGGAAAGGGCATCACCGCCGCGTCGCTCGGTCGGCTGCTGAAGGCGCGCGGGCTGAAGGTGCAGGTGCAGAAGTTCGATCCGTACCTGAACGTCGATCCGGGCACGATGAGCCCGTTCCAGCACGGCGAGGTGTTCGTCACCGAGGACGGCGCCGAGACCGACCTCGACATCGGCCACTACGAGCGGTTCGTCGACGAGAACCTCTCCCGGAACGCGAATCACACCTCCGGCTCGATCTGGTACTCGGTGCTCCGCAAGGAACGGAAGGGCGAGTACCTGGGCTCGACCGTCCAGGTAATCCCCCACATCACGAACGAGATCAAGGAGCGGATCCGCCGCGTCGCCGAGGCGTCGGACACCGACGTCGTCATCAGCGAGGTGGGCGGGACGGTCGGCGACATCGAGTCGCTGCCGTTCCTGGAGGCGATTCGCCAGTTCCGGCGCGAGGCCGGCTCCGAAAACGTCGCCTACGTCCACGTGACCTATGTCCCGTTCGTCGACTCGGCCGGCGAGCTGAAGACGAAGCCGACGCAGCACTCGGTCAACGAGCTCCGCCGCATCGGTATCCACCCTGACATCGTCGTCGCGCGGTCGACCGAGGGTTTGAGCGCCGACCTTCGCGACAAGATCGCGCTGTTTGCCGACATCGAGCCGCGCGCGGTGATCGTCAACCGCGACGTGCCGGACGTCTACCTCGTCCCCTCGGCGCTGCAAGAGGAGGGGCTCGACTCGCTCGTTGTAGAGAAGCTTGGCCTGCCGGCCGGTGACGCCGACCTCGGCGAGTGGAACGACCTCACCGAGCGGATCAAGCGGCTGGGCGAGCCCGTCGAGATCGGGCTGGTCGGCAAGTACGTGAAGCTCCACGACGCGTACCTCTCCGTGCACGAGGCGCTCAAGCACGCCGGCATCCATCACGGTGTGGGCGTGCGGGTGCGCTGGGTGGACGCCGAGGGCGCCTCGCTCGAGGAGCTCCGGGCCGAGCTCGAGGAGGTCGACGGCATCCTCGTCCCGGGCGGGTTCGGCTCCCGGGGGTGGGAGGGGAAGATCATGGCCTGCCGCGTCGCGCGTGAGCAGGGGATCCCCTACCTGGGAATCTGCCTTGGCATGCATGTCGCGGTGTCTGAGTTCGCCCGCCACGTGGTCGGGCTCTCGGGCGCGAACTCGACGGAGATGGATCCCGAGACGCCCTACCCGGTGATCGACCTACTGCCGGAGCAGAAGGAGATCGAGGATCTCGGCGGGACGATGCGGCTCGGCGCCCAGGCGGTCGAGCTCGTCGGGGGAACGCGGACTCGTGAGGCGTACGGCGAGCCCGTCGTCAACGAGCGCCACCGGCATCGCTACGAGGTCAACAACCACTTCCGCCCGCGGCTGGAAGAGGCCGGCCTCCATGTCTCGGGGACGTACCAGGAAGGCCGCCTGGTCGAGATCATCGAGCTGCCCGACCATCCCTGGTTCGTCGCCAGCCAGTTCCATCCGGAGTTCAAGTCACGGCCGACGAGGCCCGCGCCGCTCTTCCGTGAGTTCGTCGGGGCGGCCGTGGAGCGTTCGCGGGCGCGGACGGGCCCCGGCGAGCGCGCCGGCGTACCCGCCTAGGAGGTTTTCAGGGCGTCCAGAGACGCCGACGGGCCATGTCGGCCATCGACGGCGGTTCTTCCCAGCCGATCCGTGGAGTGTGCAGCCAGAACCAGATGGCGGCAGCGACCCAGGGCGCGCTGAAGAGGAGCGAAAGGAGCAGCCAGGTCACGATGCTTCTCTGGCCATTGGCGAAGTGTGCCATAGCGATCCCTGACCGGTGTTTACAGTTTAGGCACCAGAGCGCGATTCATGTGTGCATGTCGCCGGGCTACGGTCTGTTGCATGAACAGACAACTGATCATCTCAACGCTTGTCGCGGTCATCTCTGCGGCAATCCTCGGGGCGGCTCTGGCTCCCCCGGCCCTCGCGGTCGAGACCAAGCCGCCCGAGTACACGTACGACCGAGGCGTCGTCGGATCCGCCAAGGGCTACGGCAAGCCCAAGCCCGTGCCGCCGACTCAGGTCGAGCCGGGCGGCGGCGGCGGTTGTTGGGGCGCGACGACTACCCGGTCACGCGGTCTCTACCCCTACGGCCGCGGGCTGCACCTGTACACGGTTTGGTGCTCGAATGGGAGCGTCATCACCTACCGGACGTCGTCGTCATGGCCGTTCGTGGACTTCCTCTGCGGCTGCTCGTCCGGCCCACGCGTCGCCAAGGTGGCGGGCGGCGCGGGGTGGTCATTCGTGGACGTCCAGGCATGGGCGTCGTATGCCTGCCACTCTCCGTGGTGGTTCGACTGGAACGACACGCTCGTCCAGCGGATCCGCTACCACCCGAACGGCTACTACGAGACGATCTACTACCAGTAGAGGGCTGGCAGAATTCCGACGATGACGCTTCCCCGCACGACTCTCGGCCGGATCATCCTCGCGGTGCTCGTGCTCTGGTTCGTCATCGGGCTCATCGCCCTGGTGCTGTTCTCGTCGGGCGGCACGGTGCCCGGCGACGGTCAGGGCGAGCGGATCGAGTTGCCCGGCTGATCATCGCTACGCTCCCGACCTTCGTAGACGGGCGTGCCGGCAAAGCCGGCACGCCCTCTCTCGTCGGCGTCGCCAAGGCGACGCCTTAGGTCCGGCGCCTAGGATTCGGCGCATGTCGCCGAACTGGGCGCCGGACGTCCTCGGGCTGTTCACCGAGCTGGCCGCGATTCCCAGCCCGTCGGGATCCGAGCGCGAGGTCGCCGATCGGGTCCGCGCCTATCTCGAGGACCTCGGTCTCGACGTTTCTGAGGACGACGCAGGCGAGAGGATCGGCGCCACCGCGGGCAACCTGCTCTGCCGGCTCGAGGCAACGAGCGGCAACGGCGGCATGCCGATCTTCCTCTGCGCACACCTCGACACGGTGCCGCCGACCGGTCCCCTCGAGCCGGTCGTGGAAGACGGCGTCGTTCGCAATGCCGGCGGGACGATTCTTGGTGCCGACAACAAGGCCGCGGTGGCGGCGATGCTGGCGGCGGCGCGGCTGATCCTCTCGGAGAACCGCCCGCACGCCGGGGTCGAGCTCCTCTTCACACCGAAGGAAGAGGTCGGGCTGCAAGGCGCGAAGTCGTTCGACCCCGATCGGCTGCAGGCCGGCGTCGGCTTCGTCTACGACCATGCCGCGCCGATCGGCGAGGTCATGCTCGGCGCGCCGCACGTGCGGCAGATCGAGGTAACGATGCGCGGATGGGCGGCGCATGCGGGGATCGCACCCGAGGAGGGGCGCTCGGCGATCGTCGCTGCCGCCCGGGCGATCACGGACTTCCGTCTCGGCCGGCTCGACGACGAGACCACGGCCAACGTCGGTTTGATCGAGGGAGGAACGGCGAGGAACATCGTCCCGGATCGGTGCGCGTTCTCGATCGACGTCCGATCGCACAGCGAGACCAAGCTCGCCGACCTGGTCAGGGAGCTGCTCGAGACGATCACTTTTGCCGCGGCGCTCGAGCAATGCGAGGCCGAGACGACCGTTGAGGTGAGCTATCTCGGCTACCGCTTCGCTCGCACCGACCTTCCCGTCCGGCTGGCCTGCGCCGCGCTCGAGCGGGAAGGCTTCCAGCCGCACCTCGGCCTGGGCGGAGGCGGCGCCGATGCCAACGTCTTCAACGAACGGGGGCGGCCGTGCGTGAACCTCGCGAACGGCATGGCGGCGATCCACACGCCTGACGAGCACATCGCCGTCGCCGATCTCGAACGGATGGTCGACGTCACGCTCGCGCTCGTCGACGTGGCTCGCGATGCCTCTTAGCCTGCGGCGCGGGACGGTCTCCGCGATCCGTGAGCAGGACGACGAGCTCGTCCGCCTGCTCGTGGACGGCGAGCCCTGCCTTGCCTATCCGCGTCTCACCGGCCCGGTCGAGGTCGGCGACGAGGTGATCGTGAACACCCAGGCCCGTGACCTCGGCCTCGGGTCCGGCGGCTTCGACATCCTCCACGCGAACCTCACGCGGGGCCTGGGGCTCGGCGTCGAGCCCGGTGCGCATGTGATGACGCTTCCATACACGCCGGTTCAGGCCGCGAGTCGCCACGTTGAAGAGGACGGAGAGCTGCCCAGAAGCCTCAACGGGATGCCAGTCGTCTGCTGCTCCCTGCACAGCCAGGTCGCCCCGGTCTGCGCGGGCCTGCGCCGCCGCCACCGGCTCCGGGTCGCCTACGTCCAACTCGGGGGCGGTGCTCTGCCGGTGTCCCTCTCGGATGCGGTCCGAGTGCTCAAGCGAGGCGGCTACCTCGAGGTGGCAGTTGCGGTTGCGCCGTGCTTGGACGGCGATGTCCAAGCAGTCACCACTGCTTCGGCCCTAGCGTGGTGCTCCGCGCAGGGCTTCGACGTCGTCGTCTGCTCGATCGGGCCCGGAATCGTTGGCACGGGCAGCACACTCGGCCACGGCGGTCTCGTCGCCGTCGAGGCGGCAAATATCG
Organism: uncultured Actinomycetes bacterium; assembly: GCA_963752845.1. Lineage (GTDB taxonomy): Bacteria > Actinomycetota > Thermoleophilia > Gaiellales > Gaiellaceae > JACDAN01. The sequence goes on along the minus strand of CAVVZV010000003.1, from coordinate 421,094 downwards.
CCGCGGCGCTCGGCGGTACTCCCGTCCTGGCGGTGCGTTACGCCGAAGCAGATCCCCACGATCGACACAGGGGCGTCTCGCACCACACCCGCGACATCCTCGAGCTGAGCGCCGCAGAGGTGCACGTCGCGTGGCCGCACGGCCTCGAGGCGCCTGATTGGCTGAGCCCACGCGAAGAGGTCGACGTCGAGGGTTGGCACGAGGAGTGCGGCCGCCTCCCGCTCTCGGACATCGGCCGCGGGCTCGAGGACGAGCCCTGGTTCTTCATGTGTGCGTTCGCCGCGGGCGAAGTTGCCCGCGTCGACGCCAGTCGAGTGATGGAGGAGCGGCGCCTCGGTCCGGTCGTCGGCCTCGGCACGTGGAACACGTTCGGAGGCGATGCGGAGCTGGCTCGAGACGTCGTCGGCGCCGCGTTCGCCGCCGGCGCCCGGCTCGTCGACTCCTCACCGATGTACGGCAATGCGGAGCGCTCGCTCTCGGCCGCGCTCGACGGCCGGCGCGAGCAGTCGACGGTCGCGACGAAGATCTGGGCGCCCACGGTCGAGCAGGCTCGTGAGCAGTTCGGACGGCAGCTCGAGTGGTTCGGCCGTGTCGACATCGAGCAGGTGCACAACCTCGTCGGCTGGCCCGAGCACCTCGGCTGGCTGGAGGACGAGCGCGCGGCGGGCCGGATCGGCCGGGTCGGCGCCACCCACTACAGCCCACTGGCCCTCGACGAGCTTGCGGAAGCGATGCGGAGCGGCCGGCTCGACGTCGTCCAGCTGCCGCTCAACCCGTTCGAGCGCGCCGCCGAGCGAACGGTGCTGCCACTGGCCGCTGAGCTGGGCATCCCGGTGATCGTGATGAGGCCCTTCGGCGAGGGGGAGCTTCTTGCTGATGCTCCGGACGCTGACGAGCTCGAGCCGCTGGCCGAGCTCGGGATCGAGACCTGGCCCCAGGCGCTGCTCAAATGGGCCCTTTCGGACGAGCGCGTCGACGTCGTCATCCCGGCGACTCGAAACCCTCTGCATGCAGCCGAGAACGCCCTGGCCGGCTCGCCGCCGTGGCTCGGGCCCGAGGAGCGGCAGCTCGTCGAGCGGCTTGCCGGCGCCTAACCGGGATAATTCCGCGCGCATGAACGTCGGCGTCCCCAGAGAGATCAAGTCGGACGAGTACCGCGTCGCCCTGACGCCTGCCGGCGCGCTGGAGCTCAACCGCAGTGGGCACTCGGTCCTGATCGAGCAGGGCGCGGGCGAGGGAAGCGCCTTCCGCGATGCAGACTACGAGAGCGTCGGCGCCAGGATCGGCTCGGTCGACGAGGTGTGGGCCGAGTCGGAGCTCGTGCTCAAGGTCAAGGAGCCGCTCCCGGAGGAATATGGACGCCTGCGCGAAGGGCAGGTGCTGTTCACCTACCTTCACCTGGCCGCAAGCGAGGAGCTGACCCGGGCGCTGATCGGGAGCGGCGCCGCGTGCGTCGCGTACGAGACGGTGGAGACCGACGACCGCGCCCTTCCGTTGCTTGCGCCCATGAGCGAGATCGCGGGACGCCTCGCAGCACAGGCAGGCGCGACGTTCCTGGAGAAGCCGCTCGGCGGTCGCGGCCTCCTCCTCGGCGGCGTTCCGGGAGTCGCTCCGGGCGAGGTCGTCGTGATCGGCGGCGGAATGGTCGGCTACAACGCCGCCGTGATTGCGCTCGGCCTCGGCGCCCAGGTGACGATCCTCGAGCGTTCGATCGACCGGATGCGGCACCTCGAGGAGGTCCTGGGCTCGCGCGTAACGCTGCTCATGTCCTCGAGCCTTCAGATCCAGGAATCGGTCGCGGGGGCGGACGTCGTCGTCGGCGCCGTCTTGATCCCCGGCGCGCTCGCGCCGAAGCTGATCAGCCGCGAGATGGTCGCCGGCATGAAGGAGGGCTCGGTCATCGCCGACGTCGCGATCGACCAGGGCGGCTGCGTCGAGACCTCTAGGCCGACGACCCACTCGGACCCCGTCTTCGTCGTGGAGGGCGTCATCCACTATTGCGTCGCGAACATGCCGGGAGCCGTGCCGATCACATCGACGAAGGCGTTGACGAATGCGACGCTGCCGTACGTCGAAGAGATCGCCGACCACGGCCTGCGCGAGGCGATTGCGCGGGATCCGGCGCTCGCCCGCGGCGTGAACGTGATCGAGGGAAAGATCACCTACGAGGCTGTAGCCGAGGCCCACGGCCTCCAGCACACGCCCCTCGAGGACGTCCTCCGGCTTTCGCCCGTCTAGCTCTCTGCGGTCGGCTCGGGCTTCTTCCGCGGACCGGACGGGGTGATCTTCACGACCAGCCACGTGACGCCGGCCGCGAGCGAGATCGTCGCGACGATGAAGAGAACCATGCCGATGAGTCCCAGGACGTTCTCCAAGGCCGTCCTAGAATAGCCCCATGCCGCGCGCGTGCGTCATCGTGCTCGACGCCGTGGGGGCGGGAGAGCTACCGGATGCAGCCGACTTCGGCGACGAGGGCTCCGACACGCTCGGGAACGTCGCCAAGGCCGTCGGCGGTCTCGACCTCCCTAACCTGGAGGCGTTCGGACTGGGCAACGTGGAGGAGCTCGAGGGCTGTCCGCCGCAACCCGGCGCACCTGCGATCGCTGGGCGCCTCTTCGAACGCTCCAAGGGCAAAGACACGACGACGGGCCACTGGGAGCTGATGGGATTGGTCACCGAACAGGCCCTGCCGACCTATCCCCACGGGTTCCCGTTCGAAGTCCTCGATCCGTTCATGCACCGCACCGGGCGAGGCGTGCTCGGGAACAAGCCCGCTTCCGGGACGGAGATCATCGAGGAGCTCGGCGAGGATCATCAGCGCACCGGCAAGTGGATCGTCTATACGTCGGCGGACTCGGTCTTCCAGGTCGCAGCCCACGTCGACACGATTCCGCTCGACGAGCTCTACCGCGGCTGCGAGATCGCCCGCGAGATCCTGACCGGCAAACACGCGGTCGGGCGCGTGATCGCCCGGCCGTTCGAAGGCGAGCCCGGAAACTACGTTCGGACGCCCGATCGCCACGACTGGTCGCTCAGGCCGCGGCAGCCGAACTACCTGACCCTGGTGCGGGAGGCCGGTCGGCAGGTGCACGCCGTCGGAAAGATCCGTGACATCTTCGCCGGGGTCGACATCGACGAGTCGAATCCGACGCGGTCGAACGTCGAGGGAATCACGCAAACCGAGCGCCTGCTGAAGGAACTGGACGACGGTCTCATCTTCGTGAACCTGGTCGAGACGGACATGCTCTGGGGTCATCGGAACGACCCGGTCAACTTCCATCGCTGCTTGCAGGACTTCGACCGGCGGCTGCCGGACCTGCTCGCGGAGCTGCGCGACGGGGATCTGATGATCCTCACTTCCGATCACGGCTGCGACCCGACCACGCCGTCGACCGACCACTCACGGGAGCATGCGTTGCTGCTCGCGTATGTCGAGGGCCGTAATGCGGGCGGGCAGGTGCACGAGGGCGAGTTCGCCGACGTCGGCGCGACGGTGAACGCCTGGCTCGGCGGCAAGGCTCCGAGACGCCGGCTCCCGGGCCAGCCGATCGTCGAGCCTTGATTCGCCCCGCAGAGCTGATCCAGCGCAAGCGCGACGGTGGTGAGCTGAGCGACGACGAGCTCACCGAGCTCATCCTCGGCTTCACTCGAGGCGAGGTTCCCGACTACCAGCTCGCGGCGTTCTGCATGGCGGTCTACTTTCGCGGGCTCTCTCCGCGCGAGACTTACGCGCTGACCGACGCGATGGTGCGTAGCGGCGAGACGATCGATCTCCAGGCCGAGATCGGACGTCCGGTCGCCGACAAGCACTCGACCGGCGGCGTGGGGGACAAGGCCTCCCTCGTCGTCGGGCCGCTCGTCGCAGCCTGCGGGATTCCGTTCGGGAAGATGAGCGGGCGCGGGCTCGGGCACACCGGCGGCACGCTCGACAAGCTCGAGTCGATCCCGGGCTTCCGGGTCGAGCTCTCCCGTGACGAGTTCGTGCGCCAGGTGAAGGAGATCGGGCTTGCCGTGATCAGCCAGACGGCTGAGCTCGTCCCGGCGGACAAGCAGCTCTATGCGCTGCGCGACGTCACGGCGACGGTGGAGAACGTCTCGCTGATCGCAGCGAGCATCATGTCGAAGAAAATCGCCGCGGGAGCGAACGCGATCGTGCTCGACGTCAAGGTCGGTGACGGCGCGTTCATGAAGTCGATCGACGACGCGCGCACGCTCGCTGGGGCGATGCTCGAGCTCGGACTCCGCGCCGATCGCAAGGTCGTCTGTGAGCTGACCGACATGGACCAGCCGCTTGGGCAGGCGGTCGGAAACGCCCTCGAGATCCGCGAAGCGCTCGCGACCCTGCGCGGGCAGGGCCCCGAGGACGTCACTGAGCTCGCGACTGTCTCAGCCGCTCACCTGGTGACGCTCAGCGACGGTGTTGATCCCGCAGCGGCACGCGCCCGTGCGGAGGCGGCCTTGCGCGACGGATCGGCGCTCGCGGCGTACGACCGCTGGATTCGCGCGCAGGGAGGCGATCCGGCCGAGGACGCGCTTCCGCAGGCGCCCGTCGTCGAGACGGTCACCTCCGACCGCGACGGGTACGTCGGCAGGCTCGGCGCACTCGCGGTCGGGATCGCAGCGATGCGACTCGGGGCCGGCCGCATCAGCCAAGGACGATCGGATCGACCACGCAGTCGGCATCGTCTGCCGCAAGAAACGAGGCGACCGTGTCACCGCGGGCGAAGCCCTCGCCGAGATCCACGCTCGGGACGAGACCGCCGCGGCGGCGGCTGCCGCCGAGGTGCTCGCCGCCTACGAGCTCACCGACGAGCGGCCGAGGACGGGCGGAGTCATCCTCGAAACGCTCGCGTAGGGGCCGGTTCCCGCGGCTACCCTTCCGCCGTGCCCGAGCTGCCAGAGGTCGAGACGGTTCGCGCGAGCCTGGAGCCGGCACTCGTCGGGAGACGGTTCGAGCGCGTCGAGATCGCCGATCCCAGAGTCACGCGTCCGCTCGATCCAGAGGAGGTCGCAGCCGAGCTGCACGGCGAGGTCGTCCAGGCTCTCGAGCGACGCGGCAAGTATTTGGTTTTTCGGTTTCGAAGCGGTCGGGTACTCCTGATCCACCTCCGGATGACGGGGTCGCTTCGCCATCACCGCAACGGAACGGTCGACGACGATCCATATCGGCGGGCTGTTGTCAGACTAGACGACGGGTCGGACGTCACCTATCGCGACGTGCGGCGCTTCGGCACCTGGCTTCTGCTCGAGCCCGGCGAGGAGATCCCGTACCTCGAGCAACGGGTCGGCGAGGAGCCGCTCGAGAAGGGCTTCACGACGAAGAGCCTGGCCTCGCGTCTCCAGGGCCGCCGCGCGCCCGTCAAAGCCGCGCTCCTCGACCAGCGGGCGGCGGCGGGCATGGGGAACATCTACGCCGACGAGGCGCTCTGGCGGGCGAGGATCCACCCGCTCACCCCCGCCGGCGCGCTGACTCCACCCGAGCTCAGACGCCTGCACCGGTCGATCAAGGACGCGCTGCGAGCGGGGATCGCGCGGCAGGGAACGACCCTCCGCGACTACCGCACGCCGAACGGCGCGCGAGGATCGATGCAGGACGAGCTCCGGGTCTACGGCCGTGATGACGAGCCCTGCCCGCGCTGCGGCACCGCGATCGCGAAGACCCGCGTGGCCGGCCGCGGCACCTGGTACTGCCCACACTGCCAGCGGGAACCCGAGTAGGCATGCGTGTCGTCGTCACCGGTGGAGCCGGCTTCATCGGCTCGCACGTCGCGGACGCGTTCCTCGAGCGCGGCGACGACCTGCTCGTAATCGACGACTTCTCGTCGGGCAGCCGCGAAAACCTCCCGGCAGCGGCAGAGCTCGCCGAGCTGGACGTCGCCGATGGAACTCGACTCCGCGAGCGGTTGAAGGCGTTCCGGCCGGACCTCATTTGTCATCTCGCCGCGCAGGCGAGCGTCACGGTCTCGGTCACGAACCCGGACCTCGACTTCGCCTCGAACGTCCGCGGCACCTTCAACGTCTGCCAGGCGGCGGCCGAGCTCCCGGCGCGCGTCCTCTTCGCCTCGACCGGTGGTGCGCTCTACGGCAATGACGCACCGATCCCGACGCCGGAGACGTACGTCGCACAGCCGCTCTCTCCGTACGGCGCGTCAAAGCTCGCCGGCGAGGCGTTCGTGGCGACCCAGGCGCGGTCACACGGGCTCGCTCATGCAGTCCTCCGGCTCGGGAACGTCTACGGGCCACGTCAGAACGCGCACGGTGAGGCGGGAGTCGTCGCCATCTTCAGCGATCGTCTCCTCAACGACGAGGTGCCGATCGTCTACGGCCATGGGAAGCCGACGCGCGACTACGTCCACGTCGCCGATGTCACCCGCGCGTTCCTGCTCGCCGCCGACAGGGAGCTCGCCGGAACCTTCAACATCGGCTGGGGCAAGGAGGTCTCGGTGCTCGAGCTGCTCGAGATCCTCCAGCGCGCGGCGGGCACGGACGTCGAGCCGCAGCTCGAACCGCTGCGCCCCGGAGAGCTCGACCGCAGCTCGATCGACTCGACCGCCGCTGCGGAGTGGGGGTGGAGGCCCGAGATCTCCTTCGAAGACGGCGTCGCCGAGACCTTCCGCTGGTACGCCGGCAGGCAAACGCCCTGAGTGGCAATCCAGTTCGGCCCGCTCTCTGCTAGAAGAGACGAGAGGGCGAAGCAGATGCGAGCGGGTCGTAAACAGGGGAGACGTCGGGCAGCGCTCAGCGTCGCACTCTTCGTGGGTGTGCTCGGAGCGCCGGGCGGAGCGCCGGCGACCGGCGGCGTTCTCTGGCAGGGCGCTACGCCCGAGGACGAGACGGCGTTCGCCGCCGCAGTAGGCAAGGAACTGCGGATCCCGTTCGAGGCCACGGGGCCACTCGGCTCCTCGGTGAAGATCTCCGTCACCCGGCTCCCCGCCGGCGCCCGGCTCCAGCGGGTCGCCGACGCGCCGGCGAGGGCGATCCTCCGCTGGCGTCCCTCCGCGAAGCAGGCCGGCGAGTGGACGCTCTCCATCGGCGCCGGCACCGGCAACGCGACTGCACCCAGGTTGACGGTCTACGTCCACGTCGGTCGGCGCGCAGCGCGCACGTTCCGGCTCTCGAACTTCAACGGCCGCTCCCAGAGCGCGACGCTGCTGCACTCGGTCGACGCGCGGGCGCGGCCCAGCGACTCGGCTCGGGTGGTCGCCCGCCTCCGCGCGCAGACGCCGGAGCACGTTGCGCACGTGGTCTATCTCCTCGGAGGAAGGATTGACCGGACGGGGCGGTACTGGCTGCGCGTTCAGTTGCCGATCCTCCCGAACGGATCGTCCGGGTGGATCCCGAGGAACGCCCTCGCGGGCTTTCGCACGGTGGACACCCATCTCGTCATCGACCGTGCCCGCCTCCGGATCACGCTTCTCCGCCGAGGCACGCCCGATCTTTCGCTCGATCATCGGCGTCGGGGAGCCGCGTTGGCCGACGCCTGCCGGGCGGTACTACGTCCGCGAGCGGCTCACGGGCTTCACCGACCCCATCTACGGCGCGATCGCCTTCGGGACGAACGGCCGCTCGTCGGTGCTGACCGACTGGCCGGGCGGGGGCTTCATCGGGATCCACGGAACGAACCAGCCCGAGATCCTGCCCGGACGCGTTTCGCACGGCTGCGTCCGCCTGCCGAATCCCTCGATTCGCCGCCTCGATCGACTGATGCGAATCGGGACGCCGGTGACGATCAGATAGCACGACAGGCGGCGCTTCTACACTTGCCGGGTGGCGGGCCGCAGTTACAAGACCGAAGCGGTCGTACTGCGCTCGCTACGGTTCGGCGAGGCCGACCGCGTCCTCCACCTCTACACGCTCGAGCGCGGGCGGGTCGGGGCGGTCGCCAAAGGGATCCGCCGGACGAAGTCGCGGTTCGGCGCCCGGCTCGAGCCGCTCAGCCACGTGGAGCTCGTCCTGCACGAGGGAACTGGTGAGCTCCATACCGTCACCGGCGTCGACTTCGTGCGTCCCCACCGCCCGGCGCGAGAGGATTCCTACCGCCTCGGCGTCGGCTTCGTCGCGCTCGAGGCGATGCTGCGCCTCTTCCCCGAGCAGGAGGCAAATCCCCGCGCCTTCCAGGCGTTGACCCGCTTCCTCGACCTGCTCGACGAGGCTGAGCCGAGGACGGGGGAGCGCGCCGCGACCGATCCACTGGTCCTGAGCTTCCAGCTCAAGCTGCTGTGGCTCTCGGGCTATCTGCCGCACTTGACGAGCTGCGCCGAGTGCGGTGCGGAGACCGGGCTCGTGGGCTACTCGCCGCGGGCCGGAGGCGCGGTCTGCGCCAACTGTCGGGACGACGCGATCCCGCTCTCACCCGCCGGCCTGCGCGGGATCGAGGCGCTGCTCCGGAGCCCGCTCGCGGCTGCCGCCGACGTCGGTTTGAGCGCGCGGGCGGCGCGCGAGGCGCTGTCCGTGATCGCCTCCTCCTACGAGTACCACGGCGGCTTCCGCCTGAAGACGCTGTCTGCGTGAGATTCTCCGGCCCTTGGCCCTGAACTTCCAGGACATGATCGCCGCGCTCCAGGGCTACTGGGCCCAGCGCGAGTGCGTCGTCATGCAGCCGTACCACACCGAGCTCGGGGCGGGCACCTTCAATCCGGCGACCTTCCTCCGCTGTCTCGGCCCGCAGCCTTGGCGCACCGTCTACGTCGAGCCCTCCATCCGGCCGAGCGACGGGCGCTACGGCGAGAACCCGTACCGGTTCCAGCACTACTACCAGCTCCAGGTCATCCTCAAGCCGGCGCCCGAGGACATCCTCGACCAGTACTTCAGCTCCCTGGAAGCGGTCGGAATCGACACCCGCAAGCACGACGTCCGGCTCGTCGAGGACGACTGGGAAGGGCCGACGCTCGGCGCTTGGGGTCTCGGCTGGGAAGTCTGGTGCGACGGGATGGAGGTGACCCAGTTCACGTACTTCCAGCAGCTCGGCGGGATGGACGTCGAGGTCGTCTCCGGCGAGATCACCTACGGCCTCGAGCGGCTCGCGATGTTCCTCCAGGGCAAGCGGACGGCGTTCGAGCTCGAGTGGGCGCCCGGGCTTCACCTGGGGCGAGATCTACAAGGAGAACGAGCGGCAGTGGTCGATCTACAACTTCGAGGAGGCGCCGATCGACATCCTGATGCGCCGCTTCGAGGAGCACGAGGGCGAGTGCGCTCAGCTCCTTGCGAAGCAGCTGCCGCTTCCCGCCTACGACCAGGTCCTCAAGGCCTCGCACACCTTCAACCTGCTCGACGCCCGCGGTGCGATCTCGGTCACCGAGCGCGCGTCGTACATCGGCCGGGTTCGCGATCTGGCCCGCCGCGTCGCGGAGGAATACCTCGCAGTCCCGGCCCTCTCGGAGGCCGCTGCCGGTGCGGGGCCGGAGGGCACAGTATGAGCAATACGGGCCCGGAGAGCACCGGGCCGGCAGCGGCCTCAGGCTACGGCGGAGCCGGGCTTCGCCCGGCGGGAGCCGTAGCCGGCGAGAGGAGTCGGGATGCCCTCGCTGCTGTTTGAGATCGGGTGCGAGGAGCTCCCGGCCGCCTCGGTCTACGAAGCCGAGGCGCAGCTCCCGGGGCTCGCAGAGAAGCACCTGGGCGCGAAGCCCGAGCGCGTGTACGTCGGGCCGAGACGCCTCGCGATCTTCGTCGCCGGCCTCGAGGAGAAGGGCGAAGACGAGTGGGTCAAGGGCCCGCCCGTCGCCCTGCGCGAGCAGGCGGCGGCGGGCTTCGCCAAGCGCCACGGCGTGTCGGTCGAGGACCTGGAGGAACGAGACGGCTTCCTAGGGGTCGTGTCCAGGGGTCAGACCCTCAGCCAGGTCCTGCCGGGACAGTTGGACGAGATCATTCGCGGCCTTCGCTTCGGGAAGACGATGCGCTGGGACGACTCCGGTCTCCGCTTCCCGCGCCCCATCCGCTGGACGTGCGCGCGGCTGGACGACGCGGCGGTGAACGGTCATGGCACGACGACGTACGGCCACCGTTTCACGCACGGCGAGGTCGAGCTTCCGACGGCCGACGCCTACGCGGACACGCTCCGCGCCGCCGGCGTCGAGCCCGACGCCGCCGAGCGAGAGCGCCAGATCCGCGAGGGGCTCGACGCACTCGGCGAGTGGAGCGACCCGCTCGGCAAGCTCCGCGAGGTCGTCCACCTGGTCGAGAGCCCGGTCGTGCTCGCAGGGGTCTTCGACGAGCGCTTCCTCTCGCTGCCGACCCGCGTGATCGAGACGGCGATGCAGTCCCACCAGCGCTACTTCCCGCTCGGCGGCAACCGATTCGCCGTCGTGGCGAACGGAGGAGATCCGGACACGGTGCGAGCCGGGAACGAGACGGTGCTCGAGGGCCGGCTCGACGACGCGACGTTCACGCTCGAGCGCGACCTCGCCGCGGGCATCGAGGAGCTGGCGGCGCGGCTCGACTCGATCGTCTACTTCGCCGGTGCCGGAACCTTCGCGGACAAGTCCGAGCGGCTGCGGAAGCTCGTCGACCGGCTTGGCGGCGGCGACGCCTCGCTCGAGGCTGCCCGGCTCGCGAAGGCCGACCAGGCCGCGGAGCTCGTTCGCGAGTTTCCGGAGCTCGAGGGCTACATCGGGGCCGAGTACGCGCGGCTCGCCGGCTTCCCCGAGGCTGTCGCCGGGGCGATCGCCGAGCAGTATCTGCCGGACTCCGCAGGCGGGCCGCTCCCGTCCACCGAGCCCGGCCGGGTGCTCGCCGCCGCTGACAAGATCGACACTCTCACCGTCTCGTTCTCGCTCGGCCACAAGCCGACCGGCTCGCGTGATCCGTTCGGCCTGCGCCGGGCGGCGATTGGCCTGGACCGGCTCGCCACAGAAGGGGGACTGTCGATTCCGCGCGAGCTGCTCACCGACGAGGTCGCGGAGTTCGTCGAGGAGCGCTTCGAAGGCCTGCTCCCGGACGTCCCGGTCGAGTTCGTCCGCGCCGCCCGGGCCGCGAACGTGCGCGATCTGGGCTCGGTCGCGCGGCTCGCTCAGGCGCTCGCCGGGCTGCCCGACGAACGGCTGGAGCCCATCCATACCGCCTACATCCGCGCGAGCAGGCTGGGAGAGAGCGAGCAAGCCGCCGCCAAGCTCGATCCGAAGCTGCTGGTGGATCCAGCTGAGCAGGAGGTCGCCAAGGCGCTCGAGGAGGTCGAGCCGGAGATCGCCGCCGCCCTCGAGGCCGCCGACTTCGAGGCGTCCGTCGAGGCGGGCGCGAAGCTGGGCCCGGTCCTGCACCGGTTCTTCGAGGAGGTTCTCGTGATGCACGAGGACCCCGCCCTGCGGCAGAACCGGCTGCGGCTGCTGCTCGACGTCCGTGACACGCTGGGCACGCTCGGCGATCTGGCCCAGATTCCCCGTTAGTCGAACTTAACGTTCTCCCAACGTCGTTCTCAGGCGGCTCTTAGGCGTAGCCTGTTCTATTGAGGCCATGAGTAAGCAAGTAACCACCATCGCCGCGGCACTTCTGCTCGCAGCCGGCGTCGGAGGCGCCGTCGGCGCAGGGGTGGCGCTGCAAACAGACAACGATTCCGCCGCGCCGACGAGCGAGGCCGCAACACAGCCCGTCGCCCAAACGTCGTCGGCCGTGGCCGCGATCTATCAGCGCGTAAAGGACGGAGTCGTCGAGGTGGAAACCTCGGCCGGCGCCACAGGGAGCGGCTTCGTCATCGACGAGGAAGGCCACATCGTCACCAACCAGCACGTCGTCTCGGGCGCCGAATCGGCGACCGTGCAGTTCTCGGACGGAAGCGAGGTCGACGCGGACATCGTCGGCACCGACCCGTCCACTGACATCGCGGTGCTCGACGTCAATCGCCCGAGCTCCCGACTGACGCCGCTCAGCTTCGCCGGCGACGGCTCGCTCCAGGTCGGCAACGCCGTGATTGCGATTGGCAGCCCGTTCGGGCTCGAAGGAACGCTCACGACCGGCGTGATCAGCGCGCTCGGCCGTGAGATCCGGTCGCCGAACGGCTTCACGATCGAGAACGCCGTGCAGACCGACGCCGCGCTCAACAGCGGCAACTCGGGCGGCCCCGTGCTCGATTCACAAGGCCGGGTCGTCGGCGTCGCCGCCCAGATCCGCAGCGAGTCCGGCGGCAACGTCGGAATCGGCTACGCGATCCCCGGCGATACCGCCGAGCGGATCGCCCGCGAGCTGATCGAGGACGGCAGCGTCGAGCACGCCTACCTCGGGGTCAGCCTCCCCGACGACGGAGCCGCGACGTTCGAAGACGTCGTCGAAGACGCCCCGGCTGACCGCGCAGGCCTCCAGGCCGAAGATGAGGTCACCGCGGTCGACGGCAAGTCGATCACGACCGGCGACGAGCTGCGCGACGCGATCGACGCGAAGAAGCCCGGCGACAAGATCACCCTCACGATCGAGCGGAACGGCAACGAGCGCACCGTGCAGGTAACGCTCGGCCAGCGCCCGGCCAACTCCCAGTAATCCCTCCCCCCAGCGGCCATGTCCGGTGCCAGGCACCGGACATGGCCTCCCTGGACGGCGGGTAGCTACCCTCCGGCCGATGACGGTCGTCGAGCTGCACATGATCTCGGACGCCACCGGCGCGACCGCGAAGCGTCTCGTTCAGGCGTTGGAGGCTCAATTCCCCGACCAGGAGTTCGAGGACATCGTCCACCCGATGGTCGAGACGGTGGACGACCTACGGCTAGCCGTGGAGCGCGCGAAGGGCCGCCCCGCGGTGATCGTCTACACGATCGTGCAACCCGAGCTGCGCGACGCTATGCACGACCTCTGCCGCCGGGCGAAGGTGCACTACTGCGACATCCTCCGCCAGCCGATCGACTCCGTCGCGAAGGTCTCCGGCCAGACGGCAAAGATGAGGCCGGGTGCCCGCGCCCCGCTCGACTCCAGCTACTTCCGTCGGATCGCCGCGATCGAGTTCGCGGTCAAGTACGACGACGGCATGGGCGGAGGCCTCGACGAAGCGGAAATCGTTCTCGTCGGCGTCTCGCGCACCTCGAAGACGCCGCTCTCGATCTATCTCGGCTACCTCGGGTACAGGGCGGCGAACGTCCCGGTCGTGAAGGGGATCAAGCCGCCCGCCGCACTCTTCGAGATCGACCAGTCGAAGATCGTCGGGCTGACGATCGATGCCGACCGGCTCGCCGAGATTCGCGCCGACCGCGCGAGACGTCTCGGGGGAAACAACCGGCGCTACCAGGAGCTGGTCGAGATCTACGACGAGCTCGAGGAAGCCGAGGCGCTCCACCGGAAGCTCGGCTGCCCGGTGATCGAGATCTCGGAGCTCTCGATCGAGGAGACAGCGGCTCGCATCATCGCCATGGTCGAGCGCCAGCAGGCCTCGGCGGCGACGGCATCGTGAACCCGGCGGCCGAGGCCGCTCGGGGAAGCCGGTGCCGCTCTGGCGGTGGGCCCTGTGGTGGGTGCTGCTGCTCATCGCCGGGCTCCTCTTCTACTTTCTCATGGCGCCGATCTGGCTGGGCTTGAGGGCCGCGGCCTGGATCGCCGAGTTCAGGGCTCGCCGTCGCCGCCCCGTGTGAGCTCGAAGACGAGCTCCAGGCCGTCCTCCTCGTCCATCCGTTCGCCCGTCTGCTTGAAGCCGAGCCTCCGGACGATCGCCAGCGACGGCTCGTTGTCAGGCCCGACCGAGAGGACGAAGTGGCGAATCCCGGCCCGCTTCTCGGCCAGGTCCATCAGCATCCTGGCCGCTTGGGTCGCGTAGCCGCGACCACGATACGGCGGGAAGATCCGGTAGCCGAACTCGACGGCCTCGGGGTTGTGCGTCGAGTTGACTCCTGGCGGCCCGTGGTAGCCCGCGTGGCCGATCATCTGCCCGCCGAGCACGACGGCGTGGGGGCACCAGGTCCGATAGCGCGCATCTTCCCGCATCTGCCGGAGCTTCAGCCCGAGGAAGCCCTTCTCGCCCTCCATGGGAAACTCGTCTGGGAGCTCCATCCCCAGCAAGCCGGCCGCCTCTTCACGCCGGCCGTCGAGCGCGGCCTCGATGAACTCCGGCGTCAACGGCACGAGCTCGATCAAACGATGTGGGCCTCGATCGGCGTCTCGACGATCTTCCCGTCGCGCAGCTCCACCCGGTAGGCCTTCGACCCCTCGTCGCACGCGAGGACCTCGCGCAGCTCGCCGTCGACGAAATGCAACCCGACGCCGGCGTCGGCGGCATAGCCCGGCGCAAAGCCTTCCTCCAGCAGCCTGCGGTAGACCGGCTTCCGCAGCTCCTCGTCATCCCAGTGCGGACAGAGGCTCCCCGACAGGAACCCGAGGCAGTCCATCGGGCCGAGCTGCGGGCCGAACGAGTCGGTCACGCCAGACTCGAACCAGCAGATCCCGCCGGCGCTGGATCCCGACAGGACGACCCCGCGATCCCACGCCTCTCGCAGCAACTCGTCCACGCCGTGAACGCGCCAGATCGCGAGCATGTTCGCTGTGTTGCCGCCGCCCACGAACACGAGGTCCGACTCCAGAACCACAGACCTCAGATCGTCTGGCGGCCAGGGGAAGAGCTCCAGCCGCGAAACGTCCGCGACCCCCGCAAAGCGGTCGTACATCCGCAGCGCCTCCCCCGGGTGCTCCGCCGACGCCGTCCCGATGTAAAGCACCGCCGGCCGCTCCTTCCTCGTCAGCCCGACCAGGTACTCGGCCATCTCGCGGCACATCCTCCCGCCGCCGATCGCCACGATCTGCCGCTCTGCCACGAGGGTGAGTATCGCCGCTGTGGGAAAATCCGCTGCACATGGCCAGGTACGTCTACGACTTCGACGAGCCCACCGAGGGCGGCCGCGAGCTGCTCGGCGGCAAGGGGATCGGCCTGGCGGAGATGACGCAGCTCGGCGTCCCCGTCCCGGCCGGGTTCACGATCACAACCGACGCCTGCCGTGCGTACATGGCCTCCGGCGGCAAGCTCCCCGAGGGCCTCGAGGAGGAGATCGACGAGCACCTCGCCCGGCTGGAGGAGACGACCGGCAAGCGCTTCGGCGATCCCGACGAACCGCTGCTCGTCTCGGTCAGATCGGGCGCCGCCGTCTCGATGCCCGGGATGATGGACACGATCCTCAATGTCGGCCTCAACGATCAGGCCGCGGCGGGGGGCGAGCGCTTCGTCCTGGACTCCTACCGGCGCCTGATCCAGATGTACGGGGAGATCGTCGAGGGGATCGACGCCCACCGCTTCGAGGACGCGCTCGACGAGGATGACCTCCCGGCCACAATCGAGGCCTTCAGGGCGATCTACGAAGATGAGACGGGCCGTCCCTTCCCGCAGGACGCCAGGGAACAGCTCGGCCGCGCCGTGCGCGCCGTCTTCGAGTCCTGGAACACGCCGCGCGCGCAGGCCTACCGGCGCTACAACAAGATCCCGGACGACCTCGGCACCGCCGTCAACGTCGTCCAGATGGTGTTCGGCAACAAGGGCGCGGAGTCCGGCACCGGCGTCGCTTTCACGCGCGACCCCTCGACCGGGGAGGCCGGCCTCTACGGCGAGTTCCTCGCCGACGCACAGGGTGAGGACGTCGTGGCCGGCATCCGCACTCCCGAGCCCGTCGAGGCGATGCGGGAGCGGCTACCCGAGGCCTTCGACGAGCTCGTCGAGACGATCCGCCGCCTCGAGGAGCACTACAAGGAAATGCAGGACATCGAGTTCACAGTCGAGGACGGCAAGCTCTTCCTGCTCCAGACGCGAAGCGCCAAGCGCACCGCCGCCGCGGCGCTGAAAGCGGCCGTGGACATGGTCGACGAGGGGCTGATCACGCGGGAGGAGGCCGTCGTTCGGATCGACCCAGGCCAGCTCGACCACCTGCTCCATCCTCGGATCGACCCAGGCGCTTCCTACGAGGTGGTGGCGACGGGTCTCAATGCCTCGCCGGGCGCCGCCTCAGGCGGGATCGTCTTCGACGCCGACACTGCCGAACAGCGGGGCAAGGATGGCTCGGCGGTGATCCTCGTCCGCTGGGAGACGACCCCGGACGACATCCACGGCATGATCGCTGCGCAGGGGATCCTGACCGCGCACGGCGGGATGACGTCGCACGCCGCCGTCGTCGCCCGCGGGATGGGCAAGCCGTGCGTGGCCGGCTGTGAAGCGCTCACTCTCGATGCCGCCGCGAGAACGGCGTCCCTGAACGGGCACAAGCTCAACGAGGGCGACGTGATCACGATCGACGGGGGCACGGGCGAGGTGATCATCGGCGAGGTGTCGCTGATCGCCCCCGAGATCAACGAGGACTTCGAGACGGTGCTCGAATGGGCCGACGACCTCCGGCGCCTGAAGGTGCGGGCGAACGCGGACACGCCGGAGGACGCCGCCAAGGCGCGAGAGTTCGGCGCGCAGGGGATCGGCCTCTGCCGGACCGAGCACATGTTCATGGCCGAGGACCGGCTGCCCGTCGTCCGCGAGATGATCATGGCGGCCGACGAGGACGAGCGGCGCGCGGCGCTCGACAAGCTGCTGCCGCATCAGCAGGCCGATTTCGAGGGGATTTTCGAGGCGATGGCGGGCCTGCCCGTGACGATTCGCCTGCTCGACCCGCCGCTGCACGAGTTTCTCCCGCCGCTCGAGGAGGCGAAGGACAACCGGATGCGCTCGCGGATCCGTGCACTCCAGGAAGCGAATCCGATGCTCGGCACCCGCGGCTGCCGGCTCGGCCTCCAGTTTCCGGAGATCTACGAGATGCAGGTGCGGGCGATCATCCGCGCCGCGGCGGCGGTGCGGGAGCGAACCGGCGAGGCCCCGCTCGT
Organism: uncultured Actinomycetes bacterium; assembly: GCA_963752845.1. GTDB lineage: Bacteria > Actinomycetota > Thermoleophilia > Gaiellales > Gaiellaceae > JACDAN01. The sequence continues at coordinate 404,342 of CAVVZV010000003.1, read as the reverse complement.
CGAGATCATGCATCCGCTCGTCGCGTTCCGGGAGGAGCTCAAGCGCCTGCGCGAGCTGACGATCGAGACGGCGTCAGACGAGGCCGACGTCGAGTACCTCGTCGGGACGATGATCGAGTTGCCGCGGGCCTGCATCCGCGCCGATGAGATCGCGGAGGAAGCCGACTTCTTCTCCTTCGGGACAAACGACCTGACTCAGACGGCGCTCGGCTTCTCGCGCGACGACTCCGAGGGGAAGTTCCTCACGCACTACCTCCATGACGGCGTGCTCGAGCGCAACCCGTTCGAGACGCTCGACCAGAGCGGAGTGGGGGATCTGATGCGAATCGCGGTCGAGCGAGGCCGGCAGACCAAGCCGGACCTCAAGCTCGGGATCTGCGGGGAGCACGGCGGCGAGCCGGACTCGGTCCGCTTCTGCCACACGCTCGGTCTCGACTACGTCTCCTGCTCGCCGTACCGCGTCCCGCTGGCCCGGCTGGCGGCGGCGCAGGCTGCGCTGTCGGAGGCGGGCGTCGCGGCCGTGTCGGTCGGCGGCTAGAAGGCGCTAGACGTAGATCTGCACGCGCCAGTACGCGACGGCGATGCTGAGAATGCCGATCGCGAGCAGGCCGACGATCCCGACCACGCCGGGCCGTCCGTACACCGCGTGCGCGCGCCCGAAGCGCGAGAGAGCGAGCATGCCAAGTACCCCGCCGACGAGCCCGCCGAGGTGGCCTCCGATCGAGATTCCCGGGATCGCAAAGGTGATGATGAGGTTGACCACGATGATCCCGAGTGCTCCGCCGCCGAACACGTGCGTGCCCTGGCGCTCGAGCACGACCGCTGCGCCCAGAATCCCGAAGAGCGCACCGGACGCTCCGACCGTTGGGCTGTCGGGCGCAAAGAGCAGCGCGCCCGCCGAGCCCGCGAGCCCCGAGACGAGGTAGAGGAGCACGTAGCGGCCGCGTCCGAGCACCTCCTCCACGGCCGAGCCGAACCACCAGAGCGCGAGCATGTTGAAGCCGAGGTGGATCGGCCCGTAGTGCAGGAACGCCGCAGTGAAGAGCCGCCACCACTCTCCGTCCGCGACGAAGGGACCGAAGAGGACGCCTTCCGTGTAGATCCGGTTGCCCGTGCCGTTGACCTGGCCGCCGGCGGCCAGCTCGAGCAGATAGACGGAGACGTTGATCGCGATCAGGATCTTCGTGACGATCGCGCCGGTGCCCTCGAAGCTGGCGCGGCGAACCCCCTGCGTGACGCGCTGGGCGCCCTGCGGCTGTCCGGAGTGCTCCGGGCAGCGGATCCCGACCGGCGCGAAATACATGCACTCGGTGCAGATCGGCCGCCCGCAATCGGAACACGTGACCATCGTTTCCCGGTCGGGATGGCGGTAGCAATACATCGTCTCAGCCACAGGGAAGTAGCGTAGTTCCGGTATGCGGGTTCATGTGGCGTTCACGCCTGACGAGGTGCTGGAGGCACCCGTCGCGGTGGTCGTCGACGTCCTGCGGGCGACGTCGACGATCGCTCAAGCGCTTGCGAGCGGGTATCGGCGGGTGTACTGCTGCCGCGAGGTCGAGGACGCACTGGCACTTCGGGAGAAGCTGGGCGAGGGGCTGTTGGGGGGCGAGCGCAAGGCAGTCAAGATCGGAGGGTTCGACATTGGGGCGTCACCGCGGGAGGTGCTCGAGCCCCGCGCCGAGACGCTGATCTACTCGACGACGAACGGCACGCGCGCGGTGCTGGCGGCTGCGTCGGCGTGCCGGAAGGTGCTGCTCGGGTCGCTGCTGAACCTGTCAGCGTCGGCAGCGGCGGTGAAGGACGACTGCGTGATCGTCTGCGCCGGCTTCCAGGGCCAGTTCGCGCTCGACGATGCGTACTGCGCCGGGCGAATCGTGGAGCTCCTCGCTGGCGAGGTCACCGACGCGGCAAAGGCGTCAGCAATCCTGGCACGGTCGTTTTCGACGGCGCACGAAGCGCTGCTGGCGCGAACCTACGGCCCGCCGGGGCTCGAGGAGGACATCAAATTCTGCGCGCAGGAAGACGTTATCGACGTCGTCCCGCGCTTTACTCGAATGGTCGACTCGGCCGCCGAGGTCACTCTTTAGCCTTCCATTTGACACCGAACGTGTGTTCGTGATAGAACACATGTTCGATCATGATCGCCTGCCTCGCCATCCCCGGTTTCGAGCTCCGCGCCGCGCTCCGCAAACGCCCTAGCCTCGCGCTCGCACCCGCAGCGCTCGCCCCGCCGGACGGCGCCGAGCCGTTGATCGGTTCGGTCACCGAAGCGGCCTACCAGGCCGGCGTGCGACCGCAGATGCGGATGGGGGAGGCGCTTGCGACCTGTCCGAAGCTCGTCCTCGTCGAGCCCGACCCGGCCGCCGCCGAGCAGGCATGGGAGGAGATCGTTCGCAGCCTCGAGGACTCCGGATTCGCCGTCGAGTCGACGGCGCTCGGCACCGCTTACTTCGACACGCGCGGGGTGGAACGCCTCTACGGCGGCCTCGAGTCGGCGCTGAAGCGCGCCCTCGCCGCGGTCGGCTCGAACTGGGACGCGCGCGTTGGCGCGGCCGGCCGCCGCTTCGCCGCCCTCGCCGCTGCCAACGTCGCGCGCCCAGGCCAGGTGCTGGTCGTCTCCGACGAGCGCACGCACGAATTCCTTGCCCCGCTGCCACTCCGCCTGCTCGGGCTGGACGAACGCCGCCGCCAGGAGCTGGAAGCGCTGGGCGTAAAGCGGGTTGGTCAGCTTGCCGGGCTCCCGGGCGCTGCCGTGGCCGAACGACTGGGACCGGACGGCCGCAGCGCCTGGGGCCAGGCGAGAGGAGGGAAGCGCGGTCGCATCCGCGGTCGCCGCCCGCCGGCCGAGATCTACGAGGTGCTCGAGTTTCCGGAGGCGGTCGGCAACGAGCTGACGCTGCGCCGTGCGCTCGCCACGCTCATCGAGCGGGCCCTCAACCGTCCTGAGCGCGCCGACCGCTTCGTTCGAAAAGTTTCACTTTCGGCACGACTCGTCGGCGGGGCGTCCTGGCGAAGGACGCTGACGTTCCGCGTTCCGGCTGCGGAGCCCGATCGCCTCCGCATCGCGCTCGGCCCGAAGCTGAACGATCTCCCTGCGCCGGTGCTGGCGCTCCGCCTCGCGTTCGCCGAGCTCACGGAGTCGACCGGCCACCAACTCGAGCTCGTCAGGCCGCAGGGCGCCGAGCTCCAGACCAAGCTGAAGGAGGGGTTGCGTCAGGTGAAAGCGAGCACCGGCGGCGGGGCCGTTGCGAGTGTGGTCGAAGTCGCGCCGTGGTCGCGGATTCCGGAAGCGCGCGCGCTGTTCGTGCCGCGGGACGACTGAGGAGAGCCTCCGCACGATGAGCCTTGTGCCGCCCGGCCGCGCTGTGCGGCACGACTGCGGCGTCCTCAGTCGCGCCCGTATCGCTGTGGATACGGGCGCTCCCTGCGTCCTTGCATTCGTACCACCCATCGCACCCGGGCGACGAAGCTCACCATGCTGAAGGCTCTAAACGAGCCGCGCGCCGCCCTCGTCGAGCCTCGAGCCGACGGGGCGCCGCGTCTCGTCAATCGTCTGACGGTCGAGCTGATTCGCGAGGAGTGGCGCGTCGTCGACCGCTGGTGGACCGAGGAGCCCGTCAACCGCCGCTACTTCGACGTCGTGCTCGAAAGCGGCCAGAACGTCGTCGTCTTTCATGACGACGAACATGGCCGCTGGTTCTCGCAGAGAGGAGCCTAAGCGTCGTGGATGACCGAGCGGATCTTCTGCTCTGTCTCGGCGTCGATCTGCTGAAGACCGTGCACCTCGCTGACGTGCGTCGCTGCCTGCGTCATGACTTCCTGCTCCGAATCGGCGCGGACGACGGCGTCGCAGTCAAACCCAGCGTCGCGGCACATGAGTTCCTTGGTCATGAAAGCTCCTTTCGCAGTCGGAGTGCAGTGTCTGCGAGTTCCGCCCACTTCGCCTCATGAGCAATCGGCACGTCGACCCACTCCCTCATCACTCGACCTTTGCCCATCGGCTCGAATGGGACGGCGCCTTCGAGCGCGAGAGCCTTCTCCCGCTCTGCCTTGTCGGGGAGCTTGAAGGCGATCGACCCCTCCGGCTGGAAGCTCGCGATGATCTTGCCGGCCGCCTTGATGCACGGGTGGCCCATCATCTGGCCGAGCTGGACGTCAGGCTCGCGGGCCTCCAGGTCGGCCGCGATCTCGTCGTAGCGCTTTCTGGAGTCCATGCGCTAGCGGGCGCGGCCAGCGAAACCCGCGTCCGGCGCGTGGAGGTTGAAGAGCCGAGCTGGTCCGACTGGGCGAAACCCGTGGGTGACGTCGGGTGGGGCGGCGAAGTACGCCCCGGCGCCGACCCGCACTGTTTCGTCCCCGAGCAGGAACTCGACCTCGCCGTCGAGCACGAAGAACGAATCGACGTGGTCGTCGTGGGTGTGGGGGTCGACACCTTCCCAGCGCTCGTCGAACGTCAGCTCGAAGAGCGAGAGCTGGGTCGTCTCGGCTCTGATCGTGTTCGTCAAGCCCGACGGCCGCACCAGCCGCTCACCGTCGTTCGGCCCCGCGACGATCGCCTCGGCCGGGCCGTAGGGCTCCTCGACGTCGTAGCTGTCCCACTCGAAGTCCTCACCGGCAATCGCGTGCCGCAGGTACTCGATGAAGTCGCAGTCGGGCGCGTGGATGTTCAGGTACCGAGCTCCGCCGGGGCCGGGAGGCGTGAACCCGTGGACGATCCCGGGCGGCACCGCAACGGTTGTCCCGGCGCCCGCCCGCAACGTCTCCGTCCCGTTGATGAACTCGAGCTCGCCCTCGAGGACGTAGAACGCGTCGACGTGCTCCTTGTGGAAGTGCGGGCCGGGGCCCTCGAAGTCCGGTCCGACGTTGACCTCGTTGACCGAGATCTCGGGCCGCTCGATCTTCACGACGATCCGCTCGTTCAATCGCTCGCCCTCGCCGGGGCCTAGGAGAACGGCTTGGCCTACGTCGAGCTCCATGCCCACTCAGCCTATTCATTCCTCGACGGCGCTTCGCTGCCCGAGGAGCTGGCGGTGCGGGCAGCCGAGCTCGGCTACGACGCGCTCGCGCTCACCGACCATGACGGCGTTTACGGCTCGCTCGAGTTCGCGCACGCAGCCAAGGCGTTCGGCGTTCGGCCGATCACCGGGACGGAAGTCACCCTTGCCGACGGCTCGCACGTGACGCTGGTAGTCGAGAGCCAGCGCGGCTACGCGAACCTCTGCCGGCTCCTCACGGCGGCGCATGCGCACACTCGTCCCAAGGAGAGCGAGCCTGCGCTGGAGCCGGCGCTCGACCAGGCCCTGCTCGAGGAACTGAACGAGGGCCTCGTCTGCCTCTCCGGCTGCTCGCGCTTCGGGCTCGCCGTCCGAAACCCGAACGCAGCCGCCCGCCTGGCGCGGGCCTTCGGCCGCGAGCGCTTCTTCGTCGAGCTCCAGCGGCCCTTCGAGCGGGGAGACATGAGGCGCAATGCCCGTCTCCGCGACCTGGCCGAGGCGCTCGAGGTCGAGACGGTCGTCACCGGCGATGTCCACGCCCACGATCCGGCCCGCGTGCGCCTCCAGGACGCGCTCGTCGCGATCCGCCACCGCACCTCGCTCGAGGGCTCGGAGCCGGAGCGGCGCGGGAACCACGAGGCCGTCCTGCGCGCACCGCAAGAGATCGCCAACCGATTCCCGCTCGACCGGGACGCGGTCGAGCGCACCTCCATGATCGCCGAGCGCTGTGAGTTCGACCTGACGCAGGAGCTCGGCTACCGCTACCCCGACTTCTCGGACCAAGCCGAACCGGCTATCGCGCAGCTCACTCAGGTCTGCAACCGAGCTTTCGACGAGCGCTACGGCGGCGCCAATGGGCACAAGCGCAACGCGCGCACTCGCCTCGAGGACGAGCTGAAGCTGATCGACGAGCTCGGTCTCGCCGGCTTCTTCCTGCTCCACCACGAGGTGCTCGAGCTCGCCCGCGACGTCGCCAACGAGGTCCGCGGCCGCAATTCCCCGAGAAATACGCTCCCGCCCGGCCGCGGCCGCGGCAGCTCGGTCGGCTCGATCGTCTGCTACCTGACCGGGCTCTCGCACGTCGACCCGGTCCAGGCCGGGCTCTCGCTTGGGCGCTTCATCAACCGCGAGCTCGAAGCCGTCCCCGACATCGACCTCGACTTCCCGCGCGACATCCGCGAGAAGCTGATCGTCGCCGTCACCGAGCGCTACGGGCGGGAGCACGCAGCGCTCGTCGCCAGCTTCTCGACCTACCGCTCCAGAGGCGCGATCCGCGACGTCGGCAAGGCGCTCGGGCTCCCGTTCGGCGAGCTGGAGCGGCTCGCCAGGGTCTCGGACGGCTGGAACGCGAAGCGCGTCGGCGAGGAGCTCCGGCTCGTCCCGGGCTTCGAGGACAAGGCGAGCTCACCGCGCTGGCGCGCCTTCGCCGAGCTGACGCGCGAGATCGCCGGCCTTCCGCGTCACATCTCCCAGCACCCGGGTGGGATGGTGATCTCGTCGCGGCCGCTCGTCGAGCTCGTCCCCGTGCAGCCCGCGGCCATGGCCGGACGGCAGCTGTGCCAGTGGGACAAGGACTCCTGCGACGACGCAGGCTTTCTCAAGATCGACCTGCTCGGGCTGGGAATGCTCTCGGCGGTCGAGGAGTGCGTCGAGCAGATCGCGCTCCTCCGCGGCGAGCCGATCGACCTCTCGCGCATCCCGCTCGAGGACAAGGAGGTCTTCGCGCAGATCCAGGCAGCGGACACCATTGGCGCGTTCCAGATCGAAAGCCGCGCGCAGATGCAGAGCATCCTCCGCACCCGGCCGGAGACGCTCGAGGACATCATGGTGCAGGTAGCGCTCGTCCGACCGGGGCCGATCCAGGGCAAGGCCGTCCATCCGTACATCGCGCACCGTCAGCGGCTGCGCGAGGACCCGAGCTTCATTCCACCCGTCGACCATCCCCTGCTCGCCGAGCCGCTGAAGGACACCCTTGGCGTCGTCGTCTTCCAGGACCAGGTGCTGGAGGTGGCGATGGCGCTGTCGGGGTTCAGCGTGGGGGAGGCGGAAGGACTGCGGCGCGCGATGAGCCGCAAGCGGAGCGAGGCGGCGCTCGAGGCCTACCGGAAGCGCTTCGTCGAAGGGGCGGCGGCGAATGGGGTGGAGGAGCGGCTGGCCAACGAGATCTACGACAAGCTCGTCGGCTTCTCCGGCTTCGGCTTCCCGAAGTCGCATGCGGCGGCCTTCGGGTTGCTCGGCTACCAGTCGCAGTGGCTGCGCTGCCACTACCCGGCCGAGTTTCTGGCCGCGCTCCTGAACGCGCAGCCGATGGGCTTCTATCCGCCGGCGACGCTGGTGCGCGACGCGCAGCGGCGGGGGGTGGAAGTGCTCCCGCCGGAGGTCAACCTCAGCGAGGCGAAATGCATCGTCCAGGACGGCGAGGTGAGGATCGGGATCGAGTACGTGAGCTCGATCGGGGAGGGCGACGCGAAGGCGCTGGTCGAGGAGCGCGAGCGCAACGGTCCGTTCCGGTCGGTGCGGGAGCTCGCGCAGCGAGCGCCGCTGCGACGCGAGGGGCTGGAGGCGCTGATCTCGAGCGGGGCGTGTGCTGCGTTCGGCGCCGAGGTGCGGCCGCTGCTCTGGGAGGCAGGGCTGGCGCCTCGCTCGGCGTCGGTTCCCGGGTCAGGCGGAGAGGAGCGGCAGCTTGCTCTGGCGCTGGATCCCACCGTCGAGACGCCGGAGCTCCCGGAGGCGACCGAGTGGGAGCGGATGCTCACGGACTATCAAACGACGAGCCTCACCGTCGGCATTCATCCCCTGGAGCTCCTCCGACCTCATCTCCCCGAAGCCGTCCTTTCGAGCCATGACCTGGGACAGTCCCTGGACCGGTCCGAAGTGGCCGTTGCGGGGATGGCGATCGCGCGCCAGCGGCCGGCGACCGCGAACGGCGTCGTCTTCATGTTGCTCGAGGACGAGTTCGGGCAGATGAACCTGATCGTCCCGCCGTCGGTCTACGACCGCTACCGAGCGATCGTCCGCGGCGAGCCGCTGATTCTGGCGCGAGGCCGGTTCGAACGGGTGGAGCGGAACCAGAACGTGCTCGTGCGCGAGCTGGAGACGCTCGGCCCGCTGGCGCGGCGGGTCGCCGGCGTGCCGGAGCTGGGCTCAGCACTCCCGCCGGCTCACCACTTCGGGCATCGCTAAGGCACCGCTTGCGGTGCCGCCTTCAGGATGGCGGGCTTTGCCCGCCATCCGTCTGAACGACCGGTCGACACGGTTAACTCAATTCTGCGGGTTCTGAGTAAGAATCGGCCCTCCCGTCGACACAAAGGAGAACGAGATGAAGCTCAGCGATCTCGTCAAGGGCCTTCCCGGCCATCCGCTCCATCCGCCGCTGACCGACGTCACGATCGGGCTCTACACCGGCGCGACCGCCTTCGGCGTCCTCTCGGCCCTCGGCGTCAGCGAAGAGAACCTGGCGACGGCCTGGTGGCTGGCGCTCGTCGGCGGCCTGATCGCGACTGTGCCGACCGCACTGGCAGGCCTGATCGACTGGCTCGGCATCACACGCGGCACGCCCCTGTTTCGCACCGCCACCCTCCATCTGACCTCGATGGTGACGGCCACCGTTTTCTTCCTGATCGCGGCGATCGTCGGTCACGGCGACTACGTCGATCGTGCGGTCGGAGGCTGGCCGCTCGTCCTCACCCTGATCGGATTCGGCTTCCTCACGCTCGGCGGCTGGCTCGGCGGGGCCGTGGTCTTCACCCACGGGTACCGCGTCCTCAGCTTGTGGCCGAGCCGACGCATCGAGCAGTAACGCCACCGGCGGGCTAGAGCTCGTCGATCTCGAGTGCGAAGCGGGGGAGGCGTCGGTGGACGGCGGCGTTGAACTCGGCGACGTAGTCGTCGGCCGCGTCAGGGTCGAGTGTCGCCGCGTAGGCGTCACGCATCTCCGCCAGCGTCTCCGCACCGAACTCGACGAGCTCCTGGAAGCGGCCGAAGATTTCCTCCGCCTCTTCCCGATCGGCCCGGTCATAGTCCCGTTCCGCCTCGTCCACGCGGGCCAAGAAGTCCGCGTCCTCCTGCTCGAACAGGTCGAGCTGGCGGTCGATCAGCTCGCCTCGAAATACCGCACCGGCCATCCTGCGGCTTACAGTAGCCGCGTGGTCATCCGCACCTGGAACCTCTTTCACGGGAACACGTATCCACCGGGACGCAAGCGCTACGTCGAGGAGATGGTGCGGCTCATCACCGAGGGAGAGCCGGATGCTGTGTGCCTTCAGGAGGTGCCGCCGTGGTCGCTGGAGCGGCTGGGCGAGTGGAGCGGGATGCACGTCTACGGCGAGACCGCGGCGCGCCCGATGATCGGCCCGATCCCCCTGACCGCAGAGCTTGGACGGCACCTGACCGATCTCAACCCAGGGCTCTTTCGGTCCGCCTTCGAAGGACAGGCGAACGCGATCCTCGTCCGCCGCAGAATCCTTGCACGCCACGTCCTCACCTTGAATTCGTTCGGCTTTCGGCTGAGGACGGCGCGGCGGCTCGGGTTGCCGTTGCTGCGGCAGCTCGACTGGGCCAAGGAGCGACGTCAGGCGATCGCCGTCCGGCTCGAGGGCGGCGTGGTGCTTGCCAACCTGCATGCGACGAACGCCCGCGACGTCCGGATCCCCGAGGCCGAAGTCGAGCGCGCCGCGCAGTGGGCGGGGCAGCTGGCCGGTGACGACCTCTGTGTGGTCGCCGGGGACCTGAACGTCGACACCAAGCGCTCGCAGGTCTTCGGCCTGTTGGCTGGATTCTCGGCCGCCGGCCCGGGGGTCGACCACGTGCTCGTGCGCGGCGCCGAGGTCAGCGACTACGACAACTGGCCCCGCGAGCGGCGGTTGTTGGGGGATCGGGTCCTGTCCGACCACGTCCCGGTCGAGGTGCGGATCCTGTGACTTTCGAAGAGGCGCGGGCCGCCTTTCCGGTGCTCGAGCGCTACGCCTACCTGAACGCTGGTTCGGTTGGGCCGCTCTCCCGTGCGACCCACGAGGCGATGGCGGCCGCCGAGCAGGATGAGCTCGAGCACGGCCGGGCAGGCTGGCCCTATCTCGAGCGCATGCTTGAGGCGCGCGATCGGCTTCGCACGTCGCTGGCGGCACTCATCGGCGTAGAGAGCGAGCTCGTCTCTTTGACGAGCTCGACCACGGAGGGCTGTCGCATCGTGCTCGCCGGGCTGGAGCTCTCGCCCGAGGACGAGCTCGTCACCACCGACGCGGAGCACTTCGGCCTGACGGGCGCGTTGCACACCTCCGGTGCCCGGGTGCGGGTCGCGAAGGTTCGCGAACGTCCGGCCGCGGCGGCACTCGAGGCGATCCTGGCGGAGGTCGGCCCGCGGACGAAGCTGGTCGGGCTGTCACACGTCCTCTGGCTCAACGGCCATGTGCTGCCGCTGGCGGAGCTTTGGGAGGCGCTCTCGGTGCCACTGCTGGTGGACGGTGCCCAATCCGTCGGTGCGATCCCGGTCGACGCCGCGCCGTTCGACTTCTACACGGTCTCCGGCCAGAAGTGGCTGTGCGGGCCGGCGCCGACCGGAGCGCTCTACGTCAAGGAGCCTGACCGGCTAGCGGTTGCCCTGCCGAGCTACTTCTCTCAGGCGAAGTACGAGCCGAGCGGTGCGTTCGAGCCGCGGCCGGGAGCGCTCAGGTTCGACCCTGGCTGGATCCCGGTGTCGTTCCTGGACGGTCTTCAGGCGGCGATCGACGGAATGCCCGAGTGGAGATTCGAGCGGGCGCGGGAGCTGACCGACCAGTGCCGGAGCCGCCTCGTCGAGGCCGGTCTCGACGTCGTGACCGAGCCGGATCAGGGGACGTTGGTGTCCTGGCGCTGGGAGGGTGACACGTTGGAGACGGCGAAGCGTTTGGGTGAGCTGCGCGTGATCATCCGCGACCTGCCGGGAACCGGGCTCCTGCGTGCTTCCTGCGGCTACTGGACGAGTAAAGAGGACATCGACCGGCTCGTCGAGGGTCTGCGGCAGTGAGACCTCGCATACTTCCGCTATGAGCGAGTACGACGCCGTCGCGTTCGACACGTTCGAGGAGGCAGGATGGGGAACGAAGGAGGCGGCCGGCTACGACGCGCTGGCCGGCCGTGTGACGTCGCGCTTGGCCGATCCGCTTCTCGATGCAGTCGGCGCCGGGCCGGGCAAGCGGGTGCTCGACATCGCGACAGGGCCCGGCTACGTCGCGGCCAGGGCGGCCGAGCGGGGCGCCGACGCCGTCGGGCTCGATTTCTCCGAGACGATGCTCGCCTACGCGCGTTCCCGCTCGCCAAACGTCGAGTTCGTTCGCGGGAACGCGACCGAGCTGCCGTTTCCGGACGGCTCCTTCGATGCCGCGATCGTGGCGTTTCTCCTACTGCATGTCGGCCGGCCCGAGGAGGTGGTATCGGAGGCCGCCCGAGTGGTCGCGGCCGACGCCCGGGCGGCGTTCAGCGTCTGGGACGAGCCGTCGCGCGGCCGCTGGCTCGGCGTGGTGTTCGACGCGTTCACGGCCGCCGGGACGATGCCGCCGGCCGACGTGCCGCCCGGCCCGCCGATCTTCCGGTTCGCGGACGAAAGCGAGTTCACCCGGCTGCTGACCGACGCGGGGCTCGTGGACGTGGCTGTCGAGACGGTCGAGTTCTCGCTCGGGCTGGCGAGCAGTGACGAGCTGTGGACGGGGCTCGTCGACGGCACCGTGCGCGTTCGGCCGATGATCCTCGGGCAGTCAGCTGAGATGCAGCACGCGATACGCACGCACTTCGACGAGCTGCTCGAGGAGTACCGGACCGAGGATGGGTTCGACGTGCCGGTCTCGGTCAAGCTCGCTTCGGGGCGAAAGCCGTGATCGTGTAATGGCGACGGTCACTGTCCGCGGCGTGGGGGAAGCGAGGACAAGTCCGGACGAGGCGTCCGTCACCCTCACGATCGAAGCAATCGAGCAAAAGGCCGCCGCCGCGCTTGCCAAGGTTGCCGAGCAGACTCAGGCAGTGCTCGAGCTCGGCGACACGCTCGGGATCGAGCCCGAGGCCCGCGTGACGGCGGGGGCCAGCATCGCTGAGCACGGCGAGCACGATCGGGAAGGCAGGTGGCAACACCGCGGGTACCGCGCGTGGAACCAGGTCGTCGTGCGGGTCGGGGAGGCCTCGGTCGTCGGAGAGCTGATCGCCGGCGCCGTGGACCGGGGCGCTCAGGTCAGCGGTCCGGCCTGGACCATCGCCCCCGACAATCCAGCGCGTGTCGAGGCCTGCCGGCAGGCTGCGCTCGACGCCCGGCGCCGCGCCGAGGCCTACGCCGACGCGCTCGGCGTTCGTGTGGGCGCGCTCGTCGCCGTCCGCGACCCGGGGACAGGCATTCCGCCGCCGCCGCGCCCAATGCGGATGGCGGCCATGGACGCCGGCGCTGTCGAGGCGCTACCGGTAGAGGCCGGCGAGCAGCTCGTCGCGGCCGCCGTCGAGGTCGAGTTCCAGCTCGAGCAGGGGTAGCCCGGCGCTAGAGATCGGCGAAGAGATCGACGATGTTGCCGTCGGGATCCTTGACCTGGGCGTAGCGCATGCCCCAGAACGCGTCCCACGGCTCCTTGTAGCTCGAGCCGCCGGCTTCCAGCAGCCGCCCATAAGTCTCGTCGACCTCTGCCGGCGAGTCGCAGCGGAACGCGACCGAGACTCGGTGCCCGCCCGACGGCGGCTGCCACTCCGGGTCGAACGACCTGATCACCTCCTCGGTGTCGAGCATGAAGCGAACGCCCGCCACCGACGCCTCCACGTGTCCTTCCGATTCCGCTCCCTCTGGGAACTCGAGCCCGAGCAGGCGGTAGAAGGCCAGCGCGCGGGGCATGTCCGCGGCGACAGTGCCGATTGCTTCGAAACGCGGCATCAGGCCGCGTCCGCCGCCGTCCGCAGACCGAGCTCACCCGAGATGGGCTTCATCGCGTCCGTGACGGTCTGGATGTGCTCGTCCAACTCGACGCCGAGGAGCTCGGCGCCCGCATAGACCTCGTCGCGGTGGACGCCCGCCGCGAACGACGGCTGCTTGAGCTTCTTCTTGACGGACTTCGGGGTCAGCGTCTCGATCCCGTCCGGCCGCACCAGCCCGCAGGCGTGAATGAACCCGGCCAGCTCGTCGCACGCAAATAGTGCCTTCTTGAGGTCCGTGTCCCGCTCCATCTCCAGGTGCTCGGCGTGCGACAGCACGGACTCGATCAGCTCCTCCGGGTAGCCCTCCTCACGCAGGATCGCGGCGCCGTCCTGCGGATGCTTGTCGAGCGTGGGGTGGATCTCGTAGTCGAAGTCGTGCAGCAGCGCAGTCGCCGCCCAGAACTCCTCGTCGCCGCCCAGCTTGCGCGCATAAGCCCGCACCGCGGCCTCGACCGCCAGCGCGTGACGCAGGAGCGGCTCGCTCTTCGTGTAACGAGTGAGTGTGTCCCAAGCCCGTTCTCGGGTGACTTCCATGTCGCCCACTACCATAGTGCGCTCGTGGCGACGACTCTCGTTGCAGACGCACTGATGGAGAGCTTCGTGATCGAGGGGCGCACGCCCCTCAGCGGACGCGTGTCTGCGGCCGGGAACAAGAACGGCGCGCTGCCGATCCTGGCCGCGACGGTGATCGCATCGGAGCCCGTCGTCCTGAGCAACGTACCGCGGATCCGGGACGTCGAGACGATGCTCGCGCTGCTCGCTGACATCGGGGCCGACGTCGACTGGATCGGGCCGAACGAGGTCCGGGTCGACTCGGGCAACGCGAACAAGATCGAGCTCGACCCCGAGCTTTGCAGGCAGATCCGCGCCTCGTTCCTGCTAGCCGGGCCGATGCTGGCGCGATTTGGACGGGCGAGCGTCCCGCCGCCCGGCGGCGACGTGATCGGCCGCCGCCGGCTCGACCCGCACGTTCACGCACTCGCCGAGCTGGGCGTCGAGGTCGAGCTCAACGGGCGATTCGACATGCAGACGAATGGGCTGCGCGGACGCCGGATCTTCCTCGACGAGGCGAGCGTGATGGCGACCGAGAACGCGATCATGGCCGCCGCCGTCGCGCAGGGCGAGACCGTGATCGGCAACGCCGCCTGCGAGCCGCACGTCCAGGATCTCTGCCGCTTCCTCTGCTCGCTCGGCGCGAGCATCGAGGGAATCGGCTCGAACGTCCTGCGCGTCCGCGGCGTGCAGCGTCTGTCTGGCGGCGAGTGGCGGATCGCACCGGAGCACATCGAGGTGGCGAGCTTCATCGGCCTCGCTGCGGTGACCGGCGGGGACGTCACCGTCGAGCAGGTCGTCACCGAGGATCTCGTGTCGATCCTGCCAGTCTTCGCCCGGCTCGGCGTTCACGTCGAGCTCGGCGAGAACAGCGTTCGCATCCCGCCGGGCCAGGTGCTGAGGATCGAGGACGACCTCGGCGACCAAATCCCGAAGATCGAGGACGGTCCCTGGCCGGCGTTTCCCGCCGACCTGACCTCGATCGCCCTCGCCGTCGCAACGCAGGCAGAGGGGACGGTGCTGATCTTCGAGAAGATGTTCGAGAACCGCTTGTTCTTCGTCGACAAGCTGGTCAGCATGGGCGCGCGGATCATCCTCTGCGACCCGCACCGCGCGGTCGTCACCGGCCCGGCGAAGCTCTACGGACAGCGGATGGCCAGTCCGGACATCCGTGCCGGGATGGCGATGCTGATCGCGAGCCTCTGCGCCGAAGGGATCTCGACGATCGGAAACGTCGGCGAGATCGACCGCGGCTACGAGCGGATCGACGAGCGCCTCCGCGCGCTGGGCGCGCGGATCGAGCGCGTCGAGAACATCTAAATCACCGCGCCGTCGTGGGCGCTTCCGCCGTGCGCTTCGATACGCTCGCTCGAGCGATGCAGGCGGGCAACCAGGCCACCGGGCTGCAGGCACGCGTCTCGCTCGGCAGTGCCGGGCGCGCCAGTGTCTCCACCGGCTTGCCCGTTCTCGACCATCTGCTTGAGCTGCTGGCGACGCACGCCGGCTTCGATCTCCAGCTCGAGGTCGCCCCCGGCGGGCCCGACGCGGAGGCCAACGCCGCCGGACGCGCGCTTGGACAGGAGCTTCGCGACATCCTCCGAGCGGAGGGAGCGCCCGGATGGGGCTCAGCGAGCCTTCCAGCCGACGAGGCGCTCGCGCATGTCGCGCTCGAGGCGTCGGACCGGCCGCTGCTCGTCGCGAACGTCGACTTCTCGGACGCTCACGTGGCGGGCCTCGACCGCGACCTCGTCTCGGGCTTCCTGCGCGAGCTCGCCGAGGCTGCGGGTCTGACGCTGCACGTGCGGCTGCTCCACGGCGAGGATGCGCGGCACGTGCTCGAGGCGATCTTCAAGGCGCTGGGTGGAGCACTGTCGGCCGCGAGCGCGCCGCGAGAGGAGTGACGATGGGGGAGAAGGAGGCCGTCCGCACAGAACGAGCGCCCGCGCCCTTCCAGGGTGCGCCCTATTCACAGGCGATCCGCGCGAACGGGTTCGTCTTCGTCTCCGGTCAGCTCTCGCTCGAGCCGGACCACGCGGAGATCGTCGGCGACTCGATTCAGGAGCAGACGGAGAAGGTATTCGACAATCTCCAGGCGATCCTCGAAGAGGCGGGCTCGGGGCTCGACCGTGTCGTCAAGACAACCGTCTACCTCGCCGACCTCGGCGAGTTCGCCGGCATGAACGAGGTCTACGGGCGCCGGGTCGGCCAGCCGCCGCCGGCGCGCGCCACGGTCGAGGTCTCCAAGCTTCCTTCAGGCGCGAAGGTCGAGATCGAGGCGATAGCACTGCTCTAGGCCACAATCTCGGTGTGAAGGCAACCGAGGTCATCGCGACCCATACGAACACGGACTTCGACGCGTTCGCGGCCATGCTCGCCGTCAGGCGGCTGTACCCGGACGCGGTAGTCAGCGTGTCCCGCGCCCTGAACCGGAACGTGCGCGAGTTCTACCGCCTGCATGCGGACGAGCTCGACGCGGTCGAGACCTCACGTCTCGAGACGGGCGCGATCCGGCGGTTGATCGTGGTCGAGACGACGAGTGCGTCGCGCCTCGGCGAGCTGGAGGCCGTGGCGCTCGATCCAGACGTCGAAAAGGTCCTCTTCGACCACCACGCCGGGGAGCTGCCTGACTGGGTCAGGTCCGAGAACGCAGTCATCTCGCAGGACGGTTCGCTGACGACGACGCTCGCCGGCGTCCTTGCCGAGCGGGAGATCGTGGTGACGCCGCTCGAGGCGACCGCCTTCGCGCTCGGGATCCACGAGGATACGGGCTCGCTCACCTACCCGACGACGACTCAGCGCGACGCCGACGCGCTCGCCTGGTGCCTGCGTCACGGCGCCCGGCAAGAGCTCCTCGCGAGCTTCCTGCACACCCCGCTCGGCGACGACGAGCGGGAGCTGCTCGGCGCGCTGATGGAGTCGCTGGAGAGCGACCGCGTCGCCGGCGTCGAGCTGCTGACCGCTGCCGTCTCCTGGCCGCGCCACGTCGACGGCGTCTCGAACCTGGCGCACAAGATCGCAGACCTCACCGACGCTCGCGCGCTGGTGCTGCTGGTCGAGATGGGCGACCGCGTCTTCTGTGTCACGCGGAGCCGGACGCCGGCGGTTGACGCCGCTGCGATCGCTCGCGCACTCGGTGGGGGCGGCCACCGCGAGGCCGCGTCGGCGATGTTCCGAGGCACGCTCGACGAAGCTCGTGAGGTCCTGCGCGCCGGCCTCGAGTCGGCCGTCGCCGAGCCGAGCCGAGCCGAGCGGATCATGTCCCGGCCCGCCCGGTCCGTTGCTCCGGACGAAACCGTCAGCCGTGCCATGGTCGCCTGCCAGCGTTACGCACAGAGCGGCATCCTCGTTCTCGAGGACGGTCAGCTCGTCGGCGCCGTCTCTCGTGAGGATCTGGACAAGGCGGTCGCGCACGGCCTGTCGCATGCGCCGGTGAAAGGGATCATGAGCTCGCGGGTCGCGACGGTTGACGCCACGGCGCCGCTGGCCGAGGTGCAGGAGGCGCTGGCGGGGTCGCCCGACGGTCGCGTCGCTGTGCTCGAGGACGGCGCCGTTGTGGGTGTGGTCACGCGGAGCGATCTGCTCCGGGCCCTCGGCGAACGCCCGGACGTGGAGGTCGAGCCGGGAGGGAGCCTCGCCGGCGAGCTGTCCGGCCTAACGGAGCTGACGGAGGTCTTCGAAGCCGTGGCGGCCGCGAGCGAGCCGTATGACGGCGTCTATCTCGTCGGAGGCACGGTGCGTGACATCCTCCTCGGCGAGCCCAACTTCGACGTCGACATCGCGGTCGAAGGCGACGCAATCGGGCTGGCCCGGAGCGTTGCAGACGCCCTTGGGGGCCGCGTGCGCGCGCACAGCAAGTTCGGCACCGCCGTCGTGGTCTACGGCGACGATCAGCGGATCGACGTCGTCACTGCCCGCACGGAGTTCTACGACGCTCCCGCCGCCCTTCCCAGCGTCGAGCACGCGACGATCCGCGAGGACCTCTTCCGGCGCGATTTCACCATCAACGCCATGGCCGTCTCGCTGAAGGGCGAGGATTTCGGCCGCCTCGTCGATCCGTTCCACGGCCGGCGCGACCTCGAGGCGAAGACGATCCGCGTGCTCCACAACCTCTCGTTCATCGACGACCCGACGCGGATCTTCCGGGCGATCCGGTACGAGAGCCGATATGGGTTCCGGATGGATGAGCATTCGCAGCGGCTGGCACGCGGGACGATCGAGATGGGACTTGTCGGGGACCTTTCGTCCGCCCGACTCCGTGACGAGCTGATCGCGCTGCTCGAGGAAGGCGACGCAGGGGCTTCGATCCTGCGCCTGGCCGAGCTCGGCGCCGGGCGGGCAATCCATCCTCATCTGGCCGCGGATGAAGAGGCCGTCGAGCTGCTCGAGCGGTTGCGCGAGCTGAATGAGCGCTACCGAACCGGGATCCCCGCGTGGCGGCTCGCATTCGAAACGCTCGCGCGGCGGATGCCGCCTGACGAGATCTACGACTGGCTCCAGCGCCTGAAGGTTCAGCGCCGCGACGCCGAGCGGATCGCCTGGGCGGTCACGGTCGGCCCGCGGCTCGTCGAGCGGCTCCTCGGTGACACGCCCGAGCCGGCCGAGATCGTCGCGCTGGCGGAGCCATACGCGCCCGATGCGCCCCTGTTCGCGCTCGCCCTGGCCGATCCTGAGCCGCTTCACGAGTACTTCGAGCGGCTGCGGGACGTCAGGCTCGAGGTCAGCGGCGCGGACCTCGCCAAGCTAGGAGTGGGGGAGTCTCCGCAGGTCGGAGAGATTCTGGCCGAGCTCCGGCGCCGGAAGCTGAACGGGCAGCTGGACGGCCGTGAGTCCGAGCTCGCCGCGGCGAGAGAGCTGATCGGGTGATCATTCCCTGGGAGGGAGCCGGCCCGTACACGGTCGTCTTCTCCACGCGTGTCGGAGGTGTGAGCGAGGGGCCGTACGAGTCCCTCAACCTGGGGATCTTCACAGGCGACGATCCGGAGCGAGTCGTCGAGAATCGAAGGCGGCTGGCCGGCGCCGCCGTGATCGATCCGGAGCGCACGCGCATGGCCTGGCAACAGCACGGAACCGAGGTGCGACGCGCGTGGCCGGAGGGGATCCTCACTCCCGGAACACAGCACGAGCCCTGCGACGGCTGGTGGAGCGACGAGCCTGGCCAGGGGATGATGCTCGTGACCGCGGACTGCCTGCCGGTCGCGATCGCGTGTCAGAACCGCAGGCGGCCGGCACTCGCCGTGCTGCACGTCGGTTGGCGCGGCCTGCTCGAGGGCATCCTCGAGAACGGCGTTGCGGCGCTCGGGGGCGGCGAGCTCGCTGCCGCAATCGGCCCGGGGATCGGGCCGTGCTGCTACGAGGTCGGCCGCGACGTCGCCGAGGCGTACGAGAGCGCGTTCGGCGCCGAGGTTCTCACCGATGGAAGGCTCGACCTCTGGCGGGCGGCCGAGCTTGCGCTACGGCGCGCCGGCGTCGCTGAGATCGAGCGCACCGACCTCTGCACCTACTGTCACCCTGAGCTCTTCTTCTCGCATCGCCGCGACCGGGGGACGACCGGCCGCCAGGGCGTGATCGCAGCTGTCGCCTGACGAAGTCCGGGATCGGTACGAGCGTGTCCGGGCCGAGGTCGGTCCGGATGTCACGATCGTGGCGGCGACCAAGTACATCTCAGCGGAGGAGCTCGGCATCCTGGCCGAGGCGGGGGTGGAGGTGGTCGGGGAGAACCGAGCGCAGGACCTGGAGGCGAAATACGCGGCCCACGGTGAAGCGTTCCGGTGGCACTTCATCGGCCATCTGCAAAGCCGCAAGACGAAGAACGTGAACCGCATCTGCGAGCTCGTGCATTCGTTGGATTCGGAGTCGGCGGCGAAACGCCTCGAGATCCCGGCGCTCGTCCAGGTCAATCTCGCCGGCGAGGAATCGAAGTCCGGCATCGCTCCGGAACAGCTCGAAGCATTCCTCGAGCGCTCTCCGGTGGAGATCCGGGGTCTCTCGACGATGCCTCCGTTCACACGCGATCCCGAGCAGTCGCGACCGTACTTCCGGCAGCTGCGTGAGCTCGCCGAGCGGTTCGGCCTGAAGGAGCTCTCGATGGGGACGACCCAGGACTACCGCGTCGCCGCCGAGGAGGGCGCGACCTTCGTTCGCGTAGGCAGCGTGCTGTACGACCGCGGTCCCGGCTAAGATCCCCTGCTCAATGGGACTTTCAGACGTCTGGAACCGGACTCTCGTCTACTTCGGCATCGCCGAGGTGGACGACGAGGAATGGGACGAGGACGGGTACGTCACGAACGAGGAGCTCGAACGGACGTACGCGGAGCGCCCGAACGTCCGACGGCTCTCGGCGCAGCGCGGGGGTCGAGACTTCGACGACTGGACTGATACCGAGCCGGCGGCCGCTGCCGCGCGGACCGCGACTTTGCGGCCGCGGAGGCGGCCGGAGCTGGCTTCGGTTCCGGCGCAGCCTGGCTCCGCCGTGCGCGTCCATCTCGTCGTCCCGCGGAGCTTCAACGACGCCCAGACGATCGCCGACCGCTTCAAGGACTACACACCCGTGATCCTCAATCTCCAGGGCGTCGACTCGGAGCTCTCGAAGCGGCTGATCGACTTCGCGAGCGGGCTGACCTACGCTCTCGACGGCGGGATGCAGCGGATCGCCGACAAGGTCTTCCTACTGACGCCGGCGAACGTCGAGGTCTCCGCCGAGCAGCGCGCTCAACTCCTAGAGCGCGGCGGCTTTTTTAACCAGGCCTAGCGCTAGCCGGCTTCGTCGCCGCGTTCCAGCCGCCGGTAGAAGGCGGGGTACTGACCGGCCTTGCCGACGGTGACGAGCGTGTCGCCGCTTTGGATGACGTCGTGCGGCTGAGCGCCCGTGACCGGCTCGGGCTCACGCAGGATCGCGATGATCGTGATCCCGGTCTTGGCGCGGAACTGGGCTTCCGCCAGGGTCTTGCCAATCCAAGGGCTCGTCTCGGGCACGGGCACCCACTCGATCTGCAGCTCGCCGAGCGCCATCTCGAGGTCCTCAACGATCTTGGGCCGTTCGTAGGCGCCGCCGAGGATGGCGCCGAGCTGGCGTGCCTCGTCGTCGTCGAGGGTGATCACGGCGCTGGGCTCATCGTCGTCGGCGCGCTTGTACCAGTAGAGCTCCCTCTTGCCGTCGTTGTGCTGGATCAGCGCGATTCGGCCGCCCGCATCGAGCCGGAAGCCGAACTTGACTCCGATGCCCGGCAAGCGCGTCTCACGAAGATCGATCGGCATCGTTCCTCTACCTCCCTTCGGCGAGTGTAGGCGCCGGGAACAACCGGCGGCTGAGGACCTTCGACTCCTTCATCAGGACGACGCCGATCGTCGCCGTGATCAGGACGTAGAGGCCCGCGAATGCCACCAGCTGGGTCTGCTGAGCGTCGGGGATAGCCGGATTCTCGGCCGCGAGCTGCGCAAGGATGATCGTGAACTCTCCGTGCGCGATCAAACCTACGCCGGCATTGAAGCTCTGCCGACGGGTAAAGCCGCCGACTCGTCCGGCCCACAGCGTGCCGCCGATCTTCCCCACCAGCGTGACGGCAACCGCGCCGGCGAGGATCCAGCCGACCTCGTCGATCGCAGCGACGTCGATCGAGAGCCCGAAAACGAAGAAGAAGAGCGCCGCGAAGACGTCGCGGAAGCTGAAGAAGCGCTCCTCGATCTCCCCGCGGACCGAAGTCTCGGAGAGAACGACGCCGGCCATGAGCGCTCCGATGGCTTCGGACAGGCCGAGCTCCTGGGCGATCGCGCTCATGCCGACGACAAGGGCGACGACGGCAAGCAGGAAGAACTCACGCGGTAGCCGGTCGAGGACGCGATCGATCGGGTTCGAGAGCCACTTCGAGGCGGCAAGCGCCACGGCGACGAACCCGACCGCCTTGGCGACGAGGGCGAGTGTCTCGGTGACCTCCGCTCCGGCGCCCGAGGCGAAGCCGAGCACGAAGGCGAGGACAAGATCCTCGGCGATGAGGATGGCGAGCACCAGGTCCGTCTCGTCGTCGGCGAGGCGCCTGAAATCGATCAGGCCCTTGACCGCGATCGCGGACGAGGAGACATAGATCGCCGCGGCGAGGATGAGCGCCGCGAAGTCGAAGCCGAACGCCGCTACGCCGATCAGAAGACCGAGCCCGGCGTTGACGGCGAAGTCGATCGCGCCGCCAAGCACGGCGTGTCGCTGACTGCGGGTGAGCCGGTCGAGCGTGAACTCGAGGCCGAGAAAGAAGAGGAGGAAGACGAGGCCGAGGTCGGCGACGAATTCCGTCACCTCGGACGGCTCGACCAGGGCCAGCTGCTTGGGGTCGTTCGGGACCGAGCAGCAGCCCGGCGAGCAGGTAGGCGGGGATCGCGGAGAGCCCGAAGCGATTCGCCACGAGCCCGAGTCCCCCGAGCAAGGTCACAGTGAGGGCGAGCTCGGCGAGCGTCATCGGCTGCTAGCCCGATCCTATGGGCGCAGGGGAACCGCGAGAAAGGCAGAAAATGCAGCCGTGAGTGCGGTGAGCGCAGCTTCGATCCTGCTCGCCGACTGGGTCTCGTCGGCGCAGAACTTCGTGCGGGTCTTCACGCTCGTCTACTTCCTGCTGATCTTCGCCTACATCCTGATGTCCTGGGTCCGGCTGCCGTACTCGATCTGGATGAGCAGGATCCAGCGATTCCTTTACGACGTGGTCGAGCCCTACCTGCGGATCTTCCGCCGGATCCTGCCGCCGCTCGGCCCACTCGACCTATCGCCGATCATCGCGATCTTCACGCTCTGGATCGCGAGCTCGATCGTCGTCAACCTGCTTGGGCGGTTGAACTAGTGGCACTCACCCCTGCTGAGATCCGTCACGTTTCGCTCAGTCGAGGGTTTTGGGGTTATCGGCGTGCGGCCGTCGAACAGGTTCTCGACGAGACTGCCGCCAGCTTCGAGGAGGTCTGGCGTGAGCGCGCGGACTTCGCCGACCGGATCGAGCAGCTCGAAGCCGACCTTCAGCGGCACCGCGAGCTCGAGACCCTCCTCCGCAAGACGCTCGTCTCGGCGGAGGCGGCTGCGCAGGAGCAACGCGAGGCAGCACGGCGCGACGCCGAGCGAATCGTCGGCGAAGCGCACGTCGAGGCTCGCCGGATCACCTTCGCCGCCACCGCCGAGCGCGCGCGGCTCGAAGGCGACATCCGGCGTCTGCGTGAGCTGCTCAGAACGGCGCTCTCCACCGTGGAAGAGCTCGACGGCGCCGACGAAGTCGCCGCAGCCTAGAATCAGAACATGGAACGACCCTCCACCTACCTGCGGCTGCGCGTGATTCCCGGCTCTGGCAAACCGGGGATCGTCGGCCGCCACGGGGATGCTTGGAAGCTTCGCGTCAGCGCTCCTCCCGAGCGCGGCAAGGCGAATGAGGCGACCCTCGTCATGCTCGCCGACACGTTGGGACTCGCGTCCACGAACCTCCGCCTTGTCTCCGGCCACGGCTCGCGGGACAAGACGGTCGAGGTCGCCGGCCTCACGACGGCGGAAGCCGAGCGGCGCCTCACGCAATGAGCACCGCGATCGACACTCGAGCACTTCCGCGAGCTGCTGGTAGAGAAGCGCCAGGGGGTCGTCGAGACGTTGGAGTATCTCCAGAAGGAGAATCCAGGATCGCTCGAGGAAGAGACCGGTGAGCTGGTATCGGGCAGCGCCGACCAACACATGGCCGACACGGCGACCGACACGGTCGACCGGGAGATCGACTACACGCTCGAAGCGAGCGACGGACGCCTGCTTGCCGCCATTGACGCCGCACTCGCCCGGATCGAGGTGGGCACGTACGGCACCTGCGTCAACTGTGGCGCCCAGATCCCGCCGGAGCGACTCGAGGCGATGCCCTGGGCGACGTTGTGCATCGATTGCAAACGGAAAGAGGAACGGTAGGGGAGGGGTCCAGGCCCGCCTCGGAGATCCGGGTCGGGTCTGCGACCAACGGCGTCGTCCCTCAGTGGGGCGCCGGGCGTTCGCTCGGGGCCGGGCTCTGGCAATGGCTCGGCCTTGTAGCCGTCGCCGGGGCGGCGATTGCGGCCGACCAGGCGACCAAGGCAATCGTCTCCTCGTCGCTGGCTCTAGGCGAGTCGACCGACGTCGCTGGACCGCTTTCGATCCACCACGTCCAGAACTCCGGGATCGCATTCGGGCTGTTTCCGACTGCAACCCTCGGCGTGATCGTCCTCACCGGCGTCGCCGTCACTTGGATGCTCATCTTCTTCGCCCGGTCGGGCGGGCGACATCCGATCCTGCCAGTCGCCCTGGGACTGTTGCTTGGAGGCAGCCTCTCGAACCTCGTCGACCGGGTGCGACTCGGGCATGTCACCGACTTCCTCGACTTCCGCTTCTGGCCGGCGTTCAACCTCGCGGACTCCTTCATCGTCGCCGGGGTCGCCGTGCTGATCGGCGCGCTCCTGCTCGCCGACCGTGAGCCGCGCAGTGCCCGAACGATCGACGTCTCGGCGGATCGTTCCTAGCGAGGCGGCCGGGCTCCGGCTCGACCGCTTTCTCGCGGGCCTGCCCGAGGTGGGCTCGCGGGCAGCCGCCGAGCGGCTGCTGGCAGAGGGAGCGGTGCTCATCGACGGCGCCGCCGGGGAGAAGAGCGACCGGCTCGCCGGCGGCGAGCGAATCGAGTTCGATCCGCTCGAGGACCCCCCGCCGCTCGCGCCGGAGGATGTCGGACTGCGCGTCGCCTACGAGGACGAGCATCTTCTCGTCGTCGACAAGCCGGCAGGCGTCGTCGTCCATCCGTCCGCGGGACATGGAACCGGCACGCTCGTCCACGGCGTGCTGGAGCTCGGTGCCGCAGGTGGAGAGGAGGAGCGGCCGGGAATCGTGCATCGCCTCGACCGCGACACGTCCGGCCTCCTCGTCGTCGCCCGCTCAGAAGAGGCGCACAAGCGGCTGAAACGGCTGGTCCAGAGGCGCGAGCTCGAGCGCGAGTACCTCGCCCTCGTCCGCGGCCGTCCCCGCTCCCGCACCGGCCGGATCGAGGCGCCGATCGGCCGTGACCGGCGCGATCCGACCAGGCAGTCGCTTGACACGGAACGACCGCGCGACGCCGTCACCCACTTCGAGCTCGTCGAGCTGCTCGACCAGGATGCTCTGCTGCGTGTGCGGCTCGAGACGGGCCGAACCCACCAGATCCGCGTTCATCTCGCGGCGATCGGCCTGCCCGTGGTCGGCGACCCGGTCTACGGCGTCCCTGATCCCGCACTGGGCCGCCAATTCCTCCATGCGACGCGACTGGCGTTCACGCATCCCTTCACGGGCGCTCGTGTCGAGGTGGAATCGCCTCTACCGGACGATCTCACCCGCTACCTGACGGCGCTCCGCTAACATCCTCCGGCTTCAACCGGGACCTTCGACCCGGCGGACAAGCGGAGTGGCGGTGCCCGTCCTGAGCGGGTTCCACGTCCGTCCCGCCGGCTGGAACGCAAAACGAACCAAGGGGGAGACCCAACATGTCAGTCGTCTCGATGAGGGACCTGCTGGAGGCCGGCGTCCACTTCGGCCACCAGACCCGACGCTGGAACCCGAAGATGCGCCGCTTCATCTTCACGGAGCGCGGCGGCATCTACATCATCGACCTCCAGCAGACCGCGCAGCTGCTCGACGACGCCTACGAGTTCGCCCGCGACCTCGGCGAGCCGAGGCGGGACGATGCTGTTCGTCGGCACCAAGAAGCAGGCGATGGACTCGATCGCCGAGGAGGCCACGCGGGTCGGCATGCCGTACGTCAACCACCGCTGGCTCGGCGGCCTGCTCACGAACTGGCGGACGATGTCCGGGCGCATCGAGCGCATGCACGAGCTCCGGCGCTTGAACGAGGAAGGCCAGCTCGACCTGCTGCCGGCCAAGGAGCGGCTGACGATGCTCAGCGAGCTCGAGAAGCTCGAGGCGAATCTCGGCGGGGTCGCCGACCTGAAGCGCCAGCCCGACGCAGTCTTCGTCGATCGATCTCCGCAAGGAGCAGATCGCGGTGCGCGAGGCGCGTCGCCTCGGCCTCCCGATCATCGGCCTCGTCGACACGAACTGCGATCCGGACGAGGCCGACTACGTCATCCCCGGCAACGACGACGCGATCCGCTCGTGCAGCCTCGTGATCCGCGCGATCGCCGAGGCGATCGAGGCGGGCAAGTCGCAGGTGCGGCCGGAGGAGTTCGAGGCGGCTGCCGCGGCCAACGGCCAGCCCGAGGAGCCCGAGGCGGCGCCGGAGGCCGAGCCCGAGCCCGGCGCCGGAGGCCGAGCCCGAGCCGGCCGAGGAGCGCCGGAGCCGAGCCGCGCTGCAGACGAGCCGCCGGCCGAGCAGCGAGCCCGTGGCACAGGCGGAGAGCGCCGCCGAGACCGAGGCCGCGGAGGCCGACGGAGCAGACGGAGGAGAAGGCCGATGGCTGAGATTCCGGCGACACTCGTCAAGCAGCTCCGCGACGAGACCGGCGCGGGGATGATGGACGCCAAGCGCGCGCTCCAGGAGACCGAGGGCGACCTCGACGCCGCCAAGAGGCTCCTGCGCGAGCGCGGGATGGCAGAGGCCGGCAAGCGCGCCGGCCGCGAGACGACCGAGGGCATCGTCCTCGCGCGGGTCGACGAGCGCGTCGGGACACTCGTCGCCGTCGGCTGCGAGACCGAGCCGGTCTCGAAGAACGACGAGTTCCGGGCGTTCGCGCGAGAAGGTTCTCGACGCCGTCGAGCAGGACGGCCCGGACGCGGCCGACCGGCTCGAGGAGGAGCGGCAGGAGCTCGTCGGCAAGCTCGGCGAGAACATCGTCGTCGCGGCGCGGCGCGGTTCGAGAAGCAGGGCGACGACGAAGTGCTCGCGGCCTACGTCCACCCGCCGGCGAACAAGATCGGCGTGCTCGTGCGGGCGAAGGGGCCGGCGGAGGTCGCACGGCTGCTGGCGATGCACATCGCCTTCGCGGCGCCGCTGTACGCCCACCGCGACGAGATCTCCGAGGAGGACCTCGCGACCGAGCTCGAGATCCTCGAGAAGCTGCCGGAGGTGCAGTCCCGCCCCGAGGAGCATCGCGAGAAGATCGTCGAGGGGATGCTCTCGAAGCGGTTCTTCGGCCAGACCGTCCTGCCCGACCAGGAGTGGATCCACGACACGGGCAAGACCGTCGCCAAGGCGCTCGAGGAGCATGAGCTCGAAGTCCTCGAGTACGAGCGCTACGCCCTTGCCGGCTGACGCAGAGACGGCAGGCAGGCCGGCCTTCCGGCGGGTCCTGCTGAAGCTCTCCGGCGAGGCCCTGATGGGCGACAAGGAGTACGGGCTCGACCTGCACGAGGTCGAGCAGATCGCCGAGGAGATCGCCGAGCTGCACGAGCGCGGCGTCGAGATCGCGATCGTGGTCGGGGCCGGGAACATCTACCGCGGCATGGCCGCGGCCGCGGAGGGGATGGACCGGGCGACTGCGGACTACGCGGGCATGCTCGCCACGGTCCTGAACGCGCTCGCCCTTCAGGACGTCCTCGAGCGCCGCGAGCTCCACACGCGCGTCATGTCGGCGATCCAGGTCTCCGAGGTGGCCGAGCCGTACATCCGGCGGCGGGCGATCCGCCACCTCGAGAAGGGGCGCGTGGTCATCTTCGCCGCCGGCACCGGCAACCCGTTCTTCACCACCGACACCGCCGCCGCGCTGCGGGCACTGGAGATCGGCGCCGAGGCGATCCTGATGGCCAAGCACGCCGTCGAGGGCGTGCACGAAGGGGATCCCCGCCACGATCCCGATGCCGAGCTGCTCCCCGAGCTGACCCACCTTCAGGCGATCGAGCGCGGATTGCGCGTGATGGACACGACGGCGCTCTCGCTGTGCATGGACAATGGGCTCCCGATCTACGTCTTCGCGCTCGCCGAGGGCAACATCAGGCGGGTTGCGCTCGGGGAGCGCGTCGGCACGATCATCTCGACCCCCGGAGGGAACTGCATGATCGACGAGCTGATTCAGGACGCCACTCGCCGGATGGACAAGTCCGTCGAGTCGACGCACGGCGAGCTGAACTCGATCCGCACCGGCCGAGCTTCGGCCGCCCTGCTCGATCGGGTGCAGGTCGACTACTACGGCCAGAAGACGCCGCTTGCAGCAGCTCGCCACGATCAACGTCCCCGAGCCCCGGATGCTCACTGTCCAGCCGTTCGATCCCAACTCGATGAAGGAGATCGAGCGGGCGATCCAGGAGTCCGACCTCGGCCTCAATCCCTCGAACGACGGCAAGCTCATCCGCCTCCCGATTCCGCAGCTCACCGAGGAGCGCCGACAGGAGCTCGTCAAGGTCGCGCGGCAGATCGGCGAGGAGGGGAGAGTCGCGGTGCGGAACATCCGCCGCGACGTCATCCACCACCTCAAGGAGGAGCAGAGCGTCGGCGCCGACGACGAGCGCCGCGCCGAGGAGCGCGTCCAGAAGCTGACGGATGAGCACGTCCAGAAGATCGACGACCTGCTGAAGCGCAAAGAAGCCGAGATCACGGAGGTTTAGCCCTCGGTGCGCGGGCTGCTGGCCCGTCTCTTCGGCCGCCGCGAACCGCCGCTCGAGCTCGGCGAGGGCCCGAGCTCCGTGGCGATCATCATGGACGGCAACAGCCGCTGGGCTGCAGCCAAGGGGCTGCCGGTCGAGGCCGGGCACCGGGAGGGCACCCGGGCACTGCGGCGGACAGTCGAAGCGGCGATCGACCTCAACATCCGACTCGCTCGTCGTCTACGCGTTTTCGACGGAGAACTGGCTCCGCCCGCCCGCCGAGGTGGACTCGCTGATGGAGATCTTCGGCGAGACGATCCGACGCGAGCTCCCCGACCTGGCCGAGCAGGGGGTGAGGACGCGATTCATCGGGCGCCGCGATCGCGTCTCGGGGGAGCTCAGCCGGCAGATGGAGGACCTGGAGGCGGAGACGGCTTCACGCGACCGCCTTCAGCTGTGGATCGCCTTCGACTACGGCGGGAGGGGGGAGTTGGCCGAAGCAGCGAAGAAGATCGTCCGGGCCGACCTGCGGCCGGAGGAGATCGACGAGGACGTGCTCGCCGCGCACCTGTATGCGCCTGACCTGCCGGAGCCGGATCTGCTGATTCGCACGTCGGGCGAGCTGCGGATTTCGAACTTCCTCCTCTGGCAGCTTGCCTACTCGGAGCTCGTCTTCACCGAGCGGCTGTGGCCCGACTTCGGCGCCGACGATCTTCGGGCCGCGATACAGGAGTACGCCGGGCGAAAACGCCGGTTCGGCGCTCGATGAGCCCCCTCGTCTCGAGAGTCGTCGTCGCGGCGCTGCTGCTGCCGCTCATCCTCGTCTTGATCTGGGCGGGCGGCTGGTGGGTCTTCGGGCTGGCAGCCCTGGCCGGGGTACTCGGACTACACGAGTTCTACGGGATGACGCGTGCGCTCCGCCCTGTCGTCCTCGCGGGCTATGCCGGCACCCTGGCCGCGCTCGTCGGCGCGGAGTGGGGCCCGGAATGGGCGCTGGCGGGATTCCTGAGCACGTTTGGGTTCGCGTTCGTGTTCAAGGGCCTCGCAGGAGTGCAGCCGACCACGCTCTCGATCGCGGCCACCGTGCTCGGAGGGGCCTGGATCGGCCTCGGCCTTGCGCACATGATTCTCATCCGCGAGATCCCCGAGCACGGCGCGCTCGCCGCCTTCACCGTGCTGCTGGCGGTGTTCGCCGCGGACACTGCCGCTTACGTCGCCGGACGGCTGATCGGCCGGCACAAGTTGGCGCCGCGAACGTCGCCTGGAAAGACCTGGGAGGGCCTCGCCGCCGGCACGATCGCCGCCGTCCTCGTCCCCTTCTTTGCGCTGTACGAGGAGGGTTTCATCGACGTGACGCAGTCGCTCGTCCTCGGCGGTGCGATCGCAGTGGCGGCGCCGATGGGCGATCTGTTCGAATCGGGGCTCAAGCGTGACGCGGGCCTCAAGGACACGGGACGGCTGCTGCTCGGCCACGGCGGCGTGCTCGACCGCCTCGACGCCCTCCTTTTCACCGCTGTCGCCTCCTACTACCTTCTCGTCGCCTTCGGCGCGACGTAGATCCACACGCCGTAGACGCGTACCTCGTCCCTAGACTTCCCGCATGAAACGCGTCGCCGTACTCGGGGCCACCGGCTCGATCGGACGCCAGGCACTGCAGGTGATCGAGGCCAATCCCGGGCTGGAGCTCGCTGCCGCTGCATCGGGCTCCCAACCGATCGACGGCCTCGCTCCGCTGACCCAGGTGGGCGGCGATCCGACCGAGCTGCTCGAGCAGGCCGAGCCCGACGTCGTCCTGAACGCGATCGTCGGCTTTGCCGGAGTCACGGCGACGCTCTGGGCGCTCGAGCGCGGGATCGACCTGGCGCTCGCCAACAAGGAGAGCCTGGTCGCCGCGGGCGACCTGGCGGTGGCGGCCCGGGAGCGGGGCGGAGGACGCCTGCTGGCGGTCGACAGCGAGCACTCCGGCGTCTTCCAGTGCCTGGAGGGCCGCGACCCCGAAAGCGTCCACTCGCTCGTGCTCACCGCCTCGGGCGGGCCGTTCCGGGGCCGCAACCGGTCTGAGCTCGAGGACGTATCACCTGAGGATGCGCTCGCACACCCGACCTGGCGGATGGGCCCGAAGATCACCGTCGATTCCGCGACGCTCGCCAACAAGGGGCTCGAGGTGATCGAGGCGCACTTTCTCTTCGGGCTCCCGTACGACCGGATCGAAGTGGTGATCCAGCCAACCTCGGTCGTCCACGCCCTCGTCAGGTTCCGAGACGGCGCCGCCTTGGCGCATCTGGGCTACCCGGACATGCGCGTGCCGATCTCCTACGCGCTCACGTATCCCGAGCGGGCGGCAGTCGAGGTCGAGCCGCTCGATCTCGCCTCCGGCCTGACGCTGGAGTTCGAGCCCGTCGACGCCGACGCGTTCCCGCTGCTCGGGTTGGCCCGGAAGGCAGGGGAGCTGGGCGGTACCTATCCATGCGCTTTCAACGCCGCCAATGAGGTCGCCGTGGCCGCCTTCCTCGACGGCCGGCTGCCCTTCCTCGGTATTGCCGAGGTCGTCGAAGAGACGCTCGAGCAGAGCACTGGCGCGCCGGCTCGTGACCTCGATGAGCTGATCGAGGCCGACGCGGGGGCTAGGAGCGTTGCCGAGCGGGGTATGGCACTCGCATGAACTCACTGATCGCGATCTTCGGCCTCGCGTTCCTCGTGCTCGTGCACGAGGCCGGCCACTTCTATACGGCGCGCCTCGTGGGCATGCGCCCGAGGAAGTTCTACATCGGCTTCCCGCCCGCGATCGCCAAGGTGCGACGCAACGACATCGAGTACGGGGTCGGGGCGATTCCGCTCGGTGGCTACGTGAAGATCCCGGGAATGCATCGCCCGGCGCCGTCCGACGTGGACGCGCACTTCGGCCGGGCACTGGCTGAGGCGCCGCAGCTCCACGCGCCAAGCGAGCGCCTCAAGCGACTTCTCGCCGAGGGCGACTTCGACCTCGCGGCCGGCGCGTTGGTCGCGCTCGAGGGCGCCGCCAAAGAGACGGAGCTGTCCCCAGGGGCACGCAAGGCGGTCGAGCGCGGTCTCACAGAGCTCAGCGACGGCCTCGGCATGGACGCCTACTGGCGACAAGGGACCTGGAAGAAGATCTTCGTGATCGGCGCGGGCCCCGGCACGAATCTGCTCTTCGCCATCCTCGCGTTCACGCTTCTGCTCGCCTTGGGTCCAGGACGCGGGACGACGACGGTGGCCGAGCTCGAGCAGGGCCGGCCGGCGCAGCAGGCCGGGCTTCAGCCCGGCGACCGGGTGGTGGCGATCAACGGCGAGCGGGTCGGGTACGTCGGGATGCTCGAGACGATCAACGACTCGGACGGGAAGCCGCTTCGGATCACGGTCGTGCGGGACGGGCGCCGCGTCATCCTGCCGCCCGTTCGCGCGTTCGAGGACACCGATGGCCGCTACCGGGTCGGTATTCGCCCCGAATTCGAGTCGATTCCTCTCCACTTAGCTGCCTGGGAGTCGCTGCGGCTTACCGGCCTGGTGACGAAAGAGATCGGCGGCGTGCTCCTCCGCCTGGTCCAGGGGTCGGGCCGTGAGGAGATTTCGAGCCCGATCGGCATCGTTCGCGGCTCCTCGAGCGCGCTCGAACGCGGATTCGAGACCTACTTCTGGGTCCTGGGCCTGATCAGCCTCTCGCTGGCCCTGCTCAATCTGCTGCCGCTGTTGCCGCTCGACGGTGGTCACATCGCCTTCTCGATCATCGAGGGCGTGCGGGGCCGGTCGGTGGGTCGCGAGGTCTATGAACGCGTCTCGGTCGTCGGGATCGCGCTCGTTCTGACCCTGTTCTTCATCGGCCTCTCCAACGACATCGCCGGGCGAACCGGCGGCTAACGCCAGCATTGTCTCCACGGAGCGTTACGCTCCGGAAGGAGGAGCCATCGTGGAGCCCAGAGAGCTCGCTGCCCAGCCGATTAGCCCGGAGCTCGTCCTGGTGGACCCCGAGCTCGCCGCCGGGGCCCGCGCCGCGCTGCCCGACCATCCGTGGCCGGCCCCCGTCCCGGTCGAGCCCTCACCGCGACGTGGCCGTGGCCGTCAGTTCCCGGCCGCCGCGATCTTCGGGCGTCTCGGCATCGCCGCCGCGTTCATCCTCGTGGTCATCGTGTTGACCGTGGTGCCCAACGTCGACCGTCCGACGTTCGCCGCGAGAGGCGACCGGAGCCAGACCGTCGAGCCGTCTCCCTCGCCGACGCGAAGCCCACAGCCTGCGCCGCGGAGCACGCAGCCGCCGGCCGCCAGGAAGAAACCGGCCGTGAAGAAAAACGAGCCGAAGCATGGTCCCCTCGCAAGGCCGAAGCCCGAGCCCAAGCCGGCCGCTCCCCCCAAGAGTGAGACGCGGCGCTCGACGCCGACCAGGCGGCGGGAGCAGCCGAAGTTCGCGCCGGCCAGAACGTTCTCCTGGCCGCCGCAAGCGGGCGCTGCCTTCTACCAAGTCACCTTCCTTCGTAACGGCCGGGCCTTCTATCGGACGCGGACGCGTACGCCGCAGGTCAAGCTCCCAGCGCGGGTTCGGTTCACTCCCGGCGGTTATCGGTGGACCGTGCGGCCGGCGGTCGCCGGAGACCTCGCTGCTCCAATTGTCGACTCCACATTCGAGGTCGGCCACGACTAACCTGGGGATGTGCCCAGCGAACGCAGCGTCAATGTAGGCAACGTTCAGATCGGCGGCGGGGCGCCCGTCGTCGTCCAGTCGATGACGCTGACGCCGACGCGCGACGTCGAGGCGACCACGGCCCAGATTGCCGCGCTCGCATCAGCGGGGTGCGAGGTCGTGCGCTGCGCGGTGCCGAAGATCGCAGACGCCGACGCGCTGAGACAGATCGTCCGCCTCTCGCCGCTCCCCGTAATCGCGGACATTCATTTCAACGCCAGCCTTGCCCTGCGCGCGATCGACGCCGGCGTGCAGGCCGTCCGGATCAACCCCGGCAACATCGGAGGACCAGACAAGGTCGCCGAGGTTGTCGAGGCGGCGAAGAGGGCTGGGATTCCGATGCGGATCGGCGCCAACTCCGGCTCGCTTCCCAAGCACCTCTACCCGCTCGCCCAGCGGGACCAGGCCGAGGCGCTCGTCGCCGCAGCGATCGAGGAGGTCGAGCTGCTCGAGCGACTCGACTTCCAGGACTTCAAGATCTCGGTGAAGGCAACGCACGTTCCGACAATGATCCGCGCCTACCGCATGCTCGCCGCGCGGGTGCCGTATCCGCTGCACCTGGGAGTGACCGAGGCGGGGACGCCGTTCACGGGCTCGATCAAGAGCGCCGTCGGGATCGGGTCGCTGCTCGCAGACGGCATCGGCGACACGATCCGCGTCTCGCTCACCGCCGACCCTGTCAAGGAAGTTGAGACGGCGTGGGAGATCCTCAAGGCGCTCGGCCTTCGCGAGCGCGGTCCGGTGATGATCGCCTGCCCGTCCTGCGGCCGCGACAACGTCGGCGTCGAAAACCTCGCCGTCGTCGTCGAGGAGCGCCTCCGTGGGTACACGCAGCCGTTCGAAGTTGCGGTGATGGGCTGCGCGGTGAACGGACCGGGGGAGGCCGGCGACGCCGACTTCGGGATCGCCGGCGGACGCGACGTCGGGTTCATCTACGCCCACGGCCGGGTGCTGAAGAAGGCGTCCTCGGACATCCTGATCGACGAGCTCTTCCACGAGATCGACCGCTGGATCGCCGAGGGCATGCCCCGTCCCAAGCGCCTCAAGATGGCCAAGCCGGCAGCGCTGGCGATGGCCGAAGCCTCCTTGATTCCACTGGATTAAGTGCCCATAACTCGCGCCTCTCAGCTCTTCCTCCCGACCCTGCGTGAGGATCCCGCCGACGCCGAGGCGGTCAGCCACAGGCTGCTCGTGCGAGGCGGCTACATCCGGCAGGTGAGCGCCGGCATCTGGACCTTCCTGCCGCTCGGCTGGAAGGTGCACGAGAACGTCGTCCAGATCATCCGCGAGGAGATGAACGCGATCGGCGCCCAGGAGATGCTGATGCCCGTCCTGACGCCGGCAGAGCTCTGGCAGGCAACCGGCCGCTACGACATTCCGGAGCTCTTCAAGCTGAGCGACCGGCATGGCCGGCCGCTCGTGCTGCCGCTGACCCATGAGGAGACAATCACCTTCCACGCGCGGGAGATCCGTTCGTATCGCGAGCTCCCACAGATGCTCTACCACTTTCAGACGAAGGATCGGGACGAGCCGCGCCCGCGCGGGGGGCTGCTCCGCGTCCGCGAGTTCATCATGAAGGACTCCTACAGCTTCGACCGCGACGAAGAGGGGCTCGATCACAGCTTCGAGCTTCACTTCCAGGCTTACCACCGAATCTTCGAGCGCTGCGACCTGGAGTTCTATGCGGTGGAGGCGGAGTCGGGGATGATGGGCGGCAGCGGGAGCCGCGACTTCTTGGCTCCGGCCGAGACAGGGGAGAACGTCCTCGTGACGTGTGAGAACGGCGACTACGCCGCAGACCTCGAGATTGCGCGCGGCATCCCACGGGCACCGGAGTTTCCGCCGCCGCTCGAAGCTCCCGAGCCGGTCGACACGCCGGGGACGGCGACGATCGACGCCCTGGCCGGGCTCCTGGGAATCGACGCGGCCGCCACCTCCAAGGCCATGCCCGTGGTCTACGACGGACGCGTCGTGTTGAGCCTCGTCCGGGGCGACGACCGTCTCGACGAAGAGAAACTGGCGGCAGTGCTCGGCGGGGCGGTCCGGCCGGCAACCGAGGAGGAAATCCGCGACACCTTCGGCGCCGAGCCCGGCTCGATCGGGCCGGTCGGCGTCGCCGTCGACGTCGTTGCCGACGAGACGCTGCGCGAGGGCCAGTTCGTCGCCGGTGCGAACGAGAGCGGCCGGCATCTGCGCGGCGTCGAGGCAGGCCGCGACTACCAGCCGAGCTTCGCCGACATCCGTGTGACGCGCGAGGGCGACAGGTGCCCCAACTGCGGGGGAGCGCTCAGGCTGCAGACCGCGATCGAGGTGGGACATGTCTTCAAGCTCGAGACCACATACTCCAGTCCGCTCGGTGCGACGTTCCTCGATGAGGACGGAACCGAGAAGCCGCTGATCATGGGCAGCTACGGAATCGGGCCGGCGCGGACGATGGCCGCGATTGTCGAACAGCACCACGACGAGCACGGGATCATCTGGCCCGCCGCGCTCGCAGCCTACGACGTCCACGTCATCGCGCTCGCCGGCCTCGAAGAGCAGGCGGAAGAGGTCGCAGAGGCGCTGGAACACGGAGGCCGCTCCGTGCTCCTCGACGATCGCGACCAGCGGCCCGGTGAGAAGTTCGCCGACGCGGACCTGATCGGCTGTCCGACGCGGGTCACGGTGGGCAAGAAGACGCTCGAGGATGGCGGCGTCGACATTCGGGACCGTGCCACCGGCGAGGAGCGACGCGTACCCGTCGCCGAGCTTGAAAACCAGGTAGGAATACCCGGGTAGTGGCCCGCCGCCGACGCTTCAGCACAGAGCCCTTCGGCCCGACGCTCGAGCGCCTCATGCAGGAGTCAGGCGTGACCTATCGCGGGCTGGCCGAGCAGACGAAGCTCTCGGCGGGCTACCTCAATCACCTGGTCCACGGCAACCGGCCGGTTCCGTCCGATGACATCGTCCGCCGCCTGGCCAAGTCGCTCAAGGTCGAGCCCGAGCACTTTCGCGAATACCGGCTGCGCCTGATCACACAGAAGCTCGAGCAGATGCCCGAGCTGATCGACCGTCTCTACCGCCGCCTCGAGCGCTAATCGTCTTCAGGCCGCGGCGGCCCGCGCCGCTCCTCGGCTGCGCGCTTCTTGCGGCGTTTCGCGAGCTCCTTGACCTCGTCGATGAAGCGCGCCGTTTCCCGTTCGAGGTCGTTCGAGACGAACTGTCCCGGCGGCGGCGCCGGCGACTTCTCCGCTTTGTCTTGCTGTTCTCGATTATTCCCAGATTTTTCCACAGGCCTGTGGATATCGTCGGTGCAGGCAACGTGGCTGCCCAGGCGGTGTCCCTGAAGCCGCATTTTCAGGGGTGTGGACAACCGGAGACGAAACGATGACCTCGATTTCAAGACGCGTTTCGGCTTGAAGCCTTGCGTCGAGTGCAGCGATTCGCGCGCTGTTTGCTCAGATTTCGTGACTCGGGAAAGAGGGCTGCGCCGAGGCGCTATCGTAGGGCGGACGGGGCGTGGCGCAGCCTGGTTAGCGCGCTAGTCTGGGGGACTAGAGGTCCCCGGTTCAAATCCGGGCGCCCCGACTCAAATGCTCGCGGCGGCGTGGCCCACAGGTGGCCCAAACGGCGGGAAGGAGGCTCTGGATGCGCGCATGTGATTGCGACTGTTGCGGCCCTGACTGCGACTGCAGCTGCTGCGACTGCTGCTAGAGAGCGCGCTCGGCGTCTCTTTCTTGGCTTAGCGCGAACACGTCGAGCGCTTGCCGCGTCCGGTCGAGCGCGTCCGGCAGTAGGTGGCCATAGGTCTTGTCGATCTGCTCGACCGACGTGCCCATGAACCGGGCGAACTCGAACAGCGACACGCCCGCGGCGATTGCGAACGTGGCATAGCTATGCCGAAGCGCATCCGGCGAGCGGTGCTCGAGGCCGCCGGCGCGGACCACGAGTACCGACGCCTGGTCGGCGTGGTTGTCGCGGACGCGAACCGCCTGGAGCGTCCTGTTCACACCGAGCGGGATCGTGTCGCCGGGACTCCACGAGAGCACGGTGGTCTGGAACGACGGGGCTTCGGCCGGCGTTCCGTCCAGCCGCTCGAGCTTGAAGGCGAAGGTCATCCAGTCTTCCTGTCCGGGACCGGACGGAACACCGAGCATGTCGCCCGGCAGGCGGCTTAGCCCAGCCAGCGGTGAACAGGGACAGACGGGAGCTCGCCGACCTCGTCCTTCGTGAGCGTCAGCGTGACCGCGTCCGTGTCAACACGAGCAACTGCGCCCATCGGGATCGTCACTTCCCGCTTGCCCCACAGATGGCCTCGTTCGAGAACGAAGTGGGTGATGGCGTCCTCGCTGTCGACGAGGAACCCGTCGACGTGGCCAAGGTGGTGACCATCGGCTGAAGTGACCTCGCTTGCCCGCCGGATCTCGACCTCTCCCTTGGGGATGCGGTCGTACGTCGTCGAGATGTGGGGGTCGGGCTCGATCGCTCCCGTGTCGTAGCCGTAGGGGCCGTAGCCGTAGTACGGCTGCGCGAGCACGCTCTCGATGCCGATGTCCCATCCCGGATCTTCTTTCGGCGCTTCGCCGAGTCGGAGGTAGGCGAACTCATTCACGGGCTCGAGGCGGCGGGCCTCCTCCACGGTGCATCGGAGCGCGACAGCCGGAGGCGGCCCCTCTTGGGCGCTGACGAGCTCGATCGGCACGAGCCTCGCAGAGCCGTGATCGTTGTGGGGCTCGACAACCAAGTGGGTGAGGCGCCGCTTGGTCGGATCAACGACGACGTCGGCGATCTCACCGAAGGGCCCATCAGTGCAATGCACAGCGCTGCCGAGTTCCAATCGCACGAATTACCTCCGCTCTCCAAAACTGGGCCACGCCAACACTAGTGTCATTCTCGCGTCCGAGGACCTCGGCCATCTGCCGTGGGCCTCTCGTCGAGCCGCTCGAGCTTGAAGGTGAACGCCACCTACAGGCCCGGCGTCACGATTCAGGCCGGGTCTTCGTCGCTGTAGGGTGTGCGCGGTTCGGCCCGGAACGTCCTGGTCCAGGCGAACGGAAGGAGGGACCGATGGCAACGATCGTCGTCGGAACGGACGGGTCCAAGGGCTCCGACGCGGCCCTCTCGGAGGGCTTCGACCTCGCCAAGCGGCTGGGCGCGAAGGTGCTGGTCGTAGCCGTCACTGCGCAGGTATCCGACCTCCTGGGTGGCTCCGTCTACAAGCACAAGCTCAGCGAGCACCTGGACCGAGCCCGCGCAGCCCTGGACGCCGCGAGGACGATGGCCGAGGAGGCCGGAGTCGAGGCCGAGTTCGAGATCTTCGAGGGCGACGCAGCCGAGGAGATCGCGATGATCGCCGAGAGCCGGGACGCCGACCTCGTCGTCGTCGGGACCCGGGGCCACGGTGGCATCGCCGGCTCGCTTCTCGGAAGCGTGTCGGCCGACGTGGTCCGCCGGTCGAAGAGGCCGGTGGTCGTCGTTCACGAACCGAGCTAGCGACCGGCAAGAGGCGGCCGGCGGCCGTACACAAACGCTGACTGTAGGTAGTGGCGGGCGAGTCGTGGTTGAGCTGCACCCGGCCGGGTGCCGAGCGCTCGAACGCGCCTGCAAGGGCCGTTGCATCAGCGCTCCAGAGCTGATCCGCTGCCTGGAGTGTCGGCGGGTCAGCGGGTGTCCCGTCTTCGCGTTCGAGCTTGAGGTGAAGCCTGCCATTCGGTCCTCTCCCATCCTGGATCGGCTGGGACCGAACGGCTCAAGCGAGCCTATCGACTCCTCCTTATTCCTCGCCGGTCTAGGCCACTCTCGCCAGACGCAGGGCAACGAGCTTGCCGAACTGGCGATCCCATCTAGTTGACCCCAGCCCCGGAGCGTGGTCCAGTCGTAGTACCAACGGAGGAGGAAACGAATGAGCACTTCCGGCAATACCGGCCCACTCGGCCGTCCGCGCGGGATCGGCTTCGGGATTCTCCTCTTCATCATCACGCTCGGCTTCTACGCCTGGTACTGGGTCTTCAAGACAATGGAGGAAATGAAGCAACACACGGGAGCGGGTCTCGGCGGGGTGCTCGGCCTCGTCATCTGGATCGTCATCAACCCCGTGATGGCGTTCGTGATCCCGTCGGAGGTCGGCAAGATGTACAACAAGGACGGGCAGGAGCCGCCGATGACTGGCTGGACGGGCCTTTGGCTCTTCCCGGGCGCGATCCTGATCATCCCGGCGATCGTCTGGTTCGTGAAGGTGCAGGGAGCCCTCAACCGGTACTGGGCGGGAAAAGCTCCTCCGGCAGCTGCAGCCACCTAAGAACTGGTTGCGCCGCGGACCCTAGGCGCGGTCGAACTCTCGACGACCAGCGTGAAGCTATCGCCGGCGGCTTCGGCTGGCTAGATGGCTGTTTCGGTCAGGCCGCCCGGCCCGAACGTGGCCCAAACGTCCAGGAAGCGCGCCACGGAGCGAAGCGGCAGGGTCGTCCCGCGAGTGGCCGAATTCGCGCCGGTGGCAGCGCGGTGGCAGCGGACCGGCAACCATCGATCGGATTCGAACCGCTGAAATCATCCCGCATCAGCGATCGAGAGGACGAGGTTCCGGTGCTCGTCCAGCCGCGCCGCCTGGCCGGGCGGGATCACGAGCGTCGTGATCGGCGTCCAGACGATCGCGGGCCCCGGAACCGCGTTGCCGGGGCGAAGGCGCTCGAAGTCGTAGCCGGGAACCTCCTGGAGCTCGCCGGCCTTGTCCACCCACGCCTCGACCCGCTCGACGAGGGCCGCCGATGCATCCTCGCCCCCGAGCTCCTCGACGTGAAGCTCCTGCTTGCCGACGACGCCGACGCCGCGGACGCGGAAGCTGACGAGCTCGATGCCCGCCTCCCGGTACGCGGACTGCGGCCCGTACTTCTCCTCGTAGAGACGCTCGAACAGCTCGATCGTCTGCTCGAGCGAGCCCGGGCTCACGTCGTCGCCGACGAAGGGCGAGGTCACGATGTGAACCTGGCGGCGGTAGCGCATGTCGACCGCGCGGTGGAGCCGCATTTGGCTGCGCTCGAAGCCCTCCGCCTCGAGCTGCTTCGTGATCCGCGCCTCCAGCCGGTCGTAGGTCTCCTCGATCGCGGCGAGGTCGAACGGCGCCCGCAGCGGACGCGTGATCTGGTCCTCGTGGGCGATGTCCGACATGACAAGGCCGAAGGCGCCGTGGACGGACGCCGAGTGCGGAATGACGATCGTCGAGACACCGAGGTCCTCGCCGTACGCGCCGACGTGCATGCCCGCGGTGCCACCGAACGAGAAGAGCGCGAAGCGACGTGGATCGAGCCCGCGCTGCACCGTCGTCTTGTGCAGGAGGTCGAAGAAGAGGCTGTTCGCGAGCTTGTACATCGCTGCGGCGGCAGCTGTCAGGTCGAGCCCGAGCGGCTCCGCGACCTTCTGCTCGAAGAGTCGCCGTGCCTTCGGGACGTCGAGCTTGGCGCGGCCGCCGAGGAAGTAGTCCGGGTTCAGGTAGCCCAGGATCGCGTCGATGTCGGTGATCGTGGGCTCGGCGCCGCCGTGCGCGTAGCAGATCGGCCCCGGATACGAGCCCGCGCTCTTCGGGCCGATGCGTGGCGTGCCCGTCCGCTCGTCGACGGAGATGATGCTGCCGCCGGCGAGCCCAAGCGAGACCACGTCCATCTTCGGGAGCGCGTAGTGGTAGCGCAGCACCATCGACTCGCGCTGGTACTCGATCAGCCCCTCGCGAACGGTCCCGACCTTGAACGTCGTGCCGCCCATGTCGGCCGCAATGATGTTGCGCAGCCCGAGCTGTTCGCCGAGGCGCTGCGAGCCGACGAGGCCGCTGACCGGGCCGGACTCGATCATCCCCACCGGACGCGTCGCCGCCTCGTCGACCGGCAGCAGCCCGCCGTACGCCTGCGCGACAAGCAGCTGGCCCGAGAAGCCCTGCTCGACCAGCTTCGCGCGGAGGTTGTCCAGGTAGCCCTGCACCACGGGCCCGAGGCGCGCGTTGAGCGCCGCGGTGGAGGTGCGCTCGTACTCGCCCACCACCGGTGCGATCTCGTGCGAGAGAGTGAGGAAGGCACCGGGCGCGATCCGTTGCACCACCTTTGCGACCCGGCGCTCCGTCGAGGGGTTTGCGAACGACCACAACGTGCTGACCGCGATGGCGTCTACCCCCTCCGCGACGAGCGTCCGCACCGCCGCTTCGATCTGGCCTTCAGTCGCGGCTGCCTTCACGTCGCCGTTCGCGTCCGTCCGCTCGTGGATGCCGACGACGAGCGAGCGAGGAACGATCGGCGGCGGCTTGTCCGTGTCGACGGGATTCCGCTTCTCGTCCTCCGTCAGCCCTGACCAACGGCCGTAGCCGCCGCGCATGGCGAAGAGCGTGTCCTCGAACCCGCGGGTCGTGATCACGCCAGCGCGGGCGAGCGTCTCGTCGATCACGGCGTTCTCGGCCACCGTCGACGAGTGCAGGAAAAGCCCCGTGCGCGCGAGCAGCTCCCGTGCTTCGGTGCCGAGCTGCTCCGCGGCGATGCCGAGCGAATCCAGGATCCCGGCGGAGAAGTCTGGCGGCGTCGAGAACGCCTTCCCGAGGGTGACGTTCCCCTCGCCGTCGACGACGACGCAGTCGGTGCAGGTCCCGCCGATGTCGATGCCGACCACGTACTCCATCAGACGCTGGCCCCGGGCTCGGGCCACCGCTGGACGCGGTCGTGCCGGTAGGGGTCGTCGCCCGCGGCGAGCTCGGTGTCGAGCAGCGTGCCGCAGGCGGGGCAGCACGCCTCGATCAGGAAGAACTCGCCGGCTGGGACACGGTGCGGGCCGGCGCGCTCCACGGGGAGCCGGCGCAGGACGGCGTGGTCCTTCCAATCGGCGCCCGCCGGAGCGACCTCGTTGCCGCACCAGGTGCACTGCGTGGTCCCGGCGGCGGTACGTTGCAGGTACTCGGACAGGCGCATCCCGCTGCGCGGCACGTCGGCGCGCTCCGAAGGCCCCAGCTCGCGTCCGACTCGTTCCGAGCGCAGCTGGGCGCGCCTCGCACGGGTCGCGTCCACGTCCACCGACTCGCCGTCCAGGACGACCCCGTAGATGTCCCGCGCCGGGCCCTCGGTGACGAGACCGGCCAGCACGTCACTCGCCACCAGCGCCGGGTCTCGGTCGAGTGGGTCGCCGTAGCCGCCGCCGCCCATGAAGCGGACGTACTGGATGTCACCCTCGTCGAGCTCGACGTGGCCCCAGGACTGCTCGATCTGCTCCTCCCCGCGCAGCGCCTCGAGCCGGTCGGGGAGCTCGTCGACGTTGCCCTTGCGGAAGGTCGTGTAGCCCACGTTGCAGCCCGGATAGCCGCCGAAGAGGCCGAGGCTCATCGGCGCCCGCGTGCCCTTGCCGAAGAGGACGAGCCCCATCGGCCCGCTCGTCCGGTTCGGGACGAAGGCGTACTCGTGGCAGACGCCGCCACGATACTTCCCAGGGCCGCCCGAGTCGGGCACCGCGCGTCGGAACAGATAGCGGATCGGCGTGTTCAGCTCCTGGCTCTCGACGTTGGCCCAGCGCGAGACGATGTTCGGGATCTCGCCGCCCATGTCGACGCCGTCCGCGAAGGCGCGCGCGCCGGCGGCGCCGCAGAACGTGTCCGTCAGCGGTGCCACGAAGAACTCGCCGTCCTCGGTGAACCCATGCGTCTCGACATGGGCGTGGCTCCCGTGCCAGACCGCGGTGGCGCGGCTCGCGTAACGCTCGCTCGCTCCGAACAGCTTCGAGAGCACGAGCGTCGAGAGGTTGTTGACGATCTGGATCGTCCCGACCGTGGCGATCGAGATCGGCGCCGGTCGCACGCAGTTGACGATCGTCCCCTCGGGCGCGATCAGCTTGATCGGCCGGGTGACGCCCTCGTTCCAGGTCACGTCCCATGCGAGGAGCGGGAAGATGGGCGCGAAGAGGCCGCCCCACGTCGCCCAGTACGAGCAGTTGACGCCCAGCTCGGCCTGGGGGCTCGAGCCGGTGAAGTCGTAGGTGAGCGTGTCTCCCTCTTTGATCGCGGTCAGCTCGACGGTCGCGTTCGCGCCCGGCATGTCGATGTACTCGCGCGCACGCCACTCGCCGTCGGGAAGCTCCGAGAGCCTGTTCCGAACGAGCTGCTCGGACTGGCGGATCAGCTCCTCGGAGACAGCCTCGACGACGTCGGCGCCGTAGTCGGCGTACAGCTCGAGCATCCGTTGCTTCGCAACGTGGTTCGCCGCGAGCTGCGACTTGAGGTCGAGCTGGGTCATGCCGGGATCACGCACCATGTTCAGGAATGTGTCGAGGACGTCGCGCCGCATGCGGCCGCCCTCGACCAGCTTCAGCCCCTGCGACTGGAAGCCCTCCTGGTAGTTGTCGCGCGCACTCGGCGAGAAGCCGCCGGGATCGATTGCGCCGATATCGGTGACGTGGACGAAGTTCGCGGCGAAGCCGTTCAGCCGCCCTTCGAAGTGGATCGGCGAGATCAGGTAGACGTCGGGCGGGTGGAGCGCGGCGGTGTAGGCGTCGTTGAGGAAGTAGACGTCGTCCTCGTTGATCCCCGGGTCGTCTGCGTAGGTGGCAAGGATGTGCTTCACGGCCTGCGCCGCGCTCGTCAGGTGGTGGAGGAAGCCGACACCGCCGACCATCAGGCCCCCGTCGGCCTTGTAGAGCGAGGCCATCAGGTCGTGGCCCTCGTTCGTAATCGGCGACCCCGAGACGTTCTCGAGCGCGATGATCGCCTCGTCCATCACGCTGTAGAGCTTGTGACGGATGATCTCGAAGGTGACGGGATCCACAGTGGTCGCTGAAGCCATCGGCGTCGTCCTAGCTCTTCGGTCGGCTCACAGACGGCCGAACAGGCCCGATCGATCGCGTCCGCCCGTGCCGGCGACGAGCGCACGAATTAGCTCGATCGTCATCTCCGTGAGCGTGTCGTACGTCGCCTCGCCCTCTTCGACGGTCGCCTCGGCAGGCGCGCCGCAGTAGGCCTCCGCGAGGCCCATCTCGCGAAAGTCCTTCATGCCGGCCGCGATCACCTCCGGCAGGCTCACGCCCGACGTACGGGAGCTTCGCCATCGCCTCGCGGTCGACGAGCCCGGGCGTCTGCGCGAGCACCAGCGAGGTCTCGTATCGCCCCGCGTGACACTCCCCGAGCTTGAACTCATCGGTTAGCCGCTGCGCGCGCTCCCGCCGCGTCAGGTCGAGGTAGCCGGCGCGGATGCCGCGCTCGTCCAGCTCGTCGAGAGCGCGGTGGAGCGTCTGGACGTGCTCGGGCTCGAAGTGATTGTTCACGAGCACGACGTGCGGGAAGCCCTGGCCGGCGAGCGACGCGCACACGTCCACGATCAGCGTCCTCAGCGTGTCCTCGCTCACGTGGATGGCGCCGGCGAAGCCCGCGCTGTAGCGCGTCACGGCGTAGGACAAGGTCGGCAGGATCAGCACGGCGAGTTCGCGGATCGTCCGCCAAGCGCCGGGCCACGCGCTCGGCGATCCCGATCGAGATGATCGGATCGGTCGCGAGCGGCGAGTGGGGGCCATGCGGCTCCGTCGACCCAACAGGCCACAGCAGCACGGGCGTCTTCGGCGAGTCGAGGAGCTCCTGCACCCGGGTGGACGTCAGGTCGGCGAAGTACGGCGACGCGGTCACGGCGCCTTGCCCTCCTCGAGCCTCGGCTCCGACGTCGACGTCGGCCCGTGGCCGAAGCCTCTGAGCCGACGCAGCGGCCCACCGGTGCCCTGCTGCTGCAGCAGATCGATCGAGATCGCCAGGATCAGGATCAAGCCGGTCACCACCTGCTGCCAGAAGCTGGAGACGCCCGAGATCGACAGTCCGTTCTGGAGCGTCCCGATGAAGAGCACCCCCACCGCAGTCCCGGTGACGCCGCCGACGCCGCCGAGGAAGCTCGTGCCGCCGAGCAGGACGGCCGCCGCCGCGTCGAGCGGCGTCGCCTCGCCGACCAGCGGGCTCGCCGCGCCCAGCCGTGCGGCCTGGATCACGCCGCCGATTCCCGCGCAGAGGCCGGCGATCGCATAGACGGTGATCAGGGTGCGCGCGACATTGATGCCGGAGAGGCGGGCGGCGGTGATGTTGCCGCCGACGGCGTAGACGTCTCTGCCGAAGTAGGTCCAGCGCAGAACCACGAGCGCAACAAGATAGGTCGCGAGCATGATCCAGATCGGGTACGCGATGCCGAGAAGCTTGGAGAAGGCGATCCCGTCGATGAAGCTCGACGAGATGTACGTGGTCTCCGTGTTCGACCAGATGTTCACCAGGCCGCGGTAGATCGACAGCGTCCCGAGGGTGACGACGAAGAAGGAGAGCCCGAGCCTGCCGATCAG
This sequence comes from uncultured Actinomycetes bacterium, assembly GCA_963752845.1. Classification (GTDB taxonomy): domain Bacteria; phylum Actinomycetota; class Thermoleophilia; order Gaiellales; family Gaiellaceae; genus JACDAN01. The sequence continues at coordinate 359,416 of CAVVZV010000003.1, read as the reverse complement.
CACGCCGTTCACGGCGCCGCCGATCAGGGCCGCGGCCAAGCACGTGAGCAGCACGGCCAGCGGCGCCGGCAGGCCGACGTCGTTGAACAGCTCCGAGAGGATGATCCCCGAGAGTGCGAGCAGCGAGCCGACGGACAGGTCGATGCCGCCCGTGAGGACGACGAACGTCATCCCGATCGAGACGACGAACAGGATCGAGCTGCCCGTCAACAGGTTTTCGATGTTCGCTTGAGAGAAGAAGTCGGGCTGCGTCAGCGAGAAGAAGCAGAAGATCCCGATCAGCAGGAGCAACACGACCGCGTAGCGGTTCGCGGCCGTCCAGATACCCGCCGCCAGGCTCCCCAGCGTATGCCGCGCCGGCTCGCGCACGGTGGCGTCCGAGCTCACCGGTGACCGCCGGCGAAGTACGCGATCCTGGCCTCGGTGGCCTCGTCACGCGAGAGCTCGGCGGCAATCCGACCGCGGAACATGACCAGGATGCGGTCGCAGAGCGTCAGCTGCTCCGGGTTCTCCGACGAGGAGACGAGTACGCCGACGCCGCTCTCCGCCGCGTCGAACAGGAGCTGGTAGATCTCGGCCTTCGCGCCGACGTCGACCCCTCGCGTGGGCTCGTCCAGCATCAGCACACGAGGCGAGGTCGCGAGCCACTTCGCCAGCACAACCTTCTGCTGGTTGCCTCCGGAGAGCGTCGCCACCGGGACGCGAGGAGAGCCGGCGCGGATGCGCATCCCCTGGAAGGACTCCCGCACGACCCGGAGCTCTCGCCGCGCGGCCGGACGCCGGACTCTGGCGACGCGCGACGTGGAGGCCATCACGAGATTCTCCCGCACGCTCATTTCGTGGACGAGTCCCTGGACCTTGCGGTCGGCGGGGACGAACGCCACCCTGCCACGGATCGCGTCGCGCGGGCTCCGGAACGACGCCGGCGAGCCTTCGACCTCGACCGTCCCGGCGCTCGGACGGTGCAGGCCGAACACCGTCTCGAGCAACTCGCTGCGGCCAGCGCCTACGAGCCCGGCGAGGCCGACGATTTCGCCCGGCGCGACGTCGAGGTCGATCTCCGAGAACGCGCGCGGCAGCGTCAGCCCGCGCAGTCGAAGCGCAGAGGGACCGCTTCGCTCCTGCGCGGCCGGCGGCTCCATCTCCTCGAGCGCGCGCCCGACCATCAACTGGATCAGTGCCGGCCTGTCGAGCTCGGCCGCCGGCGCCTCGCCGACCGTCCGTCCGTCGCGGAGCACAGTGATCCGGTCGGCCAGGTCGAAGACCTCCTTCAAGCGATGCGAGACGAAGATGATCGCGACCCCTTCGTCCCTCAGGTTGCGGACGAGCGCGAACAGAGACGCGACCTCGTCGTCGGTGAGCGAGCTGGTCGGCTCGTCCAGGACGAGGATGCGCGCGTCGATCGAGAGTGCCCGGGCGATCTCGACCATCTGCTGCTGGTCAGGGCGCAGCCGTCGGACCGGCAGCGACGGATCGACGTCGAGCCCGAGCCGGCGCACAGCCTCGCGTGCACGGCGTCGCGTTGCCCGCCAGTCGATCAGCGGCCCTCGCCGCATCATGCGATGGCCGAGGAAGACGTTCTCGGTGATCGAGAGGTCGGGCGCCAGCGTCGTCTCCTGTGTCACGGTGGCGATACCGCCGCGAAGCGCGTCGTTTGGGTTGCGAAACGCCGCCGGCTCTCCCCCGAGCAGCACGGTGCCCGAGTCAGCCTTGATCTGGCCCGAGAGGATCTTGAGCAGCGTCGACTTGCCCGAGCCATTCTCGCCGACGAGCGCGTGCACCTCGCCGGGATAGACGGCGATGCGTGCCCCTCGCAAGGCGTGGACACCGCCGTAGCGCTTGTCCAACGCCGTTGCCTGCAAGAACGGATCCTCGGTCATCTGCTCCTGGTAGACGGGCTCGCTCAGGCGGCCTGAGCCGTTCGACAAGCGCCGTGCGGCGGGGCGATTGCGACCGCCCCGCCGCTGACCCGGCGCGCTACTCGATCTCGGCCAGCTGCGCCCTCCAGCTCGCAAGGTCGTCGACGTTGTCTTGGGTCACGAGCACTCCCGGCCGGATCACGATCGGCGGCAGCGGAGTGTTCTGCTTCGTGATCAAGCTGTAGGCGGCGACGGCGGTCTGGGAGCCGATGCCGATCGGGTCGACCTGCACCGTGGCGATCAGCTTGCCGCTCTTGACGCCCTCGATCCCGTCGCTCGAGCCGTTCAGGCCGACCACTGTGATGTCCCTGCCGGTCGCGCGGGCCGCGATGACTGCCCCCAACGCCGACGGGTCGTTGTAGCCGATGACGGAGTCCACGGTCTCGTTGCGTTGGAGCAGCGCGTTGCCTGCCTTCTCGCCGCCGGTCACATCGTCGGAAGGATTGTCCTGCGTGTCGACGACCGTCATGCCCTTCTCCTCGACGAAGTGCTTCTGTCGCTCCGTGAGGTACTTGATCGCCGGCACCGGGATCCCGATGCCGATTAGGCCCACGTTCGCGTCGGACTTCTCGTCGGCAAGGGCATTCGCCTGCAGGTATGCCTGAATGTCACGCCCCTGCCACACCTGGGTCGCGATCAACGGGACGGCCTTCGTGTCGCCGAAGCTCGCGTCGATCGCGATCACGGGGACGTTCTTGTTCTGCGCCTGGCGAAGCACCGGCGCGGTCGCCCTCGGGTCGAGCGGGTAGAAGATGATCGCGTTCACGTTCTGCCCGAGCAGTTGCTGCATGTTCGAGACCTGCTTGTCCGGGCTGAGCGCGTCGTCGAGGGCGACGACCGTGCAGCCGTACCCCTTCGCCTTCGCGATCACGGCCCTCTGGACGAAGCCCAGGAACTCATTGGCCGCCACCGGGTTCTGGAAGCCGATCTTGCAGCTCGTGCCCGACTGCATCTCCGGCGCGGCGTACTCGGTCGGGAGGTCCGCCTCGACGCCCGAGTAGCCCTCCGGAATCGCGCCCGTCTCGCTGGTGTCGCCGCCCGTCGTCTCGGTGGCGACGGACTCCGTCGTGGACGCCGCTTCGTTGTCGTCGTCGTCTCCTCCGCAGCCCGCGGCCCCGAGAATCAAAGCGATGAGCGCGACAGCTGCGAGGGTGGTCGCCAAACGACCATGGTTCCTCACGGTCCCTCCTTGGTAGACGCAGTGCCGGGGCGACGCCCGATCGGCGCGCCGGCCAGGGTCGCTGGACGATCTGACCACAGCCCGAGAAGCTTGTCAACGAGGTTCGGTCGCGCTCAGTCGTCCTTGCGGGCGTAGAAGGAGCGGATGCCGAAGCCGATCCATTCCGGCTGCTCCCAGTCGGGGTGGCGCGCCTGCAGTTCCGGCTCCAGGCGGGCGACCACCTGTTCCACGTCGAGCCCCTCGGCGGCTAGCTGGAGCGTCTCGTCGCGGAGCGCCTCGTGGAACTGCCGAGCGACCGCGATCACACCCGCGTCGCCGACCGCCCCGTGCCCTGGCACGACGACTGCAGGATCGAGCTCCTCGAGCCGGCGGAGAACGTCGATCCAGCGGCCCCCGTCGACGTCGGCGTCGTCGGGCGGGAAGTAGGGGTAGATGGGGAAGATCCGCTCCTCGACGAGGTCGCCGGTGAAGAGGATGCGCTCGTCCGGAAGCCACACGATCTGGTCGCTGCGCGTGTGGGCCACACCCCAGGTGCGGAGTTGCACCCGCCGGCCGCCGAGGTCGAGCTCGGTCTCGCCGTCGTAGACGTCGTGCGGGTCGACGAGCTCGACGCCCTCCAGCGCCCCCGCGACCGCCGGGCCGAACGTCTTGAACAGCTCGACGTAGTCGGCTCCCTTGTTCTGGAGCTCCTGGCGCTGGTCGCGGTTGTAGACGATCCTCGCCTCGTCGCGGAAGACCTGAGCGCCGAAACCGTGCTCGGGATGGAAGTGCGTGACCGTGACCAGCAGCGGCTTGCCCTGTGCCTTCTCCTTCGCCGCGGCCAGGACGCGACTGCCGTTGCCCGGCCCCATCGCCGTGTCGACGACCAGCACGGCGTCCTCGCCGACGACGATGCCGATGTTCGGCACAAGCGGCACTCGGCGGTCCGGGATCACCCAGACGCCGGGCGCGATCTCGGTGATGCCCTCCTCGACGACGGTCGGGGCCGGTGCGGTCGGTGCCTCTTCGCTCATGTGCCCTCCTCGATTCGGTCGAGCTCCTGTCGCACGATCTCCATCCCCGCGGACGCGCGGGGGAAGCCGACGTACACGGCGAGGAGCGTCGTGAGCGCCTCGAGCTCGTCGCGATTCGAGCCGTGCTCGACGGCCCAGCGGACGTGGCCGCGCAGGCGGTCCTCGACTCCACCCTGGGCGATCAGGCCGGCGACGACGATCAGGCTGCGATCGCGCAGGCTCAGGCAGTCGTCCGTCCAGGCGCCCCCGGCGGCGTTGATCGCCTCGCGCGCGAAGCGCTCGCCGAACCGCTCCGCGAGGTAGTCGGAGACCTGCTCGGGGGGAATCCCGAACTGGCTGGCATACGCGCTCAGCCCCTCTTCATGGCGCTCGTCGGTCACGGGGCGAGCGTACGTCATGTAGGCACTCACTCCCGCCGCCCCGGAGAGCTTTCAGCGTAGAGTCACCCTCAAGGCATGTTCATACGGGTCGTTCTCGGCGTTGTGATCGCGGTCTTCCTGCTCCTGTGGGTGCGTGCCGTCATTGATGTGTTCCGGCGACCTGACCTCTCCGGCGGAGGTAAAGCCGCCTGGGCAATCGGCATGCTTGTCGTCCCGTTCATAGGGCTGCTGCTCTACACGATGCTCCGACCGGCCGACTCGCAAATCGCCCAGCGCCGGCGGGCATAGCGCCCGCCGCCGGTTAGACCTAGCCCACGACGACGTCGGCGCTGCACCCGAACACGAGCGCGTCGAGCAGGTCGGCGCGGTCGAGGCGGCGGAGAGAGCGGTGGTCAGGATCTATCTCGATCTCGGGCCAGGAGTCCAGGCCGAGCGCGGCAGCACCTTCGTCGGCGCCGAAGCCGAGCAGCGTCTCGGCGTCACAGACTTCGCGTCGTCCGGAGCTCCGGCGGGCGGTCGTCTCCAGTTCTCGCAGCTCTTCCAGCGGATCGATCCGGACGTTCGAGTCTGAGCCGATGCAGAGACCGATTCCCCGTTCCCGCAGTCGCTCGAGCGGGGCGAAGCCGTCACCGAGATTGGCCTCCGTCGTCGGGCAGACACAGACGCGGGCACCGGAGGCCGCGAGCAGATCGAGCTCGTGGTCGTCGGCGTGGGTCGCGTGGACGACGGTTGTGCGGGGGCCCAGGCACCCGCTGCGGTCGAGCAGCTCGATCGGGCGGATTCCGTGCTCGGCGAGACACTCGTCGATCTCGCGCGGCTGCTCGTCGGCGTGGACGTGCAGCGGCAGTTCTTCCGCCGCGGCGTAGCGTCCGATTCCCTCGAGCCAGTCGGGCGGGCAGGCGCGGACGGAGTGGGGGGCGCAGCCAACGCGGTGACCTTCGTCGCGAAGCTCGTCGACCTGACGGATGTACTCGTCCAGCGACGCCTGCCGGAACCGCGGACTGCCGCCTCGAGCATAGGCGGTGAGAAGAAGGGTGATCTCGATGCCGGCATCCTCGGCGGCGGCGATGGCGGCGCGGGCTTCGGCGAGGCCGAGATAGTGGAACTCGCCCACGGCCGTGTACCCCGCGTGGCGCATCTCGCGGTAGGTCTCCGCATACTCGCTGCGGACCAGCTCGGGAGTCTGCCGCTCGGCCTCCGCGATCATCGCCTCCCGCCAGGCCCAGAAGTCACCGCCGGTGCGGCGTCCGCGCAGCGCCCGCTGAAACGCATGGCTGTGAGCGTTGACGAACCCGGGGAGCCTGACTCGTTCGGTGTCGGCCATTGGGAGAGATCGTCACACGTTCGGCCCACCGAGCGCCGAGAGTCGGCTCGAAAGCAAGGATCTATCCTTGTCCCCATGGCCGAGCGCGTCCTCACCGCCCGCATGGCACAGATCCCGAACGCGCTCACCATCGCCCGCTTTGCCGCGATCCCGGTGTTCATCGCCCTCGAGGCCGGCGCCGACGGTGGCAAGAGCTGGCCCGCGGCGATCGTGTTCGCGGCCGCGGCCGTCACCGACCAGGTCGACGGCTGGCTCGCGCGCCGCTGGCACGTCGAGTCGCGTTTCGGCACCGTCGCCGATCCGCTCGCCGACCGGCTGATGATCGACGCTGCGGTCGTGCTCCTGTGGTACCACGGCCGGCTTCCCTGGCTCGCACTCCTCTTGATCTTGGCTCGTGATCTCGTGCTACTTGCCGGGTATAAGCTCATCGTGCCTCGCGGCTATGAGCTCTCGGTCAGCTTTCTCGGCAAGGTCGCCACGTGGGTGCTGTACGCCTCACTGGCCTTGATGCTCGTGACGAGTGAGGGAACCGACTTCCCGTACGTTCTGTTCTGGATCGGGCTCGCGCTGGCGATGCTCGCGGGCGCGTTCTACGTCGCCTCCGCTCTCCGAAGGGCCGCATGAAGGCGGTCGTGATGGCGGGCGGGGAGGGGACGCGGCTGCGGCCCCTGACGTCCAATCAGCCCAAGCCGATGGTCCCGATCGTCGGCAAGCCGTGCATGGAGCACATCCTCGAGCTGGCGCGGCACCACGGCATCGAAGACGTAATCGTCACGGTCGCCTTCCTGCCGCAGCCGATCAGGAGCTATTTCGGCGACGGCAGCTCAATCGGCATGAACATCGAGTATTCGGTCGAGGAGTCGCCGCTCGGCACGGCGGGCTCGGTCCGGCTCGCGAGTGGGAGGCTCGACGACACCTTCCTCGTCATCTCCGGCGACGCACTCTGCGACTTCGACCTCACCAAGGTGGTCGACTTTCATCGCGAGCGCGGCGCTGCCGCCACGATCGCGCTCAAGTCGGTCGAGAACCCGCTCGAGTTCGGCATCGTCGTCACGGACAGCGACGGCAGGGTAGAGCGCTTCCTCGAGAAGCCGTCCTGGAGTCAGGTGTTCTCGGACACGATCAACACCGGGGTCTACGTGCTCGAGCCGGAGGTCTTGAACCACGTGCCGGCCGATTGTCCGTACGACTTCTCCAAGGAGCTCTTCCCGCTGCTGCTGGAGATGGGGCGGCCGGTCTACGGGTTCGTGGCGGAGGGGTACTGGCAGGACATCGGGAACCTCACCCAGTACCGGCAGGCGAACTTCGACGCGCTCGACGAGCGGGTGCAGCTGGAAATTCCGGGTATCCGCCTGCGGGGCAACGTGTGGATCGGGGAAGGGGTCGAGATCGACGACTTCGATCGGATCGAGGCGCCGGCGTTCGTGGGCAACTACTGCCGGATCGCAACGGACGCGACGGTCGGTCCGTACTCAGTCCTCTCGGCGAGCGTCACCTTGCGGGACCGCGCCCGGACGGTCGCGTCTGTGATCGACGCTTCAACCCATGTCGGCCGTAGCGCGCTGATCGAGAACGCGATCGTCGGCCGCTCCTGCGACATCCGCTCCCATGTCCGCATCCACGAGGAAGTGGCGATCGGCGACGAGGTGACGATCGGCGCCGAGTCCGTGGTGATGCCGGGTGTGCGGATCTATCCCTTCAAGGAGGTGGAGTCGGGCTCGCAGGTCTTCGAGAATCTCGTGTTCGAGTCACGCGCGTCGTCTCATCTCTTCTCGGCCGAGGGCGTCGCCGGCCTCGTTAACGTCGATCTCACCCCAGAGGCGGCACTTCGGGTCGCCGCGGCTTTCGGGACGGCGCTCAAGCGCAGTGCGCGCGTCGTCGCCAGCCGCGAAGCGCCGGACGCTTGCCGCATGATCAAGCGGGCGATGATCTCGGGCCTGACCTCGACCGGGGTGGAGGTCGCCGATCTGCGCGTGCTGCCTTCGCCGGTCGGGCGCCATCTGTTGAAGAGCCACGGCTACGACGGGGGCCTCCATGTCGGAATCAGTCCGACCGACCCGGAGGTCCTGAAGATCCAGTTCTTCGAGCCTCCCGGGATCGAGCTGACCGACTCGCTGCAGAAGGAGGTAGAGAAGCACTTCACCCGGCTGGAGTTCAGGCGAATGGCCGCCCCGGACGTTGGTGGGATCACGTACCCCGCCCGGGCGAGAGAGGGTTACGCCGACGACCTCCTGTCCGGCCTCGATGTCGATGCGATCCGCACCCGCTCGTTCAAGGTCGTGATCGACTACGGCTACTCAGCCGCCTCCTTCGTGCTTCCGCTCGCTGCTCGGCCCGCTCGGAGTCGAGGCTGTCGGCTCGCACACGTTCCGGCCCGACCAGCCGACCGCCGATGCGCCGACCCTGAACGAGCTCGTCGGGCAGACGAAGCGGCTCGTCAGCGCTGTCGGAGCCGACCTCGGGGTGGTCTTCGACCGAGCCGCGGAGCGGCTGTACCTGGTCGACGACCAGGCGCGCGAGATCCCGGTCGAGCAGGCGCTGCTCCTCTATCTCCGTCTGATCAGCAGCAACGGGAAGCGCGGCAAGCTCGCCTTCCCGGTCACCGTCACGAGCCAGGTCGATCGCCTCGTCCAGGACAGCCCGCTCGAAGTCATCCGGACCCCGGCCTCGCTCGCCGCGCTCACGAAGGCGGCGTCGGAGAACGGCGTCATCTTCGCGGGGGCAGTCGGCGGCGGTTACCTCTTCCCGGAGTTCCTGCCCGCCTACGACGCGATGGCGAGCCTGTGCAAGCTGCTCGAGCTGCTCGCCCCGATCGACCGGCCGCTCTCCGAGCTCGTGTCCGAGCTGCCGGAATCTCACGTCGTCCATCGCCGCGTCCCCTGCCCCTGGGCGCAAAAGGGTCTGGTCATGCGCGTGCTGACCGAACGCCTGAAGGACCGCGACGTCGACCTGAGCGACGGCATCAAGGTGTTCGACGAACGTGGGTGGGCCCAGGTGCTGCCCGACCCCGACGAGCCGGTCGTACATGTGTACGCGGAGGGAAACGACGAACATACGTCCGCCGAGCTGGAGCGCGAACTGCGCGAGTTGGTCGAAACCGTGCTCAGGGAGGGCGAGGAGGTGCCCACCTGAGCGCCAAAGCTCAACGTCAAGTTGACCCTTAGCCGTCGGCCTGATTAACTGACCTCCGAACGAAAGGCCCGACTTGGAACCCTTGCCCGACCTCGCCACGCTCTCCGACTCCGACCTCAAGGAGCTGATCGACGACCTCCAGCGGGAGGAGCAGGAGGTTTCGTACCGGCGCCGGATTCTGCACGGGAAGATCGACATCCTGCGCGCCGAACTGGTCGCGCGGCTCCAGCGGCAGGTCGGAGCAGGGGAGAGCCCGCTCAGCGAGGTCGACGTCGACCGGCTGACCGAGATCCTCGCCGGCAAAGCGACGCCGTCGATCGAGGCCTAGCCGCCCGATGAGCCACGTCTACTGTCCCGAGTGCGGCTTTCAGAACCCTGAGGCCGCCAACTACTGCTCGAAGTGCGGCGCTGCTCTCGTACGCGAGGCCGTCGCCGAAGACACGACGATGGCCTTCGAGCCGGACGAGCTGGAGGAATCGTCGCCGCTCGAAGACCTCGGGATGGAGGGACCGGCGCTCGTCGTCCGCTCCGGCGGCGGCCGCGCGGGGGAGCACTTCATCCCCCAGGCGGAGGCGACGACGATCGGGCGGTCGCCGGACTGCGACATCTTCCTCGACGACGTCACGGTCTCGCGCCACCACGCCGTGCTGCGCCGAAACGACGGCCGATTCGTGATCGAGGACCAGGGCAGCCTGAACGGGACGTTCGTCAACCGACGTCGAATCGAGAGCGCCGAGCTCGCCGACGGCGACGAGCTCCAGATCGGCAAGTACCGGCTGACCTTCCTGCAGAAATGAGCGCGACGACCGTCACCCCGCAGGAGAACCGGCCGCTTACGATCGGGGCGGTCTGCACGTTGCTCCAGGAGGAGTTCCCGGACATCTCGATCTCGAAAATCCGGTATCTCGAGGACCAGGGCTTGCTCGCCCCGCGGCGGACTCCCGGCCGCTACCGGCTCTACGCGGACGACGACGTCGAGCGGCTGCGCACGATCCTGCGCCTTCAGCGCGACGAGTTCCTGCCCCTGCGGGTGATTAGGCAGGAGCTTGCTTCGGCGCCCGGGAAGAAGCGCCGGCGCCGGGGTCGATCGGCGGGCGGGGGCGAGCAAGACGAGATCGAGCTCGGGGAGTTGTGCGAGCGGGCAGGCGTCACGACGGGCTTCGCGCGCGAGCTCGAGGAGTATGGGCTGATCGAGTCGCGGGTCGAGGGCGGCGAGCGCCGCTTTGTGGAAGGCGAGGCCGACATCGCCGCGGTGTGCGCGAAGTTGGCGCGCTTCGGAGTCGACGCTCGTCATCTTCGCGCGTTTCGCACCGCGGCCGACCGCGAGGTCGGGCTCCTCGCTGCGATCGTGACGCCGTCGCTGCGCTCCCGAAACCCCGAGCGCCGGCAGGCGGGTGTCGAGGACCTGCTACTGCTCGCGGAGCTGGCCCAGGAGCTCGCCCAGCTGCTCTTCTGGCGGGCCTTACGAGGTGTCCCCTCCTGATGACGATCGACCTCAAGACTCGTGTCCGTGAGGTTCCGGACTGGCCGGAGCCGGGGGTCGGCTTCAAAGACGTCAGTCCGCTGCTGCGAGATCCGGAGGCGCTGAGTCAGACGATCACGGAGCTCGCCGGCTGGACGCGCGAGCGGCGTCCCGACCTGGTCCTCGGGGCCGAGGCGCGAGGCTTCATCCTCGGCGCCGCAATCGCCAAGGAGGTTCCGTGTGGGTTCGTCCCGGCCCGGCGGCCCGGAAAGCTGCCCCCGGAGACGGTCAGCGCAACCTACGCCCTCGAGTACGGCCAGAACGCGCTGGAGCTGAACGCCGACGCCATCGCGGACGGCGCGCGCGTGGTGATTCACGACGACGTGCTTGCAACGGGGGGAACGGTTGAAGCGATCGGAGGGCTCGTCGAGCAGCTCGGCGGCGAGGTCGTGGGGGTGTGCTTCATCATCGAGCTCGGCTTCCTCGGCGGCCGCGAGCGGGTGAACAAGTACCCGCTCTACTCGCTGATTCAGTACTAGGGGCGCCGAGTTTGGCGGACCTCGTCCTCGCCGTAGAGGCGGACGAAGAGGAAGATCGCGCACGCGGAGAGCACCGAGATGATGAACGCCGTCGCCCCGGAGACGCCGATCGCGAGCATGCCGAGCCACAGGAAAAGCCCGAGTCCGAACGCCCACAGGAAGGAAGTCACGCCACGGTCGAAGCTGGGCATGCGCAGGTGCACGACGTGGATCGTAACGTGAACCGAGTTATCCACAGGTTGCAGAGATGGCTGTGGAAATGTGGAAAAAAGAAAAGTTTGCAAAGAGCGAAGACTTTTCACTTTTCGGCGCTTCCAAGGTCTTGAATCTCACGTGGGACGACCGTATTGTCCTCCTTGCGTCGAGTACGGGACGCGAGTAGGCCGAAGCCGATCGTGAAGGCTGTAGCCGGAAGGCGAAAGTCAATGCGATCGGTGGACGAAAGCGAAATCGGCTCGGCGAAAGTTCTGCCACCGGAGGTGCCCACGGGTACAGCTGGTGGCAGAACTTTTTTGTGGTCCGAAGGTCGCCGGCCGCTCCGCGACCCCGCGGAAAATGCCGAGCCTCGACGAGCTGGGGAGGAAGGGCGCGTTTCGCCACTTCTCCTCGAACTTGACATAACACCGGTTAGCGTGCACTGGCTCCGGCACTTGGCATCGAGGTCGGAGGAGCTGAGCCGGCACGAGGATTTGTCTCTTGAGTCAACTCAAGCCGCGAGCCCGAGCATGAAGGACACAAGAAAGAATCTGGGCTATGCTCGCCCTCGCCGCTCGGAAGGGCAAAGCCGGTCCCTGTTTGACGTCGCCCCGCTCGTGGAAAAGACAAACAAGCGCGCATGACAACGGTTGAGATCGAAGCCGTCCTCGGTAGCGATGACGTGCGGCACCTGCTCGAAGCTGCCGAGCAGATGGGCGGCGCGGTGCGACAGCAGGAGCTTCACGAGGTGCTCGAGCCGCTCGAGCTGGACGCGCTCGAGCTCGAGGCCTTCCGTCAGGAGCTCGAGCAACGTGGGATCGAGATCATCGAAGAGGAGCGCGCACCGGAGCCGGCTCCACCGCCGCCCGCGCCGGTCTTCGTCGAGACGACGACCGACGCGCTTCAGCTGTTCCTGCGCGAGGCCGGCCGGCATCCGCTGTTGACCGCGGCGCAGGAGGTTGAGCTCTCGAAGCGGATCGAGCGCGGCGACATGCAGGCAAAGCAGCGCATGATCCAGTCGAACCTCCGCCTGGTCGTCTCGATCGCGAAGAACTACCGCAACCAGGGACTGCCGTTCCTCGACCTGATCCAGGAGGGCACCCTCGGCCTGATCCGCGCGGTTGAGAAGTTCGACTGGCGGCGCGGGTACAAGTTCTCGACCTACGCGACGTGGTGGATCCGCCAGGCCGTCGCCAGGGCGCTTGCGGACAAGGCCAGGACGATTCGGATGCCCGTGCACATCGTCGAGCGCCTGCAGAAGCTGAACAAGGCCGAGCGGATCCTCTGGACGCAGCTCGGGCGGGAGCCGACGCTCGAGGAGATCGCCGAGGAGGCGAGCCTTCCGCTCGATCAGGCGAAGGAGGTCAAGGCGGCAGCGCACGCCTCGACGAGCCTCGATCAACCCGTCGGTGACCAGGAGGATGCGGTGTTCGGCGACTTCGTCGCCGGCGACGGGCCCAGCCCCGACGAGCAGGTCGAGGTGCTGCTGCGCAGCCAGGCGCTCGCGCGCGCGCTCTGGCGGCGCTCGGCGAGCGCGAGCGGAAGGTACTGATCCTCCGCTACGGGCTCGACAACTCGGAGCCGAAGACGCTCGAGGAGATCGGACGGCGCCTGGACCTCACGCGCGAGCGCGTCCGGCAGATCGAAGGCCAGGCGCTCAAGCGCCTCTCGCGGCTGCACGAGATCGAATCCGTCGGCTGAGCAGGCCGCCCCGCGCGACTCCAAGCCCGAACCGCCGCCCGGCACTAACCGAACGGACTTATAGGCGTCATAAGGAACGGGGTCTCTCGAGGGCGTCGCGTGTTTGCGGACAAGGGCACGTGAGGCCGTCAGGGGCCGTTCCTAAGATCAGACCATGTGCGGAATCGCTGGATATAGCCTCGAGCCGGGTGCGGGAATCGCAAGAACACTCTCTGCCCAGGCGCTGCTCACCGGCATCGCTGAGCGCGGCGCCGACGCCGTCGGCTATGCACACCGCTCCCCCGGCGGGCCCACCGTTGTGCACAAGCGCCGCGCGGGCGCCAGCGCGCTGCTCAAGGAGCTGGCGGTCCCGCAGGACGCGTCGGAGGTCCTGATCCACGTGCGCGACTACACAAAGGGGCATCCGACGATCGAGGCCAACAACCACCCCGTCCGGCACGGCGAGGTGGTCGGGATTCACAACGGGGTCATCGTCAACGACGACGAGATTTTCGAGACGCACGGCCTCGAGCGCGATCACCCGGAGATGTCCGTCGACACCGCGGCGATCCTCGCACTGGCCGACGAGTTCGGTTCGCGGGGCGAGACGCTGGAGCAGCTCCGCGGCTCGATGGCCGCCGCCTGGATGGACGCGCGCGAGCCCGGCGTCGTCTACCTCGCCCGCGGCGTCGGTCGTCCGCTTTGGGTCGGCGACAGCCCTCACGGGGTCTTCTTCGCCTCGACCAAGCAGGCGCTCGAAGGGTGCGAGTACTTCATGCGGCTGCCGCTGCGCAAGCGCGAGCTCGAGGAGGGCACGCTGCTCCGCCTCGAGGAAGGCCGCGAGGTGACGTGCGAGCGCTTCCGGCCGGACGACCGCTTCACGGAGACGCCGCTTCCAGCCGTGCGCGCTCCGGGCGAGCGCGAGAGCTGTCTACGCTTGCTGACGGCGCTTGCCGCGCTTGGCTGAGACCTTTCCGTCTCGCCCGATCTCGTAGCCGTCTTCGACGAGCCGTTCCCGGATGAGGAACTGGAACGTCGACCAGGCGCCGCGGCGGACGTCGAACATTCGGTACACCTGCCACTCGGTGAGGAGCGACGGGTCCTCTTTGCGCGCCGCGGCCCACTCCTGGAACTTCGGAAGGTGGCCGAGCTCGAGGGCGAGCTCGGTTCCCTGGTCGACTGCCCGCTCGAGCCGTTCCTCCCCCACCGGCACGTCGAAGCCGGCTTCACGGAGAGCCTTCGTGAGCGAACCGAACGTGTGCCAGTAGAGGGACTTCGACGGCATCGAGCGCCGATGCTCGTCGAGGTCCCGCGCCGTCGGCGGGCGGCCGAGGGTCTCTCCCAGCTCGCGCAGGAGTCGTAGGAGCTCCTCGCGTGTCGCGAACCGGCGCGGCACCAGCCCGGCGGCCCGCTTGGCAGCGTTCCAGCTACCAAAGTGCTCGATCACCGTCTGCGGGTGCACCGTGGTCTCCGGGTCGGCGGTGAACTCTCGCATCGACGGCGAGCGTCCCAACCGTCGGGCGGAGTCGATGAGCTGCTCGAGGATGTCCTCGTCCGAGTAGCGCTTCCGGATTCCGGCTTGGAAGCGGGCCAGCGCGTCGCGGTCGATGCCCTCCAGCAGCTCGCGCGCAGGTCTTCGCGCCATGGCAATAAGGATAGAGCGAATTCGCTCAGATGCAAGCGTAGGCTAGCGCCGCTAAATGGCGCCCATCGAGCAGGGCCTGTGAGTACGCTCACGACGTGCGTCTCCGCCTTCCGCTAACCGCCGGAGTCGCCGCGGCGCGCGCGGCCGGAGGCCTGTCACGGCTCGCGCGAACGGGCGGTGGAACGACCGTGCCGGGCAAGGTGCTCACGTTCCTCGCGCCCGAGGCGGTCGAGCGCCTGGCGGCGCGGCTCCCCCTGGGAGCGGCCCTCGTCTCGGCCACCAACGGCAAGACGACGACGACTGCGATGGTCGCCGAGATCCTCGAGGGTCGGGTGCGGCTCGCCCACAACAGCTCCGGAGCGAACCTGATCTCGGGAGTCGCTTCCACGCTGCTCTCGGCCCGGGAGGCCGAGCTCGGCCTGTTCGAGGTCGACGAGGCCGCGCTTCCCGACGTCGCCCGTCGGGTCCGCCCACGTGCGCTCTGCCTGGGCAACCTCTTCCGCGACCAGCTCGACCGCTACGGCGAGCTCGAGCTCGTCGCCGAGCGCTGGCGCCGGGCCGTGGCGGAGCTCGGCGACGGCACGGAGCTCGTCGTCAACGGCGACGATCCACAGGTGGGCGACCTGGCGCGCGACCGTCCGAGCAGCATCGTCTTCGGCTTGGATGACCCGCGACGGGCCGCGCCTGAGCTCCAGCACGCCGCGGACTCGAAGTGGTGCCTGCGCTGCGGCACGCCCTACGACTACGCGGCGGCATACGTCGGGCACCTCGGCGACTACCGCTGCCCCGCCTGCGGTCATGCCCGTCCGGCGCTCGACCTCACCGCGCGGTCGATCGAGCTACACGGGCCTGGAAGCGGTCTCGTTCGATCTGGTCGACGACGAAGGATCGATGCCTGTGCGGCTGCGTCTCCCCGGGCTCTACAACGTCTACAACGCGCTGGCCGCGGCAGCGCTGGCGCGTGTGCTCGGGGCGTCGCGCGACGAGATCAAAACGGGCCTGGAGCGCTTCACGGCCGCGTTTGGGCGGTTCGAGCGTCTGCGCATCGGCGAGCGGACGGTGCTGATGCTGCTCGTCAAGAATCCGGCCGGCGCGAACGAGGTCGTCCGGACGCTCGTCGCCGGCGGTGCGCCTCGCCGGGCCCTGATCGCGCTCAACGACGAGATCGCGGACGGCCGCGACGTCTCGTGGATCTGGGACGTCGATTTCGAGCCCCTGCTCGAGCGTCTCGAGCGTGTCGTCGTGACCGGTCAGCGCGCCGCCGAGCTCGCCCTGCGCTTCAAGTACGCGGGGTTCGACGAGGGCGCGATCGAAGTGGAGCCGGACCTCGGGCGAGCGCTGGACCGCGGCCTCGAGCTGACGCCGAGCGGAAGCGAGTTGTTCGTGATCCCGACGTACACGGCGATGCTCGGACTGCGCCGCATTGTCACCGAGCGCGGTTTCGCCCGGCCCTACTGGGAGCAGGCGGCATGAGACGCCGCTTGCGGTGTCGCCTTCAGCCCGTGCAGCTCAGGCATCGCTTGCGATGCCGTCTCGAGCGCATGCTGGCTTTGCCAGCGTGCCCGCCGTCCCTGCCTGCGCGGGCGTCTGAAACGACCGGTCGATACGCTGTCCGTCAGGAGGTTCGGCGATGAAGATCCGCGTCGGCCATCTCTACCCCAGCTACCTCAACATCTACGCCGATCGCGGCAACATCGCCGTGCTCGCCAGGCGGGCGGCCTGGCGCGGGCACGAGCTTGGAGGTCGCCGCGATCGGGATGAACGATCCGGTCGAGCCCGGCGCGCACGACCTCTACTACATCGGCGGCGGCCAGGACCGGAGCAGGCGCTCGTCGCGCGTGACCTGGCCGGCAAGGAGGGTCTCGTCGAGGCGGTGGCGGGCGGCGCCGCGGTGCTCGCGGTCTGCGGCGGCTACCAGCTGCTCGGGCGCTTCTACCGGGAGCGAAGCGGGGACGAGCTGCCCGGGATCGGACTCCTCCCGCTCCACACGGTGGCCGGCGAGCGGCGGATGATCGGCGACGTGCTGCTCGAGTGCGAGCTCATGCCTGGGCGGCGGCGCACGCTCGCCGGGTTCGAGAACCACGCCGGCCGGACGATCCTCGACGACGGAGCTGAGCCGCTGGGCCGGGTCATCGCGGGGTTCGGCAATGACGGCGAGAGCGGCTTCGAAGGCTGCCGCGTCGGCCGAGCAATCGGGACGTACCTCCACGGGCCGCTCTTGCCTCGGAATCCGTGGCTGGCCGACTGGCTCCTCGCGGAGGCCCTGGCGCATCGAACCGGCAGCGAGGCGACGAGCTCGATCCGCTCGCGGATGCGCTCGAAGCCGAGGCCCATGCGGTCTCCGCCTCGCGAGCCAGGACCCGAGGAGGCAGGTACACCTAGGTGCACCCAGCCTCCTCCCCGCGGCGAGCATAGTCGGCCGGCCCGCGCCTGTGACACACGAATTCGTGCCGGAAGCGTGTCTCAGCTACGGCACCCAGAGCGGGCCGAGATAGACGACCGGGTCACCGGGCTCGCCAGCGCGTCAGGAAGCGCTGGATCGGCGGGTGCAGCACGATCTCGTCCAGCTCGCCGGCTGCGAACAGCCGATGGCCCCGCACCGCGGCGTCCTGAGAGCTGACCGTCTCGAGCGACCGCTCGCCGAGGTCGCCCGCGAAGATGATGTGAACGACGTGCTTGGCGGCGAAGCTTCGCTGCGGAGCGATCGAGTCGACGATCGCGACCGGCCCTTCGACCGGTAGCTCGTCCCGGATCCCCACCTCCTCGAGCAGCTCGCGGTGCAGGGCGTCGACGAGGCTCTCACCCGAGTTGACGCCACCGCCCGGGAGCAGCCAGTACTGCTTGCCACCCTTCTCGTGGCTGCAGAGCAGGATCCGGCCCTCGCGACGCAGGATCGCCGACACGCGGATTCGCGGCTCGACGCCCATGCCTTAGACGCGCGAGGAGCCGAAGCCGCGCGCGCCCCGCTCGGTCGAGGCCAGCTCTTCTCGCTCGACGAGCGCGACCTCCGGCACCGGCAGGATGACGAGCTGCGCGATCCGCATTCCCGGCTCGACCACGAACGTCTCGCTCGCGGTCGGTGTTGTGGAACACGACCTGCACCTCGCCGCGGTACCCAGCGTCGATCAGGCCCGGTGCGTTCAGGAGCGTGATCCCATGCTGCGCCGCGAGGCCGGATCGTGGAAGGACGAAGCCGCCGTAGCCCTCCGGGATCTCGAGCGCCAGGCCGGTGGGGATGACCATGCGCTCCCCCGGTCCGACCTCATGGCGGTCGCAGGCGGCGAGATCCAACCCCGCGTCACCGGCATAGGCCTGAGCCGGAAGGCTCGCGTCATCCCGGAGGCGCCGGACCGGGAGCTCGATCACTGCGAGGCCCTATGAGACTCGGTCGCGGACGTTTCTGCGATCAGATATGGCGCAAAGCGAGCCAGGTCACGGCGGGGGAGCCGCGCCCTGATGAAGACGCCCTCCTCCGTGTCCTCACGCTCGTCGATCGGCGTGCCCAGCGAGTAGAGCTCGGCGAGCTTCGCCCCCTCGCCGTGGGGAACGAGCAGGCGGACGAGCTCGAACCGCTCCGCGAACCGCTCCGCGATCCGCGCCCGCAGCTCCGCCAAGCCCTCGCCGGACAGGGCGGAAATCTGCACGGCGCCCGGGAAGCGGTTCGCCAGCCTTCGCCGGGCGAGCGGGTCGACTTCGTCGATCTTGTTCAGCACCAGCTCGACAGGGAGCTCGCCGGCGCCGATCTCCGCCAGCACCTCCTCGACCGCAGCGATCATGCGGTCGAGCTCCTCGTCCGGAGCCGAGCCGTCGAGGACGTGGAGCACGAGCTGGGCGGAGAGCGTCTCCTCGAGCGTGGCGGCGAAGCCCTCGACCAGGTCGTGCGGCAGCCGCCGGATGAACCCGACTGTGTCCGTGAGGAGATACCGCCGGCCGTCGTGCTCGAACGCCCGCGTCGTTGGGTCGAGCGTCTCGAACAGACGGTCGTGCACTGAGACCTGTGCGTCGGTCAGGGCGTTGAGCAGCGTCGACTTGCCCACGTTCGTGTAGCCGGCAAGGGCGACGGTCGGCGTCTCCGACCGCACCCGCTCGCGGCGGCGGGTGTCGCGCTGGCGGCGGAGGCCCTCGAGTCGACGCCGGAGGATCGTGACCCGCCGGCGGGCCAGCCGGCGGTCGGTCTCGAGCTGCGACTCGCCCGGCCCCCTCGTCCCGAGCCCACCGCCGAGACGCTCGAGGTGCTGCCACAGGCCGCGCATGCGCGGCAGGTTGTACTGGAGCTGGGCGAGCTCGACCTGGAGCTTCCCCTCGGCGCTGAAGGCGTGCTGGGCGAAGATGTCGAGGATCAGCTGCGTACGGTCGACGACGCGCGTATGCAGCGCATCCTCGAGCAGACGCTGCTGCGCCGGCGTGATCTCGCCGTCCACGATCAGCGACTCGGCGCCGACCCCGCGAAACGACTGCTTCAACTCCTCGAGCTTGCCTTTGCCGACGTACGAGCGGCGATCCGGTTGAGCCCGGTGCTGGACCAGGCGGCCGATCGGCTCCACGCCGGCGGTCCGGGCCAGCTCTTCGACCTCAGCGAGCTCGCGGTCCGGATCGGTCGCCTGGGGCAGCACCGCGATGATGAAGCCCCGCTCCGGTTGCGCGCCCGGGGCGGGGTCCGGCTGTCGGGCAGTCACGCCTGAATTATGGACGCGCGCAACGAGCTCTCGATTCGTCGCACGGCCTCCTCGAGCCGCTCGTCAGGGACAGTCAACGACAGCCGGACGAATCCCTCGCCGCTCGGACCGTAGCCCGGCCCGGGCGAGACGACCACGTTCGCCTGATCGAGCACGAGCGATGCGAACGACGCGGACGTGTGTCCCTCCGGCACGCGCACCCAGAAGTACGGCGTCGCCTTCGGAGGCTCGACGTCGAGCCCGATCTGCGCGAGCGCCTCGACCAGCAGGTCGCGCCGTCGCTGGTAGACCTCCGACATCTGCCGAGGGAAGTCCCGCTGCGTCGGTCAACGCGACCACCGCTGCGCGCTGGAGCGCCTCGAACAGGCCCGAGTCCAGATTCGTCTTCAGCTGCCGATAGCGCTCGATGAGCTCGGCGTTCCCGGCGACGAGCCCGCAGCGCCAGCCGGTCATGTTCCAGCCCTTCGAGAGCGAGAAGATCTCGACCCCGACCTCCTTGGCTCCCGGCGTCTCGAGGAAGCTCGGCGCGACGTAGCCGTCGAAAGTGATCTCCGAGTAGGCGTTGTCGTGGACGACGATCAGTTCGTGCTCGCCGGGCAAAGGCGACGGCTTGCCCGAAGGCGCCATCGGGGACGATCGCGCCGGTGGGATTGTTCGGGTAGTCGAGGTAGAGGAGGTTGGCGCGTCGCGCGATCTCGTCCGGGATCGCTCCGAGCTCCGGGAAGAAATGGTTCTCCTCGGTCAGGGGCAGGTAGTGCACCTCGGCGCCGGAGAAGACCGGACCGGACGTGTACGGCGGATAGCCGGGCTCGGGGCTGAGGCAGAGATCTCCCGGGTCGAGGCACGCCATCGCGATGTGCCCGACGGCCTCCTTGCCGCCTAGCACCGGCATCACCTCCGAGGCCGGGTCGAGCTCGACGCCGAAGCGCTCGCGGTAGAAGCCGGCGACGGCCTCGCGGAACTCCAGGCTGCCCTGGTTGCTCGGGTACTGATGAGTGCCGGGGTCGCGCAGCGCAGCGGCGGCCGCCTCTACGACCACCTCGGGGGTCGGCAGATCGGGATCGCCGATCCCGAGGCTGATCACGTCGATCCCCTTTCGCTGCTTCGCGGAGACCTTGCGCTCCAGCTCCGCGAACAAGTACGGCGGCACTTGGTCGAGCCGGCGGGCGAACCTCACGCCTGAACCTCCAAGCGGCATCGCAAGCGATGCCTTAGCCGCACGGGCTGAAGGAGACAACGCAAGCGTTGTCTCACGCTCCGAACTCCTCGGCCGTCTCGCCGATGAAGATCTCCTGCGCCGGTCCGGTCAGTCGCGCATTCCAGTCGTCGTCAAGCTCGACGACGAGGTCGCCGCCTGACAGGTGAACGGTCACCGGGCTCGTGCACCACCCGCGGGCGACGGCGACCGCCGCACAGGCGACGGCGCTCGTCCCGGAGGAGAGGGTCTCCCCCGCCCCGCGTTCCCACACGCCGACGCTCAGATCACTCGGACCGTCGACGCGCACAAGCTGGACGTTCGTTCGCTCCGGGAATCGCTCGTGGTTCTCGATCAGCGGGCCGAGGCGTAGAAGCGTCTCGCGATCGGGCTCTCTTTGCACAACTGCGTGCGGGTTTCCGACCGAGGCCGGAGTCAGCTCCACGGGCTCGTCGCCGACGTCGAGCCTCTCGGGATCGCCGACCTCCACTCGGCCCATCTCCATCTCGACCTGAAGGCCGCCGCGCATGCGCGCGACAACTTCGCGGGGGCCGACCGAGATCCTGACCGTTTCCGCCCCGCTCCGCCGTGCCAGCCACCGGGCGGCGATGCGCGTGCCGTTGCCGGAGAGCTCGGCGGTCGAGCCGTCCGGGTTCCAGATCACGATGTCGGCCCGGGCACTGTTCGTCGAGATGACCTCGAGCACGCCGTCGGAACCGACGCCGAAGTGGTAGTCGCACAGCCGGCGAACCTGCTCAGGCGTCAGTGGCTCGTCCAGATCGGCTCGCTGGACCAGCAGGTAATCGTTGCCGAGGCCGTGCCATTTCGAGAATCGCATCCGCCACCTCGCCCGGAGGGCGATCGGCGGGCAGGCTAACAAGGCCCGGAATCCGTCGCATCCACTTGCGCTGGTACGCCGCGTAGCGACGAGTACGGCGAACGAGCGCCCCCAGCGCCTCGTCTGGCGGCAGCTCGGCGAGCTCCTCGAGACCGTAGATCGTCCGGGCCGTCGAGGAGATCGGGCCGGCCAGGGCGCGGCGCGCCTCAGCCTCCGCGCCACGCTCCAGCATCGTCCTCGCACGTTCCTGGATGCGGCGCTCGAGCACGTCCATCGGCACGTCGAGAGCCGACGAGGAGGGTCGGGTGGCGCACCTCCTCGCTCCACAGCCGGTCCTCGCTCGGCGCGAGCGAAGCGCCTGCCTCGGCCAGCTCCAGCGCCCGGATGACTCTGCGACGGTCATTGGGATGGATTCGCGACGCTGCCTCGGGATCCCGCTCGGCGAGCGCGTCGTGCGCCGCCTCGGGCCCCAGCTCGTCGTAGGCTGCGCTCCCAGCGCGCTCGCGCTTCGCGTGACGGGGCCGGTGGAAGGCCGAGCTCGACGAGCGCCGCCCGGAGGTAGAGGCCCGTGCCGCCGACGACGATCGGCGTCAGGCCCTCCTCGAGTGCGCGGTCGATCACGGCGTGCGCGAGCTCGGCGTACTCCCCGACCGACGCCTCGTGCTCGAGCCCCCAGATCCCGACCAGCTCGGTCGGGTACTCGGACTGGTTCGTGAGGATCGGGACACCGCGGTAGACCTGCATCGCGTCGGCGGAGACGAGCCGCGCAGGGATCCGCTCCGCCAGCGCCTCGGCGACGGCGCTCTTGCCCGACGCGGTCGGCCCGAAGATTGCGATGACGTCAGTCACGGAGCCGCGCGCGGACGCGCTCGCGGATGTCGTCGGGCGCTCCGCCGGAACGCAGGAAGCCTTCGATGCTGCCGTAGCGGCGCTCGAGCTCCTCGAGCACGCCGACCATCGACGCGGCCGGGGTGGCTGCGATCCGGTGGAGTCGCTCGAGCTCGGCCTCGTCGGCGGCCGCTGAGAACCACTCCTCATGGCGGGTGCGCAGGCGCTGCTCGCTGAGCGCGTAGTCGGCCGCGATTTCGTCGACGGCCACGCCGGCGAGGCGCAGGAGAAACGCACTGACGAGCCCGGTTCGGTCCTTGCCGCCCATGCAATGGACGACGACGCCGCCCTCAGGCGCCTCGACAACCGCGCGCACGGCTGCCGCGACGTTCGGCCGAAAGTGCTCGAGGAAGATCAGGTAAACCTCGCGAGTCGCCTCGGTGTGGTCGGCGGCGCGGCGACTTGCAGCCTCGACCTGCTTCCAGACGTCCTCGCGGTCCTCCAGGAAAGGAACGTGCACGGCCTCGACCGGGAGCTCGGCCGGCGGGTCGGCCGCGAGCTCCTCGTCCGAACGAAGATCGACGATCGTCCGAATGCCGTAGTCCACGAGTGCCTGCCACCCTCCGTCGGTCAGCCGGCGGACGCTGTCGGCGCGGACGACCTGCCCGAAGCGAGTCTCGCCGCCGTCCTCGGTCGGGTGGCCGCCGAGGTCGCGGGCGTTGAGGAGCCCGTCCCAGGCGAGGTCGCGCGACCTAGGCGGCAACAGCAGCCAGCTCGGTGCCGCGCAGGGTGGTCGACGTCGCGGCTTCGATCGAGACCTCGACGAGCTCGCCGGCGCGCCGCGGTCCCCGCGAAATTGACCGTCGTGTTGCGCCGGGTGCGACCGCGGAGCAGGCTCGGGTCGGTTCGGCTCGGCCCTTCGACGAGCACCTCTTCGACGCGGCCGACACGACCTGCGTTTCGCTCCTGCGCGACGCGCTGGACGACGTCGATCAACCGCTCGATCCGGTCGCGCTTGACCTCCTCCGGCACCTGGTCGGGCATCGTCGCCGCCTCCGTGCCCTGCCGGGGAGAGAAGACGAACGTGAACGCGCTGTCGAACCCGACCTCCTCGACGGCCTCGAGCGTCTGCCGGAAATCGTCCTCGGTCTCCCCCGGGAAGCCGACGATCAGGTCGGTCGAGAGGGCGAGGTCCGGGATCGCGTGCGCGCAGCTCGCTCGGCGAGGCGGACGAAGCGCTCGCGGCTGTAGGTGCGGCGCATCGCCTTCAGGATCCGGCTCGAGCCCGACTGGAGCGGCAGGTGCGCGTGCTCGCAGACCGACCGGCACTCGGCCATCGCTGCGATCACCGGCGCTCGGAAGTCCTTCGGATGCGGGCTGGTGAAGCGAATTCGCTCGATCCCCTCGACCGCGTCGCAGGCGCGGAGCAGCTCGCCGAAGTCGGTGCGGACGTCGGGGAGCAGGTCGCGGCCGTACGAGTTGACGTTCTGGCCGAGCAGCGTAATCTCGCGCACTCCCTCCTGCGCGAGCAGCGTCACTTCGGCGACCACATCACCGGGGCGGCGACTCTGCTCCCGACCGCGGACGGCGGGGACGATGCAGTAGGCGCACTTGGAGTTACAGCCCATCGAGACCTGCACCCAGGCCTGGAAGCGCCGCTCCCGGTGCATCGGCAGCTGCCCGGCGAACGTGCGCTGCTCGAGCCCGAATCGGCCTCGCGGAACACCGATGCCCCCCGCGCCCAGCCACTGGCCCAGATGCGGGATCGAACCGGGCCCGAAGGCGACGTCGACGAACGGGTAGAGCGAGAACAGGCGCTCGCGCTGAGCCTCGGCGTAGCAGCCGCCGACGGCGATCACCTTGTCGGGGTCGCGCTCCTTCAGCGCCCTTGCCTGGGCGAGGTGCGCGGCAAAGCGCTGGTCGGGCTTCTCGCGGACCGTGCAGGTGTTGAAGACCAGGACGTCGGCCTCTTCCTGTGCCTGGGTCTCCCCGAGGCCGAGCTCCTCGAGCATGCCTTTGATCCGCTCGGAATCGTGCGCGTTCATCTGGCAGCCGAAAGTTGTGACGTGGTAGCGCTGCATCGTTCTGGAAACTGTATCGGCCTGTTTTGTGGCGCTTCAGCTCTCGACGCCTGAGCTACTTCGCCAGCTCGGTCGCGCGTGACTCGCGGATCACCGTCACCTTGATCTGTCCGGGATATTCGAGCTCCTGCTCGATGTCTCGGGCGATCTGGTGTGAGAGCAGCACCGCGTCGTCGTCGTCGATCTCGCCGGGTTTGACGATCACTCGGATCTCTCGTCCGGCCTGAAGCGCGTACACCTTCTCGACGCCGTTCTTGCGCGCCGCGATCTCCTCCAGCGCCTCGAGTCGCTTGATGTAGTTCTCGAGCGTGTCCCCGCGGGCACCTGGCCGCGAGCCCGAGATCGCATCCGCCGCGATCAGCAGTACCGCCTCGACGGTCTGCGGCTGCACCTCGTAGTGGTGGGCGGCGATCGCGTGAACGACGGCCTCGGCCTCGCCGTACCGGGCCGCGTAGTCGGCGGAGATCTGTGCGTGCGATCCCTCGATTTCGTGCGTGAGCGCTTTGCCGAGGTCGTGCAGCATTGCGGCCCGCTTCGCTGTGCGGCTGCTCGCCTCGAGCTCCATCGCCATGATCCCGGTCAGGTGGACGACCTCGAGCGTGTGCTTGAGGACGTTCTGTCCGTAGCTCGTCCGGTAATGCAGGCGGCCCAGGATCTTGATGAGCTCGGGATGAAAATCGCCACAGTTGGCCTCGAAGACCGCCTGCTCCCCCGCCGAGCGAATGTGGTCGTCGATCTCGGCCTTCGACTGGTAGTACATCTCCTCGATTCGCGCCGGCTGAATGCGGCCGTCCTCGATCAGCTTCGAGAGGGTGAGCTTTGCGATCTCCCGTCGGATGCCGTCGAATGAGGACAGCACGACCGCCTCCGGCGTGTCGTCGATGATGATGTCGACCCCGGTCAAGTGCTCGAGCGTCCGGATGTTCCTGCCCTCACGGCCGATGATCCGGCCCTTCATGTCGTCGGAGGGCAGCTCGACGACCGACGACGTCGTCTCGGCCGCATGGCTGGCCGCAACCCGCTGAAGTGCGTCGGCGACGAGGTTTCGGGCCCGCCGCTTGGCCTCGATCTGTGCCTCCTCCTCGAGCTGACGCACCCGCCGGGCGAGTTCGTGGCGAATCAGCTGCTCTGAGCGTTCGAGGAGCTCGGTCTTCGCTTCGCCGACGGTCAGGCTCGAGATCCTCTCCAGCTCCTGAACCTCCTGGTCCTTGGCTTCCTTGAGCTGCAGCTGGAGCTCTTTGATGTGGACCTCACGGTCGGCCAGGCCCTGCTCGCGGCGGAGGAGCTCGGTCAACTTGCTCTCGAGCTCGTCCTGGCGCGCGAGAACGCGCTCCTCGAGCTTCGCGACCTGCCCGCGCTGCTCCGTGAGCGCCTGCTCGGCATCGGCCTTGAAGCGCATCGCCTGCTCCCGCGCTTCGATCTCCGCTTCGCGCCGGAGATTGTCTGCCTCTCGCTTCGCCGCGACGATCAACTCGTCGCGCCTGCGCGCAGCTTCACCGAGGCCTGAGCGGTGCTGGACCTTGAGCAGGAGCGCAAGCAGCGCCGCTCCGAGAACGAGACCGATAGCGATTCCGGCGGCGAAGAGCATGCGCGCTCCTTGGGGTCGATATACCACCCACCATCAGGCCTGAGCAAAGCGCTCTGATTCGCGGCCGTCGGCGACGGCCGCTCCGTCCGGTGCCGCTAGCGAGCTCTAGCTAGCGCCGCCTCCACCGCATCGCTGGTTGTTGTACTCATCAGTGATCGGGTTCGTTTTGGTCGATTCAGAAAGCGTCTCTGTGCAGGCAAAATGGTGAATGAAGAGCACCTAGTGTAACGGATCGGCAGGATCGCCATCCGCCAGGCGCTCGAGGGTCTCAGCCGCGAATCCTCTGCCTGCGAGGTAGCGCAGCGCCTTCGGCCCCCCGCCCCGTGCCCGGAAGACGCGGGCTGCGCGCTCGTCTTCGGCCTCTAGTTGGCCGATTGCATGCTCCACCGCCGCATGCTCGACGCCCTGCCGGCGGAGGTCGTGCCTGATCAGCGCGTCACTCGCGCCGCGTCCTGCAAGCGCGCGAGCGCGCTCCTCGGCGAACCTGTCGTCGGAGAGAAGCCCCGCCTCGGTCAGGCGATCCAGCGCAGCAGAGCGCTCGTCCGGCGTGACCCCGGCGCGGTCGAGCCGCTGCTCGAGCTCGTGCCGGGAGCGGCTGCGATGGCGGAGCGCACGAAGCGCCAGCTCCGTCGCGTCGCCCGGCTCAACCATGGAGCTACTCGGCCGTGGCCTCGACCGGCGCGGGCGCCGGGCCCTCGGCCGGCGCGCCCTCGGCGAGGGGCAGTAGTCGCGCCGATGCGATCTGCTCGGAGCCGAGATCGGACTGGATCCGCTCGAGGATCTTCTGCGTGACGTCGGGATGCTCGCGCAGAAAGGCCGTCGCGTTCTGCCGGCCCTGGCCGAGCCGCTCATCGTCGAAGCTGAAGTACGAGCCCGACTTCTGCACGGCCTTACGCTCCAGGCCCGCGTCGAGGACAGTGCCCTCCCAGGAGACTCCCGAGCCGTAGATGATGTCGAACTCGGCCTGCTTGAAGGGCGGCGCGACCTTGTTCTTGACGACCTTCACGCGGACGCGGTTCCCGATCGCCTCGACCCCCTCCTTCAGCGTCTCGATGCGGCGGATGTCGAGGCGGACAGACGAGTAGAACTTGAGCGCGCGGCCGCCCGGCGTCGTCTCCGGGTTGCCGAACATGACGCCGATCTTCTCGCGGAGCTGGTTTGTGAAGATGCAGATCGTCTCGGTCCGGTTGAGCGTGCCCGCGAGCTTGCGAAGCGCCTGACTCATCAGGCGGGCCTGGAGGCCGACGTGGCTGTCGCCCATCTCGCCTTCGATCTCCGCGCGAGGCGTCAGCGCGGCGACGGAGTCGACGGCGACGACGGACAATGCGCCGCTGCGGATCAGGAGCTCGGAGATCTCGAGCGCCTGCTCGCCGTTGTCGGGCTGCGAGACGAGCAGCTCGTCGACGTTGACGCCGATCCGGCGGGCGTACTGCGGGTCCATCGCGTGCTCGGCGTCGATGAACGCGCAGATCCCGCCGCGGCGCTGCGCCTCGGCGATGACGTGGTAGACGAGCGTCGTCTTGCCCGAGGATTCCGGGCCGAAGATCTCGACGATGCGACCGCGTGGCAGGCCGCCGATCCCCAGTGCGAGGTCGAGGGAGAGCGATCCGGTCGAGACGGCGCCGATCGACACATGGGCCCGGTCGTTCATCCGCATGACGGCGCCCTTGCCGAACTGGCGCTCGATCTGTCCGAGAGCAGTGTCGAGTGCCTCCGCGCGATCCACTCCGATCAACCTCCTAGAAGAACAGTTTCGAGTACGGCGTAC
Organism: uncultured Actinomycetes bacterium; assembly: GCA_963752845.1. GTDB lineage: Bacteria > Actinomycetota > Thermoleophilia > Gaiellales > Gaiellaceae > JACDAN01. The sequence continues at coordinate 331,973 of CAVVZV010000003.1, read as the reverse complement.
TGCGCACCGGACGGCCGCAGACGCGAATGGTAGACCGCCGCGTCGGACGGACTGAAGGCCCCGAGGTCGGGCACGGGAGGGGCGAGCCGCGGCGGGCTCCGGAACCGCAGAACGGTGACGTGCGGGAGCCATGCGCGACGCTCGCGCTCGTAGACCCCGAGGGCCTCCAGGCCGTCGAATAACCGCGCGGCGAGCCGGCCGCCCTCCCCCGTCGGATCGTCGAGGACGAGCATGCCGACGCTGCGCGTCTCGCGGTACCGGCGCGCCGTGAACACGATCTCCTCGGCGTCTCGCGCGGCTGCTTCGAGGGCTGCCGCGATCGACGGCAGCTCGGCGGCCGGCCTGCCGCCGAGGAAGGCGAGCGTGACATGGAGATGCTCGCGGGGGACGATCCTGCCGTCGCGGAGATGCTCCGCCTGCCAGGCCTCGATCCGGTCGACGACGTCGTTGGGCAGGCGGAGGCCGCAGAAGATGCGTAGACGCTCATCGCCCGAGACGCTATCGGCCGAGTTCACGCGTCTTCGTGTCGGTTTTGCGTCAAGAGGCTCCAACGTGATGATGCTTCGTCGCCAGGGTGCGATGGGTGGTGCAAGCCAAGGACGCAGGGAGCGCCCATATGCAGTGCCATATGGGTGCGACTGAGGACGCGGGCTCGCGCCGCCCAGCGCGGCCTGGCGGCACAAGGCTTCATTGCGTTGGAGCCTCAAACAGTCTGCGAAGGAGATGCAAGGCGGAAGCGGCCGCTCGCCGCCGGACCGCGCCGCGGTCGCCGGGCAGGCGCAGCTCGACTCCGTGTGAGGACTCGGGGCTCTCTGCGTGAATGAACACCAGCCCGACCGGCTTCTGCGGCGTCCCGCCGCCGGGGCCCGCGACCCCGGTGACGGAGACCCCGACATCCGCGCCGAGCGTGCTCCGAGCACCTGCCGCCATCGCTGCGGCCGTCTCGGCCGAGACCGCCCCGTGCCGCTCGAGCATCTCCGCCGGGACGTTGAGGCCGTCCAGCTTCAGCCGGTCGTCGTAGGCGACGAGGCCGCCCACGAACACATCGCTCGAGCCGGGGATCGACGTGAGCCGCGCCGAGACAAGCCCACCGGTGCACGACTCAGCCGCGCTGATCGTCAACCCTTTCTCGCGCGCCGCGTTGAGGACTATTGCCTCCACAGCCTGCTCGTCCTCGGCGAAGAGCGCCCGCTGATGTGCTGCGCGCAGCGCCTGCGTCACCCGATCGGCCTGCGCCTCGCTTCCCGGCGGGATCACGAGGTCGACCTGCACCTCGAGGTCGTGCGCGCAGATCGTCACCTCGAGCCCCTCGGCCTCTCCCCCGGCCTGCGCGACGACGCCGGCGATCGCGGACTCGGGCAGCCCGAAGAAGCGGAGAATGTGGTTTGCCGGATTGTTGGCCCGCGCGAAGACCTCCTGGAGCTCGGGCCGCTCGAGCGCCGCGCGCCAGATTCGCTGCAGCTCACCGGGCGGCCCGGGAAGCGCAATCGCCAGCGCCGAGCCGGTCTGGAGTAGGACTCCCGGCGCCGTGCCCGCGAGACCGAGCGAGATCCCACCTTCAGGCAGGGTCGCCTGCTTGCGGACGCCCGCTTCGAACTCGTCGTAAGGCCGGCGGAACCGCTCGGCGAGGCCGCGCACAACACCTTCGATCTCGCTCTCGAGCGCCGGATCGACGCGCACCTCGCGGCTGGCAGCCCGGGCGAGCAGCTCGATCGTACGGTCATCGTGCGTCGGCCCCAGGCCGCCGGAGATGACGACAAGATCGAGCTCCAGCGCGCCTCGGAGCGCCGCCTCGAGCCGCTCCGGCCGGTCCCCGATCACGCTGATCCGCTCCGGCTCTACGCCGCGAGAGGACAGCTCGCGCGCCAGGAAGGGCCCGTTCTCGTCCACCCGTCCGCCCCGGACGAGCTCGGTGCCCGTGACAAGGACCGCCGCTCTAGGTCGTGCGGGTTCCAGCCGTGACTCGCCTGGCCGTGACGTAGACCGGCCCTCTTCTGGGAAGCTCGCGGACGCGCCCGTTCACGGTCATGCGCAGATTGCCCGGCCTGCCCATGCGGACGAAGTACCGGCGGTAGACACGCTCGACGCCGAACCGCACGCTCTTGCCCGCCTCGACCGTTCCTTCGTGGAGGAGCCGGCCGGAAGGCGAGTTCGCGTACACCTCGACCCAGCTATCCCCGAGCGCGCCCGTCAGCGTCATCCTGGCTCTCCGAAGCGGCGTCGTAGTGCGCTTCTTCGGTTTCGTGTTCTGGCTCGCGGCCGGCGGCTGGGTCGAGTAATCGGGGATCGCAGTCTCGGGCGTGTTGCTGCCGAACCGCCAAGCGGCGAAGACGAGCAGCGTCACGATTGCGATCGCAGCCAATGCGGCGAGCAGGACGCTCGTCTCGAAACGCGGTCCGGCGCGACTGAGCGACGACGTGCTCCGAGCTCGCAGCGGCGTCTCCTCGTCGACGTGGATGTAGCGCGAGTTGTACTCGTCGACGTAGAGCTGGCCGTCGAGACCCAGGTACTCCGCGTACGAGCGCAGGAAGCCCTTGACGTAGGTCTGGCCCGGGAGGATGTCGAACTGCTCGTCCTCGAGCGCTCGGAGGTACTTGGGCCGGATCTTGGTCGCCTGCTCGATCTCGGGAAAATCGAGGCCTTGGCGCAGGCGCGCCTCACGGAGGCTGTTGCCGATCTCGAACATCAGGCGGCGCGCTCAGTCTAGACGTGTTTCCCGAACGACTAAGCGATCTGCCGGAGCACGTAGTACGTGGCGACCGAGATCGACGCGGTCACCGCCATATACAGCGCCAGCCAGCCGAGAAACCGCCCGACGAATGCCAGCTTGTAGCCCCTGACACGGCCGAGGGTCCGGTCGATCGACCGCCGCGCGCGCCGCCCGAGGTAGACGGCCGCGAGCCCGAGAACGAACGCCGGTGCGATCGCCACCGACGACTCGAGCAGCGTGATCCGCTCCCACCTCTCCGCGAACAGGATCGCCGCCGGAATCGTCGCGACGGCCACCAGCCCGAGCAGCACGGAAGCAACCGCGCTCGCGCTGATCGACCGCCCCTCGCTATTGCTTCTCGTAAGGCCGGCCAATAGCGGCGGGAGGAATCGAGCGGCCGATCAATCCTCCGACCGCGATCAGGGTCAAGACGTACGGCAGGGTCTCGAACAGAAGCGCAGCCTGTTCGGAGTACTCCGGCAGCGAGCGGGCGAGCGCGCTCGAGAAGCCGAAGAGGAGCGCGGCGCCGAAGGCGCCGAACGGCTTCCACATCCCGAAGATCAGCGCCGCGAGCGCGATGAATCCTCTACCCACGGTCATATTCTCGCCGAACGAGCCGACGAACCCGATCGAGAGGTAGGCGCCACCGAGCGCGGCGAGCACGCCCGAGAGGGTGACGGCGGCATACCGAATCTTGTAGACCGAGATCCCGACCGTGTCGGCCGCGCGCGGGTGCTCCCCCACGGAGCGGATGCGGAGCCCGATCGGGGTCTTGAAGAGGACGACCCAGGAGAGGACCACCGTCGCCAGGGCGAGCCAGATCATCAGGTTCATGTCCCCGAAGATCGGCCCGAGGAAATACACGTCGTCGAGGAACGAGAGGTGCACGTTGGGGATCGTCGAGAGGTCGGTCGGCGTGCCCTCGTCGCCGTAGATGTCGATGTAGAGGTAGCCCGTCAGCCCCAGCGCCAGGAAGTTGATCGCCGTCCCGCTGACGATCTGGTCGGCACGCAGGTGGATCGAGAAGAACGCGTGGACGAGGGCCAGCGCTCCACCCGCCGCCATCGCAGTCAGCAGGCCTATGGCCCAGTGGTCGAAGCGGACGGCGCCCCAAATGCCGAAGAACGCCCCCGCGAGCATCATGCCCTCGAGCGCGATGTTCGCCACGCCGCTGCGCTCGGAGAACATGCCGCCGATCGCGGCGAAGATCAGCGGCGTCGCCCAGCGCAGCGTGGCCGCGATCAGGCTCGACCAGACGAACACGGCCTCGTTGTCGGCCACGCTCGCTTGCGCCGCCGCGAGGCCCAGGCCGATCCCGATCACGCCGCAGCCGATCGCCGCCCAGCCGACCTTCCGCTCGCCGCGGCTGACGACCCAGATCCCCGCTGCGATCGCGAAGATGCCGAGCGCGACGGGAATGACCTCGTAGATCCCGGTGGCGTCGCGCAGCGCGTCACCGACCGGCGGCAGCATCAGCCAAACGCCGAGCGCCGCGATCCCGATGCCCGCGAATCCGATCCGACGGGTCCACGAGCTCACAGCCGAACCTCTGAGCTTCGACCGTGTCGACCGGTCATTGCAGACGGCCGCGCGAGCAAAGCCCGCACGGCCTGACAGAGACATCGAAAGCGATGTCTCACGAGCCCACCGCCTTCGGCTTACGCCGCAGCAGCGGCAGTCGTTTCCGCGCCCTCCAGACGGAGATGACGAGTAGATCGGCCCCGACGAAGAGCACGATGAGCCCCTGGATGATCAGCGTCAGGTTGCCGGCCAGCTCCGGATCGAAGATGTCGGGGTTGAGATTCCTGGTGCTCGTCCCGGTCAGGAGGGCGCCGAATAGAAGCGCGGAGAAGAGGATCCCGAGTGCCTTGTTGCGGCCGAGCAGGGCGACCGCGATCCCGACGAAGCCGACCTCCGACTGCTGGACGTCGATCTGGCCGTACCGGTACTGCCAACCGAGCAGGTCGATCGCGCCCGCAAGGCCCGCGAACCCGCCGGCGATCGCCATCGCGAGGAAGTAGTTGCGGGCCACGCTGATGCCGCCGTAGCGTGCAGCCTCGGGGTTGTAGCCGACCGCACGAACCTCGAAGCCGAGCGTCGAGCGGTTCATGATCGCCCAGAAGACAACGAGGGCGCCGAGGGCGAGGAGAAAGCCGATGTGCAGGCCCTGAACCCCGCCCCAGAGCACGTGCAGCTTGGCGGAGTCGGCGACATCGTTCGAGATCGGGACCGAGCGCTGCGTGTCGCTCTGGAGCGGGCCGCCGATGCTGAAGAGATAGCTCGCGACCCAGAAGGCGATCCAGTTGAGCATGATCGTCGTGATCACTTCGTGGGCGCCGACGGTGGCGCGCATGAGGCCTGCGATCCCCGCCCAGGCAGCGCCGGCAAGGACGGCGCAGGCGAGCGCGAGCGGAACGTGGATCCCCCGAGGAAGGCCGCTGAGCTCAGCTCCGATCGCGACCGCCACCGTGACGCCCACCAAGTACTGCCCCTGCCCGCCGATGTTGAAGAGCCCGCAGCGGAAGGCGAACGCGACCGCGAGTCCCGTCAGGATCAGGGTCGTCGTCAGGATCAGCGTCTGCTGGAGATTGATCGCCGCGATCGCGACCGCGTCGGCCTCGGTCGGATAGATGTCGTGCGTCCCGCCAATCGTCCGCACGTCGACGAACCAGTGGACAAGCCAGGTGAGGCCGGTGCCGTCGAGGATTCCGCGGTAGACCGGGAGCGGGTTCGCCCGGTGGTCGCAACGACCACGAGTCCGGCCAGGAGAAAGGCGACAACCGTGGTGATCAGGGCGGTCACCAGGCCTCCGGCCTGCTGGTACCGGCCGAGCCGGGCAGCCACCGTCGACGCCTCCTCGCCGGCGGGCGCCCTTTCGACCTCGTCCGGCCCGGTCACACGGCGATTCTGGCGACTGCGGCGGTCGCTACTGCTTTTCGTACGCCCGCCCGATGGCGGCGGGCGGGATCGAGCGTCCGATCACCCCTGCGACGGCGATCAGGGTGAGCACGTAGGGAAGGGCCTGGAAGAGCGTGCCGTAGGTCGCCCAGCTCTCCACGTTCTCGAGGCGAGGCGCGACGGCGCTTGCGAACCCGAATAGGAGTGCCGCCCCGAGAGCGCCGAACGGATGCCACTTGCCGAAGATCAGCGCGGCCAGGGCAATGAAGCCTCGGCCGGCGGTCATGTTCTCGGTGAACGAGTGGACGAACCCGAGCGAGAGGTAGACGCCACCAAGCGCGGCGAGCGCGCCAGAGAGGGTGACGGCCGCGTAGCGAACGGCATACACGGAGATTCCGACGGTGTCGGCGGCGCGCGGATGCTCCCCCACGGCGCGGATCCGAAGCCCGATCGCGGTCTTGAAGATGACGATGTAGGCGAGGACGACAGTGGCGAGGGCGAGCCAGATCATCAGGTTGAGCTGCCCGAACGCCCGGTCGAGGAAGTTGCCCAGGCCTTCCGGCGGGATGCGCCCCAGGAAGTCGAGGTGGACGTCCGGCACCGCCGGAATCTCACCCGTCCCCTCGGTTCCGTAGAGGTCGATGTAGAGATACCCCGTCAGCCCGAGCGCGAGGAAGTTGATTGCCGTGCCGCTGACGATCTGATCCGAGCGCAGGTGGATAGAGAAGAAGGCGTGAACGAGCGCGAGCGCCGCGCCGGCGGCCGCGCCGATGAAGATGCCTGCGACCCAGGAGTTCGTACGGTCAGCCCCGTAGATCCCGAAGAAGGCGCCCATCAACATCATTCCCTCGAGGCCGATGTTGACGACGCCGCTCCGTTCGGAGAACAGGCCGCCAATCGCAGCAAAAGTCAGCGGAGTCGCATACCGTAGTGTGGCCGCCGTCAGGGCTGACCAGGTGATCACGACCTCGAGGTTGGCCTCGGCCGCGCGCGTCGCGAAAACCCCGCCCAGGAGCCCGAGCAAGGCGACACAGACGCCGGTCCAGCCCAGCCGTGTCTGACCCTGACGCCAGGACCAAAGGCCCGCTGCGATGCCTCCGACGCCGAGCGCGACGGGGACGGCGACCGACTGAGTGGTCAGCGGCGGCAGCGCGACCCAGAACGCAAGGAACCCCAGGGCGATCGAGACGATCCCGAGGACCTTCGCGAGGTCGATCCGGACACCCACGCGTTCGACTACGCCCGCCGCGACGCTCACGGCTCCGTCACGACCTCCGGTGGCGGCTTCCGGCGGAGCCTGAGCCGTGCGCGCCAGAGGTAGAGGATCAAGAGATCGGCACCGACGAAGAGCACGACCAGCCCCTGGATGATCAGCGTCAGGTTGCCGGCAAGCTCGGGCTCGAAGACGGCAGGGTCGAGGTTACGAGTCGACGTTCCGTTCAGGAGCGCGCCGAAGAGGAGGGCCCCAAAGAAGATCCCCACCGGCGTGTTCCGCCCGAGTAGCGCGACCGCGATCCCCATGAACGCGATCGTGGACGACACCTGGATGCTCGTAAGGTCGACTCGGAACAGCCAGCCGAGGATGTCGACGCTGCCCGCGAGGCCCGCGAACGCACCTGAGATCGCCATCGCGAGGAAGTAGCTGCGACCCACGCTAATCCCGCCGTAGCTGGCCGCGTCGGGGTTGAAACCGACCGCTCGCACCTGGTAGCCGAGCGTTGTCCGGTTGAGCACGATCCAGAACACGATGAGCGCGGCAATGGCGACGAAGAACCCGATGTGGAGGCCCTGCGCACTGGGATCGCCCCACCAGACGTTCAGCTTCGCTCCCTGCGAGACCTCCTTCATCACCGGCACGAACTCCTGCGCCGGGTCCTGAAGCGGCCCACCGAAGCCGACGAGGTAGCTGCCGACCCAGAGCGCGGTCCAGTTCAGCATGATCGTCGTGATCACCTCGTGGGCGCCGACGGTCGCCTTGAGGATCCCGGCGATCCCCGCCCAGAGCGCTCCAGCAAGAGCGCCCGCCCCGGCCGCGAGCACCATGTGAGGCACGTGCCCGAGGTCCGGCAGCCAGATGCCGACCTGGGCAGCTGTGACCATCCCGGCGATGTACTGACCCTGACCGCCGATGTTGAAGAGGCCGCACCGGAAAGCGAATGCGACGGCGAGGCCTGCCAGGATCAGCGTCGTCGTCAAGATCAAGGTCTGTTGGAGATTCAGGGCGGCGAGCTCGCGCTCCTCGCCTCGCACCCACGGGAACAGCCAGTTGAGACCGGTTCCGTCGAAGATCGCCCTGTACGTGTCGAGCGGGTTCTTGCCGGTGGTTACGAGGACGACGAGGCCCCCGACGAAGAAGGCGAAGAGCGCCGTGAGCAGCGGCGTAATGATCCCGCCCGCCCGCTGGTAGAGATCGAACCGCGCGGCGACGCTGGGAGCGGCATCCGGAACGTCAGGCGGGAGCAGACCACCGCTCGCGCTCACGACCGCACCGCCCAGCTCCCAATGTGTCGACCGGTCATTGCAGACGGCCGTCCGGGAGAAGGAACGGGCACGCTGGCAAAGCCAGCATGCCCTCTAAACGGCATCGCAAGCGATGCCTTAGCCGCACGGCCTGAATGAGACATCGCAAGCGACGTCTCACGGCCGCGCCTTCCAGAGACATCGCAAGCGACGTCTCATGAGACTGCCGCCTGCTCGACCGTGCCGCCGGTCATTGCGATTCCGAGCTCCTCCTCCGAGACGTCGGGCCCGTACTCGGTGACGATGCGCCCCTCGTAGAGGACGAGTATGCGGTCGGAGAGCGACAGGATCTCGTCGAGCTCGAGCGAGATCAGCAAAACGGCCCGGCCCTCGTCTCGCTCCTCGACCAGTCGGCGGTGAACGAACTCGATCGCGCCGACGTCGAGGCCCCGCGTCGGCTGAGCGGCGATCAGCGCACGCGGGTCGCGCGCCACCTCACGAGCGACCACGACCTTCTGCTGGTTGCCGCCCGACAACGCGGCTGCCCGGGTGCGAGGTCCGCCGCCACGCACGTCGAACTCCTGCAGCAGGCCCCTCGCCCAGGCGACGACTCGCCCCGGCCGCAGCCAGCCGAACCTCGAGAAGGGCTCCTTCTCGTAGTCGTGGAGCGTCAGGTTCTCGGCGAGGGTGAAGTCGAGGACGAGACCGCGACGCTGCCGGTCCTCAGGAATGTGACCAAGGCCGGCGTCGTAGTGCTCGTGGGCGCTCCTGGTGGTCACCTCCTCGCCGCCGACGAGGACTCTCCCGGAGGTGACATGACGCAGCCCGGTGAGAGCGTCGATCAGCTCGCTCTGACCGTTTCCATCGACCCCAGCGATCCCGACGATCTCACCCCCTCGAACCTCAAAGGACACGTCTCGGACGGCCGGAAGCCCACGTTCGTCGAAAACCGTAAGGTTGTCGACGACCAAGAGCGGGTCGGCGGGCTGAGCCGGCGTCTTTTCCACGCGCAGGAGGACCTCGCGCCCGACCATCAGCCGAGCGAGGCCCTGCTGCGTCGCACCCTCGCGCGGTACCGTCTCGATCCTCTTGCCGCGGCGGAGCACGGTGATGCGGTCGGCGATGTCGAGCACCTCGCGGAGCTTGTGACTGATGAAGATGATCGACATCCCCTCCCGCTGGAGGGTCTTGAGGATCCCGAACAACTCGTCCGCCTCCTGCGGCGTCAGCACGGCGGTCGGCTCGTCGAGGATGAGGATGTCGGCGCCCCGATAAAGGGCCTTCAGGATCTCGACCCGCTGCTGCTGTCCGACGGTGATGCTCTCGATCTTGGCATCGGGATCGATCGCGAAGTTGAAGGTCGCCGAGAGGTCGCGAACCCGTCTCACCGCCGTGTCGTAGTCGAGAAAGACGCCGGCAGTGCGCGGCTCCGTGGCGAGCACGATGTTCTCGGCGACGGTCATCACCGGGATCAACATGAAGTGCTGGTGCACCATCCCGATCCCGTGTTCGATCGCCGCCCGCGGCGAGTCGATCGAGACGGGCTTGCCGTCGATCAGGATCTCGCCCTCGTCGGGGTGGTAGAGCCCGTAGAGAACGTTCATCAGCGTCGACTTGCCCGCGCCGTTCTCCCCCAGCAGCGCGTGAACCTCGCCGCGCTGCAGGTCGAAGTCGACGTTGTCGTTGGCGACGACGCCCGGAAAGCGCTTCGTGATCCCGCGAAGCTCGAGGATCGGGACTCGCTCGTCCGGCATCGCGAGCAATCCTAGGGGGCAGGACGAGCCTGCCCCCTAGGAACTGGCAGTTGCGTTACGCCGCCGGAGGCGTGATCTTGCCGCTGACGATCAGCTTGCGGATGTTGTTCGCCTTCTTCGTGTACTCGGCCCGCTTCGCCTTCGAGAGCCTCAGGCTGAGCTTGCCGTAGCCGACACCGTTGTTCTTGACGGTGTAGTTCGAGTTGAAGCCACCCCGGAATCCGGCAGGATTCCGCTGGAAGGCCTTGATCATGTCGTAGACCGCGACATCGACCCGCTTGGTCGCGCTCGTCAGGATGTGCCTGCCGAGGAAGGACTGGTCGGCGTCGACGCCGATGCCCCAGATCCTCCGCTCCTTGGCGGCCTGGAGCCCGCCGAGTCCGCACGCACCGGCGACCATGAACGCGACCCTGGAACCGCGCTCGATCTGGTCGAGTGTGGCCTCCTTGCACTTCGCCTGGTCGGCAAAGGTCGGATCGTTCGCGTAGTTGACCAGCACCTGGATGCGCCTGTTGGCTCGCTTGGCGCCGGCCCGGTAACCGGCGATGAACCGCACGATCGCCGGCACCCTGTTCGCGCCGACCGCGGAGATGACATCGCGGCCACCCTCGTCCCTCGTGCGGAGTCCGGCGATGTACCCGGCGAGGTAGCCCGCCTCCTGCTCCTTGAACTGGATTCCACGGACGTTCCGGGACTTCTCCTTGAGATCCGCAAAGCTGACGTCGACCCCCGCGAACTTCGTGTTCGGGAAGTTCGGCGCAACCGCATCGATCGGCCCGAACGCAAACAGGACGCCGACCGGGATCACGAGGTTGTAGCCGTCCCTGGCCGCGGCCTGCAGGTTGGGCTGGCGGTCGTTGGCCGAGTTCGTGACGTACGCGCGCCCCCCGACCTTCAGCTCCTTGACCGCTCTCTTGAGCCCGGTGTTCGAGAGCTGGTTGAAGCCCTTGTCGTTCAGACCGCCGATGTCGGTCACGATTGCGACCCGAACGGCCGGCGCATTGGACTTGCTGGGCGCCGCAGATGCCGAGAACGCTGCCGTGGCAAGCGCGCCCAGCGCAAGCACCGCAGATGCCCAAGGCAAGAGTCGTCTTACCTTCACTGATTCCTCCCCTTCTTAAGGTTTTCCTCGCTACCGAGGGATGCGAAAGTCGATGCTAACCCCCTGGTGATCAGACGTGAAGAGCCTGTGAAAAGTTAGCCCGGAATCCGGTCGATTTCACGCTCTTCGACCAATACGCGTCTGGGTTTCGAACCCTCATAACCCGAGATGTAGCCGCGACGCTCGAGCATGTCGATCAGCCGGCCCGCGCGCGTGTAGCCGACGCGCAATCGGCGCTGGAGGAGCGAGACCGACGCGGTCTGGGTCTGGACGACGATCTCGATCGCCTTCTCCAGCAGCGGATCGGAGTCCGGGTCGAAATCATCGTCTTTGTCGCTCTCGATCTCGACCTCGGGCGCGACCAGGAGCGACTCGTCGAGCTCCTGGCCTCTCTGCGTACGGGCCTGCTCGACGAGAAGGGCGATCTCTTCCTCGCTCACATAGGCGCCCTGCAGGCGTTGCAGCCGTGAGGTCCCCAGCGGCTTGAAGAGCATGTCGCCCTGTCCGAGCAGGCTCTCCGCTCCCGCCTGGTCGAGGATCACGCGCGAGTCGGTCTGGCTCGAGACGGCGAAGGCGATCCGCGAGGGAACGTTGGCCTTGATCATCCCGGTGATCACGTCCACCGAGGGCCGCTGGGTGGCGAGGACGAGGTGGATGCCGACGGCCCGTGACTTCTGCGCCAGCCGGATGACGGCGTCCTCGACCTGCTGCGGCGAGATCATCATCAGGTCGGCGAGCTCGTCGATGACCACGAGCAGGTAGGGAAGGGGCTCCTCGCCGCGGCTGCGGAAGGCCCGGTTCGCCTCGGGGAGGTTTCGCGCCCGCGCCGCGCTGAGAAGCTCGTAGCGGCGATCCATCTCGGTCAGCACGTTCGTCAGCACGACGGACGCCTCCTTCGGGCTGGAGACGACGGGTGTGAGGAGGTGTGGAATCTTCTCGTAGAGCGAGAGCTCGATCCGCTTGGGGTCGATCAGGATCAGGCGGACGTCGTCCGGCGTCGCCCGCAGGAGGACCGAGCTGAGGATCGTGTTGATGCAGCCTGATTTCCCGGACCCGGTCGTCCCCGCGATCAACAGGTGCGGCATCCGCGCGAGATCGGTCCAGACGGCGTTGCCGGAGATGTCCTTGCCGAGCCAGACTGCCAGCGGGCTGGCGCTTCCCGGCAGGTGGTCGAAGACGTCGCCCAGCGTGACGTAGTTCGGGGTCAGGTTCGGGATCTCGACGCCGACTGCCTGCTTACCCGGGATCGGTGCCAGGATCCGGATCTCGGTCGTCGCCAGCGCGTACGCGAGATCGTCCTTGAGCGCCGAGATCTTGGACATCTTCGTGCCGGCGGCGAGCTGGAGCTCGAAGCGTGTGACCCGTGGGCCGGTGATCTCGCCGACGACGCGCGCCTCGATCCCGAAGTCCGCAAGCGCCCGGACGAGCGCCTGGGCCGCCTGTTCGCCCGATCCGGGCTTCCCGTTCCCCCGCGCGGGGGAGCGCCGGAGGACGGAGGGCTCGGGCAGCACGTAGTCGATCTTGGCGGGGTTCGGCGGCTCGAACAGCGCCTGCTGCTGGGTCTCCTCCGTTGGGTCGTCTTCGTGCGGCGCGAGCAGCGCCGGCGCTTCCGCCTGGCCGACGACGTCGGGGAAGTCCGACACTCCGTCCACCGGCGGCTCGAGCCTGCGTGGGCGCAGTGGGACGGGCGGAGGCAGCGATTCGGTGCTGCGCGGAGCGCGCTCGAACGTCCGGTGGGCAGCGATCCGGGCGCGGCGGACGGCCGGTCCAGAGCTGCGGAGCAGCGCGCCGACCGAGGCGCCCGAGAGCAGAAGGATGCCGGCGGTGAGGGCGGTGACCCCGGCGATCAGCATCCCGGTCCTGCCGACGAGCGTCCCGATGACCTCGTCCAGCGCGCGGCCGATGTAGCCCCCGTGGTCGCCGAGGAGGAGCATCAGTCCGAGCGCGGTGAAGCCGAGGCCGGAGCGGAAGGGCCGGAGCTCGACAACCGCGCTGCGCGCGAGCATCAGCACGCCGACGATCACGCATGCCGCCGGCAGCAGGTAGCCCGCATCGCCGATCACCGCCCAGATGCCGTCGACGATCGAGCCGCCGGCGCGACCTCCCTCCCAGTTCAAGTAGACGAGGGTGGACAGGAACAGTCCGACCGCCGTCAACCCGAGGCCGATCAGCTCCGGGTGGTGATGGCTGCGCTTCCGGGGGGCTCGCTTGCGCCGCTTGACGCGCGAGGGCGTGCGAGGTCGGAGCACGCGCTTCTTGCGGCGCTTGGTCATGCGCCGGAGCTTCGACGTGCGGTCGGCGACCCCTCTAGTCCAGCGTCCGCAGCCGCTCCAGCAGAAGCTGGACGAACGCTCTGCCGTCGATACCGACCCCCACGTCGGCGTTCGGCTCTTCCCCGGTTCTGCCCCAGAGGTCGACCACGGTCCGGCCGCGGGTGAGCTCCGACCCGCACTCGATCGCAACGTGGCAGCGCTTGGTCTCCATCAGCTCCGGGCGGAACACGTGGGCCAACGCGACCGCGTCGTGGATCGGTGAACCGCCAAACCCGTACGTGTCGCGATGGAACCGGTGGAAGAAGTCGTACAGCTCGGCGACCATCCGTCCGGTTCGGCCCGAAGCCCGCAAGCGTTCCGCGTCCGCGTCCAGCAAGAGGGCCTGGTGGGTCACGTCGAGGCCGACCATCGTGAGCTCGAGACCGCTGGTGAAAACCCGCGCGGCCGCCTCCGGGTCGGCCCAGATGTTGAATTCGGCAGCGGGCGTGACATTCCCGAGCCCGATCGAGCCGCCCATCAGCACGATGCGTTTGGGCCTCGCCTCGGGGTGGCGGGCGAGCAGCAGCGCGACGTTGGTCAGTGGGCCGACCGCGACCAGCGTCGCGTCGGCGACTCGCTCGGCCAGGAACTCGACCGCGTGCTGCGCCAGCGCTTCCCGTTGCGGCGGCGGGAGGTCGGGCCCGTCGAGCCCAGTCTCTCCGTGCACGTAGGCGGCAACGAACGGGTCGCGAACGAGCGGCCGGTCGGCACCCGCCGCGACCGGGACGTCGTCGCGGTGGACGAAGTCGAGGATGCGGGTCGCGTTGGCGGTCGTCTTCTCCAGCGTCTGGTTGCCCGCGACAGTCGTGACGCCCAGCAGCTCGAGCTCGGGGCTTGCAAGCGCGAGGAGGAGCGCGATCGCGTCGTCGTGACCAGGATCGCAGTCGAGGAGGATTCGCTCAGCCGGCAAGGATCTCGTCCACTTCGGCGGCGGTCGGCATGGAGGGCTGCGCCCCCGGGCGGGTGACCGCCACGGCTCCGGCTGCGCAGGCCCGCCGGAGCGCCTCCTCCCAGTCTCGTCCTTCGTGATGTGAGACGACGAGGCACGCGGTGAAGGCGTCCCCCGCCCCTGTGCCGTCCACGGCATTCACCTTCGGAGGCTTTGCCCGCGCAACCTCCCTGCCGTCTTCGAGAAGCACCGCCCCCTGTGCCCCGAGCGTCAGCGCGACCAGCTTCCCGCGGGAGTTCACCTCGTACTCGTAGCGATTGACGACGAGCAGGTCCGGCTCGATGTCGACCGGCCTGGCAGGCGCGGCGTTCAGGCAGAACCAGTCGGCGGCCTCGGCGTTTGCCAGCACGGTCTCCAGCGGGATCTCGAGTTGGCAGAGGACTGTTCCGCTCCCCGCGGCGTCGACAGTTGCGTTTGCTCCTGGAACGACGACGATCTGGTTCTCGCCGTCGGCCGCGACGACGATCAGCGCGATCCCGGTGTCCCCGCGCCGCGCGACCTCGATCTGCACGCCCGCTGCTTGTAGGCCGGAGAGCGCCTGCTCGGCGAAATCGTCTTCGCCGACGGCTCCGAGGAAGCGCACGTCGGCGCCGAGCCGCGCCGCGGCGACAGCCTGGTTTGCGCCCTTTCCGCCCGGCGCCCGGTCGAGCGTCGCGTCGCTCACGGTCTCCCCCGGCCGCGGCAGCCGCTCGACCTTCGCAGTGAGATCGAGGTTCGCCGACCCGACGACCGTCAGGCCGACGCCGCTAGGCCGCAAGCGCGCGCAGGTCGTCCAGCGCCCCGTCGAGCAGGTTCTCGCGGAGGTCGAACAGCCCCGCCCAGAGCGACGAGCGGTCGGGAGCCGACCCGATGCGAACCGACGTCGTCAAGCCCTCCAGAGCGCGGATCAGGACGGCCAGCTCGAGATACGCATGCGTGACGCGGTACGGGGCGACGACTACTCCGGCGCGGTAGAGCACCGGCGCCCACTCCATCAGCTCGGCGGGGCCGGGCTCCCCATACCAGGACCGACCCTCGGCTCGGTCGGGCTCCAGCTCGAGGAGATACCGGCCGAGCGGCTGCTCGAGGCCGGTCAGCGCCGTCTCGGCGCGGTCTGCGGCCCGCCTTAGAGCGGCCTGGCGGCGACCCGGAGTCGGCGGCTCCGCCTCCCCCCTCGCCCATCGCTCCAGCAGGCGGCAGAACGCGAGCGCTGCCGCCTCGCAGGCGACGAGCTGCGCGATCAGTCGGCGGGCCGTCGCCTCTTCGGCGGCGTTCTCGCGCAGAGCCTCAGCCCAGTTCGAGGTCACGATTTCGCTCCTGGGTCGTCGCTGGCAAAGGAGGCAAGCCCGAGGCGCGCAGGACAGTGCAGTGAGGCACGGACAAGCGCCTCGGGCGCGGCATCCTGCCGCCAGCGGCGGCAGGCTGGCCGCGGAGCCGGGCTTCGCCCGGCGGGAGCGGGCAGCCGTCCAGGGGCGAAAGCGTTCATACCTCAACTATGACGGGGAGAATCATCGGGCGCCTCCCCGTCCTGTCGTAAATCAGCTGCGCAATCGCGTCGTGGATGTGCTCCTGGAGGAGCTTGATCTCCTTGACATTGCCCTGGAGGAGCTCGCGGAGGACGCGGTCGGCCTCGCCCTGCATCTCTTCCAAGAGCGGACCGGGCTCGCTGAGGCCGCGGGCGATCAGCTCGGGCCGGCTGGTCGGGACGCCGTCGGAGCCGCCGACGGTGGCGACGATGATCAGCACGCCGTCCTCGGAGAGGTGCCGGCGGTCGCGGAGGGCGACGTCCTGGACGTCCCCGACGCCGAGTCCGTCGACGAACGTGACGCCGGTCTCGACGCGGTCGATGACGCGAGCCCCGCGCGGGCCGAGCTCGACGACGGAGCCGTTCTCCGCCAGCACGATCGAATCGGCCGGCACGCCACTTTCCTGGGCAAGGCGTGCGTGCGCGGCGAGCATTCGGAACTCGCCGTGCACCGGCATCACCGCCTTGGGCCGGACGAGGGCGAGCATCGTTCGCAGCTCCTCTGCATACGCGTGTCCCGAGACGTGCACGGGGGCGATCTCCTGGTGCAGGACCTCGGCACCGGCCCGCGCGAGCTGGTTGATCGAGTCGTGCACCCGGAGCTCGTTGCCGGGCACCGGCTTGGCCGAGATGATCACCGTGTCGCCGCGGTCGACGGACACGGCCGGATGATCGTCGTAGGCGATCCGGGTGAGGGCCGACATCGGTTCGCCCTGGCTTCCGGTGCAGAGCACGAGCACCTCGTGGGGTCGGTACTCGTCGAGCTCGGTTCGGACGGATGAGCGACTCTTCCGGCATGTCCACATAGCCCAGGCTCCGCGCGATGTTCAGGTTCTTCCGCATCGAGCGGCCGACCACGGCGACCTTGCGGCCCGTCTGGACCGCCACGTCGATCGCCTGCTGCATCCGATGGACGTTGGACGCGAACGACGCGACGAGCACGCGGCCCTCGCGACTCGGGATGATCTGGCGGAAGGCCTCTCCCACAAGCCGCTCGGAGCCCGTGACGCCGGGCCGCTCGGCATTCGTCGAGTCGCCGAGGAGCAGGTCGACGCCGCGATTGCCGAGCTCGGCGAGCCGTCCGACATCGGTGCGCAGGCCGTCGACGGGCGTGTGATCGAGCTTCCAGTCGCCGGTATGGAGAACCCGACCCGCCGAGGTCTCGATGGAGAGCGCAACCGAGTCGGGGACGGAGTGGGCAACGCGCACGAACTCGACGCGGAACGGGCCGATCTCGACCGGGCCCCGCTCCGGCTGCGCCTCCCTGAGCTCGGCCGCCTGAAGCAGACCATGCTCGTCGAGCTTGGACTGGGCCAGCCCGAGAGTCAGTCGCGTTGCCCAGACCTCTGGCACGCGCACCTCTCGGAGCAGATACGGGAGCGCACCGACGTGGTCCTCGTGGGCATGCGTGAGGATCACGGCCCGGACGCGGTCGCGGCGGTCGACGAGGTACGTCATGTCTGGGAGGATCAGGTCGACGCCCAAGTGCTCGTCCCGGGGGAACGCAAGCCCGGCGTCGACGACGATGATCTCGCCGTCGAGATCGTAGACCGTCATGTTCTTGCCGACCTCGCCGACGCCGCCCAGCGGGATGATGCGAAGGGTTTCCGCCATCAGTGCTCCATCCAGTGATGCCGCCGAGATTCTGGGTCGCGAGCCGAAGGCGCCGACTGGTCGGCGCCGACCAGAAGAGGTCGTGCCGGCTTTGCCGGTGCGACCGTCTCAAGCCAGAGGTCGCACTCCGACGAGGCAAGGCTGAAGAGCCTTGGTGAGGAGGAGGGTGGGCTCTGGCGCCGCGTGATCGCGGGCCAGAAGCCGGCATGTATTGCTGGGTGGAGCACCCAGCCATTCTATGAGGGCTGTGAGCGTCCCTCTAAGCCGGCGCGGGCTGGAGCGCGCCCAGGCGCGCCAGGCATGAGCGGACCTGTCCCCGCTCTTCCTCGGTCGCCTCGACGAGCGGAAGCCTGAGGCCGCCGACCTCGTGGCCGAGGAGGTTGAGCGCCGCCTTGATCGCGATCGGGTTGACCACGACCTTGAGGATCTCGTAGGCAGGCGCGAGCTCCTCGTCGATGCGACGGGCAGCCTCGGCGTCGCCTTGCTTGAAGCGCGTGATTTGCTCCTTGACCTGCGGGCCGACCACGTGCGTGTGGACGCAGATGCCGCCCGTACCGCCGCGCTCGAGGAACGGCAGGATCAGGTTGTCGTCGCCGGCGTAGAGCTGGAGCTCGGTCTCCTCGACGATCCGCCGGGCTTGCTCGAGATCGTCGTACGCCTGCTTGACGGCGACGACATTCGGGATCTCAGCCAGGTCGGCCAGGGTCTCGACGGGGACGTTGTTCACCACCCGAGCGGGGATGTTGTAGTAGACGATCGGCTTGTCGGTGACGGCGGCAATCGCCTTCACGTGCTCGATGATCCCGCGCGGAGGCGGCTTGTTGTAGTAGGGAGTGACGACGAGGAAGCCGTCGACGCCGAGCTCGTGCGTCCTCTCGGTGAGGTGGACGGAGTGGCGCGTGTCGTACGTTCCCGTGCCGGCGATGATCGTGGCGCGGTCGCCGACCGCGTCGACCGCGGCCGCGTAGAGCTCGAACCGCTCGTCGTCCGTCAAGGTCGGCGACTCGCCGGTCGACCCGGTGACGACGAGCCCATCGGAGCCGTTGTCGACCAGGAAGGCGGCGAGCTCGCGGAACTTCGTCAGGTTGACGGCGCCGTTCGAGTCGAAGGGCGTGACGCTGGCGGTCAGAAGCTCGCCGAGCACGAGGTGATCTTACTCGCGCGCCGAGAGTGTCCTCTCGAACGCCTCCTCGGCGTCGTCACCGAACACTGCGAAGGCGACGCGCTTCAGCGACGTCGGCTCGTGGCTGCGTACGGCGTCGACCATGATCCGAGCGCACTCCTCGAGTGGAAAGCCGCCGACGCCCGTGCCGAACGCCGGCAGGGCGAGCGACTCGGCTCCGAGCTCGTCGGCGACCCGGAGGCAGCTCTCAGTCGTGCGCCGGACGAGATCGGCGCTCGTCTGGAGATCCTGGCCCATGACGGCACCGTGGATTACCCAGCGGGCCGAGAGCCGGCCCGCGCTCGTCGCGACGGCGTCGCCCACCTCGATCGGGCCCAGTTGCACGGCCTCGCGCTCGATCTCCTCGCCGCCGGCGCGCTTGATCGCCCCGGCGACGCCGCTGCCCATCCAGAGGTGGTTGTTCGCCGCGTTTGCGATCGCGTCGACCTCGAGCGCGGTGATGTCGCCCTCTCTGATTGAAATGTTCACGGGGACAGGATGAATCCTGTCCCCGTCATCTGAATTCAGTCAAGGAGCGCCTCGAGGCCGACAGTCAGCCCGGGAGGCAGCGTGGATAGGCGGTCCAGTGCCAGTAGCACACCTGGGACGTAGGCCTCTCGTGAGTAGGCGTCGTGGCGGATCGTCAGCAGCTGGCCGTCCCCGCCGAGCAGCACCTCCTGGTGCGCGACGAGGCCGGGCAACCGAACCGAGTGGATCGGTGCCCCGCCCAAACGCTCAGCGGTCGCCTTCGCGGTCCCCGACGGCGCATCCTTCTTCGTGTCTGCGTGCAGCTCGACGATCTCCGTGCTCGGCAGGTAGCGGGCGGCATCCTCGGCCAGACGCATCATCAGCACCGCCCCGATTGCGAAGTTCGGCGCGACGAACAACTGCACGCCTCGCTCTTTGGCCAAACCGTCGAGGGCTTGCGGCTCCCAGCCGGTCGTCCCGACGACTGTCGGAATTCCCCGCTCGAGCGCGGCCTTGACGTTGTCAACAACGGCTTCGGGCATCGTGAAGTCGACCATGACGTCGGCGCCGTCCAGGTCGACCAGCTGGTGCCCGGCCGCCTCGAGCGCAGGCGCGAGCACCGACCCGACCTTTCCCCCGCTCCCGTTGAGCGCAACCTTCACGCCGCAGCGGCCGTGAGCGCCGGGCTGACCCGCTCGACGGCGGCGAGGAAGCGCTCGTCGCTCGGGCCGATGCCTGCCGCGGACAGGCGCTCCGGCGCGAGCAGTAGGCCCGCCAGCTCGGCGAGCGCCTCGGGCTCGACCGCGTCGATCTCGGCGATGATCCGATCCATCGAGAGGATCTCGGTGTCCGTGATCAGGGACTTGCCGAGCCTGCTCATCCGGTTGGAGGTCGACTCCATCGAGAGGAGGATGCGGCCCTTGAGGTTCTCCTTCGCCCGCTCGAGCTCGTTCGGCTTGAGGTTCCCGGCCGCCGACCTCCGCCACCTGCTCGGCCGCGATCGCGAGGCACTCCTCGAGGTTCTCCTCGCGGGTGCCGACGTAGAAGCCAATCTGGCCGGTGTCTGTGTACTGCGAGGCGAAGCTGTAGACGGCGTACGCCATCCCCCGCTTCTCCCTGATCTCCTGAAACAGGCGCGAGGAGGCTGATCCGCCGAGGATGGCGTCGAGGAGCGACGCAGCAAAGCGCCGGCGGTCCGAGCGCGCGATCCCGGGCGCGGCGACACAGACGTGGTACTGCTCGGTGTCCTTGCGGGTGAAGCGGAGGCTCGGGGGCGGCGCCTTCACAAGCGGTGAGCGAACCTTCCGTCCTCTCGCGGGAGGCCCGGACGCCTTCCGCTCGGCACGCTCGAGCAGTCCGACGAGCTCGCCCGAGTCGAGGTTCCCGGCCGCGGCGACGACCACGTTGCCCGGTACGTACATCGAACGGTGGTAGGCGGAGATCGCCCGGCGTGAGATGGTCGAGATCACGTCGGCCGTCCCGATCACGGGCCGCCCGAGCGCGTGGTCGCCGAAGACGGCCTCGGCGATCAGATCGTGGACCAGCTCCTGCGGCTGGTCCTCGTACATCGCGATCTCCTCGAGCACGACCTCGCGTTCGGAGTCGACCTCGGCGAGTGACGGGGAGAAGACCATGTCGCTCATCACGTCGATCGCGGTCTCGAGGTGCTGGTCGGCGACGCGGGCGTAGACGACGGTGTGCTCGCGCGACGTCGCGGCGTTCAGCTCCCCGCCGAGCCCGTCGAAGACCTCGGCGATGTCCTGCGCGCTGTACTTGTCCGTCCCTTTGAACAGCAGGTGCTCGATGAAGTGCGAGACGCCTGCGCGCTCATCGCGCTCATCACGGGAGCCGGCGCCGATCCAGTAGCCGAGCGCGACGGAGCGAACGTGCGCCAGCCGTTCCGTGATGACCCGCTCGCCCGAGTCCAGCTCGGAGATCACGTACTTCTGCACGGGCGGATGGTAGTGCGAGGGCGGCCTCCGCCGCCCTCGCTTCAACTCAAACGTTCATGGGCACAGGATGAATCCTCTGCCCATGAGCTATGAACGCTCGCGCCCGCCGCGGCCGCTGCGACCTCCACGGCCACCCCGGCGGTCGCCGCCGTCGCGGCGCGGAGGACGTTCCTCACGCGGCCGCTCGGGTGCGTTCTTCGCTCGCTCGATCAGCTCCTCGGGCTGGATCAGCGACCCGTCCTCGTGCTTGGCCACGAGCTTGAGCCCGATCCGGCCGCGCTCCTTGTCCACCTCCTGCACGACGACGTCGAGGACGTCGCCACGGTTGATCACGTCCTCGATGTGGCCGACCCTTCCTGGGCCGACGTTCGAGACGTGGAGCAGGCCGTCCGTGCCCTTCTTCAGCTCGACGAAGGCGCCGAACTGGGTCGTCTTCACGACCTTGCCGGTGTAGGTGTCCCCCACCTCCGGCTCCTTGGTCAGCGCGTCGATCGCCTCCATCGCCGCCTCGGCGTTCGTGCCCTCCGTGGCATAGACGAGGATCGTGCCGTCCTCCTCGATGTCGATCTGGACATCGTGGTCCGCCTCGAGCGAGCGGATTGTCTCGCCGCCCTTGCCGATCACCATCCCGATGAACTCGGGGTTGATCTTGATCGTCGAAATCCGCGGCGCGTGCGCTGCGAGCTGCTCGCGCGCCTGCGGAATCGCTTCCAGCATCTTGTCGAGGATGAACTCACGCGCCCGCTTCGCCTGCTCGAGCGCCGAGCGCATGATCTCCTGCGTGACGCCGGTGATCTTGATGTCCATCTGAAGCGCGGTCACACCGTCGCGGGTACCGGCGACCTTGAAGTCCATGTCGCCGAGGTGATCCTCGGCTCCCTGGATGTCGGTCAGGATCACGTAGTCCTCGCCTTCCTTGACGAGGCCCATGGCGATGCCGCCGACCGGCGCCTTGATCGGAACGCCGGCGTCCATCAGCGCGAGCGTCGAGCCGCAGACCGAGCCCATCGACGACGAACCGTTCGACTCGAGCGTCTCCGAGACGATGCGGATCGTGTAGGGGAAGTCCTCCGGCCCCGGGATCACCGGCTCGAGCGCCCGCTGCGCGAGCGCACCGTGGCCGATGTCGCGGCGCTTCGGCCCCCGCATGAACCCGGTCTCGCCGACCGAGTACGGCGGGAAGTTGTAGTGATGCATGAAGCGGCGCTCCTGCTCGAGTGAGAGGTCGTCGATGCGCTGCCCCTCCTTGGCGGTGCCGAGCGTGAGCAGCGACATGATCTGCGTCTGGCCGCGGGTGAAGAGCGCCGACCCGTGGGTTCGCGGAGCGACTCCGACCTCGCAGCTGATCTCGCGGATCTCGTCGGCGCTCCGGCCGTCCGGCCGCCGCTTGTCGACTGCGATCTTGCGCCGGACGAGCTCCTTGTAGATCGCGTCGGCCGCACGCTTGACCCACTGGCGAGTGAGCGAGTCCTTGACCGTCGGCGGGTCGCCGTCGACCGTCGCCGGCCCGACCGGGAAGGGGAGCTCGACGGTCTCGATGATCCGGTCGAACAGGAGCTGGCGCTTCGCCGAGCGCAGTTCCTTCGAGTCCTGCTCCGCCTCGGTCAGTTCCCTCAGGTCGTCCTCGAACTGCGCGCGCACGGGCCCCTCGACGGCGGCCAGGCGCTCGCGGTCGAGGATCAGGTCGAGGCTCGCCTTGACCTGGACCTGCCTGACGATGTCCTCCTCGGTCGAGTTCATGTCCAGCGGCGGAGCCTCTTCCGCGAGGATGTCGTCGATCGTGGCACCCGCTTCGCGGAGGCCGTCGGCCATGATCCGCTCGCGAATCCGGCTCCCGTAGCGCTGATGAAGCTCCTCTGTCAGCTCGGGGTCCAGCCACCTCCGCTTGCCGGCCTGCTCGCGCAACTGCTCCTGCACCTCGCAGATCCGGATGATCTCGGCGTGTGCTCGCTCGAGCGCCTCGAGCAGGACGTCCTCGGGGATCTCGTCGGCACCGGCCTCGACCATCGTCAGGCCCTCCTTCGTGCCGACGACGACGAGATCGAGCGTGCTCTGCTCCTCGCTCTCCTGAAGCGTCGGGTTGACCACGAATTCGCCGTCGATCTGGCCGATGCGGACAGCGCCGACGGGGCCCATGAACGGCAGCGGCGAGATCATCAGCGCTGCGGAGGCGCCGTTGATGCAGAGGATGTCGTGCGGGGTGACCATGTCCACGGAGAGGACCGTGCAGATCACCTGCACCTCGTTTCGGAAGCCCTTCGGCCAGAGCGGCCGGATCGGGCGATCGATCATCCGGGCGGTCAGGATCGCCCGCTCGGTCGGGCGCCCCTCACGCTTGAAGAAGCCGCCGGGAATCTTCCCGGCGGCGTACATGCGCTCCTCGACGTCGACCGTGAGCGGGAAGAAGTCCGCGCCCTCGCGCGCCTCCATGCGCCCCTGCGCCGTCGAGAGGACCATCGTCTCGCCCGAGCGGACGACGACGGCGCCGTCGGCCTGCTTGGCGAGCTTGCCGGTCTCGAACGTGATCTCTTGCCCACCGATCTCGACCGAGACCGAGGTGGGGCCTGCAACTGCGATGCTCATTGATTCCTCCACTCTTCGTGGAGAGTGGAGGTTTGGGTCAGGGTCGCGCGCCGACCCTCGCCCAAACTTCCACCCTCCTTAATGCACCCGGAGCCAGGTTGAAATCCTGGCACCGGATTACGCCCATCTATCTCCTCAGACCCAGCTCCTGGATCAGGGCCCGGTAACCCTCGAGATCCTTGCGCTGCAAGTAATTCAGCAGCCGCCGGCGGCGTCCGACGAGCATGAGCAGCCCTCGCCGCGAATAGTGATCCTTCGCGTGGGTGCGCAGGTGCTCCGTCAGCTCGTTGATGCGGGCGGTGAGCAGCGCAATCTGGACCTGGGCAGAGCCGGTGTCGGCCTCGCCTTGGCCATGCTTGCCGATGATCTCTTGTTTTGCTTCCTTGCTGAGGGTCACTGAACCTCCTTCTACAACGAATCCGTAGTCCCCGCCGTTGCACGCGGAAGCGGCATGAACAGCCGGGTCTACGGGCGGTCACAAGGGTAGCAACAGAATCCTGAAGACCGCTTAACAGGCCGCTCGTAGCATTGGTGACGTGGAACGGCGGCTGAGCGTGCTGCTTGCGCTCGTCGCTCTGGGGGTCGTCTTTGCCGCGCCGGCCTCGTCGGGCGACGGGATCAAGATGCGGCAGGTCCGCGGCGTCTGCCATCCCGTTTGCTTAGGAGATCGAGCGCCGGCATGGTCGCCTGACGGGAAGACCATCGCGTTCATCCGACGCACGCGAGGGATGTCGGCGCGCACGATCTTCACCGTCCCGGCGAACGGTGGTGCAGCGCGGCGTGTTTTCGCGCCCTCGACTCGGATCATCCCTGACTGGATCGCCTGGTCTCCCGACAGCAGACGGCTCGCGTTCCGGACGTTCGGGGGATTCAACTACGTCGTGCCCGCTGCGGGCGGGACCCCAGTCTTGATCCGACCTCCGGTGCCGACCGGCCCCGGCTTCTACTCGGACGGCCGGCCGGCGTGGTCGCCTGACGGAAGGCGGCTCGCCTTTGCTCGTAGCCGCTACGCCGGCCGCTTCGAGGACCCGCGTCTCGCCTGGTGCTGTCAGCTGTGGGTGGCGGCGGCGGACGGCTCGGGCGCGACGGTGTTCGGCGGGCCGGCCCCGGAGGAGTGGCTGACGGAGCCGGCGTGGGCGCCGGACGGCCGAATTGCGTTTCTCACCGGTCCACGCACACCCGACGGCAACGCCGATCTCTCGCGCGCGGAGATCTGGGTCGCGAACGCGGACGGAAGCGCTCGCCGGAGGCTCGCGCCGGCCTTCGCCGACCAGAGGTCGGTGCACCGGCTCTCGTGGTCGGCCGACGGCTCGCGCCTGGCTTTCGTACTGGAGACATCGATCGGCTGGACGCTTCGCTCGGTGGCAGGCGACGGCGAAAGGTTCGACTACATCGGCGACATCCGGAGGGAGCAATGGTCTCTCTGCTGCCCGCTCGCGTTCAGTTCGGACGGGACAGCGGCCGTGTACTGGATGCCCGGTGCCGACGGGGCGATGGAGGTGCACGTCACCCGCGGATACGCGTCGGTCGGCGCCTTGCGGACGGCATCAGCTCGCAGTCTCGACCCTCCCTGACGACCGCCTCCTGGTCACCGGACGGCAAGCGCGTCACGTATATCAGCGACGGCGAGTGCCCGACCGAGCTGGCCGTGCACACGATCGACGTGCAGAGCAAGGAGATTCGAAGGCTGACACGCCCGTGCCGGATCGTCGGCACGAGGCGCGCGAACACGCTCCGTGGAACGTCTCGAACGGACGCGCTCTACGGTCGAGGCGGGAACGACACGCTCCGGGCGTTTGGCCGTGCCCGATTTCGTGCACGGCGGGACGGGGCGAGACCGGGTCTTCGGCGGCCCCGGAGACGATCGCGTCTACGGCGGGCCCGGCGCCGACCGCTCACGCCGGCCCGGGTCTCGACGCTCGTCTACTCGCGCGACGGCGTTGCGGATGTCGTGCGCTGCGGCGCCGGGAAGGACGCGGTGCGGCGGATTCGCGCGACTGGGTCGCACGGGACTGCGAGCTCGTCGAACGCGAGTAGTAGCCTCGGCGCGCATGAAAGCACCTGGGCAGAGCCGGTGTCGGCCTCACCTTGGCCATGCTTGCCGATGATCTCTTGTTTTGCTTCCTTGCTGAGGGTCACTGAACCTCCTTCTACAACGAATCCGTAGTCCCCGCGGGTGCACGCGGAAGCGGCATGAACAGCCGGGTCTACGGGCGGTCACTAGGGTAGCAAGGCATGCGCGCCGCCGTCGCTGCGGGACATCCGGCGACCGTCGACGCCGGGATCGAGATCCTCGAGGAGGGAGGAAACGCCGCGGACGCGGCCGTTGCTGCGTCACTGGCTTCGTGCGTGGCCGAAACGGTCATGACGGGTCTGCTCGGGGGTGGGCATGCGGCGGTCTTCTGGGACGGCGAGGTACGCATGCTCGACTTCTTCGTCGCCGTGCCCGGGCTGGGGGCAGAGCGGCGCGAGGTCGAGCTCGTGCACCTGGAGGTTCCCTTCGGCGCTGAGCTCATCCACTACGCAGTCGGCATCGGCTCATGCGCCGTGCCAGGGGTCCTGCCCGGGCTCGATGAGCTTTGGCGCGCCCGTGGGCAACTGCCGTGGTCCAGGCTGGTCGAGCCGGCGCTGCGGCTGGCCCGCGAGGGCGTCGAGATGCTCCCGGCGCACGCCGCCTGTCTCGAGATGCTCGCGCCGGTGATGACCATGCGCGAAGGCGGGCGAATCTACTCGCCGGGCGGCCGGCTGCTGCAGACCGGGGATCGGCTCGAACAGCCGGGGCTCGTCCGGGCACTCGAGCTCGTCGCCGAAGAAGGCGGCGGGAGCCCGGCTCTTCGGGAGGCCCTCCTCGCGTTGATGGATGAGCGCGGCGGCCTGATCACCGCCGAGGACCTCGCCTCGTACCGCGCCGAGTGGCGCACACCGGTGACGATCGAGCACCGCGGGCTGAGGCTCGCGTCGCGAGAAGCCCTGAACAGCCCGCTGCCGGTGCTCCAGGTCTTAACGGGGTCGGACCCCGTAAGGATCGCGCTGGCGCTGCGCGGAGGGGATTCAAGCGGCGACACCACGAACCTAGCCGTCTCCGACCGGGATGGGAACGCCGTCGTGCTGACGACGAGCCTCGGGCTCGGCTCAGGCGACTGGCTGCCCGGCCTCGACCTCCACCTGAACAGCATGCTCGGCGAGGCCGACCTCCTCGTCGGCGAGCTGACGACCGGAGAGCGGATGGCGAGCATGATGACGCCGACGATCGGCAGCGACGCCGCCGGGCTTGCCTTGGCGATCGGCGCGGCCGGCGGGACACGACTGCGCAGCGCCGTCGTCCAGGTGCTCACCGGCGTCCTCGACGAAGGGCTCAGTCCCAGCGATGCCGTCGACCGCCCACGCCTCCACCCAGTTGGTGAGCTCGTCCACCTCGAGCCGGGCTTCCCGGATGCCGTTCTCGAGGCTCTGAAGCGAGCAGGCTTCACCGTTCGGGTCTGGCCGACGCGCCATCACTACTTCGGCGGGGTCAGTCTCGTCAGCCGTCGCGGCGCCGCAGGTGATCCCCGCCGCAGCGGAGCCGCGAGGCATCCCGAGTGAACCCCTACACGGGCGGCTCGGCGGCCTGCGCCGCCTCGATGTCGCGCCCGATCTGGTCGATTAGCTCCTGCTCGGAGGCGAAGGCCCGCTCGTCGCGCAGCCGCTGCCAGAGCTCGAGCACCAGCCGCTCGCCGTAGAGATCGCCGTCGAAGTCGAGCAGGAACGCCTCGACGCGCCGCTCCTCGCCGCCGTAGTGCGGATTGACCCCGATCGAGATCGCGGCGCGGTGGTCACCGACGCGGCCTGCGTAAATGCCGTAAGCGGGAACGACCAGCTCCGCCGGAACCGCGAGATTCGCGGTCGGATATCCCAGCGTGCCGCCGCGGGCATCTCCGGAGACGACCGTCCCCTCGACCTCGGGCGGCCGGCCGAGCAGCCTTGCGGCCGCTTCGATCTCTCCCGCCCGCAGGAGCTGCCTGATCCGAGACGATGAGATCCCTTCGACGAGCGGCACCGGCCGGACGTCGAACCCGAGCTCTGCGAGCGTGTCGAGATCGCCGGAGCGGCCCCGTCCGAAGCGGAAGTTCGCGCCGGCGACGACGACCTTCGTGCCCAGCGGACGCAGGATCGAGTCGGTGAACTCCTCCGGTGTGGCGAGTGCCAGCTCGGGTGTGAAGGGGACGACGAGGGTCTCGACGCCGAGCTCGCCGAGCAGCTCGAGGCGACGCTCCAGGGTCGTCAAGAGCTCGACCTGGTTGCCCAGAACCACCCGCGGGTGCGGATCGAACGTGACCACGGTCGTCGGCAGGTCCGCGGCCTTCGCCGCCTCGATCACGCGCCTGTGGCCACGGTGGACGCCGTCGAAGGTGCCGATTGCGACCGAACGATCTGTCATCGCAGCGCCGCCAGCGCTTCCTCGGCCGGGATGATCCGCTCGTGATCGGCGTCGTCGACGTGAAACGGACCGACTTCGGTGCGCCGGAGCGAGCGACAGTGGCCGCCGAGCTCGGCCGCGATCGACCGGACGTAGGTACCGGAGCCGACCAGCAGATCGAGCGTTGCCATGCGGCCGTCGTAGTCGACCAGCTCGAGTAAGTGAACCGTGGAGCGGCGCACCGGCATCTCGACCTGCTCGCCGCGGCGATGCAGCCGGTAGGCGCGCTCCCCGCCGATCTTCACGGCCGACGCCGCGGGGACGGGCAATTCGACCTCGCCCTTCAGGGCGCCGAGGCGTCGCTCCAGATCCTTCCGGGAAGGCGGCGCCTGGCCGTCGACCACCTCGCCCTCGGGGTCTCCGGTGCTCGTCCGGGCGGTGAGGTCGATCTCGGTCAGGTAGCGCTTGTCCAGGCCGACGAAGCGCTGCGCGAGCTTGGTCGACCGGCCGAGCAGCACGAGGAGCAGGCCCGTGGCGAACGGATCGAGCGTGCCGGCATGGCCGGCACGAGCGCCGGTCCGGTCGCGGAGATCGCGGACGACGGCGAACGAGGAAGGCCCCGCCGGCTTGTCGACGAGGACGACCCCGCTGGGGTCAAGCCCGCGCGGCGGCACCTCGGCCTCCTGGACGGCACCGCTCCCGCCGGGCGAAGCCCGGCTCCGCGGCGCCTGACGCCGCTCGCGGCAGGATGCGGCGCGGCCGCCGCTTGTCCGTGCTCAGATGCACTGTCCTGCGCGGCGGCCGCTTGCCTCCTTTGCGAGCGGCGCCCCAGAAGATCGAGGAGCTCATGCGCGGGCCACTGCGCGGGCTTGCAGGTACTGCTCGCGCAGGAATTCGATGATCTCCGGGATCTCGAGCTCCGACGAGAAACCGGCGGCCTGGCGATGCCCGCCGCCGTCGCCGGAGGCGCGGGCGATCGCCGAGACATCGACCTCGTCCGAGCTCGAGCGGAGGCTCACGCGCCTCGCTGGTCGCCCGGGCGCGGGCGGCTCGCGGATCAGCGCCGCCATCTCGGCGCCTTCGACCGCGCGCAGGAAGTCGATGATGCCCTCCGAGTACGGCTCGGCGGCTCCGACCTCGGCGAAGTCGGTCTTGAGGAGGTAGGAGACGACGATCCCCCCACCCTCGTAGACCTGAGCGCGCTCGAGCGCCCGCGCCAGCAGCTTCAGCTTGGCGAGCTGGACGGACTCGTAGACGCTCTGGAAGACGCGGCGGACGTCCGCCCCGGCCTCGACCAGTTCCGCGGCCAGCCGGAGGGCCTTCGGGGTCGTGTTCGCGTACTGGAACCGCCCCGTGTCGGTGACGAGCGCGACGTACAGCGCCTCGGCCAGCTCGGGTGTCAGCTCGACGCCGAGCTCGCGGAACAGGTCGCGCAGGATCTCTCCGGTGGACGAGGCGTCCGCGACGACGAGGTTGATGTGCCCGAAGCGGCTGTTGTCGTGGTGGTGGTCGACGTTGATGACGAGCGGGGCCGTCTTCAGCGCCTTCTCGCCCTCTCCGAGTCGGCTCTCATTCGCGCAGTCGAGCGCAAACAGCACCCGCTCACCGGCGTCCTCCGGAAGCTCGCGGCGGAGACCCGAGAGGGGCATGAACTTGTACTCGGCGGGAAGCGGCGCGACGCCGGGCACGTACATGACCGCGTCCTTGCCGAGCTCGTCGAGCACCAGCTTGGCTGCGAGAATCGACCCGAGCGCGTCCCCGTCGGGATTCTCGTGGGTGACGAGCAGAAAGCGGTCTTGGTCGCGGAGCGCCTCGGCGACCGCTCTCAGATCACTCGTCGTCTGGGGCGAGCTCATCGATCAGTTGAGACATCCGGACGCCGCGCTCGACGGTCGGATCGTATTCGAAGGTCAGTTGCGGGGTCCGTTTCAGTCTCAGCTCCCGGCGCGATGCGGGCCTGGAGGACGCCGTGCGCCGCCGCCAGGCCGGCCATGGTCAACTCGCGCTTGCGCTCCGAGCCGTAGACGCTGACGAAGACCTGCGCCTGGCGGAGGTCGGCCGAGGTCTTGACCCCGGTGACGGTGACGAAACCGATCCGCGGGTCGCGGAGCTCGCCAACGGCCTCTGCTAGGACCTCGAGAACCGCCGCGTTGACTCGGCGCATCCGATCACTCATCCGGCGCCACCACCTCTCGCTCGACGCGCACGAGCTCGTATTCCTGTCCAATCAGATAACGAACTGCCTCCTCGAGCAGCTGCTCGGCCTCGCGGTGCTCGCGGGCGACACAGGCGACGGTCAGCCGGCTGCGCTGCCAGAGCTCGTGATGGTCGACCTCGGCGACGGCCGCGCCGAACCGGTTCTGGAGTTGCGCCTTCGCCGACTTGACAAACCTGCGCTTGCCCTTCAACGACCCGGCCTCGGGGAAGTGCAGCTCGACCGTGAGGATGCCGACGTAGCCGGCGCCCACTGGAGGATCTAAGACTCGGTGCCGGCGGCGGCGGGCTCAGGCTCCGGCGCCGGCGCGCTGAGATCCGTGCGCTCGACCTGCCTGGTCTCGTAGACCTCGAGCACGTCGCCTTCCTTCACGTCGTTGAAGCCCTGGAGCAGAATGCCGCACTCGAAGCCCTCCTCGACCTCGCGGACGTCGTCCTTGAAGCGCTTGAGCTGGGCGATCGAGGTCTCGTAGACGACCGTGCCCTCGCGCACAACCCGCACCTGAGCACCGCGCCGCACGACGCCGTTCGTGACGTAGGACCCGGCGATCGTCCCCAGCCGCGAGACGCGGAAGAGCTGGCGCACCTCGGCTTCGCCGATCGTCTCCTCCGTGGTCACCGGCGCGAGCATGCCGACGAGCGCCTGCTCGATGTCCTCGGTGAGCCGGTAGATGACGCGGTAGGTGCGAATCTCGACGCCCTCACGCTCGGCAAGCACACGCGCCTCCGCGTTCGGCCGCACGTTGAAGCCGATGACGAGTGCGTTCGACGCAGCGGCGAGGTTGACGTCGCCCTCGGTGATCCCGCCGACACCCTGGTGGATGACCCGCACGCCGACCTCCGGATGCTGGATCTTCTGGAGCTCGGAGACGGCGGCCTCGACCGAGCCGTCGACATCGCCCTTGAGGACGAGGTTGAGGTCCTGGATGGCGCCCTCCTGCATCCGGGCGAACAGCTTCTCGAGCGAGACGCCGGCGCCCGCCGCCGCCGCCAGCTGCTCGCGGCGAAGGCGCTCCCCCCGGTTCTGCGCCAGCTGGCGCGCGGCACGCTCGTTCTCGACGACCCGCGCCATCTCGCCCGCGGGCGGTGGATGGTCGAAGCCGACGATCTCGACCGGATCTCCCGGTCCGGCCTGCTTCAGCTTCTCGCCGCGGAAGTCATACAGGGCGCGGACCCGGCCCCAGGCGTCGCCGGCGACGATCGCGTCGCCGACCTTGAGCGTCCCGCGGTGGACGAGCATCGTCGCCACCGGGCCGCGGCCGATGTCCAGCCGGGACTCGATGATCGGCCCCGAAGCCTCAGCATCGGGATTCGCCTTCAGCTCGAGCTCGGCGTCGGCGACGAGGAGCACCTTCTCGAGCAGGTCGTCGAGATTCTGCTTCTGCTTCGCCGAGACTTCCGAGAACTGGATCGCGCCGCCCCAGTCCTCCGGCTGCAGCCCCTCGGCGGCGAGGTCGCCGCGCACCCGGTTGGGATCCGCGTTGGGAACGTCGATCTTGTTGACGGCGACGACGATCGGGACCTCGGCCGCGTTGGCGTGCGAGATCGACTCCCTCGTTTGCGGCATCACCCCGTCGTCGGCGGCCACGACCAGGACGGCGATGTCGGTGACCTTCGCCCCGCGGGCGCGCATGGCCGTGAATGCCTCGTGGCCCGGCGTGTCCAGGAACGTGATCTTTCGGCCGTTGTGCTCGACCTGGTAGGCGCCGATGTGCTGGGTGATCCCCCCGGCCTCGGTCTCGACCACGGCCGTCTCGCGGATCGCGTCGAGAAGCGTGGTCTTGCCGTGGTCGACGTGGCCCATGATCGTGACCACCGGCGGGCGCGGCTTGAGCGCCTCCTCCGGATCGTCGTACGACTCGGGCTCCTCTTCCTCCTCCGCCGCATGCTTGATCGTCACCTCGCGCTTGAACTCGGCCGCGATCAGCTGGACCGCTTCGTCCGAGAGCGACTGGGTGATGGTGACCATCTCCCCCAGCCCCATCATGATCTTGATGATCTCGGCGACCGGCTTCCCGAGCGCCTGCGAGAGCTCCTTGACGGTGACACCCGACTGAACGGTGACGGGACCGGTCGGCTGGACGATCTCACGCGGCTGCTTCGGCCTGGTATCGACGCGATCGCGGGCCTGCCGCGAGTCGGGACGAGGCCGGTTCG
This sequence comes from uncultured Actinomycetes bacterium, assembly GCA_963752845.1. Taxonomy (GTDB): domain Bacteria; phylum Actinomycetota; class Thermoleophilia; order Gaiellales; family Gaiellaceae; genus JACDAN01. The sequence goes on along the minus strand of CAVVZV010000003.1, from coordinate 299,738 downwards.
CCTGGGAGTCGATGACCACGCGGCGCTTCCGGCGCCCGCTGGGCGCCTGGCGAGGACGGATTGGTCGCTTTTTGCCTTGATCAGCCATGTTGGTCAGTGGTCAGTGTAGAGGCGGACGAGCTGTGGATCGACCCGGACGGTCTGCTTGAGCCCCCGGTTGAAGGCGCTCTTGGAGGCCGCGCGCTCGAAGCAGGCCAGCCGAGGACAGGTGTAGACGCCGCGGCCCGGATCCGTGTGACCGAGGGCAAGCATGCCGTCCCGCGCGACGAAGCGGAGGAGCTCCTCCTTCGGCGAGCGCCGCCCGCAGCCCACGCACGTTCGGACCGTGCGTGCCTCAAGCAGAGGGTGTTTCGCCCCTTTCGTCCGAGCCGGTGTGCGCCGCGGCTACTTGCTGCTCGTCGTCGGCAGCTGCCGGCGACGGCGGAACCTCGGCGGGCTCAGGACTCGGGACCTCGGCCGGCTCCGGGGACGGGACCGTCCCGGGCTCCGGGTCCGGCAGCGCTGGGCTCGGCTCGGGCGCCGGGACCTCGCTCGGTTCCGGCTCCGGGGGTGCATCGACCGCGACCTCCTCCAGCTCGGGCTCCGAGCCGGCGACCGGCACGGCCTCCTCGACCATCTCGCCGCGAGCTTCGCGCTCGGCGAGCGCGGCATGCGCCGGGATCCCGCAGAAGCGCGTCCCCGGCAGCGCCGCGTTCGGGCAGCGCTTGCCGTTGGAGAGGATCGCCGCGCAGCGGCCGGAGTAGTCCTCGCCCTCTTCGCCGCCGGCGAACGCCGCCTCGGCCTCAGCCTGCGCGAACTCGGCCTCGGACTGGATGTCCACCTTCCAGCCGGTCAAGCGCGCGGCCAGGCGGGCGTTCAGGCCCTCCTTGCCGATCGCGAGCGCCAGCTGGTCTTCGGGGACGATGACCGTCGCCTCCTTGGTCTCGTCGTCGATGTAGACCTCCCGCACCCGCGCCGGCGAGAGCGCCTTCGCGAGGAAGCGGGCCGGCTCCGTGTTCCACGGGATGATGTCGATCTTCTCGCCGCGCAGCTCGGAGACGACCATCCGCACGCGGGAGCCCCGCGGCCCGACGCAGGCCCCGACGGGGTCGACGCCCTGGGCATGCGAGACAACTGCGATCTTGGAGCGGTAGCCGGGCTCGCGGGCGACGCCGCGGATCTCGACCAGTCCGTCTGCGATCTCGGGCACCTCGAGCTCGAACAGGGTCTTGATCAGCTCGGGATCGCGCCGCGAGAGGATCACCTGCGGCCCCTTCGTGCCGGCGCGCACCTCGGTGATGACGGCCTTGATCCGGCTGCCCTGCTCGTAGCGCTCGCCGTCAACCTGCTCGGACCGAGGCAGCAACGCTTCGACCTTGCCCAGGTCGACAAGGATGTTGTTCCGGTCGCCGGCCTGCTGGACGATGCCCGTCACGACTTCGCTGACGCGGTCGACGTACTCCTCGTACATGATCTGGCGCTCCGCCTCGCGGATGCGCTGCTGGATCACCTGCTTCGCGGTCTGCGCCGCGATACGGCCGAAGTTCTCCGGCGTGACGTCCTCCCGGCGCATCTGGTCCGAAGGCACCTGAGTCCAGTCGATCTCGAGGTCGTCGTCCGTGACCAGGGTGTGCTGCTTCTCGCCGGTCTCCTCCTCGATGCGCTCGAGGTCGTCGTAGGTGCGCTCGCGCGCCTCTTCGAGCAGGCGCTCCTCGATGTCGGGCGGCATGTGGATCGCGAAGACGCGGAAGTCACCGGCGTCGTCGATCTCCACCGTCGCGTGCCGGTAGGCACCCGGGGTCTTCTTGTAGGCGGCGAGCAACCCGTCTCGCAGGGCGCCGACGAGGATCCCGCTCTCGAGATTCTTGTCGCGCTCCAACTCACGGACCGCCTCGATGATCTCGCGGCTCATCTCACACCCTCTCCTCGATCAGGTTTCCCCGCACGATCGCCTCGTACGGAATCTCGTATTCGTCAGTGCCGGTCGCGACCCGGATTCCGGCCGAGCTGGTGCCGACGACCTCTCCCTTGAAGCGCTTACGTCCCTCGATGTCCGGCGACGTACGGAGCGACACCTGCTGCCCAACCGCCCGCTCGAAGTGGGCCGGCGTGCGAAGCGGGCGCTCGATGCCCGGAGAGGACACCTCGACCGAGTAGTCGCGCAGGTACGAACGGAGCACGTCGGTCACGCGCGCACAAAGCTCGTGGTCGACCCCCTGCGGGTGGTCGATGAACACGGTGAAGCGCTCGGGCCCCGAGAGCTCGAGTGCGAGCACCTCCACGCCCCCGATCGCGGTCTCGACCTGCGGCGCGATTTCGCGGAAGAGCGTCTTCTCCTTGTCGTAAACGTCGGCCATGTGTCCCTCTCTACAAAAAATGGGCGCCGCGCGCCCATTTCTCCGAAACGGTGAAATGTGGTGTAAGGAGGATAGCAAGGTCACTCGTGATGCTCGATCGCAGACAGCTTCTCGTCAGGACCGGCGCGGCACTCGCCGCGGGCGGTCTCGGTCGGGCCTTCGCGGACCTCGACGAGGTGGCCGCGGCTCCGGAAGCCGACGCCGATCTGGACTGGAGCGCCGTGCGTCGGCAGTTTCGCTTGTCGCCAGGGTGGACGCACATGGGCGGGCTGCTCCTGGCGTCGCATCCCGCCCCGGTCCGGCTCGCGATCGATCGGCACCGTCGCGGGCTCGATGCCAATCCCGTCCACTACCTCCACGAGCGCGGGCCGGCCCTCGAGGCCGCCGTTCTGCGCTCGGCAGGCGCATACCTCCATGCTCGTCCGACCGACCTAGCGCTCACCGACTCGACCACGATGGGGCTGGGTTTGCTCTACAACGGGCTCGAGCTGCGCCCGGGGGACGAGGTGCTCACGACGACGCACGACTTCTTCGCCACGCACGTGGCGCTGCGACTGAAGGCTGCGCATACCGGCGCGTCAGTCCGGCACCTGACGCTCTATCGGAATGCCGTGCGAGCGACGCAGGACGAGATCCTTTCGTCACTAAGCCGCGGCGTCGGTCCGCGCACACGGGTGATTGCGCTGACCTGGGTGCACTCGAGCACGGGCGTCAAGCTGCCGATCCGGCGCATCGCGCGGGCGCTCGGGGAGCGACGGCCGGACGTTCTCGTCTGCGTCGACGGCGTTCACGGCATCGGCGTCGAGAACGAAACCGTCGGTTCCCTCGGCTGCGACTTCCTGATCGCCGGCTGTCACAAGTGGCTGTTCGGGCCGCGTGGAACGGGATTCGTTTGGGGCCGCACGACTGCTTGGGACACCGTGGACGCGACCATTCCCTCCTTCTCCGGCACGGCGTCGCCGGGCGCCGAGATGACGCCGGGAGGCTTCCACTCGTTCGAGCACCGGTGGGCGCTCGCCGAGGCCTTCCGACTGCACATGCGCATCGGCAAGGCCCGCGTCGAGCGGCGGATTCACGCGTTGAACAGGCGACTCAAGGCCGGGCTCGCGTCGATGTCGCACGTGACGCTCGTTACTCCGCGAGCAGAATCTCTCTCCGCCGGGCTCGTCTGCTTCTCGGTCGATCGGATGAGCCCGGACGCGGTAGTTGCTGCGCTGCGCCGCCGCCGGATCATCGCGACGGTGACGCCTTACGACCCGCCGTACGCGCGACTCGCGCCGGGTCTACTCAACACGCCGGCCGATGTGGATCGGGTGCTCACGGCAATCCGCTCGCTGCGGTAGCGGACCTATTCCAGCACGATCGTAACCGGCCCGTCGTTAACGAGCTCGACCGCCATGCGGGCGCCGAAACGGCCCGCCGAAACCTCGACGCCGAGCTCTCGCAGTGCCGCGCAGAAGGACTCGTAGAGCGGCTCGGCCTGCTCAGGTGGTGCCGCGTCGGTGAAGCTGGGGCGATTTCCCTTAGCGGTGTCGGCAATCAGCGTGAACTGGCTGACGACGAGGGCGGCGCCGTCCACGTCGAGCAGCGACCGGTCGAAGCGGCCCTCGTCGTTCTCGAAGATCCGAAGCCGGGCGACCCGGCCGGCGAGCCGCTCAGCCTCCGCTTGACCGTCCGTCCGCGCGACGCCGAGCAGAACGCAGAGCCCGGCGCCAATCTCTCCCACGGCCTCGCCGTCCACGACCACGCGCGCCGAGGAGACGCGCTGGACGACGGCTCGCACGCCTACGTCAGGTCTTTGATCCGCGACGAGTAGTGCTCGCTGCCGGGTCTGAGCGAGCTCGCGAGCTTGTAATGCCCGTTCGCCTCGGCGTCCTTGCCGAGCTTTTCCAGGCAGCGCCCGAGCGCGTAGTGCGCGTAGTCGTCGGCGGGCGAGATTTCCAGCATGGCGCGGAACTCGTTCTCTGCTTCGGACCAGCGGTGGATGCGGAAATACGCGATCCCGAGCGCCTCGCGGATCGAGGCTTTCCCAGGCTCGCGCCGCTTCGCCTTCTCGAGCGCGACGGTTGCCTGAGCCGCCCTCCCTTTCCGAAGGTGCGCCCAGCCTTGTTGAAAGAGGTCATAGGTCTCGCTCATCCGTCTACGCAAGGTAGACGATGTGCTCTGACTGCCGAGGCTCAGCCGGTGCCGAGGCCCAGTGACCGGAGCGAGAGCAGCCCGCGAAGCCGGTCCCGGAAACCGAGCCGGCGACGGATCCCGCGCCGGACGGCGCGAAGCTCTCTCCTGGAGCGGGCAACCGCGTCGGCCGCCCCGGCTTCAGGGCCGTAACGCGCTTCGGCAAGTGTTTCGGCTAGCCGGTTGCCGTCGACGTGGAGCGACCGGTCGAGCTCACGCCCGACCTCCGCGGGCGTGGCGCTGGCGGAGATCGGCAACCGCTGGTCGACGAGGAAGTCGACCAGGTCGAGCCGCACCGCACCGGCCAGCCGCCGCGGGTCGCTGGTGAAGTAGCGCGCGCGACGCCGCAGCAGCTTGAACGCCCAGAGAGCGGCCGACAATCCGGCCGCCAGCAACAGGATGAGGCCGATCAGGCTGCCCCCTGGACCGCTGTCCCCGAAGGAGCCGCCGCCCTCGCCCCCACTCGAGCGCCCGCCCGGGTCGAGTCCGCGAACACGATCGGCGCCCTGAGCGCCCGACTGCAGAGCCGCAAGCCCCAGCGCACCGACACCCCACTGCGCCCCCTGCGCGCCCGAAACGTCGAAGGAGAACGACGACGCGGTATAGGAGCTCAACAGCCGGCCGCGTCCGGGGGTCGGGTCGAAGGGCAGCCAGCCGTAGCCGGCAAACCACGCCTCGACCCACGTGTGGGCATTCGTGTCGGCGACCGTCCAGACGCCGCGGTTGACGTTGTAGCGGCCGGTTGTGAAGCCGGCACCGACCCGCGCCGGGATCCCTAGGTAGCGCAGCATGAGGGCCATTGCGCCGGCAAAGTGCTGGCAGTACCCACGGCGGTCCCGGTCGACGAACGCTACAAGCGGGGGGACGTTGCGCCGCACGGGCGGCGACTCGTCGTAGATGAACTCGCCCGAGCGGAACCAGGCTTCGAGCGCGATCACCGCGCCGTAGGCATTCCTCGGGCTTCCGACGACCTGGCGGGCCACGTCGAGTAGGCGCCGGTACCGGGGATCCCCCAGGTCCTCCTCGAGAACCGCGCGCATGAGAGCGTCGCGGCCCGGCGTTCCGAACGGAGGAATAGAGCCGGAGGGGGTCTCGAGGAACGGTGCGATCTCCTCCGGATAGTCGGGCGGCGAGGCGGCGAGTTGCTCCGCTTTGGGCTGCACGACGTAGCTCCAGACCTTGTACGTCTGGTCGCGGCGCAGGCGGTCGACATGGGCCACTCCAGGTGAGTACGAGTCCGCCTCCCCCTGCTCGTAGGCCATCGGCACCGTCGCCCCGACCAGGTGCTTGTCCTGAAGCGCCCGAACGCGGACCTCTTGCTCGATCCAGTTCTCCGGTTCTCTGGCCGCGGGTGGGACGAGCGGATCGGCGATGAGCGTGTCCTGGTCTTCGATCGGCGTCGGCTCCAACGGGTCAGAGCTCTCGGTCCAGTGCCCGTCGGTGAAGGAGTCAAGCGTCGTCGCGCGCCAGTAGGACGCGTTCCGCGGCGCCTCGATCGTCAAGACCGTGGTCGCCTCCTTGGGGAACTCGATGCCGTCGTAGTTCGCTCTCCAGACATAGGTCACCTCGACTGGGTGCTGCGGCCTCGTGTACGGCTCCCACTGCTCCCAGTTCAGGAATCCGCCTTTCGCCACCGCTGGCGAGCTGACTGCGACCAGCGCGGCGAGGAGAACCCCGGCGCCGACGAGCGCCGTCTGGCCGGTGACCCGCCGCGATTCCGCGCCGCGGAGTGCAAGGAGGAGGATCAGAGCCGAGACGAGCAGCAGTGCGCCGCGGGCCGTCGAAGGGGCGTCGCGAATCAGCGTCACCGGCCACGCGGCGCCGGCGAACGTGATCGCGGCCGCAAGGATCGCGCGACGGCGGGCGATCGCCAGCGAGGCGGCGAGCGTGAACGCGAACACTGCGAGCAGCACGATTCCGTGCATTCGTGCTCGGTCGGCGGGGTTGAACGGCAGGGAAACCTCGTAATAGTCGAGCGTTCCGTTCCAGATCCGCGAGAGCAGCGGCCCGAAGAAGTCACGCTCACCGTCGAACGGCCGCGCGTCGAGCGGCGACAGCCCGAACGCCAGGCCGACGGCGACGAGGAAGGCGCCGAGTACGCCGAGCAGCTGGAGTCGCCGTGCCGGAATCAGCGCGACGGCTACGCCCAAGAGCGCCACGAGTGCGATCTCACGCCCCTCCGCCGGCAACTCGAGCTGGCGCCAGCCGGTCGCGATCAGCGCGGCCGGCAGGAGGGCGAGCAGTGCCGTCCTAGCCAAGTGCGACCCGCTCTGACGCCGCCGCCAGGATCGCACTGAGGTCGTCGCCGCGATGCACGACCGCCACCGAGATGCCCGCCGCCTCGAGCCGGAGTACGGCGGCGTCCACGCCGACCGCGCGCCGCTCGCGTCCGTCGAAGCTCGGCAGGTCGACGTAGACCACCGAGACGTACTGGCGACTGAGTGCCCGTGCGATCAGCGTCTCGACGAGGGCGGGGCGAAGCGCAGGGGTGACGATGGCAAGGTCGCTCGCCCGTCCGGCGTCTGCCGCCGCGTCGCCGAGAAACGCCTCGAGCGGCCTGCGTCCGTCCTGCTCGGCGGCTGCCAATGCCTCCATCGCGCGGGGCCAGTCCTGCTCGTACGCGCGAACCGCCACCGACTCGCCCACGGTGCTCGTCACGAGGAGACGCCCGTGCCGCCCGCGGCGGGCGTGCGTCCATAGAATCGAGCCCGCGATTCGAACCTGAGCATCGAAGCTCGAGTCGGGGCGAGCTCCAGCTGCAAACCCCGCCTGGGCGTCGAGCACGATCAGGACCTCGTCGCGCGGAGCGTCCTCGAGCTCCTTCACCATCAGTTGCCTGCGCCGCGCCGTCGACGGCCAATGCACTCGTCGCAGCGACTCTCCGTCCTGGTACTCGCGGACACTGTGAAGCTCGAACCCGGCCGGCCGCCGCAGCAGCATCCGGCCGCCGCCGTGCGCGCGGAGCCCGCGCTCGGAAAAGAGCGTTGCCAGCTTGGTCAGCCGGGGATAGACGACAAGTGCGCCCGTGTCCGGCAGAGGCTGCTGGGCCCGCGAGAGTCCGAAGGGGTCCTCGATCGAGACCTCGGCGCCGCTGAACAGGTACCGGCCGCGCGGAGCCCGCTCGATCCGATACGCCGTTTGCAGTCGGTTGCCCTGACGTGGGACCGTGACGTCCCGTGCGCCGAGGCCGCCGATGGGATCGTGGAGCAGCACGCTGCTCGGAAGTACGCCGCTGCCGTCTGCCTCCAGCTCAACGTCGATGACGATGTCGTCGCCCTCGACGGGCTGCTCGCGATCGATCGACCGGTGTAGACGGAGCGGCCTGGACAGCAGCCGCGTCCAGACGAGCGCGACGCCTACGGCTAAGACGAGCCCTACAGCGGGCGTGTACAGGGCTTGCGCCCCGAAGGCCCAGGCCGCCAGGTAGGTCCCGAGTCCGAGCGCGAGTGCCGCGCGCCCGCGGCCGGTCAATGCCTCGTCCGGTGACGTTGCCGCGGGTCTGGCGAGCGAAAACCAAGCCAGGCTACTGACTGGCGCCGGTTTGCAGCCGCCAGACGCACGGATGACGTTACTGGACGAGGCATCAAACCGGAACCGGCGTGTGCTGGACCGACTGGGTGACGAGGTCGGACGCGGAGAGGCCGGCCGCGCGGGCCTCCGGGCCGAGGATCAGCCGGTGGGCCAGCACGGGGACGGCGACCGCCTTGACGTCGTCGGGCAGGACGAACTCGCGCCCCTCGGCGAGCGCGAGCGCCTTGGCGACCCGGAGGAGCGCGATGCCCGCGCGCGGGCTTGCACCGAGGTAGAGCCGCTCGTCGCTTCGAGTGTGGCGGAGCAGCGCCACCACGTAGCGGTTGACGCTCTCCTCGACGAACACCCGCTTGGCGTCCTCGACCACCGCCGTGATCTCGGACGCGCTCGCCACCGGCTCGAGATGCTCGAGCGGCGGATCACTCGTCTGCTCGCTCAGCATGCGCGCCTCTTCCGCGAGCGGTGGGTAGCCGATCGCGAGCCGCATCGTGAAGCGGTCGAGCTGCGCTTCCGGCAGCGGATAGGTGCCCTCGTACTCGATCGGGTTCTGCGTCGCGAGGACCATGAACGGGCGCCCCAGCGGATACGTGACCCCGTCGACCGTGACCTGGTTTTCCTGCATGCACTCGAGCAGCGCCGCCTGTGTCTTCGGCGAGGCGCGGTTGATCTCGTCGACGAGCAGGATGTTGGCGAACACCGGCCCGGGGCGGAACTCGAACTCGTTCGTCCGCTGGTCGAACACGTTCACACCCGTGACGTCGGAGGGAAGCAGGTCGGGCGTGAACTGGATCCGCGAGAACGAGCAGTCGATCGATCGTGAGAGGGCCTTGGCGAGCATCGTCTTCCCCACCCCCGGGAAGTCCTCGATGATCAGGTGGCCCTCGCTGATCAGGCAGATGACGCTCAGGCGCAGCGTCTCCTCGGGCGCGTGCACGACCTGGCCGACGTTCGCGGTCACGCGGCTCAGCGCGTCACTGGACGTCGAGACCGAGATCGGACGCTGCTCAGCCTGCCGCTCGGCCACCGTTCCTCCCCAACAGCCGCTCGACGTCGTCGAGGATCTCGGCCGCGACGCGCTCCTTGGGCGCGCGCGCGACGTGGCGCTCCCCCTGGTCGGAGATGATCACCACCTCGTTCTCGGCTGAATCGAACCCGATGCCGGAAACACCGACGTCGTTGTACACGAAGAGATCGGCCTGCTTGAGTGTTCGCTTCTCGCGGGCGCGCGCGAGACCCTCCTCGCCGGTCTCGGCCGCGAAGCCGACCACGATGCGGCCGTTCGCGTCCTGCGCGGTCAGCGCGCGGAGGACATCGTCGGTGGGCTCGAGCTCGAGCCGCCAAGACTGGTCCTCCTTCGGACGCTTCGTCTGCATCGGCTCGGCCGGCCGGTAGTCCGCGACCGCGGCCGCCATGACGATCACGTCCGAGCCCGCACGGGCCAGTGTCTCTCGGGCGAGGTCGGCTGCGGTCGGGGTCTGGACGACCTCGACACCCGCAGGCTCAGCGACGGACAGGTTCGCGGCGATCAAGGTGACGTCCGCGCCGCGGCGGCGCGCCTCCGCTGCGATCGCCGCGCCCATGCGGCCGGACGACCGGTTGCCGACGAAGCGAACGGCATCGATCGGCTCCCGCGTGCCCCCGGCGGTCACGACCACCGACTTTCCTTGTAACAAGGTTTCATGCGCGTTGGGTGCGAGCAATGCCTGGGCGCGGGCAAGGATCGTCTCTGGCTCCGCGATACGACCGATACCCCGGTCGCCCTCGGCGAGTTCCCCCTCCTCCGGTCCGACGAACTCGACGCCGCGGCTGCGGAGGAGCTCAACGTTGCTCCTGGTTGCCGGGTGCTGCCACATGCGCGTGTTCATCGCCGGCGCGACCAGCAGCGGTCCCTGGTGCGCCAGCGCGGCCTCGGTGACGACGTTGTCGGCGAGCCCGTGTGCGAGCTTGGCCAGCGTGTTCGCCGTCAGCGGCGCGATCACGTAGAGATCGGCGCGCTCGAGATGTGGGTACGGCTCGTCGGCACGCGTCCTCGTTGGATGCGCCAGCGCGTCGAAGGTCTCGGCGCGGACGAACCGCTCCGTGCCGGGCGTGACGAGCGGGATTACCTCGTGGCCGGCCTTGACAAGCAGCCGCACGAGCTCACACGCCTTGTAGGCGGCGATCCCGCCGGTCACTCCGACAAGGACCCGCGCCATGGGCGCGGCTTACCTCTTGTACTCGTGCTTGATCTTGCCCTCGGCTACTTCCTCGAGGGCGATCGTCAGGTAGTTTTTCGAGCGCGACTCCACGAGCGGCGGCGGAAAGTCCTCGAATGTCCCTTCGCCGAGCTGGTGGTGGTAGTTGTTGATCTGGCGGGCGCGCTTCGCGGCCACGATCACGAGGCCGTACCGGTCCGGCACGTTGATCAGCAGTTTGTCGATTCTCGGGTGGATCACGGGCTCAATGGTACCTGGCGTCTTCGCCCGATCTCTGCCTCGACGATTGCCTGCGCCTGGCTCGCCGCACGTTCGAGATCATCGTTGACGATCACGTGGTCGAATTCCTCCGCGAGCTCGAGCTGCTGGCGGGCCAGCGCCAGGCGTTCGCCGATCTCTCCCGCGCTTTCGGTGTCCCGCGCCCGTAGGCGCCGCTCCAGCTCCTCGAAGGTCGGCGCTGTCACGAAGATCGTCACGGCGCCGGGAACCCGCTTCTCGATGTAAAGCGCTCCGTCGGTCTCGAGGTCGAGCAGCGGCACGCGACCTCCCGCCCGAATGCGATCGATCTCCGAGCGCAGCGTCCCCGAGCGCTGACCCCAGGGGAAGGTGACGTACTCGAGAAACCCTTTCTCGGCCAGGCGCCGGTCGAATTCCTCGTCGGACAGGAACCAGTAGTGCCTGCCGTCGATCTCATTCGGCCTCTGTGGGCGGGTCGTGGCCGAAACCGCCAGTTCGAGCTCCGGATTGCGCTCGAGCAGGATCCGCTCGATCGTGCCCTTCCCGGCTCCAGACGTCCCGGTGACAACGATGACCGGTCCCGGAGGGGCTTCTGCGTCCCTACCGCTGGAAGAGGCCAATGAGCTCGGCCCGTTGGCGGTCCGAGAGACCTCCTACGGTCTTCGACTGGCTGATCCGCGCCTGGGTCAGGAACCTGCCGGCCTTGACTCGGCCGAACTTGGGGACGGCCATCAGGATGTCGAAGACCTTCGCGGTCGCCACGTATTCCGGGGGCTTGCGCAGGATCTCCTCGATCCTGGCGGCGCCGTCCTTGAGGTCTCGCTTGAGTTGCGCCCTCTTGACTCGGATGTCGTTGGCGCGCTTGAGCGCCTCCATCCGTTGGTCGCGAGACCGGGCCGGCGCCTGGGCCTGAGTCTTCACGGACGCCACGGCGCGTGATACTAACAGCTTGTCGAGGGCATTCAATTCGCGAGAAATGCAGGCATTTTTTCCGTTGTCTGGTCTGACAGCACGGGGGCTTGCGAGATTCCAACCGCTGCCCATGGATCGGATAGCCCGGCCGCCTCGGCTGCCGCGTGGAGTTCCCGCCGCACTCGGGCCGGTGCCGAGGGGTCGGTGAAGAGCACGGTTCCGAGCGCGACCGAGGTCGCTCCGGCCGCGATCAGCTCCAGTGCATCGCGCCCGTTCCAGACACCGCCCATCCCGACGATCGGCAAGCTCGTGACCCGCCGGCAGGCATAGACGGCGGCGAGCGCAATCGGCTTGAGGACAGGCCCGGACAGGCCGCCCGAGCCCCATCCGAGGCGCGGCCGCAGCGTTCGCTCGTCGAGTGCGAGGCCACGCAGCGTGTTCACGAGCGAGAGCCCGTCGGCCCCGGCCGCCTCGACCGCCCGCGCAGCCTCGGCGATGTCGGGGAGCTGCGGTGACAGCTTCGCGTAGAGGGGGAGCGCCGTCGCTGCACGACAGGCGGCGACGATCTCGGCTGCCGATTCGTGCGCTTCATCGACGTTCGGGCAGGACAAATTCAGCTCGATGGTTACATCGGAGAGCTCGGCGCAGGTCTCCGCGTAGTCGGCTGCGCTGAACCCCCCCACCGAGACCCAGATCGGGCTTCGGAGCTCCCTCAAGTGCGGCAGAACGTCCCTGAGAAAGCGCTCGATGCCGGGGTTCTGGAGCCCGATCGAGTTCAGCATTCCGTGATCGGTCTCGGCGATCCGAGGCGGCTCGTTCCCTTCCCGCGGCTTTGGCGTCACCGTTTTCGTTACGAACGCGTCGAACGAACGAGCGACGCCCGGAGCCGTCAGCGCGTCGAGGCAACCTGAGGCGTTAAGGATCATGGCTCAACCCCGATCGTGGAGTCGCTTTCATCCGCCGCCGGAGCCGGGCTTTGCCCGGCGGGAGGCTCAGTGCGAGCGGCCTCGTCTCTACGGCGGAGGAGGGGGTCAATGGGGGAACCAGGGGTTCCCCCATTCAGGACGGGGCCCTCCACGCAGAGTCGCTTGTAGCGGCCGTCGATCTCGACGACGCAGCCGTAGCAGGCGCCGTAGCCGCAGGCCATCGGCGCTTCCCAGGCCAGCTGGGCGTCCGGTGAGAGCGCGGCGACCGCCTCGAGCATCGGCTCCGGCCCGCACGCGAGGACGTCGTGGCCCGGACGGATCAGCTCAGTCACCAGCATCGGCTCGACGACGACCTCGGCGTTGGGGACGAGCGCCGCTGCCTCCGCGTGTCGGTCGGAGCGGAAGCCGAGCACCGCCGGCGGCCTGTCGAGCGCCGCCGAGAGGTACGGAAGCGGCGCGATCCCGATCCCGCCACCGACGAGGAGGGGTCGCTCGACGCCGAGGCGGAAGCCGTTTCCAAGCGGTCCGAGCACGAAGAGCTCGTCGGCGGGCTCGAGCTCGGCAAGCGCCCGCGTCCCGGGCCCGATCGGCTCGAGCAGGAAGGCAAGCTCGCCCGGCGGCGCGAGGCACAGGCTCATCGGCCGCGGCAGTAGCCGGCCAGGCGCTTCGAGCATGAAGAACTGGCCGGGGATGCCCGGGTCGAGACCCCCGCGATCGACCCGCAGGAGCGTGTACGCGCCGACCTGCTCCGAGCCGGCGACCCTACGCCGTTCGCGGTTGAGCATCGATGCGCTCCTGAAGGGAGATCACGTCCTCGCCCCGCGCGTCGGCGATCGCCAGCACCGCGGCGGCGGCGCCGCTGAGGGTAGTGATGCAGGGAATGCGCGCGGTGAGCGCCGCCTCGCGAATTTGGTAGCCGTCGGTGCGGGCGCCGGAGCCATGCGGGGTGTTGATGACGAGGTCACAACGGCCGCGGCGGAGGAGGTCGACCACGGTCGCCCCCTCCCCGCTCTCGGTGACCTTGCGAACGTGCTCGACCGCCAGACCGGCCGCGGCCAGCGTGCGAGCCGTCCCGCTGGTGGCCGTGAGCCTGAAGCCGAGGTCGGCCAGCGCCGCGGCAACCGTGGCGACAGCGTCCTTGTCGGAATCGCGAACGGACAGGAATGCGGTCCCGCCCTCGGGGAGCGGCCGGCCGGCGGCACGCTCCGCCTTCGCCAGCGCCGTGGGGTAGTCGGCCGCACTGGCCATGACCTCGCCGGTCGAGCGCATCTCCGGCCCGAGTACGGGATCCGAACCGGGAAAGCGCCGGAACGGAAAGACGGCCGCTTTGACCGAGACCTGTCCCGGTGCCTGATTCCTTGCCACCACCGACAGGTCGAGATCCGCCAGGCGGGCGCCGGCGGCGAGCCGGCAGGCGAAGTCGACGAGGTTGGCGCCGATCGCCTTGCTGGCGAAGGGCACCGTCCGCGACGCCCGCGGGTTGGCCTCGAGGACGTAGAGGCGACCGCCCTGCACGGCGAGCTGGACGTTGACGAGACCGACCACTCCCAGGGCGGGAGCGAGTCGCTCGACCGTCCGGTCGATCTCCGCGAGCAGACCCTCGTCCATGCCCGGCGGAGGTAGCGCGCAGCTCGAGTCGCCGGAATGGACACCCGCCTCCTCGACGTGCTGCATCACCGCTGCGACCCACGTGTGCTCGCCGTCGCAGAGCGCGTCGACGTCGATCTCGAGCGCGCCCTCTACGAAGCGGTCGACGAGCACGCGCGAGCCGGGCGGAGAAGTCGCGCCGACGGTCTCCGCGTCGTAGCAGATCGTCATGTTCCGCCCGCCGAGCACGTAGGACGGCCGCACGAGCACGGGGTAGCCGATCGTCTCGGCGACGTCGATCGCCTCCGCGGCCGAGCCTGCGATCCCCCAGGGCGGCACGGCAATCCGCAGCTCGCGACAGAGCGCGGCGAAGCGCTCGCGATCCTCGGCGAGATCGACGGCGTCGTACGGCGTGCCCAGAATCCGGTACCCGGCCTCCTCCAGCCCTCGCGCCAGCTTCAGAGGCGTCTGGCCGCCGAACTGGATCACGACGCCCACGGGCTCCTCCCGCTCGCAGACGGCGAGCACTTCCTCGAGGCCGAGCGGCTCGAAGTAGAGCCGGTCGGAGGTGTCGTAGTCGGTCGAGACCGTCTCGGGGTTGCAGTTGACCATCACCGTCTCGAAGCCGAGCTCCCGGAAGCTGCGCGCCGCGTGGACGCAGCAGTAGTCGAACTCGATGCCCTGCCCGATCCGGTTCGGGCCGGAGCCGAGGATGACGACGCGCGGCGCGTCACCCGTCGGAGGCGCCTCGTTTGCTTCCCCCCAGGTCGAGTAGTAGTAGGTCGATGCGGCCTCGACCTCGCCGGCGCAGGAGTCGACCCGGCGATAGGCGGGGCGGACACCGCATGCTCGCCGCTTCGCCCGCACGACCTTTTCGCTCGAGTCACAGCGCTCGGCGATGTCCCGATCCGACCAGCCCGCGCGCTTGAGCCGGAGCCAGTCGTCCGCGACGAGCTGGTCGACCTCCGTGACGCGGGCCAGCGTCTCCCGCGCCCCTTCGAGCTCCGTCTCGAACCAGGGATGGAGGTCGCGCGGTTCCCAGGCGTCGTCAACCTCCCGAGCCCGCCTCGCCTTCAGGAACGCCTCGGTGAACGAGCGGCCGATTCCCATCGTCTCTCCGACCGACTTCATCTGTGTGCCGAGCGTTCGGTCGGCGCCGGGGAACTTCTCGAACGCGAAGCGCGGAAACTTGACGACGACGTAGTCGAGCGTCGGCTCGAAGCTCGCCGGTGTCGTCCCGGTGAGATCGTTCGGGATCTCGTCGAGCGTGTAGCCGACTGCGAGCTTGGCGGCGACCTTGGCGATCGGATAGCCGGTCGCCTTCGACGCCAGGGCCGAGCTTCGGGAGACGCGCGGGTTCAGCTCGATCACGCGCAACTCCCCGCTGTCGCGCTCGCGCGCGAACTGGATGTTGGCGCCCCCGGTCTCGACACCGACCTCGCGAATCACCGCCGCGCCGGCGTCGCGGAGCTCCTGGTAGGCCTCGTCCGAGAGTGTCATCTGCGGCGCGACCGTCACCGAGTCGCCGGTATGGACGCCCATCGGGTCGAGGTTCTCGATCGAGCAGACGACGACCACGTTGTCGTTGCGGTCGCGCATCAACTCGAGCTCGAACTCGTCCCAGCCGATCAGCGACTCTTCGACGAGCACCTGGCTCACGGGGCTCTCTCGCAATCCGAGCTCGAGCTGTCGTTCGAGCTCGAAGAAGCTCGCGGCGACGCCTCCCCCGTGACCTCCGAGCGTGAACGCCGGCCGCACGATGACCGGAAACGCGAGGTCCTGCCGGAGCTCCTCGGGCGCCACAACGACCTCGGACGCAGGTACGCGGTGGCCCGCGAGCCGCACCGTCTCCCGAAACCACTCACGGTCCTCCGCGCGCCGGATCACATCGACGCCGGCGCCGATCAACTCGATCCCGAGCTCGGCGAGCACACCTTGCTCGGCGAGCTCCACCGCGAGGTTGAGGGCGGTCTGGCCGCCAAGCGTCGGCAGCAGCGCATCCGGCCGCTCCCTGGCCAGGACGCCTGCGACTCCGTCGAGGTCGAGCGGCTCGACGTAGGTCCGGTCGGCGAAGCCGGGGTCGGTCATGATCGTGGCCGGGTTCGAATTGACGACGATCGTGCGGAAGCCCTCGTCGCGCAGCACCTTCAGCGCCTGGCAGCCCGCGTAGTCGAACTCGCAGGCCTGGCCGATCACGATCGGCCCTGATCCGATCACGCAGATCGAGCGGAGGTCAGGCCGCCTCGGCGAGGGTGCTCACCTCCTCGACCCAGTCGTCGAGCAGCCCCCAGGCGTCGTGCGGCCCGGGACCGGCCTCCGGGTGGAACTGCACCGAGCGGGCCCTGAGCTCGGGAAAATCCAGGCCCTCGACGGTGCCGTCGTAGAGAGAGACATGACGTGCTTCGCGCGCCGTGGCCGGCTTGACGGCGAACCCGTGGTTCTGCGAGGTGACGAGCACGCGGTCGGTCTCTCGGTCGAGCACCGGGTGGTTCGCGCCGCGGTGGCCGAACGGCAGCTTGAACGTCTCGTGGCCCGTGGCGAGCGCGAGCAGCTGGTGACCGAGGCAGATGCCGAGCATCGGCAACCGCCCGAGCAGTGACCGCACGGTCTCGATCTCGTCCGCGAGCGGCTCCGGATCGCCCGGCCCGTTCGAGAGCACGACGCCATCGAAGCCCTCGAGCTCCTCGCGATCCGCATCGTGCGGAAAGACGGTCACCGCCGCGCCGGCCTTCGCGAGCCGCCGCAGGATCGAGCGCTTGCAGCCGTAGTCGACGACTGCTACCCGGGCCCTGCCGCGCTCGGAGTACTCGTACGGCCCGGGCGTCGAGACCTTCTGGACGAGTGCCCGACCCGCCATCCGCGGTTGCTCGCGAACGGCACGCAGCGTCTCGTCGACGGAGGCGTCGCCCGCCACCACGGCCGCTCGCATCGCGCCCGCCTCGCGCAGCTTGAGCACAAGCGTTCGCGTGTCGATGCCCGACAGGGCCGGAACACCCCGCTCGAGCAGCCAGTCGGTCCAGGCAGGGCCCCGCGCCTCGCGCATCAGCACCGCGCGCGCATGCGGCCGGGCCGACTCCGCGTGCTGGCGGGCGACCCCGTAGTTGCCCACCATCGGCGCGGTGAAGGCGACGAGCTGCTCGGCGTAGCTCGGGTCGGTGACGATCTCCTGATAACCCGTCATCGCCGTCGTGAAGACCGCTTCGCCGAAGGCGAACCCGGGCGCGCCGACCGACTCACCACGGAAGACCGTCCCGTCCTCCAGGACCAGGAACCCCGTCATCGCCGAAGCTCCGTTCTTTCGGCGCAGCGACCGGTCATGCCTCGTTCACCACACGGCCGGCTGCGACCGTCATCCGCACCTTGCCGGTCATCCGCTCGCCGAGCAGCCAGGAGTTCGCCGAGCGCGAGCGGAACTCGCTCGCCTCGATCCGGCGGCTCGCGGCCAGATCGAGCAACACGAGGTTGGCCGACTCGCCGACGGCGATCCGAGGCGCCGGCAGTCCGTAGATTCGCGCCGGCCCCGAGGACATCCGCTCGAGCAGCGTCTCGAGCGAGACGAGCCCCGGCTCGACGAGGCGCGTGTAGAGCGCCGAGAACGCTGTCTCGAGCCCGGTCACCCCGAAGGGCGCCGCCTCGAACGGCACCTCCTTCTCGTGGCGCGCGTGCGGCGCGTGGTCGGTTGCGATCGCTTGAATCGTCCCGTCGCGCAGCCCTTCGACCAGTGCGGCACGATCGTCCGCGGCGCGGAGCGGCGGGTTCATCTTGACGTTCGAGTCGAGCGAGCGAACCGCTTCGTCCGTCAAGCAGAGGTGGTGCGGCGTCACCTCGGCGCTCGCCCCCACTCCCGCCGCCTGCGCCGCACGCACCGCTTCGACCGACTCCCGCGCAGAGACGTGGAGGACGTGCACCGGACGGCGCTCGTAGGCGGCGAGCGCGAGGTCACGCTCGACCATCACGCTCTCGGCAACCGACGGGTAGCCCGAGAAGCCGAGCTCCGCCGAGACGGCGCCCTCGTGCATCTGGCCGTCGCGGGAGAGCGTCGGCTCCTCGCAGTGGAGTGCGAGCGGCCGTCCGGTGACGGCGCCGTACTGGAGCGCGCGGCGCATCAGCCCGGGGGCCACGACCGGCCGGCCGTCGTCGCTGAAGCCGGCCGCGCCCGCCTCCGCCAGCTCGGCCATCTCGGTCAGCTCGGCACCCCGCTGCCCCTTCGTGATCGCTGCCAGGAAGCCGACCGGGATCTCCGCCTCGGTCTGTGCCGCCTCGATCAGGGACCCGAGGACGGCGCTCGAGTCGACGACCGGATCTGTGTTGGGCATGGCGAGGATCGCGCAGTACCCGCCCGCGGCCGCGGCCTGCGTGCCCGATGCGATCGTCTCCTCGTCTTCCCGTCCGGGCGTTCTCAGGTGGACGTGCGGGTCGACGAACGCCGGCGCGAGCACGAGCCCGTCGGCGTCGACCACGCGGTGAGCGTTCGCGTCGAGCCGCGCGCCGAGCTCGACGATCGTGCCGGAATCGATGCGGACGTCGAGAACGGCGTCGACCCGCTCGACCGGGTCGAGCACGCGTGCGCCGCGGATCACCAGGCCCTCGCCGGGAGCCTGTTTGGCGAAGAGCATCACGCGACCTCGTGGAGCTCCGCGACCTTGACGCCGACCGGGCCGGTGGTGAGCAGGTCGTACAGGACGGCCATGCGGGTGACGAGCCCGGCTCGCACCTGCGTCTCGATGAGAGCATCGGCGGCGTCGGCCACCCGCGGGTCGATCTCGACACCCCGGTTCATCGGGACCCGGATGCATGACCTTCTGACCTGGGCGAAGGCGCTCAGGCGTAACACCCCACCGCGCGGTGTACTCGCGAAGGCTCGGCACGTAGTTCGCGCCTTCCTGCATCCGCTCCCGCTGCATGCGCAGGACGTAGACAACGTCCGCGGCGCCGATCGAGGCGAGGTCGGTCGAGGTCTCGCAGCCCATCGCCTCGATCCCCCGAGGCAGGAGCGTCGGCGGCCCCACCAGGGTCGCGCGGGCGTCGACGAGCGCGAGTGCCTGGACGAGCGAGCGGGCCACGCGCGAGTGCAATACGTCCCCGACGATGGCGACGTGCAGCCCATCGAGCCGACCGAACTCCTCATGCAGCGTGTAGAGGTCGAGGAGCGCCTGCGTCGGGTGCTGGTGTTTTCCGTCGCCGGCGTTGACGACACGAGCGTTGGTGACGCGGGCGACGAAGTGTGCGGCTCCGATCTGAGGGTGCCGGATCACGATCACGTCTGGGTCGTAGGCGCCTAGCGTCAGCGCCGTGTCCTTCAGGGACTCGCCCTTGTCGACGGCCGAGCCCGACGCCTTGATCGACATCGTGTCGGCCGACAGCCGCTTCGCCGCGAGCTCGAAGCTCGACGACGTGCGCGTCGAGGACTCGTAGAAGACGTTGACGACGGTCCGGCCGCGGAGGGTCGGGAGCTTCTTCATCTCGCGCTCGAGCGAGCGGGCAAAGCTGCGGGCTGTGGCGAGCAACCGCTCGACGTCGTCACGCGAGAGGTCGGCGATCGACAGCAGATGCCGCCGCTCGGCCGACGGGGGCGGCAGCAGGTCGTCGCGCATAACGCGGATGTCACCCATGGGCTTCCTCCTCTGGGGTCGAAACGAGCAGCACTTGGTCGACCTCGTCCACCTCGACGAGCTGGACCTGGATGCGCTCGTTCCGCGAGGTCGGCAGGTTCTTGCCGACGTAGTCGGGGCGGATCGGCAGCTCCCGGTGCCCGCGGTCGGCGAGGCAGGCGAGCTGGACCCGGGCCGGGCGGCCGTAGTCGAAGAGGGCGTCGATCGCCGCGCGGATCGTCCGGCCCGTGTAGAGCACGTCGTCCACGAGCACCACGGTTCGGCCCGCGAGCGGGAAGTCGAGGCGCGTCGCGCGCACGAGCGGCTGGGGATGGCGCGGCGCCTCGCCCGCGCGGACCTGGACGTCGTCGCGGTAGAAGGTGATGTCGAGCGAGCCGAGCTCGACCTCCGTACCCGTGAACTCCTCGATCAGGCGGCGCAGGCGCTGCGCGAGCGGCACGCCCCGCGTGTGGATGCCGACGAGCGCGACGCGGTCGAGCTCCGGGTTGCCCTCGACGATCTCATGGGCGATCCGGCTGAGGCTCTTGGCGATCGCCTGCTCGTCGAGGAGAGTTCTCGGGCTGGTTTGCGCAGGCAGCGGCAACCGCTCTCCTTTCCGGCCTCACGGGACCGAGTTAAAGGACGTGGAGCGAGCGGGAGCTTACCGTGCCGGCCGGACGGCGTCAGCCCGGGGCGAACATGCCAGATGCCTTAGGAGTCGGAGACGAGCTCGTCCGGCTCGCTCAGCGACTCGATCGCTTCGAGCGCGTCTTCGAGCGATGCCTCCGGAACCAAGACCTTCTGCGGCGCGTCCTCCGTCTCGGCCGGATGGTGCTCGACGGCGGGCTCCAATTGCGCGGCGATGCCCGCTTCCTGGAGGATCGACTCCAGCTCTTCGGCCTCGGTGACGTCGCCGGCGACGGCGACCTGAACCATTCGAGTCATCGGATCCCCTCCTCGATGGTCGCGGCAACGGCCTCGCCTCTGAGCGGCGACGGACGGTGCTTGTGGGTGGCTCCACCTCTCACGAGCTCCGGCGCTCCCCGCTCCGGAAACGGGACGACGATGATATCCAGATCCCGCGGCACGACCGTGTTGGGGAAGATGGCCTGCGCCTCCCGCTCAATCTCGCCACCGAAGTAGCGGTTGGACAGGTGCGTGAGCGCGAGCAATCCGACCTCCGCCTCACGCGCGACCTCCGCCGCGTCGGCTGCGGTGGAGTGAAGCGTCTCGCGGGCCCGCTCCCGCTCTTCCTCAGCAAAGGTCGCCTCGTGGACGAGCACGTCGGCACCGCGTGCGGCTTCGACTACGTCCGGCGAGTACGCCGTGTCCGCCGAGACGACGACCTTCCTCCCCGGCCGAGCCTCGCCGAGGACGCTCTCGGGTGCGATCACTCGCCCGTCCGGGAGCGAGATGACCTCGCCTCGCTGCAGGGCGCCGCGCTCCGGGCCCGCCGGGATGCCCAGCGCATCTGCGGCCTCGACGTCGAAGCGCCCCGGCCCTGGCCTCCTCGACCAGCGCATAGCCGAGAGCCGAAACCCCGTGGTTGACCGGGAAGGTCGCCAGTCGGTAGTCGCCCCGCTCGAGAGTCTCGCCCGGCTGCAGCTCGATCAGCTCGTAGGGGTACGTGAGCCGGCCGAAGATCCGGCGGAGCGCCCCGAATAGCTCGGACAGCCCCGGCGGCCCGTAGATCGTGATCGGCGTCTCCCGGCCGCGGAGCGCGAACGTCTTGAGCATCCCAGGCAGCCCGAGGTAGTGGTCTGCGTGGTAGTGCGTGAGGAAGACCTCGCGCAGCTCGATCAACCCGACGTTCGAGCGCAGGAGCTGCCGTTGCGTCCCTTCCGCGCAGTCGAAGAGCAGTCGCTCCCCACCCCGGCGGAGCAGGATGGCGGTCGGCGCGCGCTGGGCGGTCGGCATCGAGCCGGACGTTCCGAGGAAGACGAGGTCGAGGTCCACACGGCGATTCTAGTTTTGGGCTTTTCCGTTACCTGGGCGCCCTCCTCACGGGATGACGATGACCTGGCCCGGCAGGAGCGCCGCGGCGCCGAGCTCGTTCTCGCGTTGGAGTCGCCACACGCCCTCCCTGGGGTCGCCGCGGTAATGGCGGACCGCGATCGACCAGAGCGTGTCTCCCGGGCGCACGCGATAGGGCGCTCCCTCGCCGGCGCCCTCGGAGCCTCGCGCCAGCACGCTCCAGGCGAGAACCGTGATGAGGAAGGCGGTGAGAAGGACGCGAACGAACATGTGTTCGCCATGCTACCGAACACCTGTTCGCTCCGTCAAGCGGAAAGTGTGACGAGTTCGGGACGGATCTCTCCGCGAATCCATCGCGAGCATCAGCATCGCGTGAGCGGGCGCCCCGCGCCGCTCGGTCGGACTTCCCGGATTCAGCACCCAGACCTCACCCACACGCGACACCTCCGGCACATGCGTGTGGCCGTAGACGACCGCGTCGCAGCCCGGGAACGTCGCCGCCAGACGCTCTCCCCGCCCAACCGCCGGCCCGGCGACATGGACGATCCCGAGCCGAGCGCCCTCGACCTCCACGACCCGTCGCTCGGGCAAGAGCTCTCGCAGCGCGGCCTCGTCCATGTTCCCGACGACGCCCTCGACCGGCGCGAGCTCCCGGAGCTCCTCGAGCACCGCGACCGCGGTGAAGTCGCCCGCGTGCAGGATCAGGTCCGCCTGCTCGAGCCGGCGCAGGCACTCCGCGGGCAGCCGCCGCGTCCCTCGCGGCAGGTGCGTGTCGGCAATGACTGCGACCAGCGTCAGCTGCTCGCGCCGTCCAGGAAGCGACCGTCGCGGTAGACGAGCTCGCCGTCGGCGTAGACCTCGCCCCCACGGCGCAGGTCGCAGACCATGTCCCAGTGCAGCGCCGATGCGTTCTCGCCGCCCGTTCCCGGAACCGACCGCCCGAGAGCCAGGTGGACGGTGCCGCCGATCTTCTCGTCGAGCAGCAGGCTCCCGGTGTACTCCGTCACCGCGTCGTTCAGGCCGAAGGCGAACTCGCCGACACGGCGGGCGCCGTCGTCCATGCCGATCATCTCGCGCAGGAAGTCCTCGCCCGCGCCGCGCGGTCGCCTCGACGACCTCGCCCGCCTCGAAGCGCAGGCGGACATCCTCGGCCTGGCGCCCGCGAATCATCGCCGGGAACGAGAATCGAATCGTTCCCTCGACGCTCGTCTCGACCGGGCCCGGTGAAGACCTCGCCGTCGGGCAAGTTCGTCATGGCCGTTCGCACGGAATCCAGGTCCGGCCGCTCGACGCCGAGCGTCAGGTCGGTGTCCTCGGCGACGACCCGCAGCTCGCGTCTTTCTCTCGAGGAAGCGAGCCGATGCGCTCCAGCTCGCTCGCCGAACTCGCTGCCAGGCCGCGACCGGATCCTCCGCGTCGAGAAACGCGGCCCCGTAGACGAGCTCCTCGAACTCCGACAGCGACATGCCGGCGTCCTGCGCGGCCGCTTCGGTCGGGTAACCGCAGAGCACCCAGCGAAACTCGCCGCGGTGCGAGCGCTCGAGGTACCGCGCCTGATAGGGCTCGCGCGCCCGGACGCGCCGCGCCATCTTCGCCGGATCGACCCCGCTCAGGTGCTTGGTGTTCTCCGGGCCGTCGAGGACGATCCAGACGTCACCGTGCTCGAGGTTCCAGCGAACGTCGAGCGGAACCCACTCGAGCTGCTCGTCGGTCCCGTTCTCGAGCAGCGCTTCCACGGCCTCGTCCACGAGCAGACCGGCACTGGGATGAGCGCCGGCCGCGAGCGAGGCGCGATAGAGCTCGCGGATCAGCGGCGTCGTCGGCGGGTTGCCCTCGATCCGCACGACGTCGCCCGGGCCGGACCGCGGTCGAGTAGCCGACGAGGACGTCCGCAAGCTTCTCCAGCCGCGGGTCAGGCACGCGCGACTGCCGGCTCCGTGAGGAAGTTGCCGGCGCGCCAGACGAGCTCGCCGTCCGCGTAGACCTCGCCGTCGCCGCGGAGGTCGCAGATCAGGTCCCAGTGCAGGTCGGACGTGTTCTTCGTCCCGGCCTCGCTCGAAGCCGCCGCCGAGCGCGACGTGCATCGTGCCGCCGATCTTCTCGTCGAAGAGGATGTCGCGCGTGAAGCGGTCGATCTCGTAGTTGAGGCCGAACGCGACCTCGCCGAGAACGGCGGCACCCTCGTCGGTCTCGATCAGCGCGCGCAGGTAGTCCTGGCCGGTGGACGCCTCCGCCTGGACGACGCGCCCGCCCTCGAACCGGAGCCGGACGTCCTCCACCTCCTGACCCTGGAAGATCGACGGGAACGCGAAGTAGATCTCCCCTTCGGTGCCGGTCTCGACCGGGCTCGTGAAGACCTCGCCGTCGGGCATGTTGTGCCTGCCGTCGGAGGGGATCCAGGGCCGGCCCTCGACGATCACGCGCAGATCGGTGTCGGGCCCGACGATCCGCAGCTCGCGCACGCCCGTCAGCTCGCCGGCCCGCGCGGTCAGCTGTGCGGAGACCGCCTCCCAGTGCGCGATCGGGTCTGCGTCGCCGTCGACGTGGCAGGCGCCGTAGACGAAGTCCTCGTACTGGGCGAGCGACATCTCGGCGTCCTGGGCATGAGCCTGCGTCGGGAAGAGCGTGCCGCACAAGGCCAGCTCGCCGGTGCTGACCCGATGCCAGCAGGCGGTTGACCAGCCGGAACTGAGCAGAAGGTGGATCCGCCGCCGCGCCGGATCGATCCTCGTCAGCGCCCGCGTGTTCGAGGACGACCAGATCGTGGCCCAGGCGTCGACCTGTTCGGCTCTGGACGTGCTCGCCCTCGGAGATGAACGCGAGCTGCTCCTCGTTCCCCTCCGCGAGGAGGATCTCGTCCAGGCCCGCGGGAACGACGTTCGAGGTAGGGCAGCGCACCCCGGGCCAGTGCGGACCGGTACAGGGCCGTCGCGAGCGGCAGCGCCGACTCCTCGCCGTTGATCCGCATGACCTGGCCCGGGACGCAAGGCCGAGGGAGTAGCCGGTGATGAGCCCGGCAAGGCGCTCGACCCGAGGGTCGCGCATCAGCGACGGCTTGGCTCTGCCGACCGAGAACGGCTTGGAGACGAGTGTCGCCTGCCTGGCCGGGTTCATCTCTGCCCGCAGCCTGACCGCGAAGACGTAGCGGCCCGGCTTGACCTGCCTTCTCGGGAAGCGAATGAAGGCGCCGGTGTGCGCGCGCGACCTTGCCGCGCGCCGAGAAGACGGGCTTCGGCGTGCGCCGGGCGCCGACGGCGGCCAGCAGCTGCTTGCGCTGCGCCGCCGACAGGCCGAGTGCCCTTCAGCCGGTACATCGCGCCGTGGAAGATGCTCGCCTCCTCAGAGGCGGCCACGAACGACCAATTCGTCTCCGACGCCGAGCGCCGGCGCACGCCGAACCGGGCCGTTGCGCCGATCACCGTGGTCTTGTGCCTCCAGGTCGTCGGACGACGGTTGCAGCGGGCAAGCCCGCGCGAGATCGCCGATCGAACCGCCGTGAACGACGGCCGCCTCGTGCGGTCTGCGCGGATCAGGCCTGCCTGCCAGCGATCGAGATCGGGCTCGTCGATCAGGCCGTAGTAGAGCAACGAGCGAACAGACGCGTCGCAGGCGAAGTACGGGATCAACGCCGCATAGGTGTCCGCCTGCAAGCGCTCGTCCGCGAGCCTCGGCACCGACTCTTTCCCGTAGTAGGCGTGCATGGAGCTGGGCGGAATCGCGACCTGCCAGCCCGCCTCGTTCAAGCGGATGCGCAGCGGCGGCAGCGCCGCCTTCGAGACCGGCTTGCCGCGCTCGGCGAAGGTGGGCTGTGCGGTGCCGTTGAACGCGTCCCAGATCGCCTGCTTGATCCGGGCGAGGTTCGACGTGCCGGCATTTGGCCACCGGTAACCGACCCGATAGCTGTCCCGGTAGGAGTTCGGGTGCGGATGGAAAGCGAGCTCGTCCATGATCGGGCGCTTCCGGCCGCTCGCGCGGTAGGCGAGCCCGAGCTCGCGGATGCAGCGCACCGGCGAGGTCGACGCGTTGACCGCCGCCAGCGCATTGTCGTTGCCTCGCGGCGAGAGCGACACCCCGATCACGGTGATCGTCTTGTCGATCGCCTTGAGCGCGTCATAGGCCTGCGCGAGTAGGCGCTCGTAGGTACCGCACGCCAGGCTCTTGCCGGTGTTCGAGAACTGCGGCTGCCAGAAGCGTGGCTGGTTGGGCTCGTTGCCTACACCGATCTCCTTGACCTGCGGGTAGGTGCGCGCGACCTGCGTGACGAAGCGGACGAAGTCGGCGCGGGCGCCTGGGGAGGTGCCGAGGGCACGCGCTCGGGTCGGCGAGATCAGGAACATCACTCGGATCCCGTTCGCCGTCGCAGTCGCCAGGTAGCGGTCGAGCTGCTCTTTCTCGGGGATTGTCGTCGGACGCTCCGAATCCCAGTGCAGCGTGATCCGGTTCTCCTGCAAGCCGACCTCGCGCATCTGGCCGACGAACCACTGGCCCCCGTCCTCGGCGAGCTTCCCGCCGTCGTCTGCGACGCCGACGGTGAGGTCGGCAGATGCCGGCGCCGCCCCGAGGAGCGCGCCGAGCATGCAGACAATGAGGGCGACCGATCGCGTCATCGAAACCCCGTGATCCTCAGCGAAGCTCCATCAGTTTTGCACGCGCTTCAAGACGGCGTCGAGGAGCGTGTCCGCTCCAAACCTGACCGGATCGTCCGCTGGTAACCCCGTCTCCTGCTCGACCTGGTTGATCGCCGCGCGCGCCTCGTGCTCCTCGAGCGCACCGGTGTGGAGGGCGATCGCGACGACCTTGGCTCGGCGCAATGGCAGCGACGCACGCTCGTGCAGCTCGATCAGCTCGGAAAGCGGCGGCAGCGGGTGGTCCGGGTAGCCCTCGGTGTGGGTTGCTCCCGCCTTGTGGACGAGGACGTAGGCATGCGGCGCTGCGCCGTGCATGAGTCCCATGGTCACTCCGGAATACGCCGGATGCACCAGGGATCCCTGCCCCTCGACCCACAGGAGCTCGCCGCCGCGCGCCACGCCCTCCACGACGAGCCGCTCCGCCGCACCGGCGAGAAAGTCGGAGACGACAGCGTCGATCGCGATCCCCCAGCCCGCAATCCAGATGCCGGTCTGGCCGGTGGGAACGAACACCGACTTCAGCCCACGCCGCCGCGCCGCGAGGTCGAGCTCGACCGCGACGGTCTTCTTGCCGATCGCGCAGTCGGAGCCGACGGTCAGGACGATCGTCGCCGGAATCTGGAGGTTCGCCCCCGTCGGGACGCTGAGATCGGAGGGCGGCTTCCGCAGATCTCGAAGCTCGACACCGTGCTTGGCCGCGAGCGCGGCGAGCTCCGGATCGTCGCTGATGAGCTCGTGCAGCCCGCTCTCCAGATCGAGTCCCGCGCGGATCGAGTCCTTCAGAAGCTCGCGCCAGGCCGGTGGGAAACGTCCGCCCTGGGTCGCGACGCCAACGGCGGCCGTGGTCGGGCCGAGTGGCACGGCGTCCGCCACGGTCGCGACGATCGGGATCTCCGCATAGCTCTCCCCCGCCCTGGTCGAGTCCAGGATCGCGACGACGGGATGCGGGCCGTAGTGGACGATGCCGCGCATCGTCTTCCCGTAGTGCTCGTCGCCGGACTTGCCCTCAGCGAGGACTAGGTATCGCTTGCCTGACTCCAAGTCCGGGAGATTCTGATGGGAGCTGGACGCCGTCGACGAGTTCGACGCCCGGCCATGGATCGTCGTCCAGGAGCAGGTTGCCGTCGAGGTCGACGTGGTCGAAGAAACTCGCGATCGAGGCACCGGCGGCAATCCCGAGTCCCGACTCGACCATGCACCCGAGCATGACGCCGAGACCGAGTGCTCGGGAGGCGTGCACCATCCTGACCGCCTCGCGGATCCCGCCCGACTTCGCCAGCTTGATGTTGACGCCATGAGCGCGCTGGGCGCAGTCACGGACGTCGCTCAGCGTGCGGCAGTCCTCGTCGAGGTAGATCGGGAGGGGCGACTGCTCCTTCAGCCGACTGCCCGCCGGGTCGCCGGCCGGCAACGGCTGCTCGCAGTACTCGACGCCGAGTTTGGCGAGTCGCGGAAGCGCAGACAGCGCCTCGTCCGCACCCCAACCCTCGTTGACGTCGACACGGATCGGACCCGGCCAGACCGCGCGAACCGCGGCGACGCGGTCGAGGTCGAGACCGTCCCGCCCGCCCAACTTCAGCTTCAGTCCTTTGAACGCAGTCGAACGCTCGGCCTTACCCGCCATCTCGTCGGGATCGCCGAGACCGATCGTCAATGACGTGGGCGGGCCCGACCGCCGAAACCCGAGTAGGCGCCACACAGGGAGTCCGGTCAGCTTGCCATTGAGATCGTGGAGCGCGCTGTCGACCGCAGCCCGCGCGGCGTACTCGCGCTCGGGCAGCCGGCTCATGATCTCGTCGAGCGCGAACGGGTCGTCGCCGAGCGAGTCCGCGACCTCCTCCAGGTACGCGAGTGCCGTCTCGGTCGATTCGTCGTAACGGTCGACGGGAGCCGCCTCGCCGTAGCCACGCTCGCCGTCGTGCTCGATCTCGACCCAGACGACCTCGGCCACCTCGGTCGTGTTCCGGGCGATCACGAACGGCTCGGCGAGCGGAAGGGCCTCGATCCGCGCCGACAGCTGCACGAGCGGACTGTAGCCCGAGGGACGAGCACGGTCGTTTTGACGGATAGCGCTAGAGGGGGGAGAATCCCCGCGGGGCAGCGCTCGAACGGGGGTGGTCGAGTTGATGCGTCAGTTGTTGGGCAGGTTCGACCTCGGCTTCAAGTTCGCGGCTATAGCGGCCGTCCTCGTCGCGATCAGAGCCGTCCTGTGGGAGCTCGGCGTCGAGGGGATGGCGCCGGACGCTGTCTCGGCTGGCATCCTCGGCGCGGTTTTCATCTTAGGTCTTGTGATAGCCGGCAGGCTGGCCGACTGGAAGGACGCCGAGCGGGCGCCCACGGACCTCGCCGCCGGGTTGTACGCGATTCTCAGGCAGGGCGAGTCGATCCACGCAACATGGGGCAAACCCGATCTCTCGGCGCTGCGGCGACGACTCATAGCCGTCGTCGCTGCGCTCCGGGCCGACATCGACGCCGGCAACTCGCGCACTGCCCAGGCGGCGATTGAGGATCTGGAGGAGTCGTTCCACGAGCTCGACGATACGGACGTCCCAGATGGCTACATCGGGACGATGCGCTCGGAGCAGGCAGGGCTGCGCAAGTCCCTGCTGCGCATCTACCACCTGCAACGCGAGGAGTTCCTCCCGTCGGCCTACGCGTTGATGGTGGCGCTCGTAGCGCTCATCGTGATCCTGCTGTTGGTCACCAACTTCGGCGGGCTTCCCGAGTCCCTGGTTGCGGTCGGCTTCCTTTCCTTCTTCTTCCTCTCGCTGATCCAGCTGCTCAACATCATCGGCACACCCCTCAAGGCGGGGGTCGAGCGGACCGACGACGACGTGAGCCTGTTCCTGCTCAACGAATTCGTCGTGCAGACGCAGGCTTCTGAAGCAGGAGAAGAACCCGTCGTCGAGGACATCGAGGCGCAAGCAGAAGAAGTCGAGGAGCAGCTGACCGAGATCGAGGAGCAGACCGCAGACGTCGATCCCAGCAAGACCGCGGAGCGCGCCGCTGCGCGCGTCACGCCGGACAAGTGACCATGCGCCTGATAGGAACGAATCCCTGCAAATCGGGGGGTCGTGACACGGACCGTGACTCAGCACGCTCCTCCGCCGCGCCTTCGGAGTGGCCACGACGGTTGCCCTTCTTCTCGCGACGACCGGGATCACCGCGGCGGTCACGACGTACGTCGGCACGACGCTCGTCTGACGGTCGGCCCGCCACGGCTACGACGCCAGGTCCACCTCAACCCGCGTCGACTGTCCGACGCATCACGGTGTGGTTCTTGCCCTTCGGTCGGACGTAGCTGAAGCCGGCACGTTCGTAGACGGCGCGGGTGCTGTTGTAGAGGAACGAGTTGCCGACCCGGCGGCCGTCGGAGAGGTCCTGGGGGTAGCCCTCGACCACCCCGCCGCCGGCCTGCGCGATGAGGTCGAGGGCGCCGTGGAGGGCGATCGAGGTCAAACCCTTCCTGCGGTAGTCGCGGTCGATGAAGATGCACGTCAGCCGGTAGTCGGGTGGCGGGTCGCCGGCGGACTCGTAGTCCTTGCGGTGTTTCATGTTCGGCAGCTCCTCCGGCGTGCCGTACTGGCACCACGCCGCCGCCTGGTCGCCGTCGAAGACCAGCGCTGCATGGGCACGGCCCTGCTCGACGTACGTGCGCTTGAGACTTCGGTTGCCCTCGTATCCCTGCCCGCGTTCGGGTCCGTCCGGATGGAACCAGATGCACCAGCAGCCCCCGAAGATGCCGTTGTGCTTCTCCACCAGCGCCGCGAACGCGTCCCACGTCTCCGGCGTGAGCGCCCTGACCGTGAAGTCGTCCGCCATGGCGACAGCCTAGACAACCGCCTCTCCGGCGTCTCCTTCAGCTCGCAGTCGCAGCGAGGGGTATCGGCGCCGTCGGCGCCTGCCGGAACGCCTCCCGCACCCGCTCGCGGGCGAGCCGCGCGTCCGGATGCCCGTACAGCTTGCGGACGAGCTCGCCGCCGTCCTGGTGGCCGAAGTGGAGCGCGATGTCTGCGCGCGTCCAGCTCGAGCACGTTCCAGGCGTACCAGCCGAAGTAGTGGCGGGTGGCGGTGTAGAGGTCGACGTTGCCGATACCCGGCGGCGCAGCGCACACGGTTCCAGTGGTAGGAGCGCGACGAGGGCCGGTAGTGCGAGCCGCGCAGCGTCGTGAACACGAACTCCGACTCGCGCGGCAGCGCCAGCAGCCGCTCACGGGCCGGTTCGGTCAGCGCGATCGCGCGGACGAACCCGTGCTTGGGCAGCGTGAACGCGGCGTCCTTCGCGTTCCACTGCCGGTCGACGAGGATCATCCCGGCCTGGAAGTCGATCTGCTCCCAGGCGAGCGCGTCGAGCTCGCCTGGACGCATCCCCTCGTAGACGGCCGTGTGCAGGAACGCGGCGAACGACGGCGGCGTCAGCTCGTCGGCCAGCTGGATGAAGCGGGCGATCTCGGCCTGCCCGGGCGGCTGGGTGTCGCGCCGGCCACGGCTCGCCCGGAGGCCGAGCTTGGCGAACGGGTTGCGGTCGACGAGCCTGCCTGCCGGGGCGCTGGCGGCGTCGTTGAAGAACGCCCGTAGCGCCGGGACGGTGCTGATGTTGCGTCCGCCCTTCAGCCAGGCGGCGACGTGCTCGTGTCCGACCGCCCTGAGCGGCAGGTCGCCGTGCGCCTCGACGAACTTGGCGGTGCGTTCGCGGTTGTGGATGTTCGACGAGGCGGCTGGGCGCTGCCACAGTGGGTCGGTTGTCCAGTCGTGCCAGAACTCGCGGACGGTGACGCCGACGCGGGCGTTCTGGCGCAGCAGTCGGCGTGCGGCAGTCGTGAGACACGGACCGTTCGTGACTCAAATCCGTGGCACAGACCCCCTGAAACGGCCCCTTGGCAGGCCCGCACGGCTCCGGCCGTTTCCGACCGGAGCCCGCGGGAACTACCTGCTCAGAGGGAGGTTCTGGCCCCGTCTGGACTCACCTGGCCCGACGTGGCCTGAACCGGCTTGCTATGCGCCTGGTAGGAATCGAACCTACGACCTCGCGCTCCGGAGGCGCGCGCTCTATCCCCTGAGCTACAGGCGCCGAGCGGCTCAGTCTAGCCGCGGTGTCTCAGAGCCACCCGGAGCGCTTGAAGTTTCGGTAGAGCAGGAAGCATACGAGTGCCATGACGGCGAGGGCGAGCGGGTAGCCGACGGTCCAGCCGAGCTCAGGCATGTGTTCGAAGTTCATGCCGTAGATGCCCGTGATCAGCGTCGGCACGGCGATAATCGCGGCCCAGGCCGAGATCTTCCGGACGTCCTCGTTCTGGCGCACGCTGGCCTGGGTCAGGTTCGCGGCGAGGATGCTGTTGAGCAACTCGCGGAAGCCGTCCACCTCGCGGACGTAGCGGATGACGTGATCCCTCACGTCGCGGAAATACGGGCGGAGCTCCTTGGGAATCAGCGGGAAGTCGATTCGCTCGAGCCGATCAAGCGGCTCGTTGAGCGGTGCAACGGCGTCATGGAGTTCGAGTACCTCGCGTTTGAGGCTGTAGATCTGCTGCGTCGAGTCCGCCCGCCGGTCAGAGAAGACGTCGGCCTCCAGCTGGCGGACGTCACGGTCGAGTGCTTCGATGACCGGCGCGTAGTCGTCGACGACCCGGTCAATGATCGCGTATAAGGCTGCCCCCGGGCCGAGGCGAAGGAGCTCCGGCCTCTTCTCGAGCTGAAGGCGAACGTCGTGGAGCTTGGTCTCCCCGTGCCGGACGGTGATGATGAATCCCTCGCCGATGAAGACCTGAATCTCGCCCGTCTCGACCGCCGGGCCGCCTTCGACGTACCGGGCGGTCTTGAGGACGATGAAGAGCGAGTGCTCGTCCTCGAACACCTCGAGCTTTGGCCGCTGGTGCGCCTTGATCGCATCCTCGACCGCGAGCTCGTGGAGGTTGAACTCGCGCCGCACCGAGTCGAACTCCTCCTCGGTCGGCTCGTAGAGGCCGATCCAGGCGAAACACTCGGGACTACGGCAGGCCTCGTACATTTGCTCGAGGTCGACCTCGCCCGGCCGGCGCAGACCGTTCTCGTAGAGGGCCATGTCGACGATCACGGATTCATTATGGAAGAGGCGTCGCAGCTAGGATGGCGAACGCCATGAGGACGGACGACCCGCTCAGTACCGATGCCCAGCCTGCCCCGCATCCGGTCGCGCTCCCGCGACACGCGCGAGGTCGTCGCGCCCGCTGCGCGCGAGCCTGCTGAGCTCACCGCCTACGGTCTCACCTGGGTTCATCTCGACTCGCCGACGAAGGAGGAGGCGACGGCGCTCGCCGAGCGCTTCGGCTGGCATCCACTCGACGTCGAGGACGTGCTCTCGAAGCGCCAGCGGCCCAAGGTCGACGAGTACGACGAGTACCGCTTCGTCGTCCTCCACTTCCCCGTCTACGACAAGGCCGTCCAGCGCCTGAACGCCGGCGAGCTCGACGTCTTCCTCGGCCCCGACTACCTCGTCACCCTGCCGACGGTCGAGCTGCTCCCCGTCACCCGCCTCTTCCAGCGCTGCAGCGACGATCCCGAGCTGCGCGAGAGCCTTTTCGGCAAGGGCTCCGGTTACCTCCTCTACCACGTCCTCGACGACCTGTTCGACTACTGCTTCCCGATCCTCGACAAGATCGGCCACAAGCTCGACCGGATCGAGGACGACATCGACGAGGACCGTGTCGAGGACATCGTCCGGGACATCTCCAAGACGAAGCAGGAGATCATCTCCTACCGCAAGATCATGAAGCCGCAGCGGCCGACCTTGCGCCTGCTCGAGCGCCATGTCGAGCGCTTTCTGCCGGAGGACCTCGAGCTTTATTTCGACGACCTCGTCGACGCCTCAGAGCGGATCTGGGACATCCTCGACAACTACAAGGAGGTCGTCGAAGCGCTGGAGACGACGAACGAGGCAGCGCTGTCCCACCGCCAGAACGACGTCCTCCGGGTGCTGACGATCTTCAGCGTGCTCCTCCTGCCGCTCACGCTGATCGCAAGCGTCTTCGGGATGAACGTCGACTTCCCGGGCTTTGGGACAGCCGCGGCGTTCTGGATCATCGTGGGCGTGATGGTCGGCGTCCTGGCCGGCGTGCTTGTCTTCTTCCGGCTGAAGCGGTTCTTCTAGCGTGAAGCAGCTCTGGGCGCCGTGGCGGCTCGAATACATCGAGCAGGCCGACAAACAAGAGGGCTGCATTTTCTGCCGGGCCGGCGAAGGTGAGGACGAGCCCGGTCTCGTCGTCCACCGCGGCCGGGAGGCGTTCGCGCTGCTGAACAGATTCCCGTACGCCTCCGGCCATCTGATGGTCGCGCCCTTCCGGCACGTAGGCGAGTTCTCGGAGCTCGGTGACGCGGAGGCCCTGGAGGTTCATCGACTCGCGGGCCAGGGCATGGGGGCGCTGGCGCAGCTCTACGGCCCGCAGGGGTTCAACGTCGGCTGGAACCTCGGGCGGATCGCCGGCGCTGGCGTCACCGACCATGTCCATCTGCATCTGGTGCCGCGCTGGGCAGGCGACACCAACTTCATGCCGGTGCTGGCCGACGTGAAGGTGCTCCCCGAGCACCTGGTCGAAACTCGCCGGAAGCTCGCCGACGCCTGGCCTGGTTGAGCCGAGCAGACGAAGAGCGGACGACGGGCTTCGAACCCGCGACCTTCGGCTTGGGAAACCAATCTGCCGGTCGGGCCGAAGGAGGCAAGGCCGAAAGTGGCATGAACAGGGGCGTTGCGCCCTCTCGGCGGAGAGTGATCCGCGTCGCTCCGAGGGCCACTTCGGGGACGTTTGGGGCCACTAATGGGCCACGCCGGACAGGTTCGAAAGAGCGCCCAGCGCCGCCTGCTCCTCACGCTTAGGCTCGACGACGGGCCGCGTGGCTCGGAGGTCAGCGCTTGGCGTTCGGACCGCCCCGCGCGGCCCCCGGGCGCTACTAGGAGGGCTTGGCGATTCGATTGGCGAAAGGGACAGTGATACCGTCAACGCTAGATGTTCCGCGCGTTGTACCGGCTGGTCGGGAGATTCCTTGCCTGGGCTAACCGTGGCAGCGCAGCAGTGACCTCAAAGGAAGCCCTTGAGCACCGCCGGGCCATGGAGGATCGCTCGGGCAACTACTCGGGCTTCGAGTAAACCGGGCCGCCCGCCCGTAGTTTCGGCGGCTACGCCGCGAGTTGTACAGCGCGTATCGCGGCAACCTCTGGCGCTCGCAGCGCCTGCGGATCGAGGTTTGGCTGGAGAAGGACGCGCTCGCGAGCGTGATCGCGCCCGTAACCGAGCGCTGGGACGTGTCGCTGATGGTGTTACGCGGTACGTCGAGCGCGACCTTCCTCCACGCAGCCACGGAAACGGCCTGGCACGCGGAGGCGCTGGGTCGTGCCCTCTCGGGCCTCGCGCCGTCGAGGGCGCGACCCGGCCGCTCCTTACGACGACCCTGATTCTGCCTGATCGCCGCCCAGAGGCGTTCTCCGACTCGTAAACAAGCCCAGCGTTGCTATGCCTGCCAGGACTGGCGCAGGCGGTAGCGGCAATTGCGGCCCCGATCGTCGCG
This sequence comes from uncultured Actinomycetes bacterium, assembly GCA_963752845.1. Taxonomy (GTDB): domain Bacteria; phylum Actinomycetota; class Thermoleophilia; order Gaiellales; family Gaiellaceae; genus JACDAN01. The sequence goes on along the minus strand of CAVVZV010000003.1, from coordinate 265,108 downwards.
GCAGGTGAGGCGGAAGGTGAAGATCAGACGGCCAGTGTCGCGGCTGTATGAGTTGATGACGCACTCGGCCTTGCCAAACCCCAGTTTGGCGCATCCGATCGACTGGACGCGGACAGCGAGCGGCTGCAGCCCACCAGGCGGGTTGCGGATCACGCGCTCGAACTGCCGAGCGGCGGAGCGCTCGAACAAGACGCGGTTCGAGAACTTGAACGGCGACTGGGCATCGGCGACCCCTACGACCGACGCGCCGATCGCCAGCACGGCGACGGTGACGAGTAGACGGCGAAACATCGACGGCCCTCCCGTAACTCGGCGGATTCCCTGGCCTTAAGGGTTACAGACCGAACACGTCGGCGCGGACTGCCCTGGGTTTAGGCCGAGTCGGGCGTGTGAGTCAATCCTGCTCGTCCTCGCGCAGCCGCCGCCGATCAGCGAGTCCGCGAGTCAGGTCGATCGCCTCGATCGGCCCCTCGAAGCGCTCGCCCGTCTCCCGGTCCCAGCCGACGAGCGTGAACGGGCCGCGATGCTGCCGGAACTCGTCGGGCAGGTCGTCCAGGTCCGGGTCGGGCGATAGCTCGTGCTCGCTCAACTCGAACCTCCCAGGCGCAGTGTGCGCAGGCGACGACGTAGAGGACGACGGCTACGAAGTCACCGGCTTCGCGTGCGCTGCGTTCGTCGCTGCGGCGGGTGCGCGACACGACCGGCCAGCCGCTCTCCGACGTGACGCCCGACTCGATCGGCGGACTGGCGCTCGCCTTCGTGCCCGCAGGAACCTTCCCCGCCGACACGCGGCTCGACCACATAGCCGCAAGACGGCGCGACGCCTGAGCGGCGCACGATGGGGATAGGCCGCGACGAGCAGTAACGCTTTGGGCGTGTGGGCCACTATGGGCCACGCGTTGCGCACGACTCAGCCGCGCCAAGGCGCGAAAGCCCTGCTAATCCTGCGAAGCGGACGACGGGCTTCGAACCCGCGACCTTCGGCTTGGGAAGCCGACGCTCTACCAACTGAGCTACGTCCGCGTGAGTCCTAACGATAGCGTCCTGCTCGCCGAGTGTTCGCCGCCCGCATCCTCGTCGTCTTCGTGCTCGGAGCGCTTGCAGCCGGCTGCGCGCTCAGCGAGAACGAGCAGGAGCAGGACCCCGGTGCCGCCGTCACAGACGTGCTCCAACGCGAGTACTCCGGCGACTACGCCGCAGCCTGGGACGACCTGCATCCGCGGCACCAGCGGCTGGTCACGCGCGAGGAATACGAAGACTGCCGGCGGGGGTTCGACGTCGCTGGGACGATCGAGTCGGTGGAGATCCTCGGCGTCCGCGACGAGCCACTCGACGTCTTCGGGTTTCGGCCGCGCACGCCCTCGAAGCGGGTCGAGGTTCGCGTCACGACCGACGAGGACGAGTACACCGCGTCGTACCACGTCGTCCGCCTCGACGACCGCTGGCGCTGGGTGCTCAGCGACCGCGCGGCGCGCGGATTCGCGCGAACCGACTGCCCGGCCTAGCCTGGGATAATTCCTCCCGAGACTTCAAGGGAGGGTGTCATGGCTGACCTGCACGAGACCGCCAAGGCGCTCGTCGCGGCGGGAAAGGGAATCCTCGCCGCCGACGAGAGCTCGGGAACGATCAAGAAGCGCTTCGACTCCATCGGCGTCGAATCGACCGAGGAGAACCGCCGCGCCTACCGCGACCTGCTCTTCTCGACGGAGGGCGCGGAGGAGTTCATCAGCGGCGTGATCCTGTACGACGAGACGATCCGGCAGAGCTCGCCGGACGGCACGCCGTTCCCGAAGCTGCTCGAGAACAAGGGGATCATTCCGGGGATCAAGGTCGACACCGGCGCGAAGCCGCTCGCCGGTGCCCCCGAGGAGACGGTCACCGAGGGGCTCGACGGCCTGCGCGAACGGCTGGCCGAGTACCGCGAGCTCGGGGCCAGATTCACGAAGTGGCGCGCGGTGATCTCGATCGGAGACGGGCGGCCGAGTCAGTACGCGATCTGGACGAACGCGCACGCGCTCGCCCGGTTCGCAGCGCTCTGCCAGGAAGCCGGCTTGGTGCCGATCGTCGAGCCCGAGGTGCTGATGGACGGCGACCACGACATTCACACCTCGTACCTGGTCACGGAGCGGACGCAGCGCGCCGTCTTCACCGAGCTCTTCGACCAGCGTGTCGAGCGCGAAGGGATGCTGCTGAAGCCGAACATGGTGCTCTCGGGCTACGAAGCGCCGGACCGAGCCGACGTCCGAACAGTCGCCGAGCTGACGATCAAATGCCTGAAGAACACCGTACCGGCCGCCGTGCCGGGCATCGTCTTTCTCTCCGGCGGCCAGACGGACGAGGACGCGACGGCGCATCTCAACGCGATGAACGCGCTCGGCCCCCATCCCTGGGAGCTGTCGTTCTCGTACGGACGCGCGCTGCAAGCGCCTGCGCTCAAGGCTTGGGTCGGCGACACCGCCAAGGTCGAAGCGGCGCAGCAGGCTTTCTATCGCCGTGCGAAGTTCAACGGCGCCGCCCGAACCGGCTCGTACGCGCCGGAGTGGGAGAAGGAAGAAGTACCCGCCTAGCGCAGCGCCAGGTTCGAGATCTGCTCGAGCTTCTCGAAGGAATGGGTCGCCTCGATGCGGCGCACCGTGCCTGAACGCGAGCGCATCACGATCGAGTCGGTGGTCGAGCCCTCGCGCGTGTAGCGCACGCCTCGCAGCAGCGCGCCGGTCGTCACGCCCGTAGCGGCGAAGAAGACGTCACGGCCGCCGACGAGGTCGTCGGTCGTCAGCACACGGTCGAGGTCGTAGCCGTCGTCGATCAGGCTCTGGCGTTCCTCGTCGTCCCGCGGCCAGAGCTTCCCCTGGATCGAGCCGCCGACGCACTTGAGCGCCGCCGCCGAGAGGACGCCCTCGGGTGTGCCGCCGATCCCCATCAGCAGATCGACGCCTGTTCCCGGCTGCGCCGCGGCGATCGCCGGCGCGACGTCTCCGTCGGGAATCAACAACACCTTCGCGCCGACCTCCCTGAGCTGGGCGATCAGCTGCTCGTGCCGCGGGCGGTCGAGGACGACCACCGATACCTCGCTCGGCGAGACACCCCGCGACTCGGCGACTGCGCGAACGTTCTCAGCCGGTGGCGCCTCGATGTCGATTGCGTCGGCAGCTCCCGGCCCGCACGCGATCTTGTCCATGTAGACCGCCGCGCCGGGGAAGAACATCGTGCCCCGCTCGGCGAGCGCGATCGTCGCGATCGCGTTCGGCTGACCCAGCGCCGTCAGTCGCGTGCCTTCGAGCGGATCGACAGCGACGTCGACCTCGGGGCCCTGGCCGCTCCCGACGTCCTCGCCGTTGAAGAGCATCGGCGCTTCGTCCTTCTCGCCTTCGCCGATGACCACGACGCCCGCCATCGCCGCCGTGTCGAGCATGATCCGCATCGCGTCAACCGCGGCTCGGTCGGCCGAGATCTTGTCGCCGCGCCCGATCCAGCGGCCGGCAGCCATCGCCGCGGCCTCGGTCACGCGGACGAGCTCGAGCGCGAGGTTGCGGTCGGGCGCCTTGTCAGGCGGCGCCTGCACGGGCACGGCCGTCCGCTCGGTCGTCTCCCCCACGCCCCAATCCTACGCCGGTTACATCCGATCGGGCGCCTCGACGCCGATGAGATCGAGGCTGCGGGCGAGGACATTCTTCGTCGCCACGACGAGCGCCAGGCGGAAGGCCTGCTGCTCGCTCCCCAGGACGCGATGGTCGTGGTAGAAGCGGTGGAAGTCGTCGGCGACGCGGATCGCGTACGTCGGAATCGCGTGCGGCGCGCGGCGCTCGGTCGCCTCGCGGACGACGTCGGGGAACTCGGCCAGCCGCTTGACGAGCTCGCGCTCCGCGGCCGCCGGCTCGCCCGGCGGCACCGGGTCGGGGCTCGCGCCGCCGGCATTTCGAAGGATTCCGGCGATCCGCGCGTGCGCGTACTGGACGTAGTAGACGGGGTTCTTCTCGGTCCGCTCCTTCGCGAGATCGACGTCGATGTCGATCGGCTGGTCGTGGCCGCGCGAGACGAGGTACCAGCGGGCTGCGTCGATCCCGATCTTCTCGACGAGCTCGCGTAGGAAGACGACGTCGCCGCGCCGCTTGGAGGCCTGCTTTGCCGCGCCGCCTTCGACGACATAGACGAGCTGGTAGATCAAGACCTCGAGCCGGTCGGGGTCGTAGCCGAGCATCGCCGCGGCCGCCTTCAGCCGGCCGATGTAGCCGTGGTGGTCGGCGCCGAGGACGTACATCAGCCGGTCGAAGCCCCGCTCGAACTTGTTGCGGACGTACGCGACGTCGCCGGCGAAGTAGAGATAGCTCCCGTCCGACGAGCGCCTCAGCGGCCGGTCCTTGTCGTCGCCGAAAGCAGTCGTCCGCGCCCAGATCGTTCCCTCGGCCTCGTACGTGTCGAGCAGCGGCAGCACGTCCGGGATCTCTTGCTCGACCTGGCGCTGCAGCACCCACGTGTCGACAGGCACCCGAAACGCGCGCAGCTCATCCTCGATCACCTTCAACATCCGTTCGACCGGATCCCCTGGATCCGCGGCGATCTCGCGGATGTAGTCGGCGGTGTAGCCCTCGGCCGGCGGCTCCTCTCCCCGCCTCCGCGCTTCGACCGACTCGCGAAAGAGGTCGATCTGCCGGCCGACGTCGTTGAAGTAGTACTCCCGCTCGACTCCGTCGCCCGCAAACTCGAGCAGCCGCGCGACGGAGTCGCCGTAGGCGGCATTGCGTGCCGAGCCCACGGTCAGGGGGCCGGTCGGATTGGCGGAGACGAGCTCGACCTGGACACGCTCCTTCGTCTCGACGGACCCGCCACCGTAGAAGGCTCCGGCGTCGAGCAGCTCCCCGAGCGCTTCGCCGTACCACTCCGGCGTCAGGAAGACGTTCAGAAACCCGGGGCCGGCAACCTCGGCGCGCTCGACCTGTGGGAGTTGTGCGGCCTCGGCCGCGAGCCGTTCCGCAAGCTCTCGCGGCGGTCGGCCGTTCTTCGGCCCCTCCTGGAGGGCCACGTTCGATGCGTAGTCGCCGTGCTCCGCCCGGCTCGGGCGCTCAAGCGTCACCGGAGCGCCGGCCAGGCGCTCGAGCTCGTCCTCCAGTCGTTTGACCGCTCTAGGGGGCAACGGCTTGCCTGACCTCCACGGGGGTAGTATCGCCAGATGGACAGCGACGGCCAGATGGACAGCGACGGAGCCGAGCGCCAGCTCAACATCCATCTCGACCCGGAGAACCTCGCCGGCGTCTACGCGAACTTCGCAAACATCAGCTTCTCGGACTACGAGTTCACACTCACCTTCGCCCGTATCGACCACGAGGTGGAGGAAGGGGACATCCCCGGCGTAGTCGTCGCACGTGTGAACGTCTCGTCGAGGTTCATGAAGGAGCTGCTCGACGCGATGACGGACTCTTGGTCGAAGTGGGCGACTCGTGAGGGAATCAAGAACCTGCCCGAGGCGCCACCGCGCGACTCATAGCTCGGACTGCTGGTCGGCCTGCGGCTCCCGCCGGGCGAAGCCCGGCTCCGCCGCAGGCCTAACGCCGCTCGCGGCAGGATGCCGCGCCCGAGGCGCTTGTCCGTGCCCGTTCGCACTGTCCTGCGCGCCTCGGGCTTGCCTCCTTTGCGAGCGACGTTCCCGCCGCGCGACTCATAGCGACGCGCTCGACGGGGCTCGGGTGGGTCTCGAGCAGCAAGCCCGCCCAGCGCGGCGGATCGGGTTGGGCGAGCGACGCCGTGGCGAGCGCGCGCGTCAGCCCTGCGAACGCCTCGGGATCCTGCGTCGCGCGGATCGCGAGCCAGTCCGCTTCGGCCTCGTACCGGCGCGAGATCGCGTTCGTCACGGGCAGCAGGGCGAGCTCGAGCACGGTGACGGTGAGAAGGGCGAGCGGGACCGCCTCAGGGCGGCCGAGCCCACCGCGTAGCCGCGTCACGCGCGCGACGACATAGGCAGCCGGGACTGCGAACAGGAACAACCATGCGATCGATTTCCAGACATGGTTCGCCTCGACATGCCCGAATTCGTGGGCGGCGAGCGACCGGATCTCGGCCGGCGTCAGGCTGCCGTCGAGCGCCGTGTCCCAGAAGATGATCCGCTTCGTCGGGCCGACGCCGTAGAGCTCGGCGTTGATCGCACGAGTGCGGCGGCTCGCATCCCTGACCTGGACGTCCACCTCCCCGACGCCCTGGCTCCGCGCGAGCGCCTCGATCTCGGCTTTCAGCGCCTGGTCGCGCATCGGCTCGAGACGCGGTACGAGCAGGAACGGCTGCGCGAGCAGGAAGACGGCGACGAGAGCGGCGAAGGCGGGCCCGCCGGCGAGCCACCAGCGCTCGCCGAGTCGCCGCGCCAGCACCATCACGAGTGCGATCGCCGCGCAGGCGGCCACGAGCGTCCCCAGGCGCTCCAGCCAGGGGTCGAGCAGAATCGTGCTGTAGTCAGATCGGGAGATGCCGTAGCGGCGGCGCCACCAGTGCGCTGCAAGCACGAATGGCAGGCGCACCACCCAGACGGCGACGAGGGTTCCAGCCCCGAGCACAACGCCGCCCACGATCCCGCGGAGGCGGGCGCGAGGCGCCAGCCAGACGGCCAGCCCGAGGATCGCGAGCTGCGCAAGGAGCGCTCCGGCCCACAGGAGCCGCAGCCCCCGCTCGTAGCGGCCGCTGCGCTCGATCTGGCGTTCCCCGAAAACCTCGCCTGCGTCGACCTGCGGGAGCTCCAATCCTTCCGGAACCGACGTCCGCCACAGCCACAGCGCGGCCACGAGCCAGAGGCCAGCAGCGGCCACGATGACCCAGAATCTCGCCGTGCGCATCGTCGTCATCTCCGATGTCCATGCCAACCTTTACGCGCTCGAGGCGGTCCTGGGCGAGATCGACCGCGAGCCGCCCGACGCGATCTGGTGCCTGGGCGACACCGTGGGCTACGGCCCGCGGCCGAACGAGTGCTGCGACCTGGTGCGGGAGCGCGCGGACCTCGTGCTGATCGGCAACCACGATCTCGTTGCGCTCGGGTCGGCCGAAGTGGCGCTCGAGGAGTTCAACCCGGAGGCCGCCGAGGCCTCACTCTGGACGTCGCGGGAGCTCAGCGCTGAGTCGCGCCGGTTCCTCGAAGGGCTCGAGCCGACAGCAGAGGTGGAGGGCGTTCAGCTTTTTCACGGAAGCCCGCGGGATCCGGTCTGGGAGTACGTGCTGTCCGAGCTCGTGGCGCTGGAGTCGCTGCTGATGACCACCGCGCCCCTCGTCCTTGTGGGCCACAGCCACGTCGCCACCGCCGTGGTTCTCGATGGCAACGAGCTGGAGGGCGGCGTGGTACCCGACGGGTTCGAGGCGCGGCTCGACCGCGGTCGCTGGTTACTCAATCCCGGATCGGTCGGGCAGCCGCGGGATGGGAACCCGGGCGCCGCCTTCCTCGAGCTCGATCTCGACGGCAAGCGCGCCCGGTTCCGCAGGGTCGCCTACCCTGTCGCCCGGACGCAGCACGAGATCCGTGAAAGGGGGTTGCCCGATTCGCTCGCGGAGCGTCTTGCTCACGGCGTGTAGTGCGTTGGCGCTCGCCGGCTGCGGCGGCGGGGAGAGCGAGGTCGAGCGGCGCACCGTCACCGGACCGACGATCGAGAGCGCGGTCGCAGAGCGCCTGGCGAGCCGCAGCGACAAGGTCGCTGGCCTGCTCGACAGCGGCGATGCGCGTAGGGCAGCCGACGAGGCCGGCCGCCTTCGCGTCGAGCTGACCGACGCCATCAACGACCAGGCAATCCCCGAGCTCTACCTCGAAGATCTCTCTGGTGTGGTCAACGAGCTCGAGGCGCAGATCCAATCCGGCGGCGACGGCGGAAACGCGCCGCCGGCGCCCGGTCGCCCGGACGTCCTTCCGCGCGGCGAGACACCGGCGGAGTCGGCGCGGCTGCTGGCCGACTGGCTGCGAGAACGCGCTAGCTAAGGCGCCGCTTGCGGTGCCGCCCTCAGGATGGCGGGCTTCGCCCGGCATCCGACTGAACCGACCGGTCGAAACCGCTTGTTTGGTTCGCTGCGGCCTCTAGGGAACCGGCGCGACGTCCTTAGCGACGTCAGCGGTTTCGGCATCCTCGCCGAAGGTGATGCCCTCACGGGCGAGCGCGAGCTGCACTTCCTCCCGCGCCTTGTAGATGCGCCACTTGACCGTGGCGAGCGTGATCTCGAGCGAGTCGGCGATCTCCGTGTACGAAAGACCGACGACGTCGCGGAGGAGCAGCGCCATCTTCAGGTCGACGTTGAGGTCGTTGACGGAGCGCCAGACGGCATCCATAGCCTCGATCCGCTCGACCGGCGCGTCGAGGACCTCGAGCGGCGGGATGTCGTCGATCGTCACGACCGACCGCGGGCGACGTTCACTCGCACGCAACTCGTCGAGCACTCGGTTCTTCGTCACCTGAAAGAGCCAGGTCGTGAAACGGCAGCGCAGCGAGAACTTCGGCAGGCCCTGGTAGACGCGGAGGAAGACCTCCTGGGTCAGATCCTCGGCGAGCGCTCGGTCGCCGACCAGCCGCAGGACGTAGTTGTAGACCGGAGTCTCGTACGCCCGGACGATGAGATTGAAAGCTCGCTCATCGCCGCGCTGAGCCTTCCGCAGTACTCCGAAATCTGGCTGGGGGAGCGCCAAAGGGATGTCGATTATATCCCGGCTATTCCTGCACTTTGATCAAGTTTTTGCCGGTCATTTGTAAAGACGGTTCGAGCCCGAGCAATTGGAGCGCAGTCGGCGCCAAATCCGACAGCTCTCCATCCTCGCGGAGTTCGACTTTCGTATCTGTGAGCACAAACGGTACGGGATTGGCGGTATGTGCCGTATGTGGCTTGCCGTCCGGCTCCAACATGTGTTCGGCGTTTCCGTGGTCAGCGGTGACGAGCGAGACTCCGCCCTTGGCATCGACGGCGGCGAGAACCCGCCCCAGGCAAGCATCGACGGTCTCGACCGCCTTCACTGCCGCTGGAATGACGCCCGTGTGTCCGACCATGTCGGGGTTGGCAAAGTTCAATACGGCGTACCCGTACTCGCCGGATTCAATCTCCTCGACGAAGCGGTCGGTCACTTCGCGCGCGGACATCTCCGGCTTCAGGTCGTAGCTCGGCACATCCCGCGGCGATTGGACGAGGACGCGCACCTCGCCCGGGAACTCCTTCTCTTCGCCGCCGTTGAAGAAGTAGGTCACGTGGGCGTACTTCTCCGTCTCGGCGATGTGGAGCTGACGCACGCCGTGCTCGGCGAGCACCTCTGCCGTCACTCCTGAGAGCTTTTGCTCGGGGAACGCAACCGGGCAGTCGAAGTCCTCGCGATAGCGCGTCATCGTCGTTACGTCGAAGCCCGCGGCCAGAAGCTTCTGCGTCAACTGCCGCATGCGGTCGGGCCGGAAGTTGAAGAGGATCAGTGCGTCGTTCTTGGCGATCCGCGGCCGCCCCTCGAGGACGATCGGCTCTATGAACTCGTCCGTCACACCTTCGGCGTAGCTACGTTGCACTTCCTTAACGGGGTCGGACCCCGTTAAGGCCTCGCTGCCCTGTAGCAACGCGGCCAGCGCGCGCTCGGTGCGATCCCAGCGCTGATCCCGGTCCATGGCGTAGTAGCGGCCGACCACGGTCGCGATCTTCTCCCCGGGGAGCTCGGCCAGATCGTTCACGGCCGAGGTGGGTGATACGTCCCTTCCGTCCGTGAAGGCGTGGATCCAGGTGCGGTCCTGCCATCCCCTGTCGTCGTGCCAGCTCAAGGAGCGCCCGCAGATGATCAATGTGCGAGTGCACGCCGCCGTACGAGACGAGCCCGAGCAGATGGACGTTGCGCGCCCCGAGCCTTGGCGCGCTCGAAGGCGGCGACGAGTGCCTTGATCTCGTAGAAGTCTCCGTTCTCGATTGAACGGTTGATGCGCACGAGATCCTGGAACGGAATCCGCCCCGAGCCGATCGTCAGGTGGCCGACCTCGGAGTTCCCCATCTGACCGGGCGGCAGGCCGACCGCCTCACCGGAGGCTTTCAACGTCGTGTGCGGATAGGTCGACCAGAGGCGGTCGAAGACGGGCGTGCTGGCGAGCTCGACGGCGTTGCCCGGGCCGGGCGGCGCGCAGCCCCACCCGTCCAGGATCGTCAGCGCGACTAGGGGGAAACGGCCGCTCGGCAAATCGAAACGAAGGAGTCGACCTCGAGCGAAGCCCCGCCCACCAAGGCGCCGTCCACGTCCGGTTGCGCCAACAGCTCGGCCGCGTTCTCGGGCTTGACGGAGCCGCCGTAGAGGACGGGCACGTCGAGGATCGCCTTGATGAACGCGTGCGCCTCCTGCGCCAGCTCCGGCGTCGCCGTCTTCCCGGTCCCGATCGCCCAGACCGGTTCGTAGGCGATCACGAGGTCGTCATGGGACTCGAGCGCGACCAGCTGCCGGCGGAGCACGTCCTTGGTCTCCCCCCGCTCACGCTCCTCTTCAAGCTCGCCGACGCAGGCGATCACCCAGAGCCCGGCCTCGAGCGCCGCCGCTGCACGGCGGCCGACCGTCTCGTCCGTCTCGCCGAAGTACTGTCGCCGCTCCGAGTGACCGACAATCGCGCCGTAGACGCCCAGGTCGACGAGCATCGGTGGTGAGATCTCACCCGTGTAGGCGCCTTCCGGCTCCCAGTGGACGTTCTGGGCGGCGACCGCGATCTCAGTGTCGGCCAGAGACTGCACCGCCGGCGCCAGCCCGGTGAACGGCGGACAGACGGCGACGTCTACGCCGTCCAGATCGACGAGCGCATCACGCAGCGCACGGCAGTACTCCGCCGTCTCCGTGGCGGTCTTGTACATCTTCCAGTTGCCGGCGATCAGCATCGGAACAACCCTAAGCCTCCGGAATCACCGCGACTCCCGGAAGCTCCTTGCCCTCCAGGAACTCGAGCGCCGCTCCGCCGCCGGTGGAGACCCAAGACACCCGATCGGCGAGCCCGACATCGTGAAGCGCGCGGACGGAGTCGGCGCCGCCAACGACGGTGAACCCGTCGACGTCGGCAATCGCCTCCGCCACTGCCGTCGTCCCCTCCGCGAACCGTGGCCATTCGAACACGCCCATCGGGCCGTTCCAGAACACCGTCCGCGAACGCCGGATCCGGTCGCCGAAGTCGGCGCGCGTCTCCGGGCCGATGTCGAGGCCGAGCCAACCCTCCGGCAGCTCGTCGTAGGGGACGATCTTGGTCTCCGCGTCGGGCTCGAAGGCGGACGTCGCGACCACGTCCCGGGGCAGAACAACCGGGAAGTCGAGAGGATTCTCCTCCCGCACCTCCTCGGCCATCTTGCCGCCGATCAGCACCTCGTCCGCTTTCCCTCCGAGATTCTTGAGCACGCCGAGCTTGTCCTCGACCTTCGCGCCCCCCGAGACGAGGACGAACGGCCGCTCGACCTCGCCGAGCAGCTTCCCAAGCTCCTCCAACTCCCGTTCGAGCAGCAGCCCGGCGTAGGCGGGAAGAATCTTCGCGACGCCGACGGTCGAAGCATGCGCGCGGTGGGCGGAGCCGAAGGCATCGTTGACGAAGAGGTCGCGACCGGCGGCGAGCTCGCGTGCGAACGATTCGTCGTTCTCGGTCTCACGCGGGTCGAACCGGGTGTTCTCCAGCACGACCAGCCGCTCGTCTGGCACGAGCTCACGCAGCCGCTCCTCGACCGGACGCATCGAGAGCGCCGCATCGAAGCCCTTCGGCCGCCCGAGGTGCGAGCAGACGAAGACCTCCATCGCCCCGCGCTCGAGCAGCAGCCGCAGCGTCGACAACGCCGCTCGAATGCGCGTGTCGTCCGCGACCCGCCCGTCCTCCAGCGGGACGTTCAGGTCCGCCCTGACGAGCACGCGCTTGCCCGCGACATCCGCGTCGCGGACCGACCTGGGCTTACGCGCCAACCGGGGCGCCGACCGAAGCCGCGACCTTCTCGGCCACGTCCACGAGCCGGCAGCTGTAACCCCACTCGTTGTCGTACCAGCCGATGACCTTGACCATGCGCCCGTTCGCCATCGTCGAGAGACCGTCGACGATCAGCGAGTGCGGGTTGCCGACGATGTCGGCGGAGACGATCGCCTCGTCGGTGTACTGGACGATCCCGGTCCAGCGCTCAGCCCCCGCGGCGCCGCGGAACGCCTCGTTGATCTCCTCGACCGTCGCCTCACGGGAGAGCACGCAGACCAGGTCGGTGACGCTGCCAACGGGGACGGGGACGCGCATCGACATCCCGTCCAGCTTTCCCTTCAGCTCGGGGATGACGAGAGAGGTCGCCTTCGCCGCGCCGGTGGTGGAGGGAATGACGCTCTGCGGCGCTGCGCGCATCCGGCGGAGGTCGGCCTTGCCCTTGCGCGTCAACGCAATCTGATCCAGCAGTTGCTGCTCGGTCGTATAGGCGTGGATCGTCGTCATGAAGCCGGATTCGACCCCGAAGTCGTCGAGCAGGATCTTGGCCATCGGCGCGACCGAGTTCGTCGTGCAGGAGGCGTTCGAGATGATGTCGTGCTGCTCGGGGTCGTAGACGTCGTCGTTCACGCCGAGGACGAGGGTGACGTCAGGATCGGTCGCCGGTGCTGAGATGACGACCTTCTTCGCGCCCGCCTCGATGTGCTGAGACGCGCCCTCGCGGTCGGTGAACAGCCCGGTGGACTCGACCACGACGTCGACGCCGAGATCGCCCCAGGGCAGCGCCCCAGGGTCGCGCTCGGAAGTGACTTTGACCGTCTTGTCGTCGACCGTCAGCTCGCCGTCCCCGTGCCCGATGTCGGCGTCGAGGACCCCGTAGCTCGAGTCGTACTTGAGCATGTGTGCCAGCACGTCGGCAGCCGCGATGTCGTTCAGCGCGACGACCTCGAAGTCCGGCTCCTGCTTCAGGTAGGCGCGGAAAAAGTTCCGTCCGATCCGGCCGAATCCGTTGATAGCAACGCGTTTCGCCATGGCCTCCCTCCCGTTCGCTCCGGTCCGAGTGTAATGACTTGATGAAGGCATTCGGGCGTCGGCCGCGAAGGCCGGTAGCTTGTTCCAGGGGTATCTGTGAAGTCTCTAGTCACATTGGCCGCCGCCATGGTGGCCGCTGTCATGCTGGCCGGCAACGCGTCCGCGATGGACGTAGGCGTCGTCGACGACTACGGAATCGCACCGGAGAACGCCACCTGGTTTTTCGACAGCCTCGCCGACCTGGGCATGCGCGAGAACCGGGTCTCGATCTTCTGGGATCCGGCAACCCCGATGACGATCCAGAGGCAGCCGGCGCTCGACCACTACGTGCCGTTCGCGTCGGCGCGCGGCGTCCGCGTCATCTTCGCCGTCTCTCCCGCCAGGGCACGCGACATCACCGCGGCCCCGAACAGAGCGGCGCAGTACGCCGCCTTCCTCCAGCACCTCGCCCGCACCTATCCGTCGGTCAAGGATTACGTCATCGGCAACGAGCCGAATCAGCCCCGCTTCTGGCAGCCGCAGTTCGGCCGGGGCGGCGTCGCCGTGTCGCCGGCCGCGTACTACGGGCTGCTCGCGCGGTCGTACGACGCGCTTAAAGCGGTCGATCGGTCGATTACCGTGCTTGGCATCGGGCTCTCGCCACGCGGCAACGACTCGCCGACCGCGCGGGACAACAGGTCGATCTCGCCCGTGCGCTTCATCAGCGGGCTCGGCAAGGCGTACCGAAAGGCGAAGCGGCAGCGGCCGATCATGGACGAGCTGGCATTTCACCCGTATCCGGACCGGGATACAGACAGCCTGATGAAGGGTTACCGCTGGCCGAACGCCGGCGTCCCGAACCTGGGGCGAATCAAGCAGGCGTTCTGGGACGCCTTCCGCGGCACTCGCCAGCCGGTGTTTCGCGAGGGAACCGGCCGCGGCAGCATGGTCTTCCGGCTCGACGAGCTCGGCTGGCAGGTGGGAATCGTCCCGAGCGCGAGGCCGGCTTACTTCGGAGGCGAGAGCGTTCGGACGACGACCGAGGCGAACCAGGCGGCAATCTACGGCCAGGCGATTCGGTACCTAGCCTGCGACGCATCGGTGCGCTCGACGCTCTTCTTCCTCCTTCGCGACGAGCCTGATCTCGAACGCTGGCAGTCGGGCCTGGTTCGCGCGGACGGATCCCTTCGCCCCTCGTACGGCGCCGTCAAAGCGACGATCGCCCAGACCGGCGGCCGCTGCCCCGGCAGGCTCCGCTCCTGGCGACACATAACCACGGTCTCGGGGGCAAAGATGCGCTTTCCGAAGAAGCGAGTGCTTCCGGCGAGGAGGCTGACCCTGGCCCTCGTCGCCAATGCCCAGGAGGACGCGACCGTGGAGGCAGGTCTCTACCGTGGAAACCGGAGGGTCCTGCGCGTGCGAGGAAACGTCAAGGCCTATCGCTCTCGGATCGTCCGCATAACAAACCGGTTCCGCCCGGGGCGCTACTCGGTGCGCGTGACTTTTCGGGCGTCGCTGAACACAACGCGAACGAAGCGTTTCTCGGCGTCGTTCCGGATCAAGAAATAGCGACAAGCTTCGCTCGGTTGGGCGAGCCGAGACCTTTCAGTCATACTCACTTGACGGCGGGTCTGCGCTCGTCCGGCGTCGAATTCAGACCCCGTTCGGCGCCACGGTCCGGAGCGCGGTTTAACTGGAGGGGGAGGTCGTCCTCGGAGCTTCCCCTCCAGCCCGCCGGCTGCCTAAGGCAGCCGGCGGGCTGATCGGGCGAAACGGCTCGCCGGCAAAGCCGGCAAGCCTCCTATGCGTCGGCATCGCAAGCGATGCCGACGTGGCACGCCGGGGCCTTTACGGGGTCGGACCCCGTAAAGAGCCTTACGGGGTCCGACCCCGTTAAGAAACGGTCAGGGTTCGGCGAGGCGGATTAGCTTCTGCAACCGCCGGTGGACGGTGGCCTTGGTTGCCGGCGGCCGGCATTTGAGCCCGAGCTCGCGCAGCGAAAGCGACGGATGCGCCAGCCGCAGCTCGGCGAGCTCTTGAAGGGGCTGCGGCAGCCGGGCCAGCGCGCCACGGCGCTGTAGCCGGCGCAACGCCCGCAGCTGCGTGCCTGCAGCCCGGCTCGTGCGCACGAGATTCGCGTGGTCCGCGTTCGCGAGGCGGTTCGCCCGCGACTTCGCTGCTCCGACGACGCCCCGTTCGGCGAACGTCAGGACCGCGCCCGCCGCGCCCGCCGCGGCGAGCAGCTCGGCGATCGTGTCCAAGCTTTTGGCGTAGGCGGACGAACGATCCTTGCGCGTTTGCACGGTGAGCCTGATCCCCTCGGCCTGGGCCACCTCGGCGAGGAACTCGGCACCGGGCCGGTGCTCCGTCCGGATCTCCAGATGACCCGGTGAGACGCTGCCGCCGCCGAGCAGCGCTCCGCGGAGATAAGCGCTCCGGCAACACGAGCGGCCGACGATTCGTCGCGGCGGGTGATCCAGCGGCGTCAGCCTCGCGCTCACCACCCCGGCCTCGTGCAGGACCTGCAGCGCGCGATCCTCGCCAGATACGTGAAGCTGATAGCGCGTCTCGGCCCCGAACGCTCGGCGCCGGTAGCTCCTGATCTCGCAGGGGACGCCGAATCCTCGCAAGAGGCTGAAGGCCCGTCGGGCCACGCCCGAGCTCGCCAAGTCGAGGTGGAGCGAGACCTCTCCTCTACCGCGCAGATGGATCCGCCCGGCGGTGTGGAAGAGCGCCGAGAGCTCGGCGAGGCGGTCGCATTCGCGCCTCGGGGCGATGCCGGCCAGCTCGCTACGGACATCCTCAGAGAGCGTCATCTCCCGCGAATCTACAATCCATCCGATGAGCGGCCCCGGCATCTTCCGGCCCCCGCCTCCCGTCAACGAGTCGATCCGCGACTACGCGCCGGGCTCGCCCGAGCGCGGGGAGCTGAAGCGGCGTCTTGACGAGATGCGCGGCGAGCGGCTCGACATCCCGTCCGTGATCGGCGGCGAGGAGGTCCGGACGGGCGACACATTCGAGGCGGTCGAGCCGCACGACAAGGACAGCGTTCTGGCGGATGTCCACAAGGGCGGGCCCGCCGAGGTCGAGCGTGCGATCAAGGCTGCCGGCGAGGCCTGGGAGGACTGGCACCGCTGGCCCTGGGAGGATCGGGCCGCCGTCTTCCTCCGGGCCGCCGAGCTGCTCGCCGGCCCCTGGCGCGCGACCCTGAACGCCGCGACGATGCTCAACCAGTCGAAGACGCCCCACCAGGCCGAGATCGACTCCGCCGTCGAGCTGATCGACTTCTGGCGGTTCAACGTCGACTTCATGACGCGGATCTACGAGGAGCAGCCCGTTTCCTCGCAGGGAGTCTGGAACCGGATGGAGTACCGGCCGCTCGAGGGCTTCGTCTTCGCCGTCACGCCGTTCAACTTCACCTCGATCGCCGGCAATTTGCCTACGAGCCCGGCGCTGATGGGCAACACGGTCGTCTGGAAGCCTGCCTCGACTGCGGCGTACTCGGCCTATTGGCTGATGCGGCTGTACGAGGAGGCGGGCCTGCCGCCGGGCGTGATCAACCTCGTGTACGGCGAGGGCGCGACGATCGGCGATGCCGCGCTCGGAAGCGAGCACCTCGCCGGCGTCCACTTCACGGGCTCGACCCCAGTCTTCCAGTCGATGTGGAAGACGATCGGGGAGAACATCGCCGGATACCGCAACTACCCGCGCATCGTCGGCGAGACGGGCGGCAAGGACTTCATCGTCGCCCACCCCTCGGCCGACGTCGAGGCGCTCGCGACGGCGATCGTGCGCGGCTCGTTCGAGTACCAGGGCCAGAAGTGCTCGGCCGCCTCGCGCGTCTACGCGCCGTCGAACCTCTGGCCGGAGCTGCGCGAGCGCCTCGTCAAGGAGGTCTCCACGATCCGCATGGGCGACGTCGCCGACTTCTCCAACTACATGGGCGCCGTGATCGACGCCAAGGCGTTCGCGGGTCATCGCGAGGCGATCGAGAACGCGCGTCAAGAACAAGGCCGAGGTCGTCGTCGGCGGCGGCACCGACGACAGCGAGGGCTACTTCATCGAGCCGACCGTGCTCGAGACGAGCGACCCGCACTCGGAGCTGATGCGCGAGGAGCTCTTCGGCCCGATCGTCACCACCTACGTCTATCCCGAGAAGAAGTGGGACGAGACGCTCGAGCTGGTCGACAACACGGCGCCGTACGGGCTGACCGGCGCCGTGTTCTCCGAGGACCGCTCGGCGATCGAGGAGGCCCAGGAGAGGCTGCGCTACGCGGCGGGAAACTTCTACGTCAACGACAAGCCGACCGGCGCGGTCGTCGGCCAGCAGCCGTTCGGCGGCGCGCGCGGCGTCGGGGACGAACGACAAGGCCGGCTCGATGTGGAACCTGATCCGCTGGGTCAGCCCGCGGACGATCAAGGAGACGTTCGTCCCGCCCACCGACTACCGCTACCCGTTCATGGCGCCGGACGGCGACCGCCCTTAGACGGCCGCACCGGCAAAAGAGAACGGACACGCCCGGCAAAGCCGGCATGTCCTCCAAGTCGGCATCGCAAGCGATGCCTCGGCGGTACGGCCTCTTCTGGTCGGCGTCGCCGAGTCGACGCCTTATCACCGGCGCAACAACCCTCTGGTCGACAGCGTCCGAGTTGACGATGGGCCGTCGCGTCGTCCTGGTCAGTGCGGCGGCCCTCTTCTGTTTGCCGGCATCGCGGGCGCCGCGACGATCAAGGGCACGAAGCGGGCCGACTTCCTCCGCGGCAGCCCAGGCGCCGACCGCATCGACGCAAAAGCCGGCAGCGACCGGATCAAGGTCGACGGTGGCCGCCGGGACACGGTTCGGTGCGGGCGCGGCATCGACCTCGTTAACGCCGACCTGACTGACCGCGTCGCGCGCGACTGCGAGACGGTGGTCCGCGTCGTCGCTCGCGATCCACATCGCGCACCTGCGCAGCACGCCAGCATCGCCGAGCCCGACACGTTCGCGTGGGGGAACACGGTCGTGGCCGCCTTCCAGTCAGGCCGCTTTCGGGACGGCGGCGCCGTCAATATCGGTTGGGCGACCTCGACCGACGCCGGGCGCACCTGGCGCTCGAGCCTCCTTCCCGCGTTGACGGTTCGCTCGACTCCCGCGGGACGCTGGCAGCGCGCCAGCGACCCGGTGGTCGCCTACGACGCCGTTCACGGCGTCTGGCTGATCGCCTCGCTCGCGCTCTCCCAAGGTGAGGCGGCCGCGGTCGTCGTCAGCCGTTCGCCGGACGGCATCAACTGGAGCGCGCCGGTGACCGTCGTCGAAGCGCCGTGGCAGCCGAACCTCCTGCTCGACAAGGAGTGGATCGCCTGCGACAACGGCGCCGCGAGCCCGCACCGCGGCAGCTGCTACGTCACCTACAGCGACTTCCGCACGCTGCGGCTCGAGTTCCAGGCCTCGCGCGACGGCGGTTTGACCTGGGAACCGCAGGTCGCGGCGCCCGAGAACGCCGGGCGAAAGTCAATCGTGGGCCGCTGGGCGCCGGCGCCGCAACCGGTCGTGCAGCCCGACGGCGACCTCGTCGTCCCGTTCTACGACGAGGATCGTGTTGCCGCGGTGCGCTCGACGGACGGGGGCCGGTCGTTCTCGGCGCCGGTCACCGTCGCGCCCACGCGGTTCAAGCCGACGCCGGGCCTGCGGGCGCCTCCGCTCCCGAGCGCCGAGGTCGGCGGCGACGGCACCGTGTACCTCGCCTGGCCCGACTGCGGTCCCACATGTGCGCGTAACGACGTCGTGGTCGCAAGCTCGATCGACGGGATCACGTGGTCGGCGCCGAGGAGAGTGCCGCTGGGACGTGGCGCCGACTTCGTTCTTCCTGGGCTTGGAGCCGACCCCGCGAGGACCGGCCGGCTCGCGCTGGCCTACTACGCGTCCAGGCCCGGCGGGCTGCTGGACGTCGGCTTCGTCGCGTCGAGGGACGGCGGCCGCCGCTGGAGCTCGCCGCGCCGGCTGAATGCCCAGACCATTCGGTACGAGTGGGCCGCGCAGGCGGGCGGCGCGATGCTGGCCGACTACATCTCGACCTCGTGGGCCGGCCGGCGGGCGATTTCAGCAGTCGTCCTTGCCTCGCCGCCCGGCAGTCGTCTGAACCAGGCGCTCTTCGTCGTGTCGATCCAGCCCTAGGCGCGGCCGGCCTTGTGCAGTTGCGCGTAGATCGCGCGCGCTGTCCTCGCCGGCATCCCGGGCACCCCCTCGAGCTCCTCTTCGCTGGCGGCCAGGAAGCGCTCCGCGGAACCGAAGTGACGGATGAGCGCACGGCGCCGCGCCGGGCCTACTCCGGGCAGCGTGTCGAAGATCGACTCCTTAGCACGCGCGTCGCGTCGCTGACGATGGAAACCAAGCGCGAACCGGTGCGCCTCGTCCCGAACACGCTGGAGTAACTGCAAACCGGGTGAGTGGCGGTCGAGCCGGATCGGATCCGGCCGGTCGGGCACGAACACCTCCTCCGCCTTCTTGGCCAGCGCGATCACCGCTACGCGCGGCAGGTCGTACGCCTGCATCGCCTGGATCGCCGCCGAGAGTTGGCCCTTGCCGCCGTCGATGACGACGAGATTGGGCGCCGACGCGAAGCCCTCGTCGTACTCCTCGCTCGTCGCCGTCGCGAGCCGTGCGAAGCGCCGCGAGACCGCCTCGGCCAGCGCCGCATAGTCGTCCTGCCCATCCTGGCCGCGGATTCCGAACTTCCGGTAGTGCGCCTTTTTGGCCACGCCGTCCTGGAACACGACCATCGACGCCACCGGCGACTCCTCCTGGATGTTCGAGACGTCGAAGCACTCGATCCGCAGCGGCAGGCTCTCGAGATTCAAAGCCTCGCGCAGCTCCTCCAGCGCCTCGATGCGGCGCAACCGGGAGGTCTCGGCCTTGGCCGTGTCAGCCTCGAGCGCCACCTTGGCGTTCTGCTCGGCGAGCTCCTGCAGCCGGCGCTTCTCGCCACGCTCGGCCCGCCGCACTTCGACCCGCGAGCCGCGCCGCTCCGACAGGAACTCGGCCAGCGCACTCGTGTCACCGGCCTCGCGTGGAACGATGATCTGCGGGGGGATGCTCGGCGCCGAGCCGTAGTACTCGAGCGCGAAGGCCTCCAACACCGTGGGCACGTCGTGCCCATCCACGTTCTCGAGGTGGAAACCGTACCGGTCGACCATCCGCCCGTCACGGAGGGGGAAGATCTGCACCGCCGCCCGGTCGCCGTCGAGCGCGATTCCGATCACGTCGACGGTGCCGACGGCGCGCTTGTCCGCTGCCTGCCGCTCGGCCAGGTGGCGCACCGAGAAGAGCCGATTGCGGTAGCGCGCGGCCTCCTCGAACTGCTCGTTCGCCGCCGCTTCCTTCATCCGCCGCTCCAGCTCGCTGATGATCGGCTGCGTCTCGCCGGACAGGAACTCGATCACGCCGTCGATCACCTTCCGATAGTCGTCCTTGGAGATGTAGTTCACGCACGGGGCGTAGCAGCGGTCGATGTGGAAGTCGAGGCAGGGGATCCCCGAGTGGCGCCCCGGCTTCGGCCCCTCACACGGGCGAAAGCGGAAGACGCGGTTGAGCACGTCGAGCGTCTCGCGAACCTTCTTGGCGTTGGCGTACGGGCCGAAGTAGACAACGCCGCGGCGGTGCCGCTCGCGGGTGAACATGACCCTGGGGTACTCGTCGTCGACCGTCACCGCGATGTACGGGAACGACTTGTCGTCGCGCAGCCGGACGTTGTACGGCGGCCGGTGGCGCTTGACGAGGTTCTGCTCGAGGTGCAGCGCCTCGACCTCGTTCCCGGTCACGATCACCTCGAGGTCGGCGATCCGCTCGACCATCCCGCCCATCGCGGGCCGCCCGTCGCCGCCCTGCTGGAAGTAGCTCCGCACCCGCGGCCGCAGCGACTTCGCCTTGCCGACGTAGAGGAGCTTGCCCGCCGCGTCGCGGAACAGGTAGACGCCCGGCTTCGCCGGAAGCGCCTTCAGCTTGGGTTCGAGAGACGTGGCCACGATGGTCAGGGTAGCCTCGGCCCGGCGTGCGGAAATGGGGTCTTCTCGGGCTTGGTGCAGCCATTCTCGCGGCCGTCGCGATCGGCTGTGCTGGGCTGCGCGACGAATCGTCGGCCGAGCCGCGGTTCACCGTCGGGGCCTGGGAGTACGTCGTCCGCGATCCCGATCCGGCTGCTGCCGAGGACAAGCTGGGCGACGCGACAGCGGCGGGCTTCGACGCGGTGATCACGAACACGTTCTGGGCTCCCGGACAGCGCGAACCGTCGCCGCAGGAGGTGGCGGAGCTGCGCAATGCCGCCGACGCGGCCGAAGACGCGGACATCCGCCCGTTGCTGATCGTCCAGAACGTCGGCAGCCGCACGACGCCGCGCACGCCGGAGCTGCGGGCGCAGTTCGCCGCCTACGCGGCAGCGGTCGCTCGCCAGATCCCGGCGTACCGCGACTTCATCATCGGGAACGAGCCGAACCTCAACCGCTTCTGGCTCCCGCAGTTCGGGCCGAACGGCGCGAACGTCGCCGCCCGCGACTATCTCGCCCTGCTCGCGGCCAGCTACGACGCGCTCAAGGCGGTGTCGGAGGACATCCGCGTCATCGGCGGCGCCCTCGCGCCTCGCGGCGGCGACGACCCGCGCTCGTCACGGCCGACCCACTCCCCGACGCAAGTTCATCCGCGACCTCGGCCGGTACTACCGGGAGAGCGGCCGAGACAAGCCCGTGATGGACGCGTTCGCCCACCACCCGTACCTCGAGCGCTCGAGCATTCCGCCCGACTTCGCCCATCCCCGCTCGACGACGATCTCGCTCGCCGACTACGACAAGCTGGTCGACCTTTTGGGCGAGGCGTTTCGACGGCACCGCTCAGAGCGGCGCCGACCTGCCGATCCTCTACACCGAGTTCGGCGTCCAGACCCGCATCCCCCGGTCCAAGCTCGGCGTCTACACGAACCGGAGCACGAAGGCGGCCACCGACGCCGTCGACGAGGCCACCCAGGCCCGCTACTACCGGCAGGCCTTCGAGCTCGCCTGCGGCCAGAAGACGGTCGAGGGCCTCTACATCTTCCACATCTGGGACGAGCCGGACCTGCTCGGCTGGCAGTCCGGCCTCTACTACGCCGACCACACGCCGAAGTCGAGCCGGGACGCCCTGCTCGATCTACCATCGTGCTCATGAGCGGCCAGTACGTCGCGTACACCTTCTTCAAGGTCGATCCGGCCTGGCGGCGCCTGCCGGTCGAGGAGCGCATTGCCGGCAAGGACGCCTTCGCCGACGTCGTCGAGGACTGGGCCGGGCGGATGTCGAGCCTGCGCGCCTATTCGACGGCAGGCGTGCGGCCCGACGCGGACTTCTTCCTCTGGAAGATCACCGAGCGCTATGCGGATCTCGGCGAGCTCGGTTCGGAGCTGAACGCCACCCCCCTCGCGGGCTACCTCGAGACGCCGTACTCGTATCTCGCAACGACCAAGGCTTCCCAGTACACGGCCGCGCGGCGCCCGCGCAAGGTCGTCCCGAAGGGCTCGCCCGTACCTCGTCGTCTATCCGTTCGTGAAGCTGCGCTCCTGGTACTCGCTCTCGGAGGAGGACCGGCAGCGCGCGATGGACGAGCACATGCGGATCGGCGCCGAGTTCGCCTCGATCCACAACCACACGACGTACTCCTTCGGGATCGACGACCAGGAGTTCATGACCGTGTTCGAGTGCGATGAGCCGGCCGACTTCATGCACCTGATGCTGACGCTGCGCGAGAGCGAAGCCAGCCGCTACACCGAGCGCGACACGCCGATCTTCGTCGGGCAAGCATGCGAGATCCGCGCCGCGCTCGACGCGCTCGACGGAGCGCGGGCCGGAGTGGAGGCGTAGGCCCTACGTATACGTGTGCTGGTCGCGCCAGGTGCGGAACATCGCGAAGGCGCTAAGGCCGAGGATCAGGAAGAAGGCGAGCGCGTTGCGGCCGGAGATGCCCGAGAAGAAGAAGACGCCGAGCGCGGCGACGATCAGCAGCGCGCCGCCGTAGAAGGCGACCTGGGCGCGGCCGGGCCAGCTCGAGATGTCCGACCGGCGTTCGCGCCAGAGCAGGTAGATGAAGAACGCGATCGCGAGGAAGAACGCGATCCGGGCCAGGAGCAGAAGCGACACGACCGTGTTCTGCTGGTTGAGGACGATGACCAGCGCGACGATCGCGACGATGATCAGGAACCCGCGCAGGGTCGGGTTCATATCCGCGAAGAAACGCCTCATCCCGATGTGAAGTACGCCCTCGTTGCAAGCGCCCCTGCCAGTAGCGTCGCACCGACGAACCAGGCGAGGCGTCGGCGGGGATCGGTCGGGGCGTACATCCAAGGAGCGAGCACGGCTGCTAGGGCAAGTGTGCCGTACACGTAGTGCAGGTCGTCGGGGGCCCGGCGATCGTCCGAGACAAGCAGAAGCCCGAGACCAACCTGTGCGATCAACAGCGTCTGGACGAGTGCGATGACGTGACCAACCAGGCGTCCCGGATTCCGGTGCCGAAAGTACGCCGCAGCCCCCCAGACGGTCGCGGCGGCGGCCGCAGCGAGGACGCAGAGACCGAGGACTTCGTGCGCACGAAGCACGGCGGCGAGCGTATAGGCTCGATTCGTGGTCGAAGCTGGACAGGCATGACCGACGGCGACGATCCCCGAGGTCATGTCATGACCGACTCCGTTCGCGAGGCACAGCTGAAGAAGACCGAAGCTGGGCTGGTGGTCGACAGCGAGGGCTGGTTCGTAGTCAACGCGCGTGACGTGTCGTGGATCCGAAGCGAGGAGCGCGGGCAGGACACGGACTTCGAAGGGCGGCAGGAGTGGACCGACCTCGGCTTCCGCATCCAGATTCTCTCGCCCGGTCAGCGCGGCCTGTACCACGGCGAGCGGGGCCAGGAGGACTTCCTTGTCGTCTCCGGCGAGTGTGTGCTCGTGATCGAAGGTGAGGAGCGCCGCCTGAAGGCCTGGGACTTCGTCCACTGCCCGCCGTGGACGAAGCACACCTTCGTCGGCGCCGGTGACGGGCCGTGCGTGATCGTCATGGCCGGCAGCCGAGCGGGCGGCTTCGAGGTCGTCTATGCCGTGAACGACTTGGCGGCGAAGCACGGTGCGAGCGTGCTCGAGGAGACGTCGAATCCGGACGAGGCCTACGCCCGCTTCGGGCCGGAGGAGCGGTCGGCGTACCGCGAGAGATGGCTGCCGTCTTGAACGACCCCGACGGCCCGACGAACGGAGGCACCCTTGGTCGAGGAAGGTAGTCCAGCCCCTGATTTCACGCTTACGTCGGACTCCGGCGAGCGCGTCCGGCTGTCGCAGTTCCGGGGCAAGCCGGTCGTCCTCTACTTCTACCCCAAGGACGACACCCCGGGCTGTACCGCCCAGGCGTGCGGGATCCGAGACAACTACGAGGACTTCGAGCAGCGCGGCGCCGTCGTCCTCGGCGTCAGCCCGGACGAGGAGAGCTCGCACGTGAAGTTCAAGCACAAGTACGGCCTTCCGTTCACGCTCCTTGCCGACCCCGACCACGAGGTCGCCGAGCAGTACGGCGTCTGGGGCGAGAAGAAGTACATGGGCAAGACGTACATGGGCGTCGAGCGCTCAACCTTCCTGATCGACCAGGACGGGCGCGTCGCGAAGGTGATGAGGCGCGTCAAGCCCGATACGCACGCGGCCGACGTACTCGAAGCTCTCGCAACCTAGGCCGCTCGGCCGCACACGCTCGAGATGCGGATGAGAGGACTTGAACCTCCACGGGGTTCTCGGACGGTTGGCGGCAGTTGGCGAAGTGTGGTTTGTGCAGGGATTTCGGTTCTGCCGTCCTGCCGATTTCGGCCCCTGATGGGCAGGTTTACGGACTGAGTACGGACTAGACCGGGGGCGCGGGTCGAAGGCTGCAGCCCTTCCCGCGCCCGCTCCAGCCTAAGCCGCCGGCACCGGCTCGGCTAGATGGCCGTTCCGGCCAGGCCGTGCTCTAGCTCTCTGCCGGACAGTTGCCCTTCTTGTAGGCGGCGTAGTCCGCCGGCTTGAGAATCCATGTCCATTCGCCGTCAACGGGAACCGCATGGACCGTGGTGTTCTCCTCGGCTGGTTTGCCCGTAAGCGGATTGTCGTAACTCAGTCGCAGGGTGACCGCCGTGCTGTCAACCGTCCCGGAGCCTTGTATGAGGATCGGCTCCTGGTAGGTATCAACTACCTCGATATCAACCTCCGACGTGAAGCTCTCGGTGTCTTGATTGCAGGTGAGGAACTTCTCCCTCGAGACGATCGCCTTGTGGTCAGGGTGCAGCGACTCCCATATTCGACCGTACTGCCCGAGGAACGTCCGCTCACTGTGCTCCTTTAGGAAGTCGCCGGCATCCTCCTCCGGCTCCTCGACCGTCGTCGCCGTGGTCGTTGCGGACTCTGTTTCCTGCTGGGTCGCCCGCTGTGTCGCATCGTCGTCGTCATCGCCACCGCAGGCGGCGCCGAGGGTTAGTAGCAGCAGGATGAGAGCAACGATCCTCACGGTCAGCTCCTCGCGCTCCATTCTGGCTCATCGCCCACTCGACTGTCATGATCCCAGCTAAGAGGGCACCGACCGTTCTTGCGTGGCGCGATGGCGGCGTCAGAAGGGCCAAACAGCTACGCCGTAACAACATCGCGGCTGACATTGGCCTATACGCTCAGATCGGCCGTCCGGTCCCGGACAGGAGGACTGGATGACCTTCACCGTCAAGCTCGAGCAGGCCGACGGGACGCCGGCCGAGCCGCCGACGATGCAGAGCACCGTCACGAACTGGCGCGTCGGCGACACCATCCCGCTCGGGCGCGATCGGACGTTGCGCGTGATCGGCATCGTCGCCTCGAACGAGGACGAGCCCTCCGTCCTGATCGTCGAGGACGTGGCCGAAAGAGCGTCTAGCGCCGAGCTCTGACGTTTCGTAGGTTCATCGAGGGGCCGGGTCGTGATCAGCGCCAGGCGTTCGGACTGCGCCGCCCGGCCCCTCTACAACCTCCAGAACAGACGAGCGTTGGTTTCACGCGCGGAAAGGCGGTGTAGAATCGGATTCTCAACGCCCTCTAGCCGGCCTGCCGAACGCACCGGCTCCAGAGCGAGATCTAGATCGGTGTTCGAGCAGCGACTACCGATTCGCACTGGAAGGGCGAACACGATGACCGCAGTGGAGCGCGAGCTGCGGAACCGCAGGCTCCGTCGCGACGTCAATGAACGGATCGTTGAGCTGACGAAGGAGTTCGGGCTCGACGAACCAGCCATGATCGTGTTGTGCGAATGCGGGCGCGACGAGTGCACGACGCAGCTCGCGGAGATGAACTTGTCCGAGTACGAGGCCGTGCGAGCGGGGCCGGGTCGGTGGTTCGTGGTGAGCGCACACATCGATGAGCTGGCGGACTCAATCCTCGCGCGACGAAACGGCTACGCCCTGATTCACCATGACTCTGGTCGGCCTTCTACCGAGGCTCCGGCGCCATAGCAAGGAGTCGACATCGGCAGCCTCGTCCCAACACTGATCCTTCTGGTCGGAGCCTGCGAGCAGGCAGCGCACGAACTGGAACAGGCCGACGCACAGTTCGAAGGTCTCGCGACGGACATCGAGGCGCTTAGCGAACGATTGCGCGACTTGCTCGTCAAGATCGCCTGAAGTCGGCGTGCGCTAGCAGCCCGCTGACGGCGTTTTTGCGCAGCGAATCCGCACTAGCGAGGCTCACGCACTCGCTCACCGCGCTGGGCCGGGATCGGTCAGGCCTCGACGAGGATCACAAGCGTCTCGGGCAAGACTCCGTCGTACGCCATCGCCTCGGCGGCCGCCTCGGTCTCCATCGCGGCCATGACAGCGTCCATGTCCGAGACGTCCATCAGCCCGCCGACACGCGTCGGGTTCTCGGGGTCGACGAAAGTGCGGATGTTCGTCACGCCAAGAGGACCGAAGAACTCCTCACGCTTGGGCGAGGCTAGCCAATGGTCCTTGTCCTTCACGTCGTGGTAGAAGATTACGGTAGGCATCCCGCCTCCTGGGTGTCGGGGCCGAACAGAGCGGCCCGGATCGGCGGATCCTAAGTCATGCGAGTTCGGCGTGGATGAGGGGCTGCCGGAGGAAAGGAATCGGGCATTTTTGCGCGGCGCGGTGTCGAGGACGTGGCCTAAAGAGCGTCTAGCGCCGAGCTCCTCGAGGAGGTCCGGCCGCTCGAGAGCCGCGAACGGGACACCCGCCGACTCGCCGACGATGCAAAGCACCGTCACGAACTGGCGCGGGGTGCCACGCGCCTCGACGCTCATCCAGGGTCGACGTCAGCGTCGGCCGTTCCGGCGCACCTCGGCGAGGACCTCCGCTCCGTCGTTGATGCTGCGTACTGCCTCGGCCAAGCCGTTTCCCGCGGCGAGTGCGGAGGACGGCGCCGTGATCGCGGCCGGCATGAGCACGACGGTTGCGTCCAGCCGCAAGAGCGGGATGCCTAACAGGCGCGCACGGACGGAGGCCTGAACAAGTGCTCCCTCGGAGAGGCGTCTCCTGGGATCAACCGCCGCGGTCAGTGCGACCGGAGCCGGCGTTCCCACGCCGCCGGCGGCACGACGCTGCCTCACGAATTGCTCCCCTGCGTGCGGCGCCGGATCGAGGAGATGGCCGCGCTCCCCGCCGTGACTGCGGCCACCCCGCCGGCAATCAAGCCCGCCTTCAGGAGCTTGCTCCTGTTCACGCCGACGCTCAGAGCGGCAAAAGAATCTCCGACTTTGTCGAGAGGCCGGTCCGGTTCGCTCTTCGTGCGAAGAATTCTCATCAGCTCGCTCCTTGTCTCGTCCGCCGACGAGCGGCCCTCGAGATCGCGTCGACGAGCTCACCTTTCGTCATGTTCGTCCGTTTTTCGATCCCGATGCTGGCCGCGAGCTCAAGGAGCTCCGGCTTCTTGTAGGCGTCGAGGCCGCCGGCGTCCTTTGTCTCCCGATCGAGCTCGCGCGCGGTGTGCTTCGCGGTTGCCGCTGCCCGTTCGCGCAGGTCCTCGGCGGCGTTGACGCGCGCCTCGGCGTCGCTTGCTCGCCCCTTCGCCTCGTTCTGGAGCTGCTCGGCCTGGCGGTTCGCTTCCTCCGCGGCTGAGCGCGCGGCCTCGGCGGCCTCGTCGGCCAGCCGCCGTGCCTCCGCCAGGGCCTCGGTCGCGTCCTCGACGAGCTCCTCGGCTCGCTGCTGGGATGCCTCGGCATCGCCTTGGGCTTCCGCGATCTCGCTCTCAACCTCTTGCTCGACTCCCTGTCGCTGCTCTTCGGCGTCCGCCTCGGCGGCTTGGCGCTCTCGCTTGACGAACTCGTCTGCGGCGTTCTGCGCCTCGGCGACGCGCTGTTTGACCTCCCGGCTCGTCTCGCGGTCCACATCATTGATGCGGGTGCGACCGCGCTCGCTCACCTCGCGCGCGCGCTTGGCAAGCCCCTTCGACTCCCTCGCGGCCTCGAGTGCGCGCTCCTCGGCCTGCCGGGCACGCTCCGCGGCGTCGCGCGCGCGCCTCGCGCGGATCTCGACGGAGTCGCCGACCGGCGCGGCGTCGACCACGGCTGCCCTCACCTTCCGCCCCTGGTCGCGCGCGCCGGCCGCAGCGTCTCCGAGTGCCTCAGCCGGCTTCAGCCCCCGGGACAGGAGCCAGGCGGCGTTCGATGGCATCTCCCGTAAACCAGTTCGTGTTCGCTCAAACATCGACATCAGCCCCCTCCGGACGGAAAACACGCAAATTCCATACGACGATGCGTTCGAGGTCGTCTGCGAGTGCGGGAATTCAAAACACTCCAAGAGCGTCGCGACTCGGCGCGATGCTGGCGGCGGTGCCGGCCTCGTCAAGGACGAGGAGGAAGCGACGCTCGGCATTTTCGCGACTCGCCGCCATCGAGCGCTCAACTCGCCAGAGTCTTTGCGCGATTTCCACCAGGTCGCCGACAGCGAGCGGTCGGTCGGTCAGCCTCACCTCCGACGCTCCCTCGCGGAAGAGCATCACTTCGTAGAGCGGCATCTCACCTCCCGCTGGGTTGAGGATCTTCGGTCTGGTAGGCTCATACACGTCTTTTTAGAGACGAAATCTATTGAACGAAAAAAAATATACGCAAAAGATGTCGTCTAAGTCAAGCTCCAGGGACAAGAAACCGTGGCGATTCGTCACTAACCACACTCAGGTCCTGCTCTGCATTGCGCGTGACGCCGACGCCCGCCTTCGAGACATCGCCCTGATGGTGGGCATCACGGAGCGCGCAGCCCAGCGGATCGTGTCCGACCTCATCGAAGCCGGCTTCGTCGAACGGCAACGGGTCGGTCGCCGAAACCGCTACCTGGTCAACAGATCAGCGGCGATGCGTCATCCCGCTCAGTACGACCACGAGATCGGGGAGCTCCTCGACATCCTGAGTCTCGACGAAGCTCCGCACGATCGAAGATCTGCCTGACCGCCGGCTCGCTCACGTTTTTCGACCTTTTGAGACCCTGTCGGTACCCCGGGACCTCTGCCCTCTCACTCGCTCTTTTCCCCCGATTTCGTTAGCTCGGGGAAACGCGGCTCTTCTCGCTCACGATCCCGTTGGCTCTTCTGGCATCCACCCCGGGGGAAAAGGGACTGCGGCGGGGGTGTTCCGGGCTACCAACTTAAAAAGCGGGGTGTGCAAGTAGCACATAGCAGAGACGCGACTGCGCAGGCCTCATGTTCTTCCTGTTCAATGCATGCGCCGGGGTAGCGCGGGTCAGGCCCGGGGCCCCTGCCCCTGGGCGAATGAACGCCGCCGCAATGCATCGCCTTAGAAGGACAGCCAGCGGCGTCGATCGCGGACTACGAAGATTGTCCAGGTGTTGCAGCACATCACGGAGTGCGACTCGTGGAAGACAACGGCCCAGGCTGCACGCCACGAGTCGTCAGGAATAACTGACGGCTTCAGTTCGTCCTGGTCGTTGCGGACGTGGCCCTTCGTAGCCGCGGCCCGATGCGTCCTGCTTCCACATCTCCATTTCCGAACGAGCTTCGCCACGCCGGTTGTTGACCCTCCCGAGTGCGGGTCAAGCTCGGATTCGGAAGATCACGAACTCGGCGGGACACGGAGGCGCGACCCCGATCCCGCAGATCAGGAAGCCGAAGCTGTGATCATTCTGCGTCGTCGCGGAGCGTGCCACCCACCGTGCTGACGACTAGCCGAACGTTGCCCGATCCGGCAGCGTCGTAGACTCAAGTTGTGGCCGCGTCGGCCGGGCAACCGCTCGAGGCGCTCGTCCGAGACGAGCTGCGCACACCTACAACGGCCCGATTGCGTCCGTCCCGGTAACCACAATCTATGTGGAGAATGATGAGCCGCACCCCTCATGACCAGCGACGCGAACCTCACGCTGCCTTAAACACCGAACTCACCGTCGGACAGTTGCGGTGGATCCTCCGCGTCGCCACCGACGAGAGCACCATCGCCGAGGCGCTCCAAGAGCTCGCCGAGGCCGAGCGCCGGGAGGCCGCCGACCTCGAGCACGCCGAGCGCATGCGCGCGTACCACGCATACGTTGCGCGCCGCCAAGAGCGTGAGCGTGAACAGGTCCAGCGCGCCTACGCCGACGCCAAGCAAGCTGCGATCGACGCCGGCCCGATCAGCCGCGAACGCGTGCACGTGGTCTCCGCGGAGGCCGCTGACCTCGAGCGGCTGCGCTTCGAGGTACGCGAGCCTCTCCTGCAATTCGAGGAATGGGTCGATGGCGGCCAGCCTGCCGTCCACAAGACCCGTGGCGCCGAGGCGCTTCGATGACAGTGCTTAGCCCCGAAGAGAGGGACCGCTTCCTCAGCACGCTGCCGCACATTCGCAAGTCGCGGGGGCTGCTCATCGAGACCAAGGCCGCGCCTCTCGCCTCCGCCGTGATCGACGGCCGCTCAGTCGGAGTCGAGTACCGCTCCGCGCGAACCTTTGCCGAGATCCGCGCACGCATCGCCATGCTCGAGGCCGGAGCCGTCCAGCTGCTCGACGGTCGATCGCTTGAGTACCGCTCCGTGGGTCGAGCGAGCACGCGAACCTATGTCGAGCTCCGCGTACGCGCCGCCTTGCTCGCGGCCGGAGCCGTCGAGCTGCCGTGAATACTCGCCTCTGACTGCGGCCGCCTGGATGCGGACCTGTCCGAACGGACATCTGTTGCGCAACGTACCGCGTGGCAAGCGCTGCCCGATCTGCTCGCGCTCAGGGTCGAGCAGACCGGAGCTCGACACGTACCGCTGGAAGAAGCTGCGACGGATTGTGCGAGCACGGGACGGGAACCGCTGCCGCTCGTGCAGCGCAACGGAGAAGCTGAGCGTTCACCACTTGAAGCGAGGCGGGCCGGATGTACCGGAGAACTTGGTGACGCTCTGCTCGCGCTGCCACTACTACGCCGAGCGAGCCTCCGCCGGCCTACTGAACCGGGCGGCGGTTTAGTACGTTGGCGCACCGCTTCCGCTCCCGCCTGAAGCCCAGAACTCGCGGCCGAGGCCGCGAAGTTTCGGTCGCAGTTTGCGGGAGCGTCGGTTGATCGCTGGCCACGGGTCGTGAAATCCTCTCGGGGCCGACCTCCCAAGGTGGGCGCGTCTCCTCACAACCTCGGGGACGGGGGAAGAGGAGACAGATCGCCAGCCCGAGACTTCGAGCGGTGGACTGCGGCGTTTCGCCTCTGCCCGAGTTTCGGGCTGGCACCCCCTTCACCATGCGTCACTCGCCGCCGTCATTTCTTGAGAGAAGACACGGCGCCACACCCCCTCGCGTTTGCAGATCGCGCTTTTTAGTATGGCGTCGGCTCCGCCCCACGCCAGTTTTTGGCGAGTAAAACCGCACTCGTGGGGAACGCGGGGAATTTCGGCTGACCTTCACCCCGGCTGCTCGGGATCGGCCGACTCCGGGCGGCATCCGGCGACTCTGACCTCCGGGCAGAGACAACCGGGTCGGCCGTTATCGTTCACGGCGCATGAGGTAGATGCGGGCGGGGGCCGTCTGGGAGGGCGGCCTTCGTCGTCCTGGCGGTTTGGGATGATCCGCACACCTCATGCAGCCCTCCCACTCTCGCTGCTAGATGCCCGCGCGACCCTGGTCGGAGCTACGACCCTGGGAGCGACGAGCCGAGCTCGCCAAGGCTCACCCCGATCTCACCGAGGACTTCTTGATCGCGGACGGCCTCAACGTGCCAGAGCTGGCGCCGCAGATCAGGGCGCAGAAGTCGCACGAGGACGAGCTGATGATCGTCCTTCGCTACTTCGGCGACGAGGGCCACCCTCAGCCTGACGAGCGAGGAGCGCTCATGCCGCTGGTCTGGGGCATTGACGAACCAGTCGAAGACGTCGCCGCGAAGATGCAGCGGTCGCCGCCTTGGGGGCGGTTGCCGCCGCTCGAGGATGACGAGCCCGCGAAACACGACGTCAAGGGCGAACCGGGGCGACCAAGAGTCCTGGTCACGAAGGACACCATTTTTGAGATCTTCAGGCAGTCGCTCGAGCGAGCCCGCGACACAGCGAAGCCGCCGCGTCCGTACTACTGGCAGATTGCCGACGACAACGAAGTGAAGCGCACCTGGGTGACGCCGATCGTCAAGTGGGTGGCCGGACACCAGCAGGAGGCGCTGCACGCTCTCGCCGCGTCGGAAATCCCCCCGAGGTTTTCGACGTGCGTCCGTGATTAGCGGCGAGATGCAGGTGCTTCGTCTCGTTCTGGGCGTCGCCGGTCGAAAAACCTTTTAGCGACGCAGCCCTGCCTCTAGCTTCGCCGGAAACCACCCGGCGGTGCGATTCGCTACTCGCCCGAGTTCAATCGCACCGCCAGACAGGAGGAATCCGATGAGCACCCTACCCCTGCGGCCCGCGGAGCAACCGCTCCCCGTCACCGTCGAGACAATCGACGTGCTGCTCGAGCTGCTAACCGAGGCCGAGCGGAAGTTGGCCAAGATCGCACTCGCGCTGAGCGGTGACGAGGAGGCGGGCGGCATGACGTCCGTCCCCGACACCCAACCGGCGCAGACCGACGACAAGGCAACGGGCTACCCGGAGACGTGGAAGTTCGCCGAGCACGGCGACCTGGTGGCCGGCACGTTCGTCCGCTTCGACGAGGGACCAACCCGCGACTACGGGATGCGGGTCATCCTCGTGCTCGACGTCGACGGCGCCGAGCGCTCGATCTGGCTCAGCCAGACCGCGTTGTTCAACAAGGTCCGAGACGAGCTCAACCGGCGCACGTCGAAGACGCTCGAGCCCGGTGAGCGAGTCGTTATCCAGCGGCACGAGAAGACGACGAGCGAGAACGGGCGCTCCGTACTGGCCGTTCGCTGTCAGCTTCCCCGACCGGCCGGAGAAGTCGACAACTGACCTGTTCGGGCTCGACGAGGGACTCGTCGCCTACGAGACGAAGGAGCCGGCGCGAGCCCGACGGCCGACGTGAAGACGGAGCCGGCGGCTCGGAGCCGATGACGGCATCCCCTTCTGAGCTCGGTGAGAGCGCGCTCGCGCTCGCCGCCGAGCAACCGGTGCTGCCGCTCGAGCCCTGCGGGAAACGACCGCTCGCAGGGCTCGGGCTGCGCTCGGCGACGCAGGACCGCGAGACAGTCGCCTCCTGGTGGGAGCGCTGGCCGGACGCGAACATCGGCCTTCGCTGCGACGGGCTGCTCGTGTTCGACGTCGACGGCGAGGCCGGCGAGCGATCACTCGCCCGGCTCGAGGAGCGCTTACGGGCCGTTGCCGGCTAGTCGGGTTGCCGTCACCGGCAAGGGCGAGCACCGCTACTTCCGCTGCCCGATGCTCGCCGGCAACTCGACGCAGGGGCTCGGGCGCCCGGCCGGGCTCGACCTTCGCGGCGGCGCCCGCGGCTACGTCTGCGCTCCTCCGTCGCGCCATGCCAGCGGCCGCCGCTACGAGTGGGTGAACGATGACCCGATCGCCGAACTGCCGGAGAGCTGGCTCCAGCCGTTGACAACGATCGTGTTCGCGCGCCTCGGAATCTCGAAATCGTTTCGAGATTCGACGCGCCGAGACGGGCTACGGCCGGCGCGCGCTCGAGTCCGAGCTCGAAGTCCTGCTCCGGGCGCAACCGGGCGAGCGGAACGAGGCGTTGAACCGGTCCGTGTTCCGGCTGGCGCAGCTCGTCGCCGGCGGACAACTGACCGCGGGCCGCGTCGAGAGCTCGGCGCGACAGGCCGCGCTCATGCTCGGGCTCGAGCCCGTCGAGACGGCCGCGACGATCCGCTCCGCGCTCGCCGCCGGCCGTCGTTTTCCGCGTCTCCCTCGCGCGCGCGCGTGCGCGCGTAGGAAATGGTTTCTATCGTTAGTAGTGATAGTAACCACAGCAGTACTGCTGGTGGTTGCTCACCACTGGCCGGTACTATCGATAGACGATAGCGAACCTCGCTGGCGGGTACTAACGAAAGAAGGTCACGTAACTACCGCGCGCGCGCGAGCGAAAATCCGCTCGCGCTGTTCGCGAAGGCCGAGCGTTCACGACGCCGTTGGCGACGTCGCCGGCAGAGCCTCACCGCCACACCTTCGCTACGGCTGGCTCGATCCGGCCGTCGAGCGGAGCCTCGAAATCGAGCGGCCTGCGCTCTCCGAGTCCGACGACACCGAGATCGAGCGGTTGCTCGCGAAACACGCCGACATTGCCAATGGGGCGAGATGACTGGCGAGCTCGCCGACGATCTGGCCCACTTGCTCGCCCGCGAACCGTCGGGTCTCTCCTGTCGCGAGCTTAGGCGACGGGCCGGGCGTCGACTCTCCGACGTCCTCGCTGCGCTCGAGGACGACCCGCGCTTCGAGCATTTCGGCCGGCGCCGCGGATCAAAGTGGCGGATAGCTACAGAAGTGCCCGTCTCGGCCTCGCGGGTTCGTTTGGGTTCGATTGATCTGCCCTGGGATGACCTAGACCCTTCGGGTGTCCTGGTCGTCGGGAGAAGGGCTTAGAACGAGTGGGAGGCGGCAGTGTGAACGTCGAGTGCCTCTTGACTGCTCGCGAACTCGGCGAGATCCTCGGGCTCTCGAGCGCGACCGTCCTCGACCGCTTCGAGCGCGGCGACCTTCCCGGCTTCCGTCTGTTCGGCAAGAAGGGCGGCCCGGTGCGATTTCGTCTCAGCGAGGTCGAGCAGGTGCTCGAGCAGTGGCGAGTCGGGCCGGATGCCGGCGGAGGCGTGTCACCGACCCCTACCGGACACCCGACCCGCGCACTAGTCTCCCAGGCGTCACCGACCCACTCGAACGGAGGCTAAGAAGATGCCCGCACGACAACGAGGATTCGCGCGTAGGCGCGGCCCGAACTGGCTCGCCGTCTGGCGCGAGAACGGCAACGAGCGAAGCCGGGGCGGCTTCGAGACGAAAACGGAGGCGCTTGACTACGCGAACGCGAAGGCCGAGCAGTCACTCGACTTAGCGGCCGCGGTGCGCTTCGGTGATCCGCTTCCACAGCAGCAACCGAGCGTGGGAACTGTCCACGGGACTCGTCGATGCGTTCCTCGCCCGCCACCGCGTCGACGAGGCGACCTTGCGGACGCTGCGTTCTCGACTCAGGCACGCAACGGCCGCGTTCGGCGAGCGCCGGCGCCGAGACGCTGCAGCCGATCGAACTCGACGTTTGGCGCTCGCAGTTACCGGCGCTCGTCGGCCCACTACATCTTCCGCGCCTTTCGGCAAGTGCTCGAATACGCGGTCGCGATGGGCCTGGTCGAGCAGAACCCGACCGCCCGAATCCGCAACACCCGCGCCGCCACTCGCAACGAGCAGCGGCCCGTTCGAGAACTGGGAGCAGATCGACGCAATCAGCGGCCGAGACTCGACCCGCGCTTCACCGCGATCCCCACCGTGCTCGTCGGAACCGGCCTGCGCCCGGAGGAGCTGTTCGCGCTCGAACGCCGCGACCTCGACCTCGACGCTGGCGTTCTGAGCGTCGAGCGTGTCTACACGCAACGGGTCCTGAAAGAACCGAACAAGTCGAGCTCGCGCAACGTAGGCGCGTACCGCTGCGCGCACGCGTCCTCGAGGCGCTCGAAGCGCTTCCGCCGCGGCTCGACTACGCCGCTCCTCTTCCCCGCCGCCAGGGGCGGCTACATCGACCTCGAGAAGTTCCGCTACCGCGCAGTGGACGCCCGCGCTTCGGGCCGCGGGGATCGAGCACCGGCGCGTCTACGACTGCCGCCACACGTTCGCGTCTTGGGCGATCGCCGGCGGCGTCCAGCTCTTCTATCTGGCGCGGATCATGGGGACGAGCGTGGCGCAGATCGACGCCACCTACGGGCATCTGCTGCCCGACTCGGAGGACTACCTGCGCGGTCTGCTCGACGCCTACGACGACGTTTACGGACTGAACGCGGACTTGGGGAACGGCTGAGCGACGAGAAGTCCCTGCTCAGTCCAGGGATATGCGGATGAGAGGACTTGAACCTCCACGGGGTCGCCCCCACACGGACCTGAACCGTGCGCGTCTACCAATTCCGCCACATCCGCGCGGAACGGCCATTGTAGCCTCGCCCTAGCCGCCAACTTTCCCGCCCGCTGGACGTACCATTGACTATCTGAAGCGGCTGCTCTTTGTGGGGGTCTGTCTGCTCGCGGCACTGCCCGCGCTGGCTTCTGCGCGCGCCCGCGCGCCCGAGCCGGAGCCGCTCGCGGAGGTCGTCGTCGAGCTCTCGGAGCCCGGGCTTGCGCAGGCGCTCAGCGGCGGCGGGCGGCTCGAGCTCGATTCAGCGGCAAGCCTCAGGCGGCTGACGCGGATCGCCGTCCAGCAGGAGTCGGTCGAGCAGCGCGTTCGCAAGCTCATTCCGAGCGCGCAGGTGAGCTGGCGTTACCGCGTCGTCCTCAACGGGCTCGCCGTGGTCGTTCCGCAGCGCGCCGTCGAGCGCCTCGAACGGCTGGACGGCATCCGCGAGGTCCACCGAGCCATCCGGTTCGGACCGACGCTCGACCGCAGCGTCCCCGCGATCAACGCCCCGGGTCTCTGGGGGCCGGGCCTGGCGACGAGCGGGCAAGGAATCAAAATCGCGATCCTCGACGATGGCGTCGACCACCGGCATCCCTTCTTCGATCCAGCCGGTTATGCGATGCCGCCCGGCTATCCGAAGGGGCAAGCCGAGTACACGACCGCCAAAGTGATCGTCGCGCGCGCCTTCCAGCCCCCGTCTCCCAAGCCGCGCTACTCGAACCTCCCGTTCGATCCCGACCACTCGGAGCACGGGACGCACGTTGCCGGCATCGCCGCCGGGAACCCAGGCACGACCGCGAACATCGGGGGCGGCCGCGTCGCGCTCTCCGGCGTCGCGCCCCGCGCCTACCTCGGCAACTACCGCGTCCTGACCGTTCCCACGATCTCGAACGTCGGCCTCGACGGGAACTCTCCAGAGATCGCCGCCGGAATCGAGGCTGCCGTGCGCGACGGGATGGACGTGATCAACCTGTCACTCGGCGAGCCCGAGATCGCGCCGGGACGGGATCTCGTCGTCAGGGCGATCGAAGGCGCCGCCGCGGCCGGGGTCGTCCCCGTGATCGCCGCCGGCAACGACTTCGGTAGCTTCGGCAACGGAACGGTCGCCTCGCCGGGCTCGGCGCGATCGGCGATCACAGCGGCCGCCTCGACCGTGGGCGGAAGACTGTCGGACTTTTCCTCGTCCGGGCCGACTCCGATCTCGCTCCAGTTGAAGCCCGACGTGACCGCTCCGGGCGTCGGGATCGTGTCCTCGGTCCCGGCGCGCGAGGGAACGTGGGCGAGCTTCTCGGGGACGAGCATGGCCGCTCCGCACGTCGCCGGCGCCGCAGCGCTCCTGACGCAACGTCATCCGGGCTGGAGCGTTGCGCAGCTGAAATCGGCGCTGGCTCTGACCGCGCGCCCCGCTCAGGAGAGCAGCTTCCGAGAAGCGTCGACGACCCGCCAAGGTGCCGGTTTCATCGATCTCGTCAAGGCAGACCAACCGCTCGTCTTCGCTCAGCCCGCCGGCGTGTCGTTCGGTTTCGTTCGTCCTGGGCGAGCGGCCACACGCGGGATCTCGGTCACCGACGCCGGCGGAGGCGCGGGTGAATGGACGGTCTCGATCGCCCGCCAGGGAAACGGCTCGGGTGTCTCGATCGCCGCGCCCACACGCCTGGCCGTCCCGGGCACGCTGACCCTGCGGGCGACGGCGGGGCGATCCGCTCGCCAAAGTGACGCCACCGGCTTCGTCGTCCTCAGCCGCGCAGGACAAACCCGGCGGGTCCCGTTCTGGCTTCGGGTGAGCGCACCGCGCCTCGCCCGTCTTCCGGCTCGGCTCCTGCGCCGCACCGGCGTCTACCGCGGGAACACGCGCGGCCGGCGCGCGCTCGTGTCGGTGTATCGCTACCCGGACAATCCGAGTGGCATTGGGCTCGAGCGCAGGCTCGACGGCCCGGAGCAGGTCTTCCGCGTGCGCGTGCGCCGACCGGTCGCGAACTTCGGTGTCGCCGTCCTCACCCGCTCGAGCGTCCAGCCTCGAATCGTCATCGGCGCCGATGAGAACCATCAGGCGGGGACGACCTCGCTTCCGCTCCAGGTCAACCCCTATCTGCCGACGTTCACCGAGCCCGCTCCCATCTCCGGCGTGATTCGCCCTGACCCCGGCACCTATCACGTCGTCTTCGACAGCCGGACGAGGGCCGGCGCCGGCCGCTTCAGCTTCCGGTTCTGGGTCGACGACCAAGCGCCGCCGCGAGTGAGACTGCTGAGGTCCTCCGTGCGCTCCGGTGGAACATTGGTGGCCTCAGCCTCGGATCGCGGCGCCGGGGTCGATCCGCGGGCTGTGTTCGTTCAGATCGACGGTAGGGCGTTGCTACCCGCGTCGTTCCGCGCCGGCCGTATCCGGATCCCGGTCGGCTCGCTCAGTCGGGGTCGTCATCGCCTGCTGCTCCAGGTCTCAGACCATCAGGAGGCGAAGAACATGGAGAACGTGCCGCGGATCCTTCCGAACACGACGACGCTGGCCGCGTCGTTCAGCGTGCGCTAGTTGTTGCGGTCGCGCTCTTTGATCGTCGGCAGCTGAGCCAGGTCGCGCTCGACGCTGGCGGCAAAGTCGTCGTCCTCGGGCCGGAGCACACGTAGATTCGACTTCCGCCGCCGCCGTTCGCGCTGCCTGCGGCCCTCGAAGCCGAACCGCTCCGAGAGTCGGGGCCACTCGGCCGCCACGAGCACGGCCACCGCGCAGGCGAGCAATGCGATCCAGACCCAGCCCACGATCGAATCTTAGCCGCCGCCCGTAGGCGCGGCCGTTAGGCCCAGGGCAAACCGTTCCATCTCGCCGGCCGCTCCGGCTGCCAGTGTGGGAACGGGGCATAGGCCTCGGAGGGCGAACGCGTCTCGGTCTCGACGCCTGCGCCATGGCGTCGGGCGGCGTCGGAGTGCGGATAGACGGTGTCCTTCTCCCTCGTTCGCCCGCCTGTCATCAAAATGACGCACGGGCCTTTTCCGGCGCCGACGAAGACGTGCGCGGTACCCGCGGGGCAGTGCACGAAGTCCCACTCCTTCAGCCGTCGCTCCTCGCCCTCGACCACCAGGACACACTGACCGGCGAGCACGAGGAAATCCTCCTGGTTGGTCTCGGCGTGGTACAGGCCGCTCGCCCGCCCGGGATGGACCACCTGGAGCGTGATCCCCATATCGGCGAACCTCTGAGCGGACAGGTCTGGGCGCCTGCGCAGAACGGGCGTGTCGGCCTCGAAGACGCATCTGGCTCCGAACACGTCGTTGGTCAGCCATGCAGCGTCTCGCACGTTCACGACGAACCAGCCGTCGGTCAACGGCGCCAGGCCCGAGCCCACGTCTTCGAGCGATGCCTCCTGAACCACGGCTCTCCTCGCCTCTAGCCCGGGAAGAAGGGGATGTCCCAGAAGAAGATCGCAGCGATGGAGGCCGCGAGCGCGAGGAAGCCGAGCGCAAGCACCGCGGCGCGGCGGACGGGGCTG
Organism: uncultured Actinomycetes bacterium; assembly: GCA_963752845.1. GTDB lineage: Bacteria > Actinomycetota > Thermoleophilia > Gaiellales > Gaiellaceae > JACDAN01. The sequence continues at coordinate 225,328 of CAVVZV010000003.1, read as the reverse complement.
CCCTTCGTCACCTGATCGGCGGCCTGCTCCGCCCGGTCGATCGTCCGCTCGAGCGCCCGCTCGGCCCACGTGAACTCGAGCGCCAGCATCGTCAGACCCAACACGATCGCGGCTAAACCCGGGCCGGGGGTAAAGAGCATGATCACGCCCGCCAGCAGAACGAGAAAACCCGGCAATGGCAAAGGCGACTCGGAAGAGACGATTGCGCTGCCGGTGGCGCTGCTGCCGCGCGCGAACGCGCTCGATCAGCGGCGGCCGGCTGCGGGCTTCATCCTGGCCCACGGCCGACAGACTACGCGCGCAGCGAAGGTTTGCCCCGACCGCGTTCATCCACGCACAGGAAGGGTACGGACAGAGCGCGAGCGGGTAAGGCCAGTCGCAACGAACCCAAAGGGAAAGGCGAACCCATGACGCTATTTACAGTCCAGCTCGAGCTCGGCCCTGAGACTCGAGCGATGATCGAGAGAGTGGCGACGAAAACAGTGATGCAGCTCGAGCTCGGCCCCAAGACGCGCGAGACCATCAAGGCCCTGCTACCGGGCGATTCGAAGAAGGAGGGAGGCGAGGGCCTGCTCCGCAAGGGTATCGAAGCGGCCCGAGGCAGCTGAGCAGCTTCCGCACCACGCCGAGCGTGTTAAAGACGGCTCAAATGGGGCAAACAGCGGGTTGAGGATTACAAACAGGAGGTCGTTGTGCCGAAGTTGAAGGATGCAAAGGAGCTGACTGCACCAATCGAGGAGCTGACAAGCCAGCTCAAGTCTGAGCTGAACAACTCACGGGGGGACTTCGATCGGCTTGTCCAGATTGCCGATGAGCTGGGCGCGGAGGCTGACGCACTCGCCGAGACGTTCGGCAGCATGAACGAGACGCTGGTCGCGCGGATCGAGGACGTCCGCGGAAATACCTCTTCGTCGTCTCGTCGGAAGACCCGGTCAACCACCTGATCGGATCCTTCGCACTGGGGGTCAGCGGTGCCGAGGTCGAATCCCCGGCACCGCTCCCTGAATCAGGCTGAGGTTCTCTCGCGGCGCCTCTCACGGCGTTCGGCGCGCTCGCGCCGGCTCCGCTCGAGTTCGGCCAGATCTGAATTGCGCGAATTACGGCCCGCTGATTGCTCGCCCGATTGACGAGCCTCCTGACCATCGTCGGCCAGGCCGGTGGCCTCCTTCACCCGACCAAGTAGATCGAGATCTGGTATCTCCGTAGCCCGCGTCTTGACCTGACCCACGAGATCTTTGGCCCGACGGGGCACCTCGGGCACCCTCGTTGCGAGGGCGTACACGGCAGCGCCGGCTGCTGGGAGAAGCAACCACCGTCCTCCTCCGCCGCCACTTTTTCGCGGACCCTCACCGCGCGCGGCGTCCGCAACGTCTGCGACTCGCTCGGCCACGTCCGCAGCTTGCTTCGAGATCTTGTTGAAGTCCCTCATCTCGCCAGACCCCTCCTCCTCGATGTTGCCTGTTTCCTGGAGCTTTCCCAACGCTGAGGCGGTGAAACCCGCCGCCTTGGAGACCCTAGAACGCGGGCTGGCGCGACGGCCGTCGTGTGAGCAAATCAAGACGAAAAGGACACTGACAACCGGTTTCAGGCATCCGCGAACGGGAACACGCTCGACACCGAGGAACGAAGGGGGTTGATGACGTTGTTGGAGCGAACGCGAACTGGTCTGCGAGAGATGCCGTCCAACGCTGCTTGGCTACTGTCCCGAGTCCTCAAGCCAGCCGAGGCGATCGGAACCGCGGCCGAGTCCGCTACGGCGGGCGCTCGCGACCGAGGTCGGAACCTCGGGGCAGCCGTGGTCGACGCGGCTCCCGTCGGCGGGGACTCAGTCGAAATCCGGGTGAGGCGTGCGCAGGACGCCGGGGAGCGTGCTCGGGAGGCGGAGGACCGGGCTGTGGAGGCAGCGCGGGAGTCAAAGGCTCTTGCCGACCACGCTCGGCAGGTGAGCGAGCAGGGTCGCGCCCGCGTGAGGGAGCTCGAGCAAGAGACGAGTCGGCAGGTCAAACAGCGCGTCGCCGAGGCTAAGAGAGCCGCTGACGAGTTCGTGGAGCACGAACGCCAAGCCGCCGAGGCGGATGCCGAAGAGCAGCGACAAGACCTCCGGGAAGAAGTTGACGACGAGATCGAGAAAGCTCAGCGTGATGCCGCGGCGTCCCAAGAGCGAGCCGAAGAGCTCGTCGAGGACGCGACGGAGGCACTGGCGGAGGCCAGGCGACTAGCGGACGAGTCCGTTGAGGCCGCGCGTTCCGCCGCCGAGGAAGCCAATCGCCAGGCACAGCAGCTCGCGAACGAAGCACAGCAGCAAGCGAGCGAGGCCGAGGCAGTGCTCAAAGCGACTGAGCAAACGCGCGAGCACTCAGTGGCAACGGCGAAGCACACTGCGCGCGAGCTCAATCGGGAAACAACGAACGGTGGTCTGCAGTCCTACAACAAACAGGAACTGATGGAGCTCGCCGCGAGCATCGGAATCGAGAGACGGACGAGCATGACCAAAGGCGAGCTCGTCGACGCGATCACGAAGGCCTCGCGCAGGCGGTGAAACGGAGGTGACTCAAGATGAGGCTCTTTGACAGGAAGAGCGAACTGGAGCGGCTTGCCGAAACGGTCAACGACTCGCTCGACGCGCTGAGCGGCGGCTCGAAGAAGGGCAAGATCCTGAAGACCGGCTTGATCGCCGGCACCCTCGCTTGCCTCACGGCGGGGAGCGCCGCTATCTCATCCCTCAGGCGCCGCAAGGAGCCGGCGAGGGCGTGAACTCGCGATGATGGGGCGCTCCCCCCGGGCGGTCAGGGCCACGACTCCCGTCGTACTGCCATCGGCTCCTGATCGCAGGAGACGCCTATCCAACGGAGCTCTTGTCGAGGCGTCTATCCGTGCGCGTCTTCTGGGAATCCCGCTGTTGAGGCTTGACGCCACCGTCGTACTCGTGCCGGCCGAAACAACGCCCCCGTCGTCTCCGCCTCATGAGCCGGCGGGCACGCGATCCTTTGGCGTTCCGCCGACGCGTTCAGGAGCGGCCGGACGCGGCTTGGCCGAGGCTGTTCGGAGCATCAACGAGGGAGCAAAAGTCCTCGCCGAGATGCGGCGCAACGGCTCCTAACCAGCGCCTAGGAAGCCCCGCATTTTCGCGGCACAGCGAGCCCGTCGAGCCCATCATGACCAGCGAGACGCTCAGCTCGTCCACACGATGCGCACGTCGATGTCGGCGAACTCGGCGTAGCGGCGGCGGTTGAACAGGTGAGGCACCACTTCGCCCACGAAGCGCGCGGCGGGTCGCCATAGCGCGACCCAGCCGAGGAGGAGGATGCCCTGGGACACGCCCTCGATCAGAACATTCTCGCTCGCCCGATCGAGGGCAGTCGAGACGACGATCGAGCCGAACAGCACGCCGATGCCGATTCGGCCAGCCACCTGTTCGTGCCGAGGCAGCGGGTCGATGTCACGCAGGCGGCCCGAGGCCGAGTGGAGGCTGCGGCGGATGGAGGCGGTGATCGCGTCCGGATCCGTTCGGCTCCGGTCTGTCTCGGGTGCATAGATCACGAGCTCTCGCGGACGACGCCTGCGCACGCGTTCCCAGTCGTCGAGCAGTGCCCAGCGCACGTCCTCGTTCAGCTTGCGCTCGGCTACCGGCGCAGCGTCGAGCGGCCAGAAAAGATCGTCGATGGAGCCGAGCCGAAGCGCAAACTCGTCGTCGGAAGGGCGTGCGTCTTCCTTTCGACCCCTTCGTGATTGCCTCACATCCCGTGACTTCGGGTTGCGCGCACGCGACCCTGCCGCCTTGGCAGGTTCACCGAGCCGGCTTCGGTTCAGGTCGCCGGCGGAGCCGTTGCCGCCAGCTGCTCGCGGACGGCTCGGGCTGCTCGCGGGGCTCGAGGTACAGCAGCGTCAGCGTGGTGACCATGTAAGGGAGCGCCAGGCCGAAGAAGGCCAAGCCGACGAGCGTTGATCGTCCAGAGCGGGAAGTCGGTAAACATGATGAGAAATGCCGCGACCAGCGGGGCGAGCACAGCCCCGAGGAAGAAGAGCGCTACGTCGACGCCGGCGATGCTCCACCAACGGCCTCGCACTCGCTGCGAGCTCCGCGAGAGAGCCTCTCGAGCCTTGCACCTCCGGAAGACGATCTCCTGCCCGGCGAACGTCCAATCCACGGCTTTCTTGATCGCGTAGGGGATGCCGATCACGGTCAGAACAAGGCCGACGATGGCAAGGGTGCCGAGGATCTCGACCCACAGGAGGCGCGGCAGGAGCGGGACGACCTCGCGCAACGCAGCCCACGGCGTCGCGGGCTCGCCGGCGTCGATGCGGCGGAGGACGGCCACGATCGGAGCACCGACGAGGGCGAGCGCCAGCGGGTAGGCGGGCGCCGCGAAGACGAAGCTGGCGAAGCCGTCGATGCCGGGTTCGCCAGGCGTGAAGGCGATCTCGAGTGACGTGAGGTCGGAGATCAGCTGGAGAAGGAGGCCCAGGCCGAGTGCCAGCAGCACGATGACCAGTGCGAGCGATAACAGCGTCAGCGCATATCGCCGGTAGAGGATCCCCGCCACGCGCAGCAGCTGGCCGGCGGCCCGCTCCTTTCGCAGGGGCACAGCCTCGGCAGGGCGCCACCGCGTCCGGCGCACCGGGACGACCGTGGTCGCGACGAGGCCGACGATGATCAGGCCCAGGAGCCAGAACCGGTTGCCCAGGTAGTTCGCGGCCCCGGCGAGGCTCGTGACCGTGTCGCAAAAGAATTCGGTCACCTGGCGCCCGCCCCTTGCGAAACCGGCATCTTCGGCGTCGAGCTGCGCAGGTCTTCCATCCAGCTGAAGGGTTCTCCCCACTGGCGCTTCTGGCTCGGCCCCGTGATCCCGCTGGAGAGGCCTCTCGCCTTCTGGCCCCAGTGGCCGCGGTAGTTCAGCCACGCGTGCTTGCTCGTCGCCGACGGGAGGGTCGGAACAAGGATCGGCGTAGGGCGGACGAGGTAAGACTCGCCTCGCGTGTCGTCACACCCAAGCCCCGCGCCCTGCCGGCCGCGCCCGAGGTAGAGGGCCGACTCGTACTGGCTCGCGTGGGACCCCGAAGCGACGTACACCACCGGGTGCGTGCCCTCCTTCTCGAGCTTCCCGTCGTCCCAATCAGCGGTCTCGCCGCCGCCGTGCTGGGCGTAGGCGATGCGCGTCGGGCCACGGGCGAGCGCCTCCTCGGGCGTGGACGCGTCGAAGGCGAGCTGGATCATCTCCCAGTCGCTCTCGTGGAGGTCGTTGAAGCGGTTGAACCAGTAGTAGAACCAGTACTGGAGCGCGATCCCCTCCCTCCCCGACTCACGCGCCACGTGTGCGTACGCCACCGGTTGCCGGCCCTGCGTCAAACGCTGCGAGTCGCGTGCGTACGTGCAGCCGGGGCGATAAGGGTTGCCGCGCTGGTTGAGGAAGTAGCTTTCGCCTAGGCCCGCTACATCGGATCCCGTCGCTGCTGTCTTGACGACCTGGGACTTCTGCCCTGCGGGAGCGCGGACGAGCTGGACTTGGGGGTTCCCGAGGACAACGTCGACGGAGGTCGGGGAGTACTGCTCGCCACTCGTGTTGCAGGGCGCGTCGTCGTTCACCTTCAGCGCCAGGATTGGCGAGTAGCGGTCCGCAAGCTGCTGCTCGGGAGGCGCCGCGACTGCGCCAAGGGACGCGGAGGCCAGACCGCTAGCAACGAGACCGGCGACGAGAACGACGCTGGCTACGCGCAGTGATCGCATCGGACCGGGACTAGTCGCCCGCACCCGCCGCGATCACGTATGCGCACTCGGGCGCGACGGCTTGCTCTGGAGGACGGGGTTGTACTGCGTCGGGAGCTCGCGGTCGACGCCGTAGAAGCGCGTCGAGCAGTCGGCCTGCCCGGCGAAGCGCGGATCTTCAGCGAAATGCACTCCGAGCTGGGTACCAATCCCGATCCTCCGGCTTACTCGGACGACGAAAAGAAGGTCCGTTTCGAGGCCTTCCTTAGCTCCCCGGGTTGGACTCGAACCAACAACCCTCCGGTTAACAGCCGGATGCTCTGCCAATTGAGCTACCGGGGAACGCGTAGCGGCGGCCCGCATGATAGCGACGCCCAGGCGGGCCCAAGGTCTAGGCGAGCTCGGCGACCGCCTCTCGGATCTCCAGCAGCTTCCGCTGCAAATCGGCGGTTTCCTCGAGGTCGGCGCTCGCGAGCAGCCGCCTCAGGTGGCGCTCACGCAGACGCAGCAGCAGCTCCTTCGCCGTGGTCTCGTCGATCGCCTCGGTGGCGGCAACTGCATCGAGCTCGGCCATGGTCGCCCCGGACTCCTGTCGCAACAGCGCCTCACGCAGCAGGCGGTGCTCGTCGCTGTCGAAGTGCTCCGGTGAGAGCTTCTCCAGCGCGGTGAGCAGCTCGGGGAAGGCAAAGCAGGCGGCGAGGACATCACGTTCCAGCCTGTCGCCCGCTTCGAGGACCCGCCTCGATACGGCCGCCGGCTTGGTCGCAGACGCCCTCGCCTGAAGCTGGACGGTCATCCCGAGCCTGTCGTTCGCATGGCGCCAGGCCTCCTGGCGCTCTGGCGAGTCCTCGAATCGGTTCAGCGTCGCCCGCACGCGCTCGAACGCCGCCTGCTTGTCCTCCGCCCGCTCGAGCTCGAGGCGGACGCGGTAGAGGACGTAGCTTTCCGCGTCGGCGAGCCGGTCTTGGAAGCGCTCCGGCTCGTCGGCGGGATCGGTTTCCGGCGGCAGTGTCACGACGCGGAGGTCGAACCCGCGGTCGGCCGCGAGCTCCATCCCACGTAGGGTCGCCGCCTCGCCTGCGACGTCTGCATCGAAACAGAGGTAGAGGCGGCGGGTGAGCCGCTGAAGCTCCTTCAGCTGCTGCTCCGTCAACGCGGTTCCCATCGAAGCGACAACGGGCTCGAAGCCGGCTTGCCGGAGCGCGATCACGTCGGTGTTCCCCTCGACGACGACTGCTCGCTCCTGCTTCGCGATCGCGCCGCGCGCGAGGTTGAGCCCATAGAGGACCGCCGACTTGTGGAAGAGATCCCCCTCCGGAGAGTTGACGTACTTTCCGCGCAGCGGGTCGTCTTCACGCAGCTTCCTCGCCTGGAAGCCGACGATTCGGCCGCGCGCGTCGGCGAGCGGAAACATCAGCCGCTGCGGGAAGTAGTCGTTCCCCCGGGCGTTCGTGAGCCCGGCGCTGCGGAGCTCCACACGGGTGAAGCCCTTCTGCTGCGCCTTTACAGCGAGGCCGGCTCCCGGCGAGAGCCCGAGCCGGAACTCGCGGCAGACCGCTTCGCCGAGCCCGCGGCTCTCGAGGTACGCCCGCACAGGCTCACCCTGGGCGCTCTCCCACAGATGCCGCTCGTAGAACGACGCCGCCTGGTTGAGCACGGCATAGAGCCGCTCGCGGCGCTTGCGTGACTCCTCGAACTGCGGTGAGGTTTCCTCGTACTCGAGCGTGACGCGGAAGCGCTCGGCCAGCCATTCGACCGCTTCGGCGAAGTCGAGCTGCTCGCTGTCACGGACGAACGTGATCACGTCCCCGCCCTTGCCGCAGCCGAAGCAGTAGAAGAGCTTGTCCTGCGCGTTGACGGAGAAGCTCGGCGTCCGCTCCTCGTGGAACGGGCAGCGGCCGACGTAGCGGGCGCCGGTCTTGCGGAGCTGCGTGCGGCCCGAAACCACCTCGACCATGTCGGCCGCGTCGACGGCGGCACGGACCGACTCGTCTTTGATCCGCGCCATCAGATCTTCGCGGCGTACGTGAGCGCGTACCGATCCGTCATTCCGGCGATGTAGTCGGTCAGCCGCTCGGCGGGCTCGCCTTCTCCCTCAGGAAGTTGGCCCGGATGTGCGAGCAGGTGCTCGAAGATGCTCGCAATCACCTCCCGTGCTTGCTCGTGCTGCGTTCGGGTGTGCGGCCCGAGATACACCCGCTCGAACATGAACGAGCGAAGCGCGAGCATCGCGGCGCCGATCTCCTCGCTCTGCCGGATGTCCCCGGCGCTCTCCGAGGCTTCGACGAGGTCGTGGACGAGCCGGTCGATGCGCCGAGCTCCCGTCTCTCCGAGCAGCTCGATCTCCTCGCGCGGGAGCTCCTCTTGCGCGAGCACACCGGCGCGGACCGCGTCGTCGATGTCGTGGTTGATGTAGGCGACCCGGTCGACGATGCGCACGATCTTCCCCTCGAGCGTCGCTGGTTCAGTTGGGCCCGTGTGGTTGAGGATCCCGTCGCGAACCTCCTCGGTCAGGTTTAGGCCCCGGCCGTCGCGCTCGAGGACGTCGACGACGCGGAGCGAGTGCTCGTTGTGCCGGAAGCCGCGGCCGAAGTGACTTCGCAGCTGCTCGTCGAGCGCGTCCTCGCCGGTGTGGCCGAAGGGCGTGTGCCCGAGGTCGTGGCCAAGCCCGATTGCCTCGACGAGATCCTCGTTCAGCCTGAGCGCGCGGGCGACGCCGCGTGAGATCCCGGTGGTCTCGAGCGTGTGGGTGAGGCGCGTGCGGAAGTGGTCCTGCGCCGGATCGATCCAGACCTGGGTCTTGTTGCGGAGACGACGAAACGCCTTCGAATGGACGATCCGATCGCGGTCGCGCTGGAACGGCGTGCGCAGCCGACACGGTTCCTCTTCCCGCGCCCGCCCGCGCGTCTCGTAGGAGCGAACTGCGAGCGGCGAAAGCCATAGCTCCTCCTGCTCGCGCATGCGAAGCTCGAAGGAATCGGCGACCCTGCCGGCAAGCTCGGGCATGCGGGCAAGGCTAGTAGTTCACCCGGCCGCCGGGGACGCCCGCGGCGGTCCCATCCCTAGCCCCCACCCACCCGGGGCTCTCGACCCGGGTTCCCGACGCTACGCCGCTTGTTCGCACGAGTGTGTGACGCCAATGCGCCAGTTGTGCGCCGGTTTTCCACGGGTCTCTAGACGATGATCGGGACCGTGCCGCCGTCCACGCTCCAGGCCGCGCCGGTCACGTACGACGCCTTGATCGGACGCCAGAAATGCGATCACCGCCGCAATCTCCTCGGGCTCACCGAACCGTCCCAACGGCCGCCCCTTTCCGACGGCCGCCAGTACCTCCTCCCGCGTCCTGCCTGAACGCGCCGCCTGTTGATCGGCGAGACCGCCCTCACCGAGCCACGCCTCCGTCGCCGTCGGCCCCGGTGTGACGGCATTGCAGCGAATGCCCTCACCGGCGTAGAGATCCGCCACCAGCCGGGACAGCGACAGCACCGCCGCCTTCGTTACCGAGTAGTTCGGCATCGCCGTCGACGGCCGCTTCCCCGCCGTCGACGAGACGTTGACGATCGCGCCCCGACCACGTTCCCGCATGCCGGGCAAAACGGCTCGAATCGCACGCACGAAGCTCATCACGTTCAACTGCCACATCTCGTCCCACTGCTCGTCCGAGACCTCCTCCAGTGGAAGCTGATACGCCACGCCGACGTTGTTGACCAGAACCTCGACTGGGCCCACTTCCGCCGTCGCCCGCGCGATCAGCTCCGCCGGAGCCGCGGGCTCTGCGAGGTCGCAGACGACCCCGAGCGCGGCGCCGACCTCCTCCCTCGTGCGCTCGACTCGCTCCGAGCTCCGACCGGCGATCACGACTCGGGCCCCGTCCTCAGCGAGAAGCCTGGCCGTCTCCCGGCCGATGCCCCCCGTCGACCCGGTGACGACGCAGACGCGCTCACGCAGGCCCAGGTCCATGGCCGGTTAGCGTATCGGGGTGACGACGATCCTCCTCGCCCGACACGGCGAGAGCGACTGGAACAGCTCGCAGCGCTGGCAGGGTCTCGCCGACCGGCCGCTCACCGACCTCGGGCGGCAGCAGGCAGCCGAGCTCGCTGCGCGGCTCGAGGAGACCGAGCTGGACGCGGTCTACTCGAGCGACCTCCAGCGCGCGAGGGAGACGGCCGAGATCGTCGCGCGCAGCAAAGGCCTCGACGTGCACGCGATCCCCGACCTGCGCGAGGTCGATGTCGGCTCGTGGTCGGGCCTGACACGCGCCGACGCGGAAGCGCAGTTCCCCGAAGGCTATGCCCGCTGGCTCCAGGGAGGCGAGGGCTGGGAAGACGGTGAGACGTACGAGGAGATGAGCGAGCGCGTGGTCGCCGCCGTTCAGCGGATTGCCGCGCTGCACGACGGTGGCCGCGTTCTGGTCGTCGCCCACGGAGGGTCGATCCGAGCCGTGCACGCTTCGGCGCTGGGCCTCGACGTTCATTCCTACCGCCGGATCCAGCGCGTCGAGCCTAACGCAACGCTTTCTGCGGTCTGCGTCGAGGATGGCCGAATCACGGAGCTCTGCCGCACCGATGACCTCGACCAGTTCCTCATTCGTGACCAGGAACGCCGACGCGAGGCGGCCCTGCGGCCGCCGACTCCGGCGGCCTGAGGCTGCGAACTAGACTGACCGGCGGCCGTGGACGACTACACGAGCAAGTACAAGGGCGAGCAGGTCGAGGTCGCCCTCTTCGGAGGGGACTACCAGGACGGCGTGCTGACCGCGTACTGCGCCGTCGACGAAGTCGCCCACATCGAGCTCAACGGACACATCCTGATCCCGCTTCAGAACATCGCTTCGCTGCATTGCACCAGCCGTTGCGACGCGCCTGAACCGGACTGGCCGCCGCGCGGCTTCGCCGAGGACGAGCGCGAAGACGAGAACTGACCGCGGCGGCCGCGCTCAACATCCTCAAGGTGTGGTTGCTGCTCCTGGGCACCTGCGCGCTGCTCGGCGGGCTCGGCTGGGTGCTGGGCGGATACCGGCTGCTGTCGATCTTCGTCTTTTGTGGACTGCTCGCCGGCGCCGCCGTCTATTGGTACTCGGACCGAATGGCGCTGGGCCTCGTCGGGGCGCGTCCGCTTGCCGACGCTGAAGCGCCGGCCCTGAACTCCGCGGTGGACCGGCTGGCCGCCCGAGCCGGAGTCCCGCGGCCGCGTCTCTACCTGATCCCCGACGGCTTTCCGCGCGCGCTCTCTGCAGGCCGCGGGGGTCGCGGTCAAACAATCGTCGTCAGCACTGGCTTGCTCGCGGCCCTGCCGCCGGCGGAGCTCGACGGCGTTCTGGCCCACGAGCTTGCCCACGCGCAGCGGCGCGACGTCCTCGTGCAGACGACGGCCACGGTCGTCGCCGCAACCCTGCTCGAGCTCAGCCGGCTCGGCGGCTGGTTCCAACGCGCACTCCTGTTCATCCTCGGTCCGGTCGCGTCCGCCGTTGTGCACGGCCTGCTCTCGCCGCGACGGGAGTTCGCGGCCGATGAGCGTGCCGCCGAGCTCTGCGACTCGCCCCACGGGCTCGCCGACGCGCTGGGACGCCTCGACCAGGCGAGCGAGCTCGTCTCGTTCGCCGGGAATCCGGCGACCGAGCCCCTGCACGTGATCGACCCGTTCGAAGAACGAGGGCTCGGCGGACTGTTCATCACACATCCTCCGGTCGGAGACCGGATCCGTCGGCTGCGTGCGCTGGACGCCGCCGGACCATAAGAAAGGGCCCCGAAGGGCCCTAAGGTAATTCGGCGGCGACCTACTCTCCCGGGAGGTTGCCCTCCGAGTACCATCGGCGCTGGCGGGCTTAACTTCTCTGTTCGGAATGGGAAGAGGTGTACCCCCGCCGCTATGACCGCCGAAAATTGTGAAAGTTGCGCCCTGCGCACCTTCAAAACTCCATAGCGGCATCGGCTTGTGTTCAAAATCAAGACCTCGGGCAATTAGTACGAGTCCGCTTCACGCATTGCTGCGCTTTCACGGCCCGCCTATCAACGTGGTGGTCTCCCACGGCCCTTACTCCCTCGAGGGGATGGGAAGCCTCATCTCGAGGTGGGCTTCCCGCTTAGATGCTTTCAGCGGTTATCCCATCCAGACGTAGCTAATCAGCAGCGCCGTTGGCACGACGACTGATACACCAGAGGTCTGTTCGTCCCGGTCCTCTCGTACTAGGGACGACTCCTCTCAAGCTTCCAGCGCCCATGGTGGATAGGGACCGAACTGTCTCACGACGTTCTGAACCCAGCTCGCGTACCGCTTTAATGGGCGAACAGCCCAACCCTTGGGACCTACTCCGGCCCCAGGATGCGACGAGCCGACATCGAGGTGCCAAACACTTCCGTCTATGTGGACTATTGGGAAGGTATAAGCCTGTTATCCCCGGAGTACCTTTTATCCGTTGAGCGACGGCAATTCCACTCTCAACCGTCGGATCACTAAGGCCTGCTTTCGCACCTGCTCGACTTGTCAGTCTCGCAGTCAAGCTCCCTTATGCCTTTGCACTCTACGCACGATTTCCAACCGTGCTGAGGGAACCTTTGCGCGCCTCCGTTACATTTTAGGAGGCGACCGCCCCAGTCAAACTACCCACCTGACGCTGTTCCCGCCCCGGATTCACGGCGGCGGGTTAGAAGCCCAGAACACGAAGGGTGGTATCCCAAGGTTGGCTCCACGAGGACTGGCGTCCCCGCTTCACAGCCTCCCACCTATCCTGGACAACGTATCCCAGACTCCAACGTCAAGCTGTAGTAAAGGTTCACGGGGTCTTTCCGTCCAACCACGGGTACTCGGCATCTTCACCGAGACTACAATTTCACCGGATCCCTCGTTGAGACAGCGCCCAAGTCGTTACGCCATTCGTGCAGGTCGGAACTTCGCGTGATTCCTCCGTTTCCGGAGGCGCAGACTATCCCTTCACCCTGGCGCAGCTTGGCGAGTATTTCCTCCGTCCGATACCGCCTCGTCCCACTCGGATTCATCTCCGAAGCCAGCTCGACGATTTCGACTAGCCCACGCCGACTTCGATGACCGCCGGCCGCCATGATGCGGCAGACGGCTGCGAATCGCTCGAAGTCAGCGTGCTTTCCCGATAGAAGCGGATACCGCTCGAAGTGCGGCATCACGCGCTCGAGAAGATCATCGAGAGCTCGCGTTTCCCACTTCAGCGTCTTATCGCTCCGATCAGGACGGATGCGTCCGCATCCGAACCACCTGTGAATCAGGCGGAGGACCTCGGCTCGATCGCCGTTCTGGCTGACCGAGAGGCTCGGCCTCACCTCCCAACCCACCAGGAGCTTTGCTCGCGGTGAGATCGAAACGGTGAAGCAACCCTCTCCATCAACGTATCCGGAGATGTATGCCGAGAGGAACTCGCGACTGCGTCTGGGGCCGGCGTCTGATCGCATCCATAGATTGTCGCCCGCGTTGCGGACGGCGAGTCTGCGATCTCACGTCCAAAAAGGACGATCAGTCGTTACGGGGTCAGACACAAAAGTAAGTGTGTCGACTTCCCACGGGATTACCCACTCGCTCTCACGACGCCTTGATCGTCGCATACGAGGAGGGCTTCCCCGTTATTAGCCGGTTGTCCGCCGGAATTACTTCCGGCTCGGGCAATCCAGTTACCCGACAAGGAATTTCGCTACCTTAGGACGGTTATAGTTACCGCCGCCGTTTACCGGGGCTTGGTTTCAAGGCTTCGCCCGAAGGCTAACCTCTCCACTTGACCTTCCGGCACCGGGCAGGCGTCAGCCCCTATACGTCGTCTTTCGACTTCGCAGAGACCTGTGTTTTTGATAAACAGTCGCTTGGGCCGTTTCACTGCGGCCCCCTCGGGCTCGATTCCGTAAAGAAATCTCACCCTACCGGGGCGCCCCTTCTCCCGAAGTTACGGGGCCATTTTGCCGAGTTCCTTAACGAGGGTTCTTCCGATCGCCTTGGTATTCTCTACCTGCCTACCTGTGTCGGTTTTGGTACGGGCACGCCCAACCTCCCTAGAGGCTTTTCTCGGAGGCATGGCTTCAGGAACTTCGCTCCTTTCAGAGCTCGGTGTCCCGTCTCAGGCTTGATGGCCGGCGGATTTACCTACCGGCCGCCCTACTCGGTTACCCCGGGGCGACCATCGCCCGGGTTTCCTTAGCCTACCTCGTCCCCCCAATCGGTGATAACGGTTGGTGACGTGGTACCGGAATATCAACCGGTTATCCATCGCCTACGCCTTTCGGCCTCGGCTTAGGTCCCGACTAACCCTGAGCAGATTAGCTTTACTCAGGAACCCTTAGGCATTCGGCGGAGGAGTTTTTCACTCCTCTTTCGTTACTCATGCCAGCATTCTCACTTCCCGACGCTCCACGACAGGCTTCCGCCGTCGCTTCACAGCCTCGGGAACGCTCCCCTACCACTCCGAGCAAGCTCGAAGTCCGTGGCTTCGGTTTCTGACTTAAGCCCCGTTACATTTTCCGCGCCCGATCACTTGACCAGTGAGCTGTTACGCACTCTTTGAATGGTGGCTGCTTCTAAGCCAACATCCTGGTTGTCTCAGCAATCAGACATCGTTTCCCACTTAGCCAGAAATTAGGGACCTTAGCCGACGGTCTGGGCTGTTTCCCTTTTGAGCACGAAGCTTATCCCCCGCACTCTGACTGCCGTGCTCTGGACTGTCGGTATTCGGAGTTTGCCTGAGTTCGGTAAGCTGGTAGGCCCCCTAGCCCAAACAGTGCTCTACAGCCGACAGTGAACGCACGACGCTATACCTAAATATATTTCGGGGAGAACCAGATATCTCTGAGTTTGATTAGCCTTTCACTCCGACCCACAGGTCATCCGCCCGGTTTTCAACCCAGGTCGGTTCGGTCCTCCACGGGGTCTTACCCCCGCTTCAACCTGCCCATGGGTAGATCACTCAGTTTCGGGTCTACCGCCGACGACTAGAACGCCCTATTCGGACTCGCTTTCGCTACGGCTCCGTTGCCTTAACCTCGCCGCCGACGAGTAACTCGCTGGCTCATTATGCAAAAGGCACGCCGTCACAGCACGAAGCTGCTCCGACCGCTTGTAAGCACACGGTTTCAGGTGCTATTTCACTCCCCTTCCGGGGTACTTTTCACCTTTCCCTCACGGTACTAGTTCACTATCGGTCGCCAAGGAGTATTTAGCCTTACGGGGTGGTCCCCGCAGATTCCGACCGGGTTTCCCGTGCCCGGCCGTACTCAGGAACCTGTCCAGGAAGGCTGTGCGTTTTCGTCTACGGGACTGTTACCCGCTGCGGTGCGACTTTCCATTCGCTTCGACTAACGCACAACTTTGTAACTTCCCGACCCGCCGGCAGACGGATCAAGACAGGCCCTACAACACCTGTGCGGCAACGGCTGCCGCCTATCACACTGCACAGGTTTGGGCTGATCCCCTTTCGCTCGCCACTACTCAGGGAATCGAGGTTTCTTTCCTTTCCTCGGGCTACTAAGATGTTTCAGTTCGCCCGCTTGCCACTGCTTGCCCTATGGATTCAGGCAAGAGCACGCGCGCATTACCACGCGTAGGTTTCCCCATTCGGACATCCCGGGATCAACGGATGGTCAGCTCCTTCCCCGGGCTTATCGCAGCCGCCCACGTCCTTCATCGGCTCTTGGCGCCAAGGCATCCACCGTGTGCCCTTCTTCTCTTGATCATGAAGAACACTTGCTTTTGCCACTATGGAGTTTTCAAGGTGCACGCGGGCTCGAGCCCCCACAGAAAGAACCGCCCTAGCGGACGGTCTCTCAAAACTCAACAGCGTGTGTTTACTCCGAACACCGAGGTCGACGTTGTTCTAGGCGAGCTCCGGACGGCATACCGGCCAGACTGAATCTGGCCCGGAACATCACTGCCATCGACGGTTCGAGCGTCCTACCGGAGTAATCGCTCCGGCATCCCTAGAAAGGAGGTGATCCAGCCGCAGCTTCCGCTACGGCTACCTTGTTACGACTTCACCCCAATCATCAACCCTACCTTCGACGGCTCCCTCCCTTGCGGGTTAGGCCACCGGCTTCGGGTATTGCCAACTTTCGTGGTGTGACGGGCGGTGTGTACAAGGCCCGAGAACGTATTCACCGCGGCGTTGCTGATCCGCGATTACTAGCAACTCCACCTTCATGGAGGCGAGTTTCAGCCTCCAATCCGAACCGAGGCCGACTTTTTGGGATTCGCTCCCCCTCACGGGTTTGCAGCCCTCTGTATCGGCCAATGTAGCACGTGTGTAGCCCAGGACATAAGGGGCATGATGACTTGACGTCATCCCCACCTTCCTCCGATTTGTCACCGGCAGTCTCCCTAGAGTCCCCGACATTACTCGCTGGCAACTAGGGACAGGGGTTGCGCTCGTTGCGGGACTTAACCCAACATCTCACGACACGAGCTGACGACAGCCATGCACCACCTGTGCACTGGCCCCGAAGGGCTGCCGTATTTCTACGACATTCCAGTGCATGTCAAGCCCTGGTAAGGTTCTTCGCGTCGCGTCGAATTAAACCACATGCTCCGCTGCTTGTGCGGGCCCCCGTCAATTCCTTTGAGTTTTAGCCTTGCGGCCGTACTCCCCAGGCGGGGAACTTAATGCGTTAGCTTCGGCACGGACGGAGTCGACACCGCCCACACCTAGTTCCCATCGTTTACGGCGTGGACTACCAGGGTATCTAATCCTGTTCGCTCCCCACGCTTTCGCGTCTCAGCGTCAGTACCGTCCCAGAGAACCGCCTTCGCCACGGGTGTTCTTCCCGATATCTGCGCATTTCACCGCTACACCGGGAATTCCATTCTCCTCTTCCGGACTCTAGCCAGATGGTTTCGGCCGACAGCTCGAGGTTGAGCCTCGAGTTTTCACAGCCGACCTACCTGGCCGCCTACACGCTCTTTACGCCCAATAAATCCGGACAACGCTTGCCCCCTACGTATTACCGCGGCTGCTGGCACGTAGTTAGCCGGGGCTTCTTCTGGAGGTACCGTCACCCTCTGGGCTATTAACCCGAGTGGCTTCGTCCCTCCTGAAAGCGGTTTACAACCCGAAGGCCTTCTTCCCGCACGCGGCGTCGCTGCGTCAGGCTTTCGCCCATTGCGCAAGATTCCCCACTGCTGCCTCCCGTAGGAGTCTGGGCCGTGTCTCAGTCCCAGTGTGGCTGATCGTCCTCTCAGACCAGCTACGGATCGTCGCCTTGGTGGGCCATTACCCCGCCAACAAGCTAATCCGCCGCGAGCTCATCCTCAGCCGGAAGCCGAAGCTACCTTTTCTGACGAGCCCGAAGGCTCGAAAGGCTATCCAGTATTAATCCGGGTTTCCCCGGGCTATCCCGGTGCCGAGGGCAGATTACTCACGTGTTACTCACCCGTTCGCCGCTTTCCCCAATCCCGAAGGACTGGTTCTCGCTCGACTTGCATGTGTTAAGCGCGCCGCCAGCGTTCGTCCTGAGCCAGGATCAAACTCTCCGTGAAGGAACTGGTGTCAATCCGGCAAAAGCCGGCTAGACGTCCTTTGAGAGCTTGAAGCTCAAAGTCACCTCTCGGCCAAGGGCCTCGAGGCTGACAGGTTTTCGAGCCTGAACCTCGAGAGGTCCAGGTCTCGGCGTTCAAACGCACGCTGTTGAGTTTTCAAAGACCGTCGCTACTTCCTGACGGCGTAAAAAAGCCTCCGACTCGCACCGAAGGCCCCAGATGATCCGAACTTCCGCTCGTATCAGTTGCTCTTGGGGGCGCTCCAGTCGTCGAGTTTGCAGGGACTTTTCAACACCGCCCGGATGGGCAGCCCGCGTATGGTACCAGCGCTTAGGGCGCTGTCAAGCGGGCGAATCGGCGTTTTCCGGCTTGAACAAGCGCTCCTTCGAGGGTGGCGCGCGGCACGTCGACGTCGGTCATCGCCTCGCCGTTGACGCGCACGCCGCCCTGGGCGATCAGGCGCCGAGCCTCGCTCGTGGAGGGAATGCCGAGCTCGACCAGGAGCGCCGGGAGATGGACTGGATCGCCGTTCGGAAGCGCCACTTCGGGAACGTCTTCGGGGGCCCGGCCCTCGCGGACGACGCGCGTGAAGTGCTCTTCCGCGGTGCGTGCGGACTCAGCGCCGTGGTAGAGCTCGACGATCGCACGCGCGAGGTCGAGCTTCGACTCCATCGGATCGCCGGCTGGCGGTTCTCGATCGAGCGTCAGCCCCCACCACTGATCAAGCGCGGAGTCAGGGATCGACATCACCTTCCCGAACATGTCCTCGGGTGGCTCATCGATGCCGACGTAGTTGCCCACGGACTTCGCCATCTTCTCGACACCGTCGGTCCCGACGAGCAGCTCGAAGGTCATCACGGCTTGGGGCTCGAGGCCGTAGTGCTCCATCACGTCTCTTCCCATCAGCAGGTTGTAGAGCTGGTCGGTGCCACCGACCTCGATGTCAGCCTCGACTGCCACCGAGTCGTAGCCCTGCGCGAAGGGGTAAAGCAACTCTGAAACGGAGATGGGCTCGTGTGCCGAGAAGCGCTTCGCGAAGTCGTCGCGTTCGAGCAGTCGCGCAACGGTGCCGATTCGGGTCAGCCGAACAAGCTCGGCGTAGTCGAGGTTGCCGAGCCACTCACCGTTGAAGCGAATCTCCGTCCGCTCACGGTCGAGAATGCGGAACGCCTGCTCCGCGAAGAGCCTCGCATTCTCGTCGAGGACCTCGTCGGGTAGGACAACGCGCTCTTTCGAGCGCCCGGATGGATCACCTATGCGTGCTGTGTAGTCGCCAACGATCAGGACGGCGATATGGCCTTCCGCTTGGAACGCCGCCAATCTCCGGAGCACAGAGGCGAAGCCGAGGTGGATGTCCGGCCCAGTCGGATCGATCCCGAGCTTCACGCGCAGCGGCCGGCCGAGGGCGAGCTTCTGCTCGAGCCCGCCCTCCGGCAGCACGTCGACCGCGTTGCGCGTGAGGTCTTCAACCGCCATCGGGAAGCGAGTCTAGACTCCGCGGATCTTGCGTTTTCGCCGCCGCCGAGAATCGCCGGCGCCGAAGAAGAGGCGCATCAGGAAGCTCCGCCTGCTCGTCCTTACGCTCGCCCTCTTCATCCTGGCGCTGTCGTCGTTCACGTTTGGGCTCGTGACCGCGATCGCGGGCGAGATCCCGAAGCTCGACCCCTCGAAGCAGCGGCGCGAGGAGAACACGAGGATCTACGACTCCACAGGCAAGAAGGTGCTCGCAATCCTGCGCGGGAACGAGAACCGCGTGCTAGTCGAGTACGGCGACATCGCCCCGGTGATGAAGCAGGCGATCGTCGCGATCGAGGATCGCCGCTTCTTCGAGCACAGTGGAGTCGACCTGCGTGCGATCGGCCGAGCGCTCTGGGCCGACGTCAGCAACCAAGGAGTCGTCCAGGGCGGCTCGACGATCACGCAGCAGTTCATCAAGAACACGTACGTGAGGAACCAGCGCTCGATCGCCCGCAAGCTGCGCGAGGCTGCGCTCGCGTGGCAGCTCGAGCAGCAGTGGTCGAAGAAGCGGATCCTGACCGCGTACCTCAACACGATCTACTTCGGGAACGGCGCCTACGGCGTCGACCAGGCGGCGCTGACCTACTTCGGCCACCACGCCAAGCGGCTCACGCTTCCGGAGGCCGCCCTGCTTGCCGGCCTTCCGGCCGACCCGAGCCGATATGACCCGGTGACCAACCCCAGGGCCGCCGGTGCGCGCCGCCGAACGGTACTGCAGACGATGCTCGAGCTCGGCTCGATCTCGCTCGCGCAATTCAGGGCAGCCGACAGCAAGCCGATTCCACGGAAAGTGCAGCTGCAGGACACCCGCGGCCCGGGCGGCTACTTCGCGAACTACGTGACCCAGCAGCTCGTCGACAAGTACCGGACGCGTGGCGTCTACGGCGGTGGCCTCGAGGTCAAGACGACGCTTGACCTCGGGCTCCAGAAGATCGGACACCGGGCGATCGCACGCTGGCTCAAGGACGATGATGGGCCCTCCGCCGCCCTTGTCGCCGTCGATCCACGCGACGGAGCGGTGAAGGCGATGATCGGCGGCTCGAACTTCCGCGAGAGCCAGTTCAACCTCGCCGTTCAGGGCGAGCGCCAGGCCGGCTCCGCGTTCAAGCCGTTCGTCCTTGCCACAGCGTTGGACAACGGGATCTCTCCCCAGACGACCTTCGTCTCGCAGCCCACGACGATCTGGATCGGCGACAAGCTTTGGTCGGTCTCGAACTACGAGGACGCCTATCTCGGATCGACCGACCTGGAGACCGCGACCATCCAGTCCGATAACTCGGTCTACGCGCAGCTGACCGCCATGGTCGGCCCGCGGAACGTCCGGCGCATGGCGCATCGGCTCGGCATCAGGAGCGAGCTCAGCGGCTACTTCGCGATCGGCCTCGGTGCCGAAGCCGTCAATCCGCTCGAGATGGCTCGTGCGTTCTCGACCTTTGGGAACAGCGGACGGCGCATCGACGGCTCGCTGTTCGGGAACCGACCCCGCGCGATCGTCTCGGTGACCAAGAACGGCGAGCGGAAGCAGAACAAGGTCGTCCCGCGTCGCGCTCTGGACCCCGAGAAGGCGAAGCTCATCAACCAGATCCTCCAGAGGGTCGTCACCTCGGGGACCGGACGCAAGGCGGCGCTCTCGGACCGGCCCGCGGCCGGCAAGACGGGAACGACGGAGAACTACGGCGACGCCTGGTTCGTCGGGTACACGCCGCAGTTCGCCGTCGCCGTCTGGGTCGGCTACGCGAACGAGCTCATCCCGATGCTGACCGAGTACGAGGACGACCCTGTCGCCGGGGGCACGTTCCCCGCCCTGATCTGGAAGACCTTCATGGAGGAGGCGCTCGATTACTTGCACGCGAGGCCCGGCTACTTCGACTCGCCGAGCCTGCCCTATCCCGTTCCGGTCAACGTCGTTCAGCGCGGCGGCCAGCTCATGGTCGACAACGGTCTCTGCCGCGGAGCGCGGAGCGTCTGGATCTTCTCCGAGCAGGGGCCAAAGCGGACGGCGGCCTGCAAGCCGAACGAGGTCGAGGTGCCGCGGGTCGTGGGCTCGACGCTGGACGACGCAAAGGCGCGGCTGGCCGCGCAACCGCTGCGGTACGACGTGCTCTACAAGCCCGCCGCGCGCGGACAGCGGCTCGATGTCGTCGTAGGTCAGATTCCCGCCAACGGCACGCTGTCGGCCCACGACAAGGTGACCCTCGTCGCCGCCAAGCCACGACACGGCATCGTGCCGACGGTGGTCGGACTCCCCGTCGAGCGAGCGATTCGCCGGCTCGAGCGCCTGAAGCTGCAGCCCGCCGTCGTCGGCGGGTCGACGGGCCGGGTCATCCGCCAGAGGCCTCGCGGCCCGATTGCCGCCGCCCCGGGCCTCCGTGTCCAACTGGTCGTAGCGGCCGGCTGAGGAAGCGGGAGCCGGCCAAGACGTAGCGCCACGGCCGCTCGGCGGCCCGGGTGATCCCCACCCGCGGCCCGACCGCGATCGCGGGCTCCTCCTCGCGCGCCCGGAGCTCGAACGGCGGTCCGGTCGAGCCGCAGGCCGTCGTGCTCGCGGGTAACTCCAAGCGCCTGGCAGAGACGGCCGGGACCTGCGCAGAGCAGTCGCGGATCGTCAAGGCCGCGACGGGCGCGCATCACGTCGAGGGCATGCCGCGGCTCGAGCGCCCGGATCAGTACGGCGCTCGCCGACCCCTCCTGCTCGCAGACGAAATTCAGACACCAGTGGACGCCGTACGAGCGGTAGACGTAGGCATGCCCGGGCGGCCCGAACATCGAGGCGTTCCGCTCGGTTCGGCCCCGGTAGCCGTGAGCGGCGGGATCCTCTTGGTCGTAGCGCCTCGACCTCGACGATCGGCCCGCCGACGCCGTCGACGAGCAGCGTCACGCCGATCAGGTCGGGCGCCACCTCGTGAACGCTTCGGGCGAAGAAGTCGGTCGTGATCATTCGGCGTGAGGCGTGCGTGCGTCGTAACGAACGAGCGCCGGGATGGCGGCCGCGACGGCGACCGTACCGGCCACGGTCAGCAGTCCGCCGGAGACGATCGATGCCCGTACGCTCGTCAGGGAGGCGACGATCCCCGCCTCGACGTTGCCGATCTCGGGCGCGCCTGCGACCTGAGCGAGCTCGATTCCCGACAGGCGTCCGCGCATCGAGTCCGGCGTCACCGTGAGGAGGATGTTCGAGCGCAAGACGGCGCTGATGAAGTCCGCCGCCCCGGCGAGCGGCCAGGAAGACCAGCGCGAACCACGTGGCTTCGGCAAAGCCGACCAGCGCGATCGCGGCGCCCCACGCCGCGGCGGCGACGCAGACGCCGAGCCCCTGGCGGCGAACGCGCATCATCCAGCCCGAGGTCAGCGAGGCGACGAGCGCTCCCGCAAACGGCGCCGCGTAGAGCAGGCCCAGCACGCCCGGCCCGCCGCCCAGTTTCTCCGCGAACGCGGGGAACAGAGCCCTCGGCATCCCGAAGACCATCGCGTTCGTGTCCACGACGAAGATGCCGAGCAGCACCTTGCGCCGGCCGACGTACCGGAAGCCGTCGAGGATCGACTGGAGGCTCGGGCGGTCGGCATCCGGCGCCGGCGGCACCGGCGGGAGGAGCCAGATCGCAGCGAGCGAGGCGGCGAACGTGGCCATGTCGATCGCGTACGCGCCGGCCAGTCCGGCGACCGCGATCAGGACGCCGGCAATGACCGGGCCGGCGACCCGCGCCAGCGTGAAGACGACGTCCTCGACGGCGATCGCGGCCAGCAGCTGGTCGTCGCGCACGAGCCGCGGCGTGAGCGCGTTTCGCGCCGGGCGTTGGAAGCCGTAGGCCGCAGTCCCCAGTGCCTCGGCGACGAACAGGAACCAGACGCTGGGATTCGGCAGGAGCGCGTTGACGAGCAGCCCGCCGGTGACGAGGAGCTGCGCGACGTCCGAGACGAGGAGTAGGCGCCGGCGGTCGACGGCATCGGCCACCGCGCCGCCGTAGATCGGCACGATCAGGAGCGGGACGAGGGCCGCCAAGCCCAGCAGGCCGACCAATAGTGTCGAGCGGGTCTGGTCGTAGAGCTGAAACGGGATCGCGACGGTCGTGACCTGACTGCCGATCGCGGAGATGCCGACGCCGAACCAGAGGCGCCGGAAGTCGCGCGACTCGCGCAGCGGCCGGATGTCGACTGCGATCCGCGCGAGCAGGCCGCGCTCGGGCGGCTCGGGCCGACCGATGTCGGTCACGCCCGCCTAGAAGAGCTTCTCGTCGTCCTGAGGCTTGGCTGTCGACTCGAGCAGCCGGCGGGCGCGGCGACCGAGGTCGGCGAGATCGACGCGGCCGCTCTCGGCCCCGGCAGCGATCCGCTCGGCGAGCTCGATCGACTGGTCGATGATCTGCGCGCTCGCCGCCGCCTCCTGGCCCATCTCGTGCAGGATCGTGCGCTCGGTCCGGCCCGCGATGATCGGATCGGGCACCCCCTCGATCCAGACACGCGTGCGCCGGCCGCCGCCACGCTCGTCGCCGGTGAGCGGCTCGAGCGCGTAGATCTTGTCGGCTCGCGCGTACTTTCCGAAGCCGAGAAACACCATCCGGTTCGTGCCGTCGGCCATGACGCGATTATCGCGGGTTAGCGAAGCGCTGAGCGGAGTGTCTCGACGACGTACTCCTGGTCGCCGGGCTCGATCCCGGGGAAGAACGGGAGCGCGAGCGTGCGGCCGGCGATGTCCTCCGCCACCGGACACAGTCCTTCGCTGAACCCGTAGCGCTCGCGCATGTAGGTCAGGAGGTGGATGCACGGGACGTATTCCGCGACGTCGACGCCGCGCTCACGCAGCTCGACCATCACGCGGGCGCGATCGATCTCCGGCGCGAGCTCGACCACGTAGACGAACCAGGAGCGCCGGTGATCGGCGTCGTCTGCAGGCGCGAGGCCGACGCCCTCAACGCCCGAGAGCAGGTCCGCGTAGCGGGACGCCGCCTCGTGACCGCAGAGCCAGCAGCCGCTCGAGCTTCTCGAGCTGGGCGATCCCGACCGCTGCCTGGAGGTCGGTCCACCGGTAGTTGAACCCGAGGCGGACGTGGTTGAACCACCCACCGCCTTCGTACGAGCGGCCCTGGTTGCGAAGGCTCCGCAGCAGGTGCCACTGCTCCTCCGAGTGCGTCGTGACGACGCCGCCCTCGCCCGTCGCGATCTGCTTGTTCGGATAGAAGCCGAACACGCATGGGGGCCCGTGCGAGCCGATCGGCGCTCCTTTGTATTCAGCGCCGAGCGCCTCCGCGGAGTCCTCGATCAGCGTGAGCCCGCGCCGCTCGCAGAGCTCCATCAGGGGCTCGAGCTCGCAGGGATAGCCGAACATGTCGACTGCGACGACGGCCTTCGTCCGCTCCGTGATCGCCGCCTCGACCGCGTCGGGATCGAGGTTCCAGGTCCGCCGGTCGACGTCGGCGAAGACAGGCGTCGCCCCTTCGAACAGGAAGCAGTTCGCCGACGAGGCGAACGAGAGCGGCGATGTGATCACCTCGTCACCCGCCCCGATCCCCGCGATGTGCACCAGCAGGTGCAGTCCCGCCGTCCCGCTCGACACAGCCGCTGCGTACGGCGCTCCGATCCGCTCGGCGATCAGGTCCTCGAACCGGTCGATCGTGGGTCCAAGCGAGAGCCGCCCGGAGCGCAGCACCTCGAGCACGAGCTCCTCCTCCCGCTCGTCGAAGTACGGCTTCGCGAGCGGGATCCGCCGAACGGCGGGCTTCACGCCTGGGCCGGCGTGGGCGTGCTCGACGGGATCGTCGCGTACTCGAGCCAGTGCGACCAGCGCTCGCTGCCGCCGCGCACCGTCTCGAGATACGTCTTCTGGAGCTTGAGCGTGATCTCGCCCGGCGGGCCGATCAGCTGGTCGTCCACGGACCGGATCGGCGTCACCTCCGCCGCGGTGCCGGTCATGAAGACCTCGTCGGCGAGGTACAGATCCGTGCGGATCAGGTTCCGTTCTTCGACCGTGTAGCCGAGATC
This sequence comes from uncultured Actinomycetes bacterium, assembly GCA_963752845.1. Lineage (GTDB taxonomy): Bacteria > Actinomycetota > Thermoleophilia > Gaiellales > Gaiellaceae > JACDAN01. Next base: position 200,652 of record CAVVZV010000003.1, on the reverse strand, counting down.
CTGGGCGATCTCGATCAGCGTCGCCCGCGTGATCCCGGGCAGGATCGAGGTCGAGAGCGGCGGCGTCACGAGCGTCCCGTCCTTGACGATGAAGACGTTCTCGCCTGACCCGTCGGCGACGAAGCCCTCGTCGGTGAGCAGGATCGCCTCGTCGTAGCCGGCCCGATTCGCCTCGTTGACGGCAAGCATCGAGTTCAGGTAGATCCCGGTCGCCTTGGCGGCGTGTGGGATCGTGTTCGGGCCGACGCGCTTCCAGCTGGAGATCTTCGCGCGGATGCCGTTCTTCAAGCCCTCCTCGCCCAGATAGGTGCCCCACGGCCAGCTCATGACGACCACGTCGACCGGGTTGCCGGCAGTCGCGACGCCGAGCTCGCCGTAGCCGAAGTACGCGATCGGGCGGAGGTAGCACTCGGGCAGGCCGTTGATCCCAATCAGCTCCAGCGAGACCTCGCGCAGTTCCGGGACCGAGTACGGAAGCTCCATGTGAAGGAGGCGCGCCGAGGCATCGAGCCGCTTCAGGTGGTCAGTCAGCCGGAAGACGGCCGGCCCGCGCGGTGTCTCGTAGCAGCGGATCCCTTCGAAGACGCCGCTGCCGTAGTGCAATCCATGCGCGCCGACGTGGATCTTGGCGTCTGCCCAGTCGACGAATTCGCCGTTCATCCAGATCTTTTCGGTCTCGCGCATGCGCAGCTGGCTCCTTCCAGAGTGATGTTATGCGGCCGCTATGACGGCGTCCATGGGCTCCGCCTTCGCCAGCCGTACCAGATCGGCCGGAGCAAGGGTTGCCATGTGCCTTGGCGAGCCGGCCCCGATCCAGACTCGCTCGTGGACGAGCACCTGGTGATCGACCAGAACCCGCTCGACCTTCGGCAGCGGGAAGGGCGCAACCGAGCCCGGTGCGAACCCCGTCGCCTTCTGCACTTCGTCGGGCCCGGCGACCTTCGCCCGCCGGCATCCGGCCGCGCGCGCGATTTTGCGGGAGTCGGCCCGCCGGTCGCCGGGCACGAGCACCACGAACGGCTTGCCGTCGCAGTCGAAGACGAGCGACTTGACGATCTGGTCGAGTTTGCAGCCGACCGCCCGCGCCGCGTCCTCGGCGGTCGGGGTGCCGGCTTCGAACTCCTCGATCCGCGCCTCCACGCCTCGCTCCCGCAGAAACGCAGCCACCCGTTCAACGGCCTCAGGCCACGCAGGCTGCTGCATCGAAGCGAGGGTACCTAGAGAAGCGTCCGTCGCCGGTAGTCGGCGTATTCCGGGAAGCGGGCGACCAGGTGGCGCTCCTCCAGCCGAGCCTTCGCGATCCAGAACGCCGCGAGCACGGCGGTCAGGGCGAGCCCCCAGGCCGAGAACACAAGCGAGAGCCCGGCGAAGAAGAGGACGCCGCCGACGTAGATCGGATGGCGGATGAAGCGGTACGGGCCGCGGTCGACGAGCTCGGAATGACGGGGCGGCCTCGGGAACGCCGAGAGCGAGGGTCCCATCGTCCGGCCGGCCCAGACGCCAAGTACGAGGCCCAAGGCAGCGACCACGAAACCGAGGCGGGTTACCCCCGGGCCGACGAACCACGACGCCGCGATCAGCACGAACAGGACGAGCTGGGCAAGGACCCAGCCCTCTCCTCTTTTTTGATTGTTCATGGGGACAGGATTAATCCTGTCCCCATCACCCCAAATTGATGAACCAGGCGTCGTCGAAGCCTTCTGCGCGCAGGCGGTCGACCAGCTCCTTTGGCGGCTTCGCTGTCGATCGACAGCGCCATCAGTGCCTTGCCGCCGCGCCGTGTCCGGGAGACGGCCATGTTCGCGATGTTGACGCCGGCCTCGCCGAACAGCGTCCCGACCCGCCCGATCACTCCAGGGACGTCGTCGTAGCGGAAGAAGACGAGCAACGGCGCGAGCTCCATCTCGAGCTCGAAACCGAGCGCGCCGACGAGCCAGATCCGGTTCTCGCGGCCGATCGTCGTCCCGGAGACCCGCAGCTCGTCCCCGTCGGCGACCACGCCGACACGGATGAGGTTCGTGAAGTCGCGGGACGAGCGTCGCCGCTGCTCCACGACCTCGATCCCGCGCTCCTCCGCCAGCAACGGCGCGTTGACGTAGTTCACGGGCTGGTCGAAACGCCCCTGGAAGGCACCGTTCAGCGCGGCCGCGGTCAGCAGGCGGGTGTCGTACTCGGACAGGTTCCCGTAGTACGTCAGCTCGATGCGGTCGGCGCGACCGGCCGCGAGCTCCATCGCCAGCCGCCCGAGCTTGGCCGCGAGCGGGAGGTAGGCCCCGAGCACCTCGAGATCCTCGGGCCGGATCGCAGGGATGTTGACTGCGTTCGTGACGAGCTCGCCGGCCAGCGCGGCTGCCACCTGCTCGGCGACGATCACGCCTGCGCGATCCTGCGCCTCCTCGGTCGACGCGGCGAGATGGGGCGTGGCGACGACGTTGTCGAGCTCGAGCAACGGGCCCGAGTACGGCTCGGCGGAGAAGACGTCGAGCGCGGCGCCCGCGAGCTTGCCCGAGCGCAGCGCCGCGAGCAGCGCCTGCTCGTCCACGAGCTCGCCGCGGGCGGCGTTGACGAGCCGCGCGCCGTCGGGCATCTGCGCGATCGCGTTCGCGTCGAGCATCCCGGTCGTCTCCGGGGTCAGCGGCAGGTGCAGCGTCAGGAACTCGGCGGCGGCGAGGACCTCCTCGGCGGTCTCCGCTCGCTCGGCGCCGAGCTCGCGGAACCGCTCCTTGCTCACGAACGGGTCGTAGGCGACGACGCGCATGCCGAGGCCGATCGCGCGCCGCGCGACCTGCTGGCCGATCCGGCCGAAGCCGAGCACGCCGAGCGTCTTGCCCTCGAGCTCGATCCCGCCGTGCGTCGAGCGCTCCCAGCGCCCCTGCTTCAGCGCGGCGTGGGCCTGCGGGATGTGCCGCGCGAGCGCGACGAGGAGGCCGATCGCGTGCTCGGCCGCCGAGACGACCGTCGACTCGGGCGCATTCGCGACCACGATCCCGCGGCGTGTCGCCGCGTCCATGTCGACGTTGTCGACGCCGACGCCGGCGCGGCCGATCACCTTCAGGCGCTCGGCCCGATCGATCAGCTCGGCGGTCAGCTGCGTCGCCGGAGCGGATGACGATCGCGTCGTAGTCGGCTATCCGCTCCTCGAGCGGCGCCTCCCCGTCCACGTCGACGTCGAAGCGCTCCTGCAGGAGCTGAACCCCGGCCTCGGCGATCGGCTCGCGGATGAGAACGCGAGGACGGTCGCTCACACGCGGGTGTGCTCGAACGCTTCGAGCGCTGCTGTCACGGCCGACGCCGCGCTCGATGTCGGCGCCCAGCTCCGCCAGCACGAGCTCGACACCGGCGAGCGCCGTGGTGATGTCGAACACGTCGTAGTAGCCGATGTGGCCGATGCGGAAGACCTTGCCCTTGAGCGGGCCCTGGCCCGGCGCGAGCACGATGCCGTGGCGGTCGCGGAGCGTCTGGACGAGCTCGCCGGAGTCGATGCCGTCGGGCGCGTTGATCGCGGTGACGACCGCCGAGCGGTCGTCGTCCGGCGAGAACAGCTCGAGGCCCATCGCCTTGACTCCGGCGCGGCAGGCACGGCCGAGACGGGCATGGCGCTCGAAGGCCTGTTCGAGGCCCTCCTCCAGGAGCAGGCCGAGCGCGACCTCGAGCCCGACGACGATCGAGACAGCCGGGGTAAAGGACGGATCGGACGCCTCCTGCGCGCTCCCGCGTCCGGTTCCAGTCGAAGTAGTAGCGCGGACGCGCCGTCCTTCTCGACGCGCAGCCCACGCGTCGGCGGAGACGGACGACGGTCGCCAGCCCGGGCGGCGTCATCAGCGCCTTCTGCGAGCCCGAGATCACCGAGTCGAGGCCCCAGGCGTCGGTCTCGAGCGGGACGGCGCCGAGGCTCGAGACGGCGTCGACGGCGATCAGCGCTCCTGCCTCCTTCGCTGCGGCGGCGAGTCCCTGGACGTCCGCGACGACGCCGGTCGAGGTCTCCGAGTGCGTCGTGAAGACGACCTTGGCGCCGCCGAGCTCGCGCAGGCGCTGCGCGAGGTCCTCGGGGAGGGGCGTCTCTCCCCACTCGTAGCCGAGCTCCTCGACCTCGCAGCCGAAGTTGCGGGTCATCGCAACCCAGCGCTCGCCGAAGTGGCCGGCCGAGACGACGACCACACGGTCGCCGGGCCGGGTCAGGTTCGAGACCGCCGACTCCATCCCGCCGGTGCCGGACGCCGTGTAGACGAGCACGTCTCCGTCGGTCCGGTAGACCTGGGCCAGGCGCTCGAGGCAGCGTTCGAAGATGCCGCGGAAGTCGGAGCTGCGGTGGTGGATGATCGGCCGGCTCATCGCCGCGAGCACCTCGGGCGGGACCGGCGTCGGGCCGGGCGTGAACAGGTACCGCTTCTCGGCCATCCGCCAGGAGGCTAGCGCCTAGGCTCGATGGCATGGAAGCGCTGCTCGCGTTCGCCGCCGCGCTGCTCGCCCTGCGCCTGGCCGGCCGGCTGGCGGGCCGCTGGCGCGCGCGCCGCGCGCCTGAGTTGGCGATGTGGTCTGCGTCGCTTCTCGCGTATGCCGCGGCGACGGCGGCGCTCGCCTGGGGCGTCGCGGCCGGCTGGAACGAGGCCGCCTTCCGCGTCTACTACCTCTTCGGCGGCTTGCTGACCGCGCCGTTGCTCGGCGCCGGCTCGCTGCTGCTCGTCGGCAAGCGCTGGGTGATCCCGGTGGCGCTCGTGTACGTCGGCCTCGCGGTCGGGATCGCACTCGCCGAGCCGCTCAGCGCCGAGGTGGCGGGCACGTCCATTCCCGAGGCGCAGGAGCACTTCGACTACTTCCCCGCCCGCGTCCTCGCTCTCGTCGGGAACATCGGCGGGACGCTCGCCGTCGTGGGTGTCGCGGTGCTGACGATTCGCCGCCGGCCGCTCGGGACGAGCCTGATTCTCGCCGGCGTTGCCGTTGCCGCAGCGGGCAGCGCCCTGGCCGGGCTCGGAGCCGCTGAAACAGCCGCATTTTCCGCGCTTGGGATCCTCTTTCTTTACACAGGTTTTACGGTTTCCAGCGGAATTCGGCGTCCGGTGTTGCCCACCGAGGCACGTTGATCTGCTAACAAGTGCCGCCTTCGGGGCGTCCTAGCGCTCCGGAAAAACGCGAAAACCAAGGAGCCGCCAGGTGCTCCGAGGCGCGGACTGCGGCACCGCTCCCGCATCTCAGAGCCGGCTCCGGCACGAAGGGAGGAAAAACCTCGTGCGCCGATTGCTCGTCCGCACGGCCGTCGCGGCTGTGTTCATAAGCTTTGCCGTGGCCGGTTTTCCGGCCGCCGACGTCGTCCAGAGCTCGGAGGCGAGACGCAAGGCTCGATCCCGACTTCGTCGTCGGCACGATCAAGCGCTACGAGCGGGCCACGTGGCAGTGGCAGCGGCTGATGGGCGTCGCGCGGACGCCGACTCGCAAGCGCTACCTGCGCACCCGCGATCGCGAGTTCCTCGTCTACGTCGCGCACCAGTGGCGGCGTCGGGCGATCGGCGCGAGTCAAGGCGCACAACCCTCCCCACGAGTGGCAGTGGCGCTGCCTTCAACGACACGAGGGGCCCTGGCGCGACGCCTGCGGATCCCTACTGGGGCGGCCTTCAGATGGACAGGGGCTTCATGCTCACCCTACGCGCCCCGACATCTGCTGCGCCGCGGGTGGGCCCACCGGTGGACGCCGATCGAGCAGATGTGGGTCGCCGAGCGGGCCTTCCGCGCCGGCCGCGGCTTCTACCCATGGCCGAACACCGCGCGGACGTGCGGTCTCATCTAGTCGCCGATCGCCTTGAGAACAACCCGCTTTCGGCGTCGGCCGTCGAACTCGGCGTAGAAGACCTGCTCCCACGGGCCGAGGTCGAGCTTCCCGTCGGTGATCGGAAGCACGACCTGGTGGCTCATCAGGTGCCGCTTGAGGTGCGCATCGGCATTGTCCTCACCGTTGTTGTGGCGGTACTGCTCGAGTCGGCTCGTGCGGCGCGAGGCGCTCGAGCCAGTCGTCGAAGTCCTGGATCAACCCTGACTCGGCGTCGTTGACGTAGACGGCGGCCGTGATGTGCATCGGGTTGACGAGGCAGAGACCGTGCTGGATGCCGGACGCTCGGACGAACTCCTCGACCTCTGGCGTGATGTTCACGTAGTCGCGGCGGTGCGGCGTCTCGAACCAGAGGTAGTCGGTGGCGTGCTTCACGGCGCGAGCTTACGATGAGCGCTGATGGGACGTGGAGACCGCCGCAAGGTGCGCTGGGCAAGGGACCGCCAGCGCAAGAAGAAGGCCCGCGAGAAGGCGCAGGCCTCAGCTGCTGCGCAGGCCGCGCCGAGGCGCCGCCGCACGACCCGCAAGACCTCGACTAGCTAAGGGCAGATCGTCTGCCCGTAGCTCGAGCTTCAGTTCCTCGCTCTTCTTGCAGGGATACACGCCGGGATGGTCGGTCTTCACGTCCACGCGCCCGACCTCCTGTCCGGAATCGTCTCGGCTCACGATCGCCTCGAGCCTCTTCCCGCGCCGATACTGCTCTGACGGGACGCTCGTAGAGCAGGAAGCCGTCGACCGGCTCGACCTCGATCCGCCGTCCGTCCCGGAAGAGCAGCTCGACCTTCGTGACGCCTTCGGCGACCGTGCAGCACACCATGATCGTCTTGCCGCCCGGAACCACGGCCGGGGGCGTCGCCGGGAATCGCGGCGAAACGCATCCGCCGCCCCTGTTGAAGGCGTAGCAGTGCTTTTCTTCGGGCGCCGGCGCCACTGCGAGCGTCCAGCGTGCGCCGGTCTCGTCCCGGAAGTCGAAGAGCGTTCGCTTCTTGCTCCGATCGGCGATGCGCGGCAGTCCGTCCGCTCCGGGCTCCCAGCGCGGGTCGGTCGGGCCGGGAAGCGCCCGGCGCTCGATTACCTTGCCGTCGTCGTCGAAGCCGATCACGGCGATGGCATGGCGACCTTCCCGTTGGCGTTCCTGCGGGACCTGGAACGCGGTGAAGCCGGCATCGATCGGTGACGACACCCAGACGTACCGCAGCTCGATGCGCTCGCCGTCCGCATACTCGAGCTCGAGTCGCTGGATCGCCGGATCGCTGACGTGCCCGACGATCCAGTTCTGTCCATAAGCGCCCTCCTGGCCTCCGAGCCCGAGCTTGACGGCGTCACCCTGGTGCGGCATCCGTCCGCAGCTCCCGAACGTGTGCCAGCGGTAGCAGAAACCCCCGTTCTCCATCGGCGCGACCCAGAGCGGGCGCAGCCTGCCGTCGACCGGAAACTTCATGACCTCACGGGCCTCGTGCGTCTCGTGGCCAGGCCCCATGACCAGGTCGATGCGGGCGCCCATCTCCGCGAAGTCGATCCTGATCGGCTCGGGTGCCGGTTCGGCGCTGAAGAAGTCGACGAACTCCCGGTGGAAGGCACCACCGGCACGCGATGAGCCACCGCGGTCAAGCCGGCCGCGAGCGCGAGCACGAGCCCGCGCCGTCGACGCGAGCGCGAGGCCGATGCGCGCTTGAGCAACCTCATCCCACCGCCGCGGCTCATGCTCGTAACGAGGGACGAGCTCCTCGAGTCCCTGCTCAAACGCTTCGCTCATGCGGGCACCTCCGTCAAAGAATTCCGTGAGCGTGGCTCGGGCGGCTGTTCAGGGTCGCGCCGACGGTCCCCTCTTGGATCCCGAGCGCCGCGGCGATCGTCCTGTAGTCGAGGTCGGCGTAGTAGCGCAGGAAAACGACGAGCCGCTGGCGCTCCGGCAAGGCCAGCAGCGCCGCCCGGAGGCGTCCTCCCTCGATGTCCCCGTTGCCCCTCGCCGCCGAGACGGTCGTCGCGGAGCTCCAGCGGCTCGGGCCCGCGGCCCCGCTTGTAGTTCCGGACCGTGTTAACCACTACCCGCCAGACCCAGGCGGCGACCGGCCCGCGGCCGGAGTAGCTCTTACGCTTGCGCACGGCGGCGGCAAAGCCTTCGTGAACCGCGTCTCGCGCCGCCTCGCGGTCGCCGAGGATCGCCGCAGCGACACGCAGGAAGCGATCGAGGTCGCTGCGATAGAGCTCCTCGATCTCCTCGAGACTGGCGCTCATCCCTCTCTCTGACACGGAGGCGCCACGGAATCTTTACTCGCTCAGCTCTTGAGCTTCTCGCGGACGAGCTCGTTGACGACCCGCGGGTCGGCCTTGCCCTGGGTCTCCTTCATCACCTGGCCGACGAAGAACCCGAGCAGGCCCTCCTTGCCGCCGCGGTAGGCCTCGACCTGGCCGGGGTTGGCCGCCAGGATCCCCTCGACGATCGGCTCGAGCTCGGCTGTGTCGGCGACGAGACCGTCGCCGAGGTAGCGCTCGGCCGAGAAGCCGGGCTCCCCGCTGGCGGCGAGCGCCTCGACGAAGCGATCGCGCGGGATGCGCGAGCGCGCCTCGATCAGCTTGCCGAGCTCCTCGGCGTCGACTGCCTCCGGATCGACGCCCGAGACGGCGAACTGGTTCATCAGCACGTTCGCGATCGCCCGGCGGTCCTCGCCCGGGACGCGCACGTAGAGCCGGTCGCGCCCGCTCGTGACGAGATCCAGAGCCAGGTCGTGGTCGAGCTCGGCCGTGAGCCGGCGAATCCGCTGGCCCGGGAGCTCCGGCAGCTCGGCCCGAACTCGTTCGACCAGCTCGCGCGGCGGCTCGATCGGAACGAGGTCCGGCTCGGGGAAATAGCGGTAGTCCTGCGCCTCCTCCTTCGAGCGCAGCGGCGGCGCCGACTCCGCGCCCGGGTCGAAGTGCAGCGTCTCCTGCACGACCTCGCCGCCGGCCTCGTACACGCCGATCTGCCGCTCCACCTCGCGCTGGATCGCCTTCGCCGCGAATGCGAACGAGTTCAAGTTCTTCAGCTCGGTGCGCGTGCGCAGCTCGTCCGAGCCCTCCGGCCGAACCGAGACGTTGACGTCGAAGCGGAGCGAGCCCTTCTCCATCTCGGCATCGGAGATGCCGAGCTCGACGACCGTCTGCCGGAGCAGCTGGAGGAAGCGCCGGGCCTGGTCGGCCGAGCTCAGGTCGGGCTGCGTGACGATCTCGACCAGCGGCGTGCCCGCACGGTTGAAGTCGACGAGCGTGGCGCTCGCCCCACCGATCCGCCCCTCCGCCCCGCCGGCGTGGACGTTCTTGGCCGCGTCCTCCTCGAGATGCGCACGCACGATCCTGATCTCCGCGTCTCCCTCGGGACCAGGGAACGTGAGCCGCCCGTTGAGGCACAGAGGCTCGTCGTACTGGGAGATTTGGTAGCCCTTTGGATTGTCCGGATAGAAGTAGTTCTTGCGATGGAAAACCGCGTGCTCGGCGATCTCGCAGTCGAGCGCGAGCCCGAGCTTGATCGTCCATTCGATCGCCTTTGCGTTGGGAACGGGGAGTGACCCCGGATGCGCGAGACAGACCGGGCACGTGCGCGTGTTCTCAGGCTCGAAGTACGCGACCTCGCAGCGGCAGAACATCTTCGTCCGCGTCTTGAGATGGATGTGGATCTCGAGCCCGATGACCGGCTCCCAGTTCATTGCAGCCGCCCCGGGACGTAGTCGAAGCCGATCGCCCGCTCCAGCGCGTGCCCGACGTGGAAGAGCGTGTTCTCCGAGAACTGCGGCCCGATCAGCTGGAAGCCGACCGGGAGGCCGTCGGATAGGCCGCACGGGATCGAGAGTCCCGGCAGCCCGGCCATGTTCGAAGGAATCGTCAGGACGTCCGAGAGGTACATCGCCAGCGGGTTCTCGGCCTTCTCGCCGAGCTTGAAGGCCACGGTCGGCGAGGTCGGCGAGACGAGCACGTCGAATTCGCGGAAGGCAGCGGCGTGCTCGTCGGCGATCACTGTCCGCACCTTCTGGGCCTGGCCGTAGTACGCCTCGTAATACCCGGCTGAGAGCGCGTAGGTGCCGAGCATGATCCGCCGCTTGGGCTCGTCGCCGAACCCGGCGTCGCGGGTGCGCTCGTACATGGAGCGAACGCCGTCGCCGCCCTCGACGCGGAGGCCGTAGCGGACGCCGTCGTAGCGCGCCAGGTTCGAGGAGGCTTCCGCAGGCGCGATGAGGTAGTAGCAGGGCAGCCCGTACTCGACCGAGCGCGGCAAGCTCGTCTCCCCCACCTCGGCGCCGAGCTCGCGGCAGAGCTCGATCGTTCGCTCGACGGTCTCCTTCACGCCCGGCTCGATCCCCTCGGCCTCGTTCAGCTCTCGTGGCACGCCGACACGCAGGCCCTTCAGGTCCTCCTGCTCGGGGATCTCGACCGGCTGGGGCAGCTCGACCGTCGTCGAGTCGCAGGGGTCGCGCCCGGCGACGATCCGGTAGAGGAGCGCACAGTCGCGCACCGTCTTCGTCATCGGGCCGATCTGGTCGAGGCTCGATGCGAAGGCGACGATCCCGTAGCGGGAGACGGTGCCGTAGGTCGGCCGTAGCCCGACGATCCCGCAGAGCGAGGCCGGCTGCTTGACCGAGCCGCCGGTGTCTGAGCCGAGCGCCCACGGCGCGAGGCCCGCGGCCACCGCCGCAGCCGAGCCGCCCGACGAACCGCCCGGCACACGCTCGGGATCCCACGGGTTCCGCGTCGGCCCGTAGGCCGAGTTCTCCGTGGACGAGCCCATCGCGAACTCGTCCATGTTGGTCTTGCCGAGCAGCGGCATCCCCGCCTGCCGGCAGCGGGTCGCGACGGTGGCGTCAAAGACCGGCACGAAGCCCTCGAGGATCTTCGAGCCGGCGGTCGTCTCGACACCGCGGGTCGAGATCAGGTCCTTGAAGGCGATCGGGACTCCCTCGCCCTCTGGCTCGGCGACGGTGCGCAGATACGAGTGCAGCTCACTGTCGCGCTCGCCGATCGCGTCGAGGTAAGCACGATGGAGCTCCGCGGCCGAGGCCTCGCCGCGCTCGAGTAGGTCCAGCGCCCCCTCCGCCGTCAGGCGCAACGTGTCGATCACGCCGGCGGCACCTTGAAGAAGCCGCCCTCTCGTTCCGGGGCGTTCGCCAGCGCTTCCTCCACCGGGATGCACGGCCGCGGCTCGTCCTCGGCCCAGACGTTGACGACATCGAGCGGGTGCTCCGTGGGCTCGACGTCGGCGAGATCGAGCTCGGAGACCTTGGCGACTGCCTCGAGGATCGCGCTCAGCTGCTCCGTGAAGCGCCCGACCTCGTCCTCGGTCAGCTCGAGGCGGGCGAGCCGCGTGACGTGCAGTACCTCGTCGCTAGTGATTGCCATCGGAAGATCCTCCCAAACGAAACGCGGGCCTTGCGGCCCGCGTCTCACATTCGAAGCTTGTCGGGCCTAGACCGGCTGGACGTTCGCGGCCTGCAGGCCCTTATCGCCCTGCACGACCTCGAACGACACGCGCTGACCTTCGGTCAGCGAGCGATAACCCTCCGACTGGATCGCCGTGTGGTGGACGAAGACGTCGTCGCCGTCCTCCCGCTCGATGAATCCATAGCCCTTCTCGTTCGAAAACCACTTCACGGTGCCCTCAGGCAATCGTTCCTCCTTCAACTACGAACGACGGCCCGGGCACCGAGCCGCCGAACAACTGCAGCAACGGCGGGACCTTATCAGCGCCGACGCCGTGCAGCTTTCACGGTGTTTCGAAGTAGTGAAGCGATCGTCATCGGTCCAACTCCACCGGGGACCGGCGTCAGCAGGCCGGCCCGCGCCGCGACCGCTGGGTCGACGTCGCCGCGCAGCCCTTCGACGGTCCGGTTCATGCCGACGTCGATCACCGTCGCTCCCTCTTTGACCATGTCCGGCGAGATCAGCCCTACTTCGCCGACGGCGGCGACGAGGACGTCCGCCTCCCGGGTGTGCGCCGCGAGGTCGACGGTGCGCGAGTGGCAGATCGTGACCGTCGCGTGCTGTGCCAGCAGCAGCAGCGCCACCGGCTTGCCGACGATGATGCTTCGACCGACGACCACTGCCCGAGCCCCGAGGAGCGGCACCTCGTACTCCTCGAGCAGCGTCATGATCCCGGTCGGCGTCGCGGCGACGAGCCCGTCCTGACCGAGAAAGAGCCGGCCGGCGTTCACAGGGTGGAAGCCGTCGACGTCCTTGGCCGGGTCGACCGAGTCGAGCGCGCGCTCCTCGTCGATGTGCGCGGGCAGCGGCAGCTGCACGAGAATCCCGTCGACGGCGGCGTCGGCGTTCAGCTGAGCGATCAGGTCGAGGAGCTCCTGCTCGGGGGTGTCCTCGGCGAGCCGGTAGTCACGGGCGACAATGCCGACCTCCTTCGCCGCGTCGTGCTTACGCCGGATGTAGAGCTCGGAAGCCGGATCCTCACCAACCAGGATCGTCGTCAGGCCGACGTGGCCGAGCTCCTTCACCTCCTCGGCGACCTGAGCCCGGATCCGCTCCGCCAGCGCCTTTCCGTCCATTAGCCGTGCCGCCATCGAGGCGAGGTTAACCTGCGCTCATGGAGCTCCGCCGCTGGCCGCGCAAGAACGATCCCGCTTCGATCAGGGCCCGCCAGGAGGCGCTCGACGGACGTGTCGACCGCGAGGTCTTCGAGCGTGACCTGACTCCGTGGGCCAAGGCGCAGGAGGCGCTGACGGGGATCTCGGTGATCCCGACGGCGGTGATTGGCCCGCTGACGATCTCGCTCGGCGAGTACGAGCTCACCGAGCCGGCGGGCGAGGTGGTCGAGCGCGGGCGGTCGACCGAGGACGTGTTCGTCCCGCTGGCCCACACCGAGGGCTCGATGTCGGACTCGCTCTACCGCGGGGCACGGGCGGCGGCGGAGTCGGGCGGCTTCCGGACGGAGGTCTTGCGTGACCGCATCACACGTGCGTCGTGCTTCATCTGTCGCTCCGCCGAGGATTCCGCGCAGCTCGCGCGCTGGATCGAGGGGGAGCTGCCGGCGATGCAGCGCTGGCTGGCCGAGCGGGACGAGGCGTGGGTTTCTCGCTGGGCGAAGCTGCGCGAGGCCGAGACGCATGTCGTCGGGCCCATGTGTCACGTGATGTGGGCGTTCACGACCGGCGATGCCGTCGGCGCGAACATGATGACCCGCAACGCGTATGCGCTGAACATGGGCTTCGTGATGGAGCGTGCGCCGGTCAAGCCCGAGCGGGCGATGCTCGAGGCGAACATGGGCGGCGACAAAAAGATCTCCCATCGCTACTTCGAGCGGGGCGGCCACGGAAAGACCGTGATCGCCGAGTGCACGCTGACCGAGGACGCGGTGCGACGGGTGTTGCGGACGACCATTGACGACCTGCTCGAGCTCTCGTGGGCGGGCACGCACGGCGCCGTCGCTTCCGGAATGTTCGGCGTGGCCTTTACGCCGGCGACGGCGATCGCGGCGATCTTCGCGGCCACCGGCCAGGACCTCGGCATGGTCGGGACGAGCGCGATGGCGCACGGCACTGGCCGGCGGGTCGAGGGCGGCCTCAACGCGGCGATCCGGCTGCCGGGGCTCGAGGTGGCGACCGTCGGCGGCGGCACGACCCTCCCCTATGCGCGCTCCTGGCTCTCGCTGATGGATTGCGCCGGGCCCGGCAAGGTCTACCGCTTCGCCCAGATCGTGGCGGCGGGGACGCTGGCGCTCGAGATCTCAGCGTCCGCCTCGATGGCGACCTCCGGCTCGGAGAACTTCTTCAAGGCCCACTTCGAGCGCGGTGGGCTTCGTTAACCGGGTCCGACCCCGTAAAGACGCCGTGAAGACCCCTCCCTTCGAGCGGCAGCGCAGTTCGTTAACGGGGTCGGACCCCGTAAAGCCAGCGTGAGGATCCCTCCACACCATGACCCCGCGTGCTGGGGGTGCGGCGACAATCCGACCGGAATCAAACTGCCCACCCCGCAGAGGGAGGGCGCGACCTCATACGACGCCACCTTCTCGTTCGACGAGCATCACCAGGCGGCGCCGGGACTCGTCCACGGCGGCCTCGTCGGCGCCGCGCTCGACGAGGCCTGCGGGCTGCTGGCGACCTGGTATCGCTTCCCGTCCGTCACCGCCCGCTTTGCAATCCGGTTCCTCCAGCCGGTTCACATCAACCGCCCGCTCGCCGTCTCCGCCAAGCTCGAGGACGAGCGCGGCCGACGGCTCGAGATCTCCGCGGCGCTCAAGGACGGCGACGAGCTCCTCGCCGACGCCAAAGGCTCGTTCGTGCACGTGCCGCTCGAGCACTTCCTGCGGACGCCCGAAGGCCGCGCCGCGGGCGAGGCCTGGCGCGAACGGCTTGACGCCGCCTCCGACTCCGCCTAGCCTGAATCCGTCCGGCCCGCGACGAAAGGAGGCGCCATGACAACTGAGCTTGATCGCCTCTTCACTCGCAGGGCCCTCCTGAGCTAGCGCAACTCCGGTCCTGCGAGACGCATTCACCGTCCTTGCAGGAAAGGAGTCAGTTTGACGCGCCCCACCCTCGAGCGACTCGGCTGGAACGACGAGCTCGCTCGCCAATTCGAAGCACACGCCGCCGGGCTCGAGCCCGGTCGCGTCGCCGTGCAGCATCGCGGCTCGTGGGAGGTCGTCACCGAGCGCGGCGAATCCCTGGTCGAGATCACCGGCCGCCTCCACCACGACGCCGAGCCGGGCGAGCTGCCCGTCGTCGGCGACTGGGTCGGCCTGCGCGACGGCCTGATCGACGCCGTCCTCCCGCGCAAGAGCAAGTTCTCGCGCAAGACCCCGTGGACGGAGGTCTCGGAACAGGTGCTGGTCGCGAACGTCGACGTCGCCTTCCTGGTCATGGGGCTCGACGAGCGGGATTACAACGTTCGCCGCCTCGAGCGCTACCTGACGACCGCCTGGGAGGGCGGCGCCGAGCCCGTCATCGTCCTCAACAAGGCCGATCTGGCCACTGACCTCGAGGCGCAGGTGGCCGAGACCGAGTCGATCGCGTTCGGCGTCCCCGTTCACGCCGTCAGCGCCGAGACCGGCGAAGGCGTCGACGAGCTTCGGCGCCACCTGGCCGGAAACCGGACGGCGGCGTTGCTCGGATCATCGGGCGTCGGCAAGTCCTCGCTCATCAACCGCCTCCTCGGCGAGGAGCGCTTCCGGATCGCCGGCGTGCGCTCCGACGGTCGTGGCCGCCACACGACGACGCACCGCGAGCTCGTCGCGGTCCCCGGTGGCGGCGTGATCATCGACACGCCCGGCCTGCGCGAGCTCCAGCTCTGGGAGACGGACGAGGGCCTCGACCAGGCGTTCGTCGACGTCGCCGACCTCATCCTCCAGTGCCGGTTCGCCGACTGCGAACACCGGACCGAGCCCGGCTGTGCGATCAAGGCCGCGCTGGCCGATGGGTCGTTGTCGAAGGAACGATGGGAGAGCTACTTGAAGCTCCAGCGCGAGCTCGCGCGTCTCGAGCGCAAGCTGGATCCGAAGCTACGGTCGGAGCAGCGGAAGAAATGGGCGGCGATGACGAAGTCGCACCGGCAGCGCCGAAAGGTGACCGGTCACTGATCCCCTAGCGATTCCGGCAACGGCGATCAGCAGCCAGCGGCTGGAGCGACGCCAGAGGATCGCTCCGACATCCCTCACGACTAGTGGCTCGTCCTAAATGCGCTCGCGCGAATTTTGACGCGCCGCCGCTCGTAGCTAGGGTGAAGCGCGGAGCCTCAAGGAGGGGCGGATGGCGCGTTCGGCCGTACGCTGCGGCGTACTGCTGGCCGTTTTCATGGCCGTCGGCCTGCTGCCCTCCGCCGCAGTGGCGGATCGCGCGTTCGGCCCGCGGTTCACGCGTCAACACGCAGGGCGACATCACGATCGCGGCGAACTCGATCGAGTCCTGCCTCGACGCGCTGCCCGCCTGCGCGAACGTCCGCAACGCCGTGGTGGGGCAGTATCGGCGAACAACAACAACGACCGGACGATGACGTGGATCGACGCCGACACCGATCCGGCGACGTTCGACTCGAGCTCCGCCGACCTGGCGCTGCCAGCCGGGGCGAGGGTGCTGTTCGCGGGGCTGTACTACGGAGGCAAGCTGACCGCGGGCAACGGCGGCTCGCCGCCGCCGAACCCGGGCGCCCGCAACACGGTCCGCTTCAAGGCGCCGGGCGACACGGCCTATCGGACCGTCACGGCGTCGCAGATCGACGAATCGTCGACCCAGTACCAGGGGTTCGCCAATGTGACGGCGATCGTCGACGGGGCCGGCGCCGGGCACCTACTGGACCGCGAACGTGCAGCTCGGCACCGGGATAACAGCGGTGGGCAGCTCGGCGGCTGGGCGCTCGTCGTCGCCTACGGGGACCCGGACGCTCCGAGCCGCAACCTCTCGATCTTCGACGGAATGCAGACCGTCAGCAGCGCCGCGGTCACGATCCCGCTGAGCGGGTTCCAGACGCCGCTCTCGGGCCCGGTGATCGTCGACGGTCGGGATCGTCGCCTACGAGGGGGATCTGGGGACCACCGGCGACGGGGCGCAGCTCCAGGGGCCGTCCGGGGCATTCACCGCGCTGTCGAATGCCGTCAACCCGGGACCACCGGCGACCTCGGCGTCGAACTCGAACGTCTTCAACTCGACGATCTCGAACGCCGGCGCGCTCGTCACCTCGCGCACGCCGAGCTTCCAGAACAACCTCGGCTACGACGCCGACCTGTTCAGGACGACGAACGTGCTCGGCAACGGGCAGACGAGCACGCAGGTGCGGCTCTCGACCAGCGGCGACGCCTACCAGCCGGGCGTGGTGACGATCGCCACCGACCTGTACGCGCCCAGGATCACCGCGACGAAGACCGTCAGTAGCCCCACCGCGAACCTCGGCGACACGCTGACGTACACGGTGAACGTGCAGAACACGGGCCAGGACGGCGCCGCCGCGACGACGTTCAGCGACCCGATCCCGGCGGGAGCCGTGTTCGTCCCGGGCAGCATCACGCCTCAACGGTGCGCCGCTGACCGACGCGGGCGGCGACGATCTCGGCGCGTTCGCCGGCGGCCAGGTGGTGCGTGCGCCTCGGCACGGGCGCGACGCCGGGAGCGGGCGGCACTGCTCGCCCCGGGCGCGAGCGCGACGGTGAGCTTCCAGGTCACGGTCGCCACGGCGGGCTTGGCGTCGGGCGCGACGATCGAGAACACCGCGGATCTCGCGTTCCGCGCCGCGACGACCGGGGTTCCCAGCACGGTGACCACGGCGCCGGCCATCACGAGCGTGAACGTGCCCGATCTGGCGATCGGCAAGACGCACGCGCCGGCGCTCGCGCCCGGGCCAGCCCAGCACGTACACGATCACGGTCGGCAACGTCGGTGCGGGGCCGACGTCCGGGCTGGTGACGGTCACGGACACGATCGAGCCGCCCGGGCTGACCATCAACGGCCCGGTCACGGCGCCGGGCTGGGCATGCACGACGTCGCGGTGGCGACGATCACGTGCACGCGCTCCGACCCGCTCGCCGCCGGCAGCGACTATCCGCCGATCTCGATCCCGGTGCTCGTCAGCTCCGGAGCGCCAGCCCGGACAGCTCAGCAACACGGCGACCCTGCAGGCGCCGAGCGACGGCAACCCCGACAACAACTCCTTCACCGACGCCGGCGCCGTGAGCGAGCCGGCCATCGACCTGCACGTCGAGAAGGTCGTGACCAGCACGCCGAACTTCACGCCGGTCGGCTACCTCTTCTTCCTGGATCCGATCACCTATCGCATCGAGGTGACCAACAACGGCGTCGCCGACGCCGCCAACGTGCAGCTCACGGAGATCTTCGACGCGCCCCTGATCGTCGAGTCGATCACTCCCTCGCAGGGCTCGTGCTCGGGACCCACCGTCTGCAACCTCGGCACGATCACCGCAGGCCAGGCGCCGGTCACGATCGACGTACAGGCTCGAGCGCGAGCAGCCAGTTCTCGCCGGACCCATGGGCCGAATACCCGAGCAGCAAGCTGCTGAACAACACCGCGACCGTGTCCGCCCCGGTCGGCACCGAGATCAACCCGGACGACAACAGCGCGTCGGCCGCGATCTCCACGGTGCCGTGGGCCGAGACCTCGATCACGAAGAGCTTCGCGCCCGCGCAGCCGGTCGCGGGAGGCCCGGTCACCTACACGCTGACCGTCCACAGCGACGGGCCCGGAACGGTGGACATGGTGGTGGCCGACATCCTGCCGGACGGCGCTGCAGAAGCCCCCGACGGCGATCTCGATCTCCGGCGGGACCGGCATCTGTCAGTACGACCCGACCGGGGAGAGCAGCGGCTTCCCCCCGGGGTCCCCGATCGTCGTCTGCGAGATCCCCCAGCTCGGTCCGGGCGAGGACCGCGTGATCACGATCGAGGGCACGCTGGCGCCCGACAGCGCCGGCACCCAGGTGGACAACCTCGCGCTTTCGAGTAATACCCTCCCAGTCACCGGGGTCTTCAGCTTCGAGCCCGACTTCAGCAACAACGAGGCCCTGGTCTCGTTCACGCCGGGCACCGTGGACGTCGGGATCACGAAGAGCGTCGTCGGCTCATCGACCGTCGCCGTCGGCGACGTCGCCACGTTCCGGCTCGTGGCGTCGAGCTCCGGCACGGTCGCCGCGACGAACGTCGCGGTGACCGACACGCTGCCGGACGGGCTCACGCTGGTCAGCGCACCACCGGCGTGTACGTCGAGCGGACAGACGGTGACGTGCGAGGCTCGGTACGTTGGCTCCCGGCGCCGAGCAGAGTTTCGACCTCCAAGTGCGCGCAGAGGTGGCGGCGGCGGAGAAGACGCTGACGAACCTCGCCACGGTATCGACCACCGACCCCGACCTGGCTCAGACGGACAACAGCGCCTCGGCCGACCTGACCGTCGGGCCGTTCTCGATCTTGTCCGTCACCAAGACCGCGAGCGCCACCTCCGTCCCGGCTGGTTCGCCGATCACCTACACCGTGACGATCCAGAACAGCGGGCCGAGCGCGGCCGGGAGCGTCAACCTCTCCGAGGTTCTGCCCGCGGGTCTCACGCTGCGCTCGATCACGCCCAGCCGCGGCTCGTGCAGCGGCACAAGCTGCAGCCTGGGTGACCTTCCGGCCGGCGCCACGGCTCAGGTCGTCGTCGTGGTCGACACAGACGCGAGCGCCGCCGGCAGGCGTCTCGTCAACTCCGTCGAGGTGACCGCCGCCACTCCGAGCAGCCCGGCCCGGGCAGAAGCGCCGGTCGACGTCACAGCGCCGCCGTGCCCCCGCAGCAACGCCGGTCGACGTCGCGGTCGACCGTGCGCGCGCCCGCCGGCGTCGTCCGCGAGGGCGGCGTTGCCGACTTCCGAATCAACGTCACCAACCGTGGCCCCGGACAGGCGACCTCCGTCGTCCTGACCGGCACCGTCGAGCAGAGCTTTGAGCGATTCCGTCGCCGGCTTGCTCCAGTCCAACTGCACTCGGCTGCCGCTCCGCTGCGAGCTGGGAACGCTCGCCCCAGGTGGGCAGCGCTCGTTCACCGTGCGCGTGCGTCGGCTCCTCCTCGGCCGGCTGACGCTCACCGCGTCTGTCACTGCCGCCGAGACCGAGACCACCCTCGCCAACAACGTCGACCGCGCGTCGATCCGCATCCGTGCCGGCCGTGCGACCGTGCGCATCACCAAGCGCGCCGGCACCGCTACCGCGCGAAGCGGCGCCGCCGTCGGCTTCACGATCGTGGTCCGAAACACGGGCGCCGTGCCGGCGCGCAACCTCACCATCTGCGACCGCCTGCCGGCCGGGCTCGTCTTCGAGCGCCTGGGTGGTGCACAGCGGGCGAGCGGTCGGGCCTGCTGGTCGCTACGCCGTCTTGCCCCGGGGGCCACGATTCGCTACCGCATCACCACGAGAGCCTTGAATGGCGCGAGAGCGCGGCGGGTCACCAATACCGCCACCGTCCAAGGCGGCAATGTCCTTGCGAGGAGCGCCAGCGCCAGCGTGACGCTCAGGCCGGCACGACAAACGCCGCCCTTCACGGGCTAGCTGAAGCCGCCTTTCGAGAGCACGACGCAACACTCAGGGACGCAGCAGTGACCCCGGCCTCTCGTCGGCCGTGTTCGGTGTCATCGCCCTCGCCGACCTCGACGCCGATAGCGCCCTCGATCTCGAACTCCGGCAAGAGGCACCACTGAAGGATGAAGGTGTCATCGCCCTGGCTTCCGCCCGCCACGATGGAGAAAGGCTCGTCGAAACCCGAGTCGAAAACCACCTTTCCTCGGCGTTTGTCGATCTCTCTCGCCGTACCCGACAGTGTGACGGCCCCATCCGAAGCGACCGATCCCGATGTCACCTTGCCGACGAGAACGATGGTGTCACAAGCGCCTCCACAGACGGGATCTCCCCAGACCTGCGGGAACGATCCACGCCACCTGAAATGGATTCCTCCCCTGGCTGAACCGTCGTGTCTCACGACGCCACGCACACGGAAAGACTTGAGTGGAAACTCGTTCCCGTCAGGGTCGGTCAAGACCCCACGTCCGCCTCCCTTGACGACTGCTGCTGCATCGTCCGCCCTCGCCGATCCGGCCGCAGCTGACACGGACGCCGCACCGACCGCGGCGATCAGAGCGACGAGCATGGCGATCGCGGGTCCGAGCCGATGGCTTGGTCTGGTCATCACAAACCTCCTTACGCGGATGCTGCTTCGCCTCCATCGCAGCAACGCACCTGGCTGGCCGCAATACGCTGACCGGCGTATCTTTTGAAGTGAGGTGCTTCCCGTCCAAGACGGAGACCGTCCAAGAGGGGCGGAGAAACCCTCGGTTCGTCTTCGCTCTTCGACCGGACGTGCGCTGGGCGAGCTTCTTGCCAATCTCAGCTCCGCCTCTGGTCGAGACGGCGATGGCCTCACGCCGACGCTGCTCGCTGGTCTTCCGGATGTGATCGGCTGCGATTCCGTGTGGCGCGCTGACTGCGACTACGGCACCCGCCGGAACGCGATGTTCTCGACCGACCACCGCGTCGACGACACGTACGCGAAAAAACAGGAGCGCTGGTGGCAGCTCTACGAGCAACACGCCCTGCTCGCCTACCGAGACGCCAGCGGAGACGGCAGCGCGCGTCGGCTGTCGGACTTCCTCCCACGCCGCTCGCTCCGCCGACTGGAGCTCTACGGCGAGTTCTTCAGACCGTTCGGCATCGAATCGTCGGTCAGCATCCGGATCCAGGTCGCGCCGCGCCGTGCGGTCGACTTCGGTTGCACCCGAAGCTCCGGCGACTTCTCCGAGCAGGACCGCTTCGCGCTCGATGTCGTGAAGTCGTTCCTAGATCGCGCCGTGCTTCTGTACGAAGCGCGAAGTCGTGGGTCGAACGTCCTGACCAAGCGCGAGCACCAGATCCTCGCCGTGGCGGCAACGGGCGCCTCGAACGCGGAGATCGCGGCCAAGCTCGTGATCGCACCGGGGACGGTAAAAAAGCACCTCGACAACATCTACGTCAAGCTCGGGGCGGCCAACCGCACCGAGGCGGTGACCTGCATCACCGACCGCGACGCCGGCCACCCGCTCGACTGATCTACTCGTATTGCAGCGCGCGGAGGATGTTGAGCCTCGCGGCGCGGCGAGCCGGGAAGATCGCCGCCAGGATCCCGACGACAATCGCAGCGAAGGCGAAGATCACGAGCTGCCCGACCGGGAGCGTGAAGTCGATGAAGTCGACCCGCGCAACGAGCAGGGCGCCAAGAATCACACCGAGCGCAATCCCGAGCGTCCCTCCGATCAGCGCCGTGATCACGCTTTCCTGGCGAATCATCCGGCGGACCTGACGCCTCGTCATCCCGATCGCGCGGAGCATCCCAATCTCGCGCGTGCGTTCGAACACAGTAAGCATCAGCGTGTTGACGATGCCGAAGAGGCTCACGATCACCGACAGAGCCAGCAGCACGTAGAGGATGTTGAGGATCGAGTTCAGGGCGGAGATCTGGTTGTCGATGAACTCGCTCTTCGTCTGCACCTTGGCGTTCGGGAAGCCCGAGAGCGCCCGGTCCAGCGCCGCTTGGTTGGCGGGAGTCTGGCCTCCGTTCATGATCACGAACGAGAAGAGGTTCCGCGGCTGTTCGTTGAACCGGTCCCATGTCGCCGCCGAGATGGTCACCGGGCCGAACGGCGAACCGCCGGTCGGCGGCTCGAAGATTCCCCGGACGAGGAACTGCTTCCGGTCGCCGTTCGCAAAGGTCAGCTGTATCGGTGACCCGACCCGCAGGTCATGGTCGTCGGCGTAGCTCTCCGTGACGAAGGCGCCCTCGTCTCCCAAGCTCGCGAGCACGGAGTCCGACCCTTGCTTCCACTTGATCGAGAAGATCCTGCTGGTAGGCGGGTTGACCGCCGTCGCATTGAACGTGCTTCCGAACGCTCTTGCCTGCCCAGCTCGGACGTTGCCGACCGCCTCGACTCCGGCTGTCTGCGCCGCAGCCTCGCCCACGCTCACCGGGATCGGAGAGAAGTTGTTCTGCGCCGTCACGGCATAGTCGGCGTTCTTCCAGAGCTCGTCCACGGCGTCTCGGAAGGTCGAGACGATGCCCGACGCGAGCACGGCCACGAGGGTGACGAGCGCTAGGCCGATCATGAGTGCCGACGCAGTGGACGCCGTCCGCTGAGGATTTCTCCTCGCGTTGTCCCGCGCCAACACGCCGGCAATCCCACCGATCCTCGAGGCCGGCCAGCCGAGCCAGGCTGCCAGTGGCTTCACAAGGCGTTCGGCGAGCAGGGCCACACCGAGGAAGATGAGCAGGGCGCCGAGACCCATCCACACGAGCAAGGCGGTCGTGCTGAGTCCGGGAGCGAAGAGGCCCCAGATCAAGGCTGCGAACCCAACGATCGTCAGGAGAATCGAGGCCGGAACGCGGAAGCGCGCATACCGTGAGGGCGGAAGAGTCGCGCCCTCACGGACAGCCGCGATCGGGGGGACGCTCGTCGCCCGAAACGCCGGCCGAAGGCTCGCCGCAAGCGTGACGAGAATGCCGGCGGCGAGCGCGATGATGACGGCGTTCGGCTCGAGAATGAGACCGCTGTTCGGGAGCGTGAAGCCGACGGCGTCGAACAGCGAGAACAGCGCCTTGGCCAAGCCGAAGCCAAGGGCGAGCCCGACGAGCGAGGCGACGATGCCGACAGCGAGAGCCTCGACCATGATCGACGTCAGGATCTGGCGGCGAGAGGCTCCAATCGTTCTCATCGTGGCGAACTCGCGTGTGCGCTGAGCGATCGTGATCGAGAGCGAGTTGGCGATGACGAAGCTGCCGACGAAGAGCGCAATTCCGCCGAAGGCGAGTAGGAACCCGCGCAGGAACGAGATGAAGGCGTTCGTCTCCTGGGCGTCCTCACGAGCTTGCTGCGCGGCAGTCCTGACCTGCACACTCGGCGGCAGAACGGCTCTGAGGGCGTTGACGAGCTCCGAATCCGAAACGTCGGGCTTGGCGGCGACGGAGATCTCGTCGAGTCGTCCGCGCTTGCCGAACAATTCCTGCGCGGTACTGAGATCGAAGCCTGCCAGCGTCGCGCCGCCGATCGTCGACACCGAACCGAACTTCACGAGCCCGGAGATGCGGAGCTCTCGCGCTGCACCTTCAGCCTGAACGCGGATGCGCTGGCCGACCTTGAAGCCCTCCTTGTCGGCGGTCGACTCGTCGATCACGACCTCTCCGTCGGACGGCCAAGCGCCCGCGATGAGCGTCAGCGGGTTGAAGCGAGAGTCTGTCCTCGAGACGCTGAACCCGAGGTTCGGCGCACCGCCGTAGACGATCGCCTTCCCGTCGTCACCGATCAGCTGAGCCTCGCCGTCGACGCTTCCTTCTGCATCAGCCACCTCGGGAAGACTCCTCACCTCGCCCACCAGCGACTGGTTGAGCGTCGGAGCGTTTGTTCCGCTCCCCTCAGAGAGATCGAAGGCCGACTTCCCGCTCACGACCGCGTTGGATCCCTTGCGCACGTCGGTGAAGATCGTGTCGAACGCCCTGTCGATTGAGTCGGTCAGCATCAACGTGCCGGCAACCATCGCCACTCCGAGGACGATGGCGATCGCCGTCAGTGCGGTACGGAGCTTTCGCCCGAAGAGACCCTTGAGCGCGACGCGGACCACGTTCTGCCATCTTGCCGGAAGCTGTCAGGCCTGCTCCCGAGGGGTCTCAAGGAGAAGGGGCGCTTCTACAGTCCCACCGACGTTGTTGATGGCTTCCGGGTCGCCGGCGCTGCGACAGGTGTATCGAGCCAGACGAGCTCAAAGACGAGGACCCGTTCACTGCAGCCGTTTGCTTTTAGGGTTTCGCAAGGCGCCGAGCGGACTCGAACCGCTGTAGGAGGCTTTGCAGGCCTCTGCCTAACCACTCGGCCACGGCGCCAGGGCGGACGGTCCATGGTAACTCCCTTGTGGTACGACACTGTCGTGGCCGAACGGCTCTTCGACACCGAGTACTCGTCGCTGAAGGCGGCGAGAGAAGCGGCCGCAGGTTGCCGTGCGTGCCATCTGTACGAGAACGCCACACAGACCGTCTTCGGCGAGGGTTCGCCGAACGCGGAGATCGTCCTTGTCGGCGAGCAGCCGGGCGACGAGGAGGACTTGACAGGCAGACCGTTCGTCGGGCCGGCAGGTCGCCTCCTCGACAAGGCCCTGGAGCAGGCCGGCATCGACCGGAAACGCGCCTACGTGACCAACGTCGTCAAGCACTTCAAGTGGCAGCCGCGCGGGAAGCGGCGCATCCACCAGAAGCCGAACGCCGCCGAGATCGCCGCCTGCCGCCCCTGGATCGACGCCGAGCTCGCCCTGCTGAAGCCGAAGGTTCTCGTCTGTCTCGGCGCTACGGCCGCGCAGACGCTGCTCGGGCGTCAGTTCCGGGTGAGCAAGGACCGCGGCGTGCCCGTCGAATCCGACCTCGCACCGGTCGTCATGGCGACGGTGCACCCGTCGTCGATCCTGCGCTCGGACGATCGGGAAGCGGAGATGGCGCTGTTCGTCGAGGATCTGCGCCGGGTCGCCGAGGCCATTCGAGCCGCCTGACCGCGAACGCAAGGAGGACGGCCAGCACCACCAGGAACGCCCAGCCGACGCTCAGCCTGGGCGTCAGCACCTGCGGCGGGCTCCACGAGGTCCAGTCGCGCTTGTTGACCTGCTCGAACCAGAAGTCCCTCCACTCGACGGCCAGCCCGTAGACGAACGCCAGCGCGAGCACGAGCGAGACGCCGAGCCTCGACCACAGGCGGCTGAGCAGAAGCGCCGAGGTGACGAGCAGCGCGGCGTCGAGCCCCTCGTGATCGCCGAGATGGACGGCCGGGTGAAGAGCGCCGTCTCCGCCGCGCCGAATCTCCTCGCCGAGGAGGACGTCGCCGGGGAAGAAGAAGCCGAGCACGGCGGCGATCCAAACCAGCGCGACGAGCCAGACGACGACGCCGATGACGACTCTCACCGGGTCGAGCCGCAGCCTTCCCACCCGCTCCCACGGCGCGCGCAGGCTGAGCACGAACGCGATCGCGACGCCGAGCGCCGGCACCACGTTGACGAGCTTCGCGTCGAGGTCGTCCTGGTCAACGACACCGGGCCAGGCGGTGACCGCGCAGAGCACCGTCGCGGCGGCGGCCGCCCACATCGCCCGGCGCGTGCCGATTCGCTCCGCGGACAGCCAGGCGATCGGGATCGCAGCGAGTGACGTCGGGTAGTTGAGGAAGACCAGCAATCGGCCCGCGGCGAGCTCGAGGCCCTCCTCGCTGACGTTGTAGAGCTGCTCCGGCGGCAGGCGCCAGTAGGTGACGAAGATCGCGAGCCCGACGGCGGCGAAGAGACCCCACACGATCCGTACGTGCACAGCCCAGGATCATCCCTTAGGGACGACGCAGGCGTCCGCTCGACCTGTC
The DNA here is from genome assembly GCA_963752845.1 of uncultured Actinomycetes bacterium. Classification (GTDB taxonomy): domain Bacteria; phylum Actinomycetota; class Thermoleophilia; order Gaiellales; family Gaiellaceae; genus JACDAN01. The sequence goes on along the minus strand of CAVVZV010000003.1, from coordinate 174,985 downwards.
ACGCTATCGGCACAACCTCCGACGGAAGGAATGCCGAATGGCTGGTTCTGGTGGCTTCTCGTCTTCTTCGTCGTCGTCCTGGGGGCAGCCGCGCTGTTCGACATCTTTCGGCAGTGGGGCTCTCGGCCAGGCGTCAATGGTTCTGGTGGCTTCTCGGATTCTTCGTGATCGTGCTGTGGGTGGCCGCACTGTTCGACATCTTCAGGCAGTGGGGCTCTCGGTCGGGCGGGAAGACTGCGGCTTGGATAATCGCGGTGCTCGTCTTTCCGGTCTTCGGGGCAATCGCGTACTTCATCGTCAACAACGCGGGCGGTGGCGCAGGTGACGCAGGTGCTCCGCGAGAGCCGCTAGAGCGCCTCTGACTGCAAGGCTCCCGGGCGGCTAAGAGCCGCCACGCCCCTAGCGCCGTCGCTGGGGCTTCTTCACGCGCGAAACGACGGTTCGAACACGCGCGGCGAGGCGCCTGTCAACACCGAGAACTGTGGACGGCTCCTGCCACGTCGAGAAGATTCGCCATGCGTTCGTGAACGACGCACCAGCGACATCGGCCCGGCACCAGTCGAATCCCAGCGACGAGCAGGCCTGAATCCCAGGATCGGGGGTCCATTCGGCGGCCGACTCCGAGAGCGCCGCGCCGAGGCGTTCGAGCAGCTGGCCGGTCTGAGCGATGAAAGCGCTGCTCGACATCTCTGTGGCGTTGTTCGGCGCCCAAGCGAAGCCGAAGCGGTCGGCGCCGAGCCTCTTCGAGGCGAAGTTGCGGAGCGCGTAGGTCTGCGCAGAGACGAAGTGCCGCATCTGATTGCCCGTGAGCATCGACCACCCGAGACCCGTCGGCCACTGCCAGCCCGCGTTCGCAATCGGAGTGTGGGCGCGTGCGAGAAACGCCTGAGCCGCGGCGTACTCCGCAGGAGCAGCCGACCCGAGCTTGGCGGCGTGCTGGAGGAAGTCGTTCAAGTAGTCTCGTCGCAGCGTGGGCGTGGCGCCGGCAACTCCCCAGCGACGCGCATCGCCGTACACCTCCTGGCCCCAGAAGCGGACTGCACGGTCCATGTCGAGCCAGAAGGGCGCGTCGGCGAGCCAGGTCTTGAGCGTCGACTTGTAGGCGGATGCGTCCTTCGTCCCGTGCAGCACGCCGATCACGAACACGGCACCCTTCGCAGGCTGCCCGTCGCCCTCGTAGAGGCCGCGGACGAAATTGCGTGCGTCCGCTCGTGCCGTTCCTAGGTTCCTACGCACGCTCGACGGGAACTCGTTCACCGCCCACGTGTCGCCGGCCGCGACGTCGTACCCCGCGGCCGCCATCGCGCGCCGGGCCTCGACGCCGGCGTCGTACCAGGTGTGACCGGTCTCGCGCACCCACGCCTGCCACGTCGACCAGTGGATCTCGGCCATCGCGTGGAATCGCGGGCCGAGCGCGCGGATCCGCCAGGCCTGGTTCGGCCGAGCGACGGTCTTGTCCGCGACGAGCGGCGGGATCGAGATGTAGTAGTCGGCGCACGGCGAGGCTCGCTCCGCAAGCTTCGGAGCAAGGCGGAGCCAGTCGCGGGCGGCGTAGAAGACGAACTCGGAGGCGCGGCATTGCGCGGTCGATGAGCTGCGGCCGCTGAACCGGTACCGCGGCTTTCCTGTTCGGTACCGCGGGTCGAGCGAGGGGACCACCGGCAGGTGAGCGCACTCGACAGCCGCGAGCGTGCTCGCCCCCGAAGGCTCGCAGCGCTGCTGCTCCCCCGTCGCCGCCGAGACACCGGTCGTGAGCGCCAGCGTCGCGAACGTGATAGTCAGAAGGCCGCCGACACGGCCTCTACTGCGTCTCACGAATTCAGCTTAACCAAGGCCGTTCTCGAGCTATTGATGTCTCATGCAGCACGTTGGTCCAATCTGCGCTCGAGAAGTCTTTGAGAACCAGGTGGAGTAGCAGCGCGAAAAGGGCGGCCTGCCGCGAGGCCGCCCTTCCACGCGGGTCAGGAAACGCTGAAGCTGCCGCGCATCGACGAGGAGTGCGGGTCGCAGACGAAGCGGTAGCTGCCCTTCTTGAGCTTGAGCACGATCGACTTCGTGCCGGTGAACCCGACCCCCGTGATGACCTTGTTCACGCCGGGACCAGTGAGATGGAAGTCATGGCTCGACGATCTGTCCTTGATCATGAAGCGGTAAGGCACACCGGCCTTGAGCTTCTTCACCTTCTTGCCCTGCATGGTCAGGCCGATGGTGAACCCCGGCCCGACCGTGCCGACGACTGTCTTGGGCGCCGCGGAAGCGGTGCCGGAGAGCGCCAGCGATAGGACCGCAACCAGGGCTACGGCGACGGTGCGGATGGTGCGTGACATGCTTTCCTCCTTGACGTGGTTCGTTGCCAGAGAAGGATCGGGCAACGGGTGGAGGAGCCGCTTCCGGGAAGGCCCTAGAGAAGAGCCCTAATCGCGCGGCTCGAGAGCCGGCCGCAACGCCCCCACGTAGACGCCGGCCACGACGAGCAAGCCGCCCAGGACGAGGCCGAGGCCGATGGGCTCGTCGTCGAGCCACGCCGAGAGCAGCACCGTGACGATCGGGATGAGCACGAACGTGTACGCCGCCCGCGACGCGCTCCATAGCCGAACGACGACGACATAGAGAACGAACACCGGACCCGAGCCGAGCACCACCATGTACGCGAGGGCGAGCCAGGTCGCGCCGCGCTCGGGAACGACGATCGACTCTCGTGCGAGCACCGACAGGATGACCAGGATCGCCGCACCGATCGCCATCCCGACGGCGTTCTGGACGACAGGGTCGACGGGAGGAAAGTGGCGCACGAGCACAGTCGCCTGCGCGAAGCAGAACACCGCGCCCAACACGGCCAGCAGCGAGAGAAAGGGCACCGCCTCGGTTCCGGAGATCCCGGAGATGAGACCGATCCCAGCGACGGAGAGGAGAGTTCCGACAACGGCCGAAAGGCGCAGCCGCTCTTGGCGCTGCGCGACAGCGAGCAACAGAGTGGCCAGTGGGACGAGAGCGAGCAGCGTCTGGCCGAGCCCCGCGTGAATGCGGACGAGGGCGTAGTAGGCGAACGCGAAGGCTCCGCCGAAGATGAGCGCCCCATAGAGCAGTACGCCGATGAGCGCTCGCCCTCGCGGACGCGTTAGCCCGAGGACGGCCATCACGCCCGCCAGCAGCCCTGCCGCGAGCGCGAAGCGCAAGCCTGCGCCCCAGAACGGGTCGAGTTCACGGTTGCTGAACCTGACGCCGACCGCGTTTCCGCCCGCAAGCACAGTCCCGGTGATGAACGCCGCGAGCGCGGTCCGTTCACTGTCGAGCTGCACGCGCGAACCCTATGGTGGTGCCCGCTCGGCACTACGATTGGAGTTCCTGCGGCCGGGGGTGTCGAGATGACTTTGAGCGACGTTCGTGAACGTGAGTGGCAGTTCGATGCCCTTGACCTGCGGCCGGTCGTCCGCTGGCTGGATGAGCACGCCTCCTCGGGAGCAGAGGGACTGCCGATCGCTCGTGCCGGCACGGTCAACCAGGTCGACATCTACCTGGATACGGACGACCGGAGTTTTCACCGGGCCGGATATGCGCTCCGCGTCCGCAGCGCCGCTCGGCACGGCAACGCAGACGGGGAGGTGACCCTGAAGGCGCTGGACTCGGCGACGGACGGCCCGCGCGTGCGACGCGAGGTGTCCGAGCAGCTAGAGCGGCCCGACCCCGAGCTCGTCGGCGAAGCGGCCGGTCCCGTCGGCGAGCGGGTTCGCGCTGTCGCGGGCAAGAAGGGGGTGGCGCCGCTATTCGAGGTGCGAACGCGACGTCGGGTGTACTCCCTCGGCTCGGACGGATCGGCACAAGGCGAGATCGCGCTCGACGAGACTTCGATCCGGCTCCCGACAGGTGGCGCGCCGGCGCGGCTTCGCCGTGTCGAGGTCGAGACATCGGAGGATGCGGCGGAGGCCCTCGAGCCGTTCGTCGAAGGTCTGCGTGCAGCGTGTGGGCTCCAGCCTGCTGGGCTCTCGAAGTACGAGGCGGGTGTCTTGTCGGCCGGTCTCGGCGCACCGCCGTCGGAAACGTTCGGCCCGACCGCAATCGACCCCGAGGCGCCGATCGGAGCGGTGGCGCGGGCAGTCCTGCGCGGTCATTTCGCGGCCATGCTTGCCCGGGAGCCCGGTACACGACTCGGCGACGACATCGAGGAGCTGCACGACATGCGCGTCGCGACCCGCCGGCTGCGGGCGGCGCTGTCGCTCTTTTCAGATGCTCTTCCCGCAAGTGCGGCGAAGACGCGCGAAGAACTCGGGTGGGTCGGCGGCGCTCTCGGCGCGGTTCGCGACCTGGACGTCCAGCTCGAGCAGCTCGACCAGTGGCTGGCGGCACTTCCCGAAGCCGACCGGCAACCGCTCGACGCCTTGCGAACGCTGCTCGACGAGCAGCGCGCCGCCGCGCGGACGGAGATGCTCGCCGTTCTCGACTCGCGGCGCTACCAAGGCTTCGTCGAGCGCTTCGGGCGCACGCTCCGCTCGGGCCGGACGCCTCGCTCGGGCCCGCCCGCCGTACCCGCCAGAACGGCCGCCCCCGAGCTGATCGAATCGCGCTTTCGTCGCTTCCGCAAGGCGGCTGCGCGGATCGACCAGCAGTCCAGGCCGACCGAGTACCACCGGTTACGAATCCGCGCCAAGCGGTTGCGGTACGCGCTCGAGTTTCTTGCCGACCTCTACCCGGGACACACGAGACCGATGATCAAGCGCCTGGTCGCGCTCCAGGACCTGCTCGGGCTCAATCAGGACGCCGAGGTCGCGATCGAGCGGCTCCGGCGCATCGTGGCCGAGCGTGGCGGCGAGCTACCGCCGGCGACGGTATTCGCGATGGGCGAGATCGCCGAGCGCTACCGGCAGACAGGGACCGAGCTCAGAGCCCGATTCCCGGCCGCGTACTCCCGGGTGAAGGGGAAGAGCTGGAAGGCGCTCAGAAGAGAGATTGACGAGCAACGCCCAGATTTGGCTTATGCCGCCGGCGACCAGCCTGCTGCAGTCGAGGGCGGAGACGACGGGGCAGGAGCGGCCACATCGACGTCTACCTAGTCCGCCACGGGATTGCGGAGCGCCGGGATGCGACCCGCTGGCCGGACGACTCCACGCGGCCGCTCACTCCTGCGGGCCGGAAGCGCTCCCGGCGGGCCGCCCGAGGGCTGCGCCGGATCGTCCCTGAAGTCGAGTTGGTGCTCTCGAGCCCGTACAGGCGAGCCTGGCAGACTGCCGAGATCCTGCACGAAGAGGCTGCGTGGCCCGCGCCCGAGCAATGCGCTGCGCTCGAGGCGGTCCGCGCACCGGCCGACGCAGCCGAGGAACTGGTGGAGCGCCGTGAAGCCTCTGTCGCGCTCGTCGGGCACGAGCCGCAGCTCTCCTCGCTCGTCTCACTCCTGCTGACGGGAGACACAGGCTCAGTCGCGCTCGACCTGAAGAAGGGCGGCGTCGTGTTGCTGGACTGTCCGGGCGAGCCTGCCCCCGGTGAGGCGCTCTTGCGGTGGTTCGCCAGTCCGAAGATTCTCCGCTCGCTCGACTAGGCCTCGATACGGCTAACCGAAGCGGCCGGTGATGTAATCCTGCGTGCGCTTGTCGCTCGGGTTGGTGAAGAGCCGGTCCGTGTCGTCGAACTCGACGAGGACCCCATAGCGGTGACCCTGGTCCACGCCGGCAACGGTGAAGAATCCGGTTTTCCCGGAAATGCGCCCGGCTTGCTGCATGTTGTGGGTGACGATCACGATCGTGTACTCCTCCACGATTTCGTGCATCAGGTTCTCGATTGCGAGCGTCGAGATTGGATCGAGCGCAGACGCCGGCTCGTCCATCAGGATCACCTCGGGCTCGACGGCGATTGTGCGCGCGATGCAGAGCCGCTGCTGCTGGCCGCCGGAGAGCGTGAATGCGTCCTGGTTGAGCTTGTCCTTGACTTCGTCCCAGAGCGCGGCCCGACGTAGGACTTCCTCGACTCGGTCGTCACTCGCGTCGAGCCCGTTCACCTTCATACCGAAGGTGAGGTTTTCCTTGACCGACTTTGGAAAGGGATTTGGCTTCTGAAAGACCATGCCGATGCGCCGCCGCACATCGACGGGGTCCACGTCGCTCGCGTACAGATCCTCCCCATGGAACCTGACGCGTCCCTCCACGCGTGTCCCTGGAATCAGGTCGTTCATCCGGTTCAGGCAGCGCAGGAAGGTCGACTTCCCGCAGCCCGACGGGCCGATCAAGGCAGTGATCTCGTTCCGCCGGATGTCGAGCGTGACGCCCTCCAGCGCCTTGAAGTTGCCGTAGTAGAAGGTCAGGTTCTCAATGCCGAAGACCACGTCGCGGGTCGCCGTCTTCTCGGTGGGCTCGATCCTAGGCTGCTTCACCTCGGACAAGTCACCACCGCCGGCTGTACCGATTGCGGAGCACGATCGCGACCGTGTTCATCAGGATGAGGAAGCCAAGAAGAACGATGATCCCGCTGGCAGCGAGATCCTGAAACTCCTCGCGCGGGTCGCCAGCCCAGAAGAAGATCTGCAGCGGCATCGCGAAGAGCGGGGTGTCGTTGGACTCGAGCGGGTTGATGCTCGGCAGCTGCGTGCCGAAGACGACGCCGCCGACAACGATCAGCGGCGCTGCTTCTCCCACAGCCCTGGACATCGCCAGGATCGTTCCGGTCAGCATTCCGGGCAGCGCCGCCGGAAAGACCTGGCGCGAGACCGCCTGCCAGCGCGTCGCGCCGAGCGCCATCGCGCCCTGCTCGATCGAGACCGGCACGGCGCGGATCGCCTCCCGGCTGGCGATGATGATGATCGGAAGGACGAGCAGCGCCAACGTCAGCCCACCGGCGAGCAGCGACTTGCTCAGGCCGAGGACGCTGACAAAAACGGCGAGGCCGAGGAGCCCGTAAATGATCGAGGGGACCGCGGCGAGGTTCGCGATGTTCACCTCGACCGTACGGGTGATCGGGGGGCCGATCCGGGCCCACACTCCCGCGAGCCGAGCGGACAGACGAGCTCTGGCAAGGCGGGATCCCCCGACGCCGCTCGCCGCGAGGTCGCGCGCACGCCTCCTCCGCAGATCCGCCGCCGCCTGGAGCTGCGAGCGACTGAGTGGGGCGAACTTCTCCAGGTAGAGCGCCCCGGCGAAGCCGACAGGAACGGCGACCGCGATCGTGATCACCATCAGGATGAACGAGCCGCGTATCGCCGAGTAGAAGCCGGCGCGCTCGGCGTTCGTCGAGGTCGGGCTCGTGAGAAAAGCCCAGTCGACGCCCGAGATCCCTGCTACGAGGATCGAGCCGAGCAGCCACACGAGGATTCCGAGGGCGGCGACCACGGCGCCCAGCACGCCTAGGTGGAAGAGGGCGTCGGCCGGGCGCACGTGCTTCTTGCGGAGCGGCCGCGGGGCGGAGACGTCGGTCGCGGGAAGGGCGCTCGAGCTCATCTACTCGTACACCGTCCGATAGCGCCGCACGATCCGCAGGGCGACGAGGTTGATCACAAGCGTCGTGATGAAGAGGACGATGCCGACCGCGAAGATCGACTCGTACTGGATGCTGCCGCGCGTAGCTTCGCCTTGCGAGATCTGGACGATGTAGGCAGTGATCGTCTGCATCGGCTCGCGCGCGTCGAGTGTCAGGTTGGGGATCGTTCCGGCGGCGAGCGTGACGGCCATCGTCTCACCGACGGCACGCGAGAGACCGAGGACGATCCCCGCCATGATCCCCGAGAGCGCCGCCGGAAAAACGACGCGCGTGGCGACTTGACGGCGCGTTGCGCCGACGCCGTAGGCGGCTTCGCGCATCGAGTTCGGGACGGCGCGCATGGCGTCCTCGGAGAGTGAACTGATCAAGGGGGTGATCAAGACCCCGACGACGAACCCAGCCGCCAGGCCGTTGAACAGACGCTCCTCGGGAATCAGCCCGACTCGCTGGAACGCAGGCGTGACCGCGTCCAATGCGAAGAAACCGAGCACGATCGTCGGCATGCCGGCGAGCAGCTCGAGAATTGGCTTGACCGTCTCCCGGACCCGCTCGTGTGCGTACTCGGAGAGGTAGATAGCCGAGCCCAGCCCGAGTGGCACCGCGATCGCGCCGGCCATCGCCGCGATGTACAGCGAGGCCCAGAGCAGCGGCCAAATGCCGAATTGGTCGGAGACGGGCTGCCAGGTTGTTCCAGTCAGAAAGTCGCTCAGACTTACGTCGGGATTGCGAAAGAACGGCGCCCCCTCCGAGAGGAGCGTGATCACGATCCCAAGCGTGACCAGGACGGAGACGAGAGCCGCCGCCGCGAGGAGCAGTCGAATCGCCTGCTCCCTCGGTCGCCGCCGTCTGCGAGGTAGCGCCTCGTTCGCCCGTGGCGTCACGGCGCTCACGTCAGCGATTGGCTGCGTCTCGCAGCGGGCTCAGCAGCTCGCCTTGTCGATGGACTCGTCGATCGCCGCCTGCGGTGCGGGCACGAACTGCTGCTCCTCCGAGATGCTGATCGCGTTCTCGAGGTAGAAGCAAACAAAGCTCTTGACTTCCTCGCGGTCCAGGGCGGTGTTCTTTACGTAGATGAAGAGGGGCCGCGCGAGCGGGTAGTCGCCGGAAGTGATCGTCTCGGCGTTCGGCTCGATGTTGTCAATCTTGAATGCCTTCAACGTGTCCGAGTTCTCCTCGTAGTACGTAAAGCCGAAGTAGCCCATCGCCCCCGGGGCGCTCTGAACTGCGCGGACGATCACGTTGTCGTCCGCCGACGCGGTGTAGTCCTGCCGAGGCTCGATCACCTCGCCCTGAGCGTCCTCACCCAACACCTCTTCGTTGAAGAAATCGTAGGTGCCCGACTGGGAATCTGGGCCCGCCAGGGTCAGCTGCACGTCATTGAAGCCGCCTCCGGGGATCTGGGACCAGTTGTCGATCTGCGATCCGGGCTTCCAGACCGCCTCGAGCTGCTTCAGCGTCAGGTTGTCCCCGCCCACGTCCGCTTCGGCGCCAGTGACGACCGTGATGCCGTCAGAGGCCACTCGGAATTCCTCGTACGCGATCCCGCCCTGCTCGCAAGCCTGAGCCTCATCCTCGTCGATTGGCCTCGAGGCATCCGAGATGTCGGTTTCGCCCGCGCAGAAGCGCTCGAACCCCCCGCCGGTGCCGGATGAACCGACAGTGACGTTGACGTCGGAATTGTCGCTCGCAAACTGCTCTGCAACCGCCGACGAGAGCGGAGCAACTGTCGACGAGCCGTCGATCGTGATGTTGCCCGAGAGCCCACCCCCGTCGCCGTCATCGTCGCCGCCACATCCGAAAGCGACGAGTGTCAGCGCCGCGACTGCGCACACAGCTAACAGGGTCATGAGGGGTGTACCTCGATCCATGCCTGAACTGCTCCCTTCCGCCTCGAACCAGAGGTGTATCGGCGCGTGAGGGCCCGGCTCGGGTCCCTAGGTCGGCTCGACGTTACCGAGTTCCTCGAAGCGCACAAGGCGGGGTCGGGGTCCAACTGGTTAACACCACCAATAGCTCCGGTGAAGCTTCCCGCAGGCGCGGAGGTGAGCGGGAAGGCCGGCGGTCCGGCCTTCCCGCAACTGGTCGAGTTAGTCGCTGATCGTGTAGACGTCGTCGAAGTCGCGCACGTACATGGCCATCAGCTGACCGTGTTCGACGAGCGCCGGGTCGGGATTCGACTTATGCACTTGCGCGTCGAGCAGGAACCAGCCACGACCCAGAACCTCCCTGGCGTCGATGATGCCGCTCGACTCCTCGTCGATCGTGAACGGCGCGTCGGTGCCGCCCGGTGTAACGGGCTTGAACTGCGCCGAGTTGAACTGGGCGACGACGCCGCGGTCACGGGTGTCGATGTCGTAGGCGACGATGCGGGCGACGTGGACGTTGTTGCCGGGATCCTCCTGGATGAGGAGGTTGCCGCGGCTGTCGATGTCGAGGTTGTCGGGCTTGTTCAGGAACGGTGCCTCCGAGCCGTCGAGCATCAGCGTCAGTGTGCCGCCGAGCCACGGCTGCTCGACGTCCTCGAAGGACATCTTCCAGAGGCCGCCGCCGTCGCGACCGAATTGGCCGGTCGGAACATCGGCGCCCTTGCCGCCCTCGGTTGTGACGAACCAGAAGTCGTCAGGGCTACGCGGATCCCAGGCACCATCCTCGATGCGGTTCAGCGTCAGCCCATCGGCAGAAGCCTCGATGTTTTGCCGGTTCCCCGACTGATCCCAGTCCACCTCCGACAGGTCGAACGGCGCCGGGGTCCCCTTGCCGAACTTCGCGCGGAAGTCGGCGTCGGTGCTCACCGTCTCATCGATCAGGTCGGGCACCCAGTCCACGCCGTTCGTGAGGCCGGCCTTGTCGAAGGCGTTGCCGTTGCGCTGCTTGTGGCCGATGTAGATCCACGGCTGTCCGAACGCCGCGTCCTCCTGGCCGACGACCAGGGTGATATCGCTGCGGTTGTGCGCGACGAGCGTGTTCTCCCACGAAAAGAGGCCAAAGCGCGGAAGCTGCTGCGCGTGGCCGTCCTCCGTGATGCCGAACGAGCGGCCCTCGTTCCCGATTTCCTCGTTGCCGAAGTAGATCCGGCCCTGGTAGCCGCGCTTCGTCTGCTTGTTGTAGAGCTGCCCTTCAGCGGTCAGGCTGCTCGAGCACCAGCGGCCGAATGCCGCGAGCTGCGCTGGGAAGACGTCTCCGGCCAACCTCGGGTTCGGACCTCCCGCAGATGGCGTCGGACCATACGTCTGGCTCACGTAGTCCCAGTACGTCGTGCCCGGCTGTACGAAGTCCGAGCCCTCTTCGACCCCGAACGAGCGCTTGTCGATCTCGAGCTTGGAGACGAACGCGCCGGCCTGGCCGTGAGCACGAACGACCCCGGTGTTCGACGGGAGCTCGTGGTTCATGTAGAGCACGAAGTCGTTTCCGCGCTCGTTTCGGGCGCCGAGGCCGTCGGGGATTCCGACCATCTCGAAGCCGTTGCCGGCTGCCTGTGTGTCGCTGACGGTGAGCAGCGCCTTCGTGTGCACGCCGTCCGCGACCGGAAGGACATAGGGGTCTGTTGCCGAGTTCGGTCCCCGGCTCGTCACCGGACCCGGATTGGACTGTGCCCCCGCCGAGACGGCGGAGACGAGAACGATCGCGGCGACACTCGCACCTCCGGCTGCAAGCGTCAGCCAGCGACGTCGGCGAATGCGTATCAAATGAGACCTCCTTGTCGGGCCACGCCTTGGTCGCGGCGTGGCGGGCCGGCGGCATTGCTAACACCGCTTCGCCGACCAGTGGGCCGCGATCTGGTGTGTAAGTGGTGCCCAGTTGGTTAGCGGGCGGCGAGAGGATGAAACGCCCTGCTAAACGGGACTTTCACCCTCACGCTTCTTGCAGGATTGCGTCCAGCTTCTCGGCGAACTCCTGCGGATCCGACCCCCAACCGCCATGGCCGCCGGGTAGGTACGTCACGCCGATACCCAGGCGGTCGGCGAGGCCATCGCTCCGCGCAAGCCCGCGAGCAGGGCTTGCGGATCAGTCCAGCGATTTCCCGGTGAAGTACTCGAGCGCCGTCCTGGTCTTCGTCTGCTGTTCACCCTCCGTGTCGAAACCGCGCGAGCGGAGGAAGCCGACGAAGCTCTCGTTGGCCTCGACCGCCTCGTTCGGATCGACCTTGATGGAGATCTCGACGAGGTCGGATCGATCTGGGAGCACCCACTCCTCGACCGTCACCTCGTAGCCGAGGTCTTTCGGCTCGAACTCCCACTTGTGCACGTTTACGGGCCCGAGCGGCCGAAGGCTTTCCCAGTCGACGGGAGCTCCACCGGGGGCGTGGTCGGCGAGGAACTGCTCCTGGTCACTCGAGAACAGGCTCCGGACGCTGCGCTCGCCCCGCGCTACCTGGTCGATCTCACCACGATCCTGGTCAGCGCTGAACTTCGCCGAGGACACGTACTTGTCGCCGACCGCGTCGACCTCGAACTCGAGCTGCGGGCTTGCCTTCCAGCGCTCGCCGATCGACTTCGAGTCGACCGGACGGAGCTTGACCGTCGAGTCGTCCGTTCCGTCGTGAACCAGACGGGCGCGCAGCACGATTCCCGCCTCGAACAGCGTCAGGTCGGTCGTGTCGAAGAAATAGACCGCGCGGGTCTCGGGCTGGATGTGGGCCTGCTCGAGCGCCTCCAGCACCTCGTCCTCGTCCCGTGCGCGCGCGGTGATCTTCATCTCGACCGTTCCGATCGCGGGGTCGATCTCGAGCTGCGCGCGTGTCACCTCGTCTGCCATCCACTCTTCTCCGGCCGGGTCCACCGATCAGCGTGCCGAGATGAGAACATCATGCCAGGTGCCCCTTATTTTCAAGCTCCTCCCTGATCGCTGCGAAGAAGAGCGCCGCGGAGGCTTCCCACGTCGGGCGCGTAAGCGCGCGGCGTCTTGCCGCCGTTCCAAGGCTCACTCGTAGATCCCGGTCGAACGCGAGCCGCAACAAGGCCTGCGAGAGGGCATCCACGTCGCCCGGCTTCACGAGGAGCCCTTCGCGTTCATTCTGCGCCAGGTGTGGGAGGTTCCCGGCTCGCCAGCCGACCACCGGGAGGCCGAAAGCCATTGCCTCGCCCCAGACCGTCCCGTACGGCTCACGAGAAGCAGGGAGCACGAAGACGTCGGCTGCCTGGTAGAAGGCTGCAACGTCCTCTCGGGCCAGTGGCCCGTGCACGACGACACGGCCGGTGAGGTCGGTCTCCGCAAGGCGAGACCATACGCGCGCCGCGTAACCGGCCTCGGCCGATTCGTCACCGGCGAGATGGAGCGTCCCCGCATCGGCCGGAAGGCGCGCGAATGCGTCCAGAAGCTCGAGGATCCCTTTCCGCGGCAGCCAGTTTGCAACCGTGAGGAACGCCGCTCGGCGCCCCCTGCGAAGGTCTTGGGGAGGACCCTCTGGAGGAGTCGCCACGTCTCGCCCCGGAGGGACGACCCGAATCTTCGACCGGGGGAGCCCCGTTTCGACGAGCTCCTCAGCGAGATGGTCACTCGCTGCGATCAGAAGGTCCGCTTGTCGCAAGGCGAGCCGATCGAGGGGCGCCTGCGCCCGCTTGCGAACGGTGCCATGGTCGATGCCGCCGGGTGGCTGATGGAGGACGGCGACCACAGGGACGCGGGGACGTCGCGTCGCGAGGGCCGGGCCGGCAAACGTAGCGGCGATCGAGTCGAGGAGGACTGCGTTCGCCCCGAGCTCCCGCGACGCACGAAGCACTGCTGCGCCGCGAAGAGCAGCGAGCGGGAAGGGCCATTCGGGAAAGGAAAGGAAAGGGATGCGCGCGGAGTGCGCAGGCGCCGCCTCCGCCATACGCAGGTGGTACAGGTAACCCCCGCTTAGACGGCGGGGATCGCCTAGCGTGACGAGCGGTAGAACGAGATGCGGGTCGTCCATGTTGCTCCGACGCTCTTCGGCCCGGCCGGCATCTTCGGGGGTGGTGAACGGTATCCGCTCGAGCTCGGCCGTGCCCTCGCGCGCCATGTCGATTGCGAGCTCGTGACGTTCGGCAGCGCGGCGCAAACTTGGAGCGATTCCAGTGGCCTCCGTCTCCGGATCCTCCGCTCGATCACGCTTCTCGGGGGGCACCCCGCCCATCCCCTCGCGCTTGGCCTCGGTCGTGCGCTCGCCGGGGCGGACATCGTCCATGCCCATCACCTGAGAAGCGCGCCGAGCCGGCTCGCGGCTCTGAACGCGCGCGTTCGCGGCATCCGGACGGTCGTAACCGACCACGGTCTCGTTGGGGGGAATTGGGCGGGCCTTCTCCCGCGGTTATATGACCGCTTTCTCACGGTATCGGCCTATTCTGCGCGCGAGCTCGCCGCACCGGCGTCTCGAACGAGGGTCGTCTATGGAGGGGCCGATCCCATCCGCTTTCGGCCCGATCCGCAGGCGCGACGTCGAGGCATCCTCTTCGTTGGTCGGCTGACGCCGCACAAGGGCGTCGACCGACTGATCGAGGCGCTCCCCGAGAATGCCGAGCTACGTGTCGTCGGCTCCGCCGGGCACGACCGCAAGCCGCCCGAACGGGATTATCCGAAGCTGCTTCGGCAGCTGGCCGCACAGGGCCGTGTCGAGTTCCTCGGCGCCGTGCCCGAGGCCGACCTCGGCTCGCTCTATCGCGGCGCGCAGGTCCTCGCCCTGCCGTCCGTCCATGTAACGCGCTACGGACGTGAGATCGCGGTCTCGGAGCTCCTTGGCCTAGCGGCGATCGAGGCGATGGCGAGCGGGACACCTGTCGTCGCGAGCAGGATCGGCGGGCTCCCCGAGGTGGTCGAGCATGGTGTCACCGGCTTCCTCGTCGAGCCAGGGAACATCCCAGAGCTCCAAGAGCGACTCGCCCAGGTCCTCGGCGACCGCCGCCTGGCGGAGAGACTGGGGCGAAAGGCGCGAGAGCGCTCCCTCGAGCTGTTCACGTGGGAGGCGTGCGCCGACCGCTGCCTCGCTGCCTACTCGGAGCTTCTCGACACCCCAGCGCGATAGCCGCCAAACGCGGTCGGGGACTCCCAGACTCTGACCGCGAGCGCCTCTCCTCCCGCGGCGCGAATCGCATCCGCGAGCCGCGCATGAAACCAGCCGGCGAGTATCTCTACCGTGACCGCTTCCGCCTCGCGGCGGCCGGATCCCGTCGAGGTCCTTGCCCTCGAGCTCGCCCACCGCCGCTTGGAGCGCCGCCTCTACCACGTCGAGGTCGCAGACCATCCCTCGCTCGTCAAGAGTCGCGCGCTCGACGACGACCTCGACCCGGTAATCGTGTGCGTGCAGATCACCTTCAGGCGGCGGAAGCCACGGGATACGGTGCAGCGCCCGTAGCTCTGCCGACGCGCCGACTTCGAACCCGCCCGTCACGAATAGCCGAGGGCGACGTGGACGACGCCGTCGTCTCCGCGGTCAAGGGCCGCGTACGCCTCCCCGACGCGCTCGAGCGGGAAGGTATGCGAGGAGAGAACGAAGAGTGGAAGCTCCGCGAGCAGCCCCTGTGTCGTCTCTCGCCTCCGCTGCCGATCCCACCGGACTGCTCGGCCGCCGATCGTCGAGACCTGGCTGCTTCGGAGCTCGAGGCGCCGCCGGTGGAACTCGGCTCCAAGCGGCAGGGTGACCGCCTTCGCGCCGTACCAGGAAGCGACGATCGCGACGCCCTCCCTCGAGAGGAGGCCGAGGCTCGCGCCGAGCGCCTCCGGATTCCCCGTCGCCTCGACGATGACGTCCGCACCGCGTCCGCGGGTCGCGGCCTGGAGCGCGTCGCCGAGCTCTTCGGGCCCCATCGCTTCGAGCCCACATGCTTGCGCGGCTTCTCGGCGCCACGGCTTTGGATCGCTTGCGAGGACGATCGCGCCGCTTCGCGTGAGCAGAACGGCCGTGAGGATCCCGACCGGGCCGAGGCCGACGACTGCTGCAACCTCGCGGTAGCGAATGCCCGCATCGAGCGAGATCTGTAGCGCCGTCTCGACGAGCGGGAAGAGCGTCGCGGCGCGCGGATCGAACTCGCCCACGGGCACGACGTCGTCCGCCGAGACGATGAAGCGGGTCTGATGCGGGTGAAAGGCGAAGACGCGCTCCCCCTCGCCGATCTCGCTCCTGGAGGCCTCGACCGTTCCGACGACGCTGTAGCCGTACGTGAAGGGGTACTCGAAGCTGCCCGTGAGAGCGCCGAGCGTCTCGTCCCTCGGAGGCTCGCGTCGAGCTCGCCCCGATACGCGAGCAGCTCCGTTCCGCCGCTTATGCCCGAGAACTCTGCTCGGACGAGGACGTCTCCTGACCCGGGCTCCGCGACGGCGACGTCTGCAAGCTCAACCAGATACGGCGCGACGAACCGAACAGCGCGCGCCTGCTTCTTGTTCGCGGAGCCCAGTGGCACCCCACTAAAGTAATGCCGCGTGTTCCTTCGCGAGGTCGCCTCGCTCCCGCTCGGCACCACCTTCGGGGAGTTTGAGCTGCGCGCGTTCGAGCTTCGCTTCGGAGCCGGGTGTACCTCGCGCTCGTGCGCGGCGACATCGGCGACGGGCGCTCGGTTCTGACCCGGCTCCACTCGGAGTGTCTGACCGGTGACGCGCTCGGCTCGCTTCGCTGCGACTGCGGCACGCAGCTTCGCGAGGCAGCACGTGAGATTGCAGCGGAAGGCCGCGGCGTCCTCGTCTACGCAACCGACCACGAGGGACGCGGGATCGGGCTCGTGAACAAGCTGCGCGCGTACATGCTTCAGGAGAGCGGCGCGGACACGATCGACGCCAACCGCCACCTCGGCTTCCCGCCGGACGCACGCACATACGACGCCGCCGCCCAGTGCCTCGGCCTCCTCGGAGTCCGGTCTGTTCGGTTGCTCACGAACAATCCGAGCAAGGTGGAGGCGCTCACGCGCGCCGGGATCGACGTCGAGCGGACGATCCCGCTCCAGACGTCGCCGCATGTCCGAAACCTCGACTATCTCCATGCCAAGGAGACGAGGCTCGGGCACGTCGCGCCTGCCGGCGTCCCGCTCGACGGGAATTCGATCGGCGAGGCGACCGACGTAGCCCCGCTTCTCGGGCACGCTGCCGCGCCGGCGTGGCGGCCGTATGTGGTGCTCAAGTACGCACAGACGGTCGACGGGAGGATCGCGACGCGTCGGGGCGACGCAAAGTGGATCTCGAGCGAGGCCGAGCGGCGGATCTCACATGGCCTTCGCGCGGCGTGCGACGCCGTGCTCGTCGGCGTCGGCACCGCAATCGTCGACGATCCCCAGCTGACCGTGCGCATGGTTCCCGGGTCGCTCCCCGCTTCGCGTCGTCCTCGACTCGACCTTGCGCCTTCCGCCGACGGCGCGCGTCTTCGACGACGGGGCTGGAACGGTCGTGATCACGACGGAGCCCTCGAGCGAGGAGCGCCGCGCCGCGCTTCGCGCGCGCGGGGCAGGCGTCCACGTCGTGGACGCCGGTCCGCGCGGCGTCGACCTCGCGAGCGCACTCCAGACGCTTCGTGCGCTCGGCGTTGGTTCGCTCCTCGTCGAGGGCGGAGCACGCGTCATCACGTCGTTCTTCGCCGAGAAGCTCGTTGACCGCCTCGTCGTCGGGATCGCGCCGACCATCATGGGGACCGGCATTGACGCGGTCGGCGACCTTGGTGTCGCAAGCGTCGCCGAGAGCGTTCGCCTCACGAACCAGTCCATTCACCAGGCGGGGAGCGACCTGCTCGTCGCAGCGGACGTCGCCGTCAAGTAACGGCGCCTCAGATGGAGCGATCGCTCCTTGTCCGCCACGGCGAGAGCGTCTTCAGCGCGCGAGGGCTCGCGACGGGAAGTGTCGATGTGCGCTGCCCCTTGAGCGAACGCGGCGTCGCGCAGGCGCGGGCACTCGGGAACGACATCGCCGGCGAAGACATCGACCTCTGCGTGACGTCCGAGCTCGAGCGGACGCGCGAGACCGCGGATATCGCCCTCGCCGGACAGACGTAGTTCGACGGCTCGTGCTGCCCGAGCTCAACGACCCGCTGTACGGCGCCTACGAAAGCGGCCCACTCGACGCCTACCTCGAGTGGGCGCACGCGAACGACTCAGCGGCCGAGCCTCCGGGCGGCGGCGAGCGAAGACAGACGCTGGTCGCTCGCTACGCGGTCGGGTTTCGGACGATCGTCGAGCGCCCCGAGCGGACCATCCTCGTCGTCACGCATTCGCTTCCGATCGCCTACGTCCTCATGGCACTTGAGGGGCGTGATCCTGAGCCGCACGTTCCGTCCGTCGAGTACGCCACGATCCACGTCCTGTCGGCTCACGAGCTTGCACAGGTGGTTGCCCGGCTCGAGGGCTGGTGCGCGGCGCCAAGCTGGTAGCCCTGCAGGTTCTGGACGAGCGCTCTGGGGAGCCGTAGGCCCTCGATCGCGACCCTCGACTTTCGCGGAGTAGAACCGCGCGAACGACTGCACTACGCTCGGGCCGTGGGCCCTTCGCTTCAGCTCGACGACCTCGCGCGGCTCCTCGCGATCGAGCGCGCGGCTCGAGAGATCATGCGCGCGCCGAACAGCTTCCTCCGCGAGCGTGAGATCGACAAGCTCTGCTCGATCGTGAGGGAAGCAGAGCCGGCGCGCTCGGACGCTTCCCTCGCGACTGCCCGGCGGCCTTAGTCTGAGCAGCGTCTTAGCGCTGCGTCGGCTCACTGCGTGGGGGCAAAGGCGGTGAGCCGGTCGAGCACCAGAGCGTCCGCCTCGCGCGCGCTCGACTCGTAGCCGCCGACTGTGCGGCGGAGATGGCGCGGGTCGAGCGTGTGGAGCCGGAGCGCCGTGCGTGCGCGCACGGTTGCCGTGCGCATCGTGTTCCGAAGCAGCGCGATCTCGCCGAAGCCGTCGCCTGGACGGAGCGTACGAATCAGGCGGCCGTCGCCGATCACGTCAGCCTCGCCGTCTTCGATCACATAGAAGCGATCGCCGTGATCGCCCTGCTGGAAGACCTCCTCGCCCGCGGCAACACGGACGTTGTCGACATGCATCGCGAGGTAGTCGATCGCAGGCATGGGCAGCGGGCGAAACATCGCGACGCCACTGAGCACCTCAATCTCCTCATCCCGCTGCGCGATCGCGGCGTCAATTGCGCGTAGGCGGTGCCAGGCAAGCACCGCCAGCGCGGGTGCCAGGAGCCCGAGCAGAGCCAGGGCGCCACGGATCCCGAGCAGGTGAATGGCAAACGGAGCGATGAGCGCGCCGACGGCGACCGACAACGCGGACAGGCTCGATTTAGCGCCGAACACGCGGGCGAGCAGCCCTTCCGGCACGAGCCGGGCGGGCAGGCAGTGTAGACCGATGTCTACGAGGGCGTTCCCGATGCCGATCACGCACATCAAGCCCAGTACCACCGGTGCGTGCGGAAGGGCTCCAGCTCAGGGTGAGAGGCAGCCCCCAGAGGATGACGCCGACCCCCTCGAGGGCCGCGAGCCGCCGGCCGGTGACGCACGTGGTTGCCCCCAACGAGCTCGCCACGGCGCCCACGCCGACGGCGGCGAAGAGCAGGCCGACGCCGGGGTCTCCCAGCCCAAGCAGCTCGAGCGCGATGACGACCACGAACACGTTGAAGAAGCCCTGCGTCAGCGATTGCGCGAGTGCCAGTCCGACCAAGACCCCTGCATCGCGATAGCGCACGAGCGCCTGAAAGCCTTCGACCGTCTCGTGCACGATCCGCCGCAGCGGCTGGGACCGCCCGCGCGGCGGCGCCTCGTATGACAGCCCAAGCAGCAGCACGCCGGACGCGAGCGACAAGATGGCGGCAATCACGAACACCGCGACCGGGCTACTGAGACCGAGCAGCAGCGCGGCCGCAAGCGGGCCGAGGAGCATGCTGAGCGAGTCGAGCAGGCCGCGAACCACGTTGGCGTTCCTCAGCTCGAACGGTGTGTGGCACAGCCCCGGCAACAGGGCCGTGTGGGCCGGGCGGAAGAGCCGAAAGGCGGCGGTGGAGATGACCGCCAGCACGTAGACCGCCACGTGCGGCCCGCCGGTAGCGAGCACGAAAGCAGCCGCGGCGGTCGCCGTGGCGCGGATGACGCATGACCACACCAGCACCTGGTCACGCGGGAAACGGTCCGCGAACGCCATCCCGACTGGCACGACCAGCGCGGACGGAGCCACCCGCACGAATGCCACGACGCCCACCGCCGCGGCGCCCCCGTCACGATAGGCCACGACCGCGATGGCCACCGTGAAGGCCGCCTCCGCCGTCCACGTTGCAGCAAACGACAGCTGTGCGCGCAGCAGACCGGGGTTCCGTGCCGTCGCCCGGAAGGCGCGAGCAGACGCCGCGAGCCGCTTCCGCACCCAGCTCGGCGTCGCCGGGTCCATCACTCGGCGCCTCGCGCGATACCCGTCGCCCTTGACATTGTGCTGTGCTACCAGCAGATCACGACCCGCTGACGATCTGCGGACGTCTCGCTGACGCGCGCCGAACGAGCGAGGATTAGGGCGCCGCGCTCGCCAGGGTCTCCGCCGGCTCGTCTGGCAGCCGCGCGACGGCCTTCTCGGCGGACTGCCGCTGGCCCTCGGCGAAGTGAGCGGCGTAGCGCTCGCTGCCGAGCGCTGCGCGGGCGCCATCGAGCGCACGGTCGTGGATCGCGGTCACTGACTCCCACGCCGGGGCGCCGATCCGCTTGTGCAATGCCGCCGAGGCTCCGGCGAGCCGCGCGGCGTCCGCCCAGTCGGCCTCGACCGCGGCGAGTGTCGACAGGCCGGCGAGCGCTTCGGCGACGTTGAACTGGTCGCCGACTTGGCTCGCGAGCGCCAGGCAATCGAGGAATCCACGCCGGGCAAGCTCGCCGCGGCGGCGCGCGAGCATCAGCCAGGCGTGGTCGATCAGCGGCTCGACGAGCCGGCGGTCGTCGCCGTGGCGGCGGCGCAGCTCGAGCGCCTCGCCCAGGCGCTCCTCCGCCGCGTCCAGCCGCCCGTGGACGACGTCGTACCAGCCCTGCTCGGCCAGCGCCGTCGCGGCACCGTAGGGATCGCCTGCCGCGCGGTAAAGCGCGAGCGCTTCGCCCGCGAGCACGTGGGCGCGCTCCCAGGTCGCGGCGCGCTCACACGCGCCGGCCTCCATCAGCAGCGCGTCGGCGACCAGGATCGGGTCGCCGACGCCACGCGCCGCGGTCACGGCGGCATCACAGAGCGCGGCCGCGTCCGGGGCGGCGACGAGTACCGCCCGGCGGCCCAGAGCGGCGAGCGCGGCGGCCTCGTCGGACGGCTCGTGCGCCGCCGCCAGCGCCGCCTCCAGCTGCGTTTGGGCGTCACTGAAGAAACCTTGGGAGAGCGCGAGCATGCCGTCCCAGTACAGGCCGGTCGCGCGGCGCGCCGTGGACGGAGGCGCCGGCGCGCCGAGCGCCTGCGCCATCCAGCCGCGGACCTCTTGGGCATGTGCGTCCCAGGGCAGCGCGCGCGCGAACGCGATCGCCACGCGCAACGCCTCGTCGGTCGAGCCGGCGCGCAGCAGCCGCTCGAACGCGAGGCGGATGTTGCCGCGCTCCTGCCCGAGCCGGTCCAGCCACTCCCGCCGATCCGTGCGCGCCGCCTGCTCCGCGGCGTGCTCGCAATAGCCCAGGAAGTAGCGTGCGTGCCGGTGCTCGAGCGCCGCGATGTCCTCGCGCTCGGCGGCACGCTCGGCCGCGAACTCGCGGACCGTGTCGAGCATCCCGAAGCGCGGCTGCGCGTCCCGGCCGGAATCGGTCCGCAGCAGCGAGCTCTTGTCGAGCAGCGACGCCACGAGCGCCTCAAGGCTGCCGGTCGGCTCGAGGTCGCACACCGTCGCCACTCCCTCCAGCGAGGCGCCGCCCTCGAAGAGAGTGAGCCGGCCGAGCAGCTCCCGCTCGGGCTCCTCGAGCGCCTCCCAGGACCACTCGAGCGTGGCGCGGAGCGACCGCTGGCGCGTGGGAAGGTCGCGCGGTCCGCCAGTCAGTAGCTCGAGCCGGTGGTCGAGGCGCTCCAGCAGCGCCCGCAGCGGCAGCAACCGGGCGCGGTCGGCCGCCAGCTCGATCGCTAGCGGAAGGCCGTCGAGTCGCGCGCAGATCGCATCGACGATCGCTTGCTCGTCATCGATCTCCAGGTCCGCCAGCACTGCCTTCGCTCGCGCGATGAACAACGCCGCGGCGTTGGGGGCGGCCAGCGGCTCCACCCGATAGACGTGCTCGGCGGTCAGCCGGAGCGGGGCGCGGCTGGTGGCCAGCACCGTGAGGTTCGCCACCGCGGCGAGCAGTTGACCGACCTGCTCGGCGTCCTCGAGGTAGCGGTCGAAGCCATCGAGCACCAGCAGCGCCGGCGCGCCACGTGTCGCGCGGCCCAGCCGCTCGCCGAGCTCGGTTGCGGTCGCGGCCACCACCCCCAACGCGGAAGCCGCCTCGGGCACCAGCACGCCGGCGTCCTCGACGCCGTCGAGATTGACATGCACCGCGCCGGCCGGGAACCGCTCCGCGTTCGCCCGTCCGGCCTCGAGCGCAAGGCGCGTCTTGCCTACGCCGCCCGGACCCACGAGCGTGACCAGGCGCACGTCGGGGCGCACCAGCAGCTCGCCGATCTCGGCCAGCTCGCCACCGCGGCCGATCGTCTGGTTGGCAGGCGCCGGCAGCGGGGCCGCGAGTACACCGCCTGGACGGTCGGCCGACAGCTCGCGGTCGTGCGCGAGCATCATGCGCTCCAACCGCCGCAGCTCCGGCCCCGGCTCGATCCCGAGCTCGTCGACCAAGAGTCGGCGGCCGGCGCGCATGGTCTCGAGCGCCTCCGCCTGCCGGCCTGCCCTGTACAGAGCGAGCATGAGCTGCCCGCGCAGGCGCTCGCGAAACGGGTGCGCGGCGACCAAGGCCTGCAGCTCGCCGACCAGCTCAGCGTCGCGACCCTCGGCCAACTCCGCGGCCAGCCGCTCCTCGATCGCCTGCACGTGCAGCTCCTCCAGGCGCGCGATCTCGCGCTGGGCGAACTCATCCAAACGATGATCCGCCAACGCCTCTCCACGCCACAGCGCCAGCGCCGTCCGCAGGTCGGCCGCCGCGCGCTCTGGCTGTTCGCGACCGAGGGCGACCCGCGCGCGGTCCAGGAGATCCTCGAAACGGCGGGAGTCGATCACCCACGGGTCGATCTCCAAGGCGTAGCCCGCCGGTCGATGGCGCACCGCCGATGCATCACCCAGTCGCCGGCGCAGACGCGATATCTGCTTCTGCAGCGCCTGCACTGCGCTCGCGGGGAGCTCATCGCCCCACAAGGCCTCGAGCAGCTCCTCGGCCGAGACCGCTTCGGGCGCGCGCAGCGCAAGCAGCACGAAGAGCCTGCGTTGCTTGACCCCCTCGAACCGGACGCGCTCGCCCGAGACCTCGACCTCCAACGGGCCCAGCAGCCTGACGTCGATCTCCGAGGTCACGGGCTTCCTCCCGCCGGCAAACGCTACCCATCACAGCGCGCCTTCGCCCGACGACGCCCCTTTGAATGGGCACAAATGGGCACAACCGCGTCGACGAGCCGACGGCGGTTCCGATGGAGGCAACAAAAACCCGCCTACGACTTTGCAGCCGCGTACCGCCGCTGACGTTCACTAACTGCCGCCAAAGCTGACCCAGATGCTGACCCGCACCGGCCTGCGGGGGCTTGAACGAGCCGACGACCTTCTGCCTGTCACGCTGGAGGTGGTCATGCCCCACAAGTGCCCTAAACGTCAGTCACTCACTGGAGACGCGGGTGTCTGTGCGCCAGCTCAGCCGATGTGCTCGATCCCGTCGGGCAGGCCGACCCACGGGTGCATGCGGTCCTCCCACACCGAGACGCGCGGCGCGGGGAAGTTCGGGTCGGCGAACGCGCCGACCGGCACCCCGATGCCCTCCGGGCCGGACCAGTAGCCGGTCGCGCCGCAGCGCGGGCAGAAGAAGTGCGAGCGCTCCTCGCCCTCGTCGGAGATCCGCACGTACTCGGTCGCGTCGCCCTCAATCCGCACCTGCTCGCGGGGCCAGCGTGCCTGCACCCCAAACACGCTCCCTGTGCGCCGCTGGCAGGCGAGGCAGTGGCAGATCGAGACCCTGACAGGCTCGCCCTCGACCTCGACCGTGAGCTGCCCGCACGAGCAGGACGCACGCCGCGTCGCCATGTCGGGACGGTACCGCGCCGCTAGGAGTCGGGGCCGAGGTTCGGTCCTCCGTTGTGGGGTGGGCGCGCCGAAGCCGAGCCCTCCCCCGGACGTTGCCTGGCCAGCCACCGTCAGCAGCTGTGGAGGCCGACCGGCACGGAGTCCCGTTCGCTGCCGCAGCAAGTCAACCACCGTCGGCTTCCGGCTCAGGCTTCACCTCGGCCTCGGCGGCCTTCTCAAGCTCGGCGTCGTGCGCGTCGAGCCGAGAGCGATCCCGGCGTGGGCGCCCTCGAGCAGCGTCCCGTTGTGCTTCTCGATCATCCGCACCGAGGCCCCATGACGCGCGCGACCTAGAACATCACCATCATCGAAGAAACCGGGGCGAGCCAGTACGGCATCGGCGCCGTATCGGCGTGTCTGGCCGAGGCGCTCCTGCGCGCCGTCCTGCCGGTCGCCGCCTACAGGCGGGTCAGCGTGCTCGGCGCCGTAACGAACTGGAGCGCAGGTGACACGATCCTGCTCGGGGAGGTAGGACGCTCCGCGTCATTGAGATCCGGCCCGGCGACGACGAGCTGCCCGTACTGGTCGTCAAAGACCTGGCCTAAAGAGCGTCTAGCGGAGTGGGCTGACGTTTCGTACATTCGGGAGGGCCGAGGAGCGTGGCTAGCGCCCGGGCGTTCGGGTCGTCACTCGCCCCCACGATGACGGCCGGCGCAAGCTCGGAGTGGTTCAGAAATCCAGGCGCCGATGCGTGTCGTTTGCAGAAACGGCAACGGTTTTCTTAGGAGGAGCACGGCCAGATTCGGCCCAGGGGTCACGCTCCTCCGCCAGTTCGGCCTTAACCGCGATCTAGCGGTTCCTTAACACCACGGGCTTACGCTCGGAGCATGCGCCGTGTCGTGCCACTGATCGTCGCCCTTGCCTGGATGGCGCTCACGGCTCCAGACGTGCTTGGCGCGAACCGTGCGACGTTCACAGACAAGGGCGGCGATGCGTGCTGCACCGAGGACATCAGACGCGTTGTCGTCTCCAACGACGATGCCGGCACGATCACTTTTGCGGTGACGGCGCCGCTTCAGCCGGCACATGGGAGCGCGAGCGACCGCTTCATCAAGATCACGACAGCGCGGGGCCTATTCCTGATCGGAACGAACCCCGACGGTGAGGGCTACGTTCTCTCGCGCGGCGCCGCCAAAGTCCTGCTTGGGCGGGTTCAGGCATCGGCTCGCGGCGACGTGTTCCGCTTCGTGATCGATCGACACCGGCTCGGAGACACGGATCGATTCAGCTTCGGTGTCGCGTTCTGGTCCGTCACGTCGTTCGGCGCCAACGTCGACGCCGCTCCAGATGCCGGCAAGTGGTCGTACGAGGTGAAGCTCGCGCTCGGCGGAGTGCGACCCGTGCTCGGCGTACGGCAGCACGGCGTCGGCGGTTCGAGGCTCTCGGCCGGCCTCGCCCTGCATCTCGGGCGGAGTCACCAGCTGCTCGCGAGCGGGACCATCTCGTGCTCGGCGAGCGTCGGCCGGCGGCGGTTGCGAGTGCTCAGGCAGGCGTTCGTCGGCCGGCATGCGGTCTGCGTGTGGGAGGTGCCGAAGTGGGCGCGAGGGCACGTCGTTCATGGCGTGATCGTCGTCCGGATCACGCAGCACCAAGGCTCGCCGAAGCGGCGCTCGTTCCGCCGCCTGGTCACCTGAAGTCATCTTGGGGCGGGCGGTGACGAGTTCACCATGGGCAGCTTGTTTCGCGGCACGGTCGCGTTCGAGTGCATGGGCACGGCGTTCTTCTCGAGCGCTCCGAAGGACGGCAGCGGCACGATGAGCGCACCGAGGACGCCGGCCGCGCCCGCGATCAGCGGATCTGATCCACTCCCACGGCGACTAACGGCAACGTTTGGGCCACTATCGGGCCACAACCTCCCTGGCCGGCGTCCGGGCTCCCTGACAGAAAACCCCGCTTGAGCGGGGCTTATCCGAGGAGCGGATGATGGGACTCGAACCCACGACCTTCTGCATGGCAAGCGCAACGGGTGACCTGACGGCACCCTCCCCCACCCTACGAATCGGCATGGCTACGCGAGATCGCTGGGAGGGCGTGAGGCACCGTCGTGTCAGGTCCGGTCACGAAACCTGACTCGGGACCTGACTAGAGCGAGCACCTACTGCGCGTCGGCAGAAGGTTATGCCCGCGCAATCCGTTCGCCTATCTGAACGATGCACGCCGCAGTAGCCGACGTATGAAAGGTCGCGTCAATGAAGCCCGATGATCCGCTCCGGTCGCCACCGCTCGTGTGCGTCGAGTGCGGACGCGAGCAGGCCGACAAACTGCACGCGCCACCTGAATTAGCCGCAGAGCGGCGGTAGGTTCTAAGCATCGTGGACGCGTTCGGACAGATGCTTCTGGACGGCGCCGATTCGGAGATCGTCGAGCGGGACGACGGATTCGTCTCGACTTCGATGCTGATCTACTTCGCGCCCGTCCGTCGCTGGGCGTGCCGTCGAGCGTCGAGCGCTTCGCTGGGTGCGCGGGCGCGTCCTCGACGTGGGCGTTGGCGCCGGACGGGTAGCGCTCGAACTCCAGGAGCGTAGCCGGGAGGTAGTCGCGATCGACGTCTCGCAGGGAGCGGTCCAGGTGGCGCGGCGACGCGGCGTACGCGATGTGCGGCTCCTCGCCCTCGAGGACGTAGACGAGTCACTCGGCCAGTTCGACACTCTCGTCATGTTCGGCAACAACTTCGGGCTGTTCGGCTCGCGAGCGAAAGCGCGTCGCCTGCTCTGGCAGCTACGGCCGCTCGTCCGAAGGATCGTCGCCACGTCCAACGACCCATCCAAGACCGACGATCCCGTCCACCTCGCCTACCACGAGCGAAACCGCAACCGCGGGCGGATGCCTGGCCAGCTTCGGCTGCGCATCCGCTACCGCGACCTGATCGGCCCGTGGTTCGAGTATCTGATCGTGTCGCCCGACGAAATGGCCGAGATCGTCGAAGGAACCGGCTGGGAGATTCGCCACCTCATCCGAGACGAAGACTCCGTCTATGTCGCCGTGCTCGAACAGCCGGGCTGACACGACCTTCGTCGGCTGCTCGCCGCCCCACCCAGGGGTAGGACCTCGCGGCTCGGGTCGAGGGCCAGACAGGGGACCTGACCTAGCCCGATCACGTCGCCACCGACGACAACCCGAAACGAAAAAGCCCCGCACTGCGAGGCTTTTCCTTAGAGCGGATGATGGGACTCGAACCCACGACCTTCTGCATGGCAAGCAGACGCTCTAGCCAACTGAGCTACATCCGCACGCAACCCGAGTATAGCCGCGGCTTTTCAAGCCTCCAGCGCGTCTAGAGCCTCGTTTACCAGCCGGTCAGCGAGCTCGTTGTGCTCGCGGCGCACGGCCCTGTAGCTCACCGATTCGAACTGACGCGCCAGCTGGGCGGCCTCGCCCCAGAGCTCGCGCAGCGCCGGCTTCTTGACCTTGTACTCGCCGCGCATCTGCTTGACCACCAGCTCGGAGTCGGAGACGACTTCGACCTCGTCGACGCCGAGCTCGAGCGCCTTCTCGAGCCCGGCGACGAGCGCTCGGTACTCGGCTTCGTTGTTCGTCGCCGTGCCGATTGTCTCGCCGTGGGCGGCGAGGACGGTGCCGTCGTCGGCCTCGACGACATAGCCGTACGCGGCCGGGCCCGGGTTGCCGCGAGCGCCGCCGTCAGTCGAGAGCTTCGCCTTCACAGCAACGGATAGATGTCGAAGGCCGGCTCCTCATAGGGATGAGCCTCGCGAAGTGCGGCGACCACACCTTCCTGGAGCTCCTCCGGGAAGACGGTTTCCAGTCGAAGCTCGGAGACGCGCTGCTCGCGTCCCGCCTGGCCGATCGTCGGCGACGCTTCATCTCCCGGAAGGAACGTTCCCGTCCCGGCGGCGTACCACGAGCAATGGGTGTAGTTGCCGATCTTGCCCGCGCCGGCAGCGAACAGCGCAGTTCGCACTCGGTCGAGCGCCTCGCGCGGCACGAACACGACTAGCTTGCGGTTCACGTGAGCATCCTTACCGACCTCACGCCGGCCACGCTCACCCGGGCAATCGAGGAGAACCTGTTCTCGCTCTTCCGGGCGATGGCGGAGCTACCGGGCGGCCGACTGGAAGAGGGCGACGAGATGATCCGATTCTCGACCGGCCTCCCCTCGCCGATGTTCAACGGCGTCGCGCGCACACGGATCGAGACGGTTTCAGGACAACTGCTGGAGCAGCCGTTCTTTTGGTGGACCGGTCCCCAGTCGTCGCCCGCCGACCTCGACGAACGGCTCGAGGCGGCCGGCCTGACGCCTGCCGGACGAAACTGGCCCGGGATGGCCATGGCGTTGACGGAAATCGACGAGGCGCAGGCGGCGCCCGAAGACGTAAAGATCGAACCGGCGGACAGCCCGCGTGAGCTCGAGCAGTGGGGAGCGATCTTCTGCGCCGCCCACGACCTCCCGGCCTGGTCGGCCGACTCCTGGATCGAGGCCGCGCGCCGCCTCGAGTTCCGAAACCTGCCCTGGCAACACTGGATCGCCCGGCTCGACGGCGAGCCGGCCGGCGTCGGGCTCTCGCACACGGGCGGCGGTGTCATCGGGCTGTACGGGATCGGAACGTTGTCGACAGCACGCCGCCGAGGTGTCGGTTCCGCGCTGACGCTGGTCCCGATGCTCCTGGCCCGCGACGAGGGGTTCCGGGCCGCGATCCTGCATGCGACCCCGGACGGCGAGCAGCTTTATCCGCGTCTTGGCTTCGGGGAGTACTGTCGCATCAGTCGCTTCCTCGGCGGCGTCTAGAGGCCGCCTAAGGGATCAGTCGATAGAAGCGGTAGAAGTCGTTCTCGATCGGGAGGACCTCGAACGCGGCGAACCCTGCCTCCTCCGCGTACCGCTTCACGGTGTCTGCCCGCATTACCGTCCCGGTCCCGGCCGCACCCTCCCCGACCAGGCCGACCGGCAGGCAGTGGAGGACGCTGAAGCCGTAGTAGAAGCGCTCGAGCTCGTCGGCGGGCGCCGTGAACGCGTCGCCGACACGCTCGTCGCCGATGACGACCGACCCGCCTTCGGCGAGCAGCTCGCGGCAAGTGCCGAGCACGTCAACTGGATAGGACATGTCGTGCAGCGCCTCGTGGATGTAGACGAGGTCGTAGCGCTCTCCCTGCAGCTCGGCGGCATCCCGCGCGTGGAAGGTCACGCGATCCTCCACCCCGCTCCCGGCAAGGTGTCGCTCGGCGGCCGCGATCGAGGCCTCGTCCGAGTCGATCCCGTCGACGAGAGCCTTCGGGTATGCGCGGGCGATCGCGATCGTCGAGAAGCCCTCGCCGCAGGCGACGTCGGCAACGCGCGCCGGTGGGTCGGCCTGGAGGCGGGCATGCACGTCGGGGATTGCGGGCAGCCACTCCTTGCCGAGCTGGGCCTCGAACATCGGCCGCGTGAACTCCGCCTGGCCCTGATGGAGGTCGGTGCCGTAGGCCGAGTACGGGATGCCTTCTCCGGTCCGAAACGCCTCGAGCAGCGCGTCGAGCGGCTGCGCGCAGGCGGCGACGAGCTTGGCGATTGGCGCGATGAAGTTGAGGCTCGTCTCGTCGAGCAGCGCCTCGTCGTGCCCCGCCGGGAGCGAATACCGGCGCCGTCCCGCCTCGGCCGAGGGATCGTCGACCTCGAGGATCCCGGACGAAGCCTGCTGCTCCAGCCACTCCCGGACGTACCGCTCGTTCGTCCCGGTGCGCTCGGCGAGCTCGGACGTCGTCGCGTCGCCGTCGGCCAGGGCGCGGTAGAGGCCGAGCCGGCTCCCGAGGTAGACAGCGAGCAGATCCCAAGTGCCGAGCGTCGCCTCGAAGAGGCGCTGGACGAGCGCGTCACGCCGGTCAGTCGTCGCCGTCACCGGCAGAAACCTGTCAGATCTCGATCTCTGGCGCGGCTTCGGCGTCCGCGTCGCCGACGTTCGGCGTGCCCTTGGGCTCGATGAAGAGGATGTGCGCCTCCTCGTCGGCCTTCGGACAATGCTCAACTCCTCGTGGGACGACGAAGATGTCGCCTTCGCCAAGCTCGACGTCTCGGTCGCGAAGCTGGATCGTCATGCGGCCTTTCAACACCAGGAAGAAGTCGTCGGTGTCCGGGTGCGAATGCCAGACGAACTCGCCCTTGACCTTCCCGACCTGGAGCTTGTTTTCGTTGTAGTAACCGACGATCCGCGGCGAGAAGGGCTCGTCGAAGGTCGCGAGCTTCTCGGCGAGGTTGACGGCCGCGTCCACGGCTACTCGGCGGTGTCGATCTGCGCCTTCTGGAGCCGGCCCGAGTAGTCGACGTAGATCGACTTCCACTCGGTGAAGACGTCGAGGGCGGCCTGCCCCGCCTCGCGGTGGCCGTTGCCGGTGTCCTTCGTGCCGCCGAACGGCAGGTGCACCTCGGCGCCGATCGTGCCGGCGTTGATGTACGTGATGCCGGTGTCGAGGTCGCGCATCGCGCGGAACGCCTTGTTCACGTCGCGCGTGAAGATCGAGGAGGAGAGGCCGTACTTGACGCCGTTGGCCGCGCGGATCGCCTCGTCGAACGACGCGACCGGGATCAGCGCCGTCGTCGGGCCGAAGATCTCCTCCTGGGCGATCCGCATGCCCGCCTCGACGTCGCCGAAGATCGTCGGCCGGTAGTAGAAGCCCTTCGCGAGGCCGTCGTCGGAAGCGACCTCGCCGCCCGTGAGCAGCTTCGCGCCCTCGTCCTTGCCGATCTCGGTGTACGAGTGGATCTTCTCCAGCGCGCGCTGCGTTGATCACCGGGCCGACGTCCGTGTCGTCCTCCCAGCCGAGCCCGAGCCGCAGCCGCTCCGCGGCGGCCACGAGCTTCGTCTGCAGCTCGTCGTAGATCCCGCGCTGAACGATCACCCGGCTGGCCGCGGTGCAGCGCTGGCCCGAAGTGCCGAACGCCGACCAGACGATGCCCTCGACCGCGAGATCGAGGTCGGCATCGTCGAGCACGATGATCGCGTTCTTCCCGCCGAGCTCGAGATGGACGTGCTTGAGGCCCTCCGCCGCCGCCTTCAACACGGCCACGCCGGTCTCACGCGAGCCCGTCAACGAGATCACGCGCACATCCGGGTGCCGCACGAGCGCCTCGCCGACCGCCCCGCCGCCGCCGTGGACGACGTTGACGACGCCGGCCGGCAGACCTGCCTCGACCAGGAGCTCGACGAAGCGCTCGCCCAGGGCGGGAGTGTCGGTCGCAGGCTTGAAGACGACCGTGTTCCCCGACACGAGCGCGGGCAGGATCTTCCAGGACGGGATCGCGATCGGGAAGTTCCAGGGCGTGATCACGCCGACGACGCCGATCGGCATCCGCACGCTCATCTGGAACTTGTCCATGAGCTCCGAAGGCGTGGTCTGGCCGAAGAGGCGCCGGCCTTCGCCGCCCATGTAGAAGCTCATGTCGATTGCTTCCTGGACGTCGCCGCGCGCCTCGGGGAGCACCTTCCCCATCTCGCGCGCCATCAGCTGCGCGAGCTCCTCCTTCTCGTCGATCAGCAGCTGACCGAAGCGGAAGAGGATCTCGCCGCGCTTCGGCGCCGGCACCAGCCGCCACTCCTCGAAGGCTGCTTTCGCTGCCGCGACGGCCCTCTTCACGTCCTCCTCGCCCGAGAGCGGAAAGGTGCCGATCGGCTCGCCGTTCGCGGGGCTGGTCGACTCGAAGGTCTCGCCGGACGCCGCATCGACCCGTTCGCCGGCGATGTAGTTCTGGTACGTCTTGGTGCCGAGGAGGGCCATCGCGGCGCTGATCTTAGCCGCGGCGTCCAAGCCGCCGGATCGCGCCGCTCAGTCTCTTGCGGCTCCAGTCTGACGGGCGCGCGCGCCGCGCGGCGTGTGTTCGCCGCCCGCGCGCGACGCTGCGCCCGTCAGGCCGGAGCTCGTCGGCAGCCACGGTCCGTGCTGGCCGCCCGGCGCCGCTGAGCGATGATCACGAAGCAGCAGGGCACACCCGTAGTTACGAGTGCGGTGACGGACTGGTTTTAGAACGGCCGCGCCGCCGAGTCGGCGCCTACGTCGGGAGGAACGTGCCTGGAGCGCGTTGCCGCCGTCGGTCCCGGGTCTGACGTTTTCCTCCCGCGCTACTCCCGCGGCGCCGATCCGGCCCGGTGCGCCGGTCGACGATGACCGTCACATTCGGATTGTCCTCGTAGTACTTCGCGAACGGCTCGAATAGCTCGTCCTCGAGCCCGCGCGGGATGACGCAGTAGATCACCTAGATGCGCGCGATGTCCGGAACGACGCGGCCTTCGGTGTCCACTCGAGCATTCCAGTTCTGGAACAGACCGTCGAGGTCGCCGAGCTCGTGCCCGCGGGCCTCGAGCCGGACGGGCTGCGCCGACTCGGCGGACACGCGGTACTGGTACCACGTGATGTCCCAGGCAATCGTGATCGCGAGCTCTTGGTTCACGCCCGAGAGCTGGAGGATGCTCGCTCTGGGCTCACCGAGGCTCTTGGCGACGCCTCCGATGGTCCGCCGGTAGTCGCTGGCGTTGAAGATGTCGGCTGCCTCGACCATGGCCAGCTCGGGCTCGCTCAGCCGCCGCAGGATCGGCTCGGACGCGACCGTCTCCTCGACCGCGGACCGCACCGGGCCGAAGATCTGAGACAGCCAGTTCCCGCGCCGCCGGCGCTGGACCGGAACCGTCGGCGTGGTCGGCGTCCCCTCCTTCACCCAGCCGTACTCGAGCGCGATCTCCTGACAGAGCGGACAGACGTCGAGGAACTCGCCGCCCTGCGGCGCGTAGCGGACCGCGCGTTCACCCGTCAGCAGGCTTCGATCGCAGATGGCGCACGTCCGGGCAACAGCCTGGCTGCTGATCTGCATGGAGGCCGATGTTAGTCGAGCGCCGCTTGGCCGCCGATCGGTATGCTGGTCGCCTTACATGTGTGTTTTACAGGTATGAGGCGGCATCGCCGATCAACGCGGGTCAGGCGCAGGATCGGTCCCGGCGAGTACGACGTCAGGGCTCGGGTCGAGCGCTTCGGGGAGCCTGCGGTCTTGCTGCTTCTCCGCGAGCATCCTGCCCACGGCTACGACCTGCTCGAACAGCTGCCCGAGCTGACCGGCGAGCGCGTCGACATGGGCAACCTCTACCGCTTCTTCCGCCACCTCGAGGCCGAGGGGCTCGTGCGGTCCGAATGGGACGACGAGGCCCCGGGCCCGAGCAAGCGGATCTACGAGCTCACCGACGAGGGCCGAGCGCTTCTCGACCAGTGGGCACGCGCCCTGCGCGACGCGCAGGAGCGAATCGACGGTTTCCTCACCAGGTATGGAGAGAGGAGGTGACCATGCATCACAGACGACATCGCCACCGCGGCTTCCGCAGGCCGTACGGCCTCGGCCGCGGCTGGTACGACCGCGAGCGCGTTCTCGAGCGGCTGGAGGAATACCAGCGCGACCTCGAGCAGGAGCTCGCCGACGTCTCCGATCTGATCAAGCGGCTTCAGGCCGGCGAGCAGCAGCCCGAGACGGCGACTGAGACTACGACTGTCTAGGTTTGTCGGGGCGGACGGCGCGAGCCCTCCGCCCCGCCCTAGGCCCTCTGACACGATTGGCGCGTGGCTCACGAGCTGCGCGACGTCGCCCCCGGTCTCTGGATCTGGCGGTCCGACTATCCCGACTGGAAACCCGGTCTGGGCTGGAGGCCGCCCGTGACGTCGACGTGCGTCGAATCCGGCGGCGAGGTCGCCGTCCTCGACGCGCTAGCGCCGCCCGGGGAAGACGCGGCCGACCTCTGGGCTCGGCTCGACGAGCGCCCGCCGACGCTCGCCGTCGTCCTCAAGCCCGATCACGTGCGGAGCGTGGACCTGTTCGTTCGCCGCTACAACGCGCGTGCCTTCGGCCCCGGCGTTTTCCACCGAGGAGACGTTCCCGAGACGGAAGTGGATGAGATCTGGCCCGGGGTCGAGCTTCCCGGCGGTCTCGTGGCGCTCTACGACGGCCGGAACCGAAACGAGACGCCACTCTGGCTGCCCGAGCAGCGCGCGCTCGTCTTCGCGGACGCGCTTACCGCGCCGGAAGGCGAGCTGCTCGTGTGGGCCACGCCGTGGCACGAGGAGCGGGTGCTCCCGGCGCTGCGCGCGCTCCTCGAGCTTCCGTTCGAGCTCGTGATCGTCTCCCACGGCGACCCGGTTCACGACCGAGCGGCGTTCGAGCGGGCGCTCGAGCTCCCGCCCTGGGCCGGCGACTAGCGCTGTCGCCGCCGCCAACGGTGCAGGTACTTCGACTTCGCCGCCGACTTCGGCGGCTCGGGCTCGGCGGGCGGGTCGTGCTCGGCGAGCCAGCGTGCGGCTTCGTCGTCGGGGTCGAGGCCGAACTGGCGCTCCCGCTCGGCGCGCTTCTCCGCTCCGCGATGGGTCAGGCGATGCTTCATCTGCCGCGCCGGGTAGGAGGGGTCAGGTCTTGCATTGCCACATGCGCCGATGTTTCATCGCAAGACCTGACCCCAGTTCAAACCTTGGCCTCTTCCTTCTCCTTCTCCGCCTCCGCCATGACCTTTTGCGCGACGTGCGTCGGCACTTCCTCGTAGCGCGCGAAGGACATGTGGTAGTCGCCCCGGCCCCCGGTCATCGAGGTCAGCGACTGGGAGTAGGTCAGCATCTCCGCCATCGGCACTTCGGCCTTGATCATCGTCATCCCGGCCCCGACCGGCTCCATTCCGTGCAGGCGGCCCCGCCGTGAGTTGAGATCGCCGTTGACCGAGCCGACTGCGTCGTCGGGGACAGTCACGTCAACCTCCATGATCGGCTCGAGCAGCACCGGGTCGGCCTGCTCGTAGGCCTGCTTGAACGCCAGCGAGCCGGCGATCTTGAACGCCATCTCCGAGGAGTCGACGTTGTGGTACGACCCGTCGACGAGCACGACGCGGATGCCCTGCACGGGCGCACCGGCGAGCTCGCCGTGTGCCATCGCCTCCTGGATCCCCTTGTCGACGGCCGGCCGGAAGCTCTGCGGGATCACGCCGCCGACGATCTTGTCGACGAACTCATAGCCGGTATGCCCCTCGATCGGCTCGAGAACGATCTCGCAGTCGCCAAACTGGCCGCGGCCGCCGGTCTGCTTCTTGTAACGGCCGTGGCCTTTCGCCTCGCGGCGGATGGTCTCCAGGTACGGGACGCGGGGCTGGCGGAGGTCGACCTCGACGCCGAAGCGGCGCTTGACCCGCTCGACCGCGACCTCGACGTGCATCTGGGAGAGACCCGAGAGCAGCTGCTCGCCGGTCTGCTGGTCGCGCCGCATCACGAGCGTCGGGTCCTCCTCGGACAGTCGCCTCAGCGCCGCCCCGAGCTTCTCCTCGTCGCCCTTCGCCTTCGGCGTGATCGCGAAGCTCATGACCGGCGCCGGGAAAGCGATCTTCGGCGGCAGCTCGAGCTCGCGTTCGGCGTCGAGGAGCAGATCGCCGGTGAGGGTGTCCTTGAGCTTGGCGACGGCGCCGATGTCGCCGGGGCCGAACTCGTCCGCTTGCTCGTGCTCTTTCCCCTGGAGTGTCAGAAGCTGGCCGACCCGTTCCTTGTTCCGCGAGCGCGTGTTCACGAGTGTCGAGTCGGAGCCGACCGTGCCCTCGATCACGCGGAAAACGTTGATGCGGCCCGCGAACGGATCGGCGACGGTCTTGAAGACGAACGCCGCGCTGCCGGCGCCGTCGATGTGGACGTCGAAGTCCTTCTTCGCCGGTGAGGGGACGCCCTCGACGAGGAGGTCGAGGATTGCGGTCGTGCCGAGGTTCTTCGTCGCGACGCCGCAGGCGACCGGGAAGATCTCCCCGCGCGTGACTGCGTCTTTCAGCGCGTGCGCCACCTCCTCGTCGGACAGCTCCTGCCCCTCGAGGTAGCGCTCCATCAGACTCTCGTCCGTTTCGACGACGGAGTCGAGCAGCTTCTCGCGGTACTCCGCGACCTGGTCCGCCATCTCCGCGGGAATCTCGCCCGGCACGGCCTCCTTGCCGCCCTCGGGGCTCGTGTACGCCTTCATGTGGAGGAGGTCGACGATCCCGGTCAGCTCGTGCTCGACGCCGATCGGCAGGTGGATGGCGACGGCACGGGGCGAGAGCGCGCTTTGAATCCCATTCAGGACGCGGAAGAAGTCGGCCCGCTCGCGGTCGAGCATGTTGACGAAGAACAGTCTCGCGAGGCCGAGCTCCTCGGCCCGCGCCCAGACGCGGCTCGTTTGCACCTCGACGCCCATGACTCCGGAGACCACGATCAGCGCGCCTTCGACGACGCGGATCGACGAGACCATGTCGCCCTGGAAGCTCGGCTCGCCGGGCGTGTCGATCAGGTTGATCTTCCGCCCCTGCCACTCGAGGTGGGACAGTGACGCAGAGATCGTCATCTGCCGGCGCTGCTCGTCGTCGTCCCAGTCTCCGACCGTCGAGCCCTGCTCGATCGTCCCGAGCCGGTTGACGGCACCGGCCTGGAAGAGCATCGCCTCGACGAGCGAGGTCTTGCCGGTTCCCCGGTGGCCGGTGACGGCGACGTTGCGGATCTTTCCGGACTCGACTGCGGCCATACGAACAGGTCCTCCTCGGTTGATTGGGGACCCGATTCTAGGGACTCGTCAATCGCTGGCCGGCATCGGAGACCCCGGCCTTGAGACGCAAGACCGCCTTGGTGTGGAGCTGGGAGACACGCCCCTCAGTCACTCCGAGCACCTCGCCGATCTCCCTTAGGGTCAGCTCGTCGTAGTAGTAGAGGCTGACGACCAGCTTCTCCCGCTCGGGCAGCCGGGCGATCGCCTTGCCGAGCGCCTCCTTGAGCTCGGCCTCGGCGAGGGAGCGCTCGGGTGCCGGGGCCTCGGTGTCCTCGATCGTGTCGATGAGGGCGATCCGGTCGCCGCCCATGCCGGCGGCCGTCCAGAGCTCGTCGAGCGCGGCGATCGACGAGCGCGAGATGTCCGCCAGACTGGCCTCGAGCTCCTCGACGGTGATCCCGACCTGCTTGGCGATCTCCTCGTCGCTCGGAGGCCGGTGGAGCTTGGCTTCGAGTTGGGCGATCGCGCGCTCGATCTCTCGCGCGCGAGTGCGCACCGAGCGCGGCACCCAGTCGAGCGAGCGCAGCTCGTCGATGATCGCTCCTTTGATCCGCGCGATCGCGTAGGTCTCGAACTTGACGTCCCGGTCGGAGTCGTACCGCTCGATCGCGCCGATCAGGCCGAGGAGGCCGTACGAGACGAGGTCCTCCTCCTCGACGTGGGCCGGGAGACCGCTGCCGAGCCGGCCTGCCACGTACTTGACGAGGGGCGCGTAGGTGAGGATCAGGCGGTCGCGCAGCGCCTTGTCGGCCGGCTCGGCGCGGTACGAGCGCCAGAGCTGCTGGGTTTCGTCCTGGGCCACGGCTGGCGAAGGTTACGGGGCTAGGCCGCGGCGTTTCCTCCGCCCCAGGGCCGAATTCGCGGCACCCAGCGCGGCACGTGCGCCTTGTACGTCGCGTAGTCGTCGCCGAAACGGCGACTGAGGCCGGGCTCCTCGACGAGCGGGAGGTAGACGGCGTTGACGGCAAAGACCGCTCCGAACCAGAGGAGCAGTGGAAGGGAGCCGGCGAGGGCGGCTTCCCCGAGCAGGACGAACAGGACGCCGCTGATCATCGGATTGCGCACGTAGCGGTACGGGCCGCGAACGACCAGACGGATTGTCGGATCCCAGGGAGCAAGCGTTCCGTGGCCGACGGAGGCGAACAGCTTGATCGTGCCGGCGAGCAGGAGCAGGCCAACGACGACCAGCGGGATTCCGATGACGGCAAGCGGGCCGACTTCAATGCCGTTCCGCCAGACGATCGACGCGGGGACGACGATGGTCACGATGCCCGGGAGGAGCAGGATGGCGGCCAGCTGCCGCCAGAGGCTCACGCCTGCCGGGCGGTCCGGAACGTCCGTAGGGCGAGACCGCCCATCCAGAGCGTAAGCGCGGCGCCGGCGAGGACGATGGGCCAGACGCCGGCCTCGTACGCCGTCCAGGTGATCCCGGCAAAAAAGATGGTCAGAAACGCGAACAGCGCCCCCTGGACGCGACGCTGACCGGCTCGAGCCACCGGCAAGAGGGTATCTCTACAATCGAAGCGCCCAGGGGCGTAGCTCAACTTGGTAGAGCACCGGTCTCCAAAACCGGGGGTTGCAGGTTCGAGTCCTGTCGCCCCTGTTGGGTAAATCAGCCGCCTAGCAGGGACTTCCCGTCGGCCCTGTTGTCGAATCAGGCGAACGTCATACCCAACTTGAGATTAACGCAGTGATCCGAACGCGGCTCGCACCTCTGTGGCGAAGAGCTCCGGCTCCTCCCAGGCCGCGAAGTGGCCTCCCTTGTCGACCTCGTTGAAGTAGATGAGCTTCGGATAGCTGGCCTCGACCCAGCTACGCGGAGTCCGCCAGATCTCGCCGGGGAACGTCGTGAAGCCGACCGGGATCGGCGGCGGCGGCAAAGGCTGGCGGCCCGCGGCCGGCGCGTCCGGCCCGTAGGCCTCCCAGTACGACCGGGCCGCGGAGGCGCCGGTGCCGGTCAGCCAGTACGCCGTGATGTTGTCCAGGACGTTGTCCCGGGTGA
Source organism: uncultured Actinomycetes bacterium (assembly GCA_963752845.1). Taxonomy (GTDB): domain Bacteria; phylum Actinomycetota; class Thermoleophilia; order Gaiellales; family Gaiellaceae; genus JACDAN01. Next base: position 136,926 of record CAVVZV010000003.1, on the reverse strand, counting down.
GGTTGCCCGACGGCTGCCCGTCGACGAAGGCGCGGGCGATCTTGTAGTAGGCGTCGGTGTCGTGGTCGATCATCCAGGCGGCCAGGGCGACGGGGGAGTCGAGCAGGGCGTAGCCGATCGTCTGCGGGCGGGTGGCCATCTCGATGTAGTAGCCGTTTCCGGACTGCTGGAACGTGGCGATCTGCGCGGCCGCGGCGCGTTCCTCGTCGGTGTCCGTCGGCATGGTGCCGCTCAGCGCCGGCACGAGCAGGTTCGTGTGGATGCCGATCAGCCCCTCGGGTGCCTGGCGGCCCATCGCGTCGGTGACGCCGGCGCCCACGTCGCCGCCCTGGGCCACGTAGCGGGCGTAGCCGAGGCGGCGCATGAGCTCGGCCCAGGCCCGTGCGGTCCGGCCTAGGTCCCAGCCGACCTCGACCGGCTCGCCCGAGAAGCCGTACCCGGGCAGAGAGGGCAGCACGAGGTGGAAGGCATCCTCGGCGCTGCCGCCGTGCGCAGTCGGGTCCGTCAGCGGGCCGACCGAGTCGATCATCTCCATGACGGAGCCGGGCCAGCCGTGCGTCATGATCAGCGGTAGCGCGTTCTCGTGCGACGACTTGACGTGGATGAAGTGGATGTCCACGCCGTCGATCGCGGTGACGAACTGCGGCAGCGCATTCAGCCGCGCCTCGACGCGCCCGAAGTCGTAGTCCGTCGTCCAGTAGCGCGCCAGCTCCTGAACCGTCGCCAGCTGCACGCCTTGCGACCGATCTCCGACGAGTTCTTTGCTGGGCCAGCGCGTCGCCGCAATGCGTCGACGGAGGTCGTCCAGGGCCTCGTTCGGAATCTCAACCTGGAAGGGGTGGACGTCGATGCCGGTCTGGACGGTGCTACTCATGAAGCGACCTCCCGTTCTACCTATCCGTTCTACCAACCTCTTGTTCTGGGTCCAAACCCTAAACGCCTAAGGGCGGCCTGCTCGGCAATTGACGCCCGAGGTTAGAGTCGCGTCGGTGGCCGAGGCGCGGCTCGAGGACTACGGCTCAGGCCTCGCACCCACAAGCGATGGTTGGTTCGTCGTGAACGTGCGGGACGCCGAGTGGTGGACCTCAGAGTGGTCCGGCTCGAAGTGCTTCTTCGAAAACGAGTACCCGGCCTCGGCCAACACCCCGAAGGTCGAGTTCTCGCAGCTCGGCATCAGCCTCACGGTCCTGGAGTCGGGTCAGCCCAACGGGCTCTACCACCGCGAGGGCGGGCAGGAGGACTTCCTCGTCCTCTTCGGCGAGTGCCTCCTGCTCGTCGAGGGCGAGGAGCGGCGGCTGCGCGCCTGGGATTTCGTCCATTGCCCGCCGCAGACAGAGCACATCTTCGTCGGCGCCGGCGAAGGGCCGTGCGTGATCCTGATGACCGGGGCGCGGTCGGAGGACGACCACGGGCACTACCCGGTGTCGGAGCTCGCGGCGCACTACGGCGCGAGCGTGGAGGAGGAGACGTCCGACCCGAAGCAAGCGTACGCGCGGTTCGGGCTGTTACGGCGTGAGAAGCCCTCGTACTGGGAACGGCTCCCCTGGGCCTAGCTGCGTGCTCGAGGCAGCGGCTTCGACAGAGGGCGGATGTTCGGGCTGGCAGACTCCCCGGAACAGGAGGAACACCGCATGTGCCGCTGGCTTGCCTACTCCGGCTCTCCGATTCCGCTCGAGGACCTGCTCGTCAAGCCCAAGTACTCGCTGATCGACCAGAGCCTCCATGCACGGCTCGGCGCGACCACGACGAACGGAGACGGATTCGGGGTCGGCTGGTACACGGACGCCGAGGCGCCGGGCCTCTTTCGCAGCATCGAGCCGGCCTGGAACGACCGCAACCTGCGCGAGCTCGCTGGGCATATCCGCTCGCCTCTGTTCCTCGCGCACATTCGCGCCTCGACCGGGACCGCGATCCAGCAGACGAACTGTCATCCCTTCCGCTACGGGCGCTGGCTCTGGATGCACAACGGCGTCGTCGGCGACTTCGCCCGGGTCAAGCGCGACCTCGTCCTCGCGATCGACGAGAAGCTCTACCCCTCGATCGAGGGCTCGGCCGACTCGGAGGTGCTCTTCCACCTCGCGCTCACCCTCGGGCTCGAGGAGGATCCGCCGTCGGCTGTCGCCCGCATGGTCGGCTTCGTCGAGGAGACCGGGCGTCGACACGGGGTCGAGCATCCGATCCAGATGACGATCGCGACGACGGACGGGACGGATCTCTGGGGCTTCCGCTACTCGAGTGAGGGCCGGTCGCGATCGCTCTACTACAGCACCGACGTGCGGACCTTGCGGGAGCAGCACCCCGAGCTTCCGGTGCTCCAAGAGGTGTCGGACGAGAGCCGGATCGTCGTCTCCGAGCCGCTCGGCGATCTCGCGGGCGCCTGGAACGAGGTGCCGGAGTCGAGCTACGGCGTGATTCACGAGGGCGACGACGAGCTGCACCCGTTCCGGCCGGTCGCGCCGTAGCCGCTACTGCGCGACGGGCGGTGTCTCGGGTGCTTTATCGCGCTTGAAGATGAGGTCCTTCGCAGCCGTGAAGCCGAACGCCCATAGCATCACGGCGACGCCCAGCACCACGTTCCAGATCGTGATGATCGCGTCTTGAGTAATTGAGAACGCAGCGATGTCCTCGGTCGGCGCCTGCCCGCGCAAGGTGGCGACGTCGAGCGCCTGCGTCTGACCAACCCCGCCCGGGGTGATCGCGAATAGGCCCGAGAGCATGTGCGATGACGCGACGAGGAACACCGTGAACGCCGTGATCGGGATCGAGAAGGCCGCCATGAAGACGACGTTGACCCCGATCCGGCAGGCGTATGAGGCGCCGCACGGCAGCGCCACTTCCCTGAGGTAGCGACGCCAGTCGCGCAGGATCGCCCCACCGGCCTTGGCCTTGTGCCAGAAGGAGATCAGCCGCGGCTTCAAGCGGCGCCAGAGGAAGACGATGACGACGACGGCCACGAGCGCGCCCAGCCCGGTGAGGAACGGGTGCTCAGTGACGAAGCCGCCGGCCTCGTCCGACGGGCTGCCTTTCGACACTGTGCGCGGCCGGAAGACCGCAACCGCCACCACCATGAACACGCTGACGACGGTGAAGAAGAGGGACTGGACGACCGTGGCCGACGTGACGCCGGCAACGGACGAACCGGGGATGCTCGTTCGGAAGATCCCGATCATGGCGACGGTCCCCGCCTGCGCCGGAGTGACGGCGTTGATCGCGTTCCCGCCCTGCGAGGCGCCCCACGCCGTCTTGAACGACAGCCCTGAGCGTGGATAGGCGGCGCGGAGGATGTTCCGCCACCCGACGCCGATCAGCGCCGACTCGGCCGTCTTCAGAGCGAGTGCGACGAGGAGCCAGTAGATCGAGACGTCGTTGATGCGTTCGAAGACACCGGCGACCCAGTCCCAGAGATCTACAAGCCATCCCGTCACCGCGGCCACATGTCGCCGTCGGCGATCTCGAGCAGGTTTCCGGCCGGATCCTCGAAGTAGAAGGAGCGAGGCCCGCGCTCCCACTCGATCTCCTTGACGATCTCGACGCCCTTCGCCGTCGAGCTCGTCCTTCCAGCGCTCGTACTCACCCTCGCGCGCGAGGAAGCAGGTGTGCACCGGGCCCACGGCGCCGTGCGGCGGCGGCCAATCCTGCACCGACGACTTGTCGCGGTTGAAGAGCAGGAAGACGCCGGTCGGCAGGCGGTGGCCGTACTCCTGCTCGCCGAACGGCCGCAGCCCGAGCACTTCCCGATAGAAGCGCCGCGTTTCCTCCTCGTTCTCGGTCGTGCAGTAGACGACCGTCTCGAGCACACCGGCCAGCTCCACGGCTGAATGGTGTCAGTTCAGTCGAGCAGCTCGGCGCTGGAGCCCGGGTAGACCGCCTCCCAGCCGCGAAGGTAGAGCGCGAGCGCCTTGCGGGCCTTGGCTTCGTCGTAGCTGTCCGGAGCCTCGACCTTGACGACGATCCTGGCGGCGTGGGCCTCGACCTCTCCGGGACGAGCGATCCAGTCGGCACGCCGAAGGAAGTCGACGAACTCATCGATGAGGCCGGGATCGCTCAGACGGACGTGCACCTGCTCACTCTCGGTGACGAGCGCCTCGGGTTCAAGTCCGATCTCACGGATAGGCTGACTGCGTGGCTCTCTTGACGTCCCAGGTCGAGCGCGATTCGGAGGTCTACGGCGCTCGCCGCGAGCGGATGGAACAGCTCGTCGAGGAGCTGCAAGCGCGCACCGCGGAGGTGGCTCGTGGTGGCGGCGAGAAGGCGGTCGAGCGCCATCGCTCGCGAGGGAAGATGACGGTGCGCGGGCGCGTCGACCGCCTCGTCGATCCCGGCAGCGCCTTCCTCGAGCTCAGCGCACTGGCCGCCTGGGACATGTACGACGGTCAGGCGCCCGCGGCCGGAATCGTCACCGGCATCGGCGTCGTCGAAGGACAGGAATGCGTGATCGTCGCCAACGATGCAACCGTCAAGGGCGGCACCTACTTCCCGGTGACGGTCAAGAAGCACCTCCGTGCACAGGAGATCGCCGACCAGAACCAGTTGCCATGTATCTACCTCGTCGACTCGGGCGGCGCGTTCCTCCCGCTCCAGGCCGAGGTCTTCCCCGACCGGGAGCACTTCGGCCGGATCTTCTTCAACCAGGCACGGCTGTCGGCGAAGGGAATCCCGCAGATCGCTGCCGTGATGGGCTCCTGCACGGCCGGGGGCGCCTATGTGCCGGCCATGAGCGACGAGACGGTCATCGTGCGCGGGACCGGGACGATCTTCATCGGCGGTCCGCCGCTCGTGAAGGCGGCCACTGGACAGGAGGTGACCGCCGAGGAGCTCGGCGGCGCCGATGTCCACACCCGCCGCTCCGGAGTCGCCGACCACTACGCGACGAGCGACGAACACGCTTTGGCGATCGTCCGCTCGGCCGTGCGCAATCTGCACCGGCGCAAGGAGGCTCCGTGGGACGTCGCGCCGGCGGAGGAGCCTGTCGCCGATCCGTCAGAGCTGTACGGCCTCATCCCCGAGGATTTCCGCCAGCAGGTCGACCCGCGCGAGCTGATCGCCCGGATCGTCGACGGCAGCCGCTTCCACGAGTTCAAGGAGCTCTACGGCGAGACGCTCGTCTGCGGGTTCGCGCGGATCGAGGGCTACCCGGTCGGGATCCTTGCGAATAACGGCGTCCTCTTCGCCGAGTCCTCGCAGAAGGGCGCGCACTTCATCGAGCTCGCGTGCAAGCGGCGCGTGCCGCTCGTCTATCTGCAGAACATCACCGGCTTCATGGTCGGCGCCGAGTACGAGGCCGGCGGCATCGCGCGCGACGGCGCGAAGCTCGTGATGGCGACGGCGTGTGCCGACGTCCCGAAGTTCACGGTCGTCACGGGCGGGTCGTTCGGCGCCGGCAACTACGCGATGTGCGGGCGGGCCTACGGCCCGCGGCAGCTGTGGATGTGGCCGAATGCACGGATCTCGGTGATGGGCGGCGAGCAGGCGGCAACTGTCCTGACGATGGTCGGCGACGCCGATCCCGACGCGATCCGCGCCAAGTACGAGGCAGAGGGGAATCCCTACTACTCGACCGCCCGGCTCTGGGACGACGGGATCATCGACCCGCTCGACACGCGGCGCGTGCTCGCTCTCGGGATCTCCGCGGCGCTGAACGCCCCGATTCCGGAGAGCGAGTTCGGCATCTTCAGGATGTAGGCGGGCGCGCCGCTTGGGGGCTAGTGCCCCTCCAGGCAATACACGCCCGCTTCTGGCCCGCTATCACGCGGCGCCAGAGAGCACCCTCGTCCTCGCCAAGGCTATAAAGCCTTGCCTCGGCCGAGCGCGACCTCTGGCTTGGTGCTCGCGACCCAGAAGGTGGGCAGCATCACCTGAAGAGGCACTAGGCTCGCATCATGCACACGATCGAGCTAACCGACGAGGAGCTGCGGCTCGTTCGCAACGCCCTCCAGTCCTTCCTCGAGGACTTCGGGCACGAACAGGCGGACCTCCTCCGCAGCATCAAACACATCCTGGCGAAGCTTCCTCAGCCGTCCTAGGCTTGAGTAGTGCCGCTGTTCAGGCGGAAGAACGAGGCCAGGCTTCACCAGATCGGTGAAGCGGAGGCCTACGGCCGCTCGTACGGCGAATCGAGCGGCGACGTCAGGATCATCAAGGCCGAGCCGCGCCGGCCGCGCCATCAGCTGAAGGTGACCGGCGAGGCGCTGCGGAATGCGTTCCTCGACCGGCTGAACAGGCGGGATTCGGCAGACCGCTCCGATCGGGCCGAAGGGTGATCCTCCGCCTCGTCCTCTGGAACCTCGCGGACTCGAAGACGACGATCGAGGAGCTGCGCCGCTACCTGCGCGAGGAGTCCGTCGACCGGTTCGCTGAGGTCCCCGGCCTGCGGTTCAAGGCCTGGATCTCAGACGAGGCGACGGAACGCTGGGGCGCCGTCTACCTGTGGGAGTCGGAGGAGGCCGCGCGACAAGAAGTTCCGAGCCGGGCCCGCGAGCTGATCGGCAAGGACCCGGACATCGGCGAGGACTTCGACGTCGAGGCCACGATCGAGGGTCGCTTCGAGCTTGAGGAGCTCTCGCGACTCGGTCTCGCCTTCGAGAACTAGAGAACTAGCGATTCGGGAAAGACCGCGCCGTCGGCGAAGCGCTCGAGCCGGAACGAGCTGAGATCGAACGAGGAGCTGCCGGTGAGAAGCTCGTCCGCAACCGCCGCACCGACCGCCGGGGCCTGCATGAACCCGTGACCCGAGAAGCCACAGGCAGCGTAGACGCCATCGCCGACCCAACCGATGATCGGGTGCGCGTCCGGCGTCATGTCATAGAGCCCGGCCCAGGCACGCGCGACGCCGACGCCGGCCGCCGGGGGGAAGCGGTACGCCAGGCGCTCGAGCCAATCGGCGACAAGCGTCTCGTCGACCACCTCCTGGGTCCCCCACCGGAAGCTCGGTTCCGCCATTGCGAGTCTGAGACCCGCGCCCACGCGCCTGAAGTGAAAGCCGGTCTCCTCCTCGATCGTCATCGGGAGATCGACCGGCAGCTCCGGTACCGGTTCGGTGTCGACGAGTTGGCGGACGAGTGGCCGGACCGGAACGTCGGCGAGCTCGGGCGACGCTGCGCCGCACGCGACGACGAGCACGTCGGCAGCGAGCTCGCGCGCATCGGTGTGCTCCCGCAGCTCGGTCCCGCCGGCCACGGCCTCACGTACGAGATGGCGCGTGACGGCGGTGGGATCGGCGACGCCGTCCTCGCGGCAGATGGACGCGCCGAGGACGTCGTCGGTTCGGAGCCCACGGACGAAGGAGGGGTCGACTTCCTCGACCGTCACTCCGAGCTCGACCTGGAGGCGACGACGCTCGGCCAGCTGCGCGCCCCCGTTCTCGGTCGTGGCGAGGAAGAGGTAGCCGACCTGCTCGAAGAGCGGAGCGCCGAGCCCGGCGAAGAAGCCGGCGCTGGCCTGGGCGAGCCGCACCTCGGGCGCGGTCGAGAACTGCTGCCGCACGCCGCCCATTGCCTTGCCGGTCGCGCCCGAGGCGACCTCCGCGAGGTCGCAGAGGATCACCTCGGCGTCCTTCCCGTGCCGTACGAGGTGGTACGCGATCGAAGCGCCGACGGCGCCGGCGCCGGCTATGACGATGCGAGCCACTGCTCCAGCTCGGTGCGTTCCTCCGGGGTCAGCGGGCGAAGCGGCGCGCGCACGTCGGGACGCGACCGGCAGCCCGCGCAGGCCCAGCACCGTTTTCAGCGCCGAGTGGAACGGGAACCGCTCGAGCGCCGCCCGCTTCTCCGGCCCACCTTCGGGAAATGCAGCCGCGAGGCCGGAGACGCTTCCCGCCGCGCCGAGCTCGAGGCCGCGCGCGACCAATGTCTCGGCGCCGATGAAGACGTCGAGCCCTTCGATCAAGTACGGCTCGACCGCCTCCCAGGGCTGGTTCGACACCTTCAGCCCCGCGACCCGGTCGCCCAGCCGCTCGATCACCGGCAGCGGAATCGAGTAGCCGGTACGCGCCTTGAACTCGTAGAGGTAGAACGGCAGCGAGCCGGCCGCAGCTGCCGCCGCGGCGAAGTGACGGTAGAGCGCCTCCTCGTCGAGCGCGTAGTAGGGCGGGCCGATCACCGCCACCGCATCGGCTCCGACGTCGACGGCGTGCCGTGTCAGCTCGACGGTCTCAACCGTCGTCTGCGCGCCGCAGTGGACGGCGACCTGGAACCGAGTCGTCGGCCGCGGCGACGAAGAGCTCAGCAGCGCGCTTCCGCTCCTCCGCCGAGAGCAGGATCCCCTCGCCGGTCGTCCCGAGCGCCAGGATCCCGTCGACCCCGCCCTCGACCAGGAAGTCGACGTACGGTGCGACGGCGTCCTCGTCCAGGGCGTTGCCGTCGTCTCGTAAGGGCGTGATCGCGGCGGCCAGATTCCCTTTCAGCATGTGGGCGACTTTAAGGTCCCGGCGGTGAGCGGCCTACGGGTTGAGCAAGATGGACCCGTTCTGCGCGTGACGCTGGCGAAGCCGGAGCGGCGCAATGCGTTCGACGCCGAGCTGATCCGCGAGCTGCATGAGGCGTTCTCGGACGTCGGTGACGCGCGCGCCGTCGTGCTCGCCGGCGAGGGCCCGAGCTTCTCAGCCGGCGCGGACGTCGAGTGGCAGCGGTCGGCGATCGAGCTCTCCTACGACGAGAACGTCGAGGACGCGCTCCGCCTCTTCCGGATGCTGGAGGCGATCGACACCTGTCCGGCCCCGGTCGTCGGCCGCATCCAGGGTCACGCGCTCGGCGGCGGCTCGGGCGTGGCGGCCTGCCTGGACATCGGCATCGCCTCCGAGGACGCAGTCTTCGGCTTCTCGGAGGTCAAGCTCGGGATCATCCCGGCCGTGATCTCGCCGTTCGTGCTGCCCAGGATCGGCGCGGCGGCGCGGCGCTACTTCCTCACGGGCGAGCGCTTCGACGCGCCAACGGCCCAGCGGATCGGGCTCGTCAGCGAGGTCACCGATGATCTGGACGGCGCCGTCGAACGGGTCGTCGACGAGCTCTTGACTTCCGGGGCCGAGGCGACACGGGCGGCGAAGCGGCTCGTGCGCGAGCGTCCGGGCGGCGAGGAGGCGGCGCAGATCGCGGCCCGGCTACGCGCCGGCACGGAAGGGCAAGAGGGGTTGCGGGCGTTCCTCGAGCGGCGCAAACCGACCTGGATCGAGTGACGTCCGACGCGTCTGGCACTCTGTAGCCAGCCGTGACAACAGCCCTCGAGGAACTCGCGTACGATCTCTCGCTTCGCGCGCTTCGCCAGCAGGAAGGACTGCTGAACGAGGTGCGCGCCCGGACCGGGATCCTGCTGGCCGCGACAGCGATCGCGATTTCGCTCCTCGGCGGCCGAGCGCTCGATGACGGCGAGCGCACGGCGCTCGACCTGGCGGGTGTCGCGCTCGGGGTCCTCAGCTTCCTCCTCAGCGTCTACGTTCTCGCGCCCAAAGGACAGTTCTCGTTCAGTCCTCAGGGAGCTGAGGCGTATGAACACTTCGCGGCCGAGGAGGCGGACGTCAAGGAGGCGCAGCGGGTGCTCGCGTACTGGAACCGCGAGATCTGGGAGGGGAATCAGGAGGTGATCGACCGCATGCTCGGATCGTTCAGATGGGCCTCCCTCGCTCTGGTCGGCAGCGTCCTCGTGTGGTCGGTGGGGTTGGCGCTACAGTGACCACCGCGATGCCGAAGCGACCGAACCCGGTCCCTCCAGCCCCTCCGTCGCCCCCGGCGGGCCTGTATGCGCCCGAGAGCGGAGGCACAGGGAGGGATCCCAGCCAGCGGCCGGCCGACATCCCGCCGATTCCGCCAGGCATGTACGCACCGGAGACCGGTCTCATTCGAAGAGTCCCGAACAAGACGTAGCCGTTCGGCGACGTGCGGCGGCTCCAGCTGCTGGTCGGCGGCATGGTCTTCGTCGACACGATGTTCTTCGCGGCGCTGACGCCGCTGCTGCCCGACTACGCCGACGAGTTCAACCTGTCCAAGGCCGGCGCGGGCGTGCTGGCGGCGGCGTATCCCGCGGGCGCGTTGGTGGCAGGGATCCCAGGTGGTCTCGCAACCGCCCGGTTCGGAGCGCGCCCGATTGCCGTCCTCGGGCTGCTCGTGATCGCCGTCAGCACCTTCGTCTTCGCGACGGCTGACTCGATCTGGCTACTGGACGTCTCTCGCTTCGCGCAGGGCGTGGGCAGCGCGGGTGCTTGGACGGCAGGGCTCACGTGGCTCGTCAGCGAGACCCCGTCCGACCGCCGGGGCCAGACGATCGGGTCGGCGCTGGCGGCGGCGATCGTCGGCGCACTGTTCGGCCCCGTGCTCGGCGGAGCCGCGGCGGTTGTAGGCGAGCCGACCGCCTTTGGAGCCGCCGCTCTGACGGCTGTCGGGCTCGCCGCCTGGGCACTCACGATGCACGCGCCGCCGCCGAGCCAGCCGCAGCCGCTCAGCGTCCTCGTCGCGGGTCTGCGCAGCGAACGGATCGCACTCGGGATCTGGTTCGTGGCCCTGCCCGCCCTGCTGTTCGGGACGCTCTCCGTGCTCGCGCCGCTACGGCTCGAGGTGCTCGGCTTCGGAGCCGTCGCGATCGGGGCGCTCTGGCTCGGCACCGCAGGGCTCGAGGCCGCCGTCAACCCTTGGATCGGCCGGATCTCGGATCGCGTCGGCCGCTTTCGGCCGATGCGCGTCTCCGTTCTGGCCGCGGCGGTCGTCACGGCTCTCCTGCCGCTGCCGGGCGAGGCGTACCTGCTCGCGGCCCTGGTCGTTGCCGCGGGCATTGCCTTCGGAAGCTTCTGGACACCGGCCATGTCGCTCCTCGCGGACGAGGCAGAACATCGCGGCCTTGACTACGCGTACGCGTTCGCCATCATCAACCTCGCCTGGGCGCCGGGGCAGGCGCTCGGAGCGTCGGGCGCCGGAGCGCTCGCGCATTTCACCTCTGATGCAGTGCCGTACCTGCTCCTCTCGGTGACGTGCCTGCTTACGTTTGTGCTGTTGTGGCGATCGGCAAGCTCCTCGTAGCGAACCGTGGCGAGATCGCGGTGCGGGTCTTCCGGGCGTGTCGCGAGCTCGGGATCGGGACCGTCGCTGTCGCTGCGCCTGACGATCTCGAGTCTCTGCACGCTCGGTCCGCCGACGAGACGGTCGAGATTGCGAGCTACCTCCATTCGGAGGAGCACATTCGCGCGGCGAAGCAGGCCGGCGCCGACGCGATCCATCCCGGCTACGGATTCCTCGCCGAGAACCCGGACTTCGCGGCGGCGGTCGAGGCGGCGGGTCTGATCTTCGTCGGGCCGACGCCGGAAGCGCTGCAACGTGGCGGCGACAAGCTGGAGGCGAAGCGGATCGCGATGGGCGCCGGCGTGCCCGTCGTCCCGACCGGCGAGCCGGACGAGCTCGGCTACCCACTGATGATCAAGGCCGCCGCGGGTGGCGGCGGCCGGGGCATGCGCGTCGTCCGAGATCCGGCCGAGCTCGGCGAAGCGCTCGCCGCCGCCCGCCGCGAGGCGCAGGCGGCGTTCGGCGACGACCGCGTCTTCTTCGAGACCTACGTCGAGCGCCCGCGGCACGTAGAGATCCAGCTGCTTGCGGACGGCTACGGGACAGTGATTGCTTTGGGCGAGCGCGAGTGCTCGATCCAGCGGCGGCACCAGAAGGTCCTGGAGGAATCACCGTCCCCGGCGCTCGACCCCGCCTTGCGGAGCGCGATGAGCGCGGCTGCGGTGCGCTTCGCAGAAGCGGTTGGCTATCGAAGCGCCGGCACCGCCGAGTTCATGCTCGACGGCCGGGACTTCTATCTGCTCGAGCTCAACGGCCGGATCCAGGTCGAGCATCCGGTTACCGAGCTCGTCACCGGCGTCGACCTCGTCGTCCAGCAGCTGCGGATCGCCAACGGCGAACGGCTCGAGGGAGGCGACAACATCCCACTTGCGGGCCATGCGGTCGAGGTTCGGCTGTACGCGGAGGATCCGCGCTCGTTCCTGCCGCAGGCGGGCCGGCTCGAGCGGCTCCGGCTCCCCCGCGGGATCCGTGTGGACGCAGGCGTCGAGGAGAGTGACGAGGTCGGCGTCGCCTACGACCCGCTGATCGCAAAGCTGATCGCGCACGGGCCGACCCGGGACGAGGCGCTGGCGCGACTCCGCGATGCCCTGGCCGAGACAGACGTGGCCGGAGTAACCACGAACCTGCCGCTGCTGCGCTGGCTGGCCTCGCATCCCGCCGTCCTCGCCGGACGAACGACGACCTCGTTCCTCACCGACTACCCGCCGCTGTCGGAGCCGCCGCTCCGCCTGCCCAGCGGGCCCTGGGACGGCGCCTGGCGGCTCAACCTGCCCTCCCCTCCACCGCACTCGCCGCCTGACGTCGACGCGGCCGCACAGGCCTCGCGGGCGGGCGACGGCGCCGAGCAAAGTGCCTTGACGGCACCGATGCCGGGCACGGTCATCCGCGTGCTGGCCCAGGAAGGCGACCGCGTCGCCCACCGCCAGCCGCTGCTCGTCCTCGAGGCGATGAAGATGGAGACGCCGGTCGTCTCGCCCTACGACGCCGTCGTCAAGGCGATCCACGTCAAGGAGGGCGACCGGATCGCCGGAGGAGCGCTGCTCGTCGAGCTCGAGGAGTAGGACGTCCTTAGCGTTTCCTGAGCGCGATCCCGGTCAACATCTCCCGCACGATCCGGTCGGCGACTAGTGCCGTGATGTCGGCTGAGCCGGGGGCAGTCGGGATCACCTCGACCACGTCGGCGCCCACCAGCTCGAGCTCGTGGGCGACACGACGCACCGACGGAAGCAGCTCGCGCGGGGTCATCCCGCCGGGCTCGGGCGTTCCGGTTCCGGGCGCGAACGCCGGATCCAGGACGTCGACGTCGACGGTCAAGAAGACCGGCCCCTCCCCCACCGTCGCGATCGCCCGCTCGACAAGCGTTTCGATTCCCTGATCCCGCACGTCGTGCATGAAGAAACTGGTGATTCCCTTCTCGCGCTGCCACGCGAACTCCGCTTCGCCCGGCCAGTACCCGCGCAGGCCGATCTGCACGTACCGCTTCGGCTCGATCCAGCCGGCTTCGACCAGTCGGAACATCGGTGTCCCGTGCGAGCGCTCAGCGCCGAAGACCTGCGTGCCCGTGTCGGTATGGCTGTCGAAGTGGACGAGTCCGATCGGGCCGTGGACGGCGGAGCAGGCTGTCACCTCCGGCTCGGTGATCGAGTGGTCGCCGCCGAGCACGATCGGCAGCGCGTCGGCGGCGAGCACGGCGCGAACCGTCTGCTCGATCGCCTTGTGGGAGCGCACTGCATCGGCGGGGACGACCGGCGCATCACCGAAGTCGACGATGCGAATAGCCGCGAAGGCGTCGATTCCCGCCTCGAGGTGCGGTCCGGGTGAGCCGCCGGCAGCGCGGATGGCTCGCGGGGCGAAGCGAGTCCCGGGCCGGTCCGAGACGAGGTCGTCGGTCGGCGCTCCGACGATCGCGACGTCGGCGTCCTCGAGTTGCGCCGGGTCCTGTGTGTACGGCACGCCGCCGAAGCTGAGCGGGCCGGCGTAATCGGGCTTCTCCCCGTACTCCCGCCAGCGTTCGAGCGGATCGATCAAGCGGTCAGAAGAGCTTCTGCAGCTTCATCGCGGCGCCCATGTCGCCCTTGATCTTCAGCTTCCCGGTCATGTATGCGGTGGTTGCGTTCAGGTCGCCGGAGGCGATCTGCCCGAACGTCTCTTCGGACGCGGAGATGGTCGCATCGGCGTCGCCGTCGCCCTCGGCAACCGAGACGCTGCCGTCCTGGACATCCACCTTCCAGGTCCCGGCCCCGTCGATCTCGAACACATACGAATTGGTCATTCCGGCCGTCTTGGCGGGATCGATCCTGCTCTCGAGGCCTTCGAAGAACTCACGTGCGGTCATTCGAACTCCTTGGGTCGTCGGGACGGGCCAGCCTACAAGACGGGCTCCGGCTCCAGGCGCCGCGGCGCGCGAGAGGAAGGCAGCAGCAGGCCGGGAACGATCGCCAGAGCCGGGACCGCTGCGCAGGCGTACATCGCCGTCCTGAGGTCGATGCTGTCGGCGACCGCGCCGAGCGCGAGCGCCGCGATCCCGCCCAGCCCGATCGAGAAGCCGATCGAGATCCCGGACGCGAGCCCGATCCGGCTCGGCAGGTACTCCTGGCTCATCACGCCGGTCACCCCGAAGGTGCTGACCACGCAGACGCCGACCAGAGCCAGTGCAACGGCGCCGACCCACCCGCCCACGGCGACGAAGACGACCACGAGCGGCGGGGTCGCGATCACTGTGGCCAGGAGCACCGGGCGGCGGCCGATGCGATCGGCGAGCGGCCCGGCAGCCAGCGTGCCGACACCGCCGGCAAAGAGCATCAACGCGAGCAGGTTGTTGCCGTAGGTCTCGGAGTGGCCGAGCGAGACCGCCCAGAGAGGGACGAAGGTGAGGAGCCCGAACCAGCCGACGCTGCGAAGCGCGATTACGCCAAGCAGCAATGCCAGCGCGCGGGGACGATCCTCACCCGCCGCGACACGCGTGCTCGTTCGCTCCGGCGCGAAGCCGCCGAGGTACGCCAGCGAGGCGAGGAGCATGACGGTGACGACGAGCGCAGGGACGGCGAGCAGGAGCCCGCCCTCGCGGCCGAGACCGAGGAGGAGCGGAGCCGTCGCAAGCGCGCCGATCGCGACGCCGAGATTCCCGCCGATCGAGAACAGCGACATGCCGCTCGCCCTGCGGTTGCCGCTGACGAAGGCGGCGAACTTGGAGCCCTCGGGGTGATAGGCGGCGGTCCCGATGCCGGACACGGTCACGAACGCGAGACACGCCCGGTACGAGGTCGAGGCGGCTGCCAGGGCCATGCCGACGCCGGCCAGCGCAACGCCTGCGGGCAGGAGCCAGGCCGCTCCGCGTCGATCGGACCAGAGCCCGAACAGCGGCTGGATGATCGACGACGCGAGCGCGGAGACGAGCATCAGCCCGCCCACTTCGGTGTAGCTCAGGTCGAACCGCTGGACAAGGAAGGGCAGCAGCGCGGGCAACGCTCCGTTCGAGAAGTCGGTCGCGAAGTGCCCAGCAGACAGCGCCGCGATCGCCTTCCTGTCGATCTGGCGGCGCATCTCTGCACCCTAGCCAGGTGAGTAGGGAGGTTTGTTAGGCGGCGGCTTCCGCCGCGTCCGCCTTCGGCGGGCAGTGGCGGTCGATCAGCGCGTAGGAGAGATCCTGGTGCGCGCGGACCAGCTCGAGCCGGTTCCGCTCAAGAATCGGCAAGTCCTCGCCGCGCGCGCGCAGGGACTGGCGCTCGAGGACGAGGTCGGCAATCCGGCTGACCAGGTCCTCAACGGTGGCAGGGCTCGAGGGCCGCAGTTCCAACGTACTCACGCGCACAGTGTTCATCGCCTCGATCAAGAATTCGTTAGGGAGCGGAAAAGAGTTCGGAAACGTCACACAAAGTCCTCGGTTAGGGTCGGCACGCAGATGCAAGTCACGACCGCCGCCGAGCCGGATGCGGACGTCGTCGCCGTCGCGATCTCGGACGCGCCGCCGGCAGAGCTCGGCGTTGCGGAGCTGCTCGAGGCGGAGGGCTTCCAGCCCGATGCCGGCGCGGCGACCTTGCTCCATCGCGACGGGCGGCGAATCGCCGTCGCGGGCCTCGGCGACGAGATCGACGCCGACGCGTTTCGGACGGCGGCCGCCGCCGTCGCCCGTCTTACTGAGCGAATCGGTGGCTCGCTGGCCTGGATCCTCGACGAGTCGCAACCCGTGCCGGTCGAGGAGCAGGCAAGAGCGGTCGTCGACGGCATCGTCCTCGGCGGCTACGACCCCGGACGCTGGAAGTCGGGGAACGGAGGGCGCAAGGAGCTGTCGCGGCTTGTGTTCGTCGGCCCCGAGAGCGTTGCGGAGGAGGCCGCGCGGGCGGCAACCGTCGCCACCTGGGTCAACCGGGCACGCGACCTGGCGAACGAACCACCGAACGAGCTCACGCCGGCAGCGCTGGCCGCGCACGCCGAAGAGATCGCCGCGGGCTCGGCGCACCTTCACGCCGAGTCCGGCGGTCCAGAGCGCCTTGCCGAGCTGAGGATGGGCGCCTTCGGCGGGGTCGCGCAGGGCAGCGACAACCCGGCGCAGCTGATCGTCCTCCGGTACGACCCGCCCGAGGCCCGCGACGACCTCGTCCTCGGGCTGGTCGGGAAGGCGGTGACCTTCGACACCGGTGGGATCTCGATCAAGCCGGCGCTCTACATGGAGGACATGAAGGGCGACATGGCCGGCGGCGCTGCCGTTCTGGCCGGCATCGGCGCGATCGCGGCGCTAGAGCTCCCCCTGCGAGTCCTCGGAGTCGTCGGGGCGACCGAGAACATGCCGAGCGGGCATGCGTATCGCCCCGGCGACATCCTGACCGCTATGAACGGGAAGACGATCGAGGTCGTCAACACAGATGCTGAGGGTCGGCTCGTGCTCGCCGACGTGCTCTGGTACGCACGAACGGAGGGGGCCACCCACCTCGTTGACTTCGCGACGCTGACCGGCGTGATGAACGCGGCGCTCGGCGACCTCTACACGGGCGTCTTCGGGAACGACGACGAATGGCGCGACCAGGTCGTTGCGGCCGGAAACCGCGCCGGCGATCACGCGTGGGGTTGGCCGATGCACCGCCGCTACCGCCTACTGATCGATTCCACTTTCGCCGACATGAAGAACTCGTCAGTCCGTGGCCAGGCCTCGCCTGTGTACGCAGCCGAGTTCCTGAAGGAGTTCGCCGGCGAGGGGCCCTGGGCGCACGTCGACATGGCCGGGCCGGGCTTCCTGCGCTGGGCACGCCCGGACTACTTCCCGCTTCCCGGCGGCACGGGCTACGGCGTGCGGTTGATCGCGGAGCTGGCACGGTCCCTGACGTGACGCCCAATTACGACCTCTCCGACGAGCACGAGCTCGTCCGGCGAACCGTGCGCGACTTCGCGGTCCAGCGCGTCGCGCCGGTGGCGGAGGAGCTCGACCGCGAGCACCGCTTTCCCTATGAGCTCGTAGCGGAGCTGGCGCAGCTCGGGCTGATGGGGATGACGATCCCCGAGGAGTACGGCGGGGCCGGAGCCGACACGCTCTCCTACGCGATCGCGGTCGAGGAGCTGACCCGCGTGGACTCGTCGGTCGCCATCACCGTCGCTGCGCACCACTCGCTGGGGACGCTGCCGATCTTCCAGTTCGGGACGGAGGAGCAGAAGCGGGAGTGGTTGCCCCAGCTTGCCTCTGGCGAGAAGCTCGCTGCGTTCGGGCTGACCGAGCCTGAGGCCGGTTCCGATGCCGGAGCAACGCGCACGACGGCCGAGCTGCGCGACGGCGAGTGGGTGATCAACGGCTCGAAGATGTTCATCACCAACGCGGGCACGGACATCAGCGCCTGCGTCACGATCACAGCGCTGACGGGCGAGGACGAGGTCTCGAACATCATCGTTCCGAACGGGACCGCCGGGTACGAGATCGCGCTGCCGATGCAGAAGCTCGGCTGGCGCGCGTCCGACACGCGCGAGCTCTCGTTTCGGGACGTGCGGGTCCCCGAAGGCAACCTACTCGGGCCGCGGGGATACGGCTTCCAGCAGTTCCTCGAGATCCTCGACGGCGGGCGGATCTCGGTCGCGGCGATGGGCGTCGGGCTCGCTCAGGGTGCTTACGACCTCGCGTCGCAGTACGCGAAGGAGCGGCGGCAATTCGGGCAGCCGATCGCCGCGTTTCAGGCCGTCCAGTTCGCGCTGGCGGACATGGCGACCGAGATCGAGGCGGGTCGATCGATGGTCTACAAAGCCGCGTGGCTCAAGGACCAAGGCCGGCCGTTCGGGAAAGAGGCAGCAATGGCCAAGCTCTTCACCGGCGAGGCCTCGAACCGCGCCGCGAACGCCGCGCTCCAGATCCACGGCGGCTACGGGTTCATGGACGAGTTCCCGATTTCGCGCCTCTACCGCGACCAGAAGATCCTTGAAATTGGAGAAGGCACAAACGAGGTTCAACGCATGGTGATCGCCAAGCACCTGGGCTTCTAGAGCCCAGCAACCCTCAACCACCCTCAAGGGGTCAGACCCCCTTGAGCCTGGTCGAGGGTTACGAAGCAAGCCGGTTTCTGAGTTACGCTGAACCGCATGCTGTTTCGCCAGTTCGTCGATGACGACCTGGGCTGTGCGTCCTACCTGATCGGCTACGAGGACTCGGGCGAGGCGGTCGTCGTCGACCCCGCCTACGAGATCGAGCAGTACCTCGAGCAGGCGGAGCACGACGAGGTCCGGATCGTCCGCGTCCTCGAGACGCACACCCATGCCGACCACGTCTCCGGCCACGGGCGGTTCGCGCTGGAGCACGGTCTTCCGGTCTCGATCCACCCCGCCGCCGACCCGGAGTATCCATTCGACGCGCTCGAGGACGGCGGCACGGTCGAGCTCGGCCCGGTCTGCCTGCGTGTCGTCCACACGCCTGGACACCGGCCCGAGCACTGCTCCTTCGAGGTGATCGACCGCGAGCGCGGCGACGAGCCGTGGCTGACGCTGACCGGAGACGCGCTCTTCGTCGGGGACGCCGGACGCCCGGACCTGGCGTCGGAGGCCTCGGCAGGGGCGCACGAGCTGTATCACAGCCTCCAGCGCCTGCTGCAGCTCCACGACGGCGTCGAGGTCTATCCCGGCCACGTCGCAGGCTCGCTCTGCGGCGCGGGAATGAGCTCGAAGGCCTCGTCGACGATCGGCTTCGAGCGGCGCTTCAATCACGCGCTCGCCGCAGTCGACGAGGACGAGTTCGTCGCCGATGCGATCCGGACCGGTGTCCGGCCGGCGAACATGGAACGGATCGTCGCGCTGAACCGCGGACCGTTCGTCGGAGCCCCGGAGCCGCTCGAGGCGGTGAACGGCGGCGGCGGCGGCGCGATCCTCGACGTCCGGTCAGCCGAGGACTTCGGCGCCGGTCATGCGCGTGGCGCGCTGAATGTCCCAATCGACGGCGGGAACTTCGCGACGAAGGCGGGCTTCGTGCTCCCGCCGGACGAGCGAGTCGTGATCCATGCAGCCGGCGCCGACGAGGCGCAGCGCTCGGCCCGCGGCCTCAGGTCGGTCGGGATCTTCGACCTGGCCGGCTACCTGGTCGGGCCGCCGAGTGAGGAACGTCTGGCACCCGTCGAGCTCGGGGAGCTCCAGAAGCTGATCGAGACCGACGCGGTGCAGGTCCTCGACGTCCGCGAGCCCAGCGAGCGGGACGAGGGCTATATCCCCGGCAGCCGCAACATCCCCTACCGGCTCGTGCGTGAGTGGGCGGAGGATCTCCAAGGCGGCAAGCCCGTTGTCACGATCTGCTCGACCGGGCCGCGCGCCGGGGTTGCGGCGAGCGTGCTCGCATCCTCCGGCGTCGACGTGCGGCCGGTCCTGCACGGCGGCGTCGAGGACTGGGACGGCGAGACCGTCAGCTTCAGGCGCTGCGGGTCCTAGCGAGGAGCGACTCCGCTTCGTCCAGGTAGGTCGAGGCACCGACCGCTCGGAAGAACGCGACCGCGGAGGGGAGATCGGCGTCGATGCCGTCCCTCGCGGCGAGTAGCCGCGCCTCGGCCTCGAACGGTTTGGCGCCCATCTCAGCGAAAACGGCAGCTGCCGACAGCGGGTCACCGCGCCCGAGGGCGAGCCCGCTCTCGCGCCAGCGAGTCGGAGTCGGCACGCTCTCACCCACGGCTTCCAGCTCCGAGCGCCGTCCGAGCCCAACCAGCACGACAGCGGCATCCCAGAACCAGTCGTGCGAGATGTCCAGCTGCGCTCGGCGGCAGACATCGACGAGCTCGAGCGCGAGCGACTCGGCGCCGCGGCTTCCCATGGCCCAGAGCACCCGGCTATGGAAGGCAAGCGCTGGAATGAGGACTTGTGGGTCGGCCGCGACGCGCGCGAGCTCGAGGCAGGTCGCACTCTCGTCAACGGCACCGGCGCCGTCGCCCCGCGCAAGCAGCACTCGCCCGCGGAAACACCGCCAAGCCGACTCGAGGTAATGCCCGTGTTGGGCTCGTGCGTCGGCAATCCAGCGTTCGGCCATCTCCAGCACGTCGTCCCAGCGACCCTCTACGTAAAGGAGCCTGACCTTCTGGCTCTCGTTCCAGCGGAGCCAGTCGATCCCTGCGAAGCGCTTCCACGCTTCCTTCATCCGCCTCGTTGCCTCCGCTGCCTTAGGGAGATCGCCGAGGTTGTAGTACCCATCGGCCAGGTTGTTGTACGGACGCTGCGCGTCGGCCGAGTTCAACTGCTCGAAGATCGCGATGCTCTCCTCGATGGCGTCGAACCCTCCGCGGTCGCCCTTCGCCACCCGCAAAGAGCCACTCCCGCTGAGGACCTGGGCGCGAACGTCCTTCGCAGCGAGCTCATCTGCCATGGCCAGCGCCTGCTGCTCGAACGATGAGGCCAGCTCTTCACGGTTGGCGAGCCAGTGCAGCCGGAAGAGGCCGGCGTAAACGCGCGCCTTGGTCTCCGAGAGCGGCAGCTCCTCTGCCAGCTCCGCGGTTCGCTCCAGGCTCTCGAGGACGTCATCGCCCCGTCCGAGGTTCCAGAAGGCGTCGGCCCGCATGTGCTCCGCCTGTGCGGCCCCGGCCCGATCCTCTGCCGCAAGAAGGGCGTCGCGGGCGGCTGCCAGCTCCGCCTCGTCCCAGACGTCGGCTTGGAACCGAGCCCCTGCCGCGGCTAGTAGGAGCCGTGGTCGAGCGGGATCGTCGGCCGGCCACAGCTCGAGCGCGCGGTCGTAGTCGTGCGCCGCGGCAGCGAAGGCGTTCAGCGAGGTGGCGCGATCGCCCGCATCGCGAAGGGCGAGGCGGGTTGCCTGAACGAGCTCCTCTGTGTCGGCGCGGCCTGCCCGCGCGATTTCGAGCGCGCTTGCGTAGTGGTGCGCACGCAGGTCGGCGTAGTCCTCGGCCCGTCCGAAGGACTCGATCCAGACGGCGGCGCGTCGATGCTTCTCGGCCCGGTCGGCTCTCGGGATCTGGCCGTAGGCGACGTCTCGCACGAGCGTGTGGGCAAACGAGTACTGGGTGTCACCTTCAATCGACGAGCGCCGCTCGCGGCGAATGAACTCCCTGCGCTCGAGCCGGTGGAGTGACTCGTCGAGCTCACTGCGATCCCCACCGCCGATCGCCACCAGGGCTCCTGGCCAGAAGACCTTGCCGACGACCGCGGCATCCTGGAGCAGCGTCTTCTCCTCCCCCTCCAGCGAGTCCAGCCGCGCCGCGATCAACCCCTGGACGGACTCCGGAAGCGGCAGGTCCCCGTTCCTGCCCTCGGCGGCGATCCTCGCGAACTCCTCGGCATACAGCGGATTGCCGCCGGCGCGCTCGACCAAACGGGCCTGCATTTCCGCGGGAAGGACCGCGCGCTCGAGCAGGCCGTGGAGAAGCTTCGCCGTCTCCTCCTCGGTGAGCGGCGAGAGCGAGATCGTTGCCGCGTTCGGCTTCCCGCCGCCCCAGCCCGGCCGACGAGCCAGCAGCTCGGGCCTGGCCGTGGCGACGACGAGAATCGGGACCGCCCCGGCCCACTCGATCAGGTAGTCGACAAAATCGAGCAGACCCTCGTCGGCCCAGTGCAGGTCTTCGAACACGAGGACCAGCGGGTCGAGCTCGGCGAGCCCTTCGAAGAACCGCCGCCATGCGGCGAAGCTCTCGGTGCGTCGGTCGCCACCGGTCTCGCCGGCCTCGGCGAGACCAAGCAGCGGGCGGAGCTGCCGCTCGACCCAGGCCGCTTCCTCCGCCTGGGGCACTGCCTCCTCGACGACGGACTTCAATTTGGCCCTCGCCTTCTCCTCCGGCTCGCCCTCGAGGATGCCCGCATGAGCCTTGAGGATCTCGCCAAGCGCCCAGAACGCGACACCCTCGCCGTACGGGAGACACCTGCCCTGACGCCAGTAGATGAGGTCGGGCTGCGCCTCGACCGACGCGAACAGCTCGCGGACGAGGCGGCTCTTCCCGATTCCCGGCACGCCGACGAGCGTCACGAGCTGCGGTGCGCTCTGCTGGCGCACGCGGGCGAGCGCGTGGACGAGCAGATCGAGCTCGCGTTCGCGCCCGATCAGTGCCGTCCGCGGCTCGTAGGTGACGTCTGCCCCGTAGCGGGAACGAGCCTGGACCGCCTCCCACACCGCCACCGGCTCTGCCTTCCCCTTGGCCTCGACCGGCGGCACCTCGCGGTACTCGACCACGCGGGACGTGGCGTTGTACGTCGTCTCGCCGACGAGGACGCCGTTCACCGGAGCCGCCGTCTGCAGGCGCGACGCGGTGTTGACGACATCGCCGGCGACCAGGCCCCGTTCGGCCCCAGGGCTCGGCTCCAGCGAAACGAGCACCTCGCCGGTGTTCACGGCCACCCGGACCTCCAGCTCGCCCTCGTCGCGGATCCAGTCCCGAATCGCGAGCGCGGCACGGACGGCTCGCTCCGGGTCGTCCTCGTGGGCGATTGGAGCGCCGAACACGGCCATCACCGCGTCGCCGATGAGCTTCTCGACCGTGCCGCCGCGTCGTTCGAGCTCGGAGCGGAGACGATCGTGATACGGCCGCAGGATTGCCTCGACGTCCTCCGGGTCGAGCGTCTCCGCGCGCGAGGTGAAGCCGACCAGGTCGGCGAAGAGGACGCTGACGACCTTGCGCTCTCTGCGACCCTCGACGCTCATGTGCCGAGTTTAGGAGTAGGAAACACCGAGACCGACCGGCGGTGCCGCATACCGCCGACCGGTCCACACTCCTAGACGGCGCAGCGGTTCGAAATCTTCCTTCCGCTACTTGATTCGCTCGGCCGCGTAGCCCCAGCTGCGCATCTGGTCGAGGAGGAGGGCGCAGTGCTCCTGGTCGCGCGTGATCACCGTCAGCTCGACTTCCGTTTCGGCGACCGGAATGTCCATCCCCTCGCGGTGGTGCTCGACCGAGACGACGTTGCCGCGCGCCTCGGCGATCAGCGAGAGCAGCTTGACGAGCTCACCGGGGCGGTCGGGAATCAGCGTCCGGATCACGAGATAGCGGCCGCCGAGCGTGAGCCCGTGGCGCATCACCGAGATGAGCAGCGTCGGGTCGATGTTCCCGCCGGAGAGGACAATTGCCACCGGCCCCGAGCCGCCGACCTTGCCGCCGAGCAGTGCGGCGACGCCGACCGCGCCGGCTCCCTCGACGACGAGCTTCGCCCGCTCGAGGAGCAGCAAGATCGCCTCGCTGATCGACTCGTCGTCGACTTCGACCAGCTCGTCGACGACGTCGCGCAGGATCGACATGGTCAACTCGCCTGGATACTTGACGAGGATCCCGTCGGCGATTGTGAAGCCGTCGAGGCCGGCCTGGACGCCCACGATCCGGATCTCCGGCCGCTGAGCCCGGAGCGCGATCGCGATGCCCGCGGCCAACCCACCGCCGCCGACGGGAATCACGACCGTCCCGGCGTCGGGGACCTGCTCCGCGAGCTCGAGCCCGATCGTTCCTTGCCCGGCGATGACGAGCGGGTCTTCGAACGGGTGGACGAAGGTTGCTCCGGTCTCCTCGACGTCGGCCGTGGCTGCCGCGAGCGCCTCCTCGAAGCCTTCCCCGACCATGATCAGATCCGCGCCGTAGGTACGGCACGCCTCGACCTTCGCCATCGGCGCGTCCTGGGGAACGTAGATGCGGGCGGGAATTCTGGCCTCGCGCGCCGCCCACGCGACGGCCTGGCCGTGGTTGCCGGCGCTCGCCGCGACGACGCCGGCGGACCGCTCGCGGTCAGAGAGCGTCGCGATCTTGTTGACAGCGCCACGCACTTTGAACGCGCCCGGTTCGTTGCAGGTTCTCCGCCTTGAGGCAGACCTCGCGACCGGCGATCCGCGAGAAGGTCTCCGAGCCGTACACCGGCGTCTCGCGCGCGACCCCGGCGAGGCGCCGACGCGCCTCCTCGATGTCAGCGAGGGTCGGGGCGGTTTCCGTCTTCATCGACCTTGAACACCCGCTGAAGTATCTCTCTGACCGCCGTAAGCGGGTCGAGCTCTCGCCGCTGCACCTCTTCGAGCAGGCGCCGCAGCTCGGGGTCGTCCGCGACCGCCCGCTCCAGGTGCGTCTTCGCCCGGGCGGAAGCCACCGCGAACACCTCGCCGGCGAGGTTCTTGCGGCGCCGCTCGTCCAGCAGACCGTGTGACTCCAGGTGCGTGCGGTGCTCGACAATCTTGTCCCAGAGCTGCTTCGATTCCCTCCTCCTTGAGCGCTTCGGTGAGAACGATCGGCGGGCGCCAATCGCGCTCCTTGTCGAGGCTGAGAATCGAGCGAACCTCGTTCAGCATCGTCTTCGCCGCCGGGTGGTCCTTCTTGTTGACGACGATCACGTCCGGGATCTCCATGATTCCGGCCTTCAACGCCTGCACGGAGTCGCCCGAGCCGGGCATCAGCACGAGCACGACGGTGTCGGCGACGCTGATCACCTCGATCTCGCTCTGACCGGTCCCGACCGTCTCGAGGAAGACGAGGTCGCGCCCGGCGGCATCGAGGACGAGCAGGGCCTGCAGCGTCGCCTCGGCCAGCCCGCCCAGATGGCCGCGTGTCCCCATCGAGCGGATGAAGACCCCGGGATCGAGGAAGTGGTCGGAGAGCCGGATCCGGTCGCCGAGCAGCGCGCCCTGGGTGAACGGACTCGAGGGATCGACCGAGATGACGCCGACCGTCTGGCCGAGCGCACGGATGTGTCGGACGAGCGCGCTGATCAAGGTCGACTTGCCGACGCCGGGCGGGCCGGTGATCCCGACCGCGTATGCGTGTCCGGTCTCGGGATAGAGCTCACGGACGACCTCGTAGGCCAGCGGATCGGAGTTCTCGACCAGCGTGATCGCGCGCGCGAGCGCGCGGCGGTCGCCCGAGCGCACGCCCTCGAGCAGCGACTCGCGCGTCCACTCTCGCCGGCGCGCCACGGCAGTTATCCCGGCGCTGGGCTGAGGACACGCCCGAGCGCCTCGCGGAAGAAGGCGTTCTCCTCGGGCGTGCCGACCGTGACGCGAATCCCGCCCGGGGCGCCGAAGCTGCCCGTCGGCCGCACGATCACGCCCTCCTGGAGCAACTGCTCGAACAACGGCCGCGAGTCGTCGCCGACCTCGGCGAAGACGAAGTTCGCGACCGCCGGGCTAACCGGATCGAACCCGTGCTCCCGCAGTGCTGCTTCGACCACTGGGCGCTCTTCGGCGTTGAGCCGGCGGCGGCGCTGGAGCTCGGAGTCGGCACCTGGTGCGCCTAGACTGGCCAGGGCGGCGACCTGGGCGGGGGTGGTGACGTCGAAGGCCCGGCGGACTTTGCCGATCGTCGACACCACCTCGGCCGGAGCGACGCCGTAGCCGACGCGGAGCCCCGCAAGGCCGAAGATCTTGGAGAACGTGCGGAGCACGACGACTCGGCGGCCGTGCTTGAGGTACTCCTCGATCCCGTCCGGATAGTCCGGGTCATCGACGTACTCGAAGTACGCCTGGTCGAGGACGGTGAGGACGTGCTCCGGCACCCGGGCGAAGTAGTCGTCCAGCTCTGCGCGGGTGTTCATCGTCCCGGTCGGGTTGTTCGGGTGGCAGACGTAGACCAGCTTCGTCCGCTCCGTCACCGCCTCGAGCAGCGCGTCGAGGTCGTAGCGACCATCGCGGAGCGGAATCATCCTCGGCTCGGCGCCGAGCTTGCGCGCGTAGATCACGTAGCTGGGAAAGCTCGGCCAGCCGCAGACGATCTCGTCCCCCGGATCGAGGGAGGCTTGGGAAAGGCAGTCGACGACCCCGTCGGCCCCGGCACCGAGCGCGACCTCCTCGAAGCGCACGCCGTGGCGCCCGGCGAGCGCCGTCCGGAGCCCGAAGGCGCCGCCGTCCGGGTAGCGGTTCAGCTCGGGCGCGGCCGCGGCCAGGGCGTCGAGTGCCTCCGGAAAGGGGCCGAACGGACCCTCGTTCGAGGCGCACTTGACCACGCGCTCGAGACCGAGCTCACGCTGCACCTCCTCGACAGGTTTCCCCGGCTCGTAGGGGACGATGTCCCGGACGGCAGGCTTGAAGAAGCTCTCCGCGATCTCGGCCAGCGGCACGAGAGCGGACACTAGTGGACGTCGTAGGCCATCAGGATCGCGTCGACAAAGTCGCGGCCTCGCCGGTAGTGCTCCTTGCGGTAGCCCTCTCGTCGGAAACCGAACTGTTCGTAGAGGGCGATCGCCGCGTCGTTGTACGGGAACACGTGCAGCTCGAGCTTGCGGATGCCGACCTCGCGGGCCCAGCTGACCGCCTGCTCGAGCAGCGCACGGCCGATGCCGCGGCGGCGGGCGCCTGCTGCGACCATCAAGCCAAGGTCGGCGACGTGACGGCTCGCCGGATGAGGGTCTCGGCCGAGCGAGAGCCGCCCGACGATCCCTTCATCTCCCTCGGCGACGAAGACGGCCGCGTCGCTGTAGCGGCGAACCGCCCGCAGGTACCTCCGCTCGTCCGTGACGGTTCGCCAGCCGCCGTCCGAGACGAGCCAGCCTTCGGGCTCGGCGACGACGTCCTCGGCGAGGGCCACGAGCGCCGCGGCATCACGGGGATGCGCCGGGCGGATGACGTACGAACTAGCCACCGACGACGATTCCATGCCCCCCGCGCCGCGGGTCGCCGGCGGCGTGGAGCGCCCCATCCGGCCGCACTTCGACCGCCGCGACGCCGCCGAAGTAGAGGTTCCGCCGCCGCCAGCGGACAATCTCGTAGCCGCGCCTCTCGAGCTCGTCGAGCTCCGCCGGATCCGACCCGCCTTCGCAGTGCACGTGCTCCTCGTCCAGGTGGACGCGCGGCGCGGCGATCGCCTCCTCCACCGGGAGGTCGTGCCCGATTGCATTGGCGATGACCTGCAGGATTGCCCCGCGCAGCCGGAGCGAGCCCGCGCTGCCGACCACGAGGCGAGGTCGTCCGTCGTGGAGGGCGATCGAGGGGGCCATCATGCTCGTCAGCCGTCCGCCCGGCCTCCGCCGAGCCCCGGCGGGAATCAGGTCGAACTCGCCGAGCATGTTGTTCAGATGGATGCCCGTGCCCGGGACGACGACTCCGGACCCCGACCCGGTGGACGCGGTCAGCGAGGCCGCGTTGCCCTGCGCGTCGACGGCTGAGATGTGCGTCGTGCCGGTGAGGAGGCGCCCGGCGGCGGCGGCCACGCGTTCGTCTTCGCAGAGCCTGCGCGCGAGCCCACCGCGGAAGAGCTCGCGTGAGAAGCCGGGGCCCCGAGCCAGAGTCTGCTCGCGCATGACCTCGACGAGGCGGGCGATCGCGCCGGCCGTGCCCGGGCCTCCTCCGAGCCCGGCGCGGTCGAGCAGGCGCAGTCCGTAGGCGATCAGTACGCCGCCCGAGGACGGCGGAGGATTCAGCTCGACCTGGTGCTGAACGAAGTCGGCGGTCAGCGGACGGCGCCAGATCGGCCGGTACCGAGCGAGGTCTTCGCGGGTCAGGGTTCCGCCGTGGCCGCGGACGTAGTCACTTACCGCGCGAGCGAGGGTTCCACTGTGGAAGGTCTCCGCACCGCTCGCCGCCAGCAGCTCCAGCGTGTCCGCCAGATCGCTCATGACGAGTCGGTCACCCGCGACGAGGCGGTCTCCTCGCGGGCCGTAGATGGCCCGGCCGTCCTCGGTGTGGCGAAGGATGATGTCGAGGATCGCGTGCAGGTACGCCTGCGGGCGGGTGAGCTCGAACCCGCCGCGAGCGACCTCGATTGCCGGTTCGAGCAATCTCGGCCACGGGACCGTTCCGAATCTCCGGTGCGCGGTCTCGAGCCCGGCGACCGTCCCAGGGACCGCCACCGACGCGGCTCCGATCCGGAATGCCTGAATCGTGGAGTCGAAGTCGACGTCCACGGTCTCCATCTCGCCGACCAGCCCCCGGCGAAGGCCTTCCCCGGGCACGGTGACGAAGAAATCGAGCAGCCGTGAGCGGCCGTCGCCGGCGTCGTGGACAAGGAGGAAGCCGCCGCCGCCCGGCCCCGTGAGCGGGCTCTCGACGACCCAGGAGACGAACGCGGCGGTGAGGCACGCGTCGACGGCGCTGCCGCCGTCGGCCAGCATCTGCGCGCCGGCTTCAGCCGTCAGTCGGTGGCCGGCGGCGATCGCGCCCCTCATGGCCTGAGGGTACTTCCGGCTGGGAGCTAGCGGTCCTGAAGGAACGACGGCGGCTCGAGCACGTCGGAGCTCTCGGAGCCTGCCGGTCGCTCGGCGGCGCTCCGGAGCCGCCGGCGCTGCCCGACGCCCGTGATGATCACCGTCACCCAGACCTGCCCCTCGAGACGCTCGTCGACGGTCGCGCCGAAGATGATGTTCGTGTCGTCGGTGGCCGCCTGGCGCACGAGCTCCGCCGCTTCGTTGACCTCGTACAGCGAGAGGTCGTTTCCGCCGGCGATCGAGAGCAGAATCCCGCGCGCACCGACAACCTCGGTGTCGACGAGCGGCGAGCGGAGTGCCCGCTCGGCGGCCTCGACGGCGCGGTTCTCCCCAGTCGCGAAGCCGATCCCCATCAAGGCGCTGCCGGCTCCCTCCATGATCGTGCGGACGTCCGCGAAGTCGACGTTGATCAGGCCGGGCTCGGTGATCAAGTCGCAGATCCCCTGGACACCCTGCCGGAGGACGTCGTCAGCGATCTTGAACGCGTCGAGCATGGACGTCTTCGAGTCGAGCACCTCGAGCAGTCGCTCGTTCGGTATCACGATCACGGTGTCGCAGTCGTTTCGCAGCCACTCGACCCCGGCTTCCGCCTGCGAGCGTCGCTTCGTTCCCTCGAACCGGAACGGCATCGTCACGATGCCGACGGTGAGAGCGCCAACCTCGCGGGCGATTCGGGCGACGACCGGTGCGGCGCCCGAGCCGGTGCCCCCGCCCTCGCCGGCGGTGACGAACACCATGTCCGAGTCACGGAGCGCGCGTTTGATCTGGTCGTAGGACTCCTCGGCGGCGCGGCGGCCAATGTCGGGCTCGGATCCCGAGCCCAGCCCGCCAGTGAGCTCCCGGCCGATATGGATCTTCACTTCGGCGTCGCTCAACGCAAGTTGCTGCAGATCAGTGT
Organism: uncultured Actinomycetes bacterium; assembly: GCA_963752845.1. Lineage (GTDB taxonomy): Bacteria > Actinomycetota > Thermoleophilia > Gaiellales > Gaiellaceae > JACDAN01. The sequence continues at coordinate 107,943 of CAVVZV010000003.1, read as the reverse complement.
TGACGGCGACGAACTCGACGTCGGAGATGCCGGCATCGATCATGCGGTTGAGGGCGTTCAGACCTGCGCCCCCGACCCCCACGACGCGAATGAGTGCCTGGTAGGCCGCGTCGGACCGCGGCGCTCGGTGCAGTCGCGGCGGCGGCTCTGGCATCGGATCGAGCAAACGCGCGAGGCCGCGGTCGGGCCCGTGGTCTTCGGGTTGTCGCGGCGGCGGCTCGTTGATCGTCGGCGCCGGCGGCGGGTCCTCCGGCTCAGGGGCGACTTCGAGCCGCGGCGGTTGCGGTGGCGGATGCTCGACGGTCTCCTCGAGCGGCTCGCCCGGAAGAGCCTTCCCCTCCTTCTCTGCCTGGCGCTGGGCAGCCTCGGTCGCGCGGAATAGCTCCGCGAGCGGGCCCTCACGCATGCTTGCGCGCTTTCGCGCCATCGAGCACCTCCTTCGCGAGCTCCCGGTAGGCCGCGGCAGCATTGCCGGACGGGTCGTACTTGAGCACCGAGCTGCCCTTCACGGGTGCCTCGGCATAGCGAACCGTCTTCTTGATCCGGGTCTTGAAGACGAGCTCGCCGAAGTTCTCCTGCAGGATCTCGACCGCCTCGCGGGCGTGCAGCGTTCGGCTGTCGAACATCGTCGGGAGGATCCCTTGGATCTCGACGTTCGGGTTCAGGTTCTCCCGAATCATCGAGAGCGTGTTCTCCAGCTGCACGAGGCCGCGCAGGGAGAGGTACTCGCATTGGACGGGCACGATGACCTCGTCGGCAGCGACGAGCGCATTGATCGTCAGCAGCCCGAGCGAGGGCGGGGTGTCGACCAGGATCCAGTCGTAGCGCTCCTTGATCGGTGCGAGCGCCTTTTCGAGCGCGCGCTCGCGCCCGATCATGCTCGACAGCGCGAGCTCGGCTCCGGCAAGGTCGATCGAGGACACAGCCAGGTCGACTTCAGCCTCATGGATCACCTGCTCGATGGGGAGCCGGTGCACGAGCACGTCGAACATGGACCGCGTGATGTGGTCGGGGTTGAAGCCCTGGCTCATCGTCAGGTTCCCCTGCGGGTCCATGTCCACGATCAGGACGCGGTTCCCCAGCTCCGAGAACGCCACGGCCAGATTCAGGGTCGACGTCGTCTTGGCGACGCCGCCTTTCTGGTTCGCGAACGCGATCACCTGCGCCTGCGGCGCCGGTTCAGGCTCGGGCTGCACGGCGAAGTCCTCGCGTGCTGGGGCCTGCTCCTGCGGGGGTGCTTCCTGTTCGCCCACCTGGGGGCGAGTGAAGAGGCCGGCCAGCCGCATTACTCGCCGCTCCTTCGCCTTGGGACCGGACTGTCCTGCACGTCCTCAGTGTGCCGTAAAAACCGGATCGCATCGGGCCCGGAGATCAGGTTTTCGCTGCTCAGCGCGCGAGAAGCATCACCTCCTGTCCCTCGTCCACAGCCAGCGCACTCCGGCAGCACGCAAGGGCCGCCACCGCCCCGGCCGGCTCCGGCTCGGCTCGTAGCCAGGTCTCCGCCTCCTGAACGAGTTCCCTGAGTTGATCGAGCAGCTCACCCGCAGGTGCATGCTCCCGCTCGAGCTGTTCGATTCGCGCAAGCCGCTCCAAGACCCTTCTTGCCTCCTCCATGCCGCCGACGCTATCCGGCTCGGCGTCACGTGTCTGTAACGGAACCAGACCTAGAGTGAGCCGACCGCGGAGACCGGCTCGACCCCTGCCGCAGGCTTCGGGCGGAGCCCGAGAAGGGACTCGTCGAGTGCGGTCACGAGCTTCGCACGGTCTCCGTCCTCGAGCACCTGAACAAGCGTTCGTCGGACAAGGTCTCCCGTCGCCGACGCCGCGTCGCCCCTCGCAAGCAACCGCAGACGATCGAGCACCTCGGCCCGCTCCCGCGGCGTCTCTCCGAGCAGTGCCGCCGCGCGAAGCGACGCCGCGAACAGCCCCTCGCCGGCGCCCAGCACCGCGCTCAGCGAGCCTCGCAGCTGCTCCGACGCGAACGGGTCGGATTGGAACAGCGACAGCTCCCAGCGATCGAGTGCCTCGCCGAGGTCGCGATCCTCGTCGGCCAAGACGAGCCGCTCGCGGACCCTCCTCGCGCGAGCGGCGGTCACGGGATCGATCCGCACCGGCTCGCCGGGCGGAGCGGTCGCCGCGACCGGCAAGACCGGCCGGATGCCGAAGGGACGCCAGTCGAGGCGTTCGAAGAGCACTGGGCCGGCCGCGATCGGCCCGGCACTTGCGAGCCGGAGAGCGGTGACGGCGTCCGCGAGCTCACCCGGTGCATCCGGCGGACCGCCGTCGTCTGCCGACAGCGGCAGCTCCAACTCGAGCACGCAGAGTCGGTCGGGCTCTCGCTCGAATCCCTCCGGCAGCAGCCCCCGCGCCGCCGGCCAGTGCGCCGCGAGCTCGCCCGTCGCGACGTGGCGGATGCGAAGGCCTGCGCCCAGGTCCTGGAGGCCTCCGGTCGACAGGCCGACAACCGGCGCCACCGCGCCGTAGGCCCGCTGGCCACCAAAGAGCGACGCTTCAAGCCTGGCGTAGACACGTTCGAACGCCTCGTCGCTCCAGTCGAAGCCGCCGCAGGCTTCGGCCGTCTCCTCCAGAAGCGGCAGGAGAACGGTTCGGACCAAGGCCTCGCGCGAGCTCGACCGTCCGCCGGCATGCGCCGTGGCGAAGATCGCCGCCGCCGGCTCACGTTCGAGCTCCGCGACAGCCGTCTGCGCATCGGGGAGCGCAGCCAGCCGATCGGCACGCGCCTCGAGGAACGGGCGCACGAGCGGGCGATACTCGTAAAGCGTCGGCCGGCCGCGACCCTGATGTTCCTCGAACGAAAACGGGAGGTCGCCGCCGTCGTCCAGCTCGCGAAACGCGACCGCGAACGCGGCCAGACAGAACGCACGCAGTGCCTGATGGAGGTGCGGCGCTCGGATCACCCATCCGCTTACGCGCCCGGTCGATGCAGTCCTCTCTGGGGATCAGGCCCGGGCTGGCAGCTTGGACACCAGTACGCGGTTCGGTTGGCGTCGCCCTGCCCCCGGGACTCGATCAGCGTCGAGCAACGCGGACACGGACGGCCGGCTGCGCGATAGACGGCACGCTCTTGTCGACCACCGTCGACGGAGCGGCGCATCAGTCGCGCCGCTTCACCGAGCACGGCGCGCAGCTCTCCGTCGGTGACCTCGGCGAGTGGACGCCACGGGGAGACTCGTGCTCGCCAGAGCGATTCCGCCTTCCAGACGTTTCCGATCCCGGCGACCAGCCGTTGATCGAGGAGAGCCTCGCCGACGGCCCGGCCCTGATCGGCTCGACGAAGTCCGGTGACCATGCGATCGAAGTCGGGCGGGCGCGCGAGGATGTCGGGCCCGAGTCGCCGCGCCGCCCGAGCGTTCAGCTCCAGCACCGGCCCGCCCCACAGCGCCGCCTCACGGGCGGCTCCCCGCAGCACGAGCCACGGGCGCCCGCGACTCCGAGCGCCGCGCTCGCGGATCGTCCAGCGGCCGGTCATCCGCAGGTGGCTGCGTAGCACCAGGCCGCCTTCGAACCGCAGGATGAGGTTTTTGCCGATCGCCTCGACGCTCTCGAGTCGGCGACCGTCGAGCCGCTCGGCGACACCGGTCGCCGCCGCACGTGGATGCGGCGTCTCGACCTCCAGCGTCTCACCGACCAGCGGCTGCAGCCGGCGCGCCGCCCGGTGGAGTGCGTCACCCTCCGGCACGGGCTCAGCCTACGTCGGGAAGCCGCGGCGGCCGACGAGTCGAACGAAGCGCGCACCGGTAATCATCCTGCGCTTGACCAGGCCGTCAGGTCGGCGCTCGAAGAGGACGACGTCCTCCGCCCCACCCGGTCCGATCGGCTGCACGAGCCGACCGCCGACCGCAAGCTGCTCCGTCAGCGGCTCAGGCACCGAGGTGAACGCCGCCGAGACGAGCATCGCGTCGAACGGCGACTCCTCCGTAAGACCCTCGCTGCCGTCGCCGACCACGACCGTGGCGTTCTCGACGCCGTGGGAAAAGAGGTTCTCCCGCGCGGTTTCGGCGAGGTCCGGCCAGCGCTCGACGCTCCAGACCTCGCGGGCGAGCCGGGCGAGCAGCGCCGTCTGCCAGCCGTAGCCCGTTCCGATCTCGAGCACGCGCTCCGTTCCCGTCAGTCCGAGCGCGTCGACCATCTTCGCCACCAGCGACGGCTGTGTCGTCACCTGGCCGTGCGGAATCTGGAGCGGGGCGTCGTGGTACGCCAGCCCGGCGGCGCCCGGCGGCACGAACCCGGCGCGAGGGACGGCGCGAACCGCCTCGAGGAGCCGCGGCGCTCGGACTCCCTCGGCGCGCAGCGTGGCGAGCAGATCCGACTCGGTCGGAGCGGTCATGGTCGAACTATCCTGCCGCCGTGACGGCATGGCCGGCCTCGGCCGACGAGCTCGTCGACGTCCAGCGGGCGCTCGCCGACGCCGACGCGCCGCCGTGGCAGCCGGGCGCCGACGCCGCGATCGGCGCCTGCTTCGTCTGCTCGCCGCGCGGCAAGAGCGGCCGCGGCGCCGCCGGCGATCCGCTGTGGGCGTCAGCGACGACTTCGGACGCGACGGCTGTGATCACGGCGCACGCCGGAGCGCCGTACCGGGCGGGGCTACTCGCGCTTCGTGAAGGACCGGCGCTCGAAGCGGCCGTCCGCGCGCTCGACCAGGCGCCCGACGCAGTGCTCGTCGACGGCACCGGCCGCGACCATCCACGTCGCGCTGGGCTCGCCCTTCACCTCGGATCCGTGCTCGACCTGCCGACGGTCGGCGTCACCCACCGCCCGCTGCTCGCGGACGGGCCGTGGCCCGACGACGAGCTGGGCGCACGCTCGCCGCTCGTGCTGGACGACACCGTAGTCGGGTTCTGGGTGCGTACCCGTCCGGGCACCCGCCCGCTTGCCGTCCACGCCGCCTGGCGGACCGATCCCGAGACGGCGGTCGAGTTAGTCCTGTCGTCACTCGCCGGCCACCGCGCGCCGGAGCCGCTCCGGCGGGCGCGCCGGGCGGCGCGCGAGGCCCGCGCAGCCGCATTCTGAGATCATTTCGGGAAGGAGGCGAGAAATGGCCGAGCAGGATGTGACGCGGATCCTCGACGAGGCGGGTGTCGAGTATGAGGTGCTGACACACGCGCACACCGAGACGGCAGCCGCGGAGGCCGAGGCTCTCGGCGTCGATCCGAAGGACGTGGCGAAGACCCTCGTCCTCTCCGCACCCGGCGGTTATGTGCGGGTCGTCCTGCCCGCCTCGGAGCGAGTCGACCTGCACAAGGTTCGTGACCACGTCGAAGGCGGCAAGCGCATCCACCTCGCCAGCGAGGACGATCTCAAGCGGGACTACCCGGACTTCGAGCTCGGCGCCGTCCCGCCGTTCGGGGGCAGCAGCGATCGGGTGCTGGTCGATTCCAGGCTGGCGGAGCGCGAGAGCGTCGTTCTCGAGGCCGGGTCGCACGAGCAGTCCGTCCGACTACGAACAGCGGACCTGCTCGAGCTGGGCCGGGCGGAGGTCGTCGACCTCGCTCAGGACTGAGGCCAGGCCGGCGGCTGCAGGTGCGGTCGCCGCGACTGTCTGGGGCGTTCTCGAGCCTGTAGACCAGCGGCTCTTCCGCTGTGACTATTCCGACATCGCCGTGCTCGGCAAGGCCGTGACCCGGGGACGAGGTTGGCGTGCGGCCGGTTTCGCTCTCCATGCCGTGAACGGCGCCGTGTTCGGTCTGGCGTTCAGCGCGGTCCAGCAGCGGCTGAATGTGGACCGCCGACGTCTCGCGCTCGCGCTGGCGCTGGGTGAGCATGTCGCGCTCTATCCCCTCTGCTATTTCATCGACCGCTACCACCCGGCGCGAGGCGAGCCTGGTATTCCGCCGCTTTTGACCAACGCCCGCGCATTCGGCCAGGCGACCGCGCGGCACGCGCTGTTCGGCGTGCTCGTGGCCGGACTGTCTCGGAAGGGCTAGGGACGCAGCACGGCGCGCCGCGGGCCCGCCACGAATCCAGCCTCGATCAGGAGCGGCATCACGTCGGTCTCCCCGACGGGCTCGCTGTCGAAGCGCTCGACCGCCAGCCGCTTCACGCCGCGGCGGCTCTTGACGTGCTCGACCAGCGCCGCGAGCGCCGGCCGCAGCCACTCTGGATCCGGGTCGCGGAGGGGGACGAGCGTTCGGCCGCCGCGCTCGACGAAGAGCGCTGCGTCACCGCCGAGCAGGACGACGTAGGCGCCCGCAACGCGAGCCGCCCGCCCGTCAGCCTTCTTCGGCCAGGACAGCCCGGCGCCGTAGGGCTGGGCGGGATCGGCAGCGGCGAGCACGAGCGCGTCGGCGGGCTCGTCCTCCTTCGGCCTCAGCTCGCGGATCCGCTCGACCGCGCCTCCGAGTGCGAACTGCGCGCCGCCGAGCCCTTCGACGAAATACCCGCGCCGGGCGAGGCCGAGCGTCTCGAGCGCCTTGAGCTCGCCGTAGACGGCGCTGTAGCCGCCGGTGATCCCCTCCGCGCGAACGCCGTCGCGCGTGACGATCCCCTGCCGCTCCAGCAGCAGCTCCGCCAGCGCGCGGCGGTCGGGCTCTCCGATGAACAGCCGATCGGTGAGCGACCACCGTCCCTGCGTCGCTGTGATCGCAGTCGCCCGACGACGGGAAAAACGCCGTGGACGTCGTTCCGGACGAGGGACGCCGTAGCGGCGGCCCGCCCGTAGCGGTGTCCAGGCGTCGTTTGTGACCTCGCCGGCCCAGACGAGATCCCAGAGGGCGGGCAGCAGCTCGGCCGGGTCGATCCCGACCTCGTCGACGAGGTCGAACCAGAACTGCGCGCTGCGGCCCAGCGTCCCGCGGATGCGATCGTGGATCTCTCCTTCGGGCCGTTCGGCGCCGACCGGCCGGCCGAGCACGCCCGCGTCCTCGCGGAAGAAGACCGCGACCCGGTCGAGCCCGGCGCCGACCCAGACCAGCTCGCCGGAAGCGCAAAGCTGGTCGAGCTGCGCCGGCGCGTAATTGGGGACGCGCCGTGGCAGCACCTCCGACTCCCACAGCGACACGGGCAGCGGCAGCGCCTGAAGCGGCACCAACGCTTCCCTGAGCGTCGCGCGCCGGTCGATCCCGTGCCAGCCGGGCAGGAAACGCGCGAGCGCGACCTGCTCGACCGGCTCGACCTCCCGACGGAGTGCCGCCAGCGAGGCACGGCGGATCCGGCGCAGGACATCCGGGTCGCACCACTCGCGCTCGGTGCCGCCCGGCCGCAGCTCGCCGCGGACGAGCTTCTCTTCGCGCTCGAGTTCGACTAGGTGCCCCTCGACGTCACGACCGAAGCGGGCGTTCGCCTCGGCGGTCGTGAACGGCCCACGGCCCCTCGCCCACCGGAGGACGAGTTCTCGCAGCGCCTTTACGGGGTCCGACCCCGTTAAGAAGCTGTCAGGAAGGCCGCTCGGGGGCATCGCGCCGAGCGCGTCCCGGTAGCGGCCGGCGTCCTCGGCTGCGATCAGCCGCTCCTCCCCGACCACGCGCACGCGCACCGCCCGCCGCTCGGCCTCGAGCACCGCAGCGAACGCCTCGTCGAACTCGCCCGGGCGCAGATCGCCCCGTCGGAGCAGGACGTCGTGCAGCTCGTCGGGATTCCGAGGATCGCCGCTCAGACTCTGCTCCACCTGCTCGAGCGCCCCGGCATCGAGTAGGTCGCGGAGCTCCTCCTGCCCGAGCAGCTCCCGGAGGAGATCGCGGTCGAGCGACAGCGCCTGCGCCCGCCGCTCGGCGGGAGGCGTGTCGTCTTCGTACATGTACGTGGCGATGTAGTCGAAGAGCAGCGAGGCCGAATAGGGCGAGGCTGAGGCCGATTCGACGTCGACCAGGTCGATCTGCCGCGTCTTCAGCCCGTGCAGGAGCCGCTTCAGCGCCGGCAGGTCGAAGACGTCCTGGAGACACTCGCGGAAGGTCTCGAGCATGACCGGGAACGACCCGTACTTCCGAGCCACCTGAAGCAGGCTCTGCGCCTTCAAGCGCTGCTGCCAGAGCGGCGTGCGCTCACCCGGGCGACGGCGGGGGATCAGCAGCGCGCGGGCCGCGTTCTCCCGGAACCTCGACCCGAACAGCGCTGTCCCCGCGAGCTCGCCCATCGACGAGCTCGTCGAGCTCGCCCGGGTCGAGCACGAGCTGCTCCGTCGGCGGTGGCGAGTCGGAGTCGGGGAAGTGAAGCGCGATCCCGTCGTCCGACCAGAGCACCGACGCATTGATTCCGCTCGACTCCAGCAGCCGCGCGGAGACGGCCAGGGCCCACGGCGCGTGCACGCGGGCGCCGAACGGCGTCAGCACGCAGACGCGCCAGTCGCCGATCTCGTCCCGGAACCGCTCGACGACGATCGTCCGATCCGACGGCACCGCCCCGGTCGCAGCCTCCTGCTCGCGGAGAAAGGTGAGCAGGTTGCGGGCGGCCAGCTCGTCCAGCGAGTAGTCCGTCGCCAGCCGGTCGAGCGCCTGCTGGTCGCTCAGCGCGGCCAGCTCGCGCGAGGCCTTGCCGATCGCCTCGCCGAGCTCATAGGGCCGGCCGGGCCCCTCGCCCTTCCAGAACGGGATCGCCCCGGGCACGCCCGGGCGCCGGGGAGACCAGCACGCGGTCGCGGGTGATCTCCTCGATCCGCCAGGTCGAGGCGCCGAGCATGAACGTCTGGCCGGCTCGGGCCTCGTAGACCATCTCCTCGTCCAACTCCCCGACGCGGCCCCCGCCGTCGACGAGGTGGACGCCGAAGAGGCCGCGATCGGGGATCGTTCCAGCATTCGTCACCGCCAGCCGGCCCGCACCGCCCCGTCCGCGGATCTCACCGGCTGTTCGGTCCCAGACGATCCGCGGTCGCAGCTCGGCGAACTCGTCCGACGGATAGCGGCCTGCGAGCATGTCGAGGACGTTCTCGAGCTGGACGCGCGAAAGGTCGGCAAAGGGATAGGCGCGCCGCACGAGCTCATGCAGATCATCGACCGAGATTTCCTCCTGCGAGGCGATCGCGACGATCTGCTGGGCGAGGACGTCGAGCGGGTTGCGAGGGATCTGCGTCTCCTCGATCGCCCCCTCCTTCATCCGCTGCACCACGACCGCCGACTCGAGCAGGTCGGCGCGAAACTTGGGGAAGACGCGGCCGCGCGAGACCGAGGCGAGATCGTGGCCGGCACGGCCGACGCGCTGGAGGCCACGCGCGACCGATTTCGGCGACTCGACCTGGATGACGAGGTCGACAGCGCCCATGTCGATGCCGAGCTCGAGCGAGGAGGTGGCGACGAGGCAGGGGATCTCGCCCGCGCTTCAGCAGCTCCTCGACCTCGAGCCGCTGCTCGCGCGCCAGCGAGCCGTGGTGAGCGCGCGCGATTTCCTTCTCAGCCAGCTCGTTGAGGCGCAGGGCGAGCCGCTCGGCCAAGCGGCGGTTATTGACGAAGACGATCGTCGAGCGATGCTGCTCGACGAGCTCGACGATCCTCGGGTAGATCGACGGCCAGATCGACTGCGCCGGGGCTTCCCCGCCGGTGCCGAGGAGGTCCGTGATCTCCGCGTTCACGCCCGGCTCGCGCATGTCCTCGAGCGGAACGACCACCTGCACGTCGAGCTGCTTCGAGCGGCCGGCGTCGACGAGCTCGATCGGACGGCCGCCGGCGACAAACCGGCCGATCTCCTCGAGCGGGCGCTGCGTCGCCGAGAGGCCGATGCGCTGGAACGGCTCGCCGGTGAGTCGCTCGAGCCGCTCGACGGTCAGTGCCAGGTGCGAGCCGCGCTTCGTCCCCGCCACAGCGTGCACCTCGTCCAGGATCAGCGTCCGAACGCCCGTCAGGGTCTCACGCGCGCGCGAGGTCAGCAGCAGGAAGAGCGACTCCGGCGTCGTGATCAGCAGGTCGGGCGGGTGCCGCAGCATCGCGGCGCGCTCCTTCTGCGGCGTGTCGCCGGTCCGGACCGCCACCTTCACGTCCGCCTCGAGCCCGGCCAGCGGGCCGCGCAGGTTGCGCTCGATGTCGTAGTTGAGCGCCTTCAGGGGCGAGACGTAGACGAGGCGTGTCCCCTCCCCCGGCTCCTCGAGCAGCCGATCGAGCCCGAAGAGGAAAGCGGCGAGCGTCTTCCCCGAGCCGGTCGGCGCCTGGATCAGCGTGTGCTCGCCGGACGCGATCTTCGGCCAGCCGAGCTCCTGCGCCGGCGTCGGCCCGTCGAACGTCTGCTCGAACCACTCACGCGTTTTCGGGCTGAAGAGGTCGAGCGCGGACATGAGGTCTAGGCTAGCCGGGCGTTGACCGACCACGCAGCGATGTTCTCGGGCCCCGCCGAGATCTACGACCGCTTCGTCGGCCGCTATAGCCCTCGGCTCGCGCTCGCGATGTGCGAGGCGGCAGGCGTGCGCGAGGGGCAACGGGCGCTTGACGTCGGCTGCGGCTCCGGGGCGCTCGTCGCGCAGCTGGCCGAGATCGTGGGCGCCGAGAGCGTCGCGGGCATCGACCCCTCCGAGCCGTTCGTCCAGGCGGCTCGCGCCCGCGCGCCGGGGGCGCGCATTCTCGTCGGATCGGCCGAGTCGATCCCCTTCGCCGACGGTGAGTTCGACGCGACGCTGGCACAGCTCGTCGTCAACTTCCTGACCGATCCCGACCAAGGGGTGCGCGAGATGTCCCGAGTGACACGTCCGGGAGGAACGGTCGCCGGCTGCGTCTGGGACTACGGCGAGGGAATGACGATGCTGCGGACCTTCTGGGAGGCGGCGGCCGCACTCGACCTCGAGCGGGCCACGCCGCTGATGGAGTCGCACACGATGCGGTTCTCCCGCCCGGAGGAGCTCGGCGGGCTCTGGGAGAGCGCGGGGCTCAGAGACGTCGATGTCTCACCGATCGTGGTCGAGGCCTCCTATGACGACTTCGACGACCTCTGGGCGCCGTTCCCGACCGGCGTCGGCCCGGCCGGCGCGTACGCCGCCGAGCTCGACGCTGAGGCACAGGACGCGCTCCGCGACGAGCTCGCCAGACGCCTCGGCGACCCGCAGGGCCCGTTCCAGCTCACCGCCCGCGCCTGGTGCGCGGTCGGGCGCGTCTAGGGCGCCGGCAGCGGCACCGTCGGCCGGAAAACCACGCCGAGGCGGTCGAAGATCTCCTCGCTCTTGTCCCTGGCGGCCTTGTCCTCCTGACCGCGGAGCTCCGCTAGCCGGGCAACCGCCTCGAGGGTGAGCGCGAGCTCGTACCACTCGGCCTCCGCGTCCGTGTCCGCGTCGGCGCTCGCGCTGTGCACGCTCTGCTCGAGAGCGATCGCCGCTTCGTCCAGCCGTCCAGATTGCATGAGCGCATAGCCGTGGAGTCGGTGCACCATCGCGGAGACAACTGCGGCGCCCCCGTGTTCGTCGACAGCTCGGAGGGTCTCGCCAACGCGCTCAAGAGCCTCCACTGCATCGCCCGCGAGGACGGCCCGTTCCGCAAGCCGCGCGCTCGTCTCGACGACGAAGCTTCGCGCGTTCATGTCGTCAAACTCAGCCAGGGCATGCTGCAACAGCTCCTCGGCGTCATCGAAGCGCCCCATCCGGGCAGCGAGCCGTCCGAGATTGCTCTCCGCCAGCGCGACGAGGTACCGGCTTCCCGCTCTGGTACTAACGTCGCGCGCCTCGGTGAAGAGCTCGTCGCGCGGACTGGAAGTGGCCCTGGTCGGACTTGATCTCACCGATGTTGTTCGCGCTCGCCGCTGCGCCGACGACGTCGCCGACCCGTTGACGGAACGCCTGGCTCCGGCCGTAGAGATCGAGCGCCTGGTCCCATCGTCCCTCGTAGTAGGCGTCGATTCCGAGGTTGTTGAGCACATTCCCCTGCCCGAGCAGGTCACCCACTTCTTCGTAGATCGGAAGCGCCAGGCCGCGAAACGCGATGCGATTCGGGTCGCCCCTCGAGGTATACGCGAGGTGGAGAAGGTAGTAGGCATGTGCCAGCGCTCGAAGATCGTTGATCGCGAGCGCCTGCTCTACGACCCCGTTGCACCAGTCGATGCAATCGGCGAACTCACCCTGGCGGAAACGAACACCCGCGTACGACAGGCGGATCTCCAGCTCGAGGCGCGACGCCTTGCCGGCGTCATCGGCCGGCTCGGCGGCCGCAAGCGCTCGCCGGTACCAGCGAAGCGCCTGGGGGTACTGTCCGGACCGCTCGCGGATGACGCCCTCCTTGTGCAGTAGCGCAGGCGGTTCGCCGCCGACAAGCCGGCGGGCTCGCCGGTACGCGTCCGCCGCGTCCGTGTAGCGCGCGGCCAGCTCTGACACGTCGCCGAGCGCCTCCCACACGGCGGCAACGGCGGACGACTCGACGTCGGGCAGGTGCTTGGCGGCAGCCAGCGCGCGGCGATAGAAGACTGCGGCCTCGACGTTCGCGTGCTTCTCGCGCGCTCGCTCGCCGGCGACGAGCGAGTACTCGTACGCCTTCGCGTGGTCCTCGGCGTGGAGAAAATGGAGCGAAAGGAGCTCAGCGTGCTCCGAGAGCTCGCCGGCGTAGAGGCTCTCGTACGCGCTTCCGATGCTCGCGTGGAGCTCGCGGCGGCGGCGGTAGGAAAGGCCCTCGTACGCAGCGTCCCGGATCAGCGCGTGGCGGAACCTGAACCCGCCGGGCGTGTACGGGTCGCGCTCCACGAACTCGCCCAGCCGGTCCCACGAGTCCGAGTCCGGCGAGGCAGAGGGGTCGTCGGCTGCGAGCACCCGCCCGACCAGCTCGCCGCTGAACGTGCTCCCCATCACCGCGGCGTAGCGGAGTAGCGTTCGATCTGCGGGGGCGAGCCTGTCGATCCTCGTCGTGACGACGGCCTCGACGCTCTCCGGAAGCTCTGCTTCCGCCTCGCCACGCGACGAAGCCACGAGCTCCTGGAGGAAGAGTGGATTGCCGCCTGACCGTTCCGCGATCGCCGCCAGCTCGTCCTCGCGCCAGCCGTTCGCGCCCGTTGCGTCTATGAGTGCGCGTGCCGCCTCGGCCGTCAGCGGCTCGAGGTGGATGGTTAGTGCGGCGACCGGCGGAGTCCCCTCCGCCGCAACGAAGCCGCTCGGGCTGCCGGACAGGCGCCTCGTGGCGCAGATGAGCCACGGCTTCGTGGTCACCTGCCCCCCGAGATGCCGGAGTAGCTCACAGGAAGGCTCGTCCATCCAGTGGACGTCCTCGATCACGAGGACGGTCGGCGTCGGGAGGAGCTTGGCGAGCAGGGTCTCAACCATGCCGTGCAGTCGCGCTCGACGGAACGCCGGCTGGAGATCGTCGACCTCGGGCGTCGACTCGATCTCCACGTCGAGCGGAAGGGCGAGCAGCGGGATCCACGGCACGACCTCCTCCGCGACGGGCTCGATCCGGTTCCGCAGGTGCTCGCCGGCGCTTCGCGGATCGCCGTTCAGCGGCACATCGAGCAGCGATCGAAGCAGGCCGCGGAACGGGAAGTACGGTGTCGAGAGCTCGTACTCTCCGCAGGAGGCGGGAATCGCCCGCAGATCAGCGCTCTGCGCCAGCAGTTCTTGGACGAGCCGGGATTTCCCCATTCCCGGATCGCCGATCAGCTCGACGAGCGAGCCGAATCCCATGCGAACGGGAGCAAGCGAGGCGCCGAGGATGGCCAGCTCGCGCTCGCGGCCCACGAATGGCGTCGCCGTCTGCGGCGCGCTCTCGCGGCCGCCCGCGACGGCGCGAACGTCGTAGGCGACGACCGGGGCGCTCTTGCCCTTGACCCTGAAGGGTTGCAGCTCCACGGTCTCGAACGGCGTCGGCGAGCGCTCGAGAACGTCGGCCGACGCCAGAACCACCCCCGCGTCGGCCTTCGACATCAGGCGGGCCGCGAGCGCTGCGGTGTCGCCCATGATCGTGTACGTCCGCCGAAACGAGGCTCCCACCTCGCCGGTGAAGACTCGGCCGCGGTGGACGCCGACATGGAGCGACAGGCGGAGCTTCGCGTCGGCGACCGCGCGGACCGTTCGGAGCATCCGTTCCTCGTCGTCGCCGGCAGTCTCCGGGGCACCTGCGACCAGGACGATCCGGACGCCGTCGTCGTCGATATCCGTCTCGAGGAAGGAGACGCGATGCTCGTCGGCAGCTTGTTGGACGGTCCGCACGACCTGGTCAAGCGCTGCCGCCGCGCCAACTGACCCATCCGCGTTCAGCAGCGAATCGGTGCCGGCGAAGCGGAGGAAGGCGACGGTTGCCTGCCGATGCTCGGGCTCGATCGCTCTCTCGCCGAGATAGCGCCGGATGGCGACGGGAACGCAGTCGGCGAGCGGAAGCCCGTCCACATCGGGTAGCGCCGACACTCCTGCCGTCGACACCTCGACGTCCGCCTTCAGCAGGCGGCCGCCGGCTTTCTCGTCGCCGACGAACCGTGGTGGCAGTGCCGCGCTTGTCGCCGGGCTGAGCAGGATCTCACCGGCCTCTGCTCCCGCTTCCATCGCCGCGGTCTGCGATACCTCCGGCCCGCACAGGAGCAGCTCGCGGTGCGAGCCGCCGACGAGGAAGAACCGGAAGGTTCCGGTGTTGAGGCCGACGTGCATGCGGAGGCTCACGATCCCGGCAGAGGTCCGCGGTCGCCCAATCTCGCGCAGGGTTCGCCTCATGCCATAAGCCGCCCGGGCCGCACGACCGGCGTGCTCGTCTCCGGAGAAGAAGAGCAGGAGTGCATCCCCGCCGAACTTGAGCAAGCCGCCGCCGTTCTCGTACGCGACCTGGAGGAGCCGATCGAACGTCGCGTTCATTACCTCCGTGAGCTCTTCGGCGCCGGCCTTGCCCTTCTGCGCGAGCCGCTCCGACATCGCGGTGAAGCCCGAGAGATCGACGAACGCGAGCGTGCCGTCGAGGTCCCGCCAGGTCGCCTTCGGCTCCTCTCGCAGCCACTCGATCACGACGCGCGGGACGTAGGGAACGAGCCCGGGCGATGCAGCGTCGGCCGGCCCGGCCGCTGCACTCGCCTCGGTCATCCGCTACCCGTCATTTCACTAATTTGCGGCGGATTTCGGTCGCGAATATTGACATATTTATAGAAAGGAGTAGGTTCCCGGGCCGGGGAACTGCGGACAGAGGTAGATGCGGCTGATGGTCACAAGACGTTTCTTGCAGGTTTGCGTGCTCGGCGCCGCGCTGCTCGCGCTCGGCGCGACCGGAGGACAGGCGGCCGACAGCTTCAATCCGAGCTCCGTCTCGCTGACGCTCGCCCCGGGTGCCTCCTGGAAGACCTCTCAGTCGCTGCACCTCGACTCCCTCCCGCCGAAGGCGGACATCGTCCTTGCGGTCGATACCACCGGGAGTATGGGCGCCGCGATCGCCGACGCAAAGGCCGACGCGATCAAGATCGTCAACCGGGTCAAGTCGTCGATCCCCGGCGCGCGCTTTGCAGTCGTCGATTTCAAGGACTATCCCTTCTCGCCGTTCGGCGGCGCGAGCGACTACCCGTACGAGCTCGTCTCCGGACTGACGGGCGACGCGACCGCGGTCCAGGCAGCCGTCAACACGATGAGCGCCGGCGGCGGCGGCGATCTTCCCGAGTCGTTCAACCGCGTCTTCTTCGAGACGTACTCGGACACGAGCCCGCACGGCGAGGAAGGGCCTCCGCACCTCGCCTACGACGCGGGCGCGCCACGGTTCCTGCTCGTGCTGGCGGACGACATCCCGCACGACACGGGCCAGCACACGACCTTCTCCGCCTGCCCCAACACATCGGTGACCGATCCGGGACGCGACGCGACTGTCGGTTCGAGTGACGATCTGACGACGAAGGCGACGCTCGACGGGCTCAAGGCGAACAACACGAACGTTTCTTTCGTGACCTATAACCCCGGCGGCGGCACCCCGGGCACGACCGAGTGCCATGCGCAGCTGGCCGCGTACACGGGCGGCCTCCAGGCCACGCACGCGACGACGGACTCGCTGGCCGACGAGATCGTGTCGCTGGTCAAGCAGACGGCCACCAAGGTCGACAACGTCGAGTTCGCCGTCGAACCGAGCTCGTTCGCTTCCTGGGTGACCTTCTCCCCGCCGGGGCCCTACGGCCCGTTCACGGCGCCGCGAGATATTCCGTACGACCTGAAGATCGCTGTCCCGGCGGAGACGGCCCCCGGCACCTACGGGTTCACGGTGCGCGCCGTTGCCGATGGGTCGCCTCGCGCCGAGCAGCTCGTGACGATCGAGGTACGAGATCAGGCGGCGAGCGCGCTCAACTTGACGGTCGACGAGCGTTCGATCTCCGCAGGAGTCGCATCGCTCCCGTTTGCGAACATCCCGGCCTCGCGGATCCCCTTCCTCGGCGGAACGACCTCGGCGCTCCCGGCCGGGGCGATCCCCGCAGGGGCGATCCCCGCAGGGGCGATCCCGGCCGGGGCGATCCCAGCCGGCGCCATCCCCGCAGGGGCGATCCCGGCCGGCGCGATTCCCGCAGGGGCGATCCCGTACGGGGCGATCCCGGCAGGGGCGATCCCGTACGGCTCGATCGGCCTCGGGAACACGCCGGCGGGCGCGATCCCTGCGGGCGCGATCGCCCTCCGGCACGTGCTGCTGTCGCAGATCCCGCTCGTCAACACGACCTGGGACCAGATCCTCGCGCCGCCTTCCGCGCTGAATGCGTGTCCGCCGAGCGGCCCGGGCGCAGGGGCCGGCGCCTGTCGGCCGCTGACGGCGCTCACGCTCGAGGACGTCGCGAACGATTCCGTCGCGCTCGGAAGGCTCAACGCCCTCCCGATCAAACACGTCCCGCTCTTCAGCACGCTGTGGCGCGACGCTCCCTTCGCGGCGCTCTTGCTCGGCAATGCGAAGCTGAGCCAACTGCCGGTGCCGCCCGGCTACGCGACCTGGAACGACGCCATCGAGGCCAACGGCGGCAGCTCGAGCAACGTCAACCCCACGGCGAACACCGTCTTCGGCGTCTACGTCGCCGGCCAGCTCGGCTCCACGCCCGCGGGGGCGATCCCGGCGGGCGCGATTCCGTACGGCTCGATCCCCGCGGGCGCCATCCCTGCCGGGGCGATCCCGGCCGGCGCGATCAACCTCAGCATGACGCGTCTTGGCGCTGTCGCGATCTCGGAGCTGCCGTCCGGCTTCGTCAACTGCGGTGGAGCTTTCTCCTGCGCGGGGAAGACGCTCGGTCAGGCGGACGACGCGGGTGCGGTCAGCCCGACTCTCACACTGGCGCAGCTGTTCGCCGCACTGCCGATGGGCCATGCTGCCCTTCAGACGACGATCGACCAGCTGATCGCCGCGATGCTGCCGCTCTCCAACTATCCGTGGGAGGAGATCGCCGTTACGGGTCTCCAGGATGTCGCCGGGACGAGCCCTCTCCACTACCACGTCGACTTCGACCTCGATTGCGGCTCCGCGACGACCTTCAACGTCACCGTCAACCTCCCCGATGGGTTCTTGCCCGTGCTCGGGTCGACGAAGTTCGCGTACGCCGGGGGCGGAGAGGTTGCAGGGCTCAACCCGACGGCGAACGACGGCGGCGACTTCGTGTTCAAGCCGACAGGGACAAGCCCGTGCGGGACCAGCACGGCTCTTCGACACGTTCGGATGAACTTCAACGCTTACGCGGGACTCACGCTCGGCGACCACACATCGGATGCCACCGTGACGACTGCGACTCAGACGGAGACGGTCAACGACCGGGCTCCGGTACTAGTAGTGCAGAACCACGAGGCGAACGACGATCCGCTGACCTCGCCGGTGATCGCCAAGAACACCCTCGTGGTCGGCCACGTCGCCGACGGGTCGGACAAGGAGTACTTCCGCTTCCCGTTCGGATCGCTGCCGCCGCACTCGAAGCTCGTCGCATACCTGAACGTCCCGGAGGGGGCCGACTACGACCTCGTCGTGCACAAGCAGTTCTCGCCCTCACTGCAGTCCAATCCCGCCGGCGCGATCCCGGCCGGTGCGATCCCGGTCGAAGATCCCGGAGTCTCCGTCGACAACGCGAGTCGGACGCTGCCGCCCGAGACGCTGGCGGATATTCCTGCCGGCGCGATCCCGGCCGGCGCGATCCCGGCCGGCGCGATCCCCGCCGGCTCGATCTCCGCGAACCGCGGCTCCGCAAGCGAAGCGGCCCAGATCGTCAAGCGCGACGAGCAGGGCGACGCGATCATCAGCATCAGCGGCTTCAACGGCTCGCACAGCGCGAAGCACTACGTCCTCCGGCTCCAGGTCGTCGATCCTCCGCCGCTGCCGCCCTGTCCGGCCGTGACCGGCCTCGGCAGCGCAACGCCCGGGACCCTGCCGGCGCCCTCATCGCTCCCGGCCGGCACGAAGACGCTCTTCTTGGTCAACCGCCAGCGCCTCGCCGGACTGTACGGCGCGGGTCAGGTGGACGCGCTGCTGGCGGCTGGTTCGCCGCTCCGGACGGTTGCTGCGCGATCCGAGGTCGGCGGGGCCGTGATCCCGGTCGACGGCAATGCCGCCGTCCGCGCCGCGTACGCCGCCTGGGACGGAAACCCGTGCTCGGTCGACGCCGCGAATCAGGTCGTGCGGAAGATCAACGACGTCATCACGACCTACCGGGCCGCATTGCCGCAGCTCCGCTACATCGTCGTGCTGGGCAGCGACCAGGCCATCCCGATGTACCGGCAGGACGACCTCACGTCACTCTCGCCCGAGCTCGACGAGGCGAGCGACCTCGCCTTCACGACGAACAATCTCACGGCGGCCAACGCGCTCTATGCCTCGGCAGCGCGGAACACAGTTCTCACGGACGGCGCCTACGGCGCGTTCACACAGCTCACGTGGCTTGGCCACGACCTCCCGCTCGCGCAGACTCCCGTCTCCCGGCTGATCGAGACGCCCGCTGAGATGACCGGCCAGCTCGACCAGTACATCGCGGCCAACGGCCTCCTCGACCCGAAGAGCGAGCTCACGACCGGCTACGACTTCCTCAGCGACGGCGCCGACGACATCCACGGCGGGCTCGTCGGAGGGTTCGCCGGCATCACGCCCGACACGCTGATCTCGCCCACCGGCGCGGCGTCGCAGTGGGAG
Organism: uncultured Actinomycetes bacterium; assembly: GCA_963752845.1. Lineage (GTDB taxonomy): Bacteria > Actinomycetota > Thermoleophilia > Gaiellales > Gaiellaceae > JACDAN01. Next base: position 89,008 of record CAVVZV010000003.1, on the reverse strand, counting down.
CGCAGCGACTTCCTCGCGAAGTACTTCGGGAAGGCGGTTCTGCCCGACGTCGTCTCGCCGAACGCCCACTACAGCCACTGGCTGGCACAGCCGGCCGGCCCGAGCTCGATCACGAGCCTGTCGCAGATGGTGACGACGGAGGACGTGCCCGGTGCCGACAAGCTCGCCGGCCGGATCGTGTTCACGATGGGCTGCCACGGCGGGCTCAACGTCCCGGACTCGCTCGGCGGCGACCCTGCCCGGCTCAAGGACTGGGCGCAGCGCTACCTCCAGTCGAAGACGGCGGTCTACATCGCGAACACGGGCTTCGGTTATGGGGACACGGTGACGGTCGCGCTCACCGAGCGCCTGCTCGGCCTGTTCTCGAAGAAGATCAACTCGGCCAACACGTCGATCGGCGAGCAGTGGGTCGATGCGCTTCAGACGTACTACTTGACGGCGGGCGACTACGACGTCTTTGACGAAAAGGCGATGATCGAGGCGACCTTCTACGGGCTGCCGTTCTACCACTTCAAGAGTCCCGGCACCTCGACGCCCCCGGCGCCGCCGACGACGACCCCGGACGGCACGGTCGACGTCGCTGCGCTCCCGCCGATCGCCCCCAACCCGACGCTGCACACGCTTCCCGACGGCCGCAAGTGGTGGGAGATCGGTGGCCAGACGCTGAACGTGCCCTACCGGCCGGTACAGCCGCTCCTGTCCAAGGAGGTCACCGTTCCGGGCAAGTCGGCTCGCGGCGTGTTCATCCGCTCGCTCCGCACGCACGACGTGCCGAACGTCAAGCCGCTGCTTGCCTATCCGCGCGTCGGGTCGCAGCGCAACGAGCCAGACCCGAACTTCCGCGGCACCTTCTGGCCGGCGAACGCAGTCTCGCTGTTGCGGACGAAGAGCCTGGGGCAGGAGCGCGCGTCTGTGGTCGTCAAGGCGGCCCAGTTCCGACCGAATACGGCCGGGAATCCCGCCCTCGGGACCGAGCGGATCGTCGACTCGATCGGCCTCGACATCGCGTACTCCAACTCAACCGACACGACGGCGCCGAGGGTCCTCCAGGTTGGCGGCGTCATCCACGGCGGCGGGACGACGTTCTTCGTCCGAGCCACCCACCCGGCCGGTATCAAGAAGGTCGCGGTGCTCTACAACGACGGGTCACAGGCCGACTGGCAGTTCCTCGCCCTCCAGCCCAGCTCAAGCGATCTCTTCACCGCCCGCGTCAACGGTCTGACGACGCCGACGCAAGTCGTCGGCGAGGTAATGGGCGTGAACGGGGCCACCGGCTATGGAGCGAACAAAGGTGAGAACCACACCTCCTTCACCGACCCGCCGTCGTCTCCGCCCGACATATTGATCGAGGTTCCACGTCCGAGAGCCGTCTTCGCGCTGAACCAGCAAGTGACTCCCGACTTCGCCTGCACGGACGAGGGCGGCGTTCAGAGCTGCACCGGCGCGATCCTCGTCAGCGGTCGGTTGGACACGCGCACGCCGGGCGAGCACTCGTTCAGCGTGACGGCGACCGACCTGGCCGGGAACGTCGTCACGAAGTCGGTGACCTACGTCGTTCAGTTCACGTTCCAGGGGTTCAAGCCGCCCGTGGACAACCAGCCGATCGTCAACATCGTCAACGCCGGCCGCACGATCCCAGTCAAGTGGTCGCTGCGGGACGCGGCGGGCCAGTACGTCAGCGACCTCAACGCGGTCACATCGATCACGGTCGAGAGGATCCCCTGCTCAGCGGGGAGCACCGACGTCATCGAGGAGACGACTGAGCCCGGGCTCGTGGCGCTCACGTACGACGCCGGCGCCAACCAGTTCCACTACAACTGGAAGACCGAGAAGAGTTGGGCAGGCACCTGTCGCCGGCTCCACGTCGCCTTCGCCGACGGGACCGTCAGGTCCGCCGACTTCCGAATGAAGTAGTCAGCGCCAGTCGATCGTGACGACGTCGACCGGCTCGGAGATCCCCTTCAGCGTGACCGTCTGCGGCTCCGAGTAGGCGATCCCGTCCACGAGCCGGGCGGTCGCGAGGCTGGCGTAGATCTCGCCCGGCCCGGCGAGGGCTCCCACGCGGGCCGCCTCGTGGACGCCCTTGCCGCTGTAGCCCGCCGCCGAGCGGCTGGCCTCGGCCGCGTGGACACCGACCCGCACCTCCGGCGCGAAGCCGTTGGTGCGCCGGTGTGCGGCGAGGCGGCGCTGGACGGCGGCGGCGCATTCGACCGCCCTCTTCGCGTCGGGAAACGCGACGAAGAAGCCGTCTCCGGAGTGGTCGACTTCCTCGCCTCCGTACTCCCCGAAGAGCTGTCTCAGCGTCCTGTCGTGCCACCCGACGAGCCCGGTCCATGCCTCGTCTCCCATCGCCTCGACGAGCGAAGTCGAGTCGCAGATATCGGTGTAGAGGAACGTTCGGCCGGCTCGCTCGCCGCCCGCCGTCGCCGCCAGTCGACCGAGGGCCTCCGCGGCCCGACGAACGTCCCGCACGGCGCCGAGTCGATCGAAGGTCGCCTGGGCGGCGCGGAGCTCGAGCTCGGCTGCGTCGGCGTCGCCGTCCAGTCGGTACGCCTCTGCCGCCAGCAGCCGGACGCCGGCGGCCTCGTACGGGGTCTCGACTTCCTGGTAGAGCCGGATGGCGCGCCGGAGGTCCCGGAGCGCCGCCTCCGCGTCTTCCTCCGCGAGCGCGACCGCGCCGGCGGCCGCAGCCGCGTGCGCCGCAAGCGCCGCCGTGCCGTAGTCCTGGGCGATCTCGGCTAGCTCCTCCGCAGCAACCCTCGCCTCCTCGATCTCGCCGGCGGCAAGTGAGATCTCGACGCTGGCCGGCAGGAAGCGGGCTCGGGAGGGCCGGTCGCGCGGCTGGTCGGCGAGCGCCCGCCTGAGGCCGCGACGGGCGGGCTCGACCTCGCCGTTCGCGAGGTGAAGAAGCGCCAATCCGGGCTGAGGATCGACTCCGAGGCCGTGCGCCTGCCGAAACGACTCCTCCGCAGCCGCGAGGTCGCCCATGCGCAATTGGAGCTCGCCCAGCTCGTAGAACGCCGAGGCGGCAACGCTCGGGGCGAACTCGTCCAGTTCGGCGACCGCGGTGCGAAGCTCGTCCTCCGCCTCCGGCCAGCTGCCGCGGAGTCGCATGACCTCCGCGCGGTTCACCCGGCAGACGCCAGGGAAGCCGCTGATCGACTGGCGATCACACCAGCGCTTCGCCGCCTCCGTCCAATTGCCTGCGCGCGCGAAGTCGGCGACATCGAACGATGCGGCGATCACGCCGCAGTAGACGATCCCCGTCACGTGGGGGTCTAGCTCCCCGCTGAGTGCGGCGACCGTTGCCTCGTCGATGAGCGCCAGACCGGTCTCGGCATCTCCCTGCCGCACGAGCGCGGAGCCCTTGTCGTGCAAGCCGAGCGCCATCAGGTTCCGCTCCTGGAAGCGGCTGCCGAGCTCGAGTGTCCGCTCCGCGTGCGCGATCGCAGAGTCGAAGTCGCCCGCCGCCAACGCGAGGCGCGAGCGCGTCCGCTCCAGGAAGCCGTACTCCGGACAGTCCTCGTCGTCGGCGAGCAGGCGCTCGGCGCGCGACAACCACGCTCCTTGCAGGCCGGAGCGCTTGAGCTCGTGGTTCCGGGCCAGGCGGAGCGCGTTCACGGCCGCCGTGCGTTGTTCTCCCCGCTCGAGCCGGGCCGCGTACGCGCGGGTCATCACCTCGATCGACTCGTCCATGCTCCCCGTCCACCACGCGGCCTCCGCCAATCCTTCGAGATCGTCGGCGGCTAGGTTTTCCGTGCGGTCGAGCTCGGCCAGGACCTTGTAGGCCTTCTGCCACTCTTTGCCCGCCAGGGCGCTGCGGGCCTGCTCCAGCCGGTCGGAGATCTCCACCACGAAGCCATTGTTGCGTTTGGCGCGGTCCCAATGCAGGGCCCCCTTGGCGGGGGCCCTGCATTCGTTTCCGTTCGAGTCGCGGACTTAGCGCATCGAGCGCTTGGTGCCCGGGCCGATCCTGTCAAAGCTGCCGTATGTGCCGGCTCCGTGGCGAGCTTTGTTCTTCACCTTGGGCTGGACAGCCCAGCCGTTGTGGCTGGCCTTGACCTTGACGTCCGCGCGGTCGGCCGCGCGCAGAACGCTCTCGTACGCCGCCCGTGCCCACCAGAACGCGTCGGAGTAATCGTGCGAGGCCATCTTGGCCTTGGCCTTCCCGATTGCCTCGTCCGCATCAGCAAGATCCTTCTTCGCTCGGTCGGCCTTCTTGCTGCGAAGGACGCGGCCGGCGATGACGTTCGCGTTGATGATGTACCCCGCGGCCTGGTGCCGCGCCGCGTTGTCGCGATCGAACTGGCTGAAGTCCCAGTTCAGGTCGATGTAGCTCATCATCGAGTTGTGCTCGTCGGTCGCCCACGCGAAGAAGAACGGGCCCGTGGGCTCGTAGTCGATCCCCGTCTCCCAGTCGAACCCGTCGTGCGGGTGGCTCATGCCGAAGTGGTGGCCGAACTCGTGGATCTGGGTGGTCGTCAGCCCGTAACCAAGCTCGACGATCGACGCTGAGACGAAGCTGAAGACAAAGCTCTGCGTCCCGTCCACGTAGTTGTCGTCGGCGTAGCCGAGGAAGGGCCCTGTCAGCTCGTCGGTCGTTGCGTAGTTGAACCCAGGCGCCTCGTACCGGCGCTGCTTGCCGGCCTTGTCAGGATCCTGGTCGAGGAAGTCCTCGAGGTTGAGCGCGTTGTTCAGGAACAGATTCGCGAACGGCGGATACTGCGGCCGGTCGGGGTAGCAGGCAACGTCTTGGAGCCAGAGCTCGTAGCAGGCACGCGCCTTGCCGCTGAAGCTCACGTCTTCCCCGTCCGCTGACCACCTCGAGGGGAAGAGCTCGCTCTCCTCAGCCACGAGGTAGTCGAGTTTCTGATACTGCGCACTCGCGTTTACGCCCGGCCAGCCCTCGTACGTGTTCAGGTCGAGGTTGATCCGATTCGGCAGCAGCTCGGGCGTGAGGTACGGCGGAAAGGACGGCGAGGATGTGAACATCAGGTTGATCGCTGCGTACCGCGCGACCAGGCTGAGGTCACCGGCGAGTGCGGCCGGGGAGCGGTAGCCGTTCGCGGCGTACTCCCACGCGACTGGGATCCGGTAATCAGGCTCGCCGTCGCCGTCGAGGTCGGGGAAGGTGATGTCGTAGTTCCCGCCCCACGCCTCCGGTCCAGCCGAGAGGTCGAAGAACCAGACGCGCCGCTCGCCACGACGGCCCAGCCCGGTCTCTTCGTCGTCCGCCGTCGTGCCGCCCCAGGCGATGATCTTCCGGCTCTCGCGGTTGACACCGAAGTCGTAGCCGGTGTCGGGATCCGGCTCACCGAACTTCGTGTAGACGTGGTCGACGAAGTCCGACCGCCCCCACCAGTTGATGAAGAAGATCGTGTTCTGGCGGGTATTGACGCCGGACGGCGCGTGGTCGATCAGCCACTTCTCGACCGTTGGCGCGTCGATGAAGTTGTTACTGCCGACGTCCCGCGTCCCGTTCTGCTCGTTGTAGAGATCCTGGAAGAGCGTTCGCGGCGCGGGCGTCGCGAGGCCCTTGAGCGCACTGAAGAAACCGTTCTCCCAAGCGGCGCTCGTGTACGTGACGTCGTAGTCGTACGTGTAGTTGATCCCGAGCTCCTCGACGGTGCCGTAGAAGAGCCGCGACCGCACGATCGGCTTGTAGCGCTCCGGCAGCCCGCTGAGGAACGCGCCCTGGTTGACCTGGCTCCGGTCGAAGCCCACGAAGACGACGTTGACCGGAACCCGCTCGCTCAGGCCGGCGCTGCGCACCCCTGGCTGCAAGTTCGAGAAGTTCGCTCCGGCCGCGTTCCCCACGCCGGCACCAGCTGCCAGCGCGACCGCGCCCAGAGCGAGAACATGTCGAAGACGCATCTCCCTCCCCTTTCCCTGATTGTCGGGGACGCTAAATCACTGCCGGCGCGGGGTCAATCCGGCGAGGAGTAGTCTGACGGCCATGGCGATCGCAGCTCCAGGCCGGCTCTATTACACCGACAGCGACGAGGCGAACGAGCTGATCGCCCGCGAGCCGCTGGCTCTGCTGATCGGGTTCGCGCTCGACCAGCAGGTCTCCGTTCCAACGGCGTTCACCGGGCCGCTGAAGATCAAGCAGCGGCTCGGCACGCTCGACGCCGGCGAGCTCGCTTCGATCGACCCCGACCGCCTGGAAGCGGCGTTTCGGGAGCGACCGGCCGTGCACCGCTTCCCGGGCTCGATGGCGATGCGCATCCGCGATCTCGCAGCCCATGTCGAGGCCGAGTACGGCGGTGACGCCGCGCGCCTCTGGTCGGAGGCACGCGACGGGCAAGAGCTGCGCAGCCGGATCGAGGCGCTGCCCGGCTTCGGGGAGATGAAGGTCAAGGCGCTCAGCGCCGTGCTCGCCAAGCGTTTCGGCGTCGAGGCGGCCAAGGAGGTCGCGCCGTCGCATCCGACGCTCGGGGACGTCGACTCGCGGGAGGCGCTCGACCAGTACCAAGCGCTTAAAGCGCGAGCACAAGGCGAAGATGCGCGCCAAGACGTCCTGAACTACGACGTCGTCGTGCTCGGCGCCGGCTCCGCCGGCTGCGTGCTCGCCGCGCGGCTGAGCGAGAACCCCGAGCGCCGGGTCTGCCTCGTCGAGGCCGGCCCGGACTACGGCCCATACGCGGAAGGCCGCTGGCCGGAGGAGATCCTCGATGGGCGCCGGCTCGCGCTCGAATCGCATGCCTGGGAGACAGCGGTCGAGGATCGTTCGCAGCTCCGCGCCAAGATCGTCGGGGGCTGCTCGGCCCACAACGCCTGCATCGTCCTCCGCGGCGCCGACGCAGACTACGACGAGTGGGGTCCGGGTTGGACCGCGGCTGAACTTGCCCCCTACCTCGATCGCGGAGAGCGCGAGCTCCAGACCCGCCTCTTCGGCGAGGACGAGGTCTCGCCCTGGCATCGAGCCTTCCTGGAAGCGGGCGACGAGGCGGTCATCCACCCGGTCAACGCCGTCGGCACGGTTCGCTGGAGCACGGCGTTCGCGTACCTGGATGCGGCCCGAGACCGGCGCAACCTGACGATCCGCGCGGACACGCTCGTCGACCGGATCGACCCCGAAACCGGCAGCGTCACGACCGACCGAGGCGAGCTCGGCGCCGAGCTGATCGTGCTCGCAGCCGGCGCGTACGGCTCACCCGCGATCCTGCTCCGGAGCGGCATCGGTCCGGAACTCGACCACGACCTGCCCGTCGGTGAAGGGCTCTGCGACCACGTCGGCGCCGGGTTCGGCTGGGAGCCGAGTGAGGCGCTCCAACGTGAGACCGACGCATTCGCCGAATGGGCCCCGACCTACATGGCGCAGGTGACCGTCCAAGCGAAGACGACGAACTGTCCCGAAGGCATCTCCGATCTGTTCTTCTTCCCCGCCCTCGATCCCGGCTGGGAGATCAGTGCCGCCGTCTTCGTGATGAAGCCGTTCTCCCGCGGACGGGTCTCACTGCTTTCCCCTGACCCCGCCGCGCCCCTTGCGATCGACCACGGCCTTCTCTCGGATGAGCGTGACGCCGTCGCGCTCGAGGAGGGCGTGGAGCAGCTTCGCGCGTTCGCGGCGAGCGAGCCGGTGCGGCGCTACGCCGCGCGCGAAGTGCGGCCTGGACCGGAGGTGTCGGCCGCCGCGCACATCCGCGAGAGCGTCCGTGGGTTCTTCCATCCCACCGGCACCTGCGCGCTCGGCCGCGTCGTCGACTCGGAAGCCCGCCTGCTCGGCGCTCCGAACGTCGTCGTCGCGGATGCTTCGATCATGCCGACCATCCCGACGGCGAATACAAACCTGTCCACAATCGCGATCGCCGAACGGGTCGCCGAGCTCCTATGAAGCGCCGGCGCGTCCTCGCGTACGTCACGCGCGTGCGTGACGGGCGCACCGAGCTGCTGGTCTTCGAAGATCCCGAGCATCCCCACATCGGTGTCCAGGTGCCGGCCGGCCGGCTCGACCCGGACGAGGAGCTCGAGGCGGGACTGCTACGGGAGATCGCAGAGGAGGCCGGGCTAACCGGCGTTCGCATTGTCCAAGAGCTCTCGGGCTTCGAAGACCACTATCCGAGCCGGTACGAGAACCACGGCTTCCATGTCGTCCTCGCGGACGATGCACCCGACGAGTGGGAGCACGTCGTGGTCGGCCAGGGAGACGATGCCGGGTTGGTGTTTCGGTACCGGTGGGTGCCAATCGACTCAGACCTCCGCCTCTTCGGTCGAGTGCACCCGATGCTCGCCGAGCTTGACTGAAATCTGCAACACGTCGAGAATCGGTCTACTTCCGGGGGGATTCCGACCAAAGGAGGAGTCCCAATGAAAAGGTTGCTAGTCGTCCTTTTGGCAACCGTGCTTCTAGGAGCCGGCTCGCTGGCTCCGGCAGTCGCATCGGGCTCGAAGCCGAAGCTCTTCCCGCCTGGATCGCATCCTTACGGCAAGAGCTACGGGCGATGGCAAGCGCGCTGGCATCAGTGGTTCCTAGGGATACCTGCATCGATCAACCCGGTCTTCGACGAGACCGGCGAACGATGCAACGTCGGTCAGAGGGGCCGCGTCTGGTTCTCGGCACCGATCGCTCATCTCGGTACGACCACACGCTCGTGCACGATCTCCCGGGGTACAGCCGTGTTGCTTGTGCTTGCGGCCTACGAATGCTCGAACATCGAAGAGCCTCCATTCTTCGGCGCGAACGAGGCGGAGCTTCGTGCGTGCGCGGCGGCCGGGTTCGACGAGGTCTTCACCGGCCCGCTGACGTTGTCCGTCGACGGCAGTCGCCCGCTAAGCGTGCGTAACTTCCGGACGCAGACGCCTGTGTTCAGCTTCACGCTGCCGGAGGACAACGTCTTCGGCGTGCCGGGACCGATTACGGCCACCAAGGCCGTGTCCGACGGGGTCTTCGTCATGCTCAAGCCGCTCAAGCGCGGGCAACACAGTGTCGTCATGCACGGCGAGGACGCGTTCGGCGGGGTAGTGGACCAGATCTACAACTTCACCGTCGTCGACGATAAGGACGACGGCGACGACGACTAGCCGGAACGAGAGAGGGCGGCCCCCGCACTCGGACGCTAACGCCGCTGGAGGGCCGCCGTCGCTCGCTGAAGATCCAGCGGACGCCCACAGCCGTAGTTGCGGTTATGAGGAATGTGGTGCTGATCCTCGCTGCGCTGGCATTCCTCGGCGGCTGCGGGAGCGGCGACGGGGAGAGCGGCTCCGATGAGGTCACGGTCGACCTCGCCGAGCAGAGCGGCTCCGGGGAGTCCGGAACCGTCACGTTGACGGCTGACGGCGAGAAAACGAAAGTCGTCATCGCGCTCGAAAACCCGCCGGCCGTCCCGCAGCCGGCCCACATTCACAAGGGCAGCTGCGACGACCTCGATCCGAATCCGGCGTTTGGGCTCGAGAACGTCGTCGGCGGTGAGTCGACGACGGTCGTCGACGAACCGCTCGAGGCGCTACAGGCCAGGGCCTACGCGATCAACGTACACAAGTCGGCCGCCAAGCTCGACGTCTACGTGGCCTGCGGCAACGTCAGCAGCAACGGCTCGGACGGTGGCTACGGCGGTGGCGGCTACTAGAACTACTCGAAAGTACTAGAACCTTTCACAGTCGCACGTGCTACAACGCTTCGGACGTGAGGTTTCGGGGTGTGTTCTTGACGGCGGCTGTCGGAGCTTGCGCGGCCGCGGCAGTACTCGCGGCTGGCGCGGCGGCTGCTGCGCCGATTCTCGGTGCGGTTAGCCAGCGCTACGGCGTTCCGTCGGTCAGTTGGACGAATCCGGCGGGCGCGGAGGAGATCCGACTGCAGATTCGGCGCGGAAGCGTTGTCGTGACCGGTGAGACGTTCGGCGCAGATCAGAACGTGTCCAGCTGGAAGGCCGACGATCGCCTCAAGGGAGGAACCTACACAGTTCGAGTCGGAGCGCGCTTCTGCGACGACCAGTCGAGCTGTCGGACCGAGTGGTCGGAGGAGAAAGAGCTGGTGATCCCGAGGCCGCAGATCGAGCCGGGGAAGGGCATCGCCTTCGTCAGGCTCGGGATGACCAGGCAACAGGTCGAAGCCATCTGGGGCCGGCCCGACGAGAGCCACGGCGGAACCGACACGCTGCGCGGAGGCGTCTACTGGACGTACGTCTACCAGCGCCACGGGTTCACGGTCGGCTTCCGAGGCCGCCCGTACCGCGTCAGCGCAGTGAGCACGCGGAAGAAGATCTACACGGTCGGCTGACACGGAGATCACCAACGGCGTCAGTGAAGCGAAACTGCGCGCGACCCTTCGCGGGGTGCGTTGCCGCACCTTCGGCGAGCATCGGGCGGCCAAGGTCCTCCGCTGGCGTTCTTGCTGGCTCGGGCGGCGGGCCCGAGGACAGGTCGTCACGCTCTTCTCGATCTCCCCGGTTTCGAAGCGCGTCGGTGCAGTCTCGGTGTTCCGCGTGACGAAGCTGCTGCCGAACGGCTCGCCGCTCTAGCCCGCCACGCCCGCCAGCAGAAACGCGCGGTTCTCCCGCAACATCTCGCGGGCGATCACGAGCCGCTGGATCTGGTTCGTGCCCTCGTAGATCTGCGTGATCTTCGCGTCGCGCATCATCCGCTCGACCGGGTACTCCTGCATGTAGCCGTAGCCGCCGAGGATCTGGACGGCGTCGGTCGTGACCTCCATGGCGACGTCCGAGCAGTAGAGCTTCGCCATCGCGCTGATCTTGGTCAGCTCGGAGCCGTCGGCGCCCTCGTCGATCAGCTGGCCACACTTGTAGAGCAGCAGGCGCGCGGCTTCGCACTTCGTCTCCATGTCGGCGAGCTGGGCTGCGATCAGCTGGTGCTGGCCGATCGGCTTCCCCATCGTCTCGCGCTCCTTGGCGTACTCGAGCGCGTAGTCGGTGGCGCCCTGCGCGAGCCCGAGCCCCTGCGCGCCGATCCCGGGCCGGGAGCGGTCGAGGATCCGCATCGCGATCTTGAACCCCTCCCCCTCCTCGCCGAGCAGGTTGTCGGCCGGGATGCGCATGTCGTTGAAGAAGATCTCGCCGGTGGTCGAGCCCTTGATCCCCATCTTCGGCTCGATCCGGCCGACCTCGAAACCGGGCGAGGTCGATTCCACCAGGAACGCCGAGATCCCGTCGTGGCCCGCTGCCGGGTCGGTCTTCGCAAACGCCGTGTAGAGGTCGGCGACTCCGGCATTGGTGATGAAGCGCTTCGAGCCCTTGATGACGTACTCGTCGCCTTCGCGGCGGGCTTCCGACCGCATCGCGGCCGAATCGGAGCCCGAGCCCGGCTCCGTGAGAGCGTAGGCGGTCAGCCATTCCCCGGTCGCCAGTCTGGGCAGATAGCGCTCCTTCTGCTCCTCGCTGCCGGCGAGCTTGAGCCCCAGGGAACCGAGCTCCTGGACGGCCAGGATCAGCCCGCTCGTCGCGCAGACCTTCGAAACCTCCTCGATCGCCACGAGCGTCATCAGCGCGGAGGCGCCGAGCCCGCCGTACTCCTCGTCGTACATGACGCCGAAGATCCCGTGCTCGCGGAAGAGCTCGACGACGTCCCAGGGGAACTCGGCGCTCTTGTCGATCTCGGCCGCGCGCGGCGCGATCCGCTCGCGCGCGAGCTCGCGGATCAGGTCCCGGATCTCGCGCTGTTCCTCGGTCAGCGGGTCAGTCGGCATGGCGAGGAGTCTAGTTCCGACACCTGTTAGGTTCCCCGCCGTGGTGAAGCGGATCTCGCTGCTCGTTGCCGTCTTGACCCTGGTCGCGACGTCGCTGGCGTTCGCCTCCGGCGGCCGCCGTGACTACAGCTGGCAGCTGACCCCCACCGGCTCGACGGCGAGCCTCCGCGGTCTCTCGGCCGTCAGCAAGAACGTGGCCTGGGCGAGCGGCGCCGTCAGCACGCCCAGCATTGTCGGCACGGTCCTGCGCACGACCGACCGGGGCTCGTCATGGCAGTCGGTCGGCCCGCCGGGCGCCGACGGGCTTCAGTTCCGCGACATCGAGACCTTCGATCGGCGCACCGCGGTCATTCTCTCGATCGGCGACACACCCGATGCTTTCCGCATCTACCGGACGACGAACGCCGGCCAGACCTGGTCGCTCGTCTTCCAGAACGAGGAGCCGACCGCGTTCTACGACTGCATGGCCTTCTTCGACAGGCATCGCGGGCTTGCCCTGTCGGATCCGATCGACGGCCGCTACCGAATTCTGGCGACGAGCGACGGCGGGCGAAGCTGGCACATCGTTGACGCCGAGATGCCGCCAGCCCTGCCGGGTGAGGCCGCATTCGCCGCGAGTGGCCAGTGCATCACCACGGCCGGTGGACGAGACGCGTGGTTCGGTACCGGCGGAGCCGCCGTGGCCCGGGTCTTCCACTCGGGCGACCGTGGCCGGACCTGGACGGTGAGCGCGACGCGGATGCTGAGCGGCATGTCTGCCGGCATCAACGCGCTGGCATTCCGCGACAAGAAGCACGGACTCGCCGCTGGTGGTGACTTCTTGACGCCGAGTGTGGCGCCAAACTCGCTCGCGCTCAGCGACGACCGCGGAGCGAGCTGGGAGCTCGTGGACGATGCCCCCAACCAGTACCGTTCGGGCGCCACGTGGGTGACCGGACGAGAGGCGATCATCGTCGGCCTGACCGGCAGCGACGTGAGCTTCGACCGGGGACGATCGTGGTTCCGATTCGACGACGGCAGCTTCCACACGGTCGACTGCGCCGGAGGACACGCCTGCTGGGCCTCGGGCGCGAACGGCCGCGTCGCCTATCTGGTCAGAGACCGCTAATCAGCGCGCGCAGTTCGTCGCCAGGACACTGCGTGGCGACGAAGTCCGAGTGCGGCCGCACCTCCCGCGCCTTCGGGTAGCGGCGGCGGTACTCGGCGATCAGCTGCCGTAGCACCCGGCGCGCCTCCGGCGTAACGTCGGCGCGCCGGACCGAGTCGTCTCCGAGGAAACAGATCGCAAAGTAGTGGTCGTTCGCGTCCGCGGTGCCATTAGCGGCCGAACGCGCACCGAACCCGCGACCGACGAACACGTAGCCGTGCCGGCAAAAGATGTGGTTGTAGGCGATGTCCAGCCAGCCCCTCGTCTGCATGTGGAAACGCTGCATCGCCCGGACGCGGGCGGCACAGTTCCGGTGCAGGCGCTGCTCGTCGGCGTTCATGCCGGAGTAGTGGACGGCGACGCCGCGCGCCCCACCCGGCTGGATCCGCGGGCGTCCCTTCGCCCGCGCGGCCCCCCACGCCGGGCGCGAGACGAACCTCAGCGCAGGTTGTCTGCGAGCTCTCGCCGTTTTAGATCCTCCGTCGTCGGCCCGTCGATCACGCTCCCCTCGCCGCTGTAGCGCGAGCCGTGGCAGGGGCAGTCCCAGCTTCGCTCGGCGGGATTCCAGTCGACGAGGCAGTAGAGGTGCTGACAGATCGGCGACAGGCCGTGCAGCGCTCCCTGCTCGTCGCGATAGACAGCAGTCCTGCGGCCCCGAACCCGGATCATGGCCCCTTCGCCGGGCTTCAGCTCCTCGACCGCCCGTCGATCGGTGCGCGAGAACGGGTCGCGGACGAAGTGGAGCCCGGCGGAGAGGTTCTGCTTGAGGAAGCTGCCAAGCGCCGACCGGCGAATCGGCCGTTTCGAGTCGTAGAGCGGCGCCCACGGGTTCCGGCGCCCGAGGATCGAGTCGGCGAGGATGATCGCCGCCGCGGTCCCGTTCGTCATGCCCCACTTGCTGTAGCCCGTCGCGACCAGTACGTGCTCGGAGCGGCGCCTGAGCCGCCCGACATAGGGGACGTGGTCGTGCGACATGTAGTCCTGCGTCGACCAGCGGTACGCGACCTCGCCGGCGCCCGGCCAGTGCTCGCGCAGGAACTCCTCGAGCTGGTCGTACCGCGCGGGGGTGTCCTCCTCCTCGCCGGGCTTGTGGCCGTTGCCGCCAACCTGGAGGAGGACGCCGTCGCCGTCCCTGAGTGTCCGGATCGAGCGCGTCGGGGTCCCGGCGTTCAGGTACATGCCGTCGGGGTCGGTTGCGGCGCCGATCGGCGCCGCAACCGCGTAGCTCCGGTGGGGATAGGCCTTCGTGAAGAAGAGGCCGCTGTCGATGATCGGCAGGTGGGTCGCGACGATGACGTCGTCCGCCCGAACGGTCCGCCGGCCGACCGCAACCTCGCAGGGTTGCCCGTGCTTGACGCTATGCACCCGGCTCAGCTCGAACACGTGGCTGCCGTCGCCCGGGATCGTTGCCGCCAGGGTAAGCAGGTATTTCCGCGGATGGAACTGCGCTTGGTTCCCCAGGCGTAGCGCCGCAGCGACCGTGAACGGCAGCGGCGTCTCGTCAACGAGCGAGGCGGCCAGGCCGGCCTTCCGCTCGACCTCGGCCTCCTGCCGGAGCTGGGCCACCTCCTCCGCCGACTCGGCGTAGACGTAGTTCGGCTTCCGCTCGAAATCGCACGCGATCCGGTCCTCGTCGACGAACTGCGCGATTCGGGCCAGCGCGGCCTCGTTCGCCTCCGCGTAGATGCGTGCGCCATCCTCACCGAAGGCCTGGCGGATCTTCCGGTAGCTCGACCCGTGGCCGGAGGTGACCTTGGCCGTGGTGTAGCCGGTCGCCCCGTGGACGATGCGCTTCGAGTCGATCAGCGCAACGGTCTTGCCGGCGCGCTTGAGCAGAACGGCGGCGGTGATCCCGGTGATCCCGGCCCCGACGACGGCGACATCGACGGTGAGGTCGTCGGCCAGCTTCGGGTAGTCGGTCTCCGGCGTCGTCTCGAGCCAGAAGGAGGGACCCCCGAGGCTCACTCGGGCGTGTGGCAGACGGCTTCGATGTTATTGCCGTCCGGATCCCTGATGAACGCCCCGTAGTAGGTCGGGTGGTAGTGCTCACGCAGGCCGGGAGGGCCGTTGTCGGTGCCGCCGGCGGCAATCGCAGCCTCGTAGAACGCATCCACTGTCGCTCGGTCGCCCGCGGCGAGCGCGACATGCCCGCCGCCTATTGGATCGCCGGCGAACGACGCCAAGTTCGGGCTTTGTTCCATCGCCGAAGCCGAGGAACTCCCCGACCTCGAACATGAGCGAGTATCCGAGCGGCTTGAGCGCGTCCGAGTAGAACGCCTTGCTCCGCTCGAGGTCACTGACATTCATTGCGGTGTGATCGATCGGCATGGTGGCTCCTCTCGTTAGATTCGCCGAATGATCCTCGAACGGGGCGTCGTCCGCACGCTCGACCCGTCGCTGCCCACGGCCTCGGCGCTGGCGATCGCCGCAAGCCGGATCGCGGGCGGTGTCGGGACGCACGAGACGGCGATGCCCGGGCCCGAGCGCGTAGACCTCGGCGGGCGGTGCGTCGTCCCCGGCTTCAACGACGCGCATGTCCACTTTCCGACCTGGGCGGTAGCCCGCGGCGAGGTACGCCTCGAAGGCACGCGCTCGGTCGAGGAGGCGGTTTCCCGCGTGCGCGATGCACTCGGCTCCATGCAAGCGGGCGGCTGGCTGCGGGGGCGGGGCTGGCGGAGCGCCGAGTGGCCCGAGCAGCCGACGAAGGAGGCGCTCGACGCGGTCGCGGGGGACCTGCCGGTGGCGCTACTCGCCCAGGACTCGCACTCGGTCTGGCTCAACTCCGCCGCCCTGGCCCGCGCGAACGGCGACCTGGAGGTTGCCGGCGGCGTGGTCGAGCGGGACGAGCGCGGCGAGCCGACGGGCGTCCTCCGCGAAGAATCGTGCTGGCGGTTCCGCGATCGCCACATCGAGATCTCAGCCGCCGAGTACGTCGAGGGGATGCGCGCGGGCCTGCGGGTGGCGGCGTCGCGCGGAGTGACCGCCGTCCACGACAAGGACGGATGGATTGGCGCGCTCCGCTTCTGGCAGGACCTAAGCGATCTGACCCTGCGCGTCTGGCAGTCGTTCCCGGCCGAGCAGCTCGACCAGCTCGCCGAGCTCGGAATGCGGAGCGGCTTCGGAAGCTCGATGCTCCGGGCCGGTTACCTGAAGGCGTTCATGGACGGGACGCTCGGCTCCCAGACGGCTCGCCTCCTGGACGGGTCCGGCGTCGAGATCACGAGCCGGGCGGAGCTCGCTGAGATCGTCCGTCGTGGGGCAGCGGCCGGCTGGCCCGTCGCCGTGCACGCAATCGGCGACCGCGCGAACCGCGAGGCGCTCGATGCCTTCGAGGAGACGCGCGAGCTGTGGGCGCCGCTCGGCCTGCGCCAGCGAATCGAGCACGCGCAATTGCTGGCGCCCGAAGACGTCGGCCGCTTCGCCGAGCTCGGCGTCGCCGCCTCAGTCCAGTTCAGCCATGCCCCGTCCGACCGCGATCTCGCCGACCGGTTCTGGGCGGGGAAAACGGACGGCGCGTATGCCTACCGCTCGTTGTGGGATTCCGGCGCAGTCGTCGCAAACGGGTCGGATGCCCCGATCGAGGAGCTCGATCCGCTGGCAGGGATCGTCGCCGGCGTGCTCCGGACGCGTGAACGAGCGACCCGCCTGGCACGCGGAACAGGCGCTCGGCGTCGAGGAGGCGCTCCGGGCCACCTGCGTCACCCCTGCCTGGCTCGCCTACGACGAGCACCAGCGCGGGAAGCTCATCCCTGGGCATCTCGCCGACCTCGTCGTGCTCGACCGTGATCCGGTGGCGATCCCGCCGGACGAGCTGCCGGAGGTGCAGGTGGTTGCGACGATGGTCGGCGGCCGCTGGACGCACAATCCGCCTCCTTGGGACTAAGAGTGAGGAGGAGGCGGGAAGCCCCGCCTCCTCCTCCTTACCTCAACCGCTGACGGAGAAGTCCGCGGTCAGGTTGCCGACCTGGACCTGGTACGAGCCGGGCTCGACCCGGGGTCTCCCGGCCCCGTCGATGTCCCCCGGCGTCACTGCCAGCTCGGACACCGGGAACGAGACGTCGACGACGCGCGACTCTCCGGCGTCGAGGTCCACCCGCGTGAAGCCCACTAGCCGCCTTGGCGGTGCCACGATGTCACTAACCGGCTGGTGCACGTACACCGGCACGACATCGGTTCCCGCGCGGTTACCCGTGTTGGCCAACGTGAAGGTGGCGGTCACGGTGCCTCTCCGCGAGACGCTGCTCGTGACGGACAGGTCGCTGGTCTCGAACGTCGTGTAGGAGAGCCCGAAGCCGAACGGGTAGCGAGCGTTGTAGCCCGAGCCCGGGCCGAAGTTGGTGCCGGGCAGCTGGTCGAAGAATTTCGGCTCGTCTCCCGCCGTCGACGGCCCGCCGGTGTCGAAGTCTCCGGCGTTGCGATCGGCGGCCGACGGCCAGGTCACCGGTAGGTGGCCGCTGGGGTTCACCGCGCCGAAGAGGACGTCGGCCACCGCCGCGCCACCCTCGGTGCCCGGGAGATACGCCATGAGCAGAGCGCTCGCGTTCTCCGCCGGGCCCAAACCAAGGGGCCGTCCGGCAATGATCACCACGATCACAGGCTTGCCGGTCCCCTGGAGAGCGGCGATCAATGCTCGCTGGTCGGCCGGGAGCATCGGCGTGGGGTTGTCACCGAGCCCTTCGGCGTAGGCCCGTTCGCCGACGACCACGACCGCCGCGTCGGCCGACCGGACCGCCGCTACCGCCTGCTGCTCCTGGGCAGGCGTGATCTCCTGGCCGGTAGGCACCGAGACCACGTTGGCGGCCGCGGCCTGGATCCCTTCGAGCACCGTCGTTGCGGGTGGGATCTGGTCGGGCGGCCCCATGCAGCAGACGTGGTTGCCGGCGTCGAAGACGCCCTGCCAGCTCACGCTCCAGCCGCCGAGCTGGTTGTTGACCCTGTCGGCGCTCGGTCCGGTGACGACCAGGTTCGCAGTCGACGAGAGCGGCAGGGTCGGCGGGGTGCCCTCGTTGCGGAGCAGCGTGATCGACTCCTCCGCGGCCTTGCGGGCAAGATCGCGGTTGGCCGTGATCGCCGCGTCAGCCGCAGCAGGGTCGACGAACGGATCGTCGAAGAGCCCCAGCTGGAACTTGAGGGTCAGGATCCTCCGCACCGACTGGTCGATCCGCCTCATCGACACCCGCCCCGCTTGCACGTTCTGGATCAGGCCGTTGTTCCAGCCGACGTAGTCGAACGGCGTCATGCTCATGTCGATCCCGGCGTTGACCGCCTTGGCGATCGCGTCGGGAAAGTCAGTGGCGATGTGATACGCGTTCTGCAGCGCCGGGACATCGCCGAAGTCGCTGATCACGACGCCCTTGAAGCCGAGCCGGTCGCGCAGCTGCTCGGTGAGCAGGTAGTGCGACGCGGTCGCGGGGATGTTGTTGATCGACCCGGAATTGACCATCACCGTTGCCGCACCTGCGTCGAGCCCAGCCGTATACGGGGGAATCAGGATGTCCTGTAGGTAGCGAATCGGCAGCTGAGCCTCGACCCGGTCGTGGCCGTTGATCGACTGGGAGTAGCCGGCGAAGTGCTTTACCGTCGCTGCTACCTGCGGATCCTTGAACCCCCCGCCTTGGATCCCGCGGATGTTGGCTGCGCCCAGAGCCGAGGCCAGCAAGGGCTGCTCGGCCCAGGTCTCGTAGTAGCGGCCCCAACGATTGTCGCGAGCGAGGTCCTGAACCGGCGCAAAGTTCCAGTTTCCGCCGGTCGCGAGCAATTGCTGACGTGTGGCGGCGCCAGCCGCCTCGGCCAGTTCGGTGTCCCAGGTCGCCCCGATGCCGATCGAGTGCGGGAAGAGCGTGGCCTCGAACGGGTGGCCGAAGCCGTGCACGGCGTCCACGCCGTAGATGACCGGGATGTGCAGCCGAGAGTTTTCGATTGCGTAGCGCTGGATCGTGTTGTACTGCTCGGCCCAGCCCTTCCCGGTGTTGTCGACCGGGTTATCCGTGCCGCCCGACAGGATCGAGCCGGTGTGGTACTCGATCAGAACGCGCTGAAGACACGGGATCTGGAGGGGATCGTTGTTCCCGCCGGCGTTGTTGCAGTCCCCGTTCGCCGGCGGAGAGGTATCGCGCAGCTCTCCGATCACGATCTGGTCCATCTGGCCGACCTTCTCCGCCAGAGTCATCCGCCGAAGCAGGTCGTCGACGCGATCCTTGATCGACGCGTTCGCGTCGAGGTAGCGCGGCTGTTCGGCGCCCGGTGCCGACGCTGCCGTCATGCCCAGGGCAACGGCCACGAGCGCGAGGATGATCACGGCAAGGGTACGTCTCATCGTTCCTCCTTCTGTCGCTTGCCACCGCGCGAGCAGCGAACGCCGCAGAAGAGATGTCGTGTAATCGAGTAGACCGGGCCAGACCTCGGGCTGTTTACCCGGGACGGCCGCCGCAGCACGGGTCCCCCACGTCTCATGACGTTCCCCCTCGCTGCTCGTCGCTACTACGGAGGCCTAACCGCTATCGCAGATCGCCAAACGCCCTGAACAACTCGGTTGCCGCTGCGACGGCGAGAGGGATGTGCTCCACGAGCAGCCGCTCGTTGGGCGAATGGATGTTCCCCTCGGGCAAGTCGAAGCCGGTCAGGACGGTCGGAATCCCCTTGTCGGCGAGCGCGGGGACGATCGGCAGCGTCCCGCCCACCCGAATCAGCAGCGGCCGGGCGCCGAGCACGCGTTCGAAGGCGTCCAGCCCGAGCTGGATCGCGGGCGCGTCGGGTGGGATCAAGCCTGGCGGCGCGCTCGACCAGCGCTCGACGTCGACGTCGGCATCTCTGGGAGCCGCCTCACGCAAGAGGCGCTCGAAGACCGGCGCGATCTCGTCGGGATCCTGGCCCGGGGCAAGCCGGATCGAGACGTTCGCCTCGGCGTGCACGGGGAGGACCGTCTTTTGGAGGTGCGGCTCGCCCACCACGATCCCGTTGACATCCACGGCCGGCTCGCTCCAGGTACGGAGGTAGAAGTCCTCGGCCGCGCCGGCATCGGCCGGCCGGCCGCCGCTCTCGGCGAGCACCTGTGAACCGGGCGTCAGCACGTTCCAGGCGGCGAGCTCCTCCTCGGTCGGCGGAACGGCGCCGGCGCGCAGCTCGTCCGGCAGCAGCCCGTTCTCGCCGGGCAGGACGTCGCGAAGCGTCTGCATCAGCGCCTGGGCGGCGTTGAGCGCCGCACCGCCGAACACGCCGGAATGCAGGTCGCGCTCTCCGGTCCGGACGGTGACGTGGAAGTAGACGAGGCCTCGAGTCGCGACGTGGAACACCGGTGCGCCGCGCCGAGGCATCGCGCTGTCGAAGATGACCGCGGCGTCGGCGCCACGCTCGTCGCGCGCGATGAAGTCCACGACCTGGTGGCCGCCGGTCTCCTCCTCCCCGTCACAGACGATTCGGACGTTCACGGGCAGCTCGCGGGCGCTGCCAAGCAGCTCCGCGGCCTTCAGCAGCGCGTAGAGCTGGCCTTTGTCGTCGGCCGCCCCGCGCGCGTAGAGCCACCCGTCGCGGATCGTCGGCTCGAACGGCGGCGACTCCCACGCGTCCAGCGGCGCCGGCGGCTGGACGTCGACGTGGCCGTAGAAGAGCACCGTCGGCGCTTCGCCTCCGCCGGACGCCCGAATCTCCCCGACGACGAGCGGGAAGGTCTCGGTTTCGACGAGCTCGGCCTCGCCTCCGGCCCGCCGCACGAAGTCGCGCACCCACTCGGCGGCGCGTCGCACCTCGTCCTTGCGCTCCGGATCGGCGCTGATGCTCTCGATGCGGAGAAACTGGGACAGCTCCTCCAGCCAGGCTTGGTCGAGCTGACGGTCTTGCACTGACAGGCTCACGACTTTCAGCGACCCTACCGCGCCGGGCGGCAGTTCGCGCCGTGTGGCCCGGTAGAGAAAAAACCGGTTCTGTGTTAGCGTCGCCGCCAGGAGCGACTGTGCGACTACATGAGCCCTTTGGGGGGGCTTCTCGGAGACTCAGGCTCCTTCGTCTGTCGATCCTGGTTGGCGTCCTGTTCGCGACCATGGTTGCGGCGGCGAGCGGACATGGCGGGCCGACACGCTTCGAACCGGGAGCACCGGGGGCGGGAGATCCGTACTTCCCATTGGACGGCAATGGTGGCTACGACGTCCAGCACTACCGCCTCGACATACGCTACGACCCGGCGACGGACGTCCTCACCGGCGTAGCGACGATTCGCGCCCGCGCGACGCAGAACCTGTCGAGCTTCAACCTCGACCTCGACGGGCTCACCGTGCGATCGATCGAGGTCAACAATCACCGTGCGACCTGGACGCGCGATGAAGGTGAGCTCACCGTCTCGCCGCGCCGAGGGATTCGGGACGATCGACGCTTCACTACCGAGATCCGTTACGACGGGATCCCTGAGCCGATCATCGACCTGTTTGGCATCAGTGGGTTCCTTCACACGGACGACGGCACGCTGGTCGCCGGTCAGCCGGCCGTGGCGGCCACGTGGTTCCCCGTGAACGACCACCCGAGCGACAAGGCCGCGTACACGTTCCACATCACGGTTCCGGCCGGGCTGGAGGCGGTTGCCAACGGCACTCTCGAGGGCCGGCGGACGAAGCGCGGGTGGACGACCTGGATTTGGGAAGCCGACGAGCCCATGGCGTCCTACCTCACCACCGCGACGATCGGCGAGTTCGACCTGCGCGCGTACCGAACTGCGGGCATCCGCTACTGGGATGCGATCGACCCGGATCTGTTCGCGCCGACGGGCACACCGCGGACCGGGCAGCAGTTCGCGATCTCCCAGAGGTCGGAGCCGTCGTTCAAGCGGTTGGCTCGCACGATCACGGTTCCGGCCGGCGGAGCGACCGTGTCCTTCTGGATCGCGCGTGATACCGAGCCGAACTGGGACTTCGTGTTCGTCGAGGCGCACACGGTCGGCCAGACAGACTGGACGACGCTCCCGGACCTGAACGGACATACGAAAGACGACACCGGTCTCTCGTGCCCCGGCTGGCACGAGCTGCACCCGTTTCTGGCCAACTATCAGACCGATAATGGTGACGGCACCTGCTCGCCGCAGAGCGGTAACGCAGAGTGGTGGGCAGCCAGCGGGAAGAGCAGCGGCTACGAGCCTTGGAGCGTGGACCTGTCGGCGTACGCGGGGCGGACGGTGGAGCTGTCGATCAGCTACGCGAGCGACGATGTCTTTCAGGGAGCGGGCGCCTTCGTCGACGACATCGTCGTTTCCACCGGACCGGGCACGACCTCGTTCGAGGACGATGGGGACACGTTCGACGGCTGGACCGTGCCTGGGGCGCCGTCCGACAGTCCTCCCAATCCCAATGATTGGATCGTGGGGACGGTGGCTGACACGCCCGCGCCGCTGGGTGTGGCCGCCGAGGCTTCGTTTGCCCGCCAGCCCGAGATCATCGACTTCCTTTCTGGCACGTTCGGGCCCTACCCCTTCTCCGCCGCCGGCGGGATCGTCGACGATTTCGACGGCCTCGCGTTTGCGCTCGAGAACCAGACCCGGCCGATCTACTCCAAGTTCTTCTTCTCCGACCCGCTCCTAGGCGACAGCGTCGTCGTGCACGAGCTCGCCCATCAGTGGTATGGCGACAGTCTCGCCGTTGCTGCTTGGCAGCACATCTGGCTCAACGAAGGCTTCGCCACCTACGCCGAGTGGCTGTGGGGCGAGCGAGAGGGCCTCGGGACCGTGCAAGAGACCTTCGACTTCTTCTACGGCATCATTCCGGCGGACGATCCGTTTTGGGCTCTGACCATCGGCGATCCCGGCCCAGACCACCTGTTCGACTTCCCCATCTACGCCCGCGGGGCGATGACGCTCCACCAGCTGCGTCTCGCCGTCGGCGACTCCGACTTCTTCCAGATCCTCCGTCGCTGGGCCAGCTCCCGGGCGGGCGGCAACGTGACGACCGCGCAATTCATCCGCCTCGCCGAGCGGATCTCGGACCAGGACCTGGACGCGCTCTTCGACACCTGGCTCTTCACGGCCGAGAAGCCCATCGTGACGCCGGCTCTTGGCGTCAGCACCGCGGCGACGGGGACGTCCACGTTCGGGCAGCAGGTGTCGCCGGCCGCGAAGAGCCTGATGCTCCGGCGCGACGCGAAGTCGGCGCTGCGCGACTAGGCGACGCGGAGCTTCTGCGAGTCGGCGAGCGCCCTGAGCTTCTTCAGGCTCTGGTTCTCGATCTGCCTGATCCGCTCACGGGTGACCTGGAACGTCTGGCCGACCTCGTCCAGGGTCCGCGGCTGCTCGCCGTTCAGCCCGTAGCGAAGCTCCAGCACCCGCCGCTCGCGCTCGGATAGCGTCCCGAGGATCTTCGTCAGCGCCTCTCTGCGCAGAACGTCCTCGGCCAGCTCGTCCGGCAGCGGTGCCAGCTCGTCGGTGATGAAGTGACCGAACTCGGACTCCTCGTCGTCGCCGACGGGCTTCTCGAGCGACACGGGCGTCTGGGCGCTGCGGCGGATCTGATCGACCTCTTCGACCGTCAGCTCCAGTTCGTGCGCGATCTCGTCTGAGCTCGGCTCCCGACCGCGCTCGGCGCGGAGCTTGCGCTCGGTGCGCATGATCTTGTTCAGCTTCTCGACGACGTGTACCGGCATACGAATCGTTCGCGCTTTGTCCGCCAACGCCCGGGCGACCGCCTGCCGGATCCACCAGGTGGCGTAGGTGGAGAACTTGAAGCCTCTCCGATGGTCGAACTTCTCCGCCGCTCGAACTAGGCCGATCGTGCCTTCCTGGATCAGGTCCAGGAACGGCAGCCCCTGGTTGCGATAGCGCTTGGCAATCGAGACGACGAGGCGCAGGTTGGCCTCGACCATCTCCTGCTTCGCCCGATGGTCGCCGCGCTCGATCCGCTTCGCGAGCTCGATCTCCTGCGCCGCGTTGAGCAGGTCGACCTTGCCGATGTCCTTGAGGAACAGCTGCAGCGCCTCGGTCGAAACCTCGCGCTGGCGAGCGACGACCTCTTCCTCCTGCTCACGGTCGACGAGCTCGATCTGGAGCTCGTCGAGCCGGCCGTAGAAGTCGTCCAGCTGGCTGGCGTCGAGCTCGAGCTCATCGAGTGCGACCGTCACGTCCTCGACCGTCAGCCGCCCGGACTCCTGCGCGCCGGCGATGAGCGTCTCGAGGACACCCTCCTGGGCAACTTCCCGACTTGCCGCTTCCCCTTGCTGCACCGGCTCTCGCTCCCCTAACCCGGGTTTTACGGCTTCAAACCTACGCTGTGCCTGCCGAAGTCTTCCATGGGTACTTGTCTAGCGCCATAGGCCGTACCGGCCCATCTTTTGGTTCAGGCGGTCCTATGGTTGCTCATCGTTCTCGTACGTCTTCTAGACGGGTGAGCAAGCGCTTTGCTTCCCTGGCCAGTGGAGAATTCGTCATCTCTGCGGCGGTGTTCAGCTGCTGCCGCGCCTCCTTTAGCTCACCCAGCCATAGCAGCAGCACGCCGAGGTGGAACCGCACGGTCGCGGCACGCGGGAAGCGGCGGGTAAGTGGGCCCAGCCTGGAGAACGCGCGTTCGGGGTGGGCCTTGTCGAAGCGGCCGACTGCGTCGGCGACAAGCGCCTCGGGATTCCGCGGCTCGAGGCGAGCGGCCGCCGAGTACTGCCTCCGCGCCGAGATGGGGCGCTCGAGCCGCTGGAGCGCGAGGCCGTACAGAAGCTTCGCTCGGACGTCGCGCCCGCGCGCATTCCGCTCGAGTGCCGCCAGCTGAGCGGCCGGCTGGAGGCGCGTCAAGGTGCGATCTGCCCGGAAGCTGGGAATGAAGCTGGGTAGCCCGGGCGGGAAACTGCGAAAGAGCAGGTCGGTTGCCCGGATCCCGTACGCAGAGTTTGGAGCGCGCGTTCGGGTCGTTCGCCAAACGTCGATTGCGCCGTCCCGGTCGCCCTGCCAGTAGCGCGCGAGCCCGAGGTGGAAGAGCGCGGCGCCGCTGCCCGGATTTGCTTGCGCGAGCTGCTCGAGGCGGGCGCGGCTGCCGTTCGGCCAGGTTGCGAGCGCCGCACCCACCCGGGCCTGGAGCGACGTCCTACGGGCGAGAATCTGCGCCGCACGCCGCCGCTCACCGCGGCCGTACGCCTGCGCCGCTCGACGCAGCGCCGCCGCCTCGGGATCCGTCCGAACGCCGAGATCGACGACGAACGGCGGCACTCCGCTCGGCCGGTCCGCGCTCTCCTCGTCCCCGCGGACGAGCACTGCGCCGAGCGCCACTCCCCCTGCCGCTGCCAGCGCGATGGCGGCCACGAGCACAATCCGAAGTCTTCGCGACACGGCGCGACTGTAGCCGGACGACTGGTGGCTATCCTCAGCCCA
This sequence comes from uncultured Actinomycetes bacterium, assembly GCA_963752845.1. GTDB lineage: Bacteria > Actinomycetota > Thermoleophilia > Gaiellales > Gaiellaceae > JACDAN01. The sequence continues at coordinate 63,898 of CAVVZV010000003.1, read as the reverse complement.
TGGCGACCCCAGTCGGAATCGACGAGATCCGGCCGGAAGAGGTGCGCGAGCGTCTGGACGAGCCGGACGCGCCGATCCTGATCGACGTCCGGACCGACCGCGAGCGCGCCACTTCCTACATCCCGGGCTCGATCCACCTCCCCATGACCGAGGTCGAGTCCAGGCTCGCCGAAGTGGACCCCGACCCGAGCCGCCCGATCATCACGTACTGCGCCAGCGGGGATCGTTCCCGGCGCATCCTCCCCACCCTGGCCGCGCTCGGCTACGAGGACGCAGTCTCGATGGCCGGCGGCATCGTCGCTTGGCAGGCGCTCGGCTACCCGACCGAGTCGCCGAGCGCGCTCGACGACGAGAAGCTGGCGCGCTACAGCCGGCACCTCCTGATCCCCGAGGTCGGCATCGAGGGACAGCAGCGGCTGCTCCAGACGAGCATTCTCCTGATTGGAGCGGGCGGGCTCGGCTCGCCGGCAGCGCTGTACCTGGCGGCGGCCGGCGTCGGCCGCATCGGGATCGTCGACGACGATCGGGTCGACGCCTCGAACCTGCAGCGGCAGGTGCTGCACTCCACCGCCGAGCTAGGAGAGAGCAAGGCGCAGTCGGCCCGTGAGTCGCTGGAGCAGCTGAACCCGGACGTGGAGGTCGTCACTTACGAGGAACGGCTCAATTCCGAGAACGTCGACCGGATCCTGAGCGACGGCTGGGAATTCGTCGTCGACGGCGCTGACAACTTCCCCACCCGTTACCTCCTGAATGACGCCTCCGTCTGGCACGAGATTCCCGTCGTTCACGGCTCGATCTACCGCTTCGAGGGGCAAGTCACGGTTTTCAAGCCGTTCACGGGGCCGTGCTACCGCTGTCTGTTCCCGCAACCGCCGCCGCCAGAGCTGGCGCCGAGCTGCGCCGAGGGCGGCGTGCTCGGCGTGCTGCCGGGCGTGATCGGCTCGCTCCAGGCGAACGAGGCGCTCAAGCTGGCACTCGGGATCGGCGAGCCATTGATCGGACGGCTCCTGCTCTTCGACGCGCTGACCACGAACTTCAGCGAGGTCACGGTCCGCCGCGATCCCAACTGCCCCGTCTGCGGCGAAAACCCCAGCATTACGGAGTACATCGACTACGCCGATTTCTGCGGCGTGCCGGCGTGAGCCGTCGTCCGGATCCCGCCGACCCTTCGCGACGAGACCGGAGGCCAGGCGACGCTCGAGGCCCGAGGCGACGACCGTCCGTGAGGTGCTGGAGGACGTCGCGGGCCGGTTCCCAGCGCTGCGCGAGCGCATCTATGCCAACGGCGACCTGGCGCAGTTCGTGAACGTCTACGTGGAGGGTGAGGACGTCCGCACGCGGGACGGCCTGAACACGGCCGTGTCCGACGGCAGCACTGTGATCTTGCTACCGGCGATGGCCGGTGGTCGCTAGCTCGATACTCGAGCTCATCGGGCGGACGCCGCTCGTCGAGCTCAGTCGGCTGACCCCGAAGCCGTCCGTCCGCCTCTTTGCCAAGCTCGAGGGCCAGAACCCGACCGGTTCGATCAAGGACCGGGTCGCGCTCGCGATGATCGAGGCGGCGGAGGCGTCGGGCGAGCTCGAGCCCCGGCGCGCGCTGCTGGAGCCGACGAGCGGCAACACCGGCATCTCGCTCGCCCTCGTCGCGCTGATCAAGGGCTACCCGCTGACGTGCGTCGTCCCCGAGAACGTGACCGAGGAGCGTCTCCGGCTGCTGCGGCTCTACGGCGCCGAGATCGTCACTTCGCCCGGAGCTGAGGGCTCGAACGGCGCGGTGCGTCTCGCGCTCGAGCTCGCCGAGCGGGAACCGCGCTACTTCCTGCCCTTCCAATACGGGAATGAGGCCAACCCGCGCGCCCACTACGACGGCACGGGTACCGAGATCGCCGAAGAGCTCGATCGGGTCGATGTGCTCGTCGCGGGCCTCGGCACGGGCGGGACGCTGATGGGGGCCGGTCGCCGGCTCCGAGAGTCTTTCCCGGACGTGACAGTCGCCGCGGCGGAGCCGCTTCCGGGCGATCCGGTCATGGGCCTGCGCTCGCTCGACGAGGGCTACGTTCCTCCCATCCTCGACGTCACCCAGCTCGACCGGAAGCTGCTCGTCTCGAATGCGGAGGCGGTCGGTGGGATGCGGGCGCTGCTCGAAACGGAGGGGATCTTCGCCGGGATCTCAGCTGGAGCCGTCGTCCACGTCGCCCGCCGGCTCATCGAGGAGCTCGACGACGGCGTCGTCGTCGCGATTCTGGCCGACGGGGGCTGGAAGTATCTTTCCGCGCCGCTCTGGGAGGCCGACGACGTCGAGCGCGCGATGGAGCACGCGGTCTGGTGGTGATCCCCGAGGACATCCGCGGACAGCTGCTCGAGCACGCCCGGGCCGAGGCGCCGAACGAGGCCTGCGGCCTCATCGCCTTTCGTGATGCTCTCGCCGAGCGCTACTTGCCGGGGACGAACCGCCTGAGCAGCCCGTATAGGTTCGAGCTCGTGCCCAACGACCCGAAGGACTTCTTCCTCGAGGACGAAGGCTACGAGCTGGCGGTCTTCCACTCGCATCCGGAGACCGAGCCACGGCCCTCGCGGACCGACATCGAGAACATCGGGCTCTGGGAGGGGCGGCCGTACCTGATCCTGGCGCTCGCGAGCGGCGAGCTCGCCGGCTGGCGGATCCAGGACGGCAAGGTCGAGCCGTTGTCGCTGACGTGAGCGGCAGCGCTTCGATCGTCGGCGCCGGGATCTTCGGCGCCTCCCTCGCCTACCGGCTTGCCCGCGACGGGTGGGACGTGACGCTCTACGAGCGCCACGAGCCCGGCCACCGTGGCGCGGCCTCGGGCGGCGAGTCCCGCTTGATCCGCTGCGCCCACGGATCAGAGGCCTGGTACACCCGCTCTGCGTGGCGCGCCCGGGAGCTCTGGCGGGAGCTGGAGTCGGAGACCGGACGTGAGCTCCTCGTCGAGAGCGGGATCGCGTGGCTCGCGCGGTCGGAGGACGGCTGGGAGGCGCAGAGCGAGCGCACTCTCCGCGCGGAGGGAATCCCGGTCGAGCGGCTCGATCCTGAGGCTGCGCGTGAGCTCTTCCCGTCGTTCGAGCCGGGTGACCTCCGCTTCGTGCTCTGGGAGCCGTCGGCCGGCGTGCTCCGGGCCCGCGAGGCGACACTGGCGACGGTCGAGGCGGGCGAGCGTGCCGGCGTCCGCCTCGTGCACGATGCCGCCACGCCCGGCTTGGTCGAGGGCGACCTGATCGTCTGGGCGTGCGGTGCCTGGCTTCCGGGCCTCGTCGATCTGCCCGTTCGGGTAACAAAGCAGGACACCCTCTTCTTCTCCGCCGAAGGCTGGGCGACACCGCCGGTTCCTGCGTGGGTCGACTACCACCGGGCCGTCTACGGGCTCGGCGATCTCGACGGCGTCGGTGTCAAGGTCGCGCCTGACGCCGAGGGGCCGCCGTTCGACCCGGAGCACGGTGAGCGCGTCGCGTCAGCCGAGTCCGAGCTGATGGCACGCGACTACATCGCCGAACGGTTCCCGGCGTTGCGCGACGCGCCGGTCTCACGAGCAACCGTCTGTCAGTACGCCCTGACGCCGGACACGAACTTCATCATCGCCCCGCACCCGGAGCTCCCCGGCAACTGGATTCTCGGGGGCGGCTCCGGCCACGGCTTCAAGCACGGGCCCGCACTCGCCGAGTACGCGGCCCGCGTCGTCACCGGTCAGGAGAAGCCGGACGCGCAATTCGGGCTCGGCCCGCGCGCAGGCAGGCCGAGCCTTCGAACCGCCGGAACTACGTGACTGTGAACGAGCCCTTCATGCCCGCGAACTCGTGCGGGTCGCAGTAATAGGTGTAGCGCCCCTTCTTCAGCGTCACGACCACCGTCTTGGTGCCCTGGAAGAACGAGTCGGTGATCATCCTGTTTCTCATCCCGGGCCCCCGCATGTGAAAGTCGTGGACCCGTTCCCGGTCGCGGACGACGAGGCGGTAGCGCCCTGGCTTCAGCCGCGTCACTCGCTTGCCCGCCTTCTTGAGGGTGATCACCGCTTCGGGGCCGGTCGTCCCGACCAGCGTCGTCACCGTCGTCGAGGCCGGCGCCGAGAGCGCCCAGACGAGCGCGACTGCGCTCACTCCAGTGCTGCCGATCAGGAGCAGGCGTCGAGTCACGTGCCGACATTAACTTGATTTGGTAAACGGGTCTAGCTCGCTTGCTTGACCGTGAAGGTGCCCTTCATTCCGGCCGACCGGTGCGGCGTGCAGTAGTACGTGTAGGTCCCGCGCTTCAGCGTCACTGTCACCGTCTTGGTGCCCTTGAAGGCCAAGCCGGTGATCTGCTTGTTCTTGACCCCCGGGCCGATCAGAACGAAGTTGTGCGCTGCCGATTTGTCCGCGACAGTAAACGTGTAGCTGCCCGGGGTGAGGGTCTTGACTCTCTTGCCGGCCTTCTTGAGCGTGATCGTGAAACCGGGTCCAGTCGTCCCGGAGACCTTGGTCGCGCTGGCGATCGAGAACGCGGTCGGCGGCAGAGCGAGCACCGCAACCGCGAGTAGGGGAAGAAAGCGTCGCATCTAGTCACTCCTTTCGTCGCGTACGAGACACTTGGTGTTCTACGTGAATAAGACGCCTTCTGGATGGATCGAAGTGAACGGCGCGCTGGAGCGCGAGTTCGAGTTCGCCGACTTCGCGGAGGCGCTCGCGTTCGTGAATCGCGTCGGCGCGGCCGCGGAGGAGGCCAATCACCATCCGGATGTCGAGATCCACTGGAACCGCGTGAAGCTTCGCTGGTGGACCCACGTCACCGGCTCGATCACCGACCGCGATCGGGACTTAGCTGAACGGACGAACGAGCTGGTCTAGGGCGCCGTGACGGCCGGCTCGGCAGGCTCCTTCGCGCCGCGGAGCCGGAAGTAGAGCAACGTCCAGGTGACCGCGACGAAGGGCGTGACGAGCGTCCCGCTGATCACGTTCGACAGGAAGCTCCGGAGCCAGTCCGCAACGGGGAGCAGCACGATGCCAAGCACGATTGTGAAGGCGATGACGAGCAGGATCGTGAGCACGATCAGGCCGAAGACGCCCCAGCCGTGACCGCGGACGAGCTCTCGGCTCCTGCTGAACGCCTCCCCCGCGTTTCGTCCCTCGAGCACGATCACTGGGATGATCAGGATCCACCAGGTCAGGAACAGCAGGCCCGGGACGATCAGCAGAATCAGCCCGAAGATGACCCCTAAGACAGCAAGGATGCCCGCGACGATGATCGAGCCGAGCTGCGGCCGCACGCGCTGGAACGTCTCGCCGAGACTGAGGTCGGCGCGGCCGTCACGAATGTCGTCGACCGCCTTGACAAGAGCGCCCTGGACCCAGAATAGGCCGATCACCCCGACGATTGCCCCCAGGATCGCACCGACCCACGTTAGCGACGCAACGAGGACAAGGTTGATCAGCGCAACGCCGGCGTAGACGACGAACGCGATTGGCAGCAGATGCCGCCAGTGGCGCTTGTAGACGTCCCAGGCCTCGCTCAGCACGCCTTGGGTAGGGCTCATGAGCTGACCCTAACGGGAACTGCGGACTACAGGGCTTTTTGGACTTTCCCGGCCTTGAGGCACCGGGTGCAGACGTACGCGCGGGTGGGTGTTCCCTTGAGGATCACGCGGACGCGCTGAAGGTTCGGGTCGAAGCGCCGCTTCGTGGCGACCATCGAGTGGCTTCGGTTGTTCCCGAAGCCCGGCTTCTTTCCGCAAACGGCGCAAACCCTGGACATCGGCGGCGGAGTGTAGCGGGCCCTACCGAGTCGCAGCGCGGAGCTGCGAGAAGATGTCGGCCATCTCGAGCGCGCTCCGGACGGCGTCCGCGGCGCGGTCGATGCGCGCCTCCGCCTGCTCGACCGACTCCGTCGTCAAGACGCCGAACGAAACCGGAACGCCGGTCTCGATCGCCGCCAGCTGCAGCCCGCTGGCCGCCTCGCCCGCCACGTAGTCGAAGTGGGGCGTCTCGCCGCGGATCACGCACCCGAGGGCGACGATGCACGCGTAGCGGCGGGTCTTGGCGAGCGCTATCGCCGCAAGCGGCAGCTCGAACGCGCCGGGCACGGGGACGATCGTGACCGCCTCGCGTTGGATTCCAACCTCTTCGAGCTCCGCCAGCGCCCGTTCGAGCAGCCGGCTCGTGATGTCGCCGTTGAACTTCGCGACGACGACGGCGACCGACCGGCGGCCGTCGCGCGACCCGGTCAAGACCTTGTAGCCCGCCGGGACTTCGAATCGGCCGGGCGCGTGCTCCGGCTCCTCCTGCTCCTCCTGCTCCTCCGGCTGCTCCGGCTCCGGCTGCTGCTCGGGCTCTGGCCGCTCTTCTTCTGACGGCCGAAGCGCGGGTACCTCGGTCACGAACCCTCCCTGAAACGCAGGTCCTGGTGGTGAAGGCGGTGCCCGAGCTTGTCGCGCTTGGTCTCGAGATAGGCGCGGTTCTCGGCGTTCGGCGGCGTCTCGATCGCGACCTGCTCGACAACCTTGAGACCGAAGCCCTCGAGCCCGGTGATCTTCTTGGGGTTGTTCGTGAGGATGCGGATCGTCGTCAGCCCGAGGTCGGCGAGAATCTGGTTTCCGATTCCCCAGTCGCGCGCGTCGGCCGGGAAGCCGAGCTCGATGTTCGCCTGGACGGTGTCGAGGCCGTTCTCCTGCAGCTCGTAGGCCTTCAGCTTGTTGAGCAGGCCGATGCCGCGGCCCTCCTGCGCCATGTAGAGAAGGACGCCTCGATCCTCCTCGCCGATCTGCGCCAGCGCCTGCTCGAGCTGCTCGCCGCAGTCGCAGCGCAGCGAGTGGAACACGTCGCCCGTGAGACACTCTGAGTGAACGCGGACGAGGACGTTCTCCGCTCCCTCGACCTGGCCCTTGACGAGGGCGAGGTGATGCTTCCCGGTCTGCTTCTCGCGAAAGGCAATCGCCCTGAAATCGCCGTAGGCCGTCGGAAGCCGGACCGAGACCGTGCGCTCGACGAGCTTTTCGGTGCGCCGCCGGTACTCGATCAGGTCGGCGACTGTGATCAGCTTGATCTCGTGGCGCTCGCAGAACTCGGCGAGATTCGGGACCCGAGCCATCGTCCCGTCTTCGTTCATCACCTCGCAGACGACACCGGCTGGGATCAGGCCGGCGAGCCGGGCGAGATCGACCGCGGCCTCGGTCTGACCGGTCCGCTCGAGCACGCCGCCCGGTCGCGCGCGAAGCGGAAAGACATGGCCCGGCTGGACCAGATCACCGGCGCCGCGGTTCGGATCGATCGCGGTCTGGATCGTGCGGGCCCGATCGGCGGCCGAGATCCCGGTTGTGACGCCCTCCCGGGCCTCGATCGAGACGGTGAACGCCGTCTGGAGCGGGGCCTCATTGTTCTCGGCCATCGGCCTGAGCGCGAGCTCGTCACACCGCTCGGGGGTGAGGCAGAGGCAGATCAACCCACGAGCATGCGTGGCCATGAAGTTGATCGCCTCCGGGGTCGCGAACTGCGCGGCGATCGTCAAATCGCCCTCGTTCTCTCGGTCGGCGGCGTCGACGACGATCACGAACTTGCCGTCGCGGATGTCCTCGATTGCCTCCTCGACTGTGGCGAAGACAGTTTCGGTGCGCGTCGCCATTGGGCTAAATCGTATCCCCGCGGATCAGTTTCTCCACGTACTTGGCCAGCACGTCGACTTCCAGGTTGACAGGATCGCCGGGCTTCAGAGTCCCCAGCGTCGTCACGTCGAGCGTGTGCGGGACGAGTGCGACCGCGAAGGCGTCGTGCTCGAGGCCCGTGATCGTCAGGGCGACCCCGTCGACCGCGATCGAGCCTTTCTCGACGCAGTAGCGCAGGATCTGGGGCGGCGCCTCGATCACTAGACGTTGGCCGTCGAAGGAGCGGACACGCCCGACGCCGTCGACGTGGCCCTGGACATAGTGCCCGCCGATCGGCTGTCCCGCTTCGACGGCCGGCTCGACGTTCACCTCGCCGCGATAGGGCTTGGCGCGATCGGTCGTCTCGGCCATGACGTCGAAGGACAAACGCCCGTTCGAAGCGTCGACCACGGTCAGACAGGTGCCGTCGACGGAGATCGAGTCGCCGACCCCGGGCGCCAGGCTCGAATCGACGACGAGCCGCCCGTCCTCGAACGACAGGACGCGGGCGCGCTCGCGGACGATTCCCGTAAACACGGAGTCAGGTTAGTGCCCCGTCCGGTAATGCCGCCGAGCTTCTGGGTCGTATGGCCGGACGGGCACTAGTCGCCGTGCGCGATCGCCTCGATCGTCTCGCGGACGAGCGGCTGCAGCGTCGTCGGGGCGAGGCGGGGGCTGACGAGCTTCTGTCGAAGCTCGTCCAGGAGCTCCTTTGAGACAGGGCCGAGCTCAGCCGCGTCTGTGAGCGCTCGCTCGACCTCCGCGAGGTCGGCTCGTCCGGCCAACCACCACGAAAGGATCTGGACGATCTCGTCAGGGCTCGTGGACATATGCGCTCAGGAGCACATCCTCACCGACGGGCCTCGCCTCGAAACGTGTCAGGCGGCGGGGGGCAACCGCCTCGTCGAGCAGCATCGGCCCCGCTCCCGACAGCTTGGGAGCGACGAAGACCAGCAGTTTGTCGACGAGGTCTTCGTTGAAGAACGCGGCCGCGATGGTCGGACCGCCTTCGAGCAGTAGGGACTGGACGCCCTCCGCCGCCAGCGTTGTGAGCTCGTCTGCGAGCGCTCCGGTGCGAAGCTCGAGCTCCGAGCCTGCTGGGAGCGGGCCGCGGCCGAAAGCCAGGCGTCGGGGCTGCCTTGCGGCCACGACATCGCGGGCATCGAGCCGCGGCGCGTCGGCGCGCACGGTTCCCATCCCGACCGCGACCGCATCGGATGCGGCTCTGAGCTGGTGGACGAGCCGTCGGCTCTCTTCGCCCGAGATCCAGCGCTCGTCCGGGATCGTCAGGCGGCCGTCCAGCGTCATCGCCGCCTTGTAGGTCACGAACGGGCGGCCCTGTGCGACCCATGTCCGCCATGCCTCGTTCTGGGCGCGGGCCTCGAAGCTGTCGACGAGCTCGACCTCGACCCCGGCGGCGCGAAGCTCCTCGAGGCCGCCGCCCGCCTTCGGGTTGGGATCGAGCGCCCCGGCGACGACCCGCGCGACGCCGGCCTCGAGCACTGCGGTCGTGCACGGCGGCGTGTCGCCGTGGTGCGTGCACGGCTCCATCGTTACGTACAGCGTCGCCCCACGCGCGCGCTCGCCCGCCGCCTCGAGCGCCACGACCTCGCCGTGGGGCCCACCCTTTCGCTTGTGCCAGCCCTCGCCCACAACCTCGCCGTCGCGGACGACGACGGCGCCGACCACAGGATTGGGATGCGTCGTCCCCCGCCCGCGCTCGGCCAACTGCAAGCGCCTGCGCGAGGCTCATGTCAGGTCGACAAGCTCGAGGTACGCCGCGGCGATATCGGCCGCGCTGAAGATGCTCGTGCCGGCCACGAACAGGTCTGCCCCCGCTGCGCGCAGCCGCCGGACGTTGTCGCGGCCGATACCCCCGTCCACCTGGATGTGCTTCCCTGCCGGCAGCCGGTCGCGCAGGCGCTCGACCCGCCCGAACGCCTCGGGCATGAACGCCTGGCCGGAATAGCCGGGATTGATGCTCATGCAGAGGACGAGGTCGACACGCTCAGCGACCTCGGCGGCCTGTTCGGGATCGGTCTGAGGGTTGAAGGCGAGCCCGACCCCGAGCCCCTGCTCGCGCGCCTGGGCGGCGAGGGTTGGGACGTCTTCGGCGACCTCGTAGTGAAAGGTGACGCTGTCGCCGCCGGCCCCGGCGATCGCCTCGAAGTGCTTCTCCGGTTGCTCGACCATCAGATGGCAGTCGAGCCGCCCGCCGGCACGATGGACGATCGGCGAGATCCACTGGAGCACGATCGGCCCGGCCGTGATCGGTGGGACGAAGTGCCCGTCGCCGACGTCGAAGTGGAAGATGCGCGCGCCCGCGTCGAGCAGGGTCTCGATCTGCTCGCCGAGGCGCGAGAAGTCGGCCGCGTAGAGCGACGGCTCGACCTCGGCGCCCGAACCCAGTCATCCCACGACATACCAAGATCCTAAGGTACGGACGCAGACGCGCGATGAAGAAGCCCGACGTGTGGTGCCTGTGCGGCAGCGTCAACAGAAACTCGGGACGGCGGGGATGTGTGTACTCCGGCCACTTCTCTCCCAGGGGCTCGACCTCGAGCCCGCTCTCCTCGACGACCTGCTCGTTCTCGGCCGCGGCGATCGTGCAGACCGAGTACGTGACGGTGCCGCCGGGCCCTACGCGCTCGGCCGCGACGCGCAGCAGGTCGAGCTGGAGCTCGGGCAGCGGCTGGGCCCGCCAGCGGAGGTCGGGCCGTGACGCGAGCACGCCCAACCCCGAGCACGGCGCGTCGACGAGCACGCGGTCGAAGCCGGTCAGCTCCGCCGGCAGCTCCCGCGCGTCGGCGTTGACGACGGTGATGTTGTGTGCGCCGAGCCGGCGAGCGTTCTCCTCCAGCTCCCGCGCACGACCGGGATGCAGCTCGACCGCGACCACCTCCGCAGCCCGCTCGGCCAGTTGCGTCGCCTTGCCACCGGGAGCCGCGCAGAGGTCCAGAACCCGCTCTCCGGGCTGTGCGCCCACCGCAAGCCCGGCGAGTTGGGAGCCACGGCTCTGGGGCCACACGAGTCCCTGCTCGAGCCACTCGGGTTCGATCCGGTCGACGACGCGGGCCTCGCCGGTGCCGACCACGCGGACGGCGGTTTCCGCCGGCTCGTTCTGGGCGCGCAGGAGCTGGAGCGCCTCGTCGCCGCCCCACTCCCGCCACCAGGTCTCCGCGATCCAGTCGGGATACGAGTGCTTCAGCGCAGCCTGCTCCGGCGTGTCCTCGGGGAGCGCGGCGAGCAGCGGGCGGATCTGTTCGGCGACCCGGCGGAGGACGGCGTTGACGAGGCCCGTCGCCCGGCTCGCGCCCGCGGCGCGGACGAGCTCCACAGCCTCGTTCACGCTCGCCCGCGCAGGCACCCCGTCGAGGTACGCAAGCTCGTATGCGCCCAGTCGCAGCGCCGCCCGGACCGGGACGTCGAGCGTCGCCACCGAGCGTCCGCCGATCTCCTCGAGCGCGTGATCGAGCGTCCGCACGCGCTGGATCGCGCCGTAGGCGATCCGCTGCGCGAAAGCGCGGTCGCGCGCATCGAGACCGGCCGCCTCGCCCGCGAACGCGCGGTCGGCGTAGGCACCTTCGTCGAAAACGCGCACGAGGCCCCTATGCGCGACGCGGCGGGCCGCACTCGCGCTCATGGCGTGCCGCTGGCGGTGCGAGGCAAGCCGCCGGCGCGCAGGACAGTACAAACAGTACGGACAAGCGCCGGCGGCGCAGCATCGTGCCGTCCAGCGGTGCGAGGCTGACGCGGAGCCGGGCTCCGCCCGGCGGGAGCGGCAGCCGGCCAGGAGTGCGAGGGACTAGCGGAGGCCACGCTCGAACGCCGCGAGCGTCATGCGCCGCCGTCCCTCCGGTTGCACCTCGAGGATCTCCAGCTCGCCGTCCACGATTCGCGACCGCCAGACGATCACCGGACGGCCGTGGAGCTCGCCCCGCGCGCCGATGTGGGGCGAGAGCGCGCGAATCCGATTGTGGAGCTCCTGCGGCGGCCGCGACCAGTCGAGCTTGCGGTCGGCGGCGCCGATCTTCTCGGCATAGGTCGCCTCGCCCACCTGAGGGCTGAATTCCCGCAATGCGAGGACGCCGTCGAGGAGCTCCGATCCCATGTCTGCCGCCCGGTCGAACACCGCGCCCGCGTCGTCGTCCGGTCCGATTGGGAAGTCCCCGGCGGCGCCCGACTGGGCCGGCATCGAGCTCCTCGACGAGGCGGATGATCGACACGCCCGTCTCGGTGTCGCCGGCCATGATCGCGCGCTCGACGGGAGCCGCACCGCGCCAGCGCGGCAGGAGCGACGGGTGGACGTTCAACCAGAGCGCGCGATCGAGCAGCTCCTTCGGGATCAGCGCGCCGTAAGCGGCGACGACCACCGTGTCCACCTCGGTGTCGCCCAGCTCCGCTGGGCGCTCGGGCTGCCGCACCTCGATCCCCAGCTCGTCCGCGGCTTCCTTCGCCGGCGGCGCGCCGAGCTCGCGCCCTCGACCTCGCGGCCGGTCGGGCCGGGTCAGCAGGTAGGCGATGTCGTGCCGCTTGGCCAACCAGCGCAGTACGTCCGCACCGAACGGCGCCGTCGCAGCGACGGCCAGCCTCATGGGGTCAGGTCTTGCACTGCGACACACCGCACTGTCGGCCGCAGCCGCATGTTGCAATGCAAGACCTGACCCCTAAGACGGTGCGAGCATGGCTCGCGGCCGCAAGATCCCCAGCGCTTCCTTGCGAGCGTCCTCGGTCGTCCGCTCGAGGATCAGCACACCGTCGAGGTGATCGAGCTCGTGCTGCGCGACCCTCGCCCCGAGATCGCTCAGCTCCAGCGAGAGCTCCTTGCCCTCCGGGTCGCGGCCCTCGAGGCGGACGGAGACAGCCCGCTCCACGGGCACCTGAACGCCCTGCATCGAGAGGCAGCCTTCAGCGTCGACCGCGGTCTCCTCACCGCGTTCGGCGATGACGGGATTGACGATTCCGACCGGATCGCTGTCGGCATCCGGGTGGAACACGAAGACCCGGCGCAACGCGCCGACCTGGTTCGCCGCCAGGCCGGCGCCGTTCGCGTCGCCCATCAACTGCAGCATGCGCTCGACGAGTCGGACGAGGTCTTGGTCGAACTGTTCGACCTCGCGTGCCGTCATGCGCAGGGCCGGATCGGGGTACTGCCGGATTTGCGCGAGCGCAGCTTGCCGCAGCGCTTCCCGCTGCGGGTCGAGCTCTTCGTTCCGAACCTGTCCTGCCTCTTCGGCCATAGGTGCTTATGTAATCAGAGGCCTTGAGGGTCGACGTCGACGACTGCGGTGAGGCCCGCTCGTCGCATCGCTGGCGCGGCGGCGGCGAGCAGTTGTGCGATGCGCGCGGCGACGGGCCGCGGACTCGCTGTCTTCGCCAGCAGCTGCGCGCGGTGTCGGCCGCGGAGCCGGAGCAACGACGCCGGGCCGAGCACGTCGCCCTGGAGCCCGCCCGCGATCTCCTCCAGCAGCCGCAATGGCTCCGGCGCCTCCGGTCCGGACGCAACCACCCGGACCAGGTGGCGGAACGGCGGATAGCCGAGCTCACGACGCCGCTCCAGCTCCTCGGTCAGGAAGCGGCCGACGTCATGCCTTGCTGCGTGGACGATCGGACGGGCGTCCGGCTGGAAGGTCTGGACTAGCACCCGGCCGGGCGCGTCGCGGCCGCTCCTGCCGGCAAGCTGCGTGAGCAGCTGGAAGGTGCGCTCCTCGGCGCGGAAGTCCGGCATCGCAAGCCCGGTGTCGGCATCGACGACCGCGGCCAGGGCGACGCCGGCGAAGTGGTGTCCCTTGGCGACCATCTGCGTCCCGACCAGGACCGCGCGCTCAGCCGCGGCGAAGCGCCTCAGCGCCGCGGCCAGCTCGCCAGGCTTGCGCACCGAATCGGCGTCGAGACGGATGCGCTCGAGCTCCGGCAGCTTCTGCTCGAGCTCGCGCTCGAGCCGCTGCGTGCCGGCGCCGATCCGGGCCAGCTCGCCCGAACCGCACACGGGACAGGTCTGACCGGTCTCCTCGCTCCGCGAGCAGTGGTGGCAGTGGAGCCGACCGTCCTTGTGCAGGACGAGCGCGACGTCGCAGTTGGGGCAGCGCCTGGTCGTCCCACAGGAACGGCAGTGGATCGCCGGTGCGACACCGCGGCGGTTGAGGAGCAGGATCGCCTTGCCCCCTCCCTCTGCGATCGCGCCGAGCTCGCCGAGCAGCGGCGCCGACAGTGGGTAGCCCGCTTCGCGGCGCAGGTCGACGACGCGGACAGGCGGCAACGGGCCGGCGAGCCGGCCGCCCAGCTCGAGCCGCTCGAGGCGCTCCCAGCTCTCCGGCCGCGGAGTCGCGGAGCCGAAGATCGCGACGGCGCCCTCGAGAGCCGCCCGCTTCGCGGCCACCGTTCGCGCGTCGTAGCGCGGGTCCGACTCCTGCTTGTACGACTGGTCGTGCTCCTCGTCCACGCAGATCACGCCGACCCGATCGAGCGGAGCGAAGACGGCCGAGCGGGCGCCGACCACGACCGGAGCGACTCCGCTGGCGATCCGCGCACGCTCGTCGCGGCGCTCGGCGTCGGTCAGAGCTGAGTGCAGGACGGCAACCCGGTCGCCGAAGCGGGCGCGGAGGCGGCCGACGGTCTGCGGCGCGAGCGCGATCTCCGGGACGAGCACGATCGCCGTGCGATCTCGCTCGAGCGCCGCCGCACAGGCCTGGATGTAGACCTCGGTCTTGCCGCTACCGGTCGCGCCGTAGAGGAGGAAGTTCTCGCCGCCGGCGTCGAGAGCCGCGGTGATCCGATCGACGGCGCTTCGCTGCGACGCCGAGAGCGCAGCCGGCTCCTCCTCACCGCCGAGCGCATCCCGCGCCGCGGGTGACTCGCGCTCGCCTCGCGGCCGGCGCTTGACTGGCGCGACCAGCTCCAGGGCCCGAGCCGGCGTCGAGCCGTAGTAGTCCGCCAGCCAGAGCGCCAGGTCGACGAGCGGCTCGGGCAAGGCGTCGACGACGTCGCCGACGGGCGCCGCCTTGATCCCCACCGGCACAGCCTCCTCGAGCCCGACGACGACTCCCCGCCGCTTGGCGCCGTGGAAGCGAAGTGAGACGACCGAGCCCTTGCCGACGTCGGGCGGCACTTCATAGGTGAAGGGGCGCGCGACGGCCCTGGACGGGACCAGCGGGTAGACCGACGCATAGCGCGGCGCCACTCCGCCAGCGTAGTTGGGCTACCCGGCTAGCTCTGCGGCTTCGAGGACGAAATCGGTGCCGAAACCGAGTGCCAACCCGAGCAGGAGCATCCAGGCGACGAGGACCGGATAGCCGAATCGTCGGTTGACGTTCATCAGCTCCTGGACGACGTAGAGGATCGAGCCGGCGGCCACCGCCATGAAGGTCACAGTCATGGCCTCGCTGACCCAGGCCTGCCCGACGACGGTTCCGAGGAACGTAGGGCCGCCGCCGATCAGCCCGAGGAGGCCGAGGAACGACCAGCTCGGGCGGACTCCGTCACCGGAGATCGGTCCGACGATGCCGAAGCCCTCGGTCGCGTTGTGCAGGCCGAAGCCAATGATCAACGCCAGCGCGAGACTGAGCTCGCCGGCTGCGCCCGCCTGCCCGATCGCAAGCCCCTCGCCGAAGTTGTGAAGCCCGATGCCGGTCGCGATCAGGAGGGCAAGGCGATGCCCCGGCCCGAGGCGCATGAACCACGAACGAGCCTCGAACTCGGCGACAGCCGCCGCGCCCGGTCCTACGGGCTCTGGTGCTCGTCGGCTCTTCATCCAGCGGTCGTAGTAGACGAGGCTCATCAGCCCGAAGATCAGGCCGGCTGCAAAGAGAAACGCGAACCCGGCGAACTTTGCCCAGGAACCTCCGTCGGCGACGGCACCCTCGAGCGACTCCTCGACGGGCTCGACGCCGTGAACGAGCACGTCCCACAGGAGGAAGATGAGGATCCCGGCTGCGAGTGAGCTCAGCGCTGCACGGATGCGGTCGTTGACGGTCTCGACGCGGCCGAGGGGTAGGCCGAGGAAGATCGTGAAACCGGCGACTGCACCGAGTACGAGAATCTGAGCTTCACTCATGAATCTGGGGTTCCTTTCGCTGTTTGTAAGGGGCGCCTTACAGTGACAAGGCGACTATAGTGGCGTCCCCTCCAGAGCGTCAACAAGAACCCAATGGCTCACCGCCACTCCGTCGACGAGTACCTCGAGACCATCTACTTCCTCGCCTTTCCGATCGGCGAGTACGCCCCGCCCGGACCACGCTCGCCGAGGCTTGCAGCACGCGTTGCGGAGATGCTGGGAGTCTCGCGCGCCTCGGCCGGCGAGATGCTGAAGCGGCTCGAGCGGGAAGGGTTGATCCGGCGCGGCGAGCACAAGGAAGCGCTGCTGACGCGCAAGGGCCGCGCCCGGGCGGAGCGGGTCGTCCGCAAGCACCGGATCATCGAGCGGCTGCTCACCGACTTCATGGGCTACACGGCCGCCGAGGCCCACGTTCATGCAGACGAGCTCGGAGATACGTTCACCGAGGAGATGATCGAGCGGGTCGCCGAGCGCCTGGGGAATCCAGAGCGCTGTCCACACGGCTGGCCGGTCGATCCCGACGTCGAACAGGCGGAGAACGAGGAGCTCAAGCCGCTTTCTGAGCTACCCGACGGCACCCGTGCGACGATTGTTCGCCTCGCCGAGCACGATGGCGACCTCCTCCACTGGTTCTATGACCAGGGCTTCGAGCCCGGGCGCAAGCTGCAGATGCGCTCGGCGGATCCGGCCGCCGGCAGCTTCCGGGTCAAGCTCGGCCGCCGCGAGGAGACGGTCGGTGAGAAGGCGGCCGCCGGCCTCTTCGTCCGGCCCGCCTAACCCTCAACCAACCCTCAAGGGGGTCAGACCCCGTTGAGACTGGTCGAGACTCCGTCACGACTTTGAAACGGCGATCAGGCGAGCCAGCGCGACGGCGTCGAGCTCGCCGCGGTTGCGTGCGAGGGCGATGAGTGCGGCTTGCTTGGTCACGCCCCCGGCGTTCGGAGGCCGCCGGCGCAGTCCTGCTAGACGGTCGCCTTCTCGTCGATGCCGGCGGCGGCGCGCAGCGCCTCCGCCTTGTCGGTGCGCTCCCAGGTGAAATCGTGGTCGTCGCGCCCGAAGTGGCCGTAGGCCGCGGTCTTCGCGTAGATCGGGCGGCGCAGCTCGAGATCGCGAAGGATCGCCGCCGGGCGGAGGTCGAAATGCTCGCGGACGAGCTCCTCGAGCCGCTCGACCGGCACCTTCTCCGTCCCGAATGCCCGCACCGCGATCGAGACGGGATGAGCGACGCCGATGGCATAGGCGACGTTCACCTCGCAGCGGTCCGCGAGCTCCGCGGCGACAAGGTTCTTCGCGACGTACCGCGCGGCGTAGGCCGCCGAGCGGTCGACCTTGGTCGGATCCTTCCCGGAGAACGCGCCGCCGCCGTGCCGCGCCGCCCCGCCGTAGGTGTCGACGATGATCTTCCGGCCGGTCAGTCCCGTGTCCCCCATCGGCCCGCCGAGCACGAACTTGCCCGTCGGGTTGACGTACACGAAGTCACGGTCGTCGTACAGGCGCCGCTCGTCGTACAGTCTCGGGTCGAGGATCGGATGGAGGACGTGCTCGATGACGTCCTCCTTGATCGTCTCGGCGTCCACGTTCTCCTCGTGTTGCGTCGAGACGAGCAGGCGGACGATCTCGACCGGAACCTGGCGGTCGTGCTCGTCGGTCTCGTAGCGGATGGTGACCTGTGCCTTCCCGTCGGGGCGCAGATATTTCAGCTGCTCCGACTTGCGCACACCGGCGAGCCGCCGCGCGATCTTGTGCGCGAGCATGATCGGCAACGGCATCAGCTCGGGCGTCTCGCGCGTCGCGTATCCGAACATCATTCCCTGGTCTCCGGCGCCGATCTGGTCGAGCGGATCGTCGTCCCCGGGGTCGTGCTGCAGCTCGTAGGAATGGTCGACGCCCAGCGCGATGTCGGGAGACTGCTCGTCGATCGCGACGACGATGCCGCAGGTGTGGGCGTCGAAGCCCCACTCCGAGTGCGTATAGCCGATTTCGGCGATGCGGCTCCGAACCAGCCGGGGAATGTCGACGTAGGTCTCGGTCGAGATCTCGCCGGCGACGACGACGAGACCCGTCGTGATCAGCGTCTCGCAGGCAACCCGACCGCTGGGATCGTCGGCGAGTACGGCGTCGAGAACCGAATCCGAGATCTGGTCGGCGATCTTGTCCGGGTGGCCCTCGGTGACCGACTCCGAGGTGAAGAGGAACTCGCGCGTGGACATGCGGCCCGGAACGCTAGTCGATTTCCAGGAAGGCCCGCGCGGAAACGCGGTCTCCCTCTTTGGTGCCGAAGGCCACGAGCGAGCGCAGCGGCTCGAGGTTCCGGCGTACCTCCGCCGACTCTGCGTAAGCGGCAATCAAAACCGCGACCTTGGTCAGGTCGAGGTACGCGAGTCCGGTGTACTGGTCGGGCACCCCGGCCGCCTCGAGCGCGTCCTTGAACGCGTCTGCATCGGGCAGCTTGTCGCCGGATTCACCGAGGTCGTCGACGGGATCGGGCGCCGTCGACACGACAACGATGCCGTCCATCGCGCTGACGCTGAGCTCGAGCTCATCACGGACGGCCCGGACCAGGCGCTCGAGCGCGGCCTTCGTGCGAGCCTCGTTCGTGGTGGCAACGAGCAGCGTGAATTCGGGCATCGGGAGCCCCGCCCGCGCATAGAAGGCAACCTCGCCGTCCAGCACCGATAGGACCTCGTCGAGCTCGATGCCGTACTCGCGCTCGAGCTCCCGCAGGCCCATTGCGAATAGCGGATTCTCCCGAATCGCCTCGAGCTGCCGCCGCAACCCGTCGCCCTGGAGGCTGAGGAAGGCGAACGCATCGTCGGGCACTCTGTCGAGGAGCTTGGAGGCGTACGGGTCGGAGGTTCCGAGCAGCCGGTCGGCGCCCTCGCCGCGCGCGGTGATCCCTAGCTCTGCCCCGTCGTCCTTCGCCTTCCCCCAGGCTCCGGCGAAATCGAGCGCGTCGAAGCCGAGCATCGAGAGCGCGTCGCGCTCCTTCCCCTGCCCGACGAGCTCGATTGCTCGGGCGGGATCGACGTAGACGCGACTCAGCGCATCATCGGGCAGCTCCTCGAGCGCGGATTTGAACGTGTCGTCGTCGGCGAGCGTCTGCCCGCCCGTGCTGCTTCAGCGCGGCGTCGATCGACTCCTCGCGGTCCGAGATCGCGACCCAGTCGCCAACGACGCGTGCGATCGCCGGCTCGTCGCTCTTCGCGTTCAGCTTGCGAACGAGCGCGAGCAGCTTGTCCTTGTCCTCCGGGTTGGTGAGCCCGACGACGGCGGGCGATTCGGTGCCGCCACCCCTGTAGACCGCGACGTCGACGACCGGCCCGAGCGCGGGCTTGACGTCCTGCTCCCACGTCACACCTTCGGCCTGGAGCTCCTCCTTCAGCTGAGCGAGCCAGCGATCGCCGTCAGGGAACCTTGCGAGGAGGTCCTCGGCCTGCTTCCACTCCGCCGAGTCAGGATCGCTAACCGTCTGCCAGTAGACGATCGCGCCGGGCTTCAGCAGGCCGGCACTGCTCGCCGGCGCCGCTCCGACGTTTGAGCCGCCGCAGGCCGTGAGGAGCGTGAGTGCGGCGAGAAGCGCGACCGCGGCTCGCATCCGAGTCATGCTAGTCCCATGCGCACCGGCCTGGCGCTCAGCCCCATTGGCCTCGGGCTGGCGGCCCTCGGACGCCCCGGCTACATCAACCTCGGCCACGGCGAGGATCTGCGCGGCCAGACAGACGTGGACGCCATGGAGCGCAACGCGCACGTGGTGCTCGACGCGGCGCTCGATGGTGGGGTGAGGTACTTCGACGCCGCGCGCTCGTACGGCAAAGCGGAAGCCTTCCTTGCCTCCTGGCTGGACCAGCGCGGGCTGCGTCCGGGCGAGGTGACGGTCGGCTCGAAGTGGGGCTACACGTACACGGCCGGCTGGCGCGTCGACGCCGACCCGGCGGAGGTCAAGGATCTGACGGTGGCGACGCTACGCCGCCAGCTCGCAGAGAGCTGCGCCATCCTGGGCCCGCACCTGTGCCTCTACCAGATCCACTCGGCCACGCTCGAGAGCGGCGTGTTCGAAGACCGGGAGGTCCTCGAGGAGCTCGGGCGGGTGCGCGAGGAAGGGCTGGCGATCGGCGTCTCGGTGACGGGCCCAAGGCAGGCGGAGACGATCCGGCGCGCCCTCGAGGTCGGCGGCTTCGACACGGTTCAGGCGACCTGGAACCTGCTCGAGCGCTCTTCCGGACCTGCTCTCGCAGAAGCACACGCAGCGGGACTCGGCGTGCTCGTCAAGGAAGTCCTTGCCAACGGACGTCTCACCGCCCGCGGGGGCGATTCCCTGCTCGTGAGGATCGCCGCGGAGCGGGGCACGACTCCTGACGCGCTCGCGTTTGCGGCCGTGCTTTCCCAATCCTGGGCCGACGTCGCACTTTCCGGGGCGACGACGGTCGAGCAGCTACGGAGCAACTTCGCCGCGCTCGAGGTCGGCTACGACGACGAGCTCGACCGCCGGCTCGCGCCACTCACCGAGGAGCCGGACCGGTACTGGTCAACCCGTGGCGCGCTGCCGTGGAACTAGCCCCTCTTCGTGGAACCAGGCGACGGTACGGCGGATCGTCTCCTCCACCGGCGTATAGCTGAGACCGAGCTCGCGCGCGGCCTTCGATCCATCGTAGGCGTGGCCGTGCAGCGCCGTCCGAACCAGGTCGCGGCAGACGCGCGGCGTCTTCCGGCGCAGCCGGGCAACCGTTTCGGCGGCGACGGCCGCCGCCGTCGCCACGGCAGGCGGCAGGGCGCGGACGTGCTCATTGATCCCGGTCAGGCGGCCGAGCAGCTGGATGCCATCCCCCACCGTGAGCGTCGCTCCGCTGAGGACGTACCGCTCCCCCGGCCTCCCTCGCACCTCGGCGAGCAGGTGCCCTTCGGTGCAGTCGGCGATGTCCACGAGACTGATCGTCGAGTCGACGATCGCCTTCAGCTTTCCGTTCAGGTAGTCGAGGAGCAGGCGAGTGGAGCCTGTCGCGCGGCCCGGGCCCTGGACGGACGCCGGATTTACGCAGACGACTTCGATCCCGGTCTCTCCTGCCGCAGCCAGCACTGCCAGTTCCGCCTCGAACTTCGAGCGCTCGTAGCTCGAGAGGAAGGAGCCGCGGTGCGGCGAGGTCTCGGAACCCACCGTCCCGCGGGCCTCTCCGAGCGCGGCGGCGGACGACGTGTACACGACCCGCCGAACACCGGCCGCCGCGCCGGCGTCCACCACGTTCCGCGAGCCCTGCACGTTGACCTCGAAGAGCGGCGCGGTATCCCGGAAGCAGAGCGCATTGATGCCGGCGGCGTGATAGACGACCTCGCAGCCGCGCATCGCGGCCGTGAGCTCCTCGGGGTCGAGCACGTCGCCGAGGACGGGCTCCGCGCCCAGCGCGCGAAGCCTGCGAGCAGAGTCGTCGGACCGGGCCAGCCCCTTGACCTCGCGTCCGTCGGCGACGAGCCGCTCGATGATCCGCCCACCAAGAAACCCGCTGCCGCCGGTGACGAGGACGGCCTCGCCCAACTAGCTGGAGTCCTCGGACAGGGCCGATCCGAAGCGGGCCAGGTACTCGACCGCGGACAGCACCGTGATCGCTGCTGCAATCAGCATCGCCCACTCGTCCAGGAGCAGCGGCCCCAGCGGCTCGTCGTAGCGGAGGATCGCGAGCAGGATGGCGACGAACTGGACGTTCGTCTTCAGCTTGCCCCAGATCGAGGGCGGGAACACGGTTCCCTCGGCCGCGACCACTCCTCTCAGCCCCATGATCAGCAACTCGCGCCCGATGATGATGAACGCCACCCAGACCGAGGCCCTGTCGACGTCGACGAGGGCAATCAGCGCGCCGGAGACGAGCAGCTTGTCGGCGGTGGTGTCGAGGAAGCTGCCGAACGTGGTCGTCAGGGCCCACCGCCTGGCCAGGTAGCCGTCGACGAAGTCAGTCGTCGCCGCGATCGCGAAGAGAATGGCGGCGGCGACGTAGGCCCAGTCCCGCTCGGGACCCAAGAGGATTAGGCCCATCACGACCGGGATCAGCAGGATGCGCAGGTAGGTGAGGCCGAGGAGGACCTGTCCGCTCACGGAGTTGACGTGAGCGCGGGGGTGGCTGCCTCGCCGGCGACAAGCGCGCGTACGTCCTTCGCTGAAGACAACCTCAGCGCCTCGTCGGCGAGGGCCGCGGCGGCGCCGGCGTCCACCTGTCGCACCCCTTCCTTCGTGGCCGGGATCGCAGGTGGGTTCACGCTCAACTCGGAGACGCCGAGCCCGACGAGCACCGGCACGGCCAGCGGGTCTGCCCCGAGCTCGCCGCAGACGCCGACCCACTTCCCGTGTGCCTCGGCCGCCTCGACTACGCCGCGAATCAGCCGCAGGACCGCTGGATGCAGGCCGTCGGCCAGGGCAGCGACCGCGTCGTTTCCGCGCTCGGCCGCCATCGTGTACTGGACGAGGTCATTCGTCCCAATCGAGAAGAAGTCGACCTCGAGCGCGAAGGCCTCGGCCGCGAGTGCCGCCGCCGGCACCTCGACCATGATGCCGACGTCCGGCTGTCCAGCGGCCTCCCCCAGCTGCTCTCGGGCGCGGGCGAGCACCGACATCGCTTCGTGGTACTCGGCGAGGGTGGTCACCATCGGGAACATCACCTTCAGCGGGTGGAGCAAGGCAACACGCAGCGCCGCCCGTAGCTGCGTCTCCAGAAGCTCGGGTTGGGCGAGCCCGAGCCGGATTCCTCGCACGCCGAGGAAGGGGTTCGCCTCGGCCCGCCGCGGTAGATACGGAAGCGGCTTGTCCGCGCCGACATCGAGTGTGCGGAGAATCATCGGTCTCCCTTGCAGCCGCTCGGCCATGTCGGTGTACGCCGCGTATTGCTCGTCCTCGGTCGGGAGGGAATTGCGCTCCAAGAAGAGGAATTCGGTGCGCAGCAGCCCGACGCCCTCGGCACCGCTCGCCACCGCAGTGTCGACGTCCTCCGGCGAGCCGACGTTGGCGACGACCTCGATCCGGCGCCCGTCCAGCGTCTGCGCCGGCCGCTGGGCGGCGGCACGCGCCTGCCGAGCAGCCTCCTCGTGCTCGGCCCTCCGACGCTCGTAGTCGCGAACGAGCTCCTCGGCGGGATCGACGATGACGGCGCCTGCGTCACCGTCGAGGGCAAGCAGCGCACCCTCGGGCACGTCCAGCAGCTGGTTCCCGAGCCCGACGGCAGCCGGGATCCCGAGCGAGCGGGCGAGGATCGCGCTGTGCGAAGTCGGGCCGCCGTAGGCAGTGGCGATGCCGCGCACGAGCTCGCGATCGAGCGCCGCGGTATCGGCAGGCGTGAGGTCGGGCGCGACGACGATGCCGGCCTCGCCTCACGGCGGCCGCGACCGCTTCCCCGCCCGCGAGCTCGGCGACGACCTGACGCGCCACACCGGCTAGGTCCTCGGCGCGAGCCCCGAGGTAGTCGTCGTCGAGGCTTCGGTACTCGGCCGCGACCGTCTCGGCAGCCTCGTGCCAGGCCTGGGCGGCATTGCGCCCCTGCTCGAAGATGGCGCGGCGGGCAGGCTCGAGTAGCGCGTCGTCCTCGAGGAAGAGAAGGTGGGCATCGAAGATGGCCGCGCTGTACTCGCCCGCGCGGGCGGCGACGGACTCGCGGGTGGCGCGGAGCTCCGTCCGGACCCGCTCGAGGGCCTGCTGGAGCGCCTCCCACTCCGCCCCCGGGTCGGTCGCCGGGTCGGTGGGAATCTCAGGCGCCGGAGCTCGGAAGTGGCGAGCGGCCCCGAGTGCGATCCCAGGGGCTGCCGGAAGCCCGACAAGGGCGCCCTCGGGCCCTGCTTGCGGGCGAGTCGGCGCGGGCGCGGGCGGCGGGACGGCGACCTCCTCGTCGAAATCGCGAGCCGCCAGCGCTTCCAGCGCGGCGAGCGCCTCGCCGACCTCCCGGCCGCTCGCGGCGACCGCGATCTCGTGTCCCTGGCGCACGCCGAGGGTTGCGATCGCATTCAGGCTCCGCCCGCTCGCCGGCCCGCGCCCCGTCGTCACGTTCGTGACGGTGACATCGGCGTCGAAGCTGCCGACCGTCTGGACGAAGCGTGCGGCCGGGCGAGCGTGCAGGCCGAGCGGGTTTCGCACGGTCAGCGTGATCGTCCGACTCCCATTGCCGGTCACCGCGGCGAGGGGCGCTGCTGCCTCTTCTGAGCCCAGGTGCGTCGCCTTGGCGTCCAGGGCGCCGCGCGCCTCGGCGGCGACGTCCGCGAGCGACGCGCCGAGCTTGGCCGTGACGGCTGCAGCGACCGCTCCTTCCACGAGTGGAGCTTCGGAGAGCACCACCTGCTCGCGTCGCTCCTCCGGGAGCAGATCGCGAGCCATCTCGGCGCTCAGGACGGCGCTCCCGAGATCCATCAGCACGAGCACACCGTCGCCCTGGTCAGCCCGCTCGATCGCCTCGAGCACCTGCGTGGCGTCGGTGCCGAGCGCCGGCTCGGGAGCGTCGATTCCCCCGGCGAGCTCGATCGGCACCTCCGCGCCCATTCCACGCGCCAGCTCGGCGACGCCCTCGGCGAGCGTGGCGCTGTGCGACACGATCACGAGCCCGACCATCGCCTAGTCCGGCCGGTCGAGCCCGTAGGCGCGGTAGAGAAGCTCCACGGGGTGCACCGCGCGGACGTCGGTCCCGTGCGCGATCTGCCAGCGGCACGTCTCGCTGTCACAGGCGGCGACATCTGCGCCCGCCTCCTTCACGTCGCGAAAGAGCCGCTCCCCCACCGCCATCGAGATCTCGTACTTCTCCTTCTTCAGCCCGTACGTCCCGGCGATCCCACAGCAGGGCGCGTTCAGCTCGATCACTCGCAGGTCCGGGATCAGGGCGAGCAGATCGAGCGCCGGCTTGCCGATGCCGTGCCCCTGCTGCTGGCACGGGGCGTGGTAAGGGACCGTGAGCGGAAGCGGCCGGAAGTCGGTCCGGAGCTCGCCTCGCTCGTGCAGGCCGAGGAGGAACTCGCAGAGGTCGTATGTCGCCGTGCTCACCGCCTTCAGGTCGTCGTCCTCGACGCCGAGAATCTCCTGCGCTTCCCGCTTCAGCATCAGGCTGCAGCTCGTGGAGTTCGACACGATCGGCAGGCCGTCGCGAGCGTGTGGAGCGAGGTTGGCGGCCAATCGCCGTACGTACGCCCGCGCCGAACGGAAGTTGCCGTTCGACTGCAGCGGCAGCCCGCAGCAGTCCTGCGGCGGGACGACCACCTGGAAGCCGTTGTGCTCGAGGACCGCGACGACCATCTCGCCGACGGCCGGCTCGTAGTAGTTCGTGCCGCAGGCGTGGAAGTAGACGATGCTCCGCTGGGCGGCCGGGCTCCGGTGGCCCCTCGCCCAGCGCTGGAAGGTCCGGCCCGCGAAGAGAGGCATCGGCGCCTTGTGGTGGATTCCGAGCAGGCGTTGCATGAGAGCCCGCACCAGCTTCTCCCGGAGCGCCCAGTTCGCAAGCGGTGCGAGCGGCGTCCCCAGGCGGCCGAGCACGCTCGGCCTGGCGATCAGCTGGTTGCGCAGCGGGATGCCGCGCTCCTCCCAAAGCTGCGCCCGTGCCTGAGCGTTGATCTCGGCGATCTTCACGTCGTGCGGGCAGACCTGCGTGCAGATCCCGCAGCCCGAGCAGTAGTCGACCGAGGCATCGGGGGAGACGCCGGCCTCGCGGTACCGCTCCGCCTGCGGACCGACGAACTTCGGGCCGGGGAAAAGCGGGGTCACCTGGGAAAACGGGCAGAAGGTCTCGCAGATCGTGCACTTGACACAGTGGTCGAGGGAATCGCGGATGAGCTCGGTCATTGGGCAGCCTCGAGAATCGCTTCGGCGGCGGCGTAGCCCGTCGCGAGGCTGAGCCCGTTGCCCGAGGCCTCCCGCCACGGGACGGCGCCCGCAAGCGTGGCCCCGGCCGCGTGGAGGTTTTCGTACTGGGGGTGTCCGTCGGCGTCGGTGGGGCGAAGCCGCTCGTCGACCGGCACTCCGACGCGGTCGAGCGGCTGCTCCTCCAGGTAGGTCGGCAGGAACCGCGGCCGCCCGCCAGGGAACGGCCGCCCGACGAGAGCGAGGTCGAACACGGCTTCGCGGATCTTGCCGTAGGAGTCGACCTGGATCCCCCCGGCGGCGAGCCCGCCCGAGGCGAGCACGAACGAGCGTGCCCGATGGGTCGTGCGGCGCGCGGCCGCCTCAGCGACCACGCCCTCGACGCGGCCGTTCTCGGTCTCGGCTCCTACCACGGCCGACCCGAGGAGGATGCGCCCGCCGGTCTGCCGCAGCGCGGCGGTCATCGCTTCGAACAGGCGGATGCCAGACACGGACGGGGGAAGAGTCGCGACCTCGAACACCGGACGCTCCAGCCGCTCCTCGAGCTCGCGCCAGACCTCGCCTGAGTTCCGAAGCCCGAGCACGGCGGGAAAGCCGACGCGCTCGTCCTCCTCGACTCGCTCCGCGAGCCCGCGGACGACGGCGTCACGGAAGGCGCGCTCTTCGAAGCGCCTGGCAAAGCCGAGGCTGCCGACGTCGGCCTCGCGTCCCAGCGGTGGCGCAAGCTCGAGCGCCCGCGCGGACACGGCTGAGACCTGTCCGAGGTTCTCGGCCAGGTAGGCGGGATAGAAGTCCTTGAGCCCTTCGAGGCCGACGAACACGAACCGGCCGCCGGCGCGCAGGTCACCGCTCGCCATCGTCTCCGGCACCACCGCAGAGGGCTTCGCCACGCCGACGGCGGTGGTGAGCAGCATGTTCTCCTCGAGCCCGCCCCGGTAGCCGAAGGCCGGCAGGCGGCGTCTGAGCCACTCGATGCTGGCCGCGATCAGCTCGGCCGGGACGCGCGCGTAGGGATGGCGCGGATGCGCGTCGGCGAACCTCGGCAGCGCCTGCACCGGACTGCTCCACGCGCTCGTCGGCGAAGCCGAGCACGTCGATCGTCGCGGGCGCGAGGTGCGTCGAGCCGACACCCCTGGCGACCACCAGCACCTGCCGGCCTTCGTCGGCCAACCGGAGGGCCGCCGTCAGGCCGGCGAGGCCGATGCCGATCACAACCGTGTCGTGCGTCATGTGGGCAAGTGTTGGACCCCGAGCAGTCCTTGAAAGATCCAGTCGTCCAGGCGGGCCTGGCGCAGCTGGTCGCCGTAGAGGACGGGGTGCACGCCTTTCCAGCGCTCTTGCAGGAACGAGAGCAGGGCCGCGTTCGCGCCGGCGTGGTCGAGCCGCTCGACGCCGTGGAGGATGCCGGTCGCCCGGTAGATGCAAAAGCCGCCCTGGCACGGGCCCATCCCCAGCCGTAGGGTGCGGCGGAGATCGTCGAGGTTCACCGTCCTCCGCCGCTCCATGGCCTTTTCGAGCCGCTCGCGCGTGACCAGCTCGCACTCGCAGATGATCTGCTCCGACTGCGGAACGGGCTCGCGGGCGCGCAGCCGCGCTCCGAGCTCGTAGTAGTGCCCGTCCTCGGAGCCGGGCAGCGGCTCCTCGTGCGTCCGGCAAGGACGCTCGACCCCGAGCTGAGCGCAGACCGCATCCACCGCCACCTCGGCCATGAGCCGGAACGTCGACGCCTTGCCCCCGGTGATCGTCACGAGGCCCTCGACGCCGTCGCGCTCGCGGTGGTCGATCAGCGCGTGCGAGCGGGTGACCTCGCGCGTGTCCGCCACCTCCTCGGCGGAGAAGAGCGGACGCGCGCCGGCCCAGACTCGAAGCGCCCGCGCCTCGCGGAAGCCGGGGACGAGCTTCTCTCCCTCGTCGAGCATCTCGTCGATCTCCGACTGGGTGGCGTCGAGGTCGTCCGGATCGGCGACCTTCGTGTCGGTCGTGCCGATCACGGACACCGTGCGGATGGGGACGATGATGTCGCCGTCCGCCGGAGGCTTGCAGCGGTTGACGACCGTGTTCACGAGCCGGTGGTTCATGGCGATCATGATCCCCTTGCCCGGGAGGACGTTGACCCGGCAGCCGGCCAGCTGGGCGATCTGCCCCGCCCACGCGCCCGCCGCGTTCACGACGACGCGGGAGCGGATTTCCAGCTCGTCGCCGGTCAGCTCGTTGCGGACGACTGCGCCGGTCACCCTGTCGTCCTCCCGCTCGAGCGCAACGACCCGGTGGTAGAGCAGGATCTGCCCGCCGTGCTCCTCCGCCGAGCGGGCACATCCCCACACGAGCTTCCAGGGATCGAGGGAGGCGTCGGGGACGGCGAAGGCACGCGAGATCTCGGGGTGAAGGCGCGGCTCGCGCTGCAGCGCCTCGGCGACGCCGATCTCCTCCACCGGGACTCCCGTCGCCCGGCAGCCCTGGAGGAACGTGTCGCCGAAAGCAGGGTCGTCCCAGGGGGTCGAGACGAACAGGCCGCCGGTGTCCTCGATGCAGTCGGCGGCGATCCGCCGCAGGATGACGTTCTCGGCGATGCATTCCTTCGCGGCCTCCGGGTCCTTGACGGCGTAGCGCCCGCCGGAGTGGAGCAGACCGTGGTAGCGCCCCGTGGTGCCGTCCGCGAGATCCTTGCGCTCGACGAGCACGGTCCCGAGACCCCGCATGGCAGCGTCGCGGACGACACCGGCTCCGGTCGAGCCGCCGCCGATCACGAGCACCTCGGTCTCGAGAGCCGCCACGCTTAGAGCGTCCCGGCCGAGGGTACACTCGACGCGTCGAACGAGGAGGCCGGATGTCCGAGAAGCACGAGCATGAGGGCAGCTTCGCAGAGGGAGCCGAGGACGCAGAGGAGCACCCCGAGGACGAGGAGAAGGGCGACTTCGCGGAAGGGATCGAAGAGCGCAAGCACAGGCACGAAGGCACGCTTCGCGGAGGGCGTCGAGGACGTCGAGCATCACCCCGAGGACGAGAAGAAGGGCGACTTCGCCGAAGGGATCGAAGAAGAAGACGGCTAGGACGGGACCCGGCGGCGCCTCCGGCCGCCGGGTCCCTCCGCAGTAGACGTCCCTACTCCAGCCAGTCGAAGGTCCGGGTGACGGCCTTCTTCCAGTAGCCGTACTCCTTGTCCCGCTCGGCCGCATCCATCTGGGGCTGCCACTCCTTGTCCTTGCCCCAGTTGGCGCGGAGGTCTTCGACCTCGGACCAGAAGCCGGTCGCGAGGCCGGCGGCGTAGGCCGCGCCGAGGGAGGTCGTCTCGGCGACGGTCGGCCTGATCACCGGAACGTCGAGCACGTCGGCCTGGAACTGCATCAGCAGCTCGTTGTAGACCATGCCGCCGTCGACCTTGAGCGAGGTGAGGTCGACGCCCGAGTCGGCGTTCATCGCGTCCACCACTTCCTTGCTCTGCCACGCGGTCGCCTCGAGCGCGGCGCGGGCCAGGTGGCCCTTGTTGACGTACCGGGTCAGCCCGGCGATGACGCCGCGGGCCTCGCCCCGCCAGTAGGGGGCGAAGAGGCCGGAGAACGCGGGGACGAAGTAGACGCCGCCGTTGTCCTCCACCGTCTTCGCCAGGTCCTCGACCTCAGGCGACTCCTTGATCAGGCCGAGGTTGTCCCGCAGCCACTGGACGAGCGCGCCGGTGATCGCGATCGCGCCTTCCAGGCAGTACACGGCAGGCTGATCGCCGATCTTGTAGGCGAGCGTCGTCAGCAGGCCGCTCTTGGACTGGACGGCCTCGTTGCCGGTGTTGAGGAGCAGGAAGTTGCCCGTCCCGTAGGTGTTCTTGGCCTCGCCGACGGCGAAGCAGGTCTGGCCGAAGAGCGCAGCCTGCTGGTCGCCGAGGTCGCCGGCGACCGGGATTCCGGCCAGGTCGCCCTTCGCCTCGCCGTAGACCTCGCTCGAGGCCTTGATCTCGGGCAGCATCGCGCGGGGAACGCCGAGGATGCCGAGAATCTCGTCGTCCCAGTCGAGCGTCTCGAGATTCATCATCATCGTCCGGCTGGCGTTGGTCACGTCGGTCACGTGGACGCCGCCGTCCGGCCCGCCGGTGAGCTGCCAGATCACCCAGGTGTCGATGTTCCCGAACACCACGTCGCCGCTCTCGGCCTTGGCCCGGACTCCGTCGACGTTGTCGAGGATCCACTTGATCTTCGGGCCGGAGAAGTACGTGGCGATCGGGAGGCCGGTCTTGGCCCGGAACCGGTCCTGGCCCCCGTCGGCGGACAGCTCGTTGCAGATCTGGTCCGTACGGGTGTCCTGCCACACGATCGCGTTGTGGACGGGCTGCCCGGTGGAGCGGTCCCAGACGACGGTCGTCTCACGCTGATTCGTCACGCCGACGGCGGCGATGTCGGCTGCCTTGGTCTTGCCCACGCCCGCCTTGACCATCTCCTGCGTGCGCTCCCAGATCTCGTTCGCGTCGTGCTCGACCCACCCCGGTTTCGGATAGATCTGCTCGTGCTCCTTCTGGTCGACCGAGACGACCTGCCCGCCGTGGTCGAAGACCATGAAGCGCGTGCTGGTCGTTCCCTGGTCAATCGCTGCTGCGTATTGCGCCATCCACTACACCTCCTGTGTGATCACTCGGCGGCCCATATGTCCGCGGCGGTCTTGACCAGCAGGTAAGACGACGTCGCACCGGGGTCCTGGTGCCCGGCGCTTCGCTCGCCGAGGTAGCTCGCGCGTCCCTTCTTGGCGACGAGCGGGGTGGTCGCCAGCATGCCCTCCTCGGCCGCCTGGGCCGATCTCTTGAGCGCCTCCTCGAAGGAGGCGCCCTCGGCCACGGCCGCCGAGAACGCATCCCTCGCCGGGATCAGGGCGTCGACCATCGTCTTGTCGCCCGGCTCCGCCTTGCCTCGCATCTGCACGCCCTCGACCGCTGCGTCGAGCGCCGCGGCCCAGTCCTCGGGCTCGAGCTCTGTCTTGCCGGCGGTCGCCATGCCCATCTGGAGGAACAACGTCCCGTAGAGGGGCCCGCCGGCCCCTCCGACGGTCGAGACGAGCGTCATGCCGACGGTCTTGAGCATGGCGCCGATGTCGTCCCCCTCCACGCCCGTCCAGCTTGGCGTGTACCGCCTTCATCCCGCGGTCCATGTTGATGCCGTGGTCGGCATCGCCGATCGCCGAGTCGAGCCGGGTCAGGTACTCCTTGTTCTCGGCGACGGTCGAGGAGAACGCCTCGACCCAGCCGAGGACCTGGGCGTAGGGCACTGCCACTCGGACGGCCTCTAGACGCCCCACCGCAGGCCTGGTGTCTTGACCGGAGCGTCCCAGAGCCGCGTGAGCTCGTCGTCGAGCTTGAGCAGGGTGATCGAGCAGCCGGCCATCTCGAGCGAGGTGATGTACGCCCCGATCAGGTTCCGCGTGATCTTGATCCCCCGTCCGTCGAGCAGCTTGTGGAGCTCGTTGTAGACGATGTAGAGCTCGATCTGGGGCGTTCCGCCCATGCTGTTGACGAATGCGAGCACCTCGTCGCCTTCCTGGAACGGGAGGTCGTCGATCACCGGCGTCGCCAGGGCTTCGACGATCTCGCTGGCCGGGGCCAGCTTCCGCCGCTCACGGCCCGGCTCACCGTGGATGCCGATGCCGATCTCGATCTCGTCGTCGCCGAGCTCGAAGGTCGGCGTGCCGGCCGCCGGGACGATGCACGACGTCAGCGCCATGCCCATGCTGCGGCCGTTCGCGTTCACCTTCCGGCAGAGGTCGGCGACCTGTTGCAGCGACTGCTTCTCCTCCGCGGCCGCGCCGCAGATCTTCTCGGCGAGAACGGTCGCCCCGACGCCGCGCCGACCGGCCGTGTACAGGCTGTCCTGCACGGCGACGTCGTCGTCGATCACAACCGCTTCGACCTCGATTCCCTCCTCGCGGCCGAGCTCGGCGGCCATCTCGAAGTTCATGACGTCGCCGGTGTAGTTCTTGACGATGTGCACGACGCCGGCACCGCCGTTCGACGCCTTCGTCGCCTCGAGCATCTGATCCGGCGTCGGTGAGGTGAACACCTCGCCCGGGCAGGCGGCATCGAGCATGCCCATGCCGACGAAGCCGCCGTGCATCGGCTCGTGCCCCGAGCCGCCTCCGGACACCAGGGCGACCTTCCCCTGCACCGGAGCATCCGCCCGAACGACGAAGTTCGGGGCGAAGTTCACCTTGATGAGGTCGGGGTGGGCGGCGGCCATCCCCTGGAGCGCCTCGGTGACGACGTCTTCGGGCTTGTTGATGAGCTTCTTCACGCTTGGCTCACCCCCTTTCAGGTCAGAAGATTCCGGTCACTAACCTGCCTAGGACCTCGAGGTTGCCCGTGCCCGGCGCGACCAACGCCTGATAGGTGACCGCCCCGAGCGACGCCGCCGATGAGCGGCCCCACCACGGGGACCCAGGAGTAGTCCCAGTCCGAGTCTCGCTTGCCCGGAATCGGAAGCAAGGCGTGTGCGATGCGCGGCGAGAGGTCGCGCGCCGGGTTGATCGCGTATCCGGTCGGCCCGCCGAGCGAGAGGCCGATCACGAACACGAGCAAGCCGACCAGGAGCGGCAAGAAGGATTGGCCCATAGCCGTCGCCAGCACACCTTCCCCGATGCCGCCCGAGCCAGTCGCGGTGAAGTGCCCGACGATTGCGAGCATGCCGAAGAGCAGCATGAACGTCCCGATGATCTCGGTCAGCAGGTTCTCGAATTTGCTCCGGATCGCCGGCGCGGTCGAGAAGACGGCAAGCTTGAGGCCCGGGTCCTCCGTCGGTCGCCAGTGCGGCAGGTAGGCGATGTAGACCAGGATCGCACCGATGAAGGCCCCGGCGAACTCGCCTGCCAGGTAGGTCGGCACGTCGTCCCACGGCGTGATGTCCGTCACCGCGAAGCGATCGTCACGGCCGGATTGATGTGCGCGCCGCTGAACTGGCCGACCGCATACACGGCGATCGCGACCGCCATTCCCCATCCGAACGTGATCACGATCCAGCCTGCGTTCTCGGCTTTCGAGCGCGCGAGCAGGACCCCGGCGACGACGCCGTCTCCGAGCAAGATCAGGATCGCAGTCCCGACCAGCTCGGCAGTGAAGATCTCCATGACACCCCCTTCTGACCCTTTTGGCAAGAGTGCGCGAGGAAGATCTCGCACCCGGACGGGGATGTCAATGCTGCTAACGCGCTCAGGCGCGCGAGACGTCGACGGCGTACCGGTCGCGAAGCTCGCGCGCGATGTGGTCGTCGCCGCCGATCAGATGCAGCTCGTACGGGTAGGCGTACTGGGCCCGGAAGCCCTTCTCCCGAGCGAGGACCCGGCCCCAGAGCGAGACGCTGCCCAGGGCGATCGGGCGTCCATGCCTGACCGGCGGGAGCTCCCGATACTCCCGCCCGTAGCACTGCCGAATCCCGGTGTAGCGCCGCAGGAGGTCTTCCGCGAGCGCCCGCGTCCTGAACGCGTAGATGCCGCATTCGTGGTCGTCGACCGGGGCCGCGTCCCGATGGAGCGTGCAGCTGGCCTCGAATCGCCGCTGGGGCGGCCAGCTCACGTGGTGCCAGGTGAAGGACTCGAGCCGATACTCAGAACCGTGAAGCCGGACGTGCCAGAGCCGCCACGCGAGAATGGGCTCGCTCGAGAGCGTGCTGCTCACGCAGGCACCGGCTCCTCGGCCGGCTCCTCGACCGGGGTGGGTGTCGGGCACCGGCTCTTCGAGCGGGGTGATCTCGAGCTCCTGCTCGGTCTCGGGAAGGCCGATGTCCATCGGAACACACGGTAGATAGCGCGGCGGCTAGATCCGGCAGAAGCGCGCAACAGAGTTCTGTTGCGCTTCCTGGTCCAGGCTACCGACGGTCACTCGAATCCGGCGAAAATGCATCGCCGTGGGTGAGCGCACACACGTCCGCTTGAGGGGGGCTCTGAGGCGATCGCGACAATCCGGCAGCGCCGGTCGACGCACACCGTCGGCTTGGAGGGTTCGGCGCAGGGCCGCCGCCTGGTTGCTGGTTCTGGTGGCTCGGACGATCACGACGAAGTCCGTTCGCTTCCTCGAGCGCTTCGACGACGCCCGGCAGCGCATCTTCTTCGCGAATCACACGAGCCACCTGGATTTCATCCTCATCTGGTCCTCGCTGCCGCGGCCCGTCCGGGAACGAACGCGACCGGTCGCCCGCCGTGATTACTGGGAGCGCAGCCGGTTTCGCCGCTACTACGTCCAGAAGGTCTTCAATGCGGTCCTCATCGACCGCGACAAGCGACACGGTCGGCGGCGCATTCGATCGACGCGGGCGCGAGGCCGTTGCGCAGATGCTGGAGGGGCTGGGCGACGAGTACTCGCTGATCCTCTTCCCCGAGGGCACGAGGGGCTCCGGCGAATCGATCGCGCAATTCCGCAGCGGCCTCTACTACCTCTGTCGCGAGCGGCCCGATGTCGAGCTCGTCCCTGTCCGCATCCACGGTGCCCACAAGGTCCTCCCGAAAGGCCGGTGGCTGCCGCGGCCGCAAGAAAGCGACCTGACGTTTGGCCCCGCGATGCGGATCGAGGAAGGCGAGTCGAGAACGACCTTCAGCGAGCGGGCGCGCGCCGCTCTGAGTTCGCTCTCACGCTCATGAGCGTCGGACGAAGTCGATCGAGACGGGCACCCCTTCGAGGTTGAAGCGCTCGCGGAGCTGGTTCTCGACCCAGTAGCCGTAGTCGCGGGTGATCAGGCCGGGGTCGTTGACGAAGAAGCGGAACCGCGGCGGACGCACCTGCGTCTGTGTTCCGTAGAGGAGGTTGAGCCGCTTCCGGTTCCTCGACGGTGGCTGGCGCGCCTCGCGGAGCTCCCGCAGGAAGCGGTTGAGCTCGCCGGTGGGCACCCGCGAGGTGTGCTTGTCGTACAGCTCTTCGATGCGATCGAGCATCCGGCTCGATTCCCCGGCCCGTCTTGGCGGAGACGGCGACGAGCGGGGGCCGCTGCTTGAGCCGATCTTGCAGGCGGGGACGGAGATCCTCGATCCCGACCTTGGCGATGTCCCACTTCGAGGCGACGACGAGCGTCGAGTCCTGGGCCTTGCGGGCCACGTCGGCGACGGCGAGGTCCTGGTCGACGAGCCCCTCGCTCGCATCGACGAGGACGAGCGCGACGTCGGCCCGCTCGGCCGCCTGTAGCGCGCGGAGCTCCGAGTAGTACTCGATTCCCTGCCGCTGGCGCCGCTTCCGGCGCAGGCCGGCGGTGTCGACGAGGACGAAGGTGCGGTCGCCGCGGGTGAGGACGGTGTCGATCGCATCGCGGGTCGTCCCTGGGGTCTCGGCGACGATCACGCGATCCTGGCCGACGAGCGCGTTGACCAGGCTCGACTTGCCGACGTTCGGACGTCCGAGGATGGCGACGCGGATCGCGTCCTCGGTGACCTTGGGACGTGACGTCTGGCCCGGCAGGCGCTCGAGGATCGCGTCGAGGAGGTCGCCGGTGCCGTGCCCGTGCAGCGCCGAGATCGCCACCGGCTCGCCGAGCCCGAGGCGGTGGAACTCGTGAATCTGGTCGGTCCGGGTCGGATCGTCGATCTTGTTGGCGATCACGAGCACCGGGCGCCCGGACCGCCGCAGGAGGTCCGCGACCTCCTCGTCGCCGGGCGTGACGCCCGTCTGGGCATCGACGACGAAGATGACGAGATCTGCCTCGTCGATCGCCGCGCGAGCCTGCTCGACAACCTGGCGCGTGATCGGGGACCGGTCGGCCAGGTCGACGCCGCCGGTGTCGACGAGCAGAAAGCGCCTCCCGCGCCACTCGCAGACCAGCTCCTTGCGGTCACGCGTGACGCCGGGCGTCTGGTGGACGACGGCGTCCCGCGTCTCCGTCAGCCTGTTCACGAGCGTCGACTTGCCGACGTTCGGGAAGCCGACGATCGCCGCCGTGCCCGCGAGCTCGGACTCCTGTGCGATCACGCGGGAGGTGTGGCGTGGCGCGGGCGACCGAGCGCGTGCGCGTCGACGAGGAAGCGCCAGAGGCCGTGGATCTCGCGCTGAATCTCGACCGAAGCCTCGCGGTAGCCCTTCCCGGTCGCGGGCAGACCGTCGAACAGGAGCGGGCGGCCCCAGGCGACCGAGACCGGCTCGAAATTCCCGAGCTTCCAGAACTGCGACCCGTGGATTGCCGCCGGAACGATCGGCACACGCTCCTGGAGCGCGACCATCGCCGCACCGGGCTGCACGTCGCCCGGGACGCCGCTGCGCTGCCGCGTTCCCTCGACGAAGAGCCCGAGGGCCTCTCCATCCTGGACGCACTGGCGCATCAGACGCACGGCCTCGCGGTCGGACTCGCCGCGGCGAACCGAGAAGGTGCCGTAGGAACGGATCCACGGCCCGATCACCTTGACTTCGTGCAGCTCGATCTTGGCCATGTAGCGGATGTTCCGCGGGCACGCGGCCCCGAATGCCGGCGGATCGAGCCACGAGAAGTGGTTCAACGCGAGGACGACCCCGCCGGTAGTGGGCACCCGCTCGCTCCCGTACACCCGGAGCGGCGCGATCGCGCGGAGCACGACACCAAGCGTCGGACGGGAAAGGGCCCAGGTCAGGTCGGCCTGGTTCATGCCACGCGCGCGCGGACGAGCTGCTCGATGCGGTCGACGACGTCGCCGACGTCGAGCTCGGTCGTGTCGATCCGTACCGCGTCTTCGGCCGGCTGCATCCGGGCGGCGTCGCTCTCGTCGCGGAGCCGGAGGTCCGTCGCGAGCGCGTCACCGCCGATGTCGGGCCGCTCGAGCTGGCGCCGCTCCGCCCGGACCTCTGGGTCGGCGTTGAGGTAGATCTTCACGTCGGCGTCGGGCGCGACGACCGTCCCGATGTCGCGGCCCTCGATGACGGCGTTGCCGAGGTCAGCGAGCTCGCGCTGGCGGCGGCGCATGACCGACGCGGACCTCTGGATGGCGGGCGACGATCGGCACGAGGCGGTCGATCTCGGCCAGGCGGATCGCGCCGGTGACGTCGTGGCCGGCGATCGTCACCGTGCCGTCCTCGCTCAGATCGACCGGGTTCTCCTGCGCAAGCCGTCCGAGCTCCGGGCCGTCCTCCAGCTCGAGCGAGCGCTCGACCGCGAGCCAGGTGATGGCCCGGTACATGGCGCCCGTGTCCAGATACCGGAACCCGAGCCGCTCGGCGAGCCGGCGCGCAACGGTGCTCTTTCCGGCTCCGGCGGGCCCGTCGATCGCAACGATCATCGCTGGGTCACCGAGTCGAGCAGGTCGAAGAATCCGGGGAAGCTTACAGCGACGCTTTCCGCGCCCTCGATGCGGACGCCCTCGCGCGAGACCAGCCCGCCGATCGCCCCGAGCATCGCAATCCGATGATCGCCGGCCGCCTCAACCACACCCCCACCCTTAGGGCGGGTTGGGACCCCTCTCACCCTGAAGCCATCATCGCTCGGCGTGATGCGCACGCCAAGGGTACGGAGCGCAGTTGTCACAGTTTCGATCCGGTCCGTTTCCTTTGCGCGCAGCTCCCGGGCGCCACGGACGGCGCTCTCGCCCCGCGCCATCCCCGCGGCCAGCGCAAAGAGCGGCAGCTCGTCGATCAGCGCCGGCACCTCGCGCGTGCGGACGACCGTTGCCACGAGCTCCGCCGGCCGCACCTCGAGATCCGCAACGGGCTCGCCGCCGACCATGCGCCGGTTGAAGACCGCGATGTTGGCGCCCATCCGGCCGAGCACGTCGAGGAATCCCGCCCGCAGCGGATTGACGTTGACGCCCTCCACCACCAGCTCCGAACCATGGAGGAGCGTCGCGGCGAGGATGAACGGCGCCGCCGAGGAGAAGTCGCCCGCGATGTCGAGAGAAAACGGCGGCAGCCGCCCGATCGACGACACCGAGACGTCCGCGCCCCGCCGCCCAACCGCAACTCCAAGCTCGCGCAGCAGCCGCTCGGTGTGGTCACGCGTCGGCACGCGCTCGACCACGGTCGTCGGGCCGCCCTCCGCGAACAACCCGGCGAGCAACACCGCCGACTTCACCTGCGCGCTTGCCACCGGCAGCTCGTACCGGATCGCCGACAACCGTCCGCCCTCGACCAGCACCGGCGCGCCGCCGTTCGTCGTCTCGACCCGTGCGCCCATCTGCCGAAGCGGCTCGGCGACCCGTTCGTGCGGTCGCTGGGACAGCGACTCGTCGCCGCTCAGGACGAACCGTCCTTCCTGTCCCGCCAGGATGCCTGCGGCGAGCCGCAGCACCGTCCCGGCGTTCCCGCAGTCGAGCGGCTCGACCGGCTCCCGCAGCCCGCGCAACCCGATACCCCGCACCAGCACGGTCTCCCCGCCCTCGTCCTCGACCTCGACGCCGAGCTGTCGCACGACGGAGATCGCCGCCTCGGTGTCCGCCGCCCGCCCGAAGCCGCGGATCTCGCTCTCGCCGTCCGTCAGCCCGCCGAGCAGCACGGCCCGCTGCGAGATCCCCTTCACCCCGGGAACGGCGATCGCGCCGTCGATCGCCGCCGCCGGCTCGATCTTCATTCCTCGAGCGCGGGCGAGACGACGACGCCGTAGCCCTGCGCCTCCAGCAGCGCCGCCGCCCGCTGCGCTTCCTCCTCGCCCGCGACGAGCACGGTCAGCGTGCCGCCCCGCTCCGGCGAGTGATGCTGGAGCTCGAAGTCCTCGATGTTGATCCGCTCGGCGCCGAGCGCCTGCGTGATCCCCGCGAGCACGCCCGGCCGGTCGGGGACGTGGACGCGCAGCCGGTGCAGCTCGCCCGGATCGCCGTAGGCCTCCGTGATCATCCCCCGCCGGTTCAGCGCCGCCTCGCCGATCCAGCGGGCGAGGAACCCGGCGTCGCCGGACTCGAGCGCCGCCTCGACCTGCTCCAACCCGCGGCGGTGCTCGGCCAGTGCCGCCCGCAGCGAGCCGGCGTTCTCGAGGTAGATGTCGACCCAGATCCGCGGGTTCGCACCGGCGACGCGGGTCATGTCCCGGAGCGACCCGCCCGCGGACGTGAGCGGCTCGTGGCCGTCGATCCGCGTCGCGCCGGCCTGGTTGACGAGCACGTTCGCGATCACGTGCGGCAGGTGGCTCGTCAGCGCGACGAGCCGGTCGTGCGCGCCGGGATCGACCGCGACCGGCGTCGCGCCCAGCTCGGCGACGAATCCGTGCACGAGGCGATACCGCTCCGGATCGCTCTGCGCGAGCGGAGACAGGAACCACGTCGCGCCCTCGAACAGGTCGGCGCTCGCATGCTCGGGCCCGCGCGCCTCCGACCCGCAGACGGGGTGGCCGCCGATGAACCGCGGCGATCCTTCGGCCGCCGCG
Organism: uncultured Actinomycetes bacterium; assembly: GCA_963752845.1. GTDB lineage: Bacteria > Actinomycetota > Thermoleophilia > Gaiellales > Gaiellaceae > JACDAN01. The sequence continues at coordinate 25,156 of CAVVZV010000003.1, read as the reverse complement.
CAAACCGCCGCCTTCGTCGAGCCGACGTCGGTGACGGTGCACCGATCGTCGCTCGCCTCGAGCACGGACCGCACCTGCGCGGCGAGCTCGCCGACGGGGACCGCGACGACGGCGAGCTCGGCGCCGGCGAGCGCCTCGCGCAGCGTCGCCGCGACGTCGTCGACAGCCCCGACCTCCTGCGCGAGCGCCGCCGTCGCCCCATCCTGGTCGAATCCGACCACCGTCGCGCCGCCGCGCTTCGCCGCCAGGCCGACCGAGGCGCCGATCAGCCCGGTGCCGATCACAGCGAGCCGCACTAGTGCCTACCCGATCTGCTTGCCCATCAGGGCGACGAGCCCGCCGACCTCGCGCGCAAACTCCCCGAACTCGTCGGTCGGCAGCTGCTGCGGCCCGTCGCAGAGCGCCTCCTCGGGCCGCGGATGGGCCTCGACGATGATCCCGTCGGCGCCGACCGCGACCGCCGCCCGCGCCAGGGGCAGCACGAGCGCGCGCCGACCCGCGGCGTGCGACGGATCGACGATCACGGGCAGGTGTGTCTCCTCCTTCAACACGGCGACCGAGCCGAGATCGAGCGTGTACCGAAGCGACGGCTCGAAGGTCTTGATTCCGCGCTCGCAGAGGATGATCCGCTCGTTTCCCTCCTTGGCGACGTACTCGGCCGCCATCAGCAGCTCCTCGACCGACGCCGACGGCCCCCGCTTGAGCAGCACCGGCTTGTCGATCCTCCCCACCTCGGCGAGCAGCAGGAAGTTCTGCATGTTGCGCGCGCCGATCTGGACGACATCTGCGACCTCGAGCACCTCCTCGACGTGACGCGGGTCGAGCAGCTCGGTGACGATCGGCAGGCCGGTCTCCTCGCGTGCCTCCCGCAGCACTTCCAACGCGTCCAATCCGAGTCCCTGGAAGGTGTACGGCGAGGTGCGCGGCTTGAAGGCGCCGCCGCGAAGCATCGTCGCACCCGCGGCCGCCACGGCGCGCGCGGTCTCCAGCGTCTGCTCGCGGTACTCGACCGTGCACGGGCCTGCGATCAGGCCGAAGAAGGTATCGCCGATCTTGTGGCCGTCCACGTCGATCACGGTCGGGTCGGGCGCGAGCTCGCGGGCGACGAGCTTGTACGGCTTCAGGATCGGCAGGACCCGCTCGACCCCGGGGTAGCCCTCGAGCGGCATCCCCGCCAGCAGCTCGCGCTCCCCGATCGCCCCGATCACGGTCGCCTCGCGGCCGCGCGAGACGCGGGCATCTGCGCCCGCCTCCCGCAACCGGGCGACGACGTGCTCCGTCTGATCGGGCGTCGCGGCAGTGCCCATCACGATCAGGAGCTCGGGTGATGCGTTGTTTGTTGCCATCGCGGCAAGTGTAGGTTGCGGCCGTGGACCCAAGCCAAGACCCGATCATTCGTCAGCTGCGGGAGCAGGTCTCCGACAACGATCGCGCCCTCATCGAGGCGATCAATGCCCGCCTGAGGCTCGTGACCAAGCTGAAGAGCTACAAGGAGTCACGCGGGATCGAATTCGTCGACCCAGACCGTGAGGAGTGGATGCTGCGGGACATAATCCGCGCGAACCGCGGCCCGCTCTCGCCTGAGGGCCTCGAGCAGATCTACACCGCGATTCTCGACCTGACCAAACGGGAGGTCTCTTGACCGATTCAAGGGACGCGCGTACGCTTCTGGCAATGACTCCCGTCCGCATCTGGGGCTGGGCCTGGCGCCACGAGCGGGGCGGGAGCTGCGCCTGATCTGACGTAAGGCCAAAAGCCCGTTCCGCTCGAAGACCTTCCGCCGGAGGTCTTTTTTGTGTCCGGCGGAGCCAAACCGAAGGCTGGCACCGCACTAAGCAGTTGAACGTCCAAACCGTGATCTCAACCGACCTGATCACCCCGCTCGGGGCCTACCTGAGGCTGCGCGAAGGCGGGAAGGCGAGCTTCCTGCTCGAGTCGGTCGAGCGTGGCCGCCTGGGGCGGCACTCGTTCGTCGGCTTCGGCTCCAGGTTCGTGGACTTCGAGGGAGCCGAGCGGAGTGGCGAGCCGGTCGTCGGCTACCTCGGCTACGACCACGCCGCGGTGCTCGAGCCGACGGTCGAGCTGCCGGACACGGGCCCCGACCTCCCCGAGAGCCGCTTTCTCGTCGCCGACACCCTGATCCGCTTCGACCACGTCCTCGGCCTCGCCGAGGTGCTCGGCGGGAACCCCGACGAGATCGCCGCGCTGCTCCAGGCTCCGTTCGAGGACGCGAAGGACGGACCGGGAGCGCGAGGCGGGCCGACCCGCCGCTCCCCGGGCCGCTTCGAGTACGAGCGGCGCGTCGAGAAGGCCAAGCGCCACATCCGCGCCGGCGACGCCTTCCAGATCGTCCTCTCCCAGCGCGCCGAGCGGCCGACGCCGGCGAGTGCGATCGACATCTACCGCTCGCTCCGGCGCGTCAACCCGTCTCCCTACCTCTTCCTGCTCGAGCTCGACGAGCTCGCGCTGGTCGGCTCGTCGCCCGAGACGCTCGTCAAGGCCGACAACGGCATCGCGGAGCTGAACCCGATCGCGGGCACGACGCATCCCGGCGAGGGGGACTCCGAGCGACTGCTCGCCTCGGAGAAGGACCGTGCCGAGCACGTCATGCTCGTCGACCTCGGCCGCAACGACCTCTCACGGGTCTGCCGGGCGGGCACCGTGCACGTACAGCGCTTCCTCGAGCCGGAGCGCTACTCGCATGTCACGCACCTCGTCTCGGAGGTGACCGGGGAGCTCAACGAGGGCGTCTCGCACTTCGACCTGCTCCGGGCGTGCTTCCCGGCCGGCACGGTCAGCGGCGCGCCGAAGGTTCGCGCGATGCAGATCATCTCGGAGCTGGAGGGCTACCGCCGTGGGCCGTACGCCGGTGCCGTCGGCTACTCCCTGCCCGATGGACCGCTCGACACGTGCATCGCGATCCGGACGATCGTCCTCCACGACGGCGTTGCCCACCTGCAGGCCGGCGCCGGGATCGTCGCCGACTCCTCGCCGAGCGCCGAGCACGACGAGTGCCTGCGCAAGCTGGCCGCGCTCGAGCGCGCCCTCGAGTTGGCAGAGGCTCGCGCATGATCCTCTTGATCGACAACTACGACTCGTTCACCTACAACCTCGCGCATCTGTTCGGGGAGCTCGGCGCCGAGGTCGACGTCCGCCGCAACGACGCGATCGACGCGGACGAGGCCGAGCGGCTCGAGCCCTCCCACCTCGTCATCTCCCCCGGCCCGGGCCGGCCCGCCGATGCCGGCGCGACGAGCGAGATCATCCGGCGGCTCGCCCCCCGGGTCCCGACGCTGGGCGTCTGCCTCGGCCACCAGGCGATCGTGGAGGTCTTCGGCGGCGAGGTCGGGTCGGCGAAGACGCTCGTCCACGGCAAGGCCAGCGTCATCAACCACGACGGTCTCGGGCTCTTCCACGGCCTTCCGGACGACTTCATCGCGGGCCGCTACCACTCGCTCGCCGCGACGTCGATCCCCGAGGAGCTCGACGTCTCGGCGACGTGCGGCGGTGACGGCGAGGTGATGGCCGTCCGCCACCGCGAGCTCCGCGTCGACGGCGTCCAGTTCCACCCCGAGTCGGTGCTCACCCCGGTCGGCCCCGAGCTCGCTCGTAATTTCTTGGAAGGCCACTGATGCAAGCGACGCTCGCCAAGCTGCTCGACGGACATGACCTGACGCGCGACGAGGCGCGCGAGGCGATGAACACGATCATGAGCGGTGAGGCGACGCCCGCGCAGATCGGCGGCTTTCTCGTCGCGCTCCGCCTGAAGGGCGAGACCGCCGATGAAATCGCAGGCTGCGCGGAGGCGATGCGAGCCCACGTGCTCGCAGTTCACCCGCAGCGCGACGATCTCGTCGATACCGCCGGGACCGGCGGCGACGGCGGCCGCACGTTCAACATCTCGACCGCCGCGGCGCTCGTGGCGGCCGCGGCCGGCGCTGGAGTCGCGAAGCACGGGAATCGCGCGGTCTCGTCCGCCTCGGGCTCGGCCGACGTCCTCGAGGCGCTCGGCTTCGAGCTCGAGCTGCCGCCCGACCGGATCGCACATTCGATCGACACCCTCGGCTTCGGCTTCTTGTTCGCGCCCACGCACCACCCGGCGATGAAGCACGCGGCGCCGGTGCGGAAGGAGCTCGCGGCCCGGACGGTCTTCAACGTGCTCGGGCCGCTGACGAACCCGGCCGGCGCCCGCGCCCAGGTGGTCGGCGTCTACTCGCCCGATCTGGTCAAGACCCTCGCCGAGGTGCTGGCCGCGCTCGGCGCGCGGCGTGCCTTCGTCGTCCACGGCGCGGGTGGGATCGACGAGCTGTCGCCGGCGGGCCCGAACCTCGTCTACGAGGTCGTCGACGGCGGCGTCCGGGAGCGGGAGATCGATCCGCTCGAGCTCGGGATCGCCCGCTGTGCGCCGGAGGTGCTGCGCGGCGGCTCGCCGGAGGAGAACGCGGCGGCGATCCGGGAGGTCTTCGAGGGCGGCAACGGCGGCCGGCGCGACGCGATCCTCTTGAACGCGGCCGGCGCGATCGCCGCCGGAGGACATGCGGAGGACCTGCGCGAGGGTCTGGAGCTCGCGCGCCAAGCGGTCGAGTCCGGCGCGGCCGCCGAGCGGCTGGAGGCGTTGATTGCGTTTCGCTGATGCACTTCGGCGCCCCGGGCTTGCGGCGATCGCCGAGGTCAAGCGCCGCTCGCCCTCGGCCGGTGACCTCCGCCCCGGCGCGGATCCTGGGGCGCTCGCGGCCGGGTTCGAGCGCGCTGGCGCCGCTGCGGTGTCGATCCTGGTCGACGAGCGCTTCGGCGGCTCCTTCGACGACCTCCGAGCGGCGCGCGCGACGGCTCGACTACCGCTGCTCGCGAAAGGGTTCTTCTCGACTCGTGAGCAGCTCGAGGAGGCTCGGGCAAGCGGAGCCGATGCCGTTCTCCTGCTCCTGCGCGATCTCGATGACGGGGCCACGGCTCGAGCTCATGCGCGCAGCGCGAGAGCTCGAGTTGGACGCGCTCGTCGAGGCCCACGACGCGGAGGAGCTCGAGCGCGCCGTCGAGCTCGGCGCCGAGACGATCGGGATCAACGCCCGCGACCTCTCCAGCTTCCGAATCGACCGCCGGGCGCAGCTCGAGCTCGTCGCCAAGGCGCCGCGCGACCGGGTCATCGTCGCGGAGAGCGGGATCGCCTCGCGGGCCCAGGGGGCGGCGGCGGAGCTCGCCGGCGCCGACGCGATCCTCGTCGGCTCGACGCTGATGCGCGCCGATGATCCGGCCGAGAAGCTCGCGGAGCTGACCTCCCGGCCGCTCGTCAAGGTCTGCGGGCTCACGCGTCAGGAGGATCTGGACGTGGCGGCCGAGGCCGGCGCGGATCTGGCCGGGTTCATCCTCGTCGACGAGAGCCCCCGCCGAGCCCCCGAGGTGCTGCCGGTGCCCGAGACGATGCTTTCGGTCTCTGTCCACGTCGGCGAGTACGAGGACCGCGGGGACCGACCTCGTCCAGCTCTACGAGCGTGCTCCCGGGCGTGTTCGCGGCCGTGACGCCGTGCTGCTCCGGGACGGCGAGCAGGTTGCGCGCGTGCTCGACCTGCCCTGGCAAGAGGAAGATCCCGACCATCTCGAGCGCGCGAAAGCGGCGAACGGCAGGCTGATGCTCGCCGGGCGCCTCGGGCCCGACAACGTCCGCCGTGCGATCGATGCCGTGCACCCGTGGGCCGTCGATGCCGCGTCGGAGCTCGAACGCGAACCGGGGATCAAGGATCACGACCGCGTCCGCGCCTACGTGGAGGCGGCACGATGACGACCGGTCTGTACGGAACCTACGGCGGCCGCTACGTCCCCGAGACGCTGATTCCGGCACTCGACGAGCTCGAGGCCGGCTGGAAAGAGGCTCGCGAGGACCCGTCCTTCCAGGACGAGCTCGACCAGCTGCTTCGTAGCTACGGCGGCCGCCCGACGCCACTCACGCTCGCCGAGCGGTTCGCGCCGGGCAAGCGGCTGTATCTGAAACGGGAAGACCTCCTCCACACCGGCGCGCACAAGCTCAACAACACGATCGGCCAGGCGCTGCTCGCGCAGCGGCTCGGCAAGCGGCGGATCGTCGCGGAGACGGGCGCCGGGCAGCACGGCGTCGCCACGGCCACGGTCTGTGCGCGCTTCGGGTTCGAATGCGTCGTCTACATGGGCGCCGAGGACATGGAGCGCCAGCATCCGAACGTCGAACGGATGAACCTGCTCGGCGCCGAGGTGCGGCCGGTCGAGTTCGGCACGCGCACGCTCAGGGAGGCGACCAGCGAGGCGATACGCGACTGGATCGCGAACGTCGAGACGACGCACTACCTGATCGGATCGTGCGTGGGCCCGCACCCGTATCCCGAGCTCGTGCGCGAGCTTCAGTCCGTGATCGGCCGCGAGGCGCGCGCACAGATCCTCGAGGCCGAAGGGCGGCTGCCAGAGGTCGCCGTTGCGTGCGTCGGCGGCGGCTCGAACGCGATCGGGCTCTTCGCCGGCTTCCTCGACGACCCCGAGGTGCGGCTGGTCGGCGTCGAGGCGCACGACGCGGCGAGCCTCGGCGACGGTCGAGCCGGCGTGCTGCACGGCGCCCGCTCATCACTGCTCGCCGACGAGGACGGACAGATCCTCGACGCGCATTCCGTGGCGGCCGGCCTCGACTATCCGGGAGTCGGCCCGGAGCACGCCTTCCTCCGCGACTCGGGCCGCGCCGAGTACGTGAATGCGACCGACGACGAGGCCCGCGCGGCGTTCGAGCGGCTGGCTCGGACCGAGGGGATCATCCCCGCGCTCGAGCCCGCACACGCCTTGGCGCGCGTCGCCGAGCTCGACGCCGAGCTCGTCCTCGTCTGTCTCTCCGGCCGCGGCGACAAGGACCTGGGTCGTGCTTGACGGAGGCATACGCCCGCTGAATTTTCCCGCCGAAGGGATTCGCCGCGACGGACTGTTGTTCCGGCTCCCCACGACCGACGATGTCGAGACTCTGGCGCCGGCCTTTCTCGACGAGGAGCTTGCCGGCGCCGCGAACCTTCCGCGCCTCGACGTCGCGGAGTTGCGTGCGCTCGCTTCCCAGGTGCCGCAGCTCCTCGAGCAGGGCACCTTCCTGCCGCTGCTGATTGTCGACGGGGAGACCGGTGAAATCCAGGGCGGCGGCGTGCTCCATCACGTCGACTGGCCGCGGGACCAGGCCGAGATCGGCTACTGGCTCTTCGAGCACGCGCGCGGGCGCGGGACCGCGACGCGAACGGCCCGTTTCCTCGCCGAGCTACGGCTTCTCGCTCGGACTCGAGCGAATCGAGGCGCGGGTCAATGTCGGGAACACGGCCTCCGAGCGAGTGCTCGAGCGGGTCGGGTTTACGCGCGAAGGCGTCCTCCGCTCGATGACGCAGCGGGTCGGGAAGCGAATCGACCAGACCGTCTTCTCCTTGCTCCCCGGCGAATGAAGACGCTGGTCGTCTACCTGATGGCGGGCGCGCAGACTCCGGAGCTGGCGGAGGCCGCCGTCGAGGGCGGCGCCGACATCGTCGAGCTCGGCTTCCCGTTCTCGGACCCGCTCGCCGACGGGCCGGTGATCCGCCGGGCGGCCGAGCGGGCGCTCGATGAGGGGATGCGTACCGGCGCCTGCCTCGAGTGTCTCGCGCAGACGCGGGAGCGCGTGGACGTGCCGTTGGTGCCGATGACCTATGCGGCGCTGCTCGAGGCCTACGGCTACGAGCGATTCGAGGCCGACGCACGCGCCGCCGGAGCGACCAGCCTGATCGTCGCCGACCTTCCCGTCGGCGAGCGGCGGGAGCTCCGCCGCATCCAGCTGGTCGCCCCGACGTCGACGGACGAGCGGATCGCGCTCGCCGCGCGTGAGACCGATGGCTGGCTCTACCTCGTCACGGTCACCGGGACGACGGGCGCCCGCGACCGCGTCTCACCCTCGCTCGCCGGCCTCGTGGAGCGGGCGCGCGCGCTCACCGACGTCCCCCTGTACGCGGGCTTCGGAATCTCGACGCCGGAGCATGCGCAGGCCGCGCTCGAGCTGACCGATGGGATTGTGGTGGGCACTCGCGCCGTTGAAGTAGCAGAGGAGGGCGCAGCGGCGCTCCGAGACTACGTCCGGTCGTTGCGCGCGGAGATAATCGTTCACTGACATGCGCGTCTTCTCTGGCATCCAACCAACCGGCGAGAAGCATTTCGGGAACTACAGCGGCGGCTTTCGCCAGTACGCGGCGACGCAAGAACTCGGAGACGGCTTCTTCTGCATCGTCGACCTGCATTCGATCACCGTGGAGTACGACCCGGCCGACCTCCGCGAGCGGACACTAGACCTCGCAGCGGTGCTGTTCGCAACTGGGCTCGACCCGGAGCGCTCGACGGTCTTCGTCCAGAGCCACGTCACAGCCCACGCGGAGGCCGCTTGGCTGCTTGCCTCGGTCACGAGTCTCGGCGAGCTTCGCCGCATGACCCAGTTCAAGGAGAAGTCCGATCAGCAGGACTTCGTCTCGGCAGGGCTCTTCACCTACCCGGTGCTGATGGCGGGCGACATCCTGCTCTACCAGACCGACGTCGTCCCGATCGGCGACGACCAGCGCCAGCATCTCGAGCTCACGCGCGACATCGCCGAGCGCTTCAACTCACGCTTCGGGGAGACCTTCAAGCTGCCGAAGGGTCAGTTCCCGGAGATCGGCGCGCGGATCATGGATCTGCAGGAACCCGACCGGAAAATGTCGACGACGGGCGGTATCCCGCAGGGAACCCTTGAGCTGTTTGACCCGCCCGAGGTGCTCGAGAAGAAGGTCAAGAGCGCGGTGACGGACTCGGGTAGAGAGGTACGGCGTGGCCCTGGCAAGGAGGGGATCGAGAACCTGATCGAGATCATGTCGGTAGCAACGGGTGATTCGATCGAGGCGATCGAGACCCGCTACGACGGCGCCGGCTACGGGCAGTTCAAGGCCGATGTCGCCGAGGCCGTGGTCGCGCTGGTCGAGCCGATCCAGGAGCGCTACCGCGAGCTGCGCGCCGACGACGCCGAGCTCCAGCGCCTGCTCGCGATCGGCGCCGACAAGGCCAGCGAGGCCTCAGCCCCGACGCTCACGGCGATGTACGAGCGCATGGGCTTCGTCCGCCCCTAGTCCGCGCAGACTCGGGACCTGGCTGCCGGGGCCACGGCTAGGGACTGTCCCTGGACGTGGCCCTAAGAGTCGGAAAGGGCTCCAATCTCATCGTCGCCTAACTCGCGCCAGTGGCCAGGCTCCAGGCCACTGACGGTAAGCCCCGCGTAGCGGCTCCGGTGCAGCCGCCGGACTGGATGGCCGACTGCCTCCAGCATCCGCCGTACCTGGCGGTTGCGGCCCTCGTGGATCGACAGCTCGATGAGTGACGGGCCAAGGCGGCGTACCTCCGCCGGCGCGGTCGTCCCGTCCTCGAGCTCGACGCCTTCGGCCAGCTGTCGGAGCGCCTCATCCGACGGCTCGCCCTCGACCTCGGCCTCGTAGACCTTCTCGACCTCGTACTTCGGATGCGCCAGGCGGTGGGCGAGCTCGCCGTCGTTCGTGAGCAGCAGCGCGCCGGTCGTCTCGACGTCCAACCGCCCGACGGGAACCACGCGCACCTCATGCCCGACGAGCCCCACAACGGTGGGTCTCCCCTGCGGATCGCTTGCGGTTGTCACCACCCCGACCGGCTTGTGCAACAGCACGTACGCCAGCCGCTGCGGGCGCACCTCCTCCCCGTCCACCTCGACCCGGTCACTGCGCTCCACGAACGTGTTCAGTTGCCCCGGCTCCCCGTTCACGAGCACCCGACCGGCCTTGATCAGCTCGTCCGCCTTCCGCCGGGAAGCGACACCCGCCCGAGCGAGATATGCGTTCAGTCGCACGCCGTTAGGCTTGCAGCATGGGACGGATCGCGCCCTATCTGCTCTACGAGGACGGCGCCGCCGCGATCGACTTCCTGACGAATGCCTTCGGCTTCGAGGAGGTCATGCGAATGGACGAGGGCGGGGTCGTCAACCACGCCGAGGTTCGGCTCGGCGACGACACGGTCATGCTCGGCTACCCGGGAGAGGACTACAGGAACCCGAGAAAGGCCGACCACGCCACTGCCCTCGTTCACGTCTATATCGACGACGTCGACGTGCACTTCGAGCGGGCCAAGGCCGCGGGGGCAGAGATCGTGATGGAGCCGACCGACCAGGAATACGGCGACCGGCGCTACGACGCAAAGGATCCCGAAGGCCACTTCTGGTCGTTCGCGACGCCGATCGACGGCTGACTTGCGCATCGCGCTGATGATCGAGGGCCAGGAGGGCGTCTCCTGGGACGAGTGGGTCGCGCTCGCCGACGCCTGCGAGGAGCACGGGATCGAGACGATGTTCAGGTCCGACCACTACCTCTCGCTGGCGGCGCCGCGCGAGCGGGTTGCGACCGACGCCTGGACGCTGCTGGGAGCACTCGCCGCGCGAACATCGCGGCTGCGGCTCGGTACGCTGGTCTCGCCGGTCACGTTCCGCCACCCGTCGGTGCTCGCCAAGGCCGCGGCGACCGTCGACCACGTCTCCGGCGGGCGCGTCGAGGTCGGAATGGGCGCCGGCTGGAACGTGCCCGAGCACGAGGCCTTCGGCTTTCCGTTCCCTGAGACGTCGGAGCGCGTGCGCATGCTCGCGGAGCAGATCGAACATGTCGATCGGGTGCTCCGCGACGATCTGCTGACCGTGCAGCGGCCCCGCCCGCACTTGATCGTCGGCGGCGCAGCACGCAGCGGAACGACTGCGCCCGCGGCTCGTTTCGCGGACGAGTACAACACCACGGGCGCTGACGCCTCGGAGGCGGGCAGGCGCCGGAAGCGCCTCGACGAAGCATGTGAGCGCGAGGGTCGCGACCCCGCCACGCTGCACTTCTCGCTGATGACGCCGTTCTTGCTCGATCTCGACGACATGCGAAGCGTTTCGCCGAGCGCTTCCCGCGTGCCGGCACGGCAGACGACTGGTTCGAGGAGCTGCGCCGCCGCGGCCTGGCTGGATCGCCCGACGAGCTCGCCGCGGGGCTCCGCGAGTTCGAAGCCGTCGGCGTCGAGCGCGTGATGCTCCAGCACGTCGTCCACGACGATCTCGACGTCGTCGCAACGATCGGGCGGGAGCTCGCGCCCGCCGTGGCCAGTTAGGCCGGACGCTTCTCGGCGAGCGACTCGAGCCGGCCGCGGATCTCCTGGACGTCGCCGCCGAGATCGTCGAGCCGCGGCAGCTCGGAGAGGGTCTCGAGCCCGAAGATACGCTCGAAGAGCGGCGTCACGCGGTAGCGGACGGCGCCGACCGACTCGTCGCGGCCCGACTCCGCGATCAGACCGCGCTCGACCAGGCCTGCGACGACGGAGTCCGCCGCCACTCCCCGCAGCCGCGCGACCTCCGGGCGCGAGCACGGGCCCTAGGTAGGCGATCACGGCCAGCGTCTCGAGTGCCGCGGCCGACAGCCCACGCTCGATCGGACGCTCGAACAACCGCCCGCAAGCCTCCGCTGCCTCGCGCGACGCGCGGAACGCCCAACCGCCGGCGACCTTCTCCAGCACGATCCCGCTCCGGCCTTCGCGGAAGCGCTCTCCCAGCAAGCCGAGAGCCATCTCGACGCGCTCTGCGTCGTCCGCCGCCGCTTCCGACAGCTCCTCGACGGAGAGCGGTTGCGAGGCCACGACGAGCAGCGCCTCGAGCGTCCGCGCGAGACGGTCGAGGGGATTGGCCGCAACTAGGCGGAGCGGGCGTTCCATACCTGTCTCCTTTCCGGCTTCGCGGCCTCGTTCCTGCGCACTCGGATCGGAGCGAACGGCTCGGCCTGCGAGAGCTCGATCTCCTCGGCCTTCCTCAGCTCGAGCAGCGCCAGGAACGCGACCGCCTGCTCGATGCGCGTCATTCCTTGCACTTCCGTATCGAAGTCGAAGCGGGCTCGGCGGGCGAGCAGCGCTCGAAACCGGCCGAGGAACGTCTCGACCGGTGGAAAGCGGAGCTCGAGGTGCGCCAGCGAGACGCCCGGCGGTTCGGACGCCAGCGCCCGCAGCGCGGCAGCGAGCCCCTCGGGATCCTGCGCCGCGAGCTGCCGCTCGGGCTGGGGCGCGAAGGGCGCAGGGCCGAGCCGGAAGAACCTTCCCCGCTCCGCCTCGAGCCGCTGCGCGAGCCAGGCCGCCGCCTCCTTGATCCTCCGGTACTCGGCCAGCCGCTGCGCGAGCTCCTCCGCGGCCGCGGCCGGATCCAGGTCCTCGAGGTCGACGTCTTCGCCGGCGAGCAGCGCCCGAGCCTTGAGCTCGAGCAGTGCCGCGATCAGGACGAGGAACTCGCCGCAGGCCTCGAGATCGAGCTCGTCGCGCTCGGCAAGCCGGTCCACGAACGCCAGCACCACACCGGCGACGTCGACCTCGACCAGCTCGAGCTCGTCGCGCAGGACGAGCGCGAGCAGCAGATCGAAGGGACCCTCGAACGCCTCGAGGTCGAGCTCGAGCTCCCGGACGGGCACCGGCACGCGCCGGGACGCTAGCTTCAGCGCCGGACGCGGCCCTTGGGGATCGCCATCGCCGGCCCCTCCGGCGGCTTGACGCGGGCGGCCTTCGGCGGCCGACGGCCTCGCAGGAACTGCCACCAGATGAAGAATGCGGTCGCGAGCACGAAGACGACGATCGAGACCCACGCGTTCAGCCGCAGACCGGCGAACTCGTGCGAGGGGTCGATGCGCAGCAGCTCCTCGAAGAAGCGCCCGAAGGTGTAGAGCATCACGTAGAGGGCGAACAGCGCCGGCGGCTTGAACCGGAAGCGACGGTCGAGCAGCAGCAACAGCCCCGCGCAGGCGGTCACGTAGAGGAACTCGTAGAGGAACGTCGGGTGGAAGGTCTCGGAGTCGGGATATTGGAACGGCCTGTTCTCGGGGTCGATCTCGAGCCCCCAAGGGAGGTCGGTCGGCTTGCCGAAGAGCTCCTGGTTCCACCAGTTGCCGAACCGCCCGATCCCGTGCGCCAGCAGGAGGCCCGGCGCGGCGGCGTCCATCAGCGCGAACGCGCTCTTGCCGGCCCGATGGGCGACGATCGCCCCGACGATCGTGCCGAGGAAGATCCCGCCCCAGACCCCGAGGCCGCCCTCCCAGACCTCGAAGACGCCCTGCCACTTCGGGTCCGGTACCTCCGACCAGCTTGTGATCACGTGATACGCGCGGGCGCCGACGATGCCGGCGGCAACGCCCCAGACAGCGATCCGCAACAGCAGGTCCCAGTCGCCGCCGGCGGCTCCCGGACGCTTCGTCCACCGCAGCCCGGTGACGATGATGCAGACCGCGATCGCAAGCAGCAGCGTCAGCCCGTACATGTGGATGGTCACGGGGCCGATCTCGAAGAAGCCGTTCGAGGGGGAAGGGATCGACGCGATCACGCGCGGCATTCTGCCGACTTCGGCGCACTCGCTCCGGTTCCTAGCGCCGGGGCGTCTTTACAGGGTCGGACCCCGTAAAGGCGAGCGACGCACTCCTACCGTCGCTGAAGCACCGCCGGCGGGCGGCGTCGCCCTTAACGGGGTCCGACCCCGTTAAGGAGGAGCGCGAGGTTTGGGCGGCCCTGGAGGGCCGCCCAGACGAGGCTCCTAGTGCGTCGGTGCGGGCGCGCGAACGCGTATCCGCCGGGCCAACAGGAAGAGCACGAGCGCCATCCCCATCAGCGCCGCGAGCACGGTCGTCACCGTGATCGTCGGGAAGCCGCCGCCGTCACCGGCGGGGCCGATCGTGACGGGCGCGAACGTGTGTGTCGTCGCGCCGCCGTACTCGGTGAACCCGTCGTAGACCGCGTACGACCACTTTCCGGCACTCGGGAAGACGACCTTGGCGACGGAAACGCCCTCATCGTCGGTCATCGTCCCCTTGAACGTCTTCGTCGACGATCCATTCTGGATCGTCACGGTCGGGATGACCCCCATGAGCGGGGTCTCGGGGTTCCCGTGCTGGAGGATCGTGATCTTCGCATTCCACGTCTCGCCCGGGCCCATGTCGTCGGGGGGAGGCCCGACGCCCGCCGTCGCCCACCCTCCTGCCGCCGCGCCCGTGGGGACGGCGAGGGCGGCGAGGGCCAGTCCGATCAAGAGCTTCCTCATTTGCACCTCCTCGAGTTTCCCTCTCTACACCTACGCGCGCCCGTTGGTTCCCGGTCCCTCACCGCATCGAGCGGAAGATCCGAACGGCTTCATCCTTTGAGATGTCCGCTTCGATCCGCACCGTGACGTTGTCTTCCCGCTCGAGAACAAGCGTGTTGCCGACGAGCCGTTGGGACTCGGGCCCCGTGCTCGGGAAGAACAGGACGTGCTCACCGCCCTCGAGCCACGCGCCCTCCGCCGTCCCGACGCGGACGACCTCCACCGTCGTCTCTTGCGAGAGCAGCTTTTCGAGCGCGCCCGTTCCGATGATCTGTGTGATCAACAGCCGCGGGTCCTCCTCCGAGCCGTAGAGGAACGACACCTGCCCGAGCTGACCAAGGTAGACGTCGGGGTCTTCGAGCCCGTCGATCGTCGGGACCTCGACGGGGAACTGGGCCCGCTCCCGCGCCTCGGCCAGGCTGATCCGATCGCCGAGAGCGAGATCGTCCTGCGTCTTCTCCACCTTCGGCAAGTCGTCGACGTAGCGGATCGTGACGCTGCCGATGCCGAGCCAATCGAGGATCTCGCTGCGCGCCTGCGGGACGGCCATCGCCGCAGCGACTGCGACGAGCAAGGCGGCCAGCGCGATCACAAGCGGCCGCCGCCACGCCATAGGACGGCGCCCCTGGACCAGCCGCCGCCGCACGGGCCCGACCAGCTCAGGCGTCTCGGGATAATCGATCTCCCCGCCGAGGCGGGTAAGGGCCAGCTCGAGCTCAGACATCGTCGACCTCCAGTCGCTCACGCAGATGGGCCAGCCCTCGCGCGAGTCGCGATTTGACGGTTCCCTTGCGCAGGCCGAGCGTCTCCGCCGTCTCCTCCTCCGAGAGCTCGAGGAAGTAGCGGCAGGCGACGACCTCGCGCTCCTCGTCCCGCAGGCCGTTGACGGCCTCGAGCAGCCCACGGTCCCGCTCGGCGTCGAGCAGAGACGTCTCGGGGGACGGGGCCGCGCCCCCCGAGGGGATTGCCGCTGCGGCGCGCAGCGCGAGGTTTCCGCGCCGGCCGGCCGAGCGGCGGCGGTTCCGCGCCTCGTTGGCGACGATCCGCAGCAGCCACGGGCGCAGCTCGGCACCGCGGCGGAAGCGCCCGAGCGCGTAGAACGCCTTCACGAACCCGTCCTGCGCCGCGTCCTCCGCGTCGGCGGCGTTCCCGGTCAGCAGGTATGCGGTTCTGAAGGCAATGCCCTGATAGGCGTGCACGAGCTCTCCATAGGCGTCCTGGTCGCCGCGCCTCGCGCGCTCGACGAGTTCCGCTTCGGTCAGTGGTCGGCCCACCACTGCCTCTTCTACACCCGTGCGACGGTTGTGGTTCCCGTCGCGTCTAGTCGAGAACCGCGCGCGCCTGCTCGGCCGCGACGACGTTCCCCTTCTGCTCGTAGAGCTCGAGCGCCTGCTCGACGAAGGGCACGGCGTCAGTCTCACGCCCAGCCGTCCGCAGCACCTCGGCCAGATCCATGAGCGCGTCTCCGCGCAGGACGAGGAAGTCCGTCTCGGCGGCGAGCGCGACGGCGTCTCGGGCGAGGGCCTCGGCCTGTTCCAGGTCGCCCTGCCTGGCCAGGAGCTTCGCTCGCACCGCCCGCCACTGGACGCCGGGCGACAGATCGTCCGGCGCGGTCGCCGCCTCGCTCACCTTGCTGAGCTCGAGTGCTCGCTCGTCGCGACCCTGGGCATAGAAGGCGTCGGCCAGCTTGGCGGCCAGATCGGGGAAGTTCTGCGTCTCGCCGATCTCCTCGAGGACGTTGTATCCCGAGCCGAGCTCCCGCTCGGCCGCGGCGGGGTCACCCGCGAGCATCTCCACGATCCCGTAGGTCTCGGCGGCCGATGCAGCACTCACCCGAAGCCCGAGCTCCTGAACGATCGCCTTGTGCGCGGCGACGAGCTCTCTCGCCTCGCCAAACGCGCCGGCCATCGCCTTGAGGCCGGCAAGCGCGCGTAGCGCGGAGGCGCGGATGCGCCGTTGCTGGCCGGGTTGCCCCAGGATCTCCTCGCACACGCGAATCGCATCCGGCACCGGCATCGGGCCGAAGAAGGCTGCGCCGACGAACAGGTTGAGACTCTGCGCTTCCGTGCGGGCGTCGCCTGCGCGCTTCGCGTATTCGATCGCCCGCTCGAGCGCCTCGACCGTCGCCGCCGCCCGGCCACGAAACCACGGAGCCCAAGCGAGGAGCTCCCAGACCTTCGCCAGCAGCCGGTCGTCGCCGGCTTGCTCGAACGTGTGCACCAGGGATTCGGCCTCGCGAACGACCTCCTCCGTCACGCCGGTCTGGGTCAGCAGCCTGAGTCGGAGGCGAATGACCTCCGCGCGCGCCTCCAGCACGCCGTCTCCTACCGCAGCCGCGCTCTCGATCACCTCGCCCAGCACCGTCTCGGCCGGCTCGAAGTCACCCGTCTCCCGGAGCGCTTCGCCGAGATCGGCGAGCAGCTCGGCTCGGCCGGCCGCGCCCGGCTCCAGCAACGCCACAGCGCGCGATAGCAGCCCCACGGCCGCCTGTAAGTCGCCACGCTCGTACGCGCGCCGACCGGCGCCGCCCAACCGCGTTGCCGCGCGTCTCGCGAGCGCCCGCTCTTCGGCATCGACGGGGCCCAGCTCGGCGCGGTACGCATGGGCGCGCTCCAGGTGGTACCCGACGCCTTCCTCGTCCCCGCCCGCCTGCTCGACCCAGTTTCCGAAGCGCTCGTGCAGGTCGGCACGCGCGAGCTTGGGCACGGAGTCGTAGGCGACCTCGAGCAAGAGCAGATGGCGGAAGCGGAAGACCTCGTCCTGCACGGGCCGCAGCAGCTCCCGCCGGACGAGGCTCTCCAGGGCGCCGCCGAGCGCCGCCCACTCGTCCTTCGGGAAGAGCTCGAGCAGCGCCGCGCGGCTGAATTCCCTCCCCATCACCGAAGCCCGCTGCAGCGTGGTCCGCTCGCTCGGATCCAACCGCTCGAGCCGCGCGGCGAGGAGCGCATGGATCGTGGGCGGGATGGGTACGTCGCCGACGCCGTCCGTGCCCTGCTCCGCAACCATCTCGAGCATCTGCTCGATGAAGAGTGGATTGCCCTCCGCGGCTGTCGCGATCCGGGCCCGGGTCTCTGCGGGAAGCTCGACGTCGCCGAGTACCTCGCTCATCAGCTCGTCGCTTTCCAACTCGGAGAGCGGCTCCAGCACGACCGAGCCGACATTCGTGCGGCCGCCGACCAATCGCGGCCGCGCCTCCACGAGCTCCGGCCGGGCCAGACAGAGAAGGAGGATGCGGGCATCACTCGACCACTCGGCCACGTGCTCGATCAGGTCGAGGAACGCCGGCTCGGCCCAGTGCGCGTCCTCCAGGACGACAACGAGTGGACGCTCTCGCGCCAGCGCCTCGAAGAGCTTCCGCGCCGCCCAGAACGTCTCCTCGTTCGCGCTCGCCTTCCCATCGAGCCCGGCCGCGCCGAGAACGCGCTCGACGATCGCGCCGGCCTCGTCTTCGTCCGCCAGCACACGGTTCAGGTCGCCGATCTGCCCGACCATCTCGCGGAGCGGCCAGAACGTGATTCCCTCGCCGTAGGAAAGGCAATGGCCCTCGAGCACGGTCGCGGCCTCGTCCGGTGACGTCACTAGCTCCCTCGCGAGCCGTGACTTGCCGATCCCCGCCGGCCCGAGCACGGTGAAGAGCTGCACGGCTCGGCTCCTCGCCGCGCGGTCGAAGGCCTGCCGGAGCTCCGCGAGCTCCTCGACGCGGCCGATCAGCGGCGTTTCGAGCCTGCGAAGGTAGCCCGGAGCTCCCGCGGCAAGCTCGAGCAGCCGCCAGGCGGACTCCCGGCCCGTCGCCTTCAGCGCCGCAGGGTCGACGCGCTCGGTTCGCACCGCGTCGCGGACGAGCCGTTCCGTCTGCTCGTCGAGCAGGATCTCGCCCGGGTCGGCTGCCTGCTGCAGACGGGCAGCCACGTTGACGGCGTCGCCGGCAACGAGCGAGTGGGCGGCCGTGTTACCGGCGACCACCTCGCCGGTGTTGACACCCGAGCGCAGCGTGACCCCAACGTTCCAGTCGCGCTCGAGCTCCGGCCTCAGCTGCAGGAGGGCATCCCGCGCCTCTGTCGCCGCCCGCACCGCGCGCAGCGCGTCGTCCTCGTGAACGGTCGGCAGACCGAAGATCCCGATCACGCCACCGGCCGTTGACGCCTCGATGCTCGCGCCGTGCCGCTCGAGCACGCTACTCACGGTCTCGACCGCAAGCGTCATCGGGCGCCGGAGCGCCTCCGGGTCGTACGGGCCACCGAGGCTGAGCACGTCGGCCGCGACGACGGAGACCGTCTTGCGCATCGCCGGCCGCGGGATCTCCTCCCGCGCCGGCTCCGGGGCACGCTCCACGGGTGTGAGCTCGAGTGACGGGTCGTGCGCGAGCACAGCGCGCTCGAGCCGCTGCAGCGCCCGGCCAGGCTCGAGCCCGAGCTCCTCGACGAGAACCTCGCGCGTCTCGTGGTAGACGCGAAGGGCCTCGGCCTGGCGGCCTGACCTGTAGAGGGCGACCATGAGCTGGGCGCGGAGACGCTCCCGCAGCGGCTGCTGCGCAACCAGCGCCTCCAACTCCGCCACGAGATCGCCGTGACGACCGAGCGCGAGCTCGGCCTCGATTCGATCCTCCGAGGCCGCCAACCGCAGCTCCTCGAGCCTGGCGGCCTCGACCCGTGCGAACGGAGCGTCGGTGAAATCGACGAGCGCGGGCCCCCGCCACAGCGCGAGCGCTTCGCGCAGCTGCTCAGCAGCCTTGGCGGCGTCACCCGCCGCGAGATCGGCCCGTGCCAGCTCGACGGTCCGCTCGAACCGATCTGCGTCCAGCTCCCCAGGCTCGACGCGAAGCAAGTAGCCGGGACTGCGGGTGACGAGCAGCTCAGGCTCGAGGAGCCTGCGGAGCTGCGAGACGCTGTTCTGGACGATCTTGGCCGCCGTCGGCGGCGGATCGCCTTGCCAGAGCTCGTCGATCAGGCGATCGCTCGAGACGATCTCGTTCGGGTGCAGCAGGAGAACCGCCAAAAGCTCGCGCTGGCGCACTCCGCGCAGCTCAACCTGACCATCACCTGCGCGGACCTCGAGAGGGCCGAGGATCCGGTATTCCATCTGGTCTCTGGGGAAATTACCCACGCGTTACCGGGGGATGGGAACCGGAGGCGATCATCGGAAGATGACAGTAGAAGAGATCCAATACGCACTCGAAACCCGGCCTGGCGACATCGACGTGACCGAAGCACTGTTCGCGCTTCGCCATCTGGTCGGCGTCATTTCCCTGGAAACTGGCGAAACGCCGCGAACTCTCCTCGACGCCGAATTCACCAAGGCCCCCAGTGACGAGTTCTGGCGGGCAACGATTGGGGCGACACCGTAACCGGGCAGGTTGAACGGCTCGCCCCAACGACTTCCTAGAGTCGGCGGCGGAGAACGCCGCAAGGTTCTCCGCCGCCACTCTCCCCGCTGACCGCACCTAGGCGGTCAGTTCTTCTTAATCCAGTAGACGCCCTCCGGTCGGACATCGTCTTCGGCGTGGCTTCCCCACGCCGCTGATCCCCACGCAGCGGAGCCCCAGGCCGCCGATCCCCAGGCAGCCGATCCCCAGGCGGCGGACCCCCACGCCGCTGAGCCCCAGGCAGCCGATCCCCACGCCGCTGAGCCCCATGCGGCTGAGCCCCACGCGGCTGAACCCCAGGCCGCATCCGTCTCCACGGCACTTGTCCAGCTGTCGGCGTCGAAGACTTTCGTCGGCCCTCCCGCCGGATCGGTAACGAGAAAGTCGTTGAGCGCAAGATTCGGATTCGGTGGGTCGACGACCGCCGCTGCTCTGGCGAGGTTCACTGCGCCGACCCCCACGGAGCGGAACGGCGCGCGCGGCAACGGTTCGGCCGACAGCATGAGCGCGCCCTTGATCTGATCCGGCGACCACCCCGGATGCAGCGCGAGCAGGTTGGCCGCGCTGCCCGCGACGACGGGGGCAGAGAGCGACGTCCCGGACAGCTGCATGTAGCCGGGCTCGACGATGCGCTCCGGCCGGTCGCGCGCGAGTTTGGTGTTCGCCGAGACGGCAGCTGCGATGTATCTGCCGGGAGCGCTGAGCTCGGGCTTGGCGAACCCGTCGCGCGTGTAACCCCAGGCCGACCAGGGCGCGGCGACGTCGTCGCGCGGCGTAAACGAGCCGCCCGTGTCGGTCGCGCCGACGGTGAGCACGAACGGGTCGTTGCCGGGCGCGAACGGAACCGCGCTCTCCGCGCCGTTGACGGCGTAGTTCCCCGCGGCCGCGACAACGACGATGCCGCTCAGCCAGAGCCGCTCGACCGCCTTGTCGAGCGGATCGGAAACGAGACTCGAGAGCGTGGTGCCGTGCAGCGAGAAGTTGGCCACGCGGATGTTCAGCCGCTCGTGGTTGTTGTAGATCCAGTCGGCGGCAGCGATCACGTCGCTCACGTTCGCCACGGCGTTGTCGTCGAGGACGTCGACGGCGACGAGCTTCGCTTCCGGCGCGGCTCCCGTGTAGCCCCCCGCCTCACCGGCCGCCACGCTCGCGACCGCGGTGCCGTGGCCGTTCCCGTCGCCGGCCTGATTGTCCGCGCGGGAGGTGAGCGTCACCTGCTCGATCACCCGGCCTCCGAAGTCGGCCCGGCCCGCGGCGATTCCGGAATCGACGATCGCGATCGTCGGCGGCTCCAGATTCTGTCCCTCGGGGCTCAAGAGCAGGGGCGCGACTCCAGCGACGTACGGCCAGTGCTGTTTGAAGCGGGGGTGCGCGTCCGGGACCGGGGTCACGACGGTCGACGGCTCGGTCAGCGCGAGCGCCACCCCTCCAAGCCCACCCGTGGTGACCGCGAGTCGAATCGTTGTCCCGACGTCGCCGCCGGTCAGTGTGTAGCTGGGCTCCGTTGCACCCGCGATCTCGACGCACCTCAGGCCCTGCTCGTCGCAGCGCTGCCACTGGTGCCCGAACTCGAGCGGCTGAGTACCGTCCCAGCTGCCGTTCGCGGCGTTGAGGGTCTGACCCTCCTCGCTCGTCCCGAGGATCGACGGCGGCGAGGTCACGACCGGCGGCCTCGCCGCTAACCGGCTCTGTGCGTGCGGAAGCAGCAACGTCCGCACCTGCCTCGTTCCTGACAATCACGACGACGCGGAGCCTCTTCCCGAGGTCATCTGCGGTGACGCGGTAGGTCCGGCTCTCCGCTCCCGGGATGACCGTGCAGAACCAATAGAGGCTCGCGCACCGCCGCCAGCGATACGAGTACGTGAGCGCGCCGCCTCCCGTCGAGGCCCCCGGTGTCGCGGTCAGCAACTGACCCGGCTCCGGCTCGCCGGACACGATCGGGTCCTCGGTCGTCGGAACCCCGGCCGGCGCCTCGGTGGCGATCACCGGCGTCGGCGCAGACGTGGCCGTGGTGGAGCCCTCGCCTCCGCTTGCCGTGACGACGACCCGAACCGTCGTACCGACGTCGCCCGAAGCGAGTGTGAACAGCGTTCCTGTCTCCCCATCGATCTTGCTGCACGTCTCGCCGGAGGCGTTACAGCGCTCCCACTGGAACGAGTAGTCGAGTTGCGCCGCGCCGACCCACTCCCCCTCGCTCGCGCTCAAGGTCTGCCCTTCCTGAGCGCTCCCGGCGATCGTCGGAGGTGCCGTCGCCGTCGGCGAATCGGCCACGGCTACCGGGGTGTCGCGCGTGATGACGAGCGGATCGGGGCCCCTCGTGAGCGAGACGATCTCACTCCCCGTCAGCGTCGCGGCAACTGCCGGAACCGTCTCGAAGCTGCGCTCGACCGCGGTGTCTGCGGTCGTGAGGCCCTCGACGTCGGCGGCGACAGCGGCGCTGTCCGTCGCACCCTGAACGATGACCTTGAACTGAGACGCGGGCTGGGCCTCCGCGGCGTTGAGAAGACCCGGCGCGACCAGCGTTTGAGGCTCGGGATCAGCCCCGGCGGTCAGCGGCGTGGCGAGCGCGCACGCACACGCGAGCGCCACGCCCAAGCGAAGCCAGACCCGAGCGGGCAACGGTCTTCGGCTGGGCCGGGGCGGCAGGATTTTGCTCACGGAGAGAGTTCCGGGAAATGGGGCCCGGAAGCGTGGCTTGCCGCCATCGGGGGAAATTCCCTCACCACGCGCCCGGGCAGGACTTGCTCCTGCACGATTCCACTCCGGGCGACCCATCGCAACTGACCGTTCGGCTAGGTTTTTCGACCCCGGAGCGCGGCTGCGGCTCGTTTAGCAGGCCGACCAGAGTCCACGGCCTGCGTTTCGTGCCTGCCGCGCTGCTTGGTCCAGCCGGTCCGCGTAGCGCCCACGCCGTCCGCGATAGAAGAAGAGGCGTGCGGCGCCCCGGCGGACCTGCTCGACGTTGACGTTCGTGCTTCCCGCGAACACGTACGCGAGCTGCCGGCCGTGCTCGTCGACCTGATCCAGCTTCGCGTCGAGCACGAGCCGAACTCGCCGCCCGATGGGAAGCAGCTCCTCGAGGTCGGCTCGAGCCCGATCGCTGTAGCACTCGTCGAGATGGAGCTCGGGTGCGTCGATCTGGACAAGGCGGACGCGCTGCCCGTTCGTAAGCCTGATCGTGTCGCCGTCGACGACCCAGGAGACGGAGCCTGTTTGGGGCTTCGGCGACCCTGACGACGCCTCATCGGAGTCGCCGCCGCCGCAGCCCGACAGAGCGAGCACCAGCGCCACGAGCGCCGGTGCGGTCCGGTTCATTGAGGGCGACCTAGTAGTCGGGGCTGAGAGCGTCGAACACCGAGTAGAGCACCCAGTTCACGAGCCAGACGACGATCGCCGCGCCGACGTAGGTCCAGAAGCCGTCGATCGAGAAGTCCGGCGCGATCCATTCCGCGAGGGCGAGCATCAGGATGTTGAGCGCGAAGTACGACAGGCCGAGCGTGACGACGATCAGCGGGAACGTCAGGATCGTCAGGATCGGCTTCAGAAACGCGTTCCCGATCCCGAGCACCGCAGCGCCGAGTAGGAGCGGCCCCCAGCGTCCGATATGGACACTGTCGAACAGCCAGTCGACCACGATCAGGGCGAGGATGTTGACGCCCCAGCCGATCAGCGCGGCGAAGAGGAGTCCTCGATTCGACATCGGCGCGGAGTATGACCGAGCCCGAAGACCTACCCGGCGGCTGCTTCCACGAAGACCTCCGGGAAGCGCTCACGGGAAGCGGTGATGCAGCGATCTCGGGAGCTCGGGCCCCAGCGGGCGCGGTCGTAGTCGGGCGCGAACGGACGCTCGAGCGCGTCGAGCTCGTCGACGGACGCTCGGAGCTGGTTGCGCCAAGTGACCTCGTCGGGCTGCGGCGCCTGGAGCAGCCCCTCGATCAGAGTGACCAGCTGGTCCTTCCGAGCGATGTTCTCGGCCGTCTGCTTCTTCAGGCAGACGCCGTAGGCGCCCGACAGATATCCCTGCCACTCTTCATCGACCGCAGTGGGATCACCGCCCGCGGCGAGAAAGCCGCGGGCGAACTCGTCGCTGCCCACGTCGGCCAGCAAGAAGTAGTCGGCGGGAACCATCTCGGTCCCGTCCGGCAGGACGTAGCTCGCCCTTGGCAGCCTGCCCTCCGCAATCAGCCGGCGCACGTCGTCGGGCGATTCGGGCCGGCCAACGCAGGCTTGCTCGAGTGGCAGGTAGTTCGCCTGGACATAGGCAACATCCGCCTCCGTCATCGGCGGCTCCACGGCTACGAGACTACGCGACGGCGGCTTCGCCGAGCAGCGCCTTGACCTCGCCGAAGAAGGCAGCGCTCGGCTTCACGCGATAGCCGGGCCCGAGCTCCAGCACCTTCGGGCCGAGCGAGGTGTCCACGTCCAGGATCACGGGCGTCTCGCCGGGAAAGTCCTTGACCAGCCGCGCGAGCTCGCCGACCAGCCCCGCCTGCGCCTTCAGCGCATCCACCCGCAGCCGCACCTCTTTCGTCGCCTGCGCGGCCTCGAAGGCGGTCACTTCCATCGCAATCAGCTTGGTCTCGCCCTCCTGCTTGTGGTCGACGCGACCCTTGACGACCAGGATCACGTCCGGCGCCAGCAGCTCCCGCGCCTGCACATAGACGGAATTGAAGACGACGACCTCGGCGCTGCCGGTCAGGTCGTCGAGCCGCGCGAAGACCATCGGATCGCCCTTGCGCGTCGTCAGCTGCTTGAGCGCGCCGACGATGCCGCCGACCGTGACGATCTCGCCGTCGCGCCGCGCCGGCACCTCGGCAAGACGGCAGTCGGTCTTGCGGGCGAGCTCCTCCTTGACCGCGGCCAACGGATGCTCGGAGACGTAGAGCCCGAGCGACTCCTTCTCCATTCGCAGGAGGTCGTTCTTCTCGTACTCCTCGGCCGAGATCGGCGGGTGCTCGACCTCGAACATCGACTCCTGGCCGAAGAAGAGATCCTCCTGCCGCTTCGCCCCCGAGCCGAGCGCCGCGTCGAGCGCCTCCAGCATCCCCTTGCGCGAGGCGCCGGTCGAGTCCAGCGCACCGCACTGGATCAGCGACTCGAGCGCGCGCTTGTTGAGCGACCGTGGTCGGGACACGCTCCGTCACGTCCCACAGCGACTTGAACGGCCCACCTTGTCCGCGCGCGGCGACGATCGCCGCCGCAGCGCCCTCCCCGACGTTCTTTACGGCATTGAGCCCAAAACGGATCTTTCCCTCCACGACGGCGAAGTCCGTTTGGGACACGTTGACGTCGGGCGGCTCGACCTCGATCCCCATCTCGGCGCAGGCGTTCACGTACAGCGGCACGCGGTCCTTCGTGTTCATCACGGACGAGATCAGCGCGGCCATGTACTGGTGCGGATAGTTGGCCTTCAGGTAGGCGGTCCGATAGGCGATTAGCGCGTAGCAGGCGGCATGCGACTTGTTGAACGAGTAGTCCTGCGACCGACTCGGTGTCCTTCCAAAGCTGGTTCGCAACAGCCGGCGGAACGTCGTTCTGCGCACACCCCTCGAGGAACTTCTCCTTCAGGGACGCCATCAGCGAGTGGATCTTCTTGCCGATCGCCTTACGGAGATCGTCAGCCTCGGCTGGAGAGAAGCCCGCGAGCTGCTTGGCAATCTCCATTGCGA
>CAVVZV010000002.1:0-131652 GCA_963752845.1 uncultured Actinomycetes bacterium | reverse complement strand
GAGGCGCCGCTTGCGGTGCCGACTATCAGGACACGCGGGCATGACCGCGTGTCCGTCTGAAATGACCGGTCGACGCGATACGCACCTCAACCGATGACGATCGAAGTCGAGCGCGCTGACTTCGTCAGCGTGCCCGTCCAAGACCTGAAGCGTGCCGATGAGTTCTACGGGGAGACGCTAGGCCTTCGCCGGAACCCGAACTCGGGCTCGCCGTGGGTCGAGTTCGAGCTCGGGAATGTCACGCTCGCGCTTGTTCCACCCGAGATCATGGGCCCGGACTTCGAAGCGCACGGGCACCAGATGCCGATCGCGCTCCGTGTGGCCGACGTGGAGGAGGCGCGGCGCAAGCTCGAGGCCGAGGGCGTGGAGTTCCTCCATGAGACCATCGACTCCGGCGTGTGTCATATCGCCAACTTCCACGATCCCGACGGCAACACGCTCCAGCTCCACCGCCGCTACGCGCCGTACCGCGACGGCTCGCTGCCCTAATGCACGTCGAGCAGGTCGACTTCGTGTCGGTGCCGACGCGGGATACCGAACGGGCCGTCGCTTGGTATCGCGATGCGCTCGGGCTCCCGGTGAGCGAGTTCACCGAGGGTGAGATCGAGACGCCGAACGTCACGCTCTCGTTCTGGAACCCCGAGGCCGACGGAGAGCCGTTCCAGGCGAACACTGCCGGGATTGCGCTTCGGGTAGCGGACGTGGAGGCTGCGGTCGATGAGGCTCGAGCCGCGGGTGCCGAGGTGATCGGGATCGAGGACAGCGGCGTCTGCCACATGGGCTTCGTCAAGGATCCGGACGGCAACGTCCTCATCCTCCATCGGAGGTACAAGCCGCGTGGATAGGACCGCCGCAGCGAGCCGGTACGCCGAGCTTCCGTTGCCGACCACGAACGACGAGCACTGGCGCTTCACTGATCTGCGCGGCTTCGACCCGGACGAGTTTGTCCAGAACGGCCAAGGCCTGGGGCCAGGACTCCAGCCGCGCCCCGCTGAGACGATGCTCGACGTCGACGTGGCTGCGCTGGCAACGGTCGACGAGGCAGGGATCACGATCGAGCAAAGCGCGCCGGAGGGCGTCCGGTTCGAGACGTTCGAGGACCACGAGCGCCTCGGCGGGCTCGTCGGCTCGGATGAGAAGTTCGCGGCGCACAACGCGGCGATGTGGGAGCACGGTCTGCTCGTCATCGTCCCCCGCGGCGTCGTGCTGGAGCAGCCACTCGCCGTTCGCGTCGTCAACACGGTCGAGGAAGGAGTGCTCTTCTTCCGACTCCTCGTCCTCGCGGAGCCCGAGAGCCGCTTCACGTTGATCGAGGAGTACGCGTCTTCGTCCCCCGACCTGCGCGGCTACTTCAACGCGGTCAGCGAGCTCTATGTCGAGCAGGCGGCGAAGCTCGAGTACGTCTCGATCCAGAACCTCTCGCAGGCGACCTGGCACTTCGCGTCCCACCACGCGCAAGTCGAGCGGGATGCCGAGCTGGACTGGGTTGCCGGAGGCTTCGGCTCGAAGAAGGGCAAGGTCTGGATCCGGAACGACCTGACCGGGCAGGGCGCGACCTCACGCGTGACCGGCGCCTACTTCGCCGACGGCACGCAGCACCTCGACTACGACACGTATCAGCTGCACGCGGCGCCGAACACAACCTCCGACTTCGCCTTCAAGGGCGCCCTGCGCGATGAGGCGACCGCGGTCTGGCGCGGGATGATCCGCGTCGAGGAGGAGGCCCAGCGCACGAACGCCTACCAGGAAAATCGGAACCTGATGCTGTCGCCGACGACGCACGCGGTTCCGATCCCGGGCCTGGAGATCCTCGCCAACGACGTCCGCTGCACGCACGGCGCGACCGTTGGCCAAGTCGACCGCGAGCAGCTCTTCTACCTGATGTCGCGCGGGCTCTCGCGCGGCGAGGCCGAGCGGCTGATCGTGCGCGGCTTCTTCACCGACGTGCTCAACCGCGTCGAGCTGGAGCCCGTGCGCGAGGCGCTCGGCGAGGCCCTCGAGGCCCGCATTCCTCAGGCCTGAGCACTAAGCTGACGCGCCGTATGGCCTTCTTCCTCGGGCTAGTCCTGTTCGTCGGGCTGATCGGCTGGCTCGACAGCAAGATTCCGTGGTCACGGGACATTTCGGCCTAGCGGCCGGAGTCAAGGCGTACGAGCGCTTCGTACCGCTGTGGGCGCTGATGCTCGCGACGGTCTGGCTCGACGTGCTTTTTATCCCGCTGTACGCCGCCGGGGTGGAGGAGATCGACGACGCCCCGGGGACCAACGGCGGCTACGGCGATGTGATCATCCACGCCGACTGGACGCACTCGCTGGTCGGCGCAGCCGTCATCTCGATCGTGACGGGTTGGCTCGCCACGCGTTGGTGGGGGAAGCGCGGCGGGATCGTGATCGGAGCCGTCGTCTTCTCGCACTGGATCCTCGATCTCGTCGTGCACCGGGACGACATGCCGATCTTCCCCGGTAACGCCGGTGACATCCGAGTCGGCTTCGGGTTGTGGAAATCCCACCCGGCGGCGATCGCCGCTGAAGCCACGCTGATCGTCGTCGGGGCGCTTCTCTACCGGCGCGCTGCGACGGAAGTGGAGGAAGCGGCCGGCGCGCACGCGCGACGAGCGAATCTCGTCACCGCGCTCATCATTCTCTCGGGAGCCGCGGTGCTCAGCGTCGATGTCCTCCTCGGCTAGGCCGTGGAAGTCGTCAAGGGCTTCCTGCTGGCGGTTGCCTTCGGCCTCGAGCTTGCCGCTCTCGCCGCGCTCGGCTACTGGGGCTTCAAGACCGGCGGAAGCACGGCGATGAAGCTTGTCCTTGGGCTTGGAGCTCCGCTCCTCGCAGCGGTGGTCTGGGGCCTGTTCGTCGCGCCCAAGGCGACCGTCGACAACGAGGTGCTGCGGATCGTCTTCGAGATCGCCGTCTTCGGCGCCGCCGCTCTGGCGCTCGTGGCAGTCGGTCGAACAGGGCTCGCGATCGCGTTTGCCGCGGTGGCCGTCGTCGATGACGTACTCGTCCGTCTCCTTGACACTTGATTTAAGCGTCCCGTAACGGCGGCGTCTCTACGCTGAGGCCGTGGTCGTGCTGCTCAGCATCGCCTTCCTCGCCGGCCTGATCACGGCCATCTCTCCCTGTGTGCTGCCCGTGCTCCCGGTGCTCCTCGCCGGCGGCGTCTCGGGCCGCCGGCCCTACGCGATCATCGCCGGCCTCGTTGGGAGCTTCACGGTCTTCACCGTCGCCGGCGCTTCGCTCCTCGATGCCCTTGGCCTTCCGGACGACTTCCTGCGCGATCTGGCGATCGCCCTCCTGCTCGTGCTCGCTGCAACGCTGCTCTTCCCGCGCCTCGCCGGCCTGCTCGAGCGGCCCTTCCTCTTCCTGACTAGGCGTCACGCCGGCGCCGACAGCAACGGACTCGTGCTCGGGGCGAGCCTGGGGCTCGTCTTCGTCCCCTGCGCGGGGCCAGTGCTGGCCGCCGTCACCGCGCTGTCGGCGACCGGCGACATCGGCCTCCGCACATTCGCGGTGACGTTCGCGTACGCGCTCGGTGCTGCACTGCCGATGCTCGCGATCGCGATCGGAAGCCGTCGGCTGACCGAAGGCATGAGCGTTCTACGCCGCCACGCCGAAACGACCCGCAGGGTGGCAGGCGCCGTGATCGGCGTTACCGCACTCGCGATTGCCTTTGGTGCCGACCAGCGCTTCACGACCGCCGTCCCCGGCTACACCGAGGCACTGCAGGAACGAGTCGAGCGAAACGACACGGCTCGGCGAGAGCTGCGTAAGCTCGCCGGCGGCGGCGAGTCGACCCAGACCCAGGCGCTCGCTCCCGAGGTGCGGGGGATCGCGGAGTGGATCAACTCGGAGCCGCTGACGGTGCGCGGCCTCCAAGGCAAGGTCGTCCTGATCGACTTCTGGACGTACTCCTGCATCAACTGCCTGCGCACGCTGCCGCACCTGAAGGCGTGGGATCGGGCCTACCGAGACGACGGGCTCACCATCATCGGCGTCCACTCGCCGGAGTTCGCGTTCGAGCGAGTACCGGGCAACGTCCGCACGGCGGTTCGCAAGCTCGGGATCCGCTATCCAGTCGCGCTCGACAACGACTTCGCGACTTGGCGGGCGTACGCCAACGAGTACTGGCCGGCGAAGTACCTGATCGACCGCACGGGCCGCGTCCGCTACTTCCACTTCGGCGAGGGCGAGTACGACCGCACCGAGGCGTTGATCCGCCGCTACCTCGGCGAGGACGTCACCGGGGACGTGGCCGGCATCGCCGACCGGACGCCGAGGACCCGCACGACGCCCGAGTCCTACCTCGGCTTCGCCCGCCTCGATCGCTTTGCCGGAGGACAGATTGCGGCCGGCATCGAGGCGGTCTACCGCTTCCCGAGCGACCTCGGTGCGGACGAGCTGGCCTACTCGGGACGACTTCGAGTCGAGGACGAGCGGATCGTTGCCGGGAGGGACGCCAGGCTGCGTCTGCGGTTCACGGCACGGCAGATCAACCTCGTGCTCGGCGGCCGCGGCGCGGTCGAGGTCTTCGTCGACGGCCGTCGCCACGCAACCGTCCGGGTTAGGGGCGAGCCGAGGCTCTACACGCTGGTCGAGCTCCCCGGCCTCAGCGAGGGTCTGCTCGAGCTGCGCTTCTCGCGTGGGCTCGCTGCCTACGCCTTCACGTTCGGCTAGCGCACCTCGACGTTGCGCAGGTCTTAAAGCGCGATCGCGCCGCGGGCGCAATCGGGGAAGTAGCGCGTCGTCAGCGCGCGGCAGGCGGCCCGGCGGCCCTCGCGATAGGCATGGAAGCCGCCGACGATCGTCCCGATCCCCTCGTAGCAATAGCCCCGGAACCGCGCCCCCGCCGATTCGCAGAGTGCCTTCGCCCGCCGCGGGCTGGCGTCGTTGGAGGTGATGTCGCGCGCGGCGCCGTAGATGCACTCACGGGCCATGCCGCCGGCGAGCGCGCACAGCTCGAGGATCTTCGTGGTGTTCTGCCGCGTGCTGCCTGAAGCGTCGCGGCCGAGTGACTGGAAGCAGGTCGCGACCCACCCGCGATCGCTCTTCCTGCAGGTCGCGACGGTCTCGCGCCAGTCGTACCCGTTCGCCTCGAGGATCCGCGACGTGACCATGAGGTAGCAGTAGAGCTTGTACTTCTCGGCGATGTCGTTGCACGGGTAGATCAGGTCGTCGTCGCGGAGCCAGCGGGACTTGATCCCGTAGGAGGACGAGATGTTCTCCATGAAGACTCCGGCCTCGCACGAGTCGGCGTCCCAGCCGGTTTCGAGCTGGTCGCAGACCCCCAGCGATCCCGGCAGGTCATAGCCGGTGTGGATCATCAGCCCGTGCCCGAGCCCGTGGACGCACTGGTACGCCAGGAAGCTCGTGCGGCGGATGTCCGGGTCCTTGCAGATCGCGCGTGAGCGCTTGGGCAGCTCCGCGCGCGAGCTGCCGACGAACGACCGCTCGACTACGCCGTGGTAGTAGCCGGACCAGCACGTCGAGCGACCGTTGGCGAGCGCCTTCGCGACGCTGCCGTCGTAGTACTCCAGCGATGCGGCGCCGATCGTGTGCGCGATCCGGTGGCAGTCGGCCTCGATCGGCTGGTCGGCCATCTTCTCTTCGAAGCGGTCGAGCGCCGCCTTCGCTCCCTCGCGGTAGGCCACGTTGCCGAACGCCTGGCGGCGGCAATCGGTGTCGAGGCAGCCTTCTAGCCGGGTGTTGTCAGGGCGAAAAGGGCCGACGGCGGCCCCTCCGGTGCCGCTGCCGCCCGTGGCCGAGCCGCCCTCCGAGACGTAGCGCGCGACGTCATCGATCTCCTGCTCGCTGAGCTCGTCCTTGAACGCCGGCATTCCTCCGCCGCCGTTTGTGATCTGCTGGACGGCTTGGTCGAACGTGACGTTGGCATCGTCGAGGTTGGGCCCCACGTTGCCCGACGAGCCCGCGGGCGAGAAGGTGTGGCAGCTGCCGCAGCCCGCGCTCGAGAACACCTGGGCGCCGGGACTCGCTTCGGTTCCGCCACCGTTGTCATCGCCGTCTCCGTCGCCGCCACCGCAGCCTGCCAGCAGGGCGACGAGCAGAAGCAGGAGCAAACGAAGCCTCATGCGCTCGTAGAGTACTAATCGCTTCGGGAGGATCAAGGGCCAGGGGTACGATGGGCTCATGGCCGTTCGGGCAGACACCACGCTCGACGCCCGTACCTTGCGGGCAGATTTTCCGATCCTCGCGCAGGAGATCCACGGAAAGCCGCTCGCCTACCTCGATTCGGCGGTGACCGCGCAGAAGCCGCGTCAGATGCTTGATGCGATGACACGCTTCTACGAGACCTCCTACGCCAACGTGCACCGTGGCGTGTATGCGCTCGCCGAGCGCGCGACCGAGGGCTTCGAGGGCGCGAGGGAGAAGGTCGCGCGCTTCGTCAACGCGCCCTCCTCCCGCGAAGTGATCTTCACCCGCAATGCGACCGAGGGGCTGAACCTCGTCGCCTACGCGTGGGGGCTGACGAACCTCGGTCCGGGCGACCTCGTCGTCGTCACCGAGCTCGAGCATCACTCGAACTTCGTCCCCTGGCAGTACGTGGCGCGCCGGACCGGCGCCGGCTTCCGGATGATCCCGCTCACCGACGGCGGAGAGCTCGACCTCGATGCGCTCGACGGCATCGCCGCCGAGGGCGAAGTGAAGGTCGTCGCGACCAACCTCGTTTCCAACGCGCTCGGGACGGTCAACCCGGTCGAGCGGCTGTCCGGCTGGGCGCACGACCACGGCGCGATCATGGTCGTCGACGCAGCGCAGGGTGCGCCTCACCGCGCGATCGACGTGCAGGCGCTCGGCTGCGACTTCCTCGCCTTCTCGGCGCACAAGATGTGCGGCCCAAGCGGAGTCGGCGCGCTCTGGGGACGTCGCAGCTGCTCGAGGAGATGGAGCCGTTCAACCTCGGCGGGCACATGATCAAGAAGGTCCAGTTCGAGGAGACGACCTGGGGCGAGCTGCCGCACAAGTTCGAAGCCGGAACGTCGCCGATCGCCGAGGCGGTCGGCTTCGGCGCAGCCATCGACTATCTGAATGCGGTCGGGCTCGAGGCGATCGAGCGGCATGAGCACGAGCTCCTCACCTACGCGCTCGAGCGGCTCGCCGACGTGCCCGGGATCGTGCTCTACGGCCCGCCGGCCGACCGGCGCGCCGGGATCGTCAGCTTCAACATGGACGGCGTCCACCCGCACGACGTCGCGCAGGTGCTCGACTGGGAAGGCGTCGCGATCCGTGCGGGGCATCACTGCTGCCAGCCGCTGATGCAGCGCCTGGGCGTGGCTGCGACCAACCGGGCGAGCTTCTACCTCTACTCGCTGCCGGAGGAGATCGACCGGCTGGCGGAAGGCTTGCACCGCGTCCGCAAGGTCTTCGGCTAGCCTCGAACCTGATGGAAGACCTCTATCGCGAAGTGATCCTCGATCACTACAAGAACCCGCGCGGGCACGGGGTGATCGAGGACGCCGACGCCTCCGCGGAGGGGGTGAACCCGCTCTGCGGCGACGAGGTCTCCATCTATGTCGCCTTCGGCGAGGACGGAGAGACGATCGACGAGGTCAAGTTCTCGGGCCGCGGCTGCGCGATCAGCCAGGCGGCCACGTCGATGCTGACCGAGATGGTGCAGGGACGCACTGCGACCGAGGTCGGCGAGCTGTCGAAGGACGAGCTGCTCGAGGAGGTCGGGATCCCGAACATGTCGCCGATCCGGATCAAGTGCGCCCTGCTCGGCCTCGGCGTCCTCAAGGTCGCGCTCCATCGGGCGAAGGGAACGCCGCTCCCGCAGGAGTGGGCGGGCCTCGACGAAGAGTTCCAGGTCCGGTAGTTGGCCCTGGTCGAAGTGGCTCCGGTGGATGAGCTCCCGCCGGGGTCGGTGAAGATCGTCCGCGCGGGCCAAGTCGCAGTCGGCGTCTTCAACCTCGACGGCGAGTATTGCGCGATCGAGGACCGCTGTTCCCATGACGACGGCCCGCTCGCCGAGGGCGAGTTCGACCCCGAGGAGCGCGTCGTCATCTGCCCGCGGCACGGGTCGAAGTTCGACATCTGCAGCGGTCGCCCGTTGGGCCTTCCTGCCTACGAGCCGGTAGAGACCTTCCCGGTCGTGGTTGAGGACGGCTGGGTCAAGGTGGACCTGTAGGGGTCAGGTCTTGCGTTGACGCATCCGTGTTGAGACAGTCGGCCTCGATGTTGCAACGCAAGACCTGACCCCATGCTCGACGACCGGGTTCGCGCGGTACTGGAGCGCCTCGAGGCGGAGGACGCCGACGAGCGCGAGCGCGGGCTGCCGTCCGAGCAACGGTCGCGCCAAGTCGCACGGACGACCGGGCAGTTCCTGTTCGCGCTCGTCGCGCCGCAGACCGACTGCGAGGTGCTCGAGCTCGGCGGGTCGCGCGGCTACTCGACGATCTGGCTCGCTGCCGGTGTTCGCTATCTCGGCGGCCGCGTCCTCTCGCTCGAGGCCGACCCGGCCAAGTGCGAGGCATGGCGGCGCAACATCGCCGAGGCCGGCCTCGAGGACACCGCCGAGCTGATCGAGGACGACGCGTTCCAGTCGCTGCCGGCAATCGACGACGTCTTCGACGTCGTCTTCATCGACGCCGAGAAAGAGGACTACGAGGCCCTCTTCGACCTCGCCCGCCCCAAGGTCGAGCCGGGTGCGCTCTTCGTCGCCGACAACGTTCTCTCGCACGCCGATCCGCTTGCGGACTACTCCCGTCACCGGCAAGCCGACCCGACGCTCGTGTCCGTCACGGTGCCGCTCGACCGGGGTTTGGAGCTTTCCGCTGTCCTCAGGTAGTCGCTACAGTTCGGCTACCGCGGAAAGGAGGTGGTCCGAGAGTGAAACTTTCAAGTACGGGCAGTGGAGGTACCAGCGGGTAGGGGCGTGTCCCCGAGACCGAAAGGGAACCGCCTAGCCAGCGTGGGGGACTCGCGCTACGCGCCGCCGGAGGACTGACCGCCGGCCGGAAGCGCTCCTACCAATTCACCGCTGGTAGCCGGATTCGGGGCCGCGAAAGCGGCCCCGTTTCTTTCTGACCCTGAATTGCCATGGCAGTCGTCATCGCCAACCAGCTCCGCAAGGACATCGCGGGAGATCCGCTCTTCGACGGCGTCTCGTTCAAGGTCGAGCGCCGCGACCGGCTCTCGCTCGCCGGGCCGAACGGCGCCGGCAAGACGACCCTGCTCCGGATGCTGGCGGGCGAGCTCGGCCTCGACGGAGGCGAGCTCGCGTTCTCGAAAGGGACGCGCGTCGCCCTGCACGACCAGCGTCCGCCGATCGAGCGCGGGCTTACGTTGCGCGAGTACGTCCTCTCCGGCGCCGCCGACCTGATCGCGGTCGAGGAGGAGTTGCGCGAGCTCGAGACGGCGATGGCGACCGGTCGGCACGACACGGCCACACTCGACCGCTACGCACGGGCGCAGGCTCGGCTCGAGCATGCCGGCGGCTACGCCTGGCGGGAGCGGACGGCAGCGGTTGTCCGTGGACTGGGCTTCTCCGATGCCGATCTCGATCGGTCGCTGGACAGCTTCTCCGGCGGGGAGCTGACGCGTTCCTCACTTGCCCGCGCACTTGCCGGCGATCCCGACCTCCTGCTCCTCGACGAGCCGACGAACCATCTCGACGTCGACAGCATCGAGTGGCTCGAGCGCGAGCTCGAGTCGCTGGACGCCGGCGTCATCCTCGTCGCCCACGACCGCTGGTTCCTGGAGTCCGTGACGAACGCCGTGCTCGAGCTCGCCGCCGGTCGCTCGCTGTACTTCGCCGGGCCCTGGCACGCCTGGCGCCGGGAGAAGGCGGCCCGCGCACAGCAGGCGGAAAAGGCGCTCGGCCGCCTCGACGAGGACATCGCCCGGCTCGAACGCTTCGTCGCTCGCTTTCGCTACAAGAAGAGCAAGGCCAAGCAGGCCCAGGCGAAGCTGACGCACATCGGACGGCTCGAAACGGAGCGCGGTCGCTCCGCGGGCGAGCTCGAAACCCTGACCGGCGGGCGCCGCACACTCGGCTTCGACTTCCTCAAGCCGGCGCGAAGCGGTCGGACCGTCGTCGAGGCGGAGGGACTGGCCATCTCCGCCGGCGAGAAAGACCTCCTCGAGGGCGTCTCCTTCGCGATCGAGCGCGACGAGCACGTGGCGCTCGTCGGTCCGAACGGCTCCGGGAAGACGACCTTGCTGGAGACAATTCTCGACCGGCGCGAGCCGCGGGCGGGAACCGTACGCCTCGGCTACGGCGTCGAGGCGGCGTACTTCTCGCAGCATGAGATCGAGCTGGACGAGCGCGGCAGCGTGCTCGACTGCGTCCAGCGTGCCACCGGTCTGCAGCGGCCGCAGGCGCAGTCGCTGCTGGGCCGCTTTCTGTTCTCCGGTTGGCAGGAGCACGACAAGCCGATGACCGTCCTCTCGGGAGGGGAGCGGCGGCGGCTCGCGCTCGCCCTGGTCGTCGCCTCCGGCGCGAACCTGCTCGTGCTCGACGAGCCCACGAACCACCTCGATCTCGAGAGCCGAGAGGCGCTCGAGGCGGCGCTCGAAGCGTTTCCGGGCACGGTGCTCCTGGTCTCCCACGACCGTGCGCTCCTCGATGCGGTCGCTCACCGGACCCTGGCGATCGAGGACCGCTCGCTTCGCTCCTACGACGGCGGCTGGGCCGAGCTCGTCCGCCGGCGCGAGGAACGCGAGCGCACTGAGGCGCCTGCGCCGCCGCCGAAGGCGAGGAAGCCGAAACAGCAGGCACCGAAGCCCGCGGGCCCGACCCCGCTCGAGGTCGTGGAGGCCGAGATCGCGCGACAGGAGGAAGCGGTCGCGGAGCTCGAGCGACTGCTCGCCGACGACTGGGGCAATGTCACGCTGCTGGCGGAGCACCGCGCAGCGCGTGACGAGCTGCAGGCGCTCCTCGCACGCTGGGAGACCCTGTTCGAAAAGGCTTAGTCAGTCGCCGAGTGTCGCGATCAGCGCCTCGGCGACGACCTTCAGCGGCTTGCCGGAGAGCTGGCTTGCCTTGCGGAGCCGCGCGAAGGCGTCCTGCTCGGTGAGGCCCTCGCGCTCCATCAGCAGTCCCTTGGCCCGCTCGATCGCCTTGCGAGCGGCGAGCGCCTCGGCGAGCGAGTCGGCCTCCTCGCGGAGCGCGGCGAGCTCCTCGTGCCTGGCCCGGGCTGTCGCGATCGCCGGCAGCAGGTCGCTCTCCCGAAACGGCTTGACGAGGTACCCGAAGACACCGGCCTCCACGGCGCGGGCGACCAGCTCGTCCTGGCCGTAGGCGGTCAGCATCACGATCGGGATCGGGCGCTCCTCGAGGATTCGCCTGGCCGCGTCGATCCCGTCGAGCCGTGGCATCTTGACGTCGAGGATCGCGAGGTCGGGCTCATGCGCCTGGACGAGCTCGACCGCCTCGGCGCCGTCGCGGGCCTCCGCACAGACCTCGTGACCGGCTTCCTCGAGCAGCTTGCGGAGGTCGAGCCGGATGATCGTCTCGTCCTCGGCGATCAAGATCCTCACGCCGGAAACGAGACCTCGACGCGCAGGCCGCCGTTCGATTGGAGATCGAGCGTGCCGCGGAGCTCGTCCCGGACGAGCGCGCCGACGATCGAGAGGCCAGTGCCGGAGGGCTCGCCCTCGACCCCGACGCCGTCGTCGGCAATCGCGAGGATCACCCGACCGTTTCGTCGGGCCAGCCGGACGGTGATCGTCTCGCCGCCGTGCTCGAGCGCGTTCTGGAACAGCTCGCTGAAGACCAGCGCGAGCGCGGTCGCTCGGTTCCCCGCCAGCGAGATCTGCTCGAGCTCGGCCTCGATCCGCTTGGGTGAGCCGAGGCCCTGGACGAGCATCGCGCGGAGGCGGTCGAGCAGTTCGGCGAGCTCGACGTCGTCGTGCCGTGTCTCGGTGAGCACCTCGTGGACGGCCGCGATCGCGAGGATCCGGTTGGCGGAGTCGTCGAGCGCCTTGCGTGGGTCGACGCTGTCGCCGGTGCGGGCCTGGAGGCGAAGCAGCGAGGCGACGGTCTGGAGGTTGTTCTTGACGCGGTGATGGATCTCCTGGGCGAGAACCCCGCGCATCACTGCGCGGCCGTGCTCGAGCGCGACCGCGGCCTGGTGGGCGATCGACGACAGCAGGGCGCGCTCCTGGTCGGTGAACGGCGTGTCGCGATCGCAGACGAGCTCGCCGATCTGCCGGCCCTTCCAGCGCAGCGGCAGCCGGACGGCATGGGCGCCGGCTCGGCCCTCCGGCCACGCGATTTTCCCGTCCTCGAGGACGAGCGCGGCCCCTGTCGCACCGACGGCATCGACGGTCGTCGTGACGATCGCGTCAAGCGATTCCTCGAGGTAGAGGGACTCGGATACGGCCTCGGAGATGCGCGCGAGTGCCTCGAGCTCGGCGACTCGGCGCTGGGCCTCGCTGTAGAGCTTCGCGTGCTCGATCGTCTGGGCGACCTGGTCGGCGATGGCGAGGAGCAGGTCGATCTCGTCCTGTGTGAACTCGCGCGGTGCGACCGTGCGGACATTGAGCGCGCCGGCGAGCTTCTCGCGCGCGAGGATCGGTACGGCAAGGATCGACTCGTATTGGTCCTCGGGGAGGTTTGGAAAGCCCTTGAAGCGGGGGTCGAGGTGAGCCTCGGCGGGGATCATGATCGGCGCCCGCTCGGCGGCCGCGGTGCCGGTGATTCCCTCGCCCGGGCGCATGCGCGGCCGGCGGGTCATCGCCTCGACGGCGGTGCCGTGCGTCGCGCGGAGGATGAGCTCGTCCGCGGTCTCGTCGTAGAGGTAGACGAAGCACGCCTCGGTGCCGAGGGCCTCGGCGACCTTGCGCGCGACGAGCGAGAGCACCTCTTCGAGATCGAGCGTCGAGTTGACGGCGGCGATCGTCTCGGTCAGCAGGCGCAGATGCCGGGCCGGCGCGTCCATCACGGCGATTGTAGGAGCGACGAATCGAAGCTCTACTCGAACGGCTAGTTGAAGACAGCACAAGACAGAGGGAAGATCGATCGCGACCTCCCCGTCTAGAAGAAGGACATTCGGCGCCGGCTAATCGACGCCGAGGAAAGAAAGGAGCACCTATGGAGGAGATAGCCGCACGAGCTTCGCTCGTGCCTGCGGCCGACGTGGGCCAAGGGCTCACGACCTCCGTGTCGCGATCGGAAATCAAGGACGTTCTCGAGAGCGAGGAAGCTCCGATCGAGCTCGTTCTCGAAGTCACCAGTTTCTCCGACGGTAAGGCCGGCGAGACGCGCAACGTCGCCGTCTCCTGGGAGCGAACTGACCTCGAGCAGCTCCTGAGCGAGGCTCAGGGTGACGAGGTGGTCCTCACCTTCGATCGCGAGGCGCTCCGCCAAGCGGTGGAGAGCGACGTCGAAGGGCACGGAATCCGAGAGACCGTGCTTGCCCTCGCAGTCGCGGCAACCGCCGCGACAGGCGCAGCAGCAAGCGCGGCAGCCGAGCCGGGACCGTTCCTCGGCATGGGTAACGCGGGCGCGCAATCCGCGCTCGCTGCGGATGACCGAGCGGTGCCGCGAGCGTCGCCGACCACCCCCGATCCCGTCCTCGGCGTAGACGACAGGGCGGTTCCACGAGCCGCTCCCGTCGCTTCACCGAGCGTGGCGCCTGACGACCGGGCGGTGCCGCGAGCGGCGCCGACTCCAACACCTGCCGTCGCTCCGGACGACAGGGCGGTACCTCGGGCGACGCCGGTTGCGGCTCCCGGTCCAGGTCTCGCTCCGGACGACCGGGCCGTACCTCGGGCGACCACGCCGGTTGAAGTCCCTGCTACCGGCACGGTGTCGGATCCAGGGATCTCCTGGTCCCCGACCCCGGCAGAGACGGCGGTTCTGGCCGGTGTGTTTGCTCTGGCGATCACCGGCGCGTTCTTCGTCGTCGGCGGCCGGCGTCGGCTCCGTCCGGGCCAGGCGTAAACCACGGGAAGCGCGGAGCGCCGCCCTGCGCGGGCGCGCTCCGCGCAACCTGCTGCGCGTCTTACAGACTCCTTACCCGCAATGCCAAAAACGCTGATGCGGCGGGCGTAACGTCTCGGCTGTGGGCGAAGCCGCGCTCCCCGACCTCAGGCGGACGATTGGTTACCTGGTGGCCGATGTCAGTGGTCGCGTGGTGGGTCGGGTCGAGTGCCCGATGTACGGCACCGCTCCGGATGTTCCCGACGCGCTTTCCGTCCGCTCCGGCTTCCTTTCCCGCCGGCGAAAGCTGGTCCCGGCCGACACGATCAGGGAGATCGATGGGTCGAGCGGCGTCGTCGGCCTCAGCGTCGGTCGCGAGACGATCCGGGCTTTCCTCTAGTTGTCGTCTGACCACTAGAAAAGATCGCGCAAAACAGCAAAGATGCAGGGAGTCCTTTCCAGTCTGCGGCGGGTAGGACGAACTGACGGCCGACTACGAGCTGCAAATGCGGCTCGTAGTCGTTAACGAACGGGTTCTAGTGCGATCAGCTACAGGACCGGCAGGTAGCGCTCCCGCTCCCACGAGGTCAGCTGCACGCGGTACTCGTCCCACTCCTTCCGCTTCAGCTCGACGTAGTGCTCGAAGATGTGGGGGCCGAGCGCCTTGCGCGCGACCTCCGAGTGGGCGAGCTCGTCGATCGCCTCGCCGAGCGTCTCCGGCAGCGACGTGATCCCGCGCTCCTCTCGCTGCTCCGCGGTCAGGTGGTACAGGTTCGTCTCCATCGGCTCGGGCAGCTCGTACCCCTGCTCGATCCCATCGAGCCCGGCGTGGAGCAGGCACGCGAACGTCAGGTACGGGTTACACGCGGGGTCGGGGCAGCGAATCTCGGCCCGTGTCGCCTGCTCGTGACCCGGCTTGTAGACCGGGATGCGGATCAAGGCGGAACGGTTGCGCTGCGACCAGGCGGCGTACACCGGCGCCTCGTAGCCGGGCACGAGCCGCTTGTAGGAGTTCACCCACTGCGCGAACACGGCCGAGATTTCGCGCGCGTGCCGCAGCTGCCCGGCGATGAAGGCCTTGCCTGCATCGGACAGGTGCCACTTGTCGTCCTCGTCGAAGAACGCGTTGCGCCCGTCGCTGAAGAGCGACTGGTGCGTGTGCATGCCTGAGCCGTTCTCGCCGAAGATCGGCTTCGGCATGAAGGTGGCGTGGAAGCCCGCCTTCTTTGCCACCTCCTTGACGATCAGGCGGTAGGTGACCGTGTGGTCGGCCATGCCGAGTGCGGGTGAAAAGCGCATGTCGATCTCGTGCTGTGAGGGACCGACCTCGTGGTGGACGTACTCGATCGGGATGCCCATGCCCTCGAGCGAGCGGACCGTCTCCTGGCGCAGTTCGGTGGCGGCGTCGAGGGTCGTCATCGCGAAGTAGCCACCTTCGTCGAGCGTCTCCGTGCCCTTGTCGTCCTTGAAGATGAAGTACTCGAGCTCGGGGCCGACGTTGAAGGTGTCGAAGCCCATGCTCTTCATTCGCTCGAGCGCCCGGCGGAGCACGTAACGGGAATCGCCGTCGTACGGATTCCCGTCCGGGGTGACGATGTCGCAGATCATTCGCGCGACCTTCGTCTCGCCCTCCTTCCAGGGCATCAGCTGGAAAGTCTCCGGATCGGGGATCGCGATCATGTCGGACTCCTCGATCGCGTTGAAGCCCGTGATCGATGAGCCGTCGAAGCCCATGCCGTCGTCGAGGGCCGCCTCGAGCTCGGACGGCATGATCGCGAAGCTCTTGAGATGCCCCTCGATGTCCGTGAACCAGAGCAGGACGAATTCGACGCCCTCGTCCTGCGCGCGCCCGAGCGCCTCGCGGCGCGCCTCGGGACTCGATGTCGCTCTCATCCTCGACTCAACCTGCGCCATTTGCGCCTCCTTGAATGCGAAAAGCCCCGGGCAACCGCCCGAGGCTCCGTTGCCTGCGTGCGCTCGGAGACTAACACCTCACGCCGGCGCCTCTGCCTCCTCCAGCTCGGGCTCGCGGCCGCCATGGCGAAGTGCGCGGATGAAGAGCGCGATCGTGGGCGTCAAGAGCAGGCCGGTCGCCACGAGCGCCGCCCGCAGGGAGCCGACCGTGCCGACGACGCCGATGGCCGGGCCGCCGGCGACCTCGCCGATGGCGTCCGACTGGCTGGCGATCGAGTTGACCGTGGCGCGCACGCTCGAGTCCTCGACGTTCTTGTTGAGCCATGTTGCGTAGAGGGGGTCCTTGAGCCGACGTGCGAGGCGCGCTACGAGGTACGCGACCGACGCGACGGCAAAGCTCGCCGCCAGGCCGAAAATCACCACCGAGACCGAGAGGATGACGGTCAGGCCAAGCAGTGTTCGCGCCAGCCTCGAGTTGTCGGCGAACTCGAATCGCGGGACCAGGAGCGACGTGATCACGATCCCGGCAACGAGCCCGACGATGTTGAAGACGCCGAACCACACGACCGGGTCGAGGCCGAAGAGCTCCGGCAGCCCAATGTCGCGAATCAGATGAGCCTCCCACAGCCGGTCGAGGCCCTCTGAGGCAGCGCCGGCGAAGAAGGTGATTCCGACGATCAAGAGCAGGATGTTGTGCCCGCGCACTAACCGCCCCCCGGTGACGGCAGTAGTCGTCATCGCCCGCAGCGGCGAGGTGCGCTCCTCCACCGGCCTGCGGACGAACCCGTGCTCCGGCATCACGAAGATGCAGGCGATCCCCGTTGCGACCGACACGACGCCGCCGAAGACGATTCCCGCTCCGAGGCTCTGCGTCGCGATCGCGACGCCAAGCCCGGCTCCGACGATCGCGCCAAGGTAGGAGAACTGGGTTCCGCGCAGGAAGACCCGGCCGATTCCGTCCACGCCGTGCTCGTCCGTGATCCACGCTTCCCATGCGCCGCTCATGAAGGTGCCGGCGATTCCACGCAGGATCGCGGCGACGACGATCACCCAGTAGATCGGGACGAGGCCGAACAGAATCAGCGACGCCCCGGCCAGGATCATCCCGACGATGATCGAGAGGCGGCGGCTGTAGGTGTCGGCGACGACCCCCGTCGGTACCTCGAACAAGAAGATCGCGATCTCGCTGACAGTCCCCAGCAGGACGAGCTGGAGCGGGTTCACGCCGACCTCCTGGACGAGGTAGACGGCCCAAACCGTGAACGCGGCCTGCATCCCGAGCGTGTCGAAGAACTCCATGCCGTAGAAGACCTTCACGGCGTCGAGGCGCTTCACGGGCGTCTCCTCGCGAGGACCCAGAGAAACGCAACGTCGCCCTGAGGCTCGCGCATCCACACGAGCTCGTCGAGAAGGAGCTCGAACCCGGCCTCCCCGACGAGCCGCCGGTTGGTCTCCGCGTCATAGCCCGAGAAGAACATCTCGACTCCGAGCCATTCACCGGTCCAGTCCTCGCCTCCGACGTGGCTGAGCGACGCGAGGAAAAGGCCGCCCGGCTGCAGCCAGCCGGCGATGCGCCCCAAGAGCGCACGATGCTCGTCCCGGGGCACGTGCATGATCGAGTAGAGCGCCGTGACGGCGTCGAAGCTCTCTGCGGGAAGCTCGAGCTCGCCGAAGTCGGCGTTCACGAGCGTCGCGCCCGGGACATTCGCGCGGGCGAGCCGGAGCTGCTGCGCCGAGAAATCCACGGCGACGAGCTCGAAGCTTTCGGCGAGGCGGGCGAGCTTCGCGCCGTTGCCGCACCCGAGGTCGAGAACGCGGCCACCGTCGGGAAGCCGGGCCGCGAGCTCGTCAAGGAAGCGCTCCCACGGATCTCCCTCGACCAGGCCGTCCCACTCGCCGAAGCGCGCGCCGAGCACGTCGTAGGCGGCCTGCACGGTTCGCTTGCGCTCGTCCGCGATCACACGCTTCTCCAGACGTTGATCACGGACGGCCGCGGCCGATAGCCGAGCTTGAGGTTAACCGCCTGCATCGCGGCATTGCCGTCCTGCGTCCAGGTCGTCAGCTCGGTGTAGCCGTTCGCGCTCGCCCAGCGGATCAGCGCCTGCTTGAGCGCCGTCGCGATTCCGCGTCCCCGGTGGGAACGGAGGACGGCGGTCAGGCCGTGCTCGGCAAGCCCGTCGACGCGATCGAGCAGCGCTGCCGCTCCGACAACATGTCCGTCCTCGAGGGCGACGAAGGTGACCGGTCCCGGAACCTCCTCCTCGAGCCACTCCTCATAGCTCGGTGGCGGGACCTGCGGAGAGACCGGCATGTCCGGGAAGCCCTCTACCCAGACGGCGTACGCTTCTTCGAGGCACCGGTCGTCGAGCTCAGCCAGCTCGATTCCGGCCGGCGGCGAGAACGCCGCCTCGTCGGGAACGAGCTGCCGCGAGAGCTCGACCTGGCGGTCGTACTCCTCGAAACCACGATTACGCGCCCACGACAGGGAGGAGACGTCGTCTTCCGAGACCATGCCGGAGACGCGCCTGGGCTCCAGGCCCGCGGCGTGCCCGATCAGCCGCTCGAGTAACTGCGACCCGAGCCCGCGGCGTCGATGTTCCGGGAGCACCCTGACGGCGAGCGCGGTTCGCTCGGGCGACTGAGACGGGCCCGCG
Organism: uncultured Actinomycetes bacterium; assembly: GCA_963752845.1. Lineage (GTDB taxonomy): Bacteria > Actinomycetota > Thermoleophilia > Gaiellales > Gaiellaceae > JACDAN01. The sequence continues at coordinate 113,200 of CAVVZV010000002.1, read as the reverse complement.
AATCCGAGCCCGACAACCTCATCGCCGTCGAGCGCGACGAGGTACAGCCGCTCCGGCTCGCGCTGCAGCCGGCGCCTAACGTCCTCGACCGCGATCGGCTCGCGCGGTGTGATCGCCGTCCAGACGTCGCACCAGCCGGCGAGGTCGGCGTCAGTCTCGGCCCGGCGGATCATCCCGACCGCTTCGGCTTCCCGGCCGGCAGCGTCCTGTCCGCGAAGCGGACCGATGGAGGGGTCTGGGGAACGGGGAGGTTCCCCCAGCGGTGACTAACCAGATCTCTTGAGCTTCCCATGTCGCTTCGCGTACTGCTCGCCGCGGCGGAAAACCCAGAGCCCGAGAGGAATCGAGACGACGCCGATGACGACGAGCGGCCAGAGCTCGTCGCCCATCGCGGTCAGGCCGTCGCCGTCGAGGATCGCGTCGCGGAGCCCGTCGAGGGCGTAGGTCGCGGGCGAGAACGTCGAGAACCACTGCATCCACTCCGGCAGCACCTCGACCGGGTAGTAGACGCCGGAGACGACTAGCAGAATCCCCTGCGCCATGAACCCGAGCTGCGTGCCCTTTTCTGGCGAGATCAGCGGCAGGACGGCGGTCATCATCCCGATCCCGATGAACGAGAACGAGGCGACGAGCAGGACGACGATCGCGGCGAGGAAGTCGGCGTTGCCGAGTTCGAGATCGAAGAAGAGCGCGACGACGCCGAAGAGCAGGATCGCCCTGGCGATGCCGTAGACGATCGCGAACAAGCCCATCCCGAAGAGGTGCACGGGCCGGGAGAGCGGCGCCATGAACGTGTACTCGATCGTCCCCTCCCAGCGCTCCCAGGCAACGGTCTCGGTGAGGATCTCGAAGATGACGCCCAGATAGGCCCAGACGACGGCGCCGACGAGCAGGGTCGCCGTCGTTCGCTGGACGTCGATCTCGCCGCCCGCAGCCTCGATTCCCTCGCCGATGAAGACGATCGTCAGGGTGTTGGCGACCGTCCAGACGAAGAACGCGATGTCCCACCAGATGTAGCGGCGGACGAGGTAGACGTTGCGCTCGAAGACGCCCGCGAGCCCGATCAGCTCGTGGCGGAGGACTGCTGCAGCACCTTGCGGCATCAGTCCTCCTCCTCTTCCTCGTCCTCGAACGCTTTCCCGGTCGCGGCGAAGAACGCCTCCTCGAGCGTCTCGACGCCGTACTTGCGCTTGAGCTCGTCGGCGGGCGCGAGCTCGATCAGCCGGCCGCGGTCGAGGATCCCGACGCGCTCCGCCAGCTCCTCGGCCTCGACGAGGTCGTGCGTGCAGAGCAGAACAGTGGCGTCGTGTTGTGCACGGATTTGGCGGATGAACTCCTGCACCTCGACTTTCGAGCGCGGGTCGAGGCCCGTCGTCGGCTCGTCGAGCAGCAGGAGGATGGGAGCGGTCAGAAGCGCTCTCGCGAGAGCGACCTTCTGCTGCATCCCGCGAGACATATCCTCCAACGGCTCGCCGGCGCGATCGCGCGGGAAGCCGACCCGCTCGAGGATCTCCGGGATCTGCTTCCGGGTCGACCTAGGCGACATGCCGTAGAAGCGGGCGGCATAGCTGAGGTTCTCGGTCGCGGACATCTTCTTGAAGAACGAGGCCTCCACAGACACGCGGTTGATCAGCCGGCGGACGGCTCGGGTCTCCGTGGCGACGTCGTGACCGAAGATGCGCGCGCTGCCGCCGTTGTCCAGGAGCAGCGTGGAGAGCAGCCTGATCAGCGTCGACTTCCCAGAGCCGTTCTGGCCGAGGATGGCCACCGTCTCGCCGCGCCTGACCTCGAATGACACGCCGTCGAGCGCAGCCACGCGCTTTCGCCGCCGGCGCAGCCCGTGGCGGCCGTCGTTGCGGAAGAACTCCTTGCGGAGGTCGTCGACGACGACGGCAGGCATTCCATTGGTGTTGTTCGTTTCGGTCATGCGATGTCTCCTACGGTCTAAAACGGTGCGAGAACAGGCTTCGTCAGGCCTCGCGGGAGGCCCGCGCGCCGATGAAGCTCGTCAGCCGACCGGGAACATTCGCACGGAGGCAGGTTAGCCAGCGCGTGCCGCGCGGGTCAAGGCCGCCCTCCCCGAAGGAGGGGTTGCGTCCGTCCGGCCGGCCCGCTACTTTCGATCAAGCACGCGCCGACGAAGGTGCGCGCCGAGGCAATGGAGCCTCAGGACTCTCCGGAGTCCTGGGGCTTTTTCGCGTTCTAAGGAGGAAAAATGAGCGAGCTCGAGACGAGGCACTACCTGGCCAACGGGGCCAAGTCGGCGCCGGCCGCGAAAGAAGCGATCGCGTGGGCCGGCGAGACGCAGGCCCGGATGGTCGACCTGAAGTTCTGCGACCTGCTCGGGACCTGGCAGCACATGACGCTGCCTGTCTCCGCATTCGACGAGTCAGCGTTCGACGAGGGCCTGGGCTTCGACGGCTCCTCGATTCGCGGCTGGCAGGGGATCTCCGAGTCCGACATGCTGCTGATGCCGGACGCGTCCAGCGCGATCCTCGATCCGTTCACCGAGGTGCCGACGCTCTCGCTCGTGTGCGAGATCGCCGACCCGATCACTCGCGCGCCCTACGGCAAGGACCCGCGCGGCGTCGCCAAGCGGGCCGAGGTCTATCTGCAGAAGTCGGGGATCGCCGACACCGCGTACTTCGGCCCGGAGTGCGAGTTCTTCGTCTTCGACGAGGTCTCGTACGACCTCGGCTCCAACCACTCGCACTTTCTCGTCGACTCGGCCGAGGGTCACTGGAACTCGGGCAAGCCGGGGCTCGGCTACACGGTGCGCGAGAAAGAGGGGTACTTCCCGCCCGCACCGCACGACACGCTGCACGACCTGCGCACACGGATCGTGCTGACGCTCGAGCGGCTCGGCATCCCCTGCGAGTTCCACCACCACGAGGTCGCCTCCGGCGGGCAGTGCGAAGTCGATCTCCGGTACCAGCCGCTGACGCGGATGGGCGACCAGGTCATGGCCTACAAGTACGTGGTCAAGAACGTCGCCCGCGCCGCGGGCAAGACGGCGACCTTCATGCCGAAGCCGCTCTTCGGCGACAACGGGTCCGGCATGCACACCCATCAGTCCCTCTGGAAAGAGGGCGCGCCGCTGATGGCCGACACCACGGGCTATGCCGGGCTGTCGACGCTCGCGCGCTCGTACATCGGCGGCTTGCTGGCCCACGCACCCGCGCTGCTTGCCTTCTGCGCGCCGACGACGAACTCGTACCGCCGGCTCGTGCCCGGCTACGAGGCACCGGTCAACCTCGTCTATTCGCAGCGGAACCGCTCGGCCTGCATCCGGATCCCGATGTACTCGGACTCGCCGAAGGCGAAACGGGTCGAGTTCCGCTGCCCGGACGCGGCGGCCAATCCGTATCTCGCGTTCTCGGCGATGCTGATGGCCGGGATCGACGGGGTCGAGCGTGGCCTCGATCCAGGCGCACCGGCCGATTACGACCTGTTCGAAGAGGAGCACGGCGAGATCCCCCAGGTTCCGGGCTCGCTGGGCGAGGCGCTCGACGCGCTCGAGGCCGATCACGAGTTCCTGACCAAGGACGGCGTCTTCAGCGAGGAGCTGATCCGCACCTGGATCGACCACAAGCGCGAGAACGAGGCCGACGTCGTGCGGCTGCGGCCGCATCCGGCCGAGTTCTCCCTCTACTTCGACTGTTAGTGGAGCTGAGGGAGCTGAGGCAGGAGGACTGGCCGGCCGTGAAGGCGATCTACGAGCAGGGCATCGTAGGAATGGGGGAACCCGTGGTTCCCCCATTGACCCCCTCCTTCGCCGCAGCTGACCAAGAGTCGCGAGTGGGCTCCCGCCGGGCAAAGCCCGGCTCCGCCGGCGACCGTCGAGGGCAAGACAGCGCGAGGAAGCAAGGGTTGATCGGGATCAGAAAACTCGTGCGATCGGACTGGCCCGCCGTGAAGGCCATCTACGAGCAGGGCATCGCGGGTGGCAACGCCACGTTCGAAGCGGAAGCTCCCTCGTGGGACGACTGGGACAGGACGCACCTGGAGGGCCACCGCCTGGTGGCCCTCCAGGGCGGCGAGGTCGTCGGTTGGGCGGCGCTCGCACCGGTGTCCGAGCGCTGCGTCTACGCGGGGGTGGCCGACGAGAGCGTCTACGTCGCCGACTCCGTACAGCGGCGCGGCGTCGGGCGGGCGCTCCTCGAGGACCTCATCGCCCGCGCCGAGCGCGACGAGATCTGGACGATCCAGGCCGGGATCTTCCCCGAGAACGAAGCGTCGCTCGAGCTGCACCGGCGCTGCGGGTTCCGCACGGTCGGCACGCGCGAGCGCATTGGCAAACACCACGGCGTCTGGCGCGACGTCGTGCTCATGGAACGGAGGTCTCCATGACCAAGGTCGAGGCTGTCGTGATTCGCGAGCGCGTCGAGACGGTGATCGACGCGGTCGAGCGGCAGACGGGGCATGTGGGCGTCACGGTGGTCGAGGCGATCGGCCACGGGCGGCAGCGAGGGATTACTCACGAGTACCGCGGGCGAGTGTTCGAGTCGCGGTTCCTACCCAAGGCCGTGCTCACCTTCGTCGTCGCCGACGAGATCGCCGAGGCAGTCGTCGACGCGATCGTCGACGCGGCGCGGAGCGGAAACGAATCGGGCGACGGGATCGTCTGGACGACGCCCGTCGAGAGCGTCACGCACAACCGGAGCGGTCTGAAGCTCGAGGAGGTGGAACGAGTATGAGCAAGGACACGCTGATCGTGACCAGCACGGTCTGGGTGGTCGTCGCGGCGATCCTCGTCATGTTCATGCAGGCGGGTTTCGCGTTCCTCGAAGCGGGCCTGACGCGGATGAAGAACGCCGGCCACATCGCGGCGAAGAACGTGCTCGTGCTCGGGATCGCCTCGATCGTCTACTACCTCGTCGGGTACGGGATTGCGTTCGGCGACGGCGGCAACGGCCTCGTCGGCGGCTCCGGCTTCGCCGCGTCCTCCGAGGCGCTGCTCGCCGTCGGCGCAGAGCCGTTCAGCTGGTTCGGCTCGATTCCGGCCGCCGCGGGCTACCTCTTCCAGGTCGTCTTCGCCGCAGTTTCGCTGGCGATCGTCTGGGGCGCGATGGCCGAGCGGACGAAGCTCTACGTCTACTTCGCGTTCGGCGCCCTCTTCACGCTGATCTACTCGATCGTCTCGCATTGGATCTGGCACCCGGACGGCTGGCTGTTCGCGCTCGGGATGCAGGACTTCGCGGGCTCGACGGTCGTCCACTATCAGGGCGCGCTCGCCGCACTCGCCGGCGCGATCCTGCTCGGAGCGCGGATCGGCAAGTTCGACCAGGACGGCAAGCCGAACGCTATTCCGGGGCACAACATGGCCTACGTCACGCTTGGCGTGCTGATCCTCTGGTTCGGCTGGTTCGGCTTCAACCCGGGCTCGACGCTCGGGGTCGTCACGGGCGATCACCTCGGGTACTTCGCCTACGTCGCGCTGACCACGAACCTCGCGGCGGCGGCCGGCGCTCTCGGGGCCGTGACCGTCTCCTGGCTCGTGCTGAAGAAGCCCGACCTGTCGATGATGTTGAACGGCGTGATCGCGGCGCTCGTCGCCGTCACGGCTGCGGCCGGCTTCGTCGCGCCCTGGGCGGCGATCGTGATCGGGCTCGTCGCCGGCAGTGTGGCCGTGGTCGGCGTCCTGCTGGTCGAGCGGATCCGGATCGACGATCCGATCGGCGCCGTCGCCGTCCACGGCATGGCCGGCGTTTGGGGAACGCTCGCGACCGGGATCTTCGCCGTTCCCGCGCTCGCCGAAAACCTCGCCACCGGAACGGGCGGGCTCTGGTACACGGGCAGCTTCCACCAGCTCGGCATCCAGGCGCTCGGCCTGCTCGCGGTCGGCGTCTTCACCTTCACCGCGTCATTCGCGTCGCTGTGGGCGATGAAGGCACTGTGGGGAATCAGGGTCGAGCCCGAGGTGGAAACGGCTGGCCTCGACGTGTCCGAGCACGGCATGTGGGGCTACCCCGAGTTCTACATCCCCGTTCCAGGCGGCTACGGCACGGAGGCCCATGGCCATCTACTCGGAAACGGCCACCCGCACGCGGTCACGCCGGCGGTGCCGGCGCGATCGGAGGCAGCCTAAGGCTCTAGCTCTTCGTTCCGTACGCCGACGGGCGCACTTCGAGGATGGGAATGCCCTCGACGAAGGTCGCGAAGCGATATTTCTGGCGGAGGATCCGCTCGGTCTCGCCGGAGGGGTCGATGGTCTCCGGTCCCTGCGCCAGGACGACGAGTGAGGGGCGACGGACCGCGAGCAGCCACTGGACCGAGGCAAGCGCTCCGTCGATCGACTCGACGTTGCGGTACCACATGTACGGGAGCGCCGGCCGGCGGTCGGAGAGGTAATAGACGTCGGCTCCGGCCCAGAGGACGAAGATCCGCTCGTCGGGGTTGGTGTGAGCCTTGACGTAGTCGGCGACGGCCTGGGAGTGGACGAGGCGGCCATCCTTCGGCCAGATCGCCCGCGCCTGTGCCGGCCCGCTCGCGAACCAGAGCGGCGCCGTCAGCGCCACGGTCACCAGCGCTGCTGCTCCACACACGGCCGTCGCGAGCCGTCGACGCTCGACCACTAGCTGCATGACCCCGACCGCCGCGAGGATCGAGAGTGGCGCGGCGAGCTGAACGTAGTAGTGGTAGTGGAAGTTTCCGCCGCCGAGCACGCCCACCACGGCTGCGCCGAGCCACAGGCGGACGAGGAGCGGAGAGGACCGCCAACCGATCGCGGCCAGCAACGCCAACACGCCGAGGCCCTTGGTCGCCGCCGTCAGCGAATTGGCGAACTGTTCCAGGCGGTGCAGTGGCGAGCCCGTCAGGAGGGAATCGCCCTCGGCGCGGTAGGCGACGACGGCGTTCCACCAATCGTGTGTCGGTGCGGTCGAGGCTGCAATCGCCACCGGCACGAGCGCCATGAGCACGAAAATCGACACGCTGAAGGCGCGCTTGCGCTCGGTCAAGAGCAGAAACGCGACGGCGGCGAGCCCCGCATCGAATGCCGACTGCTTGATCATGACCGCGCAGCCGGTGAGCAGCCCGGCGACGGCGAGCCACGCCACGCGGCGTTTCTGGAGGTAGACGGTGAACGCGAGCAGCGAGAGCACCGCCGGGAAGGCCGCCAGAAGCTCACCCGACAGCGTGAAGGCCTCGATGAACGGGGATGCGGCAAATGTTGCAAGTAGCAGTCCGGCGGCGATCGCCTCTAAGGTGCCGCAGATTCGAACCGCTACGACTACCGTGGCGACGACCATGAGCATCGACACCGCCGCCGCAACGATCCTCAGCGATTCCGTCGAGCCGCCTCCGAGCTCCAGGAGGCCGCGATAGACGAGCAGCAAGCCTTGCGGGCGGTCAACCCAGGCGCCGCCGTAGAGCCCGACTCCGCTGTCCCACAGCCGCGCGATCTGGGCATAGCCTCCCTCGTCCGCCGTAAGCGGCGTGCCCCAGAAGGCGACTCGGGTCGCCAGCGCGAGAAGCGCCGCGACGACCGCAGCGAGCGCTGGGGCCCAGCGCGCGCTGACCTGGATGCGAAGACGATTGCGCTCGCGGCCGGACTGCCCCTGCTCGTCCTCGTGCTCGCGATCGGCGTCTTCGACCTCACCCTGTCGCCGGATCGCTATGCGCTGTTGCTCTTCATCCCGGCCTTGGCCATTCGCCGCGGGAGGCGCTATCTGCTCGACTTCCTGCCCTACGTCACGCTCATCGTGGTCTATGCCGAGCTCCGCGGCCTTGCTCACGTCGCGCGCCCGGACGCGTACTTCACCCCCCACCTCGATCTCGAGCGGTGGCTCTTCTTCGGCAGCGTGCCTGCGAGTGTCCTGCAAGAGTGGTTCTGGGTCGGACACGAGCGCTGGCACGACCGGCTGCTTCTCGGTGTCTCGCGAATTCACCAGTTCGTCCCGTTGACCCTAGCGTTGGTGCTCTGGATGCGTCGGCGGGCACTTTACTTCCGCTTCGCGACGACGATGCTGGTTCTGTCGTTCGCCGCTGCCCTGACGTTCTTGCTGTACCCGGCTGCGCCGCCGTGGCATGCGGCCGAAAAAGGGCTTCTCACCGCCGAGAAGATCGGTGGTCACCCGAACACCACCTCGACCGGATGGGCGCCGTATGAGCTCGTGCGTGGGAACCCCGATGCCGCCATCCCGTCGCTGCACGCGGGTTATGCCTTCCTGGTCTTCCTGTTCGTCACCGCCCTGTTCTGGCGGACACGATGGCGTGTCCCTGTCACTTCCGTGGCGGCCATCTACCCGGCCTTACAGTCGTTCGCGGCCATCTACACGGGCAATCACTACGTGGTCGACCTGGTGATCGGATACGGCTACGCCACCGCGGCCTACTTTGGCGTGTTGTACGCGTGGCGCCGTCTACGCCTGCCGGCCGCCGAGAACTGGACCGAGCCTGAGCAGGAAGCCCCTGTCGCCGCCGGCGAAGGGGCGTTCCACCCCCGGCCGAGCCACGCCGGCTAGCCGATCGCGAACGTCACAATCGCACGGATGCGTTACCAGTTCGTGGATTGCCGCTGGGAGCTGGGGAGCCCGTCCAAGGGACGTGAGCTGTACCTCGAAGGCCACGTTCCCGGCGCGTCGTTCCTAGACGTCGACGAGGATCTCTCGGACCTGTCGGTCGAGGGGCAGGGACGCCATCCGCTGCCCGATGCCCAGCGATTCGCGGCGGCTGCCGGGCGCGCGGGCGTCGGCGAAGGCGTCTTCGTGGTCGCCTACGGGACCATGGGCGGCGCCGAGCGCCTTTGGTGGCTTCTCCGCCACTTCGGCCACGACGACTGTGCGGTGCTTGCAGGCGGAATCGAGGCCTGGCTCGGTCCGCTCGTCACCGGAGACGAGGAGATCGAGCCGGCGGTCTTCAGACCGCACGAGCGAACGGGCGACACGATCGACGCGGAAGAGATCCTCAGGCGGCTCGACGACCCCGATCTCGTCCTGGTCGACGCGCGGCTGCCGGAGCGATGGCGAGGCGAGGTGAACCCGATCGACAAGGTGCCGGGCCGGATTCCCGGCGCGTTGAACGCACCCTGGAACAAGGAGCTGCCCGAGCTGCCCGAGGGCGACGTCGTCGCCTACTGCGGCTCAGGCGTGACGTCGTCGGTGACCGTGCATCGTCTCTGGCTCGCCGGCTGCGACGCTCGGCTCTTTCCCGGCTCGTGGAGCCAGTGGGAGACGCTCGACCTGCCGGTCGAGCGCGGCTAGGCCGCCGCCGTGGCTTCGCCCAGATCAGGCAGGTACTGGCGCCAGCCGGCGGGGATCTTCGGGGTGGCCAGCCGGATGTAAAGGACCGGCTGCGGCACGCGCGGCTTCGTCCGGAGGACCATCTCGACCTCGTGCAGCAGGCGGTTGCCCTTCTTCAGGTTGCAGGGCGCGCAGGAGGTGACGACGTTCTCCCAGACGGAATCGCCGCCGCGGCTCCGCGGGACGATGTGGTCGAGCGTCAGGCGGCCGGTGCTCGTGCCGCAATAGGCGCAGCGCCAGCCGTCCCGGGCAAAGAGCGCGCGTCTCGAGATCTTGCGCTGAACCGTGCGTGGAACCGATACGTAGGTGACGAGCCGGATCACGTGCGGCCACTGATACGTATCGGTCGCCGAACGGAGTGGCTGCTCGAGCGCCTCGATCACCTCGGCCTTGCCCTTGAACACGAGGACGTGGGCACGCCGAACCGATGTGACGTTCAGCGGCTCGTAACTGGCGTTCAGGACGAGGACCTGGGTCATGGCAACGGCAAAAAGATAGCTAGTGCCCTCAGATCACCCAACTAGGATCTGCCCCCGTGAGCGTTTCGGCCTCCACGGCGGCCTGGATCGCGATTGCCGCCTGCGTGGCGGCCGCGGTGGCCCTGGCCGTCGTCCTCTACCTCTGGCTCAAGATCCGCAGCATGCGGGAGGCGCAGATGGTGCTGCTCGGCGGCGGGAAGTCCGACCTGGTCGATTTCGCCGTATCGCTCCAGGGCCGAATCGACGATCTCCACCGAGCGGTCGACGAGGTCGCCGCGGGCCTGGCCCGCGTCGATCGCCGCGTCGACGGCAGCGTCTCGAAGACGTCGATCGTCCGCTATGACGCCTACGAGGGCGCGGGCGGGCACCAATCCGCGTCGATGGCGTTCCTCGACGCCGCGCGCTCGGGTGTCGTATTCAGCGCGATCCAGGGACGCGACTACGCGCGGATCTACGTCAAGGAGCTCGATCACGGCCGGGCACCGGTCGCGCTCTCGCCAGAGGAACAGGAAGCCGTCGAACGCGCGATGGCGAGCAGCGGCTAACGCCGCTTCGCTGAAAATCTTCACATTTTCAGCGACCGTATGGAGCCGGGCGGCGCTTCGCGCCGCGCGGCCCAGAATCACTGCGCCACTTCCTTCACCATCAACCGCGGTGGCGGAACGGGCAAAGCCCGTTCCGCGGCGGACTCATCCTCCTGGATAGGAGAAGATGACTGGGTATTCGGCGGTGTTGTTGGCGAGGTTCTCTTCGCCGGTGACACCGGCGACCTCGACCTGGAGCGACGTCGGCGTGACGAAGGGCACGTTGCTGATGTTGCGGAAAGTGACGGTCGTCTCCTGGTTGGGCTCGGTGACGTCGACCGTCTGGCGCCGCACGATCGGCTCGGGCGTCTTCTGGATCGTCAGCGTCACCTGGACGCCCGTCTCGGTCGAATCGCCGGAGTTCTCGAAGGTGACCTGGAAGCCGAGATCCGTCGTCGCGATGATCTCGTTCCGCTCGTCTGTCGAGAGCGTGGCACCTCCTAGCACCTTGGTGGACACGAGGTTGTGACCGTGCAGGCCGGGTGAAGTCGTGCCGCCGCTGGCGCCGCCGCGCACTCGCTGCCAGACGGCCCCCATTGCGGTCGACGTGGAGAGGTCGGGGTTCTGGACGAAGTTCGAGTCGGGAACGCTCACGCCCTGAATGTCCTGGCGCTGCAACTCGGCTTTCGCGGGATCCTTGAACTGGTCGTCCCAGACCACGTCGCTCGCGATCAGGCGTCGTGCCTGGGCGGCGAGTTGGTTGCCGGCCTGGGTCCTATTTCTCGCCTGTCCGGAAAAGACACTGCTGATCCCGCGTAAGCCGCTCACACGAAACTGCAGCGCCTCGATCATGTGTTGATTCTCGTCCCGCAGCGGGCCGGGCTCTTCGATTCCTTCGGCGGCGTCGACGAGCTGCTGCTGCTGCTGGGCGAAGCCGTCGAGCTGCTGCGTGAGCGCGGCCTGGCGAATGTCGGGGTTGATCAGAGCGGTGTTGAGCCGACCGCCGATCGCCTCCGATTGGTTGGCGATCCGGTCGACATCTTGCATATACGACCTGTACGTGTCCGTCTTCGCCTCACCGCGGCAACTGGAGATCCAGAACACGAGCAGGGTGACGAGGAGGATCGCGAGGGCGATGAGGCCGATCAGCCGCAGAAGCGGCGTGAGCCCCGAAGGCGGGCCGGTGGGTCGCTGTGGGCGTCGAGGCCGTCGCGGCCTCCGCTCCGGCGGGGCCGTTTCGGCCGTCGTCGGCTCCTCGAAGAAGTCGAACTCGATCTCGCTGCTTTCGCGCTCTGACATGCCGCCTTGCTCTCGGACCCTACCGGCTGCCTCGGCCTGCAAAGGAGTTCAACCCGCTGTGGCTAACCCGAACCGAACATGGCGACAGCGGTCGCGACCCTTTCGGCCAATGAGCTCGTGCTCGGCCGGTACAGGCCCCTGCAGCCGCTCGGCAGCGGCGGCTCGGGCTCGGTCTGGCTTGCCCGCGACGAGACGAACGGCCTCGACGTCGCCCTGAAGATCGTCTCACGTGAGGGGAAGGCCGGGACGCGCGCCGAGCGGGAGGCCGAGGCCGCCGCGCAACTGCGCCATCCCAGGTGCCTGCGCGCGTACGCGTACGCAGGCGATGACCGCAACGTCTACATCGCGTACGAGTACGTCCCCGGGCGGACGATGCGCGACCGCCTCCGGGCCGGCGAGCTGGGCGACGGTGCGGCAGTCGAGGTCGCGGCGCAGATTCTCGAGGGGCTTGCGCATGCGCACGTCAACGGGATCGTCCATCGCGACGTCAAGCCGACGAACGTGCTCGTGGCTGACGGGCCCGAGATCGAGGTCCGCCTGCTCGACTTCGGGCTCGCCCAGTTCGCCGAGGCGGAGACGCTGACCGCTGCCGGCGATGTTCCCGGCACGCTGGCCTACATCTCCCCCGAGCGGCTCGCCGGCGAGGAGGCGTCGTTCGCGGCTGACATCTGGGCGGTCGGCGTCCTGCTCTGGGAGGCGCTGGCCGGCTACCACCCGTTCTGGAGCTCCTCTCCGGTCGAGACCGCTCGCCGGATCGAGGCCGGCGCACCTCCGCTCGAGTCGGCCCGGCCGGACCTGCCGCGGCCGCTCACCGATGCTGTCGATCGTGCGCTCACGGTCGACCCGGCGCGCCGGCCGGTCGCGGCGGAGCTCGGCCACCGCCTGCGGGACGCCGTCGCCGCGAAGCGGCGAGCGAAGAAGCGGCAGGCGCTCCTCCCGAGCCTGCCCGTGCCGATGGTCCGCCGAGTCGTGGCCGGAGCCGCGGCGGCGCTCTTCACGGGCGCCACCGCCGCGCTCGTCCCGTTCTATCCACAAGGCTGGTTCTGGGGCCTCGCTGCCTTTGCGGCGGCGCTGGCGGTACTTCGACCGCGCCTCGGTCTGGCGTTCGCGCTCGGCGCCGCGGTTCTACCGCTCGGAAACATCTCGCTCGGCCTCGCGCTCGCCTACTGCGTCGCCGCGCTCGCCTGGATCGTTGCGACCTGGCGCCGTCCCGAAGAGGGGCTGTTCTTCGTCGCCGGCCCGTTGCTCGCCCCGCTGGGCGCAACTGCGCTCGTTCCACTCGCCTTTCTGCACGTTCGCAGCGCGGTTTGGCGAGGGGTTCACGCAGCGCTCGCCGTCCTCGTCGCCGGCGCCGTCGCCGGACTGGTTGGCGCGACGATCCCGCTGAGCGGCCGCCGCGCGCCCGGGCTCGGGCTCGCCGGCAGCGAGGATGCTGGCGCCGTGCTCATGGCGTTGGTGGACGGCCTCGCCGCTCGTCCTGAGCTTCCGCTCGCGGCGCTCACGCTTGGAATCCTCAGCGCGTTCCTCCCAATTGCGAGCGCGCGCGGGCTGTGGCCGATCGCCGCGCTCGCCGCCGCGGCGCTCGCCGTGCTGCTCCTCCCAGTCGGCGCCGTCCACCCCCTGCCCGTCGTGGCCGGAATCTGGCTCTGCTGCGCGGTCTTCGCCGTCTGGAAGCTCAGCCCCTGGCGCTAGACTCGCGGCCGGGTCGTCCGTGCTCAGAAATATCGAGCAAAAGATCGAATCGCTCTTCGAAGGCGCCTTCGGGCGCGCCTTCCGTCGCAACGTGCAACCGGTCGAGCTGGCGCGAAAACTCGCGAAAGAGATGGACGACTACAAGATGGTCTCGGTCTCCCAGGTCTACGCGCCGAACGAGTACGTCGTCTACCTCTCGCCCGGCGACCGGGCGCAATTCGAGGGCTATGAGCCCGCCCTGATCAAGGAGCTCGAGCAGTATCTCGGCGAGCAGGCCCGCCGCGAGGGTTACGTCCTGCTCTCGAAGCCGGAGGTCTCGTTCGAGACCGACGACGATCTCGAGGTCGGGCTGTTCGGGATCGCCAACCGGATGATCCAGCGGGAGTCTCCGGAGCAGGAGCCGGAGCCGGCGCCGGAGCCCGGCGAGACGCGCATCTACCGCGGCGCCCCGGCCGAGACCGAGGCGGCGACCATCGTCGTGCCGGAGCCCGAGCCGAGCGCCAACGGTGACGGTCAACGGCAGGTCGCACGAGCTCCAGAAGCCGAGCGTCGTCATCGGCCGCTCGAAGGAGTGTGACATCCGCATCTCCGATCCCAACGTCTCCCGGCGGCACGCCGAGATCCGCCAGGACGGCTCGACGTACTGGATCGTCGACCTCGGCTCCACCAACGGCATCGCGGTCAACGGCCAGGCGTTGAAGCGGGCGAAGCTCGACGACGAGGACCGGATCACGCTCGGGTCGACCGAGCTCGTCTTCAAACGCCCATGATCGTCGCAGCGGTCGAGGTCGAGGCGGTCCTGCTCGGCCTCAAGGTCGGCTTCCTCCTCCTGCTCTACCTCTTCATCTGGCGGATCGTGCGCGCCGTCTCGAAGGATCTTCGCCTACCACAGGAGAGCTTCGTGCTGGCGCCGCAGCAGGCCGCCGCCGCGGGCCTCGGCCGGACGCACACCGGCATGCTCGTCGTCCTCGCCAGCCCGGCGATCGACCCGGGCACCGAGCGCGAGCTCGACTCGTCGCCGGTCACGCTCGGGCGGTCGTCCGAGAACGACCTCGTCCTGGACGCGGACGACTTCGCTTCTGTGCACCACGCGCGCATCGAGCCACGCCGCGACGGAGTTTGGGTCGAGGATCTCGATTCGACCAACGGCACCTTCGTGAACGGGATCAAGCTGACCCGCCCGCAAAAGCTCACGCCCGGCGACGTAATCCGCGTCGGCGAGACCGACCTGAGGTACGAGCTGTGAGACGTCGCTTGCGATGTCGACTTCAGGCCGTGCGGCTAAGGCATCGCTTGCGATGCCGTTTAGAGGGCATGCTGGCTTTGCCAGCGTGCCCGTCCCTTCTCCCGTGCGGCCGTCTCAAATGACCGGTCGACACAATGCGAGCTGCGAGGGTTCGCCGTGATGAGAGTCGGCGAGCACATCGGTTTCTCTCACCGGGGCCGGCGGCGGCGCCACAACGAGGACGCGTACGTCGTCCAGCCGCCGCTCTTCGCGGTCGCCGACGGCATGGGCGGCGCGAAGGCGGGTGAGGTCGCGTCAGCCCTGGCCGCCGACGCCGTGCAGCAGAGCGGGAACGACGGTGAGAGCGGGGAGGCGCGCGTCGCGTCGCTGATCGGGGAGGCGAACCGGCGCGTGTTCCGGCGGGCGAGCGAGGACCGCGAGGCGTGGGGCATGGGGACGACGATGACGGTGGCGCTCGTCGAGGGCGACGAGGTCGCAATCGGCCACGTCGGAGACTCGCGCGCCTACCTGATTCGGGAGGGGCGGCTGGAGCAGCTCACCGACGACCACTCGCTCGTCGCCGAGCTCGTCCGCAGCGGCAAGCTGACCCCTGAGGAAGCGGAGACGCATCCGCAGCGCTCTGTGATCACCCGCGTCCTCGGGACCGAGGCGGATGTGGACGTCGACACGTTCTCCGTCCAGGCGGCGCCGGGCGACCTCTTCCTGCTCTGCTCGGACGGCCTCACGTCGATGGTCGACGACGAGACGATCCTCGACGCGGTCGAGCGGCACCGTGCCGACCTCGGGGAAGCCGCGAAGGCGCTCATCAACGCCGCCAACCGCGGCGGCGGCGAGGACAACATCACCGTCGTCTTCTTCGAGGTCGATGGTGGAGCAGAGCCCGAGGAGAAGACGGAGGACACGGTGATCACCGCGGACACGACCGAGAACGAGGACACGATCGACGAGAGCGATGCCCAGCCGGCGATCGCGGTCGTCGAGCCCACACGTCGCGGCCGGGTGCTGCCAATCCTCGGCGTCCTGGCCGTGCTCCTGATCATCGCCGCGGCCGTCCTCTGGCTACTGGGTCAGAGCTGATGAGCCTGAGAAACCGAGAGCTGGCCAGCCTGGTCGTCGTCGGAACGCTCGTCAGCTTCGGGTTCGCGAGCGTCTACATCGCCCGGCAGGAGGTCGTGAACTCGGCCTCGCTCTCCTACGGCCTTCTCTTTCTGGCCCTGTACATCGCGGCCCACATGATCGCGCGGGTGACGGTGCCGAACGCCGATCCCTACCTACTGCCCATGGCCGGGCTGCTGACCGGCGTCGGCCTGACCGAGATCTACCGGCTCGACGAGAACGACGCGTTCAAGCAGGGGCTCTGGATCGTGATCGGACTGGCCGCGTTCGCGGCGACACTCACCCTTCTACGCGGCGACTTCAGGCGGCTCGAGAGCTACAAGTACCTATTCGGCCTCAGCGCGATCGCGCTGCTGCTCCTGCCGGCGGTGCCGCTGCTGGGCAAGACCGTAAACGGAGCCCGGCTCTGGGTTCATGTCGGGCCGCTGCACTTCCAGCCCGGCGAGCTGGCGAAGATCCTCCTGATCGTCTTCCTCGCCGGCTACCTGCGCGAGAAGCGGGAGGTGCTGGCGCAGTTCCGGCTGAAGGACCTCGGGCCGCTGTTCCTCATCTGGGGCTGCGCGATGCTCGTCCTCGTCGTCACCAACGACCTCGGCGGCGGGCTCCTCTACTTCGGGATCTTCCTGGCGATGCTCTACGTCGCCACCGCGCAGATCTGGTTCGTGGTGGCCGGCGGCGCGCTCTTCGTCGGCGGCGCCGCCGCCCTCTACAACGTGATCCCGCGAGTGGAGGAGCGCGTCCAGATCTGGCTCGACCCGTGGGAGGACCCGTTCGGCCGCGGCTACCAGACGATCCAGTCGCTCTACTCGATCGCAAACGGCGGCTTCGGCGGCGCCGGGCTCGGTCAGGGCACCTACACCGACGCGGACGGCAACACCCTGATCCCGTACCTCAACACCGACTTCATCTACTCCGCGCTCGCCCAGGAGCTCGGACTCATCGGGATCTGCGGCTTCCTGCTCGTCTACATGCTCTTCGCGGCGCGCGGGTTCCGGATCGCGCTGCTCGCTCAGGACGGCTTCTCGAAGCTGCTCGCCGTCGGCCTGACCTTTGCCTTCACCCTCCAGGTGTTCATCATCATCGGCGGGATCGTCCGGCTGATCCCGCTGACCGGGATCACGCTGCCGTTCGTCAGTTACGGCGGCTCGAGCATCGTCGCCAACTTCGTGCTGCTGGCCGGGCTGCTGCTCGTCTCCAACCGGGCGAATGAAGGGCTTCACAAGTGAACCGGCAGATCAGCAAGCTCGCCGTCGCCTCGCTCGTCCTCGTCATCTCGCTGATCGTCGGGACGACCTACTGGCAGGCGTGGGCGGCACCGAGCCTGGCTGATCGGCGCGACAACGCGATCAAGGTCGTCGCGCAGTTCACGATCAAGCGCGGCGGCATCTTCGCCGCCGACGGCTCCGTGCTCGCGCGGAACCGGCCCCGCCGAGTCAGCGGCAAGACCTTCTACTTCCGCCGCTACCCGGGGCGAGAGCGGTTCGCTCACGCCGTCGGCTACTCGACGCAGGCGCGCTTCCGCTCGGGGATCGAGCAGTCCAGAAACGACTTCCTGACGGGGGCAAACGCGAACCTTTCGACCCTGCTCGACACCACGCTCGACCGGCTCCGCGGCTCCACGATCGAAGGCAACGACGTGATTCTTTCCCTGAGGCCGGTCCCCCAGAGGGTGGCGATGCGAGCGCTCGGCAGGCAGTGCGGGGCCGCCGTGGCTCTGGAGCCGAAGACGGGCAAGGTGCTGGTGATGGCCTCGAGCCCGAGCTACGACCCGAACCTCATCGAGCGGAACTTCGCGCGGGTCCAGCGCGCGCCGGGCCCCTGCGGCGTCGCACCGCTGCTCAACCGCGCCACGAGTGGTCTCTTCACCCCAGGGTCGATCTTCAAGGTCGTTACCGCAGCTGCGGCACTCGACACGGGCACCTACACGCCGGAGTCGACGTTCTACGACCCCGGCTACTGCATCGAGTACGGCCAGCGCGTGAACAACTACGACACGTCGACGCCCTTCGGCACCGTCACCTTCAGCCAGGCGCTGATCAACTCGATCAACTCGTCGTTCTGCGAGATGGGGAAGAAGCTCGGGCCGGAGGTGATCCTCGACTACGCGCGCCGCTTCGGCTTCTACGCCGACCCGCCGGTCGACCTGCCCTCGGGCGAGCGGGCTCCGAGCGGCCTCTACCAGGACGGCAAGCTGTTGCCGCGCTCGCAGGAATCGCGCGCTGACCCCGGGCGGCTCGCCTTCGGGCAGGAGCGCATGGTCGTCACTCCGCTCCAGATGGCGATGGTTGCCGGGGGGATCGCGAACCGAGGCGTCGTCATGGAGCCCTACCTCACCGATCGGATCCGCAAGCCCGACGGCACGCTGCTCATGACGATGAAGCCGGACGTGCTGCGCCGCGCCGTCAAGCCGGAGATCGCCGACCAGATCGCCGCGATGATGGAGGGCGTCGTCACGAGCGGGACCGGAACGGCGGCGCAGATCTCGGGGGTCCGCGTCGCCGGCAAGACAGGAACCGCCGAGACCGGGCAGCAGGGTCGGAACACGGCATGGTTCATCGCCTTCGCTCCGGTCGATGATCCCAAGATCGCGGTCGCCGTCGTACTCCAGAACCAGAGCGGCACCGGTGGGGCAGTCGCGGCCCCGATCGCGAAGCAGATCATGCAGGCGCTCCTACGCATACCGTCCAACTCAAACGGTTGAGCTAGTGCCCCTCCCAGCAATACACGCCCGCTTCTGGCCCGCGATCACGCGGCGCCAGAGCCCACCCTCCTCCTCACCAAGGCTCTCCAGCCTTGCCTCGTCGGAGTGCGACCTCTGGCTTGGTGCTCGCGACCCAGAAGCTGGGCAGCATTACTGGAAGGGGCACTAATGGCAGTGACCGACACCCTGATCAACACGATCTTCGACGGGCGCTACCGCATCCTGCGCAAGCTCGGCTCGGGCGGGATGGCGAACGTCTACCTCGCCGAGGACGAGGAGCTCGGGCGCCAGGTGGCGATCAAGATCCTCAACGACCGGCATGCGAGCGACGACCAGTTCGTCGAGCGCTTCCGGCGCGAGGCCAAGAACGCGGCCGGGCTCTCGCATCCCAACATCGTCTCGGTCTACGACCGGGGCGAGGCCGAGGGCACCTACTACATCGCGATGGAGTACCTGGAGGGGCGGAGCCTGAAGGAACTGATCGTCTCCAATGGGCCGCTGCCGATCTCAGCCGCGAGCGAGGTGACGCGCCAGATCCTCCGCGCGCTCGGCTTCGCGCACCGTCGCGGCATCGTCCACCGCGACATCAAGCCCCACAACGTCCTGCTCGCGCAGGACGGCCCCGGAGAGGGCGAGCCGCGCTTCAAGGTGACTGACTTCGGCATCTCGCGGACGACGGCGAGCCAGATGACCGAGGCCGGGTCGATCGTCGGCACCGCCCAATACCTCTCACCCGAACAGGCGCGCGGGGCGCCGGTCGACCAACGCTCGGACATCTACTCCGTCGGGGTCGTTCTCTACGAGCTGCTGACCGGGAAGCTCCCCTTTACCGGCGAGACGCCGCTCGAGATCGCGATGAAGCACCTGTCGGAGGTTCCGACGGCTCCATCGGAGCTGCGCCCGGAGATTCCAGCCGACCTGGACATGGTCGTCCTACGGGCTCTGGCGAAGGATCCCGAGGACCGCTTCCAGAGCGCGGAGGAGATGGAGCAGGAGCTGGCGCGTGTCGTTGGCGGCGGGAGCGCCTCCGTCGAGACCGCCGAGGCGGCGACTGCGGTCTTGGCCGGCGCAGGGCTCGTCGAAGGCGCGCCCACGATGGTCTCGCGGAAGCCGGTGGTCGCGCCCCAGGACGAGCCCTACCGCACCGATTACTACGGGTACGAGGAGCCGCCTCGCCGCCGCCGGCCGTTCTGGCCGTGGCTGCTCGGCGTTCTGCTGGTGGCCGGAGCGCTCGTCGCCGGCTACTACCTGTGGAACCTGATCCAGGACGAGATCAGCGGCGCGCAGCCGGTCAGCGTGCCGTTCGTGGAGGGCCAGAAACGGCCGCAGGCGATGAAGAACATCCGCGATGCCGGCCTGAAACCGGTCCCGCTCGAGCGATCGCACGAGACGGTGCTCCTGGGCATCGTCTTCCGCCAGGAACCGGAGGCCGGCGAGCGAGTCCCGAAAGGCAACGCCGTCCGAATCTTCGTCTCGACCGGGAAGCCGCGCGTCGCCGTCCCCCACGTGATCGGCGCCCGCGAGGCCGACGCCCTGGTCACGATCCGGGCAGCCGGGCTCGTCCCGGATCCGCACGACATCTTCTCCGACCAGCCGACGGGCACCGTGATCGCCCAGGAGCCGCAAGGAGGGGACAGCGTTGTCAAGGGCACTACGGTCAGGATCAACATTTCCAAGGGCCAGCAGAACGTCGGCATCCCGAGCGTGGTGGGGTTCTCCTACGACCGTGCCGCCGACGAGCTGCGGCAGGCAGGCTTCACCGCGGTGCGCCAGGACGTCGAGGCCGACGAGCCGGAGGGGACTGTCGTCGACCAGGATCCGGCCCCCGGCGCGCTGCATCCTCCCGGCACCAGGGTGACGCTGAGCGTCTCGACGGGTTCGACGACGACGACGGTGCCGGACGTCGTCGGTGAGGACGAGGCGAGCGCCCAGGCATCGCTCGAGAACGAGGGGTGGGAAGTGGTCGTCCGTGACACGGCAACCGAGGACCCCGGCGAAGACGGGATCGTGGTCAGCCAGAGTCCCGCGCCGGGCGCAGAGGCCGAGCCCGGGTCGACGATCACGATCATCGTCGGACGGCTCGAGGTGGCGGAGCCGCCACCTCCGGTCGAGCCGCCGCCTCCGACACCGCCACCGCCGCCACCTGCGTCCCCGCCGCCGCAATGAGCGTCCCTCGCCTGCGGCTCGGTCCCGTGGGGGAAACGAACCGTTTCCCCCACGTGCCCCCTTCGAGAGTGGCGGGGGGAACCTCCCGGTTCCCCCCGCGACACGCCCCCTCCCCGGCTCATGGGGCAGAGGTTGCCCCATGAGCGGACGGGTCCGCGTCGCCGTAATCGCGGGAGGGCGCTCGAGTGAGCATGAGATCTCGGTCGCCTCGGCACGCTCGGTGATCGACGCGCTCGATCCCGATCGCTACGACGTGCAGACGATCGAGATCGGCCGCGACGGCCGCTGGGAGCTGAACTCCGGAGGGCCGCGCGAGCTCGAGCGGCCAGTGGCCGAGACGCTGCCGGTGCCGTCTCGTGGCTCGCCGCCGGAGACCTTGGGCGAGGTCGACGTCGTCCTGCCGATCCTCCACGGCCCGTTCGGCGAGGACGGCACCGTCCAGGGGCTGCTCGAGCTCGCCGGCGTGCCGTACGTCGGCGCCGGGGTGACGGCATCGGCGCTCTGTATGGACAAGGACCTGTTCAAGTCGGTTTGCCGGGACAAGGGGATCCCGGTGACGCAATCGGTGACGCTGCGGAACGGCGACCGACCGTCGAACCCGTTCGGCTATCCCGTCTTCGTCAAGCCTGCACGGCTGGGCTCGTCGGTCGGGATCACGAAGGTCGAGAGCGAGGAGGGCCTCGAGGAAGCCGTCGAGCTCGCCCGCCGCCACGATGAGAAGGTGCTCGTGGAGGAGTTCGTCGACGGAGTCGAGGTCGAATGCGGCGTGCTCGGGAACCGGGAGCCGATCGCATCAGTGCCGGGCGAGATCGTCGCCCATGGCTTCGGCGGCGTCGACTGGTACGACTACTCGGCTAAGTATGACGAGGGCGGGATGGATCTGATCATCCCGCCGCGCGTTTCCGAGGATGCGGCGCGGCGGGTTCAGGACATCAGCGTCGACGCCTTCGTCGCTTCCGACTGTGAGGGCATGGCCAGGGTCGACTGCTTCGTGACGGGCGAGGACGAGGTGCTGGTCAACGAGCTGAACACGATCCCGGGCTTCACGGCGACGAGCGTCTACGCGAAGCTGTTCGAGGCTTCGGGGATCCCGTACGCGGAGCTGCTCGACCGGCTGATCGAGCTGGCGCTCGAGCGCCACGAGCGCCGGGGCAAGCTCGAGTTCTAGGCCGCCCGGACCTCGTTCACGTGCGCGACGCCGTCGAGCTCGGTGATCCACACGAGGAAGTAACGTGCGTCGGCGCCGTTGAGCTGGAAGACGGTCTCGTTCTCGACGGTCTGGGAGGCCGAGACCGGTTCGAACCCGCCCGTCGGCGAGTCGCTGGCCCGGATCTCGGCCGTGAAGCCGGGCGTGTCTGTCGTCACCCTGAATGATCTGGGCTCAACGTCCCGCCGGGCATCGAGCACGAGGCCGACGCCCGACTTCGTGAACTCGTCCTGGTACGACTCGGTGGTCCAGTACGTCGCGGGATCGCGGTCGGTTGCATCTTCAACGCGGTCGTCGTGCTCTTGCTTGTTGTCGCCCTCGGGATCGAATGAATCGACGCCGGTCAGCCGGATCGGCGTGTTCGACGCGTCGGCCGACCCGCCGTTGCCGTTGTCGTCCAGGAGCGTCATCGTGCCGAAGGCGGCCGCCGCCGCGACTCCGATGACGGCGGCGACAGCGGTGATCGGCCAGAGGATCGCGCCGACGCGCCGCCGTCGTTTCCGTCCCTCGCGGCGCGGCCTCGCCGGCGCAGCCTGGGGGCGAGAGATCATCGTCGCCTCCTCCGAGCTCGAGTCGAGCTCGTAGAGGCAGGCCTCGAGCTCCGCGCAGAACTCGCTCATCGAGCCGAACCGCTGCTCGGGCCGCTTCGCCATTGCCCGCTCGATCGCCAGGCCCACGCGGGGCGGGCAGTCCGGGCGAAGCTCGAGCACGCTTGGGGCCGGCTCGTTGACGTGCCTGAGCGCGATCGCGACGAAATTCTCGCCCTGGAAGGGGACGCGCGCGGCCAGGAGCTCATAGAGGACGACGCCGAGCGAGTACACGTCCGTCTGCGCGTCAACCCGCTGCCCGCGCGCCTGCTCTGGCGCGATGTATTCGCTTGTCCCGAGCACGGTGCCGGTGACCGTCACTCCCTCGACATCGACCGAGCGGGCGATCCCGAAGTCGGTCATCTTCGGCTGGCCGTCTTCGTTCAGCAGGACGTTCTGCGGCTTCACGTCGCGGTGGATCAGCCCACGGTCGTGCGCAAAGCCGAGCGCGCGCGCCATCTGCAGGGTGAGGAGGAGGGCGTCGCGGACCGGCAACGGGCCGCTTCGGTCGATCAGCTGCTTGAGGTTCTCGCCCTCGACGTACTCGAAGACCATGTATTGCCGACCTTCGTCCTCGCCACGGTCGATGACGGTGACGATGTTCGGGTGGCTGAGCTGTGCGACCGAGCGCGCCTCGCGCCGGAATCGCTCGACGTACTCGTCGTCCTGCGTGAACTGCTCGTGGAGGAGCTTGATTGCGATCGTGCGGTCGAGCAACCGGTCGTGCGCCTTCCAGACGCTCGACATGCCGCCTCGGCCGATGAGCTCGACGAGCTCGTAACGGCCTGCAATTACGTCCCCCGCAGACATGGGGACTAAGGCTACTGCGCTAGCCGAGAGCTTCCTCCAAAGACGCCTCCCAGACGGCGAGCGCCTCGTCGAGCTCGGCGTCGGAGAGGGTGAGCGGGGTCAGGACACGGATGCAATTGGAGTAGATCCCGGACTTGAGCAGCAGTAGTCCGCGCGTTGCCGCCTCCTCGGCGACGGCGGAGGCGAGACTCGGCGCGGGCTCCCTGGTCTGGGGATCCTCCACCAGCTCGATCGCCAGCATCGCGCCCAGCCCACGGACGTCGCCGATCTGCGGGAAGCGCTGCTGCCAGGCCAGCATCCGCTCGCGCAGCTCAACGCCGAGGACCGAGGCGCGGGCGCAGAGATCCTCCTCGCCGATGACGTCGAGTACGGCGAGGGCCGCAGCCTGGGCGACCGGATTGCCGACGTACGTGCCGCCGATCGCGGAGTCCGGCGGAGCGTCCATGATCTCCGCCTTCCCGATCACGCCGGACAGCGGCAGCCCCATAGCGATCGACTTCGCGATCGTGATCAGGTCGGGCTCGACGCCGTAGTGCTCGATCGCGAACAGCTTGCCGGTGCGCGCGAAGCCGGTCTGCACCTCGTCGACGACCATGACGATCCCGTGCTCGTCGCAAAGACGGCGGACCCCGTCCATGAACTCTTGAGGCGCGACGAGGAACCCGCCCTCGCCCTGGACGGGCTCGAGCACGATCGCGGCGAGGGTCTCGGCGGCGACCTGCGTGACGAGCGCCCGTTCGAGGGCCGCCAGCGCCTCGGCTGCACTCGGGCCTCGGTACTCGTTCGGGAACGGCACGCGGTAGATCTCGGGCGCGAACGGGCCGAGCCCGGCCTTGTACGGGTGGGTCTTGGAGGTCATCGACAGGGACAGCAGGGTCCGCCCGTGGAAGCCGCCCTCGAAGGCGATGACCCCGGGCCGGCCCGTGTAGGAGCGTGCGAACTTGATCGCGTTCTCGACCGCCTCGGTCCCGGCGTTGAAGAATGCGGCCTTCGTGTTCTCGATCGGAGCGAGCTCGCAGAGCCGCTCCGCCAGGCGGACGTAAACCTCGTAGGGGACGATCGTGAAATCGGTGTGGCTGAAGCGCTCGAGTTGCTCCTGGGCGGCCTCGACGACCCGCGGGTGCGCGTGGCCGACGTTCAGGCAGCCCACGCCGCCCGTGAAGTCGATGAACGTGTTGCCGTCGACGTCGGTCAGCGTGGCGCCCTCGCCGCGCTCGATCACGATCGGGAACGTGAGCGATAGCGGGTCGGCGATCACGCGCTCCTTCCGCGCGATGATCTCGCGGGAGCGGGGCCCTGGAATCTCGGTGCGGAGCTCGATCGTCTTGGTCGCCGCCATCGAGCCGAAGATAGCGGAGCGACCGGCTCATTGCATACTGAATAGGTTGTATTCATGAGCACGCGCGAGCGGCCGCTGCGACCGAGCGATCTCGACGCGGATCCGCTGCGTCAGTTCGAACGCTGGTACGAAGAGGCCGGGCAGGTCATCGAGTTTCCGGAAGCGGTCGCGCTGGCGACGGCGACCCCGGACGGGCACCCGTCCGTGCGCATGGTGCTGGCCAAGGGCTTCGACGAGCGCGGCTTCAAGTTCCATACGGGGTTGGGCAGCCGGAAGGCGCGGGAGCTCGCTTCGACCCGGCGAGGCGCGCTCCTCTTCTACTGGCATCCGCTCGGGCGGCAGGTGCGGATCGAGGGACCGTGTGACGCGGTTGGATGAGGGCGAGTCGCTGGAGTACTTCCGGACCCGGCCGCGCGGTGGCCAGATCGCTGCGTGGGCCTCGGCTCAGAGCGAGGTGATCGGGTCACGCGAGGAGCTCGACGCCAGGGTCGCGGAGCTCGAGCGTGAGTTTGGAGGGCGGGACGTCCCGCTACCGCCGCACTGGGGCGGCTACCGGCTCGAGCCGGAAGTCTGGGAGTTCTGGCAGCACCGTGAAAGCCGCCTCCACGATCGCTTCCGCTACCGGCGCCAAGATGGTGGGGAGTGGACGATCGAACGCCTCGCCCCGTGATCCTCGCGCACCTCGACCTGGACGCCTTCTTCGCCGCCGTCGAGGAGCTCGAGGACCCGTCGCTGCGGACGAAGCCGCTCATCGTCGGCGGCGATCCGCACGGGCGCGGGGTCGTGGCGACTGCGAACTACGTGGCCAGGCAGTTCGGCATCCACTCGGCGATGAGCTGCGCCGAAGCGCTCCGCCGCTGCCCGCAGGCGGTCTTCGTGCGGCCGCGGAAGAGTGTCTACTCGACCTACTCGAGAGCGGTCTGGGACACCGTGCGCCAGGTCGTCCCGACCGTCGAGCGGACCGGGCTCGACGAGGGCTATCTCGACCTCGGCGAGGTCGCGGACGGCTTCGGCTCTGCGCGCAGGCTGGCCGAAGCGGTCCAGACCGCCGTCCGCGGGGCAACCAATCTGACGTGCTCGCTGGGCGTCTCGACCTGCAAGGTCGTCGCCAAGATCGCGAGCGACCAACGCAAGCCGGGCGGCCTTGTCGTCGTCCTTCCCGGCCGCGAGGCGGAGTTCCTGGCTCCCTTCGACGTCCGCCGCCTGCCGGGGGTCGGCCCGCGCTCTGAGGCTCGGCTGCGAGCGGCGGGGATCGAGACGATCGGCTCGCTGGCCGCGCTCTCCGACCACCGTCTCCGCGCACTTCTGCCGGGGACGGTCGGCAAGCTGCTCCGCGACCGGGCCCGAGGGATCGACCCGCGCGGGCTCGACACGCAGGCTCAACGCGTCTCGATCAGCCAGGAAGAGACGTTCGCCCGCGACATCGCGGACGTCGAGCAGCTTCGGGCCGAGCTCCGTCCAATGGCCGACGCGCTCGCGGAGCATCTCCGCAAGCGCCGGCGAGACGGCCCGCACCGTGACGACGAAGGTTCGCTATCCGGACTTCGCGATCAGAAGCCGGTCGACGACGCTCCCCGTCGGCACCGACGACGCCGACCGGATCTGGGAGCTCGCCTGCACACTGCTCGACCGGGCCCTCGCCGACCGGCCTGGTGCGCTTCGGCTCGTCGGCGTTGGGCCTCTCGGGCTTCGAGCCGCACCGCCAGCTGTCGCTGGTCTAGCGTGAAGCAAATGCTCGTCCGGATCGCCATCGGCTTGGTCACCCTGCTCGCCCTTGCCGCGGCCGGCTGGCTCGGCAAGGCCTGGTGGGACAGCCGGCTGCCCGGCACCTACTCGGCGATGGAGTTCGCGCCGGCCGACTTCGGCGGCGGCCCGGCACAGAACCATGCCGCCCACCCGCATGTCAGCGTCGACCAGCTCAAGGGACCGCGGCAGGGCAAGCCGGACTTCAGGATCACGCTGGTCGCGCGCAAGGCCGAGGTCACGCTCGCTGCCGGCCGCACGATCAACGCATGGACGTTCAATGGGCGCCTCCCCGGGCCGGAGATTCGCGTCCGCCAGGGCGACCTCGTCGAAGCGACGCTCGTCAACGACGACATCGACGAGGGCGTGACGATTCACTGGCACGGCGTCGACGTTCCGAACGCCGAGGACGGCGTCGCCGGCGTGACACAGGACGCCGTCATGCCCGGCGAGCGCTACACCTACCGCTTCCGCGCCAAGCAGCTGGGCACCTTCTGGTACCACTCGCACCAGGTCTCGTCCGAGCAGGTGCAACGCGGCCTCTACGGCGCGTTCGTGATCGAGCCGAGGCAGGCGACGAAACGCAGGGGTCTCGATCTCAGCCTGATCGCGCACGACATCGCCGGCGCGACCATGCTCGGCGCGGTCGACGGCGTCCAGCGCCGGAGGGTCGCGCCGGGCACGCCGGTCCGCCTACGGCTCGTGAATTCCAACAGCGCGCCGGAGCGGTTCCTGTTGGCCGGCACGCTGTTCCGAGTCGTCGCCATCGACGGGACCGAGCTCAACGGGCCGACTCCGATCGAGGACCAGACCCTCACCCTCGGCGGCGGAGCGCGCTATGACGTCACGTTCGTGATGCCCGAGTACTCAGTCAGGCTGGGCGTTGATGCCAGCGCGACGGCGCTCGAGCTCGTCAGTGACCCGAATGACCCGCAGATTCGCGGCCAGGGCCCGATCGAAAAGGACTTCGACCCCGCCGGATATGGCCGGCCGAAACCTACCCTGCTCGGAACCACAACGCGGTTCGACCGCATCTTCGAGCTCGAGATGGACCAGCGGATCGGGTTCATGGACGGACGCCCGGGCTACCACTGGGCGATCAATGGGAAGCTGTACCCGGAGACGCCGATGTTCATTGTCCGGCGCGGCGACCTCGTGAAGGTGAGGATCGTCAACAACACCGGCACCGTGCATCCAATGCACCTGCACGGGCATCACGTCCTGGTTCTCAGCAGGAACGGCGAGAGGACCACCGGCAGCCCGTGGTGGGTCGACACGCTCAACGTCAAGGGAGACGAGGAGTACGAGGTCGCCTTCCGCGCTGACAATCCCGGAATCTGGATGGACCACTGCCACAACCTTCCGCACGCCGCAGACGGAATGACGATGCACGTCGCCTACGAGGGCGTGATGACGCCGTTTCGGCTTGGCGACACCCCCGGGAACCACCCGGAGTGAGGTCGGCCTAGGCCGGAGCCGCCGTCGTCATCGTTCGGTCCTCCCTCCACATGCGGCCGGTGAACGCTCCGAGCACGGCCAGGATGATCACTGCGTTGATGGGGTGGAGGAAGCCGAGCACCGCCGGCAACTCGGCTCCGGTCCAGCCGAGTAAGAGCTGGGCGACGAGCAGGCCGAAGACGAGCAGCGACCAGAGGATTCGCGATCGGTCGCGCGTGCCGAGCGAGAGCAGGAACAGTACGAGCCCGGCGAGGACGAGCAAGGTGCCGAGCGCAGCATGAGCCCCGAATCCGTCTTCGAACGTGTTTTCGTCGATAGATCCGTTACCGAGCTTGTCGGCCGCGTCGAACGCTCCGTACCCCGCGAAGCCGATCTGCAAGACGACCGCGAGCGTCATCAGGGCCGCCCAGAACCGGAGAATCGTGCGGAACGCGTTCACGCTGCCTCCCTTGGTCGCACTGCCGACCGGGTGACTCTACGCTAGGTTCCGGCCGATGTCAGTGGAGCCGACCACGCAACCAGCTGCCGCGGCCGGGACTGTCCGCGTCGGCGATCTGACCGCCAACCGCATGGGCCTCGGCGCCATGCGCCTAACCGGACCGGGCGTGATCGGCCAGCCGGACGATCCAGAGAACTCGCTGGCCGTCCTTCGGCGCGCCGTCGAGCTCGGCGTCAACTTCATCGACACCGCCGCCTCGTACGGCCCTGAGATCAACGAGCACCAGATCGCTCAGGCGCTGCATCCGTATCCCGACGGCCTTGTCATCGCGACCAAGGGCGGCCTCCACCACGAGCGGCCGGGCGAGTGGCTCCGCGACGGGCGGCCCGAGACGCTGCGGGCGTCCTGCGAGGCGAGCCTGCGGCGGCTGCGCGTCGACCGGATCGACCTCTATCAGCTCCACTCGGTTGACTCGACGATTCCGATCGAGGAGTCGGTCGGCACGCTCGTCGACCTGCAACGCGAGGGAAAGATCCGGTACATCGGGCTCTCGAACGTCGATGCACGGCAGCTCGCGCAGGCGCGCCAGGTGGCCACGATCGTGTCGGTGCAGAACCGCTACAACCTGGTCGACCGCTACTCGGAAGGCGTGCTCGAAGTGTGCGAGCGAGACGGCATCGCCTTCCTACCCTGGTTCCCGCTCGCTTTCGGCGAGCTGACCCATGGCGGCGGGCGCCTGGCCGAAGTCGCCGCGTCCCGAGGTGCGACCCAGGCGCAGATCGCGCTTGCCTGGCTCCTGCGCCGGTCGCCGGTGATGCTGCCGATCCCGGGTACCCACTCGCTCGCGCACCTGGAGGAGAACGTCGGCGCCGCGGCGCTCGAGCTCACGGACGCCGAGTTCGCCGAGCTCAGCCGCGCCGCCGGTGCGGTCATTTAGTGCCCCATCCAGCAATACATGCCGGCTTCTGGCCCGCGATCACGCGGCGCCAGAGCCCACCCTCCTCCTCACCAAGGCTCTCCAGCCTTGCCTCGTCGGAGCGCGACCTCTGGCTTGAGACGGTCGCACCGGCAAAGCCGGCACGACCTCTTCTGGTCGGCGCCGACGAGTCGGCGCCTTCGGCTCGCGACCCAGAAGCTCGGCGGCATTACTGGAAGGGGCACTGATGGTCCTCTCCGACCGGACGATCAGGCGGCTGATCGACCAGGGTCGGATCGAGATCGACCCCTACGACGAGTCGCTCCTACAGCCGTCGAGCGTCGACGTACGGGTCGATCGCTACTTCCGCGTGTTCCACAACGCGCGCTACCCGTACATCGACGTCAAGGAGCCGCAGGAGGACCTGACCGAGCTCGTGCAGGTCGAGGACGAGTCGCCCTTCATCCTCCACCCCGGCGAGTTCGTCCTCGCTTCGTCGCTCGAGCGGATCCGGCTGCCGGACGACCTCGTGGCGCGATTGGAAGGGAAGGCTCTCGCGCTCAACACTGAGGTCCCGACATCGCAGGGCTGGAAGACGATCGCGGATCTTCAGCCAGGAGATTTGGTCTTCGATCAGGACGGGTTTCCTACGGTGGTTTTGGCGACGACACCACCAATGGACGGAAGGCCGTGCCGCGAGGTCGTCTTCTCAGATGGCGCGGCGGTCGTAAGCGATGTCGACCACTTATGGCGCACGGTAAGCAAGAACGACCGTAAGCATGGCCTCCGAGATGGCCGGGTTGTTACGACCGGCAGGGTTGCCGAGACCATTCGCGCCTCCGGTGAAATGAACCACCACATCCCGTTGGCGGGTGCCGTTTGGTACCCGGAACGCGAGCTGCCGATCGACCCGTATGTGCTCGGCGCTTGGCTTGGGGATGGCACGACGACCAAGGCTGAGATCACCTGTGCGGACGCCGAGATCCTCGAAGCCGTCGCCGCCTCGGGTTACGCAGTCGCGCGTCAGCGAACTCGGCCGCTCGTCTATCGCATCGGCGGGGTTGGCCATACACGAAGCCCTTCGACCGGTAGGTACGAGCGCAACGAGTCGCTGAGCAGCAAGTTGCGAGACCTCGGCTTGCTTGGTCGAAAGCGCATTCCCGATGAGTACCTCCTTGCCTCGATCAAGCAGCGGCAGGCACTGCTCGAGGGACTCATGGATACCGACGGCTACGTCGACCAATCGGGACGCTGCGATCTGACCACTGTCCGCGAGCCGCTCGCAGAGCAGTACTCCGAATTGGTGGCGAGTCTTGGCTTCCGACCCAAGCTTGCCCGCAAGCGCGCGGTCCTCAACGGGGTCGATGTCGGTCCCAAGTACGAAATCCAATTCACGCCTGACCGCCCGGTCTTCCGGCTTCCCCGCAAGCTTGCGCGTCAGAAAACGAGCGGACGGTTTCACAGGTTCCGAGCGATTACGGAGGTACGGGAGACTTCCAGCGTGCCGGTTCGGTGTATCGAGGTCTCCTCTCCCGACGGGTTGTTCCTCATCACGCGCTCGTTCATCCCTACGCACAACAGCAGCCTTGGCCGCCTCGGCCTGCTCATCCACTCGACCGCCGGCTTTATCGATCCCGGCTGGAACGGCCACGTCACGCTCGAGCTCTCGAACGTCGCCAACCTCCCGATCACGATCTACTACGGAATGAAGATCGGCCAGCTCTCGTTCGTCCAGCTCTCCGAGCCGGCCGAGACGCCCTACGGCGCCGGCGAGCTCGGCTCGAAGTACCAGGGCCAAGAAGGGCCGACCCCGTCGCGTTACTGGCAGAACTTCCCGCGCGAACGCGTATGAGGGTCTTCGTCACGGGCGCCACGGGCTTCGTCGGTCCCACTGTCGCAAACGCGATCGCCGACGCCGGCCACGAGGTGCGCGTGCTCGAGCGCAAAGCCGGCGCGTGGAGCGAGGCCGGCATCAGGTGCATGGCGGCGGTCCAGGGCGACGTGACCGATTCCGAGAAGATCCGCATCGCAGTCCGGGACATCGACGTCGTCGTTCACCTCGTCGCGATCCGGCAGGGGAAGACCGAGCAGTTCGAGCGGGTGATGGTCGGCGGCACGCGCAACCTCCTCGCTGCCGCGAAGGAGGAGGGCGTCCGCCGCTTCGTCCTCATGAGCGCGCTCGGAGTGAGCGAGGGGACGAAGGACCTCGTGCCCTACTACGGCGCCAAATGGAAGGAGGAGCAGGACACGAAGGCATCGGGCCTCGAGCACGTGATCTTCCGGCCAAGCTTCATCTTCGGCAGCGACGGCGGGATCCTCCCGACATTCAAGAAGCTGGCGAAGCTCGCTCCGGTCACGGGGATCATCGGCAGCGGTGAGCAGAGGATTCAGCCGATCTGGATCGACGACATCGGCGCCTACTTCGCTCAGGCGATCGACAAGCCCGAGGCGGCGAATCGGACGTTCGAGGTCGGCGGCCCTGACGTCGTCAGCTGGAACGAGTTCTGGCAACGACTCCGCGCGGTGCTCGGTATCCGCCGCCGGCCGACGATGCACTTGCCAACCGGGCTGATGAAGCTTCCCGCGCTTGTGACCGAGCGCCTGCCCGGGAACATCCCGCTGACGCGCGATCTGCTGAAGATGCTGGAGGCCGGAGATAACGTCGTCACGAACGACGACGCGGTGCGGACGTTCGATCTCGCGCTCGTCCCGCTCGACGAGCAGCTACGCCGAGCCGTCTAGATTCGTATTGCTCTGGTAAACGTGATACGACACTTTTCAGACGTTTCGATTCGAGAGGGGGAAGGGTGAAGGCAATATCTCGCAAGGGGCTTGCGGCCGCACTCGCGGTCGCACTGGTCGGAGTCGTCGCCGCGGGCGCATCGGCTCGTTCGACCGGGCCGGCCCGAACACAAGCTACGGGGATCCAGGTGTGCGCGCTGCTTCCGGACACGAAGTCGTCCACGCGCTACACGCTGTTCGATGCGCCGTACCTGAAGGCCGCGTTCAGCAAAGCCGGCGTTGGAGCCTCGGTCCTGAACGCGCTCGGCGACCCGCAGAAGCAGCGGTCGCAGGCCGAGCAGTGCCTCGCGCAGGGCGCGAAGGTCATCCTGCTCGACCAGCTGTCGCCGGCTTCGGGCATCGCGATCACCAACCTCGCCGTGAACCGCGGCGCGAAGGTGATTGACTACGACCGCCTCGTCGTCGGCAGTAAGGCGTCGTACTACGTCTCCTTCGACAACGTGCGCGTCGGCAAGCTCCAGGGAGCGGGCCTCGTCGCGGCGCTCAAGGCGAACCGGAAGTATTCGCAGAAGCCGGTCGTCTCGGAGCTCAACGGCGACATCAAGGACAACAACGCCAAGCTGTTCAAGCAGGGCTACGACTCGATCCTGAACCCGCTCTACAAGAGGGGCACGTTCAGGAAGGCGAAAGGCGGTGACCAGTACACCGACTGGGATCCGATCAAGGGCCGCCGGATCTTCGATCAGATCCTCACTCGCAACGGCAACAAGGTCGACGCCTCGATCGCCGCGAACGACGGCCTCGCAGGTGCGGTAATCGCTTCGCTCAAGGCGCATGGGCTCAAGCCGATCCCGCTCACCGGGCAGGACGCGACGCCGACGGGTGTCCAGTTCATCCTGGCGGGCTGGCAAAGCGGGACGGTCTACAAGTCCGTCCGCAGGGAGGCGAACGCTGCCGCAGCGGCCGCGATCGCACTCGTCAAGGGCCGGAAGGTCCCGGGCGTGAACGGCAAGGTCAGCGGCACGCCATCGATCCTCTTGACCCCGGTCTGGGTCACGAAGAGGAACTACAAGCTGCTCTTCAGCGAAGGGTTCTTGAAGAGGAGTCAGGTGTGTGTCGGGCAGTACCGGAAGTTCTGCAAGTAACAACCACCGACGTCTGGAGGCGCCCTTCGGGGCGCCTCCAGCGTGGTAGAAACCGCAGGTGAGCGCTCAGCCGGTACCGACCCTCGAGCTCCGTGACGTCTCGAAGAGCTTCGGCGCGGTGCAGGCTCTCGCCGAGGTCGACTTCGAAGTCCGCGACGGAGAGGTCATGGCCCTCGTCGGCGACAACGGCGCCGGAAAGTCCACGCTGATCAAGTGCGTCGCGGGGATCTACTCGATCGACGGCGGCGAGATCCTCTTCGAGGGCGAGCGCGTCACGATCAACGGACCGAAGGACGCGGCCAAGCTGGGGATCGAGGTCGTCTACCAGGACCTCGCGCTCGCCGACAACCTCGACGTCGTGCAGAACATGTACCTCGGGCGCGAGGAGCACGATCTGCTGTTCCGCCTCAAGGAGGCCCCCATGGAGCAGCGCACGGCCGAGACGCTCTCCTCGTTGGCGGTCACCACGATCGGATCCGTTCGACAGCCCGTCGCGACGCTCTCGGGCGGGCAGCGGCAGTCGGTGGCGGTTGCCCGCGCGGTCCTGTGGAACAACAGGGTCGTCTTCCTCGACGAGCCGACGGCGGCGCTGGGCGTCGCGCAGACCCGTCAGGTGCTCGCTCTCGTGAGTCGGCTCGCCGAGCAGGGGCTCGCCGTCGTCCTCGTCTCGCACAACCTCGTCGACGTCTTCGAGGTCGCCGACCGCATCATCGTCCTGCGCCTCGGTCGCAACGTGGGCGTCTACGAAAAGGCGAAGACCAACGAGCAGGAGATCGTGCAGGCGATTACGGTCGGGAAGGCGGCCCCGGAGGAGGCCGAGGTAGCCCCGTGAGTACCGCCGCTCCCGCTGAAGTGCAGGCCGCAGCCTCCGGGGACAGCCTCGGCGCGATCCTCCGCGCGCGGTGGGACGCGCTCAAAGGCGGCGAGGTCGGGAGCCTGCCGGTCATCCTCGGGCTGATCGGCATCACGCTGTACTTCACGTCGAAGAGCGACGTCTTCTTCAGCGCGGTCAACTTCACGAACCTGATCGGCCAGATGGCCGGAGTGACGGTGATCGCGATCGGAGTTGTGTTCGTCCTGCTCATCGGCGAGATCGACCTCTCGATCGGCTACGTCAGCGGTCTGGCAGGCGTCGTGGTCGCCGAGTTGCAGGTGCCTGACTCGGGACACCAGTATCCGGGGCTCGTTGCGATCGCGGCCGCGATCGCGGTAGGCGCTGCGATCGGAGCGCTGCAAGGAGGCTTCGTCGCGTTCATCGGCGTGCCGTCGTTCGTCGTCACGCTCGCGGGACTGCTGATCTGGCAGGGGGTGATCCTGCGCCAGCTCGGGACGGAGGGCGTGATCGGGATCCAAGACGCCTACATCAACAACGTCGCCAACTACGTGCTCTCGGAGAACCAGGGCTGGGCGATCGCGATCATCTTCACCGTTGGGTACGCCGCAGCCACGTTCGGCACGTATCTGAGTCGGCGGCGCGCCGGCCTGCGTACGGGAAACATCGTCCTCAGCGCGCTTCGCGTGCTGTTCTACGGCGGGCTCGTGTTCGCCGCCGTCGCGGTGTGCAACCACTCGCGAGGTGTTCCTCTGGTGGGGTTGCTCATGCTCGCTCTCGTCGTCGGCGCGGCCTACATCGCCGGGCGCACAACCTACGGCCGTCACGTCTACGCGGTCGGTGGCAGCGCCGAGGCGGCCCGGCGGGCAGGCATCAACGTCAAGTTCATCCGCGTTACCGTCTTCATGATCTCGGGCGCGATGGCGGCGATGGGGGGCGTGATCTTCGCCTCCCGGCTGAACTCGGTCGACCTGACCGCCGGCGGCGGCACGATCCTCCTGGACGCGATCTCTGCAGCCGTAATCGGCGGGGTCAGCCTCTTCGGCGGCCGCGGCCGGGTGAGCGGCGCACTCTTCGGCGGCCTGATCATCGCCATCGTTGCGAACGGCATCGACCTCGTCGGCTATCCCGACTCGATCAAGCTCATCACGACCGGCATGATCCTGCTCGCCGCCGTGACGCTCGACACCGTGCTCCGCCGCCGCCAGGCTGCAGCAGGCCGCTAGAAACGAGACTCAGGCGGTCGCTCGGGCGGCGACGAGCTTACGCGCCGCGGCCGCGATCGCATCCGCGTCGATACCGGCGGCCGCCAGCAGCTCGGCGGGCTTGCCGGAGTGCGGCAGCTCTCGCACGGCCAATACCGAGACCTGCGGCCGGTCGTCGGAGTCGGCGAGTGCGGCCAGCACTGCCTCCCCGAGCCCGCCCTCGGCCCAGTGGTCCTCGGCAGTGACGATCGGCGTGCCGGCGGCACGCAGCGTCTCGGCGTCGATCGGCTTGACCGAGTAGCAGTCGATCACCCGGGCCGAGATCCCCTCGCCGGTCAGCGCATCGGCCGCCTTCAGCGCCTCGTGGAGCGTGATCCCCGCCGCGACGATCGTGACGTCGTCGTCGTCCGACGAGCGGACGGTCTTGCTCCCACCAACCGGGAACTCCTCATCCGCGCTGTAGATCACCGGCGTGTCGGCGCGGGTCGTGCGCAGGTATGAGATCCCATCCAGGTCGGACATTGCGCGGACGAGCTTGGCCGTCTGGTTGCCGTCGCAGGGGTAGAGGACGGTCGAGCCGTGGACGGCGCGCAGGGCGGCCAGGTCCTCGAGCCCCATCTGCGAAGGCCCGTCCTCGCCGATCGACACACCTGCGTGCGAGCCGCACAGCTTGAGCGTCGCCCGGCTGATCGCGCCCATGCGGATGAAGTCGTAGGCGCGGGTCATGAACGCCGCAAAGGTCGAGGCGAACGGCTTCCAGTCGAGTACCTGTAGGCCGACCGCGGCCGCGATCATCTGCTGCTCGGCGATGAACATCTCGAAGTAGCGCTCGGGGTGGGCGTCGCGGAAGATCTCGGCGAAGGTCGAGTTCGAGACCTCGCCGTCGAGTACGACCACGTCGCCGCGGTCGCCGCCGAGCGCCGTGAGCGCCTCCCCGTAGGCCTTCCGGGTCGCGACCGCGGAGCCGACCTCGTACGCAGGCCATTCCTGCGGAACCGGCTCGAACCGGTGCGACTCGCGCGGCTCAGGCTTCGGGACGTCGACGATGAGGTTCCGCAAGCCGCCGAGTTCTTTAATCGCCTCGTCGGCGTCCGTGATCGGCTTGCCGTGCCAACCGCCCTTGTCCTCGACCTTCGAGTACCCCTTGCCCTTGATCGTCCTGGCGACCACTGCCGTGGGACGCCCGGAGGTGGCCTCGGCCTCGCGGTAGGCAGCGTCGATCGCCTCGACGTCGTGGCCGTCGATCTCGATCGCATGCCAGCCGTTCGCGCGCAGTCGGTCGGAGTAGGACGAGAGATCCCAGCCGTGCATGGTCTCGCCGCGCTGGCCGAGCCGGTTGACGTCGATGATCGCGGTCAGGTTGTCGAGCTCGTAGAACGCGGCGTGCTCGATCGCCTCCCACATCGAGCCCTCCGCCATCTCGCTGTCGCCGCAGATCACCCAGACCCGAAACGGGAGCTGGTTGAGGCGCTTGCCGGCGAGCGCGACGCCGACCCCGATCGGAAGCCCCTGGCCCAGCGAGCCGGTTGCGACGTCGACCCACGGCAAGGACGGGGTCGGGTGGCCCTCGAGCCGGCTCCCGAACTGCCGGTAGGTCATGAACTCCTCTTCCGAGAGAGCACCGGCGGCCCGGAAGAGCCCGTAGACGAGCGGCGACGCATGGCCCTTCGAGAAGATCAGCCGGTCGTTGGCCGGGTTCTTCGGATCGTCGAAGTCGTAGCGGAAGTGCTCGGCGAGCAAGACCGCGGCCAGGTCGGCGGCAGACATGGAGGAGGTCGGGTGCCCGGAACCGGCCTTCGCGCTGGCCCGAACTGCATCGACCCGCAGCTGCTGGCCGAGCTCCCGCCAGAGTTCTGGGTTACCCATGTAGGGGTAACGTAGTCGAGGTATGAGGGTTGCTGTTGCGTTCGATCACCGTGGAGTGAAGCTGCGCGAGCTGATCCTCGACGAGGTTCGACGCCTGGGCCACGACCCGGTCGATCTGGGCACCGACAAGTCCGACCCTCCGGTCGACTATCCCGACAAGGCGCGGGAGGTCGGTGACTCGCTTCGCGGCGGCTACGCGGAGCGCGGGATCCTCGTCTGCGGCTCCGGTGTCGGCGCGTCGGTCGCCGCCTCGAAGATCGTCGGGGTAAGAGCGGCGATTTGCCACGACACATATTCGGCAAGGCAAGGTGTCGAGCACGACGACATGAACGTCCTGTGTATCGGCTCGGGCGTCGTCGGCGGCGATCTGGTCGCGGAGCTCGTCACGGCGTATCTCGCGGCGGAGTTCGACGGCGGCGCCCGCTACCGACGAAGACTTGAGA
This sequence comes from uncultured Actinomycetes bacterium, assembly GCA_963752845.1. Lineage (GTDB taxonomy): Bacteria > Actinomycetota > Thermoleophilia > Gaiellales > Gaiellaceae > JACDAN01. The sequence goes on along the minus strand of CAVVZV010000002.1, from coordinate 76,003 downwards.
AGATCGAAGCTATTGAAAGAGAGGCATCGAATGTCTAAATCGCGCCTCCACCAATTGAGCGAGCTGGGCCAGAGCGTGTGGATCGACTCGCTCTCACGCGAGTGGCTCCGCACCGGCGAGCTCGCGCGGATGATGGATGAGGACGCTGTCGTCGGTGTCACGTCCAATCCGACCATCTTCCAAAAAGCCATGTCAGAAGGGGGCTGGTACGACGAGCAGCTGAGAGAGGTGCTCGCGGAAGAGGACGATCTCAAGGAGATCTTCCTTCGCCTTGCCTTCGACGACATCGGCGAGGCCTGCGACCTGCTCCGCCCGGTCTGGGACCGGACGCAAGGCGTGGACGGCTACGTCTCGCTCGAGGTCGATCCGCATCTCGCCCACGAGACGGAGGCGACGATCGAGGAGGCGCAGCGCTTCCACGACAAGCTCGCCCGGCCGAACCTCTACGTCAAGATCCCCGCGACCAAGGCCGGCCTGCCGGCGATCGAAGAGATGATCGCCCGCGGCAAGAACATCAACGTCACCCTGATCTTCGGGCTCGAGCGGTACGTCGAGGTGACGGAGGCCTACATTCGCGGCGTCGAACGCCTCGTGGAAGCGGGCGGCAACCCGTCGGAGGTGAACTCAGTCGCGAGCTTCTTCGTCTCGCGGGTCGACACTGAGACCGACAAGCGGCTGGACGCGATCGGGGGCCACGACCATCTCAAGGGCCGGCTCGCGATCGCGAACGCGAAGCTCGCGTATCAGCGCTACAAGGACATCTTTGGCGGGCCGCGCTGGGAGCCGCTCGCAGCCAAGGGTGCGAACCGGCAGCGCTGCCTCTGGGCGTCGACCTCGACCAAGAACCCCAAGTACCGCGACGTGATGTATGTCGAGGAGCTGATCGGGCCCGAGACCGTGAACACGATGCCGAAGGAGACGATCGAGGCCTTCCAGGATCACGGAGAGGTTCGATTGACGCTCGAGGAGGGGCTCGACGAGGCGGGTCGGCTCTTCGAGGAGTTGGCCCGGGCGGGCATCGACTACGACGACGTGACGCGCGTGCTCGAGGAGGAGGGCGTGCAGAAGTTCGCCGATTCCTTCGACGAGCTGCTCGAGGGCGTGCGCGCGAAGCGCGGCGAGCTCGTCTCGGCGTAGGCGTCACCTTGATCGAGACCGCCGAGCTCGTCGAACGGATCTGGCAGCGGGACCCCTCGGTCTGGACAGGGCGGGACGAGGCGAATTGGCTGGGCTGGCTCGACGAGCCGCCGCGCATGCGCGAACGGGTCCACGAGCTGATGGAGTTCGCCACCGGCGCCGACGCGGACGTGGACGATGTCGTGCTCCTCGGCATGGGCGGCTCGAGCCTTGCGCCCGAGGTGATGCACCGTTTGTTCGCCGCGGAGCGGTTCCACGTTCTCGACACGACGCACCCGACGGCGATCCGCCGCCTCGAAGGGTCGATCGACATCGGGCGAACGCTGTTCATCGCCGCCTCCAAGTCCGGAACGACCCTCGAGACGCGGAGCCAGACCGACTACTTCCGCGAGTTGGGTGGACGGTTCGCCGTCATCACCGATCCGGGCTCCCCGCTGGCGGAGCTCTCCGAGGACGTCTTCTACGGCGAGCCGACGATCGGCGGGCGCTACTCCGCACTCTCCGTCTTCGGGATCCTGCCCGCGATCTTCATGGGCATCGACGCCGACCTCTTGCTCGATCGGGCCGAGGAGATGCGCGACGCATGTCGGCTCGAAGAGGGCAATCCCGGCCTCGAGCTGGGTCTGCAGCTCGCTCGGACGACCTTTCTCCAGGTCGCGGGTGACTTCGGCCTTTGGGTCGAGCAGCTCGTGGCCGAGTCGACGGGCAAGCAGGGCAAGGGCATCGTCCCGGTTGGCAGCGGCGGCGAGACATTCGAGTTCCGTCTTCCTGACCCTTACGAGCTCGGCCAGGAGTTCTTCCGCTGGGAGTTCGGTACGGCGGTGGCAGGCTCGCTCCTCGGCATCAACCCCTTCGACCAGCCTGACGTCCAAGCGGCCAAAGACAAGACCAACGAGGTCCTTACGGGCCGTGGCTCGGGGTCAGACCCCTGGACACGGCCCGAAGGGTCACTCGACGAGCTGCTGAGCGAGGCGACGGCCGATCACTACGTCGCGATCCTGGCGTTCATCGACCCCGCACGGGAGGCAGAGTTGGAGCCGCTGGCGCGGCGTGCACAGGAGACCGGAGCCGCCGTCGCGGTCGGCCTTGGCCCCCGCTATCTCCACTCGACCGGGCAGCTGCACAAGGGCGGGCCCGACAATGGGCTCTTCATCCAGGTCGTCGACGATCTCGGTGAGGAGCTGGCGATCCCGGGCCGGCCCTACGGGTTCCGGACGCTGATCTCCGCCCAGGCTGCCGGCGACTTCCAGGCGCTGCAGGAGCGCGGCCGCCGCATCGTCAGAATCCGCCTATGAAGCTCGGCATGGTCGGCCTCGGCCGGATGGGCGGGAACATGACCGAGCGCCTCCGCGAGCACGGGCATGAGGTCGCGACCTATGCGCGGAGTGGAGGAACGGCGGGGTCGCTCGCTGAGCTCGTCTCGCAGCTCGAGCCGACCCGCGTCGTCTGGCTGATGATCCCCGCCGGCCCGCCCACGGAGGACTCCGTTACTGAGCTGCTCGATCTGCTCGAGCAGGGTGACGTCATCGTCGACGGCGGCAACTCGAACTTCCGCGACTCCCAGCGGCGCGCCGCGCTGGCGGCCGAACGGGGCATCCGCTACATCGACGCCGGCGTCTCGGGCGGGATCTGGGGGCGAGAGCTCGGCTACTGCCTGATGGTCGGCGGCGACCCCGGAGCTGTGGCCGTCGTCGAGCCGGCGTTCGGCACGCTCGCCCCCGAAAACGGCTACGCCCATGTCGGCCCATCCGGCGCCGGCCACTTCGTGAAGATGACCCACAACGGTGTCGAGTACGGCCTGATGCAGGCCTACGCGGAGGGCTTCGAGCTCATGAACTCCTCCGAGTTCGACCTCGATCTCGACTCGATCGCCGAGCTTTGGCGCCACGGGTCGGTCGTCCGCAGCTGGCTGCTCGACCTGCTTGCCCGCGCGCTCGACGAGGATCCAGGCCTCGAGAAGATCCGTGGGTACGTCGAAGACTCGGGCGAGGGCCGGTGGACGGTCGAGGAGGCAATCGAAGGCGCGGTGCCGCTCCCCGTGATCACGGCGGCGCTCTATGCCCGGTTCGCGTCGCGACAGGACGAGTCGTTTGCGGCGAAGGTGGACGCGGCCCTGAGGAACCAGTTCGGTGGACACGCAGTTAAACGAGAAGACTGAAGGCGAGGAGAACCCCCTCCTCGACGGCCTGCGGCTGCGCCGCACCCCCGAGCCGTGCGTGCTCACCATCTTCGGCGCCTCCGGCGACCTCACGCGACGCAAGATCTTCCCGGCGCTCTACTCGCTCGCACTGCGCAAGTTCCTGCCCGAGCACTTCGCTGTCGTCGGCATCGCCCGCACCGAGATGTCGACCGACGAGTTCGTCGCGGCGATGGAGGCGGCGGTGCGCGAGTTCGGTCGGGACGAGTTCCGCTCGGACGTCTGGGACCGGATCGCCGCCGTCACACGGTACGTCACGAGCGACTTCGCGCACGAGCGCAGTCACGACATGGTCGCGCAGACCCTGACCGGGCTCGACGAGCAGCTCGGCACCCGCGGGAACCGCGTCTACTACCTCGCCGTTCCGCCCACGGCGATGCCCGAGCTCGTCCAGGAGCTCGGCGAGCGACGCACGACTACCGGCTGGGTTCGGCTGATCGTCGAGAAGCCGTTCGGACGCGATCTCGCCTCGGCCCGCGAGCTGAACGCGCTCCTCGCCCGCCACTTCACCGAGGACGAGGTCTTCCGGATCGATCACTACCTCGGCAAGGACACGGTGCAGAACCTGCTGGCGCTGCGCTTCGCCAACGGGATCTTCGAGCCGATTTGGAACCGGCAGTTCATCGACCACGTCCAGATCACCGTCGCCGAGTCGATCGGGATCGAAGGGCGGGCAAGCTACTACGAGCCGGCCGGCGCGATCCGCGACATCTTCCAGAACCACTTGCTGCAGCTGGTCACGCTGACGGCGATGGAGCCGCCGGCCGACTTCGACGCTGAGCTAATGCGCAACGAGAAGGTAAAGGTGTTGAAGGCGATCAGCACCCCGAACCCGCGCTTCGTCGTCCGCGGGCAGTACGGCCGTGGATTCATGGAGGGCGTCGAGGTTCCGGGCTATCGCGAAGAGCCGGGCGTCGCACCGGACTCGACGACCGAGACCTTCGTCGCCGCTCGCCTGTTCGTGGACAACTGGCGCTGGGCCGACACGCCCTTCTTCGTGCGCACCGGCAAGCGGCTCCCGCGGCGCGAGACGACGATCGCGATCCAGTTCAAGCGGGCGCCGCATCCGCCTTTCGAAGACGTGAGCAATCTGCGCCCGAACGTGCTCTTCGTCCACATCCAGCCGAACGAGGGCGTCTCACTGGCGATCGGCGCCAAGGTTCCCGGCGAGGGCATGCAGCTGCGGACCGTGCACATGGACTTCCTCTACGGCGGTGCCTTCCGGACCGGTCTGCCGGACGCCTATGAGCGGCTGATCCTCGACACGATGCTCGGTGACTCGACGCTCTTCACCCGAGCGGACGAGATCGAGGAGCAGTGGGCGCTCGTCGATGCAATCACGGCCGCCTGGAAGCGGGAGCGGCCGAACTTTCCCAACTACGCGGCCGGGACGTGGGGGCCGGACGCCGCTCAGGAGCTCGTGGAATGGCATCGGTAGCGATCGAAGCCTGGGCGGACGACTGCGCGACGATCGAGGAGATCGAGGACGCGTTGGCCGAGCTGCGTCTTCGGGTCGGCGACGGCGGGGCGCCGGACCTCCGCACGAGCGTCCTCACGCACATGGCCTGGGTCCCGCCGGAGTGGCAGGCCGCCGCGACGGAGACACTTGCGGGCCTGGGCGAGCAGCACCCGTCGCGCACGCTCCTTCTCTTCCCGCAGCCTGAGAAAAGTGACCGGCTGGCGGCAAGGGTCTTCCTCGAGTGCCATCCGATCGAGGGCGAGTCGAGGCAGCTCTGCAACGAGGTTGTGGAGCTGGGCCTCGGCGGTTCGCGCGCCGAAGCTCCGGCCAGCATTGCGATGCCCCTGCTGCTACCCGATCTGCCGGTCTTTCTCCGCTGGCGCGGCAGACCGGCGTTCCGGACCGAGCAGTTCCCGCAGATGCTCGCGATCGTCGACCGGCTGATCGTCGATTCCGCCGAGTGGCCGGACGTACCGGGTGCTTACGCGGAGCTGGAGGAGTTCTTCGAGATGGCCGCCGTCTCCGACATCGTCTGGCGACGGACACTGCCCTGGCGCGAGGCGCTTGCACTCGGCTGGCCCGACGTTCCCGACCGGATTGCCGGCCCTCCCGCCGAGACGGCGCTCCTCGCCGGCTGGCTGCGTTCGCGCGCGGGCGCCGCCGTCGAGCGCGAGCTCGCCGACGACATTCCGCACGGGGAGGAGCTGAAGCCCAGCGACCTGCTCTCCGACGAACTGGACGTCTTCGAACGCGACCCGGTCTACGAGGACGCCGCGAAGACCGCGGGTCGTCTCTGAACGATGACGAACGAGGACGCCGATGATCTCAGTGCACAGGAGCGGGCGCAGCGCGACTTCATCGCGAACGCCGCCCACGAGCTGCAGAGCCCGCTGGCCGGGATCATCAGCGCCGTCGAGGTCTTACAGGCGGGTGCGAAGGACACCGAGGAGCGGGATCGTTTTCTCGGACACATCGAGCGCGAGGCGCGGCGACTCGAGCGGTTCACCCGTGCCTTGCTCGTCCTCGCCCGCACGCAGGCGCTGCTCGAGCCGCCTCGGTCGGAGCTCCTGCTGCTCCGGCCGCTCCTCGACGACCTCGTCGCCGACCTGCGGCCGAGCAGCGGAGTCGAGATCGAGCTGTCCTGCCCCCATGAGCTGGCCGCCGTCGTCAACGCGGATCTCACCGAGCAGGCGCTGCGCGGCGTAATCGGGAACGCGGTGAAATACACGCAACACGGCCGCATCGAGATCGTCGCCGAGGCGGTCTCCGAGCGTGCTCTCGAGGTCGGCGTTCGCGATACCGGTCCCGGCATCCCACCGGACGTGCAACCTCGCGTGTTCGACCGGTTCGTCCGAGCCGGTGCCGCCAACGACCCCGGATTCGGCCTCGGGCTCGCGATCGCCAAGGAAGCGGCCGAGGTGCTGGGCGGTGGTCTCGAGCTTCATTCGGAGCCTGGGGCCGGCACGCTCGTCACGCTTCGCCTCCCGCTGGCCGCCAGGATGGTGACCTCGTGAACCGTGTCCTCGTGATCGACGACGAGCCCGCGATCCGCGACTCCGTCGCCTACGCCCTTCGCAGCGAGGGCTACGAGGTCAGGGAGGCCGGCGACGGGGAGATCGGGCTCGAGCAAGCACTGAGCGGCGACCACGACGTTGTCGTCCTCGATCTGATGCTTCCGGGCATGTCCGGCACGGAGGTGTGCCGGAGGATCCGGGCGGAGACTGCGATCCCGATCATCATGCTGACCGCGAAAGGAGCCGAGCTCGACCGCGTGCTCGGTCTTGAGGTCGGCGCCGACGACTATGTGACAAAACCGTTCTCGATGGCCGAGCTGATCGGACGCATCCGTGCCATCCTCCGTCGGCTCGAGCTCGACCGAACGGGGCGGGCGGGAAAGCTTCGCGTTGGCTCGCTCGAGCTCGACCCGATGCGGCACGAGGCCCGCGTGGGCGGGGAACCCGAGCGCCTGACGCCATCCGAGTTCAAGCTTCTGCTCCTGCTCGCCGAGCAGCCGGAACGCGTGTTCAGCCGCCGGGAGATCATGCAGCACCTGTGGGACAGCGAGTACGTCGGCGACCAGCGCGCGTGCGACATCCACATCTCGAACCTGCGCCAGAAGCTCGAGCGGGATCCCGCGCGGCCGCGGCGGATCCTGACTGTTCGCGGCGTCGGTTACAAGCTTGCCGCCGTGTAAGGGCGGCTAGCACCGGGGACAGGATGAATCCTGTCCCCGGCAACCAATCAGTGTGAGCGAATCTCGACACAGCCCCGGGTAAACGCTCACGAGGCAGCGGCTACGGTCGTCGGGATGTCCGTGCTCGAGTTCAGCGTCAAGACGGCGGCGCTCGGAGGCGATGCCTTCGTCGTCACCCTCACCGGCGAGGTCGATCTGCACACCGCGCCAGAGCTCGAGCAGGCGCTCGAAGGCGTGGTCGGGCTCGGCGGTACCTCAGTCGCGGTCGATCTGGCCGAGGTGAGCTTCGTCGACTCGACCACACTCGGCCTTCTCCTCCGCTACCACCTGCGCCTTCGCGACCTCGGTGGCAAGCTCGTGATCGCCACGGAGGATCGCCGGGTGTTGAGGACGTTCGAGATCATGGGCCTCGCTCGCGTCTTCGCGATCGAGCGCCGGCTCACGGACGCTGTCGCCGCCATCCTTCCCGGCTAGCGAAGGAGCTTGAGACCTGTGGCCAGGACGAGCCTGTCGTCCCCTGCGCGCCCGACGATCTGGACCGAGCTGGGCAAGCCGTCCTCTGCCGGTCCGGCCGGAAGCGAGAGCGCCGGCCAGCCGAGCGCGTTGAAGGGAAGCGTGAAGCGGATCATCGCCTCGCGCACCGAACGCTCGTCCTCGGGCAGCGGCGGCGCGACGAACGCGAGCGTGGGAACCAGCAGCAGGTCGAAGCCTTCCATGACCGTCTCACAGCGCTCGCGGTACTCGTCGCGTCGCAGCGTCGCCGCCTCGTACTCCGAGTCCGTCACGGCGAGACAGCGCTCGATCTTGGCGCGGACGTTGTCGCCGTAGGAGTCGGCGTGTTCGGCAAACAGGTCTCGGTGCACGTCCGCGACCTCGCGCATGAACATTGGCCCAACAAGGTCTTCGACGAGCGGGAAGTCGATCGCCCGTGCGTTCAGCTTCTCCGCCACCTCCTGCACGCGCTCCCGGACGAGCGGGTCGCAGTGGTCGAGCCAAGCGACCCCGACGGTCGGCTCGGTACCGTCCGGAAGCTCGAAACCTGGAACGAAGGCCTGCATCATCCACACGCAGCCGTCGACGGTGCGGGCCATCGGCCCGGCGTGGTCGAAGGTCGGCGCGAGTGGGAAGACACCGTCGAGCGGCACGAGTCCGAACGTTGGCTTGAAGCCGACGATGCCGCAGCAGGCGGCCGGGATCCGGATCGAGCCGCCGGAGTCGGTCCCGAGCGCCGCTTCGGCGAGCCCGGCGGCGAGCGCGGCGGCCGAGCCGCCGCTGGAGCCGCCGGCAGTCCGCCCGGGAGCGATCGGGTTCGGCACGGTGCCGAAGTGCGGGTTCTGCGACGTGACGCCGTAGGCGAACTCGTGCAGGTTCGTCTTCCCGATGTTCACGTAGCCCGCGTCCTCGAGCGCCGTCACGGCCGCGGCCGAGCGCTCCGGGACGTGGTCGGCGAACACGATCGATCCGTAGGTCGTCGTCAGCCCGGCCGTGTCGAACAGGTCCTTGACGGCGAGCGGGACTCCGTCCACCGGAATCGGGTCGGGCCTGGCGAGGAAAATGCCTTCCATCGGACGGCGACCCTATCCGGAGCGTCCGGCGTGGAGCTTAGGTCGATCAGGGGTCAGGCTCAAGAAACGCTCTCCCTCGTCCTGCGTCTCCTTACAGGGTCCGACCCCGTTAAGACCCGGCGTGCCGCTCGGACTCTCAGCGCCCTTCCAGCCGCAGCGCCTCCTCTTTACGGGGTCGGACCCCGTTAAGAAGCGCAGTACCCTGGTCAGGTCTTGCGTTGCGGCATTGCCCAGGCCTAATCCAGCGCGAGGTAGATGAAGGCGATCAGGAAGGTGCCGCCGAAGATCAGGAGGAACAGCCCGAAGAGCGCCAGCCCCATCACGTTGTTCCGGTGCGCAAGCTCGGCGGTGGGCTCGACGGGCTCGACCGTGAAGTCGGGCGGACGGGTCTCGGGGAGCGGCTCGGTCACACGACGATCGGGTCGACGGCCATCGCGACGAAGAGCAACGCGAGATACGCCAGGGAGTAGTGGAAGAGGACGCTCGCCCGCCGCGGCGTCAGCTCCCGGCGCAGCGACCAGGCGAGCCGGAGGAACTGCGCTCCGAGCAGCACGGCGGCGACGAGGTAGAGCGGCCCGAACGTTCCTGTGAGGAAGGGCGCGAGCGTCAGCGCGACGAGCGCGACCGTGTAGAAGAGGATCTGGCGCGCCGTCTCACGATCGCCGCGGACGACGGGCAGCATCGGGATCCTCGCGGCCTCGTAGTCGCGCTTGATCAGCAACGCGAGCGCCCAGAAGTGCGGCGGCGTCCAGAGGAAGACGATCAGGAAGAGGTAGAGCGCGGGCAGCGTGAGGTTCCCCGTCGCCGCCGCCCAGCCTACGAGCGGCGGCACGGCGCCCGCCGCGCCGCCGATGACGATGTTCTGGGGCGTCGTGCGCTTCAGCCAGCGCGTGTAGACGAGCACGTAGAAGAGGTTCCCGATCAGCGCGAGCACGGCGGCGAGGACGTTCACGACCGACCCGAGCAGGACGAACGACAGGGCCGAGAGAGTGAGCCCGAACTCGAGCGCAAGCTCCGTACTCACGCGTCCGGCCGCCACGGGCCGCCTCGACGTGCGCCCCATCGACGAGTCGATGTCGCGGTCGAGCACGTGGTTGAGCGCGCTCGCACCTCCGCAGGCGAGCGCGAGGCCGACGATCGTCGCTGCAAGAAGCCCGAGGTCGGGGACGCCTTGCGCGCCGACGAACATGCCGGCGGCGCCCGTCAAGAGCAGCAGCGTCATGATCCGCGGCTTCGTCAGCGCGGCGTAGTCGCGCCAAGCGACACGCTGCGGGCGCGCCCCGCGGTAGAGCCGAGCCGTCGCGAGCACGGTCGTGGCCAGCGCCGCTCCGGCCAGCGCCAGATGCAGCGCCGGCGACCACCAGCTCGCGACCGCCGCCAGGAACAGCGCCAGCGCGGCACTCGCGAGCACGAACGCCTGGCGATGGGCGAACCAGGCGCCGAGCACGACCGCGGCGAGCAGGGGCAGTGCGACGATGACGAGCACGCGGTGGGTGATGCCGAGCTCGCCGCTGGCCACGACGAGCGCAACGGCGGCCGACGCGCCAACGGCGCACAGCCTCAGCCAGGGTCCGGCCCTCGTCATCTCTTCTCCTGCAGCCTCCTCCGCAGATCGCGCAACGGTCGTGCGCTCGTCACATAGGGGAGCTTGTCGAAATTGTGCGGCGGCGGCGGCGAGGTCGTGTACCACTCGAGTGTGTCCGCCTGCCAGGGGTCGTTCACCGCCCGCGGGCTTCGCCGCCGCGACCACCAGACGTTCACGAGAAACAGCAGGATCCCGAGTCCCATGACGTAGGAGCCGATCGTCGAGATCAGGTTGTAGGTCGTCCAGACATCGTCGTCACGATAGGTGTACACCCGCCGCGGCATCCCCAGCAAACCCAGGAAGTGCTGTGGGAAGAACGTCAGGTTGAAGCCGATGAACGTGAGCCAGAAGTGCCACTTGCCGAGCGTCTCGTTCAGGTAGCGCCCGAAGATCTTCGGCCACCAGTAGTAGAGCCCGGCGAAGATCCCGAACACCGAGCCGCCGAAGAGCACGTAGTGGAGATGGGCGACGATGAAGTACGTGTCGTGGACCTGCCAGTCGAAGGGGAAGACGGCGACGAAGATCCCCGAGAGCCCGCCGATCGTGAACACCGCGACGAAGCCGAGCGCCCAGAGCATCGCGGTGTCGAAGATCAGATTCCCGCGCCAGGTGGTCGCGAGCCAGTTGAAGATCTTCACGCCGGTCGGGACGGCGATGGTCAGCGAGGCGATCATGAACCAGATCTGGAGCCCGATCGGGAGCCCGACCGTGAACATGTGGTGGGCCCAGACGAGCAGCGAGTAGAAGCCGATCGCGACGGTCGAGAAGGCGATCGCCTTGTAGCCGAAGATCGGCTTGCGCGCGAAGACGGGGATCACCTCGGAGACGATCCCCATCGCGGGCAGGATCATCACGTAGACCTCGGGGTGCCCGAAGAACCAGAAGACGTGCTGGTAGAGCACCGCGTCTCCACCCTCGTCGGGGATGAAGAAGTGCGTCCACCCCTGCCGGTCGAGCAGGAGCATGGTCAGGCCCGCTGAGAGCGCCGGCAGTACGACGACGAGCAACGCGGCGTAGATCTCGATCGTCCAGACGAAGAGCGGCAGCCGCATCCAGGTCATCCCGGCGGTGCGCATGTTGTGGATCGTGACGAGGAAGTTGATCGCGCCGAGAAGCGACGACAGCGACAGGATATGGAGCCCGACGATCCAGAGGTCCTGGCCGTTTCCCGAGGCCTGCTGCGAGAGCGGCGGGTAGCCGGTCCAGCCGGTGCGGGCGGCGCCCTCGGCGGCGAAGAAACTGCCGAGCAGGACGATCCCACCGAAGAGGAAAAGCCAGTAGGAGAGCGCGTTCAGCCGGGGGAAGGCGACGTCGCGCGCGCCGATCATCAGCGGCACCAGGAAGTTCGCAAAGCCGGCGAAGATCGGGACGACGACCAGGAAGATCATCGTCGTGCCGTGCATCGTGAACAGTTGGTTGTATGAGTCCTTCGTCACGACGTCCATGTCCGGCTGCGCCAGCTGCGTCCGAATCAGGAGCGCCATCACGCCGCCGGCGAGGAAGAAGATCAGGCTCGTGACGATGTAGAGGATCCCGATCCGCTTGTGGTCGACGGTCGCCAGCCAGCTCGCGAAGCGGCCTTGCGTCCAGGGAACGGGATACCTCGGCGTCTCCGCCCTAACTGCCACTGAACCGCTCCCTGAGGTAGTCCGTGAGCGCCTTCATCTGGCGGTCGTCCCACCCTTCGCCGACCACCGGCATCTTGCCCCGGCCGTTGCGCACGATCTCCTCGACCGCGGACGCGTTCGAGACGGTCGACGCGCTCAGCCCCGGCCCGATCGCACCCTGGCCCTCATCGCCGTGGCACTTCGCGCACACTCCCGCGAAGATCTGCTCGCCGAGGTCGGAGTCGCCGGTCTCCTGGCGCCGTGCTTCTTCCGTCAGCCACGCGTCGAACTCGTCGGCCGGGATCGCCTCGATCGTGGCCAGCATCGCCGCGTGCTGGATCCCACAGAACTCCGCGCACTGGCCGCGATACGTGCCGGGCTCGCCGCGGAAGGCCGTCTCAATCGTCCGCCCCGGGATCGCGTCGAACTTTGCAAGGAGATCCGGCACCCAGTAGCTGTGGATCACGTCGTTCTCCGGGGCGGTGATCTCGAGCTCGACGAGCCGGTTCGCCGGCGCCCGCAGCGTGTCGATCGCGATCACGCCGTTCGGGTAGCGGTACTGCCAGTAGAACTGGCGTCCTTCGACGCGGATCCTCGTCACGTCCTCGCCGGCCTCGGCATCGAGTGTGATTCCGGGCAGCTTGTAGAACGTGAACACGGTGACGATCAGCAGGATCACCACCGGCACCACCGTCCAGGCGATCTCGAGGCGCGTGCTGCCGTGGACCTGGGGCCCCTCGACTGCGCGAGACCGCCCGCGGCTGCGGTAGCGCAGGACGAAGATCGCGAGCGGGACGGCGACGGAGAGCAGGACGAGCGCGGACCAGAACGAGATGAACCAGTAGAGATCCTCGATCCGTTCCGTGTTCGGCGAGTCGGGATCGACTGGCGTCAGGCCGGAGGCGGCGAGGAGGTGGGCGGCGAGCACTGCTGCGGCATTCTATGAAGGTGCCGGAGAGCAGGGTTGAGCTTCCCGCCGACGTTCTTGAAGAGTTCGAGGTCTTCGTCAACGGCGTCCGGCAGGAGCCCGGCCGGGACTACCGCGTGCAGGGCCGGACGCTCGTCTTCAATCGCCGGCTTCATCACGAGGGGAAGCTCGGCAAGGCGCGCTGGACGAGCATCTTCCTTGGGGTCGCGGGAACGTACCGGAAGCACGACTCGATCGACGTGGTCTACGAGCGAGGCGGCCGGAAAGCCGTCGCGACTGGACTACTGCCCTACGCGTAAGACCTGATTCGAGCCTGAGACGGTGAGCCCAGGCTCGGGGCCGCCGGCGAGTGCGAAGGCGCGCCCGCGATAGCCGACCAGCCCGAGACCGTGCCTCGGCCGCGGCAGGTTCGGCAGCCGGCTCCAGCGGCGGGTCTTGGGGTTGTAGGCGAAGACCGTGCGGATCGTGCCGCCCGGCTCTTCGCCCCCCGCGGAGACCAGACGGCCCGCGACCGCCGAAGCCGCCGTCCCGCCGCGAGCCCCGGGCACCCGCGGGATCGCGCGCCAGCGGTTCGCCGCCGGCTCGTAGGCCTCGACGACGTCGAGGTTCGTGTCGAGCCCTGACGTCCGACCCGCGACCGCGTAGACGAGCCCGCCGAGAGCGGCGGCGCCGAGGTGCTCGCGCGGCCTCGGTCCGGGGATGACCGACCAGCGTCCGTCCTCGAAGTCGAACGCGAGCGCATCACGGGCCAAACGCCCGGGCGCCTCGACGCCCCCGACGATGTAGAGCTTCCCCCGCACGACCGCGGCTCCCGCCGCCGCCCGCGGCGCCGGCATCGAGGGCAACGGGCTCCAGCGGCCTTGGCGGAGGACGAACCCGGTCGAGAGCGCCACCGATCCGGGGCCGTAACCGCCGACGACGTAGAGCTCGGAGCCTCGCCCCGCCGCCATCGCGTGGTCGACGGTGGTGGGAAGGTTCGGCAGGCGACGCCAGCGATTTCGGACGGGTGAGTACGCGTCGGCGCGACTCGAGTTCCGGCCGCTCGCCAGGAAGCCGCCGACGACGGCGATCTCGCGGCCGAAGAGCGCCGCAGCTACCTCCGTCCGCGCCACCGGGACGGGCGCCGCGGTGCGCCAGCGCGGCGAGGCCGCGCTCGCCAGGCCGCCTCCCAGCAGGACAGCCAGGGCCGCAAACGCGAGCGCGTTCCTCATGCCGCGACGATAGCCGGGGCCGGTCGCCCGGGTCTCAGGTTGCCCTGCCGCACCTGGCCTCCCGGACCCGGGCGTCTCGCCCCGGCTACGTAAAGGAGATGCGGATGCCGCGCGGGACTTGCGGTTAGCTCGAGACCCCGTCGAGGAGCGTCCAGTTCCCGTCCAGCGCGCGCTCGGCAGCGGCGACCAGGCGGTCCTCGTCCGTAGTCGTCGCGTGGCGCTCGAGCAGCTCGCGCGAGTCGGCGGCATGGTCGTGGTCGAGCTCGGCATGGAGGCGGAAGTACGCGGTTCCGTCGCCGCTCTCCTCGAAGCCGTAGTGGTCGACGAGGCCGGTGAGCTTGGTGCGCGAGACCTCCGGCTGCCCGGCTTCGATCGCGTAGAGGATCGCGAGCGCTTCGAGCGGATCGTCCGCCGATGTCCAAGCGGCGGCGCAGCGCTGGGTCTCCGGCCGCGGCTGCCCATCGAGATCGGCGTCCAGCGCGGCCGCGAAGTTGTCCCAGAGCGCGACGTGGGCACGCTCTTCGTCGGCGTGACGAGCCCCTGCGAGCGGGGCCGCCGCCTCCGCGGCGCCGGCCAGCGCGACGACCGCGTGCCGGTACTCGCCCGCGTAGTCCGCGAGCTCGGCGCGAGTCAGCTCACCGTGCTCCCAGCGCGTGTAGAAGGGGTGCTCGAGGATGTTCCGTCGGCGGCGAATCTCGTCGAGGCGGGCGATCAAGCTCATGTGCGTCCTTTCTCCGGGGGCTAGCGCGATGCTACCTCCATGCGGGCTCTCCTCGGCTTCGCGGCGCTCGGGATCTACTGGGGCGCCTGGGGCGCGGCTGTGCCCGCGGTCCAGCGGCAGGCCGAAGCCTCCGACGGCGAGCTCGGCGCCGCGCTCGTGCTCGTCGGGCTCGGTGCGCTCGTGTCGATGCGGGCGACGGGGGTGCTCGGCGATCGATTCGGTCCCCGGCTGACTCCAATCGCGGTTGGCGCGTTCGGTCTCGCCGCCGTCCTACCGGGCGTGGCGCATTCGCCCGGCCAGCTGTACCTCTGCCTGCTCGTCATCGGCGCCACCTCCGGGGCCATGGACGTCGCGATCAACGCCGACGCTGTCCGCGAGGAGGTGAGATCGGGGCGCCCGCTGCTCAATCTGGCGCACGCTTGCTTCTCGGCTGCCGTTGTCGTCGCCAGCCTGGCGACCGGCCTGCTGCGCTGGGCAGGTGCAGGACCGGGGCTCGTGTTCGCTCTCGCCGCCGCGGTCGTCGTGCTGGCGGCAATCGCCGTGCGACCTGGTCCGGAACACATCTGGGAGGTCGCCGAAGCCGATCCGCCGAAGCTCTTCGAACGGATCCCGGCCTGGCTGCTCGTCGTCGGCGTCCTGGGTGCCCTCGCCTACTGGATCGAGGGAGCGTGGCAAGACTGGGGCGCCATCCATCTGGAACGCACGCTCGACGCTCCGCCTGCCGTGAGCGCGCTCGGCCCGGCGCTGTTTGCGGCCGCGATGACGGCCGGCCGACTGGGCGGAAACAGCCTGCTCGGCGCGGTGGACCGAGCGCCGGCTGCTCGTCGTCGGCGCGCTCGTCGCCGCGGTTGGCACCGCGATTGCAGCCGTGACCTCCTCGACGGGTGTCGCCCTGGCTGGGATCATCCTCGCCGGCGCCGGTTGCTCCGTGCTCGCGCCGACGATCATCGGCGTCGCCGGTCGAGCCGCCGCTCCGCGCGAGCGGGCCACGGTCGTCGGATCGGTGACGACGCTGATGTACCTCGGATTCCTCGTCGGCCCGGCCCTCGTCGGCGGGCTCGCCGAGCTCGCGACCCTGAGAGCCTCGCTCGCCGCGGTCGCCGCGCTCGCCCTCCTGCTGGCGTTCCTGTGCGCCGTCGTACCACTACCCGCCGCTCGATCCTCACGATAGGGTTGGCGCCAATGCGGAAGGCTCTCTTCGCGCTTCTGCTCGCTGCGGTGCTCGCCTTTACCGTCGCCGCTTGCGGCGACGATGACGACGAATCGGCGGAGGGCACGACAACCGAGGCCACGGCCTCCTGCGAGAAGGAGTCGCTCGACCTCGTCAATTCGGGCCAGCTGACGATCGGGACGGACAACCCGGCCTTCCCGCCTTGGTTCGAGGGCACGAAGGAGTTCGATCCCTGGGATCCGACGACGACGCCGACCAAGAAGGGCTACGAGCAGGAGATCGCATACGGGATCGCACGCGAGCTCGGCTTCACCGACGCCGAGGTGAAGTGGACGGTCGTCCCGTTCACCCAGTCGTTCCGCCCGGGCGCGAAGAAGTTCGACTTCGACATCAACCAGATCTCCTATACGCCGGAGCGAGCCAACGCCGTCGACTTCAGCGACTCCTACTACGACGTCGAGCAAGCCATCGTCGGGCTCGAGAGCAACCCGATCGCGAACGCGAAGTCGATCGCCGATCTCAAGGACCGCAAGCTCGGCGCCGTCGTCGGAACGACGAGCCTCGAGGCGATCAACGACAGGATCCAGCCGACCAGCGAGCCTTCCGTCTACGACACCAACAACGACGTCGTGTCGGCGCTCAAAGCGAAGCAGATCGACGGGGCCGCCGTCGACTTCCCCACGGGTCTGTTCATGGCGGCCGTGCAGCTCGACGGCGGCACGGTCGTGGGACGGCTGCCGGCTGAGGAGGGTGGCGAGTACTTCGGCGTCGTGCTCGAGAAGGACAGCCCGCTGACCGAGTGCGTGAATGAGGCGATCGCCACGCTGCGCGACGACGGGACGATCGATCGGCTCGACCAGCAGTGGCTCGGCGGCAGCGCGCCGGTCCTCGAGTAACGGGTAGCCGGAGCTCCCGCATCCTCGGCGGCGGCGCCGTCCGCAGCACGCTGATCGCAGCGGTCAGCACGGTCGTCTTCTTCGGCCTGCTCGTCGCGATCGTGGTCAATTCACCCGGCTGGCCGGAAGTGCGGGAGTCGTTCTTCGACCGGCAGATCTTCGAGGAATCGCTCCGGAACATCGCGCCGAAGCTGCTGGTGAACATCCAGATGTTCCTGATCGCCGAGGTCTTCATCCTCGTGTTCGGCCTGGGGCTCGCGATCCTCCGGAACCTGCCCGGCCCAGTCTTCTTCCCGCTGCGGCTCCTGTCAGTGGCTTACACCGACTTCTTTCGCGGCGTGCCCACGGTGCTCGTCATCTACCTGTTCGGGTTCGGCGTTCCGGCCCTCGGCCTCTCCGGCGTGCCGAACTCCGCGTTCTTCTGGGGGGTTGCTTCGCTCGTGCTCGTCTACTCGGCGTACGTCAGCGAGGTTTACCGCGCCGGGATCGAGTCGATCCACCCGAGCCAGGAGTCGGCGGCCCGCTCGCTGGGGCTCACGCGAGCTCAGGCGCTGAGGTTCGTGATCGTCCCGCAGGCCGTCCGTCGCGTGATCCCGCCGCTCCTCAACGACTTCATCGGGCTCCAAAAGGACACGGCGCTGGTCGCGCTGATCGGCCCGGTCGAGGCGTTTCGCCAGTCGCAGATCGACGTCGCCGCCAACTTCGACTACACGCCCTACCTCGCGACTGCGCTGCTCTTCGTGCTGCTGACGATCCCGCTCGCCCGCTTCACCGACTGGCTGGTTGCGCGCCAGCGCCGGAGGACGCGGTGAACGCGCTCGAGTTGCAGGGTGTTCGGAAGTCGTTCGGCGAGGACGAGGTGCTGCACGGGATCGACCTGGCAGTCGGCGAGCACGAGGTCGTCTGCGTGATCGGCGCCTCCGGGTCCGGCAAGTCGACGCTGCTGCGCTGCGTCAACCTGCTCGAGTCGATCGACGAGGGCCGGATCTTCGTTGCCGGGGAGGAAGTGACCGCCCCGGGCGTCGACGCCAATCGCGTGCGGCGCGGGATCGGGATCGTCTTTCAAGCCTTCAACCTCTTCCCGCACATGACGGTGCTGCGGAACGTGACGCTCGCACCGCGCGAGGTGCTCGCTCAGCCTCGCGCCGAGGCCGAAGCCGCGGCCGTCGAGCTGCTCGGGCGGTTCGGCCTCGCCGACAAGCGCGACGACTACCCCGACCGCCTCTCGGGCGGACAGCAGCAGCGCGTGGCGATCGTGCGGGCGCTGGCCATGCGGCCCGAGCTGATGCTTCTGGACGAGGTGACGAGCGCGCTCGACCCGGAGCTCGTCGGCGAGGTGCTGAACGTGATTCGGGAGCTGGCCGCGAGCGGGATGACGATGCTGATCGCGACGCACGAGATGGGCTTCGCGCGCGAGATCGCCGATCGCGTCTGCTTCCTCGACGAAGGGGTGATCCTCGAGCAGGGCTCACCCGAGGAGATCTTCACGGCGCCGAAGGAGCCGCGGACGCAGCAGTTTCTCCAGCGGATCGTCGAGGCCGGCCGCCTCTAGGCCCGTGGCTGCTACCTTGTTGCCACGGGCGGCATCCAGTCGCCCCGTGAGATTTAGCTTCTCGTTCGGCCTTCGGCAGTTTCGAGGTAGGCGAATCTCGAACTGCAATCGAAGGAGTCGAACTTGTCACACCAGTCTTTCTCGGACCTCGGCGTCGACGAACCGATCGTCGCCGCGCTCGCACGGCGGTCGATCCGGACGCCGTTCTCCATCCAAACGCTCGTCCTGCCCGACGCGCTGGCAGGACAGGACATCCTCGCCAAGTCGCCGACGGGCTCTGGGAAAACCCTCGCGTTCGCGGTTCCGATCGCACAGCGGCTCGAGGCCCGCGACACGAGACCCTCGGCGCTGATCCTGGTCCCAACCCGCGAGCTCGCGACCCAGGTCGCGGACGAGCTCGCCGACATCGCACGTGTCCGCGGGCTCGAAGTGGCCGCCGTCTACGGCGGCACCTCGGTCTCCGCCCAGGCGAAGGCCGCGAAGCGCGCGCACATCCTTGTCGCGACACCGGGCCGGCTCGAGGACCTGGCCAACCGCCGGCTCATCAAGCTCGACGGCATCCGGATCCTCGTCCTCGACGAGGCCGATCGGATGCTCGACATGGGCTTCCAGCCGCAGGTCGACGCGATCGTCCGCCGCCTACCGCGCAAGCGCCAGACGATGTTCTTCTCGGCCACGCTCGACGGTGAGGTGGCGGAGCTCGCGCGCGCGTATACGCACAACCCGAGCCGCTTCGACGCCCAGCTTCCCAGTCACCTCGAGCAAGGTGAGACCGAGCACCGGTTCGTTGGGGTGACCGCCGAGACCAAGGTCGAGACGCTCGTGGACATGCTCGGGCACGACGAGGGGCTGACGCTGGTGTTCGTCCGCACCAAGCGCGGCGCCGACCGGCTCGTGCAGAAGCTCGCCCGCCACGACGTCAAGGCGGTCGCGATGCACGGCGACATGCACCAGCGGGCGCGCGAGCGCGCGCTCGAGCGGTTCGAGGCGGGCAAGGTCTCGACCCTCGTCGCGACGGATGTCGCAGCCAGAGGGCTCGATCTCGATCACATCTCGCACGTGATCAACTTCGATCCGCCCGCCGACAACAAGGGCTACGTCCACCGTGTTGGCCGAACGGCCAGAGCCGGGCGGGACGGCACCGGGATCACGCTCGTCCTCCCCGAGCAGCAGGCGGATGTCAGCCATGTCGCTCGCAGCGTCGGCGAGCACGAGCAGTTCGAGCGGCAGGGGATGCGCGTCGCGCCGAAGCGCCTCGTGTACTCCGGCCGAGGACGACGCTCCCGCTGGGGCGCGCCGCCCAGCCGCCGCAAAATCTAGGTCTAGTCCAAGACGAAGAGAGCGACGGCCGCGTACTGGCACGCGGCCGCCGCGATCACCAGCGCGTGAAAGAGCTCGTGGTAGCCGAACACGGCCGGCGCGGGATCCGGCCGGCGGGCCGCGTAGATGACCGCTCCAGCCGTGTAGAGCACGCCACCGAGGCCGAGGAGCCCGACTCCCACCGAGCCGGAGTGTTCCCAGAGTTGTGGCAGGGCGACGATGCCGACCCACCCCAGCGCGATTCCGATTGCGACGGCAATCCACTTCGGCGCATCGATCCAGGCCAGCTTGAGCACGATTGCAACCAGCGCCCCGCCCCACGCGATCGGCAGCACGGTCCAGCGCCAAGCCCCTGAGAGTGCAAGCAGCCCGAACGCCGTATACGTCCCTGCGATCAACAGGAAGATTGCGGCATGGTCGAGCCGGCGCATCCAGCGTCGTGCCCGCGGCTGCCAGGTCCGTCGGTGATAGAGAGCGCTGACTCCGAACATCGCCGCCAAGGCTGCCGCGAAGATGATTGCCGAGGCGCGCTCTCCCGCACCTGACGCGCCAGCGACGAGCAGAGCGCCGAATCCAAGCGAAGCGAAGAATGCGTACTGATGGAGGACGCCGCGGAGCCGCGGCCGCAGCTGAGCATCCATGCGGGCAGAATAGACCGGGTTAGCAGGCTGATCGCTACCCTGTGCTTGTCGATAGGCGAATCCGGTGGCGCGCCGCGTCTTCGCTTCGCAACGAAAGCGAGTCTCTATGCGCGGAACGATGCTCTGGTTCAACGAAGAGAAGGACTACGGCTTTATCTCAACCGAAGAGGGAGAGCGGCTCTACGTCAACGGCACCGGTTTCGCTGGGGGTGTCCCGCCCAAGGGACGCTGCGCCGGGCTGGAAGTCTCCTTTCGTGTGACTGAGGAGGAGGGCGTCCGCAAAGCCGAGGAAAGCTCTCTAGTGCCGCACGTCGAAGCTCGTCGTGCTCGCCGCCGCCACGGCGGCTCCCGCGCACGTCCCTAAGCGGCGCCCGCGATCAGCTCGCCCGGCTCAGTTCCGCTTCGACCTGCCGGTAGGCCGGCGATTCCGGAGGAAGCCTGACCAGTGCCTCGTGGAGGAGGTTTTCGGCCTCTTCGCTGTGGCCTTGCCGGCGATGGACCATGCCGAGGTTGGCCATGACTCGTGCCTCGTGCTTCTCGTCGCCGAGCTCGCGGAGGACGGTTAGCGCCTGCTCGAGGTGCTGGACCGCTTCTGCCTCGGCGCCGCCCTGGGCGAGAGCGAGAGCGAGATTGTTGAGCGTCAGCGCTTCGGCCTGCTCGTCGCCGAGGTCACGGACGATCGCCAGCGCGACCAGGTGCTGCTCGACGGCCCGTTCGTGGTCGCCGTTTCGGCGAAGCTCCGCTCCGCGCTCGTTGAGCCGGAGCGCCTGGCGGCCACGGCTTTGCGGGCGCGGCCTCGCCCGAGCAAGCGAGTTCGCCGGTCGGCTGGCGAGGCCCAAGAGCTGCCCAGTTCGAATGCTCAACCAGTGTGCGGCGATCGCGTAGCTCCGGAGGGCGCTCGCCAGCAAGGCATTGGCTCGGACCGGCGCGCGGGCCGATGTCTCGCGGGCGCGGGTTCCGAGACGCGATGCACGCCGTCGAACGTCGAGGTTGGCGGGTTGTCGTCCCAGTCCTTCGACAGCGCGCGCCGCCGAGACGGGCAGCCTCCCCAACCCCGCTCCGATTCGGGCCCGGCGCAGCAAGAAAAGCCCTCCCACCGCGAGGTTGACGACGAGCAGGGCCGCGAAGACCACCAGTCCGACCGTCACGAACGACAGCGCCAGCAGCAGTCCGCCTAGGAAGAGCCCCAGCCCGGTGAGTGCGAGCAGGCGATGGTAGAGCTCGTGATTTTCCGTCATCGCAGAGCTCGCAATCTCAGCATGCGATCCTCCTCCGGAGTGCTGCTTTCGGCGCGCTCACGGACGTTCCTGCGATCCCTCAAACGCTCAGTTGCCTGGAACGGCGGAGTTTACGGGTTCGAGCGTGCGCCGTAGAACTGCTACGAGGCGGGCACCCAGACGACCGCCAGCTCCGCGACGCGGACGTCAGCCGCCTCCGGCCTGATCGAGACGGTCTCGATGTCGGCGGCCTTGTCCTCCCACTTGGCGTTGATCTCCGCGACCTCGTCGAGCAGCTCCTGCTCCAGCTCGGCCAGCTCGTCCGCTTTCTGCTGGACGCGCTCCTCCGCGGTCCTGCGGCGCTCGGCGGCCCGCGTGGTGACGCCTCGGCGCGAGGCCGCACTGCCGAGCTTGGTGGCGATCGCGCGCGCGCTGCGCCGCCCGCGCAGCAACGCGTCGAGGACGGCGCCCGCGCCGGCGGCAATCTCTGTCGCCTGGTATGACTTCTCCGCAGCGTCGAGCTCCTCGACCCGTCTCTGCGCGAGCTCGTACGCAGTCCTCAGCCGCTCCGCCCGTGCCTCGAGCCGGTCGCGGATCTTGGCGGCCTCGCGGTCGGCCTCAGCCTGGGCGCACTCGTCGCAGCGTTGTGCGAACTGCTCAGGCGTCTCGCCCGGCCGCGAGTACAGCTTCAGGGACGCGTTTCGCTGGACGTCGAGCGTCCGCCGGTCGACCAGCCGGCGCTGGATCTGCGTCGTCGTCTCTCGGAAGAAGCGCGCCTCACCGAGCGGCGCCTGCGGCAGAACGTAGCCGGCGCCTTCGGGCGCCTCCGGGCGAAAGTCCCGTTCGTCGTAGTCGACCGGAGTCTCCCGCTCGAGGTCGAGCCCGCCGTCGAGCGGACCGTAGATCGCTTCCCACTCCTCGCTCGCGTCGATGCCGGCCCTCGCGTCGTCGAAGCGGAGGTTGACGCGGGCGGCGAGGAACGCCGTGAGCCGCCGCCCGCCGGCTTCGGATCCGACCTGAGCGGCCCAGGGCGCGCCCGGGTCCAGGTAGCGGACGGGCACGCCCTGCGCGACGGCGGGCGCGACCGCGCTTTCGTCCGCGGCCGGCTCGGCCGGCGCTGGAGCCGGAGTCTGCGCCTGCACGGCCTCGGGCGGCGGGCCGCGGCGCGTCGCCCATGAGCGTCTCGATCTGATCCTTCGTCAACGGGCCGCGGAGGTACGACATCGCCCAGCGGGACTCGAAGAGCGCCGGCGTCGGGCTCTTCGCACTAACGAGCAGAAACTGCCGCTTCCCCAGGCCGCCGATCGCTTTGTCCAACGCCTGGACGTCCGTTCCCCCGGCCGCGGAGCGAAGGCCCTCGAGGACGCGTTCCTTGTCGCGCTCGGTCTGGAGGCGGCCGACCAGCCATGTACCCGCGTTCGCCATCGCCTTGTAGTCGAGGTCGACAGTGTTCTGCGTCGCGAGCACCATCCCGACGCCGAACGCGCGTCCCTGCTTGAGGACGGTCAGGATCGGCTTCTTCGCCGGCGGCGCCGCTGTTGGGGGGACGAAGCCGAATACCTCGTCCATGTACGTCGAGCGTCCGCAGGTCGGAGGTGCCCGGCTGGCCGCGCATCCACGTGACGAGCTTCGAGAGCACGAGTGTGACGACGAACTGCCGCTCCTGGTCGGAGAGGTGGGCGAGGTAGACGATCGCGCAGCGCGGCTTGCCGTCCGGCGTGCGCAGGAGAGTCGCGGGGTCGAGCGGCTGCCCGGCGCCCCAGGCGGCGAACGCGGGCGAGGCGACGAGACTGTTCAGCTTCAACGCGAGCTCAGTGCGCTCCTTGGGCGGGAAGAACGTGTCCACCTCGAAGACGCCGAGCTTGCGGAGCGGCGGCGACTGGATCTGGCCGATCAGGGTGCCGACGTCGAGGCTCTGGCCCGCCCGCCACGCATGCTCGATCAGGTTGGAGAGCAGCACGTGCTCGCGGCTCGAGAGCGGGTCGGTCTCGATCCCGACCAGGCCGAGCAGGCTCGTCACCGTCCCCTCGATCTCGTCGCGCAACGTCTCCGCCTCGCTCTCCCACGAGAGAGTCGGCGCCTGAAGCGAGCCGACGACGTTCAACGGCACGCCGGACTCCGATCCGGGCGTGTAGACGGTGAACTCGGCCGACTCGCGCAGTGCCCGGATCCGCTCGGTGCCGATGCCCTGAGCCTCGAGGCCTTCCCGCCAGGCCGACGCCGTCTTGGCCGCGAAGTCGTCGAGGGAAAGGCCCTCGCTGCGCGCGTCATCCTCGTTCACCCAGGGGCGGAAGCTCGTCGCGTCGAGCTCCGGGAAGGTCAGCAGCAGGTTCCCCATGTCGCCCTTGGGGTCGAGTAAGAGGCACGGAATGCCTGCGAGCAGCGTCTCTTCGATCAGATCGACCGCAAGCCCGGTCTTCCCCGAACCGGTCATGCCGAGGATGACGCCGTGCGTGGTCAGGTCGCCCGACTCGACGATCAGCCGCTCGCTGCCCGGCTTGCCCGTCTTAGGGTCGAGACGGAAGCCGAGATGGAGATCAGCCATTACGCCACGAGTCTAGAACGGGACCGTTCAGCCGAGTACGCGCAGGCCCGCGAGGTCGGTCAGGAGCCAGCGCCGCTGGAGCCGCGTGAGCGTTCCGTTGGTGACGAGCGCGCGCACGGCGGCATTCACACGGCGGGTCAACGGCGAGCCTTTCTGGAGCACGACGCCGTAGCGCTCGTCCGTGCGCAGGACTCCTGCGAGTGCGCCATAGCGGTACGGCGCAGCGGCCCGCTCGGCGGCGAGGATCGGCGCGTCGAGTACCGCAGCCTCGCAGCGGCCGGAGCGAACGCCCTCGAGCAGCAGGTCGAGGCTCGCGAAGAACAGAAGCGCCTGGCTCGGCCTGACTCGCTCGCGAACGATCGCCACGCTCGTCGTCCCGCGCTGCAGGCAGATGCGGAGGCGGGCGAGGGCGGCGAGCGTCCGCGGCGCGGTAAGCCCCTTGCGCACCAGGACACCCTGCTCGGCGCGCAGATAGGGCTGCGAGAGGTCGACGTTCTGACGGCGGGCGGCGGTGATCGTCACCTCGGCGAGAGCGACGTCCCAGGGCTTCCGTCCACGGGCTAGCAGACGCTTGAACGACGGATCGTTCACGAACCGAACGCGCTTGAGGCCGAGCCGCGCAGCAAGCGAGCGCGCGAAGTCGATCTCGAGCCCACGCGCGGCAACGACCGTGTTGTTCGGGCGGACGGCGCCCGCCTGGAACCCGGGGCTCGGAAGGTTCAACGCGACGGTGAGGACGCCAGGCGCGACGGTCGTGGGCGGCGCGGCTCCCGAGGCGCCTCCGACGAGCGCGAGTGCGACGACAGTTGCGAGCAGGGCTTTCACGAGCGGGCAAAAACCGTGACGGGCGTCCCGATCGGGGTGAAGTCATAGAGCCACCTGGCGTCATAACGGGGGGTCCGGATGCATCCGTGCGACGCCGGCGTGACGGGGACGTCGGGATACTCGTGGAAGGCGATGCCGCCGACGAAGTAGCTCGCCCACGGCAGCCAGACCTTGAAGGGCACCGACCACGATCGGACCTCCTTTCGGAACACCGAGTAGGAGCCCGCTGGCGTCCCGAAACCCGGCGCACCCGTCGAGACGGGGATCGCCCGGACAACGGTGTTGTTCTCGATCGCAAGCGTCAGCTGCCGGTCGAGCAGCACCTCGACACGCCGGCCGCTCCCTCCGCTTGTGATCGGGCTCGGGCGGCCCGCGCGCGCGAGCGCGGCGCTCGTCTGCGGCCCTGCGATACCGTCGCGGGCGAGCCGCTCCCATTTCTGGAAGGCGATGACGGCAAAACGGGTTTCTTCGCCGGCGACTCCATCGACTGCGCTCAGCGCGAGAAAGCCGAGGTCTGCGAGCCGCTGTTGAAGCGCGCGAGTGTCCGGGCTC
Source organism: uncultured Actinomycetes bacterium (assembly GCA_963752845.1). GTDB lineage: Bacteria > Actinomycetota > Thermoleophilia > Gaiellales > Gaiellaceae > JACDAN01. Next base: position 50,680 of record CAVVZV010000002.1, on the reverse strand, counting down.
GGCTGCCCGCCGGAGTCAGGAGGCGGCTTCGGCGGCGGCACGATCGGCCGCGTCGCCTGCGCTCGCGTCACCGGCCGCGAGAAGGCGTAGCCGGGGAAGAGCCCGAGCGGCACTCCTCCGGAGACGAGCAGGCGGACCGACTTCACGCCCGGAACTGCCGTCACCGTGTAGACGAGCTGCGTGATGCGGGCGCTCAGCGATTCGGCGTCCCGCCCCGCTGCGAACTGCTCGCCCAGGTCGACGGTGGCGACGCCGCTCGCGAAGCGCACCGACCGGAGCCGGCTTCCGGACGGAACGTACGTGCGGAACTGCTTCCCAGTCTCCGCACGGGTGGGGCCGGCCAGGAGCGCGGTCACGGCGGCCTTCACGGTCGAGCCTGGGCGCGTCACTGCGACGAGCTGCTCGCCTTGTAGGAAGTACACCCGCACCGAAGCCGCCTGGCTTCGTTCGGCCGGCGCCGCTGCGGCCGGCGCCGCGGCGGCGATCGCGAGGACCAGCGCCGCGACCCGCAGGGGCCAGGTCACTCGGAGGTCGCCTCGTAGCGGAGCAGCGCCGGACCCGAGCTGTCGGAGAGCACGAGCACGCCCCCGGTCGCCGACCACGACGTCACGGCCTCGAGGGCCGAGTGATATGCGCGTTCGGCGGTCATGACCTCCTCCGCGCACGCCATCCGGGTCGAGGCGAGCCTCCCCAGGGAAATCGACTCGCCGTTCTGTTCGTAGGAGCCGGTGAACCGGTTGCAGCCTCCGGAACCGGACGCCTTGCCGGCCTCGAAGGCGATCGTCATGTCGACGTCATCGGGAATCGTGATCTCCGTTCCCTCGACCAGGGTCCACGAGGTTCCGTCCAGCGACGCCGGTGCTTCGGCATCGTCGTCGTCACCGCCGCAGGCGGTCGCGAGGAACACGCCGGCGAGGAGGGACGCGGTGAGCGCGAGGGTCGCCATTGCCGCGGGAAGACTAAGCGCACGTCCGGGCGTTAGATAATCCCGAAGCGCAAATGGCGGATGACCCGACCTGCGGAGAAGGCCTTGCTGCGCATTCGACGCTTCCGGCAAAGCTCGCCGAGCTGACCGCGTCCCTGGCCGAAAACCTCGAGGTCCACATGAAGGCGCTCGATCGCACAGACGAGAATGCCGAGAGGGAGTACGGCGTCTACCTCAAGCTGGCGCAGCAACACCGCAGGATCGCAGCCCTGCTCAAGGCGACCGCCGCGGAGATGGCCGGGTATCGCGACCTGCCGATGGGGAGGCACGACGTGGGGGCGATGTCATCCCGTGCTGTCGTCGAAGCCTTCCAGCGCTTCGTCGAGCTGGAGCGAGAGCTGCTGGGGCTGCTCCAGAAACGGTTACACCAGGACACGAAGCTGCTCGCCGAGATGGGCGGATAGCTGCGGGCCGGCGGGCTCTCAACTTCGGGCAGCCCGCGCCGTCCTACGAAGTGACACGTGCGAGGCGTTGCTCTCACGATTGGGCTCTGTGCTGTGCTTCTTGCTGGAGCCGCGCACACGGTCCGTGAGGGCGGGTCCGAGGCACATGCCAGTCCTGCGGCTCGGGGCCCCGAAGCCCTCGCGCGCGCAGTCACACCCGGGAGGCTGAGGGCTCACCTCGTAGCGCTCGAGGCGATAGCCAGGCGAAACGGCGGGTCGCGCGCGGCCGGCGGGCCCGGGTACGAGCGGTCGGTGGCGTACGTGGCCGGGCAGCTCCGCGCTGCCGGGTACAAGCCGCGGCTCCAGTCTTTCTCCTTCGATCTGTTTCGCGAGACTCGGCCTCCTCGCTTCGAGCGCCTTGCCCCCGAGCCCGCGCAGTACAGCGCCCGGCGCGACTTCCTCACGTTGCGGTACTCGGGCAGCGGAACGGTCACCGGCCAGGTTGCACCGGTCGAGCCCGACTCTGACTCGAGTGGCTGCGAATCTTCGGATTTCGCCGCCTTCCCTCGGGGCGCCGTCGCGCTCCTGAGGCGCGGCACGTGCTTCTTCACCCAGAAGGCCCAAAACGCCAGGTCGGCCGGCGCGAGCGCAGTCCTCATCGCCAACGAAGGCGTACCCGGTCGCACTGCACCGATCGCAGCGACGCTTGTGCGGCCCGGCATCGGCATCCCAGTGCTGATGATCTCGTCCACGCTCGGCTCGGAGCTCGCCCAGTCCGCGCAAGCGGGCACGGTCCGTGTACGGATCGCGGTGTCCGCCATCTCGCGGTCGGGCGCGGGCGGCGAACGTGATCGCCGACCTGCCCGGGCGGAGAGGCGGCACCGTGCTGCTCGGGGCGCATCTCGACTCGGTCGCGAACGGGCCAGGAATCAACGACAACGGATCCGGCTCGGCACTCGTGCTGGAGGTCGCGCGGCAGGCCCGCCGCCTCGGCGTTCGGCCGGCGCGCGGGCTTCGCTTCGCGTTCTGGGGCGCCGAGGAACTCGGGCTCGTGGGCTCGACGGCCTACGTGCAGAGTCTGAGCGCGCGCGAGCGCCGGCAGCTCCACGCCGTGCTCAACTTCGACATGGTCGGCTCGAAGAACTTCGGCCGTTTCGTCTACGACGGAAGCACTGCGCCGCCCGGCTCGGCGCGGATCGAGGACGCGTTCCGCGCCTACTTCGCGGCTCGCCGGCAGACCGTTGAAGAATTGTCCCTGGGGGGCGGCTCCGACCACGCACCGTTTGCGCGGGCCGGTCTCCCGGTGGGAGGGCTCTTCACGGGCGCGGACGCGCGGAAGGCGGCAGGGCTGGTCAGCCGCTTCGGCGGCGCGGCCGACCGACCGTTCGACCCGTGCTACCACCAGGCCTGCGACACGGTGTCGAACATCAACGTTCGGGTTCTCGGCCAGATGGCCGACGCCGCGGCCGTGGTCGCTCTGCGTCTGGCGAGTTAGCGCTCGCGGAACGGCCGGCGTCGCTTGCGATGTCGACTCGAGGCCAGGCGGCCGCGCTGATCGCCCGGGTCGAGCAGAAGATCGACGCGGCCGGCAAGCTGACCGAGGCCGAGAAGAGGAAGATGGTCGCCGCCATCAGGGACCGGATCAACGATCTCGTCAACGGCCAGTTCCCGCCGCGCTTCGGCCCCGAGTTTCGCCATAGCGACTTTCGCAGCGACCGCCCAGCGATCTTCTAACTCGCGCAGGACGGGCCAGACCGACCGAGGCGATTTGACTCGTCCGCGGGTCAGGGAGTAGCTTCGCCACCTTCGAGACAGCAGATGAACGAGGCTTCTTGGCCGCCCACGCCTCAAACCATCCCCGTGCCCACCTCCCCGCTCCCGGCCGGCTCCAGCTACGGCGAAACGGGGGTGCTCGTTGACGCCGTGAGAGCTCGGGCGCTCGGGAAGCCGATCGCGCGCGTACGCGCGCTCCTGCGGCGGCCGGAGCGCCCTCCTGCGGAGGTCCTCGAATACGGCGATCTGACCCTCTGCACCAAGACCCGCGTGGTGCGCCGCTCCGAGAGAGCGTTCGACCTCACGCCGATCGAATTCGATCTGTTGGAGCTGTTCCTCCGAAACCCGGGCCGCGTGCTGTCGCGCGGGCAGATCTTCACCCACGTCTGGGGCTATGACTTCGGGGCGAGCTCCAACTCCCTCACCGTGTACATCGGCTACCTGCGTCGGAAGACGGAGGCGGCCGGCGAGCCGCGCCTCATCCACAACGTCCGCGGCGTCGGGTACGTCCTGCAAGAGTCGCCGAAGGGCCGCGATTCTTAGCGAACTTTTCGCGGATTCTTAGTCTTTTCGCTTGACCCTGAGAAGATCCGCAGAATAGGCTCGCTCCGCCTGAGTTTCCCCCAAGTAGAGGCAACTCTGCGGTAGGCGTCGTTTCCACGAACGACGGCGACATCACCTGCGGCGGTGGCGTCCTCGTCTGGGAAGGAGGCCTCATTGCGTACGTTCCTGATCTCGGCAATCGCCGTCCTGATCGTGCTCGTTCCCTCCAGCGGCGCGGCATTCGACTCTCGGATTCGCACGCTGGACGGGAGCGAGAACAACGTCCTGCACCCTGACTGGGGGCAAGCAGGAACGCGGTACCTACGAATCGCGCCGGCCCAGTACGCGGACGGCATCGGGAAGCCCGTCGCAGGCCCACCCACCCGGTTGGTCAGCAATCGGATCTTCAACGACGTCTCTCAGAACCTGTTCTCGGAGAACGGCGTCACCCAGTGGGGATTCACCTGGGGTCAGTTCATGGATCACACGTTCGGGCTCCGACAGGAGGTCGGCGGCGAGAACGCGCCGATCGGCTTTAGCTCGAAGGATCCGCTCGAGGACTTCACGAACGACCTCGGCGAGATCCCCTTCGCCCGGACTCCTGCAGCGCCTGGAACGGGCACTCGCTCGACGAGGGAGCAGATCAACACCGTCAGCAGCTACATCGACGCGTGGACCGTCTACGGCGGGACCAATGAGCGGCTCGAGTGGCTCCGCGAAGGGCCGATCGACGGGCGGCTCTCGAACAACGGCGCCCGCTTGCTACTGCCCGGCGGCTACCTGCCTCGGCGAAGTAGCCGCGGCAGCCCCTCGACGGCTCCCGAGATGGCGCTCATGGGGCGGCTCATGGGGACGCCCGAGCGGGCGATGGTCGCGGGCGACGTGCGGGCGAACGAAAACCTCGCGCTCGCCGCAACGCACACGCTCTTCGCTCGCGAGCACAACCGGATCGTCGCGCAGCTGCCGCGCGTGCTCCCCGACGAGGTCAAGTTCCAGATTGCTCGGCGCATCGTCGGTGCGGAGCAGCTGTACATCACCTACAACGAGTTCCTGCCCGCGCTCGGGGTGGCGCTCTCGCCGTATCGGGGCTACGACCCGAACACGAACGCAACCCTGTCCAACGAGTTCGCGGTTGTCGGCTATCGGGCTCACAGCATGATCCACGGCGAGTTCGAGCCAAGCGTCCCGGCCGGCACGTACTCGGCTGCGCAGCTCGACGCCTTCCGCGCCCAAGGCATCGAGGTCGAGGACGAGGAGGGGCAGACGGTCCTCGTCACTCCTCTGAACATCGCGTTCGGGAATCCGGATCTTCTGCCCGCAATCGGCCTCGGGCCCATGCTCGCCGGGCTCGGAGGGGAGCCCGAGTACAAGAACGACGAGCAGATCGACAACCAGCTGCGGAGCGTGCTCTTCCAGATTCCGGATCCGGGCAACCCCGAGTGTCTCGACGGCCCGACGCTGCCGGCCTGCTTCCGCGGCGTGCTCGATCTGGGAGCCATCGACATCGAGCGGGGGCGCGATCACGGGATGCCGTCGTATAACGCGCTGCGGCGCGCGTACGGGCTCCAGCCCAAGCCGTCGTTCACGGCGATCACCGGCGAGTCGACCGACCGCTTCCCGTCCAACGACCGGCAGATCCGCAGGACCGACCCCCTGAACGATCCCGACATCCTCGATTTCGTCAAGCTCCTCGACGCGGACGGCAACCCGATCCCGCTCGACAGCGAGGCGGCGGACGGGGAGGCAGTCGTCGGCATTCGCCGGACGTCGCTTGCGTCGCGACTGCGGGCGATCTATCGGGACGTCGACAAGCTGGAGGCGTTCGTCGGGATGGTGTCCGAGCAGCACGTTCCGGGCACAGAGTTCGGCGAGCTCCAGCTGGCGATCTGGAGGAAGCAGTTCGAGGCCCTTCGCGACGGCGACCGGTTCTTCTATCTGAACGACCCTGAGCTCCGTCTCATCGAGCGCTTGTTCGGGATCACCTACCGGCACACGCTCGCTGAGATCATCGAGCTGAACACCGGGATAACGGTTCAGCCCGACGTGTTCAAGGTCGCGGAATAGCGCCCACCATGTCGCGCGAACGAAGCGAAGGGAGGAGGGTCGAGGAATCGACTTGGCTCGTCGAGGAGCCGATCAGCTCCGAGCTCGTCCTCGTCGACCACGAGCTCGCCCTCCGCGCGCGAGTCGCGCTGCCCGACCCGCCCTGGCTCCTGCCCGTCCTGGCAGAGCTGGAGCAGGCCGAGGTTGCCAGGCGGTCGGCCAAGGTGACAGCGCCGCGGTTTGTTACCGAGGAACGCTTTGCCCCGGCGGCCGTCGCGCCAGGTCCGCGTCGCCGGTCGCTTGCGCGCCACATTGGAGCCACCGTCGCTGGCGTCTGCCTTCTGTTCGTGCTCGCGGAACTCACGGCCTCGGCTAACGACCTCCTGTCGACGTCGCAGGAGCCGACCTTCGTGACGACGCCCGTGCAGCAAGCCGCCGCGCCGATGCCGAGGCCCCCGTCGGCACTGGCGCGGGCAAGGCCGAAGGCTAAACGCTCGGAGCCGCGAAGGCAGCGGGCGGCGAGCCACTCGAAGGCGCGCCGTCCCGCGCGCCCGAAGGTTCAGGCGAGCCCGAACAGCACGTCGGCCACGAGCGGAACCCGCACCAAGCCCGGAACAATCGCCGCTGTGCCGAAACCCACGGCGAAGACGACGCCGCGGGTGCTCGGGAAGACGCAGCGCGTGTTCAGCTGGCCCCGCCAACAAACGGCGGTCTACTACCAATTCTATTTCCAGCGGGGCGGGGCGACGATCTACCAGGCGCGCACGGTGAAGGTCAGTGCCGCGCTCCCTTCTCACCTCAAGCTCAGGCCGGGCATCTACCGCGTGCTGGTGCGGCCGGCGATTCCGAGCGATGCCGGCATCATCCTCGGCGCTGCCATCGTCGAGAAGACGATGAGGGTCTAGGCAAACTCACCGACTTCGGAACATCCCAGGCAGGTCTGACTAGTGCGGGGCTCTTCTTTCCCCGAAGAGCGCGCCGGTAATGCGCCAGCCGGCGCCAGTCCCGAGCGGCTTCTAACGGTTTCAAGCAGTATGACGAGGCGAGCCTCTGAGACACCGAAACCCGCCGAACCAAGCGGGTTTCGGGTCAAACATGCGCGATGCCCCCGGCAAGAATCGAACTTGCGCACGCCAAGGCGTCGCTTGCGATGCCGACTCGAGGCCAGGGCGGCTTTGCCGACCCGGCCGCCTCACCCCCTTTGATGAGTGCCCCCGGCACGAATCGAACGTGCGCACGCGGTTTAGGAAACCGCTGCTCTATCCACTGAGCTACGGGGGCGTTTCTTGGCTTGGGTACGCCGTTTCCGCGCCCCAGCAACGACCCGCTGGAGCCGCTCCGGAGTGTAGCCACGGCATCGAAGCATCCCACCACTCGCATCTCGCTTACGCTGCCCTGGCAAACCGTCCGACCGAGGGAGGGCAGATGGCAGGCAAGGCTGACTTCACGGAGGATGAGTGGAAGACCCTGCAGAAGGGGGTGACCGGCTCGGCGATGCTGGTCTCGGTCGCCGACCGGGGCTTCTTCGACACGTTCAAGGAGGTGGGTGCCATCTCCAAGCATCTCTCCGAGGCGCGAAAAACGAGCGAGACCCCGCTGATCAAGGAGCTCGCCGAGGTGCGTGGCACCGGCTTCGGGCTCACGGCGTCGCCGGATGAGGTCGAGAAGGGGACGACCGAAGCGCTGCGCTCGGCGGTCACCACGCTGCAGGCGAAAGCGCCGGACGAGGTGCAGGCCTATCGTGACTTCGTGGTCGGGGTCGCGGAGTCCGTCGGCAAAGCCGCGGACGACCTCGGCGCGACCGAGACCGGCGCGATCGACAAGATCAAGGCGGCGCTCCAGACAACCTGAACTGACTAATCCACCCCGGGTGAGGCTGCGGGCCTAGATGGAATCTCTGGCCTACGTCCTCACCTCGGGGTGGGCGAGCGGCGTCAACGTCTACGCGACCCTGCTCGTGACCGGGCTCGTCGGCCGCTACGGAGACGTCGAGAGAGTTCCGGACGTGCTCGAGCGGACCGACGTCCTGCTTCTCACGGCGGTGTTGACGGCGCTCGAGTTCGTCGCCGACAAGATTCCCTACGTCGACAGCGCCTGGGACGCCGTCCACACCGTGATCCGGCCGGCCGTCGGCGCGATCCTGGGAGCACTCCTCGCGGGCGAGGCCGACGATCTCGGCGAGGCAGCCGGCGCAGTGCTCGGAGGAACGACAGCGCTCGCCAGCCATGCCGCCAAGGCAAGCCTCCGGCTGGCCGTCAACGCGTCTCCGGAGCCCGTGTCCAACATCGTCCTGAGCCTGTCGGAGAACGCAGCCGTCGTCGGCGTGTTGCTGCTCGCGATCGACCACCCGTGGGTGGCGCTGGCCGATCGCCGCGGCGCTGCTCGTCGCGGCCGGCGTGTTCGCCGTCGTGCTCATCCGGACCATCCGTCGCGGCTGGGACCGGCTCCTCCGGGGCGGGCCCGGACGCCAAACCGTCCCGTTTCGGAGGCGTCCGCCCGCCGCCGCAGCGAAACTAGTCGGCGTGGCGACCGAGCGCGACAACGGAGTTCTGCCTGACGCGCTCATCCAACTTCGCGACGCGCTGACCTCGCTTACGCTCGGGCTGGAGCTACCCGGCAGCGACCGCGCACGTCGCACGCGCGACGAGCTGGCGGCGCAGATCGACGACTACCTGCTGCCGCGGCTCCGACAGATGGAAGCGCCCCTGCTGATGGTGGTAGGCGGCTCCACCGGGGCGGGGAAGTCGACCCTCGTCAACAGCCTCGTGCGCGAGACGGTCAGCCGCGCAGGGGTGCTGCGGCCGACGACGCGGGCGCCGGTGCTCGTCTGCAACCCGGCCGACTTCCGTTGGTTCGAGGACGACCGGATCCTCCCCGGGCTCCGGCGGGCAACAGGAGAAGCCGCCCCGGCCGGCGAGCTCCAGCTCGTTCCGACCGAGCGGATGGCGCCGGGGCTAGCCCTGCTCGATGCGCCCGACATCGACTCGGTCGTGACCGAGAATCGAGCGCTCGCGACGCAGCTGCTCGCGGCCGCGGACGCGTGGCTCTTCGTCACGACCGCGGCGCGCTACGCGGACGCGGTTCCCTGGGACCTGCTGACGGCGGCGCGCGAGCGCGGAACCGCTCTCAGCGTCGTGCTCAACCGCGTGCCGCCCGACGCTGTCGAGGAGGTGAGCGGCCACCTCCGGCAGATGCTCCAGGAGCGGAGCCTGGGCGACGCCGAGCTGCTCGTGATCCGAGAGACCGTGCTGGAGGACGGCTTGATCCCGGCGGCGGAGCTCACCCCGGTGCGGCAACGCCTGGATGCGCTCTCGGCCGACGCGGCCGCGCGGTCCGAGCTCGTCCGGCGCACGCTCAGCGGCGCCCTCGACAGCCTCCCGAGCCGGGTGGAGATCGTCCAAGCGGCCGCGGCCGACCAGCGGGCAGCGGCCGCCGACCTGCGCGCCGGAGTCGAGGGCGCCTATAAGCATGCGATCGCCGAGGTCGACGAGGCGGTCCGGAGCGGGTCGCTCCTCCGCGGCGAGGTTCTTGCCCGCTGGCACGACGTGGTCGGAACGGGAGACCTGATGCGGGCCCTGGAGACGCGCGTCAGCTGGCTGCGAGACCGGCTCCGCTCGTTCGCCACCGGGCAGCCGGCCGCGGACACCGAGCTGAAGGCCGCCGTCGAGACGAGCGTCGACGCCGTCGTGCTCGCCGCCGCGGATCGCGCAGCGGAGCGCGCAGCATCCGAGTGGGGACAGCTCGCGGCGGGCCGCGCTCTTCTCGAAGCCGCTCCCCGGCTGGACGCCGTCTCGCCCGAGCTGCTGGAACGGACGAAGGCCGAAGTGCGCTCGTGGCAGGGATACGTCTTCGAGCTCGTCCGCAGCGAAGGCGAGTCGAAGCGGACGACGGCCAGGCTGGCGTCACTCGGCGTCAATGGGGCCGGTCTGACCGTGATGCTCGCCGTATTCGTCAGCACGGGCGGCTTGACGGGCACCGAGATCGTGATCGCCGGCGGCACCTCGGCTCTGAGCCAGAAGGTGCTCGAGGCGATCTTCGGCGACCAGGCCGTACGCGCCCTCGCCGACCGCGCGCGGACCGATCTGCTGGAGCGTGTCGATCGGCTGCTCGACGCGGAGGCGGCTCGCTTCCTCGAGCCGCTGGAGGAGGCGGCGCCCTCCGCCGATGACCTGGGACGACTACCCGAGGCTCTGCGGGCGGTCCAGGTGGCCAGGTGATTGGCGACCTCGACCGGAGGCTGGAAGCACTCGCTGAGGCAGTCGACCTCGCGGATGGGCGGCTCGACAGTGAGCGCGTCCAGGCCGCGAGGGCCGTCGTCGAGCGGGCGGGACAGCGGCTCGGCCTTGGCGTGGACGACACCGTGATCGCTCTGGCCGGCCCGACCGGGGCGGGGAAGTCGACCGTCTTCAACTCGCTGGCCGGCGAGGACCTGGTCGAGGCCGGCCGGCGCCGGCCGACCACGAGTCATGCGACCGCCGCCGTCTGGGGCGACGCGGGGCGCGAGCTGCTCGACTGGCTCGAGGTGCCGCGACGCCACAACGCGTCCAACGGGGACCTGTCCGGCTTAGTCCTGCTCGACCTGCCCGACTACGACTCGGTCGAGATCGACCACCGCCTCGAGGTCGAGCGGCTGATCGGCATCGTCGACCTGCTCGTCTGGATCGTCGATCCGCAGAAGTACGCCGACGCCGCACTGCACAACCGCTACCTGCGAGGGCTCGCCGAATACGAGGAGTCGATGTTCGTCGTCCTCAACCAGTCCGACACGCTGTCTCGGAGCGCTGTCGAGGCGTGTCGTGATGACCTGCGCCGTCTCCTCGGGGACGACGGCCTGGACGGCGTGCCCGTGCTCGTGGCGTCGGCGTTGAAGGGCGTTGGCCTTCCGGAGCTGAGGGAAGAGCTTGCGAAGCGGGTGAAGCTCCGCACCGCGGCGGCGGCGCGGCTCTCGGCGGACGTCGTCACGGTCGCCACAGCCCTCGCGGCCGAGGGCGGCGGAAAGGCCGCCGGCGTTGACGACCGCGAGCGCGAGCACCTCGTGACGGCGCTTGCCGGCGCGGCTGGCGTGCCGACGGTGGTGGACGCGGTCCGAAGAGCGCATCTGCGCCGGGGTATCCTCGCCTGCGGTTGGCCGTTCGCGCGCTGGGTTCGCCGCCTGAGGCCCGACCCGCTGCGGCGTCTGCGCCTGTCCGACCGTCCGGGCGAGGAGCGGCACACGTCCGTCCCGTCGGGCACGCCGGTCCAGCGCGAGCAGGTAGCAGCCGCGACACGGTTACTCGCGGCTGGCGCCTCCGAGGGCCTTCCGCCGCCCTGGCCGGCGCACGTGCGCAGCGCAGCGACCGCCCGCGAGGACGAGGTTGCCGAACGGCTCGACCGTGCCGTCGCAGGCGCCGATCTGCACATGACGCGCCCGCGTTGGTGGCATGTGCTGAGCTTTCTCCAGTGGGTCTTGGCCCTCGTTGCCGCCGCCGGCGCGCTCTGGCTGCTCGCGCTCGTCCTCCTGGGGTTCCTTCAGCTCGAGGACGTCGTCCCCTTGCCTGAAATCGGCGAGATCCCAGTCCCGACTGCGCTCCTCCTCGGAGGCGCACTCGCAGGAATGCTCTTGGCGCTGTTGGCCCGCCTCGTCAACGGCGCCGGCGCTCGGCGCCGGGCCCGGAGGGCTGAACGCTCGCTCCGTGCTCGCGTCGAGGCGGTCGGCGACGAGCTCGTGATCGGCCCGGTCAACGAGGAGCTCGCCGTCCACGACCGACTTTACGACGCCCTCGCCCGCGCACGCGGCGAGGGCCGCCGCCGCCTTCGGCTTCCGAGCTAGCTACGAGGGTGTCGGCAAGCGCTCGGTTCTATCACCAGTCGGCGCCCCAGGTGGCACCCGGCGGCTTCGTCAGCTGCCGCACGCGGCTTCCATCCGGCCGCATCGTCCAAAGCTGACTCCCGCGGGTGAACACGATCTGGGCGCCACCCGGCGACCAACTGGGGCCGACAGAATCGAGCGGCCGCCGGCGAACGTACGGCGTCAGGCGCTGCTTGCGGCTGCCGTCGGAGCGCATGACCCAGATCAGGGCAACCGGCCTGCTGGCGCTGGTGCGGCTCATGCTCTCGAAGGCTATGCGGCTCCCGTCGGGCGACCAGTCCGGCGCCCAGTCGACCCCGGAACCGACCTTGCCGAGCCCATGGGCGCGGGTGCCGTCGGGACGGATCAGCCAGATCTCGCCGTCACGTGAGTAGGCGATCCAGCGTCCGTTCGGCGACCAGGCCGGGACTCCCTCGATCGCCTTGTTCGCGGTGAGCCTTCGTACCTTGCCGGTGGCGACGGTGACGACGTACAGGTCGTAGTGCCCCGTGCCGGTGCTGTCCCTGCTGAAGACGATCATCCGGCCGTCGGGCGACCAGCTCGGCGCCGACTCGTCGCGTGAGGTTTCCACGAGCGCGCGGAGGCCGGTGCCGTCGGCGCCGACGACGAAGATGTCTTGCGCGGCCACGGTGCCGCTCTGCCTCGTCGACGCGAAGGCGACTCGCTTCTTCGCGGGCGACCAAACCGGTGCCAGGTCGAACGCCGACCCGTTCGTCAGCGCGCGTCTGCCCGTGCCGTTGGAGTCGATCACATGGAGGTTGTTGCCTGCACCGCGGTCACTCGTGAAGACGATCGAGGCTGCCGGGGCCGACGCGACATTCGGGCTCGCCGCGGCCAGGGCCACGAGAGTGGCTGCCGACATCGCCGCCAGCGAGAGAGCCGTGGTTCGCCAAAAAAGTGCGTTCACAGCAGGGACTTTACGTCTGCCGTGTCAACGTTCTTGTCATTGCCGGTAAGGAGTCTGTGAGCGCGGCATCGCGGAAAATGCGTAACCGGGATCCGGGCAGACGCGGATGCGCAACCGGGACGAGAGGGCGAATCTCCGGTTCATGTCGGAGCCCCTCCACGTCCTGATTGCCGGCGGCGGCGTCGCCGCACTGGAAGCCACGCTTGCGCTTCGCGCCCTGGCAGAGGAACGGGTCGACATCGAGCTGCTCGCGCCGGACGCCGACTTCGTCTACCGCCCGATGTCCGTTGCCGAGCCGTTCCAGCAGGGCGAGGTCAAGCGGTTCCCCCTTGCCCGGCTCGCCGAGCTCGCCGGTGCCCGGCTGACGCCGGGAACGGTCGCCCGCGTCGACCTCGACCACCAGCGGGTGGAGACGGCCGACGGCACCGAGCTGAAGTGGGACATCCTCCTCGTGGCGCTCGGCGCGCGGGCTCGCGAAGGGATTGCAGGCGGACTGACGTTCCGCGGCCCGGATGATCGTGTCGGTCTGACGGAGGTCGTCGACGACGCCGTCGCAGGTCGGGTTCAGTCGCTCACCTTCGCACTCCCGACGCTCGCCGCCTGGCCGCTGCCGCTCTATGAGCTGGCGCTGATGACGAAGATCCGGCTCGAGGACGCGGGCGCGACGAATGTCCGGGTCGACCTCGTCACACCCGAGGCTGAGCCGCTCGCCGTGTTCGGGCGCGAGGCCTCGGCATCGATCAAGAGCCTGCTCGAGACCCGAGGAATCGGGCTGCGAACGCAAACCACTCCGGTGGTGTTCAGGAACGGCGCACTTGTCGTCGTTCCGGGCCGGGCGATCCGCACCGAGCGAGTCGTGTCGCTCCCGGTGCCCGAGGGTCGGCGAATCCCTGGGCTGCCCACCGACGGACGAGGTTTCGTGCGCGCCGACGAGCACGGACGGGTGGAGGGACGCGACGACGTCTATGCCGCGGGCGACATCACGACGTTCCCGCTCAAGCAGGGTGGAATCGCGACGCAGCAGGCAGATGCCGCGGCCGAGTCGATCGCCGCGCTCGCCGGCGCTTCGGTCACTCCCCGCCCCTTCAAGCCGGTGCTGCGAGGACTGCTGCTCACCGGGCTGACACCCAGGTTCATGGCCGCCAGTCCGCTCGACGCCTCCTCGGAGGTCGACAGCGAGCCGCTGTGGTGGCCTCCGGCCAAGATCGTCGGCCGGTACCTCGCTCCGTTCCTCGCCCAGCACGTGGGCCTGTCCGCGGAGCCGCGGCCGGAGGCGCTCGCCGCGAACGCGGTGGAAGTCGACGTGGAGCTCGAGCGGATCGAGGGAGACTGGGTCTCGGATCGGTAGTAACCCGCACGCACGAGCCGCGCCGACCCCGATGGAGCCGCGGCGCCCCTGGGCGATACTGCAGTCTCGCGCAGCGGAGAAAAGGAGGAGCGATGAAAGCACTCGTCTACCACGGGCCGGGGCAACGCACGTGGGAAACCGTTCCCGACCCGAAGCTCCAGGACCCCACCGACGCGATCGTCCGGATCGACACCTCCACGATCTGCGGCACCGATCTCCACATCCTCAAGGGTGACGTTCCCGAGGTGGAGCCCGGCCGCATCCTCGGACACGAGGCTGTCGGCACGGTCACCGAGGTCGGGGAAGCTGTGACAACACTCGAGCCGGGAGACCGCGTGCTCGTCTCGTGCATCACGTCCTGCGGCCGCTGCCGTTTCTGCAAGGAAGGTCGCTACGGCCTCTGCACCGGCGGTGGCGGCTGGATCTTCGGTCACTTGATTGACGGGCTCCAGGCCGAGTACGCGAGGGTGCCGTTCGCGGACACATCCGTCTACAAGCTGCCGCCGGACCTCACCGACGAGCAGGTCGTCTTCCTTGCGGACATTCTTCCCACCGCTTACGAGGTCGGTGTTCTCGCCGGCCGTGTCGAGCCGGGAGACACCATCGCGATCGTCGGGGCGGGCCCGATTGGCCTCGCCGCCGTGATGACGGCGAAGCTGCTGACGCCGGGCCGCATCGTCGTGCTCGACGTCGCGGACGCACGGCTGGAGAAGGCTCGCGAGTTCGGCGCTGACGTAACGATCAACAACGGCCGCAGCGATGCGGTCGCGGAGGTCATGGAGCTCACAGAAGGTCTCGGCGCCGACGTCGCCATCGAGGCCGTCGGCGTGCCGGAGACCTTCGAGCTCTGCACCGAGCTGATCCGGCCTGGAGGCCGAGTCGCCAACGTGGGCGTGCACGGACACCCGGCGACGCTCCATCTCGAGCGCCTCTGGATCCGCGGCGTCACGATCACGATGGGCCTCGTCGACACGTTCACCACCCCAAAGCTCCTGCGGCTGGTTGCCGAGGGTAGGCTCGATCCAACGCCCTTCGCGACGCACCGCTTCGAGCTCGACGAGATGACCGAGGCCTACGACACGTTCGCCGACGCGGCGTCCACCAACGCGCTGAAGGTCGTCCTCAGCGGCCATCCAGCGCAGCTCCCGGCCGGCGAGAAAGCGGTTGCGGCGACCGCTTAGCGCGCCTGGCGGCAAGACATCGAGCGCGTCTCCGGACGCGCTCGATGTCATCCTCCGGGACGGGACGACGCTTCGTCTGCGTCCGCCGCGCGCCGGCGACGCGCCTGCGCTGCTCGAGTTCCTGAGCGGTCTGTCCGAGCAGAGCCTCTACTACCGCTTTCACGGCTTTCCGTCGCTGAGCGAGCAGCCTCGTCGAGCCTTTCGTCGACCCCGACTGGTACGAGCGAGGCCATCTCATCGGGGAGCTGGGCGGCCGCATCATCGCCCTCGCCAGCTACGTGCGGCTCCGCGACCCCGGCGGCGGCCGAGGTCGCCTTCCTCGTCGCCGACGAGCTCCAGCGGCGCGGGATCGGGACGCGCCTGCTCGAGCAGCTCGCCGCGCGGGCCGCGGCGGTCGGAATCGAGCGCTTCGTGGCGGAGGTGCTTCCGGAGAACAGGCAGATGCTCAAGGTCTTCGAGGCGGTGGGCTTCGAGAGCACCCGCAGGCTCGAGGGCGGGACGGTCGAGGTCGAGTTCCGGATCGAGCCCACCGCGACGTACCTCGAGCGTGTCGACGAGCGCGACCACCTTGCCGCAGTCGCGTCGCTGAGGCCGTTCTTCGCGCCCTCGAGCGTGGCCGTGCTGGGAGCATCCCGGCGGCAGGGAGTCGATCGGCGGCCTGCTCTTCCGAAACATCGTCGCGGGCGAGTTCGAGGGCGTGGCCTACCCGGTGAACCCAGCCGGAGACGCCGGTTGCCGGCGTCAAGGGCTACCGGTCGGTCGGCGACCTGCCCGAGACGCCTGATCTGGCCGTCGTCTGCCTGCCCGCGCGCCACGTGCTCGCCGGCGTCGAGGAGGCGCTCCGCACCGGCACGCGCGCGATCTGCGTGATCTCGGCCGGCTTCGCCGAGATCGGCGACGAAGGGCGCGAGCGTCAGGACCAGCTCCTCGCGCTGGTTCGAGCCCACGGGGGACGGCTCGTCGGGCCGAACTGCCTCGGCCTCGCCGTCTCGGCGCCGCGGCTGAACGCGACGTTCGGGCCGCGCGCGCTGCCGCCCGGCCCGGTCGCCTTCTCCTCCCAGAGCGGCGCGCTCGGGCTCGCGCTGCTGGAGAAGGCGCAGGAGCGGGGGATCGGCCTGTCCGCCTTCGTCTCGATCGGCAACAAGGCCGACGTCTCCTCCAACGACCTGCTCGAGTACTGGGAGGACGACCCTGACACCGGGCTGATCGCGCTCTACCTGGAGTCGTTCGGCAATCCGCGCCGGTTCGGGCGGATCGCCCGCCGCGTCGCGCGCAAGAAACCGATCCTGGCGATGAAGAGCGGGACGACCTCGACCGGCGCGCGGGCGGCGAGCTCGCATACGGCGGCGCTGGCGGGCTCCGAGGCGGCGGTCGAGGCGCTCTTCCACCAGGCGGGCGTGATCCGCGCGCGGACGCTCGAGGAGCTGATCGACGCAGCCGCCCTGTTCGCGACGCAGCCGCTGCCGGCGGGGAGGAGAGTCGCGGTGATCACGAACGCGGGCGGGCTCGGCATCCTCTGCGCGGACGCCTGCGAGGCGGCGGGTCTCGAGCTGCCGGCGCTCGCGCCCGAGACGGAGGCCGCGCTGCGAGCGCGTCCTGCCCGCAGAGGCCAGCGTCGCCAACCCGGTCGACATGCTCGGCTCGGCGACGGGCCCGACGTACGAGCAGGTCGTTCCGATCGTGCTCGCCGATCCTGGTGTGGACGCGCTGATCGCGCTCTTCGTGCCGCCGGTAGTCGCCGGGGCCGGCGAGGTTGCGACCGCAATCGGGCGTGCCACCGAGGGGGCGGACGGAAAGCCGGTGCTGACCTCGCTGATCGCCGAAGGCGAGCTGCCCCCGACTGTGGGCCTGACCAACTTCCCGTATCCCGAGTCGGCCGCCCGCGCGCTGGGTCTGGCTGCGGCCCGAGCCGAGTGGCTGCGCCGTCCGGCCGGTTTTGTCCCGCCGCTCGACGGCGTCGACACGGCGCGAGGGCGCGCCTTGATCGCGGAGGCCCTGGCCGCCGGCGACGATCTCTGGCTGCGCCCGGACCAGGTCCGGGAGCTGCTTCAGGCCTACGGGATCCCCGTCGTGCCCGAGCGGATCGCGGAGACGGCCGACGAGGCGGCCGCGGCCGCGGCCGAGCTGGGCTTTCCGGCCGTCGTCAAGAGCGCCGAGCCCGGCGCGCACAAGACCGAGACCGGCGGCATCGCGCTGGACCTCGAGACCGAAGACGACGTTCGCGAGGCAGCCGGCTCGCATCGGCCCCCCCGTCCTCGTCCAGCCGATGCTCGAGGGCAGCGCCGAGCTCCTCGCCGGCATCGTCCAGGACCCGGTCTTCGGCCCGCTCGTCGCCTTCGGCCCGGGCGGCGTCTTCGCGGAGCTGATCGGCCAGGCCGAGTTCCGCATCGCGCCGCTCACCGACGCCGATGCCAGCGAGCTCGTCACCGGCGGGAAGGCAGGCGAGCTGGTGCGCGGCTTCCGCGGCAAGCCCGCGGCCGACGAGGACGCCCTCACCGATCTGCTCCATCGCCTCTCGCGGCTTGGAGACGACCTGAACGAGGTCGCGGAGCTCGATCTGAACCCCGTCATCGCCTCCCCGGACGGTTGCGTCGCGGTGGACGCGCGGGTCCGCGTCCGCCGCGTGGAAGCAGCTCCGCGAACCAAGACCTGGTAGGTGCCCCTCCCAGCAATGCACGTCGGCATCACTGGCAGGGGCACTAGGGGCTTTCCCGCAGGTCGATTCCGTACCGCCCCGGATTCCCCGCCGATCGGGCAGAGGCACGATCGAGGCATGGAGACCGAGTTGAAGGCATCGACGCGGGTCTTCGATCGCATTGTCTGCGGCGTCGACGGGACGCCGGAGTCGCTCGAGGCTGCCCGCCAGGCAGAGCGCCTGCGCTCGTCGGAGGGGATCCTGCAGCTTGCCGCCGTGAACGAGGTGAACACCGCCGTCCACGCCGGCTGGGCGATGAGCCACGTCCTGGATGAGCTGGATGTCTCGGCTCGCACCGGGCTTCAGCGCGCGATCGACGAGATCCCGACGGCGAGCTCCACCTGATCTCCGGCGATGCCCTGCCGTCCCTGCTCGACGAGATCACCCAGTTGGGGGCGACGCTCGTCGCCGTTGGCCCGCACGGGCGTAGCCGGGCCGTCGGCATGCTCCTCGGCGGAGTCGCCACCGCGTTGCTGCATCACGCCCCCTGCTCGGTGCTGCTCGCCAGGACACCACAGTTCGGTGAGTTCCCCGCGAGCATCGTCGCCGGCGTCGACGGCTCGGCGCCCTCACTCGCCGCCGCAACCGTCGCCAAGGCGATCGCCGACCGCTTCGGCTCCGAGCTCCTGATCGTCACAGCGACCGGGAGCAAACGCGTCGACCTCGAAGCGATCGAGGCGTTCCCCGCCCCGTACGTGACGGATTCCAGGACACCCGTCGAGGCGTTGGTCGACCTCTCGAACGAAGCCGACCTGCTCGTGGTCGGCAGCCGCGGGCTGCACGGAGTCAAGGCGCTCGCGTCGGTCTCCGAGCGGGTCGCGCACGAGGCGCGAAGCTCGGTGCTAGTGGTCCGCTAGCTGGGGTCCGAGGAGCTCGGTCTGCAGGAGATCGGTGAGCCACTTCCTGTGCTGCTCGGCCGTCCAGCCGAACTCGACGGTGAGCAGGTAGTAGAGCTCGGGGCTCGCGAGGGCGCTGTATCGCTGCCCGGCCTCGGAGACTGACAGTCCTGGTCTGAGGTCATTGCCCAGGTAGTGCTCGACTCGCTCGGTCTGGGCAGTCAGGCGATCGTGCAGTAAGCGTCTGCCGAGGGCCGCAGCGAACGTCTCCTTGTCCGCCGCTCCACGGATGACGCTGTGGATTGGGCGAGTGCGGGCCAAGATCGTGCAGCTGTACTCGACCATCTTCTCGAGCCGTCCGAGGGCGGCGGGCAGCTGAGCGATCTCGGTCCACCACGCGTCGTCGTCGGTCGCCGGGTCGTCTTCTCCGGCGATCGCCATCTCGATGACGCCTTCGAGCAGACCGCGCTTGCTGCCGAGAGAGAGATAGATGGTCTCGGGGGAGACGCCGGCCTCAATGGCGACCGCTGCGATCGTGGTTCCCGCGTACCCGCGGTCAACGAAGAGGCCAAAGGCGGCCTCGAGGACCCTGCGTCGGGTCTGTCGGGCTTGACCAGCTCGCAGCGGCGAGTGGTACTTGCGCCGCGAGGTCTTGACCTCACCAGGCATTTCCAATACGGTAGCAATCTATTCACTTTAGTTTCTATCCAGCTATTTCCTATCGATGAGCCAGGGTGTCATGAAGGAGATGGAGCGGGCCGCCGTCGACGGCCTCGAGCTGGAGTACGAGCTGCGGGGAACTGGAGAGCCCGTCGTGCTGATCCACTGGGGCCTGTGCGCCGCTTGGGCCGAGCCACTCATGGACGAGCCCGCCCTTGCCGATCGCTACCGGCTTCTGCGCTACCACCGCGCCGGCTTCGCCGGCAGCGACGGAATTCAGGGCCCGATCAGCATGGCCGAGCACGCCGCGCACTGCGCGCTCCTCATGCGTCATCTGGGGATCGAGGGGGCGCACATCGTGGGCCACTCCTCGAGCGCCATGATCGCGCTTGAGCTGGCCCTCGATTTTCCGGATGCTGTACACACGCTCGCGCTCATGGAGCCGGCGCGGCCGGTCCCGCCGACGGATGAGCAAGCAGGCTTCATCCGCGATTTCGTCGCGCCCGCGATTCAGCGTTATCGCGCCGGCGACAAGGCCGGTGCCGTCGACACGTTCGCCCAGGGAGTCTTCGGACCGGACTACCGTGGCCCGCTGGAGCGGGGGCTCCCGGGCGTCTTCGCGCAAGCCGTCGCCGACGCGGATGCGTTCTTCGCCCAAGAGCTGCCCGCTTTGCAGCATTGGTCTTTCACGGAGGACGATGCGAGCCGCATCACGCAGCCCGTGCTCGGCGTCCTCGGGGAGAAGACCGTTCCGACATTTCCCGACCGACTAGAACTGCTGCTCTCCTGGCTACCAAATTTCGAGCTCTTCGAGCTCCCAGGCGCGACGCACCTGCTTCACCTGCAGAATCCTCAGGGGATGGCCGAGGGCCTCGCCTCGTTCTGCGCTCGGCACCCGGCCGGCTAGGTAGGCACGAGAGGCTAGGCTCGACGTTGTGGACCCGATCCGCGCTGCCCTATGAGCGAGGGCTTCGAGGTCGGCCGGATCGCGGGGATCCGGATCGGGATCCACTGGAGCTGGCTCGTCGTCTTCGTACTGATCACGTGGACGCTCGCCGACTCCGTTTTCCCGGACCAGAACCCCGGCCTCACCGACTCGTCATACCTCGCCATGGCCATCGTCGCGGCGGTGCTCTTTTTCACCTCCCTACTGCTGCACGAGCTCGGACACGCGCTCCAGGCGCGGCGCGAGGGCGTCGAGATCGACGGGATCACCCTCTGGCTCTTCGGCGGGGTCGCGCGCTTCAAAGGCATGTTCCCGAGCGCGGGAGCGGAGTTCCGGATTGCGATTGCCGGCCCGCTCGTCTCGCTCGCGATCGGTGTCCTGTTCGTGCTCGCTGCCTGGTTGCTCGCTCTTCCACGCGCGGTTGACGGCGTCGCCGCGTGGCTCGGGTTCATCAACCTCTTCTTGCTCCTCTTCAACATGATCCCGGCGCTGCCGCTCGACGGCGGGCGGGTGCTTCGCTCGGCGCTCTGGGCGAGATCGGGCGACCTCGCCGCTGCGACCCGCAAGGCCGGCAGCATCGCCCGCGTTTTCGCCTACCTGCTGATCGCCGCCGGGCTCGCCGAGCTCGTCTTCCTGGGCTCGTTCGGCGGTGTCTGGCTCGCCTTCCTCGGCTGGTTCCTCCTTCAGGCGTCGGCGGGCGAGGTGCGGGCGCTCACGGCCCGTCAGGCGCTCGGCGGCCTGCGCGTCGCCGACCTGATGGTGCGCGATCCGGCCACGGTCCGCCAGGACATGCCCCTCGGCCGCTTCATGGACGACCTCGTCTCGGCGAAGCGCTTCACCACCTACCCGGTCGTCGACAACGGGCGGGCTGTCGGACTGCTGCCTTTCCGCTGCGTCGCCGAGATACCCCGCGGCCAGTGGGACGACCGCTCCGTCCGGGACTGCATGCTCCGCCTCGACCAGGTACCGGTCGTCGCCGCCGACGACCGGCTGACCGACGTGCTCGACGAGCTCGGCGAGAACGACGTCAAGCGGGCGCTCGTGCTCGACGACGGCAGGCTCGTCGGCCTGCTCTCGATCACGGACGTCGCGCGAGCTCTCGAGATCGGCGGCTCTGGGCGACGCTAGGCGGGCGCGCCTCGTCGGCGGCGGCGAATCGCAAGAGAGTCGCGATCGCAAGCAGGCCGAGCGTGGCGTCGCTCACGAGGCACCAGAGGCACAGGGCCTCGATGACCACAAGCTGGACGTAGAGCAGGTAGGCGCTGAAGGCAGCTCCGGCGAGAGCGACCGCCGCCGCGCCGGCGCGGGCGAGCTCGGACGTGGAGAAGGCCGTCGCGAGGATGGCGGTGTATGCCCCCAAACCGAGCAGGGCAACCGGGATGCCGCCGACCTCGGCATAACGCGAGCTCTGCACCGTCTCGCAGCCGCCGGTCGTGCAGGCGATCGTGGCGTCCGCGAAGCGCGCGTAGGTCAGGTAGGCGGCCACGGCGACGCCAACCGCCGCCAGCACGCCGATGACGAGCCGCAGCCGCCGGTCGCTCATCCGGCGAGCAGCGCGTCGAGGTCGGGCCGGAGCGCCTGCGCGTCGAGGCTGTCCGGCGCGAGCACGCGCAGCGTGCCGCCCGTCCGCCCGACAGCGAACGACGGGGTCCCGTCGATGCCGTTCTCGGCTGCGGTCGTCACGGCGGCTTCGAGCTGGGCGTCCACGCGCGCGCCCGACCGCGCCGCAAGCGCGCGCTCGACCTCGAGGCCGGGAACGGCGCGCCCGACGGCGGTGAGCAGGTCGTCGGTCACCCAGCCCTCGTTTTCCCCTCCCTGGTTCTCGTACAGGAGATCGACGACATTCCACAGCTTCCCCTTCTCGCCGGCCGCGAGCGCGAAGCGAAGCGCCTCCTGCGAGTCCTGCCCAATGAATGTGAGCCCACGGAAGACGATGCGCACCTTTCCCGGCCGCACGTAGTCCCGGACGAGCTCGGGGAGAGCGTTGCGCGACCACTCGGCACAGAAGGGACATTGGAGGTCGGCGAACTCGACCAGCGTCACTGGCGCGTCGCGACGGCCGAGCGCGATGCCCTGCTGCGGGATTCCGGCGAGAAGCGCTTTGCTCTCGGCTGCTCCCGCGACCGTGATCGCGGCCGGAGCCGAGCCGTCGTCACGCGTCGTGAGGATGCTGGCGAGGACGAGCGCGCCGGCGAGTGCTGCCGCCACGGCGGCGACAGCGGCATAGAGCGTCCGCATGCGAAGCCGGGCTGGCTCGTTCCGCGCGGCCGCCTGAGCCCGGCGGGCCCGATTTCGCGCTCCCTTGGCCATACGCTCATGATGCGCGCGCGAGCCCGCGCGCGCATCCGGAGAGGCCGCGAACTGCGTCGGCGAGAACCGGGAGGATGTGAGGGCGGCGGTCGCCGAGCGCGTCAAGTTCTTCGGCGAGTTCCGAGTCGAGGTCGTGCCGGCCCGGGAGGAGCTCGTGATCGCCGAGGCAGTCGAACGCCTGCTCGCCTGACCCAGCCGGCGTCACACTGCTCTGGTCATCCGCGAAAACCCGCAGCGGATCGGCGGCTCGGCCCCGATGGCGCGCACGCCGAAGAGAGCCATACTCGGGCCATAGTTGGAAACGAGAAAGGAGTCGCCATGAGTAGGAAGCTCTTCGAATGGGGAGGCATCGCCGCAAGCATCGTGCTGATCGTGTTCGGCCTCGGGTCGATCGGCGTCGGCATCGCGGGCGTCAACGAAGTCCGCGACAAGCTGGCCCAGGAGAACATCGTCGGGACGGAAGACTCGTCCATCCCTGGCCAGAAGGTCGACACTGGCAGCGAGGCCAAGGCGTTCGCTTCCGTGATGCGGAAGCACGCGCTGGAGTCGACCGGCGGCCTGACCTACGCCGAGATGGGTCGCTTCGTGTCGGCGGCCAAACCGGACGATCCCGCAGGAACGAGCGACGAGGAGGAGGCCGCGAAGGACGCCAGCGGCAACCCGGTCTCGAACGGAGCCAGGGACATCTGGGTGACGGAAACGGCGCTCTCCACTGCGCTCAACGTGTCGTTCTTCGCCGAGCGCGTGGCGTACTTCACGATCGCCATGGGGATCGTGCTGCTCCTGACCGGCATCGGGTTCCTCGTCCTGACGCTCGGCGGCGCGCTCAGGCGGGTCGCACCCGCATAGGGTGCCGCGCCGAGGGTTGCCGCGGCCGCAACTGAGCGGGCGACTCCGCTCGCGACGAGAGGGCGGCTCCGGGCCGCCCTCTCTCGTTTCCAGGGTGCGCTCTTGAGCGTCGCGACCGTCTTCCTAGCCGCGCTGCTGACGGCGCTCGCGACGGGCCTCGGGGCCCTGCCGCTCCTGCTCGGGCGACGGATCGAGCGCGGCGGGGTGGGCCTGGCAACCGCGGTTGCGGCCGGATTCATGGTCGGCGCCAGCATCGGCCTCTTCTGGGAGGGCATCGGCTCCAGCGTCGTGAGGACACTTTTGGGAGTCGCGCTCGGGGCTGTCTTCATCTTCGTCACGCGCCGTCAGCTCGGACAGCACCGGCACGTGCACTTCGGCGCGCTGCGCGGGGCCGCTGCGCTTGGCGCCTTGATGATCGTCGGCGTGATGACCCTGCATTCGTTCACGGAGGGGATCGGCGTCGGCGTCGCGTTCGGTGACGGCACAGCGCTCGGCGCCCTGATCGCCACGGCGATCGCCGTTCACAACATCCCGGAAGGCCTGGCGATCAGCCTCGTTCTCGTCCCGCGTGGAATCTCGGTGACGCGCGCGGCGGCCTGGAGCATCTTCTCGAGCTTGCCCCAGCCGCTGATGGCCGTGCCGGCCTATCTGCTGGTCGAGTGGTTCGAGCCGATCCTTCCGGTCGGGCTCGGGTTCGCCGGCGGGGCGATGATGTGGATGGTTGCCGCACAGCTACTTCCGGATGCGCTGCGCACAAGCGCGCCGGTCCCGGTGGCTGTGGCAACGAGCGCCGCCACGGCCGCGATGCTCGCGATCCAGGTCGCATTACTTGGCTAGAAGCGCGGGGGGAACCCCTACAGCGTGGGGAACCCCTGGTTCCCCACGGACCCCCTCCTTGCGGGCGGGGTCTTGGGTTCGACTGTGGACGGAGCCGGCAGAGCGGTTGCCCCGTCCACCGTTCCTTGTTTGTGAGCCTCCCGCGGGGCAAAGCCCCGCTCCGGCGGCGGATCGTTGTCGCTCTCCTGCCCTTTACGGGGTCGGACCCCGTTAAGGCGTCTTTACCGGGTCCGACCCGGTTAAGACCGCTTTCCCTCGACTGTAGACTCGCGCCCGTGGCCGAGGCGCGGCTCGAGGACTCCGGCTCAGGCCTCGCACCCGCGAGTGAAGGCTGGTTCGTCGTGAACGTGCGGGACGCCGAGTGGTGGACGTCGAAGACGTTCGGCTCGGGGTGCGCGTTCGAGAGCGAGGCGTCCGAGTTCACGCAGCTCGGCTTCAACCTCAAAGTCCTGGAGCCGGGCCAGCCGAACTGTCTCTACCACTCCGAGTCGCAGCAGGAGGCGTTCCTCGTGTTGTCCGGAGAGTGCAAGGTGCTTGTCGAGGGTGAGGAGCGGCTCCTCCGTCCGTGGGACTTCTTCCACAGCCCCGCCGGGACCGAGCATGTCTTTGTGGGCGCCGACGACGGGCCGTGCGTGATCCTGATGGTCGGCGCGCGGTCGGAGGACGAGCGGCTGTTCTACCCCGAGTCGGAGCTCGCGGCGCGCTACGGTGCGAGCGCGGAGGAGGAGACGTCCGACCCGAGGCGGGCGTACGCGCCGTTCGAGCGCTCAGAGCGGGGCCGGCCGTCGTACTGGGACCGCCTCCCCTGGGCTTAGCTCGGCATTTTCGGTTAGCGCTCGCGGACGTGCTCGCTCACGCGGTCGTGAAGCTCTAGGACTGCGGCATGCTGGGCGTTCAGAGCACGCCGCGCTCGAGCGCGTAGCGCACGAGCTCGGCGCGGGTCGAGATCCGAAGCTTCTGCATGATGTGCGCCCGGTGCGTCTCGACCGTGCGCACCGAGAGGTAGAGCTGGCTCGCGATCTCCTGGTTCGTGTGGCCGAGGGCGAGCAGACGCAGGATCTCGTGCTCCCGCTCCGAGAGCGGATCTTCCTCCGCCCGGGCGCGCTCGTCGGCCTCGGCCGCGACGAGCCTGGCGCCTAGCGCAGGATGGACATAGCGCTGTCCGGCCGCGACCTCCCGGACGGCCGCGACGAGCTCGGCGTCCGCCGCCTCCTTGAGGACATAGCCGCTGGCTCCGGCCGCGAATGCCTCCCGCACGTAGGCGGGGTCGTCCTGCATCGACAAGATCAGCACTTTCGCGTCGGGGGCTTCCTTGAGGACGGCCGGCGTAGCCTCGATTCCGCTCCCGGTCGGCATGACGACGTCCATGAGGATCACGTCTGGTTTTTGCGCACGCGCCTCGAACACCGCCGTCCGGGCGTCGCCCGCCTCGCCGACAACCTCCAAGTCCTCCTGGCCCTCCAGAAGCAGCTTGAGCCCCGAGCGGACGACCGCGTGGTCGTCGACGATCACGATGCGAATCAACGCAGCGGCACCTCGACCGCGACGGTAGTCCCTCGGTCGGGGGCCGATTCGACCGACAGCCGCCCGCCGACGAGCGCGATTCGCTCGCGCATGCCGACCAGTCCGAGACCCTCGACATGGTCGGCGCTCAGGTCGAAGCCGCGGCCGTCGTCCTCGATTACGACCACCACTGCCTCGCCCTTTCTCGTCAGCACGACGCTGACCGTCTGGGCGTTCGCGTGCTTGATCACGTTCGTCAGCGCCTCCTGGACGATCCGGTAGACCGCAGTCTCCGCCTCACCGGGTAGGCGCGAGTCGCCGAGTGCTGCCTGAACGTGGACGTCGACGTTCGTCTGTTCCGCAAAGGTCTCAGCGAGCCGCTGGAGCGCGGGAACGAGCCCGAAGTCGTCGAGCGCCTTCGGTCGGAGCTCGACCGCGAGCCGACGGACGTCGTGCAGCGTCGAGACAACGAGCTCGCGAAGCTCGTGCACCGACCGGCGAACGTCATCGTCATCGCTCATGGCCTCGAGGTTCTTGAGCCCGAGCAGGATCGAAGTCAAGGCCTGGCCGGTCTCGTCGTGGAGCTCCCGGGCGAGCCGCCGCCGCTCGAGCTCCTGCCCGGCGACGACGCGTCGGAGCGCGTCCCTCGCCACTCGCTCGGAGAGGTCGATCGCAACCGCGGCTCGCTCGGCGAACGCTTCGGCGATCCGAACGTCCTCGTCCGTGAACCTCGGATCGGGCTGCTGCTTGTCCTGCGCCACGATCACGCCGATCGCGCGGTCACGGACGATGAGCGGGACGAAGAGACCAGTCCGCGCGGCCATCGACCGCGCCGCTTGCTGGTCGACCTCGGGATCGTCGATCAGCGAATCGACCCGCTCGCTCCGTCCACGCTCGAGGACACGAGCACTCTTCGATCGTGTCGGATCGAGCCTCATCCCGACGTAGCTCTCCGCGTCCTCGCCGGCGGCCGTCTCGACCACGGTTTCGCCGCCCGGCTTGGGCATGGCGATGTAGACGAGCCGCGCGTCGATCAGCCCGCGAAGGCGGGTGACGATCAGCTCGAGCAGTCGGGGGAGCTCGATCTCCGTCGCCAGGGCGTTGCCGACCTCGCCGAGCGACTCGAGCTGCTCTCCCCAGCGCGTAGCGGATTCGTAGAGGCGGGCGTTCTCGATCGCGACCGCGGCCTGCGCCGCCAGCAGCTGGACGAGATCCTGATCCTCTTCGGTGAACTCGTCGCCTCCTGCTTTCTCGGTGAGGTAGAGGTTGCCGTAGGCGACGCCGCGCAGGAGAATCGGCACACCGAGGAAGGTCTCCATCGGCGGGTGATCCGGCGGAAAGCCGACCGACCGCGGGTCGGCGCCGATGTCGGCGAGCCGCAGAGGCTGCGCATCGCGAATCAGCACGCCGAGGATGCCGCGTCCTCGAGGAAGGTCGCCGATGCGCCGGATCGTCTCCTCGTCGAGCCCTGTGGTGACGAAGTTCTCGAGCCCTGTGCCGCGCTGGTCGATGACGCCGAGCGCGGCGTACCTCGCGCCCGTCAGCCGGGCGGCGGCCTCCACGATCCGCTGGAGCACCGCGTCGATCGAGAGCTCGGACGTGACGGCGATCGCGGCGTCGACGACGGCGCGCAACCTGTCTTGTTCGGTCTGTGCCACGGGCGCATTATCTGCCGAGGCAGACCGGGCTCCTGTTTACCGCGCTGGACTGAACCGGTCAAGTCGGTAAGATAAGCGGCTAGACCCCAGCGCCGGCAGCCGGTCGTGCCGGAAGGAGAGTGGATTTGGCCGAGAATGCAGCGCGCGCTCGCAGAGTCACGATCAGCGACATCGCCGAGCGCGCCGGAGTCTCGAAGGGAGCGGTCTCGTATGCCCTGAATGGGCGGCCGGGCGTTTCCGACGGCACGAGGGAGCGGATCCTCGAGATCGCTCGCGAGCTCGGCTGGTATCCAAACCGCGCCGCGCGCGCACTCTCGGCCGAACGGGCTGACGCCTGCGGGCTCGTCCTCGCACGCCCGGCGAGGACGATCGCGCTCGAGCCGTTCTTCATGGAGTTCATTGCGGGAGTCGAGTCGGAGCTCTCGGCGAGGTCGATCGCGCTGACGATCCAGCTGGTCGAATCGGTCGAGGCCGAGATCGACGTGTACCGGCGCTGGTTCGGCGAGCGGCGCGTCGACGGCGTTCTG
Organism: uncultured Actinomycetes bacterium; assembly: GCA_963752845.1. Lineage (GTDB taxonomy): Bacteria > Actinomycetota > Thermoleophilia > Gaiellales > Gaiellaceae > JACDAN01. The sequence continues at coordinate 22,848 of CAVVZV010000002.1, read as the reverse complement.
GTCGCCGACCTGCGTCACGTCGATCCGCGCGTCGACGAGCTCGTCCGCCTCGGGCTGCCGGCGGTCGTCGTCGGCGGCCCGGTCAAAAACCACGCTCTTCCAGCGGTTTGGCACGACGAGGCCGGCGTCGTCATCGAGGCGGTCCGCTACGTCGCCGCGCTGGGCCATCGGCGGATCGGGCGCGTCGCCGGCGTCGACGAGTTTGTCCACACCGCCCAGCGCACGGACGGATTTCTCAGCGTTACGCGCGAGCTCGGACTCGAGACCGATGTGATCGCGACCGACTACTCGCCCGAGAGCGGCGCGCGCGCGACGCGAAAGCTTCTTTCGGCTCCCGAGCCGCCCAGCGCGATCATCTACGACAGCGACCTACTGGCAGTCACAGGCCTCGGCGTCGCGCAGCAGATGGGCTTCGCCGTGCCGGACGACGTTTCGATCGTGGGGTGGGACGACTCGCTGATCAGCCAGGTCGTGCACCCGCCGCTCACCGCGATTACCCGGGACATCGTCGCCTACGGGGTCACCGCCATCCGGCATCTGCTCGAGGTGATCGACGGCCGGACGACGGCCGACGTCGAGACGCTGCGCGGGGAGCTGACACCGCGCGGCAGCACGGGCCCCGCGCGTCCGGCCGACGGCCAGCCTGGCCGCTTCCGGCGCACCGCACAGGTCTGAAGCTCGCATCCGACCGTAACGAACCGGTTGACACTGAACCGGATAAGTGATGGACTTTACGTTTAAGGGATGCGACTCTCGACGGGATCCGAGGTAGCGCCGCCACAGGCACGAGACGCTCCGACGCCCTGGATCGGTGCGAACTTCTGGTCGCGCACCGGAGGGCCGCGGATGTGGCTGCGGTACGACGCGGCGGTCGTCCGCGAGGAGCTCGGGGTTCTTGCCGAGCACGGCTGCACGGTCACCCGCTCGTTCTGCTACTGGCCCGACTTCGTCCCTCAGCCGGAGCGCTTGGACGAGCAAGTGCTCGAGCGTTTCACCGACTTCCTCGATGCGCACGCCGAGCTCGGCCTCGAGACGATCCCGACGTTCATCGTCGGTCACATGTCCGGAGAGAACTGGGATCCGCCCTGGCGGCAGGGGCGCGATCTCTATCGCGACGTGTGGCTCGTGTCGCAGCAGGCGTGGTTCGTCGAACAGATCGCTCGCCGGTTCCACCGACACGCCGTAGCCGGTTGGCTGCTGTCGAACGAGATGCCGCTCTACGGCGGAAGCGCGAGCATCGGGGACGTCACCGCCTGGGCTCGCATCCTCATCCAGGCCGTGCGCGCGGGCGGCGCCACGCAGCCGATCTCGGTCGGTGACGGGGCGTGGGGCGTCGAGGTTTCGGGGGAGGACAACGGCTACTCGCTCCGCGCGCTCGCGCCGCTCGTCGACTTCTTCGGCCCGCACGTCTATCCGACGCAGGACGACCAGGTCCGTCAGTTCCTCACTCCGGCCTTCGCGTGCGAGCTCGCCGGGAGCTTCGGCAGGCCGGTCGTGCTCGAGGAGTTCGGGGTCTCTTCGGACTTTGCGGCCGACGACCGGGTCGCCGCCTACTACCGCCAGGTGCTGCACACGTCGCTCCTCGCCGGGGCGCGCGGGTGGCTCGCCTGGTGTAACACCGACTTCGACGACCTCCGCCATCAGGATCCGTACCGCCACCACGTCTTCGAGCTTCACTTCGGTCTGACCGACGACCGCGGGCGCCCGAAGCCGCAGCTTCGGGTGCTCCGCGAATTCGCGTGGCTCGTGAGCGACCTCTCGGCGACCGAGTGGCAGCGCGTCGCCGGCGACGCCGCCCTGGTCGTGCCGGAGCACTTCGAGCGGGAGCTGCCGTTCACCGAGCCTGCGTACCGGCGTGACGTCCGCGAGAATCTCCTCCAGGCCTACGTCGCCGCGCGGGAGGCGGACCTGCCGGTCGAGCTCGTGCGAGAGCGCGACGGCCTCCCCGGCGGTGCCCAGCTCTACCTCGTCCCGTGCGCGAAGCTGTTGACGGCGCCTGGGATCGACCGCCTGCGCGAGCTCGCGGAGGCCGGCGCGACCGTCTATGCGTCGTACTTCGCGGGCAGTACGGCGAACCAGCGCGGCCCGTGGCTCTCGTGGCTCGACGAGATCTTCGGCGTTCGCCATCGCCTGCGCCCCGGCCTTGTCGACCCGATCGTGGAGGACGAGGTGATCTTTCAATTCGTCGACGACCTCGGCGACATCACGGAGGGCACGCGCCTCACCTTCCGCGTCGCCGGCGAGCCCAGCGCCCGCGCCTTCATCCCCGTAGACCCCCTGGGCGCGGAGGTCGTCGCGCTAGACGGGCACGGCCGCCCCGCGATGCTCCGGCACCGACTCGGAGCAGGCTCGGCCGTGCTCTGCACGTACCCGATCGAGCACATGGCGGCGAGGTCGCCGAGCGTGAATCCGGAGGACACGTACCGGGTCTACTCGGCGCTCGCGGCCGCCGCAGGGGTCACAAGGCCGGTCCGGCTCGACGATCCACGCGTCCTCGTCGGACGCGTGCGCAGCGGCGACACGGAGACGGCGCTGTTCGTGAACTGCTCGGGGGACGCGATCGCGGCCGAACCGATCCTCTCGGGCGTGGAGCTCGACCCGGCGACGGGCACGCTCGCGCTCGAGCCGTTCGGCGTCGCGGCGATCCGGTGCGCAGATCCGTCACGCACGCGCATCCCGGTCACCGCGGCGAGCGAAGGGAGGGATGCCCGAGCCTGACCGCAAAAGGCCGGTCAATGTCGTCCAACCACTGGAAAACCACTCGAGGAAAGCTGGAGGGAATGAGGAGGAAGATCATGGCAAGCCGCAAGACAAGGAGAGCCGGTGGCGTCGGGGCCATCGCCAGCGTCATCGCTCTCGCCGTGGCCGCCTCGCTGCTGGCGGGCGGGGCCGGAGCAGGGCCCGCTGCGGTCCCGCGCGGCGACACGCTCTACACGTCGGGGAAGCAGTGGGGTCCCTACACGAACTTCAACCCGCTCAAGCCCGACTACAACACCGGAATCGTCGGTCTCGTCTACGAGACGCTTTTCCGCTACGACCCGCTCAAGGACAGGTTCATTCCCTGGCTTGCGAGCGGCGGCAAGTGGGCGACGAAGAACAGGTACGTCGTAACCGTTCGTCCGGGCGTGAAGTGGAGCGATGGGAAGCCGCTCACGGCCGCGGACGTGAAGTTCACGTTCGAGACGCAGAAGCACGAGGGTGCCCAGTACGGCACGATGTGGAAGACCGGCCTGCAGCGAATCACCACCAAGGGCAGGACCGTGAGCTTCCAGTTCCGGGGCGTCCCCAATTACCAGGAGTGGGACTCGAACCGGTACACGGTCCCGATCGTGGCCAGGCACATCTTCCGGGGCTACAGCCCCACGGAGCTCGTGTCGGGCAACGCCTCGAACACCAGGAAGATCGTCGGCACCGGGCCGTTCCGCTACGGCGCCGGGGCCGGAGGGAGCCAGACTCTGCAGTGGGTCAGGCGTGACGGCTGGTGGGCGACGAAGGCCTACCGCATGAGGATGCCGATGCGCTACATCGTCGACATCCACAACACGTCCAACACCGCGAGCCTGCAGAACTTCCTCCAGGGCAAGATCGACCTGAGCAACAACTTCTTCCCTGGCATCAACAAGCACGTGGGCAGCAGGGTCGGCACCTACTACAAGCGGGCGCCGTACATGCTCCCGGCGAACACGGCCTGGCTCGTGCCCAACACGACCAAGAAGCCGCTGAACGACGTGGCGTTCCGGCGGGCGCTTGCCGAGTCGATCAACCTCAACCGGATCGTCACGGCCGACTACCAGAACATCGTGTCGAAGGCCAACCCGACCGGTCTCCTGCCGACTTGGTCGAAGTGGATCGACCAGGCTCAGGTCAAGAGGCTCGGCTTCACTTACAGCATCTCGAGGGCGAAGGCGAGGCTCGCGAGCAACGGCTACCGGGACCGGAACGGCGACGGCTTCGTCGAGGACAAGGATGGCGACAGCATCAACCTTCGCCTGATCGTCCCGAAGGGCTGGTCGGACTGGGAGACCGCGATCCAGATCATCGCCGACAGCGCCAAGGACGCCGGCATCAGGATCTCGCCGGCTTACCCGGACTTCAACGGGCTCGTCGAAGAGCGCAACACGGGCAAGTTCGAGCTCGTGATCAACAACGAGAAGCAGATCGGCAACACGCCCTACACCTACTACGACTATCTCTTCCGCCTGCCGATCCTGGATACGCAGACGGTGTCCAACTTCCAGCGCTTCTCTTCGCCGCGCTCGTGGACGCTGTCGCAACAGCTGAACAAGATCCGGTCGTCGAGCGTGAAGAAGGCCAAGGGTGTCCACTCCCAGATCCAGAGGGTGATCCTGGAGCAGTTGCCCGCGATCCCGCTCTGGTACAACGGCATGTGGGCGCAGTGGAACAACACCGTCTGGACCAACTTCCCGAGCTCGATCCGGGAACCAGGCCACTCCTTCGACGTGGAACGGCTACATCAACATGACGGGCATCGACGCGCTCGCCAAGTTGAAGAAGAAGTAGGTCCCTCCACGAAACCAAGCATCAAGCCGCTGCCCCTCCACCCGGAGGGGCAGCGGTCGATTCGGGAGCCGACTTGAGCAGATACCTCGCCCGCAAGTTCGCGATCTACCTCCTCACCTTCTTCGTGGCGGTGACGATCGACTGGGCGATCCCGCGGCTGATGCCCGGGGATCCAGTCTCGGGCCTCATCGCTCGACTCCAGGCCGACCCGACCGCGGCGCAGGAGATGCACGGCTACTTCACGGAGTCCTTCGGGCTCGACGACCCGCTGTGGAAGCAGTACCTGAACTTCTGGGTCGGGCTCGCGCACGGGGACCTGGGCCCGAGCATCGCCTACGTCGGCTCCTCGGTCAGCGACCTGATCAGGGAGGCCGTCCCCTACACGCTGGCGCTGCTCGTTCCGGCGATCGTGCTCAGCTACATCGCCGGAAACCGGGTGGGTGCACTGGCGGCGCGGCGGAAGGTGCTCGACAACACCGCGTTACCCTTCGCATACGTCCTCACTGCGACGCCGTACGTCTGGCTCGCGCTCGTGCTGGCGTACGTGCTGGCGTTCCGGTGGGAGATCTTCCCCGTCTCGGGCGCCTACGACTTCTCGCTCACGCCCGAGTGGAGCTGGGAGTTCGCACGCAGCTTCCTCGCCCACTGGTTCCTCCCATTCCTCACGCTCTTCCTCGTCTTATTCGGCGGCTGGGCGCTCGGAATGCGGAACCTGATCATCTACGAGCTCGAGGCGGACTACGCCAACTACCTTCAGGCCCTCGGAGCCCCGGACAGGCTGGTGCGCAAATACGCGTACCGGAACGCGGTGCTACCGCAGATGTCGGGGCTCGCGCTCGCGCTTGGGGCGGTCGTCGGCGGAGCGATCGTGACGGAGATCGTGTTCGGTTACCCCGGCCTCGGAACGCTGATCCTGACCGCAATCCAGAGCCGGGACTACTTCCTGCTCCAGGGGATCTTCCTGTTGATCATCGTCGGGGTCCTGATCGCCAACTTCATCGTGGACATCGCTTACGTGATCGTCGATCCGCGCACGCGCACGGGCCTCCAGGGGTCATAGGTTGGCTTCCGAGCCTCAAGCCGAGACCGTCGTCCCGCACGCCGGCACCGTCGTCGCCCCGACAGGCGCGGTCCCCGCGCGCAGGCGCAGCGAGACCCTCTACTTCGCCCTCCGCAACAAGAAGCTCGTGTTCGGGCTCTCGCTGCTGCTCTTTCTCCTGGCGGTTGCGATCTTCGGGCCGATGCTCACCGACCGCGACCCGTTCGAGTTCTACGACGCGCTCGGAGCGGGACCGTCGTCGGATCACTGGCTCGGCACGACGGCTCCCGGCCAGGACGTCTACGCCCAGTTCGTTTACGGGCTCCGCGCGAGCTTCATCGTCGGTGTGGTCGCGGGGTGCATCGCGGCGTTGATCGGGATGGCGGTCGGCTTTGCCGGCGGCTACCTCGGGGGCATCGTTGACGACCTCCTGTCGATGCTCACGAACGTCGTGCTGGTGATCCCGACGATCGCCGTGCTGATCGTCGTGGCCGCGTACCTGAACGTCGGCAGCCTGATCTCCGAGGCGGTGCTGATCGGCCTCACGACGTGGCCCTGGGCCGCCCGGGCGATCCGCGCGCAGACGTTCTCGCTCGCGAGTCGCGACTTCGTCAGCCTCGCCCGGCTCTCGGGCCAGGGCACCTGGAGGATCATCGCCAGGGAGATCGCGCCGAACATGAGCTCGTACCTGTTCCTGGCGTTCATCCTCCTCTTCGGCGGGGCGATCCTGATCGCCGCGACGCTCGACTTCCTCGGGCTCGGGCCCACGGGCGTCATGTCGCTGGGCCTGATGCTGAACGTCGCGGTCTCGAACAGCGCGCTCCAGCTTGGCATGTGGTGGTGGTTCATCGCGCCGGGCGTCGGGATCACGGCGATCGTCTTCGCCCTCTACGTGATGAACGTCGGCCTCGACGAGGTCTTCAACCCCAGGCTCCGGAAGACGTGAGCATGAGACGTCGCTTGCGATGTCGACTTCAGGCCGCGCTGCTAAGGCATCGCTTGCGATGCCGCTTGGAGGGCATGCTGGCTTTGCCAGCGTGCCCGTCTCCTTTGCCAGTGCGGCCGTCTGCAATGACCGGTCGACACGATCGACGGTCGAAGGTTCGGCGATGAGCGTAGAGGTCGAGGACCTGAAGGTCTACTACCGCACGCTGCGCGGCGATGTGCAGGCGGTCGACGGCGTCACCTTCTCGATTGCGGACGGCGAGATCATGGGCCTCGCCGGCGAGTCCGGCTGCGGCAAGTCGACGCTCGGTAAGAGCCTGATCCGGATGGACGGCCGCATGCGCCACGTCGACGGCCGCGTCGAGCTCGACGGCGAGGAGCTGCCGATGGACGACACGCGCGCGATGAACAAGTACCGGTTCAAGCGCATTTCGATCGTGCCCCAGTACGCCATGAGCGCGATGACGCCGACGCGCAAGGTGGGCAAGATGATGCGAGGAGCTGCTCGAGTCGCGGGGCGTGCGCTTCGCGACCGTGAAGCCGGAGCTGGAGCGCCGCCTCTCGCTGGTCGGGCTCTCACAAGACGTGCTCGGCATGTACCCGATCGAGCTCTCCGGGGGGATGAAGCAGCGGACGGTGATGGTGCTCTCGACGCTGCTGAACCCGGCGCTCCTGATCGCCGATGAGATCACGTCCGCGCTCGACGTCTCGTCGCAGAGAGCCGTTTCGGAGACCCTCGTCGAGTTCCGCGACCGCGGCTATGTGAAGAGCATGATGGTGATCACGCACGACCTCGCGATCCTCTACCAGGTCGCCGACAGCATCCTGGTCATGTACGCGGGCAAGCTGGCCGAGAAGGCGCCCGCCGAGGTGATCGTCCGCTCGCCGCTGCACCCCTACACGCAGCTGCTGATCTCCTCGCTGCCCGAGGTCGGTGTGACCTACGAGGAGAACAAGCTGACGGGGATTCCCGGCCGGCCGCCGCCGCTGCTCAACCCGCCCACGGGCTGCCGGTTCCGGGCCCGCTGCCCGTTCGCGTTCGAGAAGTGCGTCGAAGAACCGCCGTTCCTCGAGGTCGAGCCCAACCACCACGTCGCCTGCTGGAAGGTGTTCTGACGCATGCTGAAACTCGAGCGGGTCACGAAGGTCTTCCGGGTCGGCACGTTCGGAGGGAAGCGGCTGACCGCGGTTCGCGAGGTGTCCTTCGAGTTGAAGCCCGGCGAGGTCGTTTCCCTGATCGGCGAGAGCGGGAGCGGGAAGACGACGGTCGGCAAGATGATCCTGCGCCTGATGCCGGTTACGGCCGGAGCGATCACGTTCGACGGGGCGGACGTCTCTACGCTCGAGCGCGGCCGCCTGAAGGGCTACTACCGCGAAGTGCAGGGCGTCTTCCAGGACCCGTTCAGCTCGTACAACCCGATCTTCAAGGCCGACCGGGTCTTCACCATGATCCGAGGGGCGTATTTCCGAGAGCTGAGCAGCGCGGATTGGAAGCGCAAGGTCGACGCGTCGCTGAACGCCGTTAGCCTCGAGGCTGACGCGGTCCTGAACAAGTTTCCCCATGAGCTCAGCGGCGGCCAGCTCCAGCGGCTGCTGATCGCGCGGGCGCTGCTCCTCGACATCAAGTACCTCGTCGCCGACGAGATCATCAGCATGCTCGATGCGTCCACCAGAATCGATGTCCTCAACCTGCTCGGCGACCTGAAGGCCCGCGGGCTGGGCGTCCTGTTCATCACCCACGACCTCGCGCTCGGCACCTACATCAGCGAGAAGACGGTGATCCTGCGCCGCGGAAGCATCGTCGAGATGGGCGCGACCGAGAAGGTCTTCGGCAATCCGCGCCACCCGTACACGAAGATGCTCATCGCCTCGGTGCCGCACCTGCACAAGAAGTGGGACCAGGTCGAGCAGGAGGTGGGGGCGCCCGACGTGCACGAGCACGTCGTCCGCGAGGAGAGGCCCGACCTGCCGGCGGACTGGGACGACGCCCCTCCGCTGGAGACGGTCGAGGACGACCACTTCGTCGCGCCGGAGTAGCTACTTGGCTACTTGCACCGGCTCGGGCAGCCGCCCGGCGCCGATCAGGTCCCGATACCAGTAGAAGCTCGACTTCGGGATGCGCTCGAGCGTCGGGTAGTCGACATAGAGGAGCCCGAAGCGCTTCGAGTAGCCATGGGACCACTCGAAGTTGTCGAGCAGCGACCAGACGAAGTACCCGTGGACCGGAACGCCGTCGGCGATGGCGCGGGCGACCGCGCCGAGATATTGCGCGAGGTAGTCGATCCGGTCGGGATCGTCGATCCGGCCGTCGTGCCCGCGGATGTCTGGGAAGGCGGCGCCGTTCTCGGTGACGTAGAGCGAGCCGACCCCGTACTCGCGGTGGAGCCGCGCCAGCACCTCATAGATCCCGTGGGGGTAGACCTCCCACCCCATCGCCGTGGTCGGCGCGTCGGTGACAGAAACATTGTGCGGCCCACCGTCGCCGTTCGCCGTGACGATCGACCGCGAGTAGTTGTTCAGTCCGACGAAGTCGATCGGCGCCGCGATCGTCGCCAGGTCGCCGTCGCGGATCGGCGGCGCCGCGCCGAGCCGCTCGAGCACGTCCTCGGGGTAGCGGCCGCGAAGGACCGGGTCGAAGAAGAACCGGTTGCGGAAGCCGTCGGCCTCCCAGGCAGCCTCCACGTCGCGCGGATCGTCGCTCAGCGGGTAGACCGGCCAGGAATCCAGCACGATCCCCACCTGGGCATCGGGGCTCTCGCGCCGCAGCACGTCGACCGCCAGGCCGTGCGAGAGGAGGACGTGATGGGCGGCTGGGACTGCGGCGGCTTCGTCGGTCCGGCCCGGCGCATGCGCGCCGACGGCGTACCCGAGCCAGGAGGAGCAGTAGGGCTCGTTGTGCGTCACCCAGTTCCGGACTCGGTCGCCGAGGCGGCGGGCGACGAGCTCGACGTATTCGACGAACGCCTCGGCCGTCGCGCGCTCGGGCCAGCCGCCGGCGTCCTCGAGCGCCTGCGGAAGATCCCAGTGGTACAGCGTCACGAAGGGGCGGATGCCGGCGCCGAGGAGCTCGTCGACGAGGCGGTCGTAGAAGTCGAGCCCCGGCTCGTTGACGCGGCCGCGTCCGTCCGGGACGATTCGCGGCCATGCGATCGAGAACCTGAACGCATTCAGGCCGAGCTCTCGCATGAGTGCGATGTCCTGCCCGTAGCGGTGGTAGTAATCGCACGCGATTGCGCCCGTGTCCCCATTCGTGACTTTGCCCGGGGTCGCACTGAAGGTGTCCCAGATGCTCGCGCCACGGCCGTCCTCGTCGGTGGCGCCCTCGATCTGGTACGCCGAAGTCGCGGCGCCCCACAGGAACTCGCTCGGAAAGTCCGGTCGCCCGCTCACGACCGTAGCTTAACCGGTCAAGTGGCTCTCCACAACCCGAGCGCGCATTACCCTGCGCGCGTGCAGATCGGAGGGGAGAAGCGTTTCGAGCCGCCGCCGGCGGAGGTCTACCGTGCGCTGACCGATCCGGACGCACTCGGTGAGGCGTTTGCGGCGATCGAGCGCGTCGAGGCCGACGGGAACCACTGGGCCCTGTTCATCCGCCTGCCGCTTCTCGGCGGCTTCCGGCTGAAGTTCTCGGTCCAACTCGAGGAGCTCCGCGAGCCTCAACACGCGCGCCTCCGCGCACGAGGAAAGACGTTCGGCGGCGGCATCTCCGTCGACAGCACGTTCGATCTCGCTCCGGACGGTGGCGGGACCCTGATGCGCTGGAGTGCGGAGGTCGATGCCACCGGCCTCGCCAGCGGGTTGGGAAGCCAGTCGCTCGGCGCGGTCGCGACGAAGCACGCAGACCGGGCGCTCGACCGGATCGCACGAAGCCTAGAACAGGCTCCAGCTACAGAGGTTTGACGCTCAGCCGCGCGAGCTAACGCTCACGCGGTTCCCAGCGGAACCCGCGGACGGCCACGACCAGTCCGACCAGTCCCCAGGCCACGACCATCGCGACGTTGCCGAGATGGTCCCAGATCGTGTCGTCGAAGACCATCACGTCGCGGGTCAGCTCGATCAAATGGCTCAGCGGGAGGATCGCGGCGAGCGCCTGCAGAAGTTCCGGAAACGCGTCTTTGGCGAAGAAGGCGCCGGAGATGAACGACAACGGCAGATAGAGCGCGTTGACGACGGCGGACGAGCCCTCGGCGCTGCGGATCAGCGCCGTCAGGCCGATCCCGAGTGCCGCGAAGGACGCCGCGCCGATCAGGAGGACGGCGACCAGCGAGAAGATCGAGCCGGCGAACGGAACGTCGAAGGCAAACCGCCCGATGGCGAGCAGGATCACGGCCTCGACGAGAAAGATCAGGATGATCGACGCGAGAACGGCGGCGACGTAGGTCGCAGGCGGAAGCGGCGTTACGCGGAGTCGCTTGAGCACGCCGGACTCGCGACGAATGACGAGCAGGAGCGCCAGCCCGGCAAACGTCGTCGAGGCCGCGCCGTAGCCAATCATTCCAGCGAGCAGGTACTGGTAGCCGCTAACGCCGTTGATCTCGTCGTCGCCGTACGCCGACCCGAGCAGGAGGAAGAAAAGAATCGGGAGGAGAAACGTGAAGAACGCGAGCTCGCGGCTGCGCCAGAAGAGCTTCTGCTCGGCTCGCAGCTGGTGGAGAAACAGCCTCACTCGGGCGACTCCTCAGTGAGCGACAGGTACACCTCTTCGAGCGTCGCCCGGTGCACTTCGAGCCCGGCGAGGTCGAAGCCGTCGCGCAGCGCCTGCCCGGTCAGCTCGTGCAGCGTCCGCGTCGGCTCCTCGGTCTCGAGTACGACCTCCCGGCCGTTCTGCCGGTAGCGGATGATCGTGGCGGGCGCCTGGGCGATCAGGTCGGCGGGCGTCCCTGAGGCGACGATCTCCCCGCGACGAAGCACGGCGACCCGATCGGCGAGACGGTGCGCCTCCTCGATGTAGTGCGTCGTCAGCAGGATCGTCTTGCCGAGGGCGCGCAGCGAACGAATCGTCTCCCACGCCGCTCGGCGAGCAGAAGGGTCGAAGCCGGTCGTCGGCTCGTCGAGGAAGAGCAGCTCGGGGTTGCCGACCAGTGCGACGCCGAGATCGAGCCGGCGCCGCTGGCCCCCGGAGAGCGTCCTGGTCTTCGCGCCGGCCTTCTCTCGGAGCCCGACGAGCTCCAGTACCTCCTGCGGAGGGCGCGGCTCCTCGTAGTAGCCCGCGAAGAGATCCAGATGCTCGAGCACGGTCAGGTTCGGGAACAGCTCGCCGCTCTGCGGGACGACGCCGATCCTTCCGCGCCATGCGCGATCCGCACGCTCCGGATCGGTCCCGAGCACGCGCACCTCGCCGGCACTGCGCTTCCGGTACCCGGCCAGGATCTCGACCGTGGTCGTCTTGCCGGCGCCGTTTGGCCCGAGCAGGCCGAAAACCTCGCCTGCGCGGAGCTCGAAGTCGATCCCGCGGACGGCCTCGACGCCGTCATACGACTTCCGCAACCCCTTCACCTCGACCGCGTTCATCTCTGGCAGAGGCTACGAGACGAAGTGTGTGAGGCGCGACCGAAGTGGGAAGAAAACGGGCATGGGCGAGGAGGATTTCGACCGCGAAGAGAGCGAGGACGAAGAGGCCACGGTCCTACCGGAGCGCGAGGCGATGTCGATCATCTCGCAAGGGTCGCCTTCCGGGGAAGAGGACGCTACGCCCGAGGAACGCCGCGGCGAGGATCGGACCTAGGGTCCTGAGAGACTGCTGACGTGGCGAGCTTTCGCTACGTCGTCGCCGACGTCTTCACCGATACGCCGCTCGCGGGCAATCAGCTGGCCGTCTTCACCGATGCGCGGGAGCTCCCCGAGGAGGAGCTCCAGCGGCTGGCCCGCGAGATCAACTTCTCCGAGACGGTCTTCGTCTACGCCCCGGAAGCGGGCGGGCACGCGCGGATCCGAATCTTCACCCCGGCCGCCGAGCTTCCCTTCGCCGGCCACCCGACCCTCGGGACGGCGTTCGTCCTGGCGGCGCCGCTCCAGCTCGGGGAGATCCGGCTGGAAACAGGCGTCGGGATCGTCCCGGTCAAGCTCGACCGGGACGAGCGAGGCGGCATCGTCTTCGGACGGATGGAGCAGCCGATTCCGTCGGTGGAGCCGTACGCGGACGAGGAGGCCCTCTTCGACGCGCTCGGCGTGAAGGGCTCCGAGCTCCCGGTCGAGCTCTACGACAACGGGCTCCGGTTCGTCTACGTCGCCCTCCCCTCGGAAGAGGCTGTCGCCGCATTGCGGCCCAACTTTTCGGCCCTGGGTGAGCTTCCCGCCGTGCTTGGGTTCAACTGCTTCGCCGGCTCGGACAAGCGCTGGAAGACCCGAATGTTTGCGCCGGGTGGGGGCGTGGCCGAGGACCCGGCAACGGGCTCGGCGGCGGGACCGCTCGCCGTCCACCTCGCCCGCCACGGGCGCATCGCCTTCGGGGACGAGATCGAGATCTCTCAGGGCACGGAGATCGGGCGCCCGTCGACGCTGTACGCGCGGGTCGACGGGTCGGCGGATTCGATCGAGAGGGTCGAGGTGGGCGGGTCGGCGGTCGTCGTCGCGCGCGGCGAGTTCAGGCTCCCGTAAAACGTGTGTAAAGCCTGAGCCGCGGGGGATTGCGCTTCCACGCGGCCTCGTTAGCTTGGAGCAGATGCTTGCCAAGCTCTTCCGCGCGTTCGCCATGCAGCACTCGGGCGTCGACTGCCGCGTCTGCGGCGGCTCGGTCGGTCGACGCGACCATCTCGGGCTCTCCGAGTCGGTTTGCTCGAGCTGTCGCTAGCGCTCTAGCTCCACGCTCCGGATCTCCCAGGGACGGAGATCCATATCAGCGTCCCCGAATACGGCCTTCACCGGCTCCGGATGCTCGCACGCCACGGTTGCCGCGAGCCTCCGCCCCTCGGCTCGCAGGGAGGACAGGACGACATCTTCGCCCCGCAGCTCGGGCCCCTCCTGGGTCCTCGGCCCATCCAGCGCGCGGCCGGGTGCGATGACGAACGGATGGCGATAGCGCTCGAGCTGCGCGAGCACTCCCGCGTCATGCCAGGCGCCGTTATGCGGGTAGAGCGCCAGCTCGACGCTCCACGGCCCGCGGCACTGCGCCGCAGGGATCGCGAGCTCCGGCCCGGCCGGGCTCTCCCGGTACCGATGGGCGCTCCGGCTGATCAGCCCGGTTGATCGGAGGATGGTCAGAGCGAGCTCTCGGCCTTCGATGAGCTCGTACTCCATCGGGTGCAGGAGGAGGAGTGCGACACCGCCTGCAGCGACGAAGCCGTAGGCGGGGAAGGTCGGGAGCGCGACTTCCCCGAAGCCGCTCTCGGCCTCCAGTCCACGCTCGACGACCGCAAACTGTCCCTCGGCTGCAGAGATGCGAGCCTCACGCTCGAGCGGGATGTGCAGACGGAGACGGTGGTCGTCGCAGGGGTTCTCGAAGCTGACCCGGAGGCGGCAGAACGGCTCGCCGGCGTGGAGCTCGACGACCGTCTCGATCTCGACCGGGACCTGGTCCGGCGACCAGCCGTACGACCGGCCGATGCTGAGCGTTCCGCGAACCGGACCGGCCGAGAGGACCGTGACCCGCACGTCGTCCGGATCCTCGACGACGCGATCCTCCGCGGGCGGCGCGTAGTTGTAGCTGTCGCCGCAGTCGCCGCCGTCCACGAGGCGGCCGACTCCCTCGACCCCGTTCAGCTCGAAGGTTCCGTCGTCCGCGACTCGGATCGAGACCAGGCCGTTGTCGAGCCGATCGCCTTCGACTTGGACCGGGTGCTCGACCGCACCCGCGCCTTCGACCGGCAGAACCGCGGTCCAACCGAGTGGCGGCGCGGGAACCTGAGCAACGATCGTCCGGCGCGGGCGCGCGCGGATCCGCACCTCCCACTCGCCCTCCTCGGCGGCGGTCGCCGTCTCGAGCTCGTGCTTGAGATCCTCGACGTCGAGCCAGATCGGCTCGTCTTCGTCGTCCACCTCGAAGGTGACGCGCCGCTCCTCGATCGTCATGCGGTTCAGCCGACGCGCGTAGAGCTCTCGGCCGTGCAGGCGCCGCCGGAGCCACTCGGGGACGTCGACGTTGGGGACCTGCTCGCTGTCGAGGAGAGGCTCGTTGCGCCGCACCTCCTGGGTCGCGATCCGGCTGCCGTCCGGGAGCTCGAGCGCCAAGTCGGCCCACTCGTCCGGCACGGCAAGGTCCAGCTCCACCAGCCCCGCGCGGGGACACGGCGACGGGTTGAAGGCCAGGACCGAGCCCAGCGGCGCCTTGCTCGCAGCGATCCGCGCAGCCTCGTCGGCCAATCCCATTCCGATCTGCTCCGCCTCTGCGCAGCGGACGAGCACCTGGGTCGAGACGTCGTCGAGCGAGCAGCCGCAGATCGAGTCGTGGGCGGAGTTCTCGATCACCTTGCGCCAGGCGAGGTCGAGCAGGTGCTCGGGCCAGGCCTTCGCGTACAGCGCCTGAAACGGCTCGCCGTACCGTGTGAGCGCGCGTTCCGCCCGGGCCATCGCCGCCTTCAGGTCGAGTCGGGCCGAGAGGGTTCCCATCAGGATGTTCGCCCGCGCGCTCGAGCGCAGCTCCCCGCGCCAGCGGGAGAGCTGGGGCAGGCCGTCGAGGGTCTCGAGGTAGGCGGGCAGCGTCGAGAGCTCTGCGTCGGCGCCGCTCTCCTCGACGACGTCGGCGAGGTGCGGCAGCGGCTCCATGTGGTCGGTTCCGAACATCGCCAGAACGGGGTCGTCGCCGAAGAACTCGCGATGCGACTCTCGGACCGCCGCGAGCCGACGGCCGAGCCGGCCGGGGACGTCGAGCAGGGTCGCCGCGTTCTGGTAGCCGTGGGGCAGGTACTCGGTGCGCACCGTCGAGCCGTCCGGCGCCTCCCACTCGAAGGCGTGGGACTCGATCGTGGCCGGTACGCCCCTCCAGACGACCGCCTGCTCGATCCCTGCCCGCCTGAGGATCTGGGGCATCTGAGCGATGTGGCCGAACATATCCGGGAGATAGCCGACCTTCATCGCGCCCCCGAGCTCCTCTCCGCGGCGCAGGCCGTACTCCAGGTTGCGGAGGATCGTCTCACCCGAGACGAGGAACTCGTCCATCAGCACCTGCCACGGGCCGATCGCGAGCCGGCCCTCCTCGACGAGGCGCCTGATCCTCGGCTCGGCCTCGGGCCGCACCTCGAGGTAGTCGTCGAGCGTCGCCAGCTGCCCGTCGAGCGTGAACCGGTAGCGCTCGTCGGCTTCCATCACGTCGAGCAGCCGGTCGACGAGCCCGACGAGCTTCAGCCGGAAGCGCTGGAACGGGAGGTACCACTCACGGTCCCAGTGCGTATGCGGAACGAGGTGAACGGCCGCCAAAGCGGGCGGGACTCTATGCGATCGGTTGTGCGTAGGTTTTGGTGTGACCTCACGACTGATCGTGCTCTGTCCTGGCGGCCGCCGCGCTGATCTCGAGCGCGGCGGCCGCGGAGCCCGCCGGCTCGCGCTCGCTCGGAGTTCCCTGGGCAGGGCAGCTCGTGGGCAGCGTCCAGCTCGAGCCCGAGGGCGAGCACTTCTTCACCTGGGATCCCGTGCGCAAACGCTCGCCGAACCGGGGTTGGAGGCGCCACGGCAACGAGCGTCTGGTCAGGACGCTGCTCGGCGTGATGCGCGAGTACGCGGCCGCCCACCCAAAGGCGCCTCGCGTCGGCGTCGCCGACCTCTCGCGACCGCGCGGCGGGGACTTCGGCTCCCGCTTCGGAGGGATCGGGCATGCGTCGCATCAGAACGGGCTCGACGTCGACGTCTACTACCCGAGGCGCGACCGGCGGGAGCGCCCGCCGCGAGCTCCCCGGCAGATCGACCGCCGCCTCGCGCAGGACCTCGTCGACCGCTTCGTCGCGGCCGGCGCCGCCAAGGTGTTCATCGGGCCGGCCACGGGGTTGAAAGGGCCGCCGGCGGTTGTCGAGGTGCTACCGGCCTATCACGACAATCACATGCACGTGCGGCTTCCCGGCGACGGCGTTCGCTCAGAGCAGATTGGCGAGAGCACGCGCGGGCAGGAGATCCGGGCCTTCACGCTCGGCTCGGGCCGGCCGCGCATCCTCGTCGTCGGGTCTGTCCACGGCAATGAGCCCGCAGGGACCGTCGTCGCCACGCGCCTGCTGCACGTCCGGCCGCCGAAACAGGGGTCGCTCTGGGTCGTGCAGGACCTGAATCCCGACGGCCACGCCGCGAAGCGGCGCGCGAACGCCCGCGGCGTCGACCTGAACCGGAACTTCCCGGGAACGTGGCGGCGTCTGGCCACTTCGGGGCCGGCTCCTGCGTCCGAGCGGGAGACCCGGGTCGCGATGGAGCTGATCCGCCGCCTCCGGCCCGACGTGACGATCTGGTTCCACCAGCCGCAGGCGCTCGTTCGCGCCTCGGGCCCGAGCGTGAAGGTCGCCCGGCGGTTCGCGCGGCTCGCAGGCATGCGCTTCCGCCGCCTGCCGTGGCCGCCGGGCTCGGCGACAGCGTGGCAGCACGGTGAGTTGCCGGGAACCAATGCCTTCGTGGTCGAGCTCGCAAGGGGCGAGCTCGGGATTCGCGAGGCCGGGCGGTACGCGCGCGCGGTTCGCGGGCTACTTGACTGAGCCGGCCAGCAGTCCCTGAACGAAGTAGCGCTGCAGCGCGAAGAAGACGATCAGCGGCACGATCATCAGCAGGAACGAGCCGGCGCTGAGCAGGTGCCACTCCACGCCGTAGGTCGTCTGCAGCTGGTTGATCCGCACCGTCATCGGGAGCAGATCGCTGTTCTGGATGAAGATGAACGCCATCAGCAGGTCGTTCCAGACCCAGAGGAACTGGAAGATCCCGTACGCGGCCAGTGCCGGCACCGACAGCGGCAGCACGACCCGAAGGAAGATCCTGAAGTTCGAGGCGCCGTCCACTCTCGCCGCCTCGATCAAGTCCCGCGGCAGCGTGATGAAGAAGTTCCGCAGCAGGAAGATCCCAAGCGGGAGCCCGAACGCGGTGTGCGCGAGCCAGATACCGCCGTACCAGTTGGCGATCCCCAGGTCGCGGAAGAGTGTCAGCAGCGGCACGAACGCCATCTGCACCGGCACGACCAGTAGCGCGACGATCAAGAGGAAGATCGTGTCCCGGAAGGGGAAGGAGATCCACGAGAACGCGTAGGCGGCCAACGCTGCAATCGCCAGCGGGAGGAGCGTCGACGGGATCGTGATCATCAGGCTGCTGACGAACGCCGAGTCCATGTTCCCGCGGCTCAGGACCTCGTCGTAGTTGTGGAGGGTGAAGTTCCACTCGGTGAGGGAGCTCCACCAGCTGGACGCCTGGATCTCGGACCGCGGACGGAACGACGTAACAGCCAGGCCGATGGTCGGCACGAGCCAGATGACGGCGATCAGGAGCAGTGCGACGTGAACCGGAGCTCGTGAGATGAAGCCGAGGACGCGCGCGCTCGGCGTGGCCCGCGGACGGACGGTTACCTCGGCCGCTGTTGCCATTACCCGCTCACCCGCTCGCTTCGGAACCGGCGGATGTTGAAGGCAATGATCGGGATGATCAGCAGCATCATCACGACGGCGATCGCAGCCGCGTAGCCGCCCTCGCCGTTGCCGAACTCGTCAACCATCGTGACGGCGATCACCTCGCTCGATCCGCCGGGCCCGCCGCCGGTCATCACGTAGATGAGGTCGAAGACCTTGATCACGTTGACGAGGAGCCAGACGGTGACGACGGCGAGGGGGAGAGACAGGAGCGGCAGCTGGATGCGCCAGAAGATGCCCCACTCGCTGGCGCCGTCCGTCCGCGCGGCCTCGATCACCTCCTCCGAGATGCCCTTCAGCGCCGCCGAGATGACGACCATCGCGAAGCCGGTCGACGCCCAGACGTAGGCGAAGATCAGGGCGTAGTTGACGGTGTCGGCCCGGCCGTACCAAGCGATCGGGTCGGCTCCAAAGGTGGTGATGACGGCGTTCAGCGACCCGAGATTCGGGTCGGGCTCATAGACGAACTTCCAGATGATCGCGACCGCAGTGGCGGCGATCGCCATCGGGACGAAGACGATCGACTTCATGAGCGACTCGTACCGGACGCGGGCGGCGAGGACGGCGATCAGCAGCCCGAGCAGCAGGGATAGCGACGTATAGAGGATCAACCACTTGACGTTGTTCGCGAGCGCACCGCTGGGCGGGAAATCCTCGAGATTGAGGAAGCTCTTGTCCTTCGTGAACAGGCGCGTGTAGTTGTCGAAGCCGATCCAACGGGTGACCTCGAGGCGAGTGTTCAGGTTGCCGAAGCTGTAGATGACCGTGCGGATCATCGGGTACACGATCAGGACACCAAGGATCAGCAGCGCCGGGCCGATGAACAGCAGCGCCTGCACGCTCTGGCGCTTGAAGATCGACTGCAGCCGCCGTCCCCGGGGTCTTCCGACGGGTCCGGGGACGGCGGTGCTGCTCATGTTCTGCTAGCCGGACGCGAAGGCGGTCTCGGCCTCCGCTTGGTAGTCGTCGAGGAGTGAGTCGGCCTGGTTCGGGTTCTTGATGATGTTCTGGAGGAGTGTCCCGAAGTCCTGGCCGAGCGTGCCGGGCAAGAGGTCAGAGCCGTCGAAGAGGAACGACTCGGCGCTCTTCAGCTGCTCGGCCTCCTTGGCGACGAGCTCGTTCGGGTAGTCCGCCGAGTCGACGCCCTCGTTCGGCGAGGCGATCGCGCCGGTCGAGACCCAGATCGTGCCCGCCTCGGGCGTGGACAGGTACTCGATCAGCTTGGCGACATCCTCGTCGTTGACGAACGCTGACGCGATGTCACCGCCACCGACCAGCGGATTGCCCTGGGCCTCGTCGATCGTCGGCCACTCGAAGAAGTCGATGTCTGTTCCGATCGCGAGGTCGGGGTTGACGTCTCCGAGTGCAATCCCGCCCACGAAGCCGCCCTCCATGTACATCTCGGCGACTGGGTTCTTGCTGAACACGCGGCCGATCCCGTCGACGAAGCCGATGCCGAGCGCGGTGTCGATGCCGCCCGCAACGTACTTGTCGTTGATGATCTTGGTCATCTCGGTCAGCGCGTCCTTGACCGTCTGGTCGTTGAACGGAAGGTCGCCGTTGAAGAGCTTCGTGTAGTTGTCGCTCCCCGCCGTGCGGGCATAGATGTTCTCGAACCAGTCGGTGAGGGTCCACGAGTTGTCGCGGCCCTGCGCGCCGACCGCCCACGGCTTCTTGCCCTTGGTGTTGTACTGCTCGGTGATGTCGAGGAGCTGATCCCAGGTTGTCGGGATTTCGAAGCTGTTCTCCTGGAAGGAGTTCGGCTTGTACCAGACGACGCTCTTCGAGTTCGCTTTCGCGACGACGCCGTAAAGCGTGTCGTCGACCGTGGCCAGGCTCGTCCAGGTGTCGCTGTAGTTCTCGTTGATCGTGTCCGGATCGAGGCCCAGGTCCTCGACCGAGATCAGCGAGTCATCCCGGGCGAGCTCGGCGACCACGCCGGGTCGCGGGATGATCCCGACTTCGGGCGGGTTGCCGGACGCGAGCCGCGTTCGGATCACCGGCAGGAAGTCCCGCACCGACTCGTAGTTCGTCTCGATGCCCGTGTCCTGGGTGAACTGATCGAGCACCTTCTGGAAGGCTTCTTGCTCGCTCCCGCCCCAGAGCGACATGATCGTGACTGTCCCGTCGCCTTCCGCAGTCCCGCCGTCGTCGTCCCCACCGCAGGCGCCCAGGGCGAGGGCAAAGGCGGCGAGAGCGACGATCGGCAGCAACCTCGTGCGTCTCATGTAGTGGCTCCTTTCGACTGGGGTTCGTCGTAGATGGCCATTCCTGTCTGGGTGTCGAAGAAGTGGACTGCGCGCGTGTCGACCGCGACCTCAGCGCTCTCTCCCGGTTGCACCTTGGAATCCGGGCTAAAACGCCCGACCATGACCGAGTGGCGCTCGTCTCCGACCGCGAGCTCTTCGGCGGTGGCGCCGGCATCCGCAGCCAGCTCTTTGACCTCCTCGGTGATCGCCGCCGGCGCGTTGATCACGAAATGCACCATCAACTCGGATCCAAGCGCCTCACGCAACTCGACCTCGCCTCTTAGGCGGCGGTCCTCCGGGCTCTCGCGCGCGATTGCAGCATCTTCCAGCTGCTCGGGCCTGATGCCCACGACGATCGTGCGGCCCTCGTACGCCTTCAGTCCCGGCCGCGTGTCGACGAGCTCGTCGTCCAGGCGGACCCGCTGGTCACCGAGCACCGCCGCAAGCCCGCCGTCGACGCGCTCGAGGGTCGCCTCGAGGAGGTTCATCGCCGGCGAGCCGATGAAGCCCCCGACGAACAGATTGAGCGGTTGGTCGTAGAGCTCCTGCGGCGGGGCGACCTGCTGCAACTCGCCGCGCCGCATGACCGCGACCCGGTCGCCCATCGTCATCGCCTCGACCTGGTCGTGCGTGACGTAGATCGTGGTCACCCCGAGGCTGCGCTGCAGGCGGCTGATCTCGGCGCGCATCTGCACGCGAAGCTTCGCGTCGAGGTTCGAGAGCGGCTCGTCCATGAGGAACGCCGCCGGCTGGCGCACGATCGCGCGCCCCATCGCCACCCGCTGCCGCTGGCCGCCGGAGAGGGCGCGAGGCTTCTTGTCGAGCAACGGCTCGAGGTCGAGGATCCGCGCCGCCTCCCGGACGCGGCGGTCGATCTCGTCCTTCTTCTCCTTGCGCAGCCTCAGGCTGAAGGCGATGTTGTCGTAGACGGTCAGGTGTGGATAGAGCGCGTAGCTCTGAAAGACCATGGCGATGTCCCGATCGCGCGACGCCACCTCGTTGACCACCCGGTCGCCGATCTTGATCTCCCCCTCCGAGATCTCCTCCAGACCGGCGACCATCCGCAGCGCGGTCGTCTTGCCGCACCCCGAAGGACCGACGAGCACCATGAATTCACCGTCCTGCGCTCGCAGGGTCAGGTCGGAAACTGCCCTCGTTCCGTCGGGGAAAACCTTCGCTACGTCTGAGAACTCGACCTCGGCCACGACCTAACGTCGTCTCCTTACCACTTCGAAGCAGGTTGCGGCAAGCGAGAGCCGAGCGAGCCGAGGCCGAGAGCGAGGACGAAGGAAGCCGCGAAGCTCGGAAGCGAGGCGCCGATGCCGAGGTTCGGCTGGCCGGTTTCCTCGACGACGTCGACCCACCAGGAGGGGCCGAGAGGCGGCTCGTGGAGCCAGTGATAGAGGAGAAAGCCGACCAGCCAGGCGGCGAGCAGCTCGAGCCGCCAGGCCGGCGCGTTGAAGATCTGCGCGCTCGAGTACCTCGCGCCCGAGAGCAGCCAGTCGGCAAGCAGGACGCCGAAGAGCGGCACGAAGAACGAGCCGAGCAGCAGCAGGAACGATTCGTAGTTGCGCAGCTCGACCAGAAGCGCTCCGATCGTGGCCGCCAGCGCCACGGCCGCTATCAGCACACGCTGCTCGATCGCCGGGAAGACGTTCTGCAACGAGACTGCGGCCGAGTAGACGTTGGCGAACGCCTCGTCCGTCTCGTCGATCGTGACGGCGAGTAGGGCCAGCGCCGCGGCGAAGCCGGCGGCCGCCACGGCCGGCGGGATCTCGACCGGGTCGCTGACGCCGCGACTGAGCACGATGAAGACGCCGAGCCCGAGCATCCAGGTTCCGCCGATGAAGTACCCCACGCCGGAACCCCAAAACGCCGGCGCGCGATCCGTGGCGAAGCGGGTGTAATCGGAGACGAGCGGCACCCACGAGACAGTGATTGCGATCACGAGGTCGACGGCGAGCCAGAACGTCGAGCCGCCTTCGGCGGGTGCGTTCCAGAGGGCGCGGAGGTCGGCTTCCGACAGCGCCCACCAGGTCAGGTAGACGAGCGAGGCGAGCACGATCCACACGCCGAAGCGGCGGAGGATCCGGCGAATGAACCCGACCGGCCCGAGCAGGGCGAAGGCGGCTGCGAGAGCGCCGAAGCCGATCGTCCACGCCGCCTTGGCCTCGAAGCCGAAGAGCTCGTCCGAGAGAGCGGCGGCGGCGGCGGCGATGATGATCAGCTCGAACGTCGCCCAGCCGAGACACTGAAGCGCGTTCAGCGCGGTCGGGATGTACGACCCGCGCCGCCCGAGCGGGGCGCGAAGGAGGACCATCGAGGGGACGCGGGCATCGGCCCCGATCATCCCGGCGGTTCCGACCATCGCGTTCCCGATCACCCCGCCGACGAGGATCGCCAGGAGCGCATCTCGCAGAGTCAGGGCAGGAACGAGCAGCGCGCCGATCACGAGCACGAGCAGCGAGACGCCGAGGTTCCCCCAGAGGACGGTCAGGTCCCAGAGCCCGAGCGTCCGCAGCCGCTCGGGAACGGGCTCGATCCCCCACGCCGGAGCCCGGTCGTCCATCCCGCC
>CAVVZV010000001.1:0-253714 GCA_963752845.1 uncultured Actinomycetes bacterium | reverse complement strand
CGGGCTCACCGTCGGCAGAAAAGCGAGCGCCACGGCCCGCGTCCTGTCCGCCGCCGGGAACGTCGTCCCCAATGTCAAGCTGACCCTGACCGCCCGCGGTGCGGGCGCCGTCCCAAGGATCGTGCGGACGAACGCCGAAGGATCGGCGCGCGTCACTTTCACGCCGTCTTCCGCGGGCGAGTCCGCCTGTCTGCCGCGACCGAGGTGTCTGGCGCTGACCCTGCCGAAGGTGTTCGCCCCGACGACCCGTCCGGCCGCGCGCAACGGGCAGCGCCTCGTCGTGCCGGGGTCGCAGACCGTCAAGGCGGAAGGACGAGGCGACGGTCGCGCAAGCCCAGGATCGTCGTCTCAAGCCAGGCGACGCCGAACCTCCTCCTCGTCGGCGAGCCGGTCCAGGATCGCGTCACGATCAGCGGCGCCGACTCGACCCGCGCGGCAATGTCACCGTGCAGCATCCACGGGCCCTTCCGCACGCGCGAGTCGATCCGCTGCGACGGGCGCCGGCCGTCACGGGCACCTTCACGGCCACGAAGTCGGGGACGATCGGCACGCCGGTCGCCCGGCTCACGAAGCCCGGCTACTACACGTACCAGCTCGTCATCGCGGGCGACGCGGGCCTCGCGCCCGTCACCACGCCATGCGGCGTGCCCGCCGAGACGTTCGTCGTGCAGCGCCAGCCGAACGTCGAGACCAAGGTCAGCGCGACCCGGGTGCGCCCGGGCACGGCCGTGACCGACCGGTCATGGTCAGCGGGCTGCGTCGACAGACGGTCGACGTCCAGGCCGCGCTCTACGGCCCGTTCGCGGCGCGGACGGCGATCACTGCACCGGCGCGCCCGTCTGGACGGGCACCGTCGAGGCCGACGGCGACGGCGAGTACGTGACCGCGCCGGTAACGCTGACGGTGCCGGGCTACTACACCTACCGCGAGTCCATCGCCGAGAGCCGGACTTCGTGCGGGCGGTCGAGACCGCCTGCGCGGAGGTCGCCGAGACGACGGTCGTGAGCGGCACGCCCGCGATCACGACGCAGGTCAGCGCGCAGCAGACCGCGCCCGGGCGCAGCAGATCACCGACCCCGCCGTCGTGACCGGGCTCGGCACGCTGGCGGCGACGGTCAACGTCGAGCTGTGGGGCCCGTTCCCGACCCGCGAGGCGATCCGCTGCGAGGGCACCCCGTTCTGGACCGGCACGTTCGCCGCGAACGGCGACGGCACCTACACGACCGCGCCGCGTCACGCTCGCCGGGCCGGCTACTACACCTACCGCGAGTCGATCGCGGCGACCGAGGCCCACGACGCGGTGCACGACCGCGCTGCGGCGAGGCGGCCGAGACGACGCTGTCGCGGGCAGCGCCGGAGGTGACGACGTCGTGTCGCAGACGTGGTCGTGCGCCCGGGCGACGGATCTTCGACCGGATCAGGGTGCACCGGCCTCGGCGCACCCGGCGCCGATCGAGGTCGCAGCTGTTCGGCCCGTTCGCGTCGCGCGCGCGATCAGCTGCGACGGCGAGCCGTACTGGAGGGCAGCGTGGAGGCCCAGGGCGACGGCGAGTGCCTCGCCGCAGGTGCGAGTCCGCAGAGCCGGCTTCTACACTACCGCGAGCGGATCGTCGGCGCCGAGCGTCGTGACCGGGACCGGGCCGAGTGCGCGCTCGAGGCGGAGACGTCGCTCGGGCGCCCGCTGATCCTCACGGGGCGCGGAGACGTCGTCCCGCAAGCGTCGCGGAGGCCGCCTGCACCCGGGTCGGCCGCCGACGCGGGTGCGCGTGCGGCGCCTGGCATCGACGCGCCGGTGGCCGGTCCGGCATCGACACCGACAAATGGCGCGCTCGGCGTGCCGCCGGACATCGGCCGCGTCGGCTGGTGGCACGACGGCACGGCGCCCGGCGCGACCGCGGCGGGCGCGATCCTGATCGCCGGCCACGTGGACAGCGCGCGCGCGGGCCGGGCGCGTTCTTCCGCCTCCGTGAGGCGAATGCCGGCGACCGCGTGCAGGTGACGACGCGGAACGGCCGCACGTTCACCTACCGCGTCGTCTCCGTCGCTCGCACCTCAAGTCGAGACTGCCGACGAGCGTCTATTCGACCGCGGGGCGGCCGCGGCTCGTGCTAGTGACTTGCGGCGGCCCGTTCGAGACGGCACCGGGCGCTACCGGGACAACATCGTTGTCACCGCCGTGCCCGCGTAGCGAGACATCAGGCGGGCTCGGGCGCCACCTCGTCGCCCCGCACTCTCAGAACCGACAGGACGGCGATCAGCAGATAGCCGAATGCGGCAGCCCGGGGGCCACGATCGCGAGTGCGATCGCGCCCGCGTAGAAGCCGATGCTCGGTGACGATCGCGATCAGGATCGCGTTGACCTCTTCGTCTGTCACCTCGGGTTTGAGAAGCCGGCGGTCGCGAGCGACGGCCGCCCAGAGAGCGCTGAATAGCACCGCGATCGCGAGCAAGCACGGCCGTAGAAGATCGCTGCGGCGCGCTCGGCGCTCCGGTCCCGGATCGCCTCGGCGACGAGCCTGGTCGGGAAGGGCAAGAACGCAACCACCATCAGCAGCAGCAGGTTGATCCGCATGACGGCGTTGTTCGCGTAGCGCAAGCGTCGGAAGATCCCGTGGTGGGCGAGCCAGAGCCCTCCGATCGTGAGGAAGCTCGTCGCGTAGCCGAGATACGCCGGCCACTCGTGGAAGATCGCACTCCACAGGTCGTCGAACTCGCTCGCCGGAATGCCGATCTCCAGAACGAGCAGCGTGATCGCGATCGCGAACACGCCGTCGCTGAACGCCTCGGTCCGGCCAGTCTCCCACCGGCTGCCCACGACGGCGAGTTCGACGCCCGACTGGCCCGTCCTATGTTTCGTGGCGAAGCGTGAGAGTGCGTCGACGAGTGACCGCAGCTGGCGGCCGCGCTCCGTCAGGCGGTACTCGACGCGTGGCGGACGGTCATCCATCACCGTCCGCTCGAGCACGCCGGCCTCCTCGAGGTCGGTCAGCCGCTGGGCCAGCGTTGCGGGCGGGATCTTGCCGAGCGCATGTAAGAACTCGTTGAAGCGGACGGCGCCCTCGTGCGAGACGTAAAGGATCGAGACCGTCCAGCGCCGCTCGAGGAGGTCCGCCGCGCGGCGGACCTCGTCAGGGAGAGGCGGGCAGCTACGACAGCGCATGCGCCGGGCGCGGCTCGAGCGAGAGCTCGAGCACCTCGTCCAGGCTCATCACCGGATGGAAGCTCATCTCGTTGCGGACGTCCTCGGGAACGTCGTCGAGGTCGGCCCGGTTCCGCTCGGGGATGATCACGTCGGTCAGGCCGGCGGCATGGGCGGCGAGCGCCTTCTGCTTCAGCCCGCCGATCGGGAGCACGCGACCCTGCAGCGTGACCTCGCCGGTCATGCCGACGGTGTGCTTCACCGGCCGTCCCGTGAGCAGCGAGGCGAGCGCGGTCGTCATCGTGATCCCGGCGCTCGGGCCGTCCTTCGGGATCGCACCCGCGGGGACGTGCACGTGGAAGCTGGCGTCTTCGAAGTCGTGCTCGTCGAGGCCGAGCTCCTCCGCGTGCGAGCGCACGTAGGAGAGCGCGATCCGCGCCGACTCCTTCATGACGTCGCCGAGCTGGCCGGTCAAGACGAGCCCGTCCTTGCCCGGCATCTTCGTCGCCTCGACGAACAGGACGTCGCCGCCCGTCCCCGTGACCGCCAGGCCGGTGGCCACTCCGGGCACCGCCGTTCGCTCGGCCGACTCCTGGAAGAAGCGCTGTCGCCCGAGCGCATCGCGGACCGCCGGCTCGTCGATCGAGATCGGCGGCTCGGCGGTGCCGGACGCCACGGTCGTAGCAGTCTTCCGCAGCAGCTTGCCGAGCTCGCGCTCGAGCTGGCGAACGCCGGCCTCGCGCGTGTACTGGCTGACGATCAGCTCGAGCGTGATGTCGTCGATCGAGACCTCGTCCTCGCGCAAGCCTGCGCGATCGCGCTGGCGCGGCCACAGATAGCCGCGGGCGATCGCGACCTTCTCGTCGACCGTGTAACCGTCGAAGCGGATGACCTCCATGCGGTCGAGCAGCGGGCCGGGGATCGTCTCCGCCATGTTCGCCGTGGCGATGAAGACGACCTCCGAGAGATCGAGCTCGACGTCGAGGTAGTGGTCGCGGAACGAGTGGTTCTGCGCCGGGTCGAGCACCTCGAGCAGCGCCGCCGACGGATCGCCGCGCCAGTCGGCGCCGACCTTGTCGACCTCGTCGAGCAGGATCACCGGGTTCATCGTCCCGGCGTCCCGCAGGGCGCGCACGAGCCGGCCCGGCAGCGCGCCGATGTAGGTGCGACGGTGGCCGCGGATCTCGGCCTCGTCCCGCACGCCGCCGAGCGACATGCGCACGAACTCGCGGTTGAGCGCGCGGGCGATCGACTCGCCGACCGACGTCTTGCCGGTCCCGGGTGGCCCGATCAGCGTCAGGATCGCGCCGGAGCGCTTGTCCTCGGCGATGCCGCGCTCCTGCCGCAGCTTGCGCACGGCGAGGTACTCGACGATTCGCTCCTTGACGTCCTCGAGGCCGGCGTGGTCGGTGTCGAGGACCTCGCGCGCGTGAACCGGGTCCAGCCGCTCCTCTGAGCGCTTCCCCCAGGGAACGGCGAGCAGCCAGTCCAGGTAGGTGCGGATCATCGAGGCCTCTCCGCTCTGGTCGCCCATTCGCTCCAACCGGCCGACCTCGCGCTCGGCCTGCTCACGGACCTCGTCGGGCAGGTCCGCCTCGGCGATCTTGCGGCGGTAGTCCTCCGAGACCGAGGCGTCGTCCTCGCCCAGCTCCTTGCGGATCGACTCCAGCTGACGGCGCAGGATGTACTCACGCTGCTGGCGCTGAGCGCCCTCCTCCACGTCGTCACGGATCCGCTGACGGATCTGCAGCTCGGCCAGGCGCTCGCGCTGAAGCCGCAGCGCCAGCTCGAGCCGCTCGACCACGTCCACGGCCTCGAGCAGCTCGATCCGCTGCTCGAAGCTGGCCTCCGGCGCGTACCCCGCGGTGTCGGCGAGCGCGCCGACCTCGCGAATCGAGCGCACGAACGACGAGATCCGCCCGTCGTCGCCGCGCAGCTCCAGGATCTCCTCGACCACGGCGCGGTACTCGCGCTCGAGGTCGCGGGTCTTCACGCCCGGCGGCTCGACGTCGGGATGTTCCTCCACCTCGACGCGGAGCCGGCCCTGCGCGTCGCTGTGGGCGCTTCCCGCGGTTCCGCGATGCAAACCCACGAGAGTGACGGCCGAACCGCCGCCGGGCAGGCGAACACGTTCGGCGACCTCGGCGACGGTGCCGACCTTCGCGTACTCGCCTTCGTGGCGCGGCACGAGCAGGACCCGCTCCTCATCGCCGACCTCGGCCGGGATCGTGACGTTCATGTTCGGGAAGACGACGATGTCGTCAAGCGGGACAAGCAGCAGCGTGCTCAAGCTTCTCACCCTTCTCTCGAAGCTACGCGACTAATAGTAGCTTCAATGGATGAAGTGAAGTGCCGCGTTATCGAGCCGATCGGCGTCAGGCCGCGTCCCGAAGCCTCTCGAGGCCGTCGAGCAGTAGGTCGAGAGCGAACTCGAACTCGACTCACTGGTCGTCGCACCAGCCCAACGTGGTGTCGGCATCGTGGGTGACTTCCTCGAGCATCGCGGCGATGTTCGGGTGCGTACGAGACGGGCCTTTCGACACCGACGAAGGGCCGGTCACCGGGCCGAGAGGGACCAGATCAGGAGGTCGAGGATACGCACCTCCGTGAGCTGGTACGTGCGGCGAGCGAGCTCTCGCTGGATCTCGTGCAGGGCTGAGCGGTTTCGATCCAGGTCTCGTTTGTAGCTGCGGACGAGCGCGGTGGCGCGTTCCCCAAACGACGCCGACGAGGGCGTCCCGGGATCGTCCCGAGTCAGGTACGCCTGGACGACGCTGTCGAGCATCGGGATCAGGGCCGGCCGTTTCTTGTGCAGCGCTTTCGTCATCTTCGAGAAGCCGATTCCGCGGATGTCTGCGAACGCGTCGAAGAGCCGCGTCAGCGGGATCCACGGGATCGAGCTCTTCGGGTCCGCCAGCGAGGCATCAGGGGGAACGTTGCGCAAGGCGCGTTCGATCTCGCCGCGGCGTTCGAGAATCGCGGCGATCTCGGCCGCCGAGATGCGGGCACCGCCGCGGTTCGCCAGCCTCAGATCGCTCTCATCGAATGACGCCGGGCCCGAGGAATCGTCGGCCTCGTAGCTGGAATACGCCTCGAGGAACTCGAGCGCCAGCTCGAGTGGATTCTCGAGCTCGACACCACCCCGAAGAACGATCGAGTCAATACGCGCAGCTTATGGGTCCTCGCCGTCGTTCCTGTTCGGCGCTACAGCTCGCGAGTACGATCACCGCGCGATGGCCTACGACGAGGAACTGGCCGACCGCATTCGCGACCTGCTCGCCGGCGAGCCCGGGCTCACGGAGCAGAAGATGTTCGGCGGTCTCGCGTTCCTCATCGGCGGCAACATGGCCGTGGCCGCGAGCGGTCAGGGCGGCCTCCTCGTCCGCGTCGATCCGGACGAGTCGGACGCGCTCGTCGAGTCAACGCCTGCCTATCTCATGGAGATGCGAGGCCGGGAGATGCGCGGCTGGCTCCGGGTGGACGCAGATCACGTGCGGACGAAGAAGGAGCTCGCGACCTGGGTCGAGCGCGGCGCCTCGTTCGCCCGTTCGCTGCCCGCCAAGCGGTAGCGGCCCGAGCGTGAAACACGACGACGGCTACTTCGGCGAGCGCGTCGCCGCGCGGTACGACGAGTCGGAGCCGGACATGTTCGATCCTGCCGTCGTCGATCCGGCCGTCGATTTCCTCGCCGAGCTCGCCGGGAGCGGCGCCGCGCTCGAGCTCGGGATCGGCACCGGCCGGATCGCGCTGCCGCTCGCGCAGCGCGGAGTCCGCGTGCACGGGATCGACCTCTCGGAGGCGATGGTCGCGAGACTGCGCGCGAAGCCGGGCGCCGAGGACATCGGCGTGACGATCGGCGACTTCGCCACGACCACGGTCGAGGGGACGTTCTCGGTCGCCTACCTCGTCTTCAACACGATCATGAACCTGACGACGCAGGACGAGCAGGTCGCGTGCTTCCAGAACGTCGCCGCGCACCTCGAGCCGGGCGGGTGCTTCGTGATCGAGGTGGGCGTTCCGGAGCTCCAGCGGCTCCCGCCCGGCGAGACGTTCCGTCCCTTCGACGTGAGCCCGACGCACCTCGGGTTCGACGAGTACGACGTCGCGTCGCAGGGCCTGATCTCCCATCACTACTCGAGTCGTCGACGGCAAGCTCGAGCGTCCCTCGGTGCCGTTCCGCTACGTGTGGCCGTCGGAGCTCGACCTGATGGCGCGGCTCGCCGGGATGACGCTGCGCGAGCGCTGGAGCGGCTGGAAGCGCGAGCCGTTCACGAGCGACAGCACCAAGCACGTCTCCGTCTGGGAGAAGACGGCGTGAGTAATCGCCTAGCTGCCGCGCGCAGCTTCATGGCCGGCCACGCCCGTGTCCTCGATCGGCGGCGCTTCGAGCTGCTCCTCGACGGCGCGGACGCCGAGCCCGTCCTCGCCGCCCTTGACGCGCGTACCGCAACCCCGACGGCGGCTACGGCCACGGCCTCGAGCCCGACCTCCGCGCGCCGGAGAGCCAGCCTGCGGCGGCGCTGCACGCCTTCGAGGTCTTCGCCGAGATCGCCCCCGTCACGGCACCGGAGGCTGCGGAGCTGTGCGACTGGCTCGACGCCGTCGCGCTCCCCGACGGCGGACTGCCGTTCGCGCTCCCGGTCGAGGACGCCGAGCGGCTGCGCACGTTCTGGGCGCAGGCCGACCCGCAGGCGTTCTCGCTCCAGATCACCGCAATCGTCGCCGCGAACGCCAATCGCGTCGCCGCACACGACCCGGCGGTCGCCGCCCATCCCTGGCTCGCCCGTGCCACGAGCCGCTGCCTCGCCGCGATCGACGCACTCGAGACCGCTCCAGCGGCGTACGAGCTCGCCTTCGCCGTGCGGCTGCTCGACGCCGTCCATGACCGTGACGGCGCCGCGCCCGGGCTCCTGGCGCGCCTCGGCGAGTACGTCCCGACGACGGCCGCTTGCCCGTGACGGGCGGTCTCCCCGACGAGACCCTGTGGCCGCTCGACCTCGCTCCCGAGCCCGGTCGACCCGCACGGACGATCCTCGACGAGGCGGTGGTCGCAACCGATCTCGAGCGGCTCGCCGGCGAGCAGGAAGAGGACGGCGGCTGGTCGGTCGACTTCCAGAGCTTCTCACCGGCCGCGGCACTGGAGTGGCGCGGCTACGCGACGGTGCGCGCGCTCTCACGATCCTGCGCGACAACGCGATAATCGACGAAGTGAGGTCGATCTAGTGGAGTTCCATCAAGGCCGGCTCTTCGATCACGTGCACGTGCGCGTCGCGGATCTCGAGGTGAGCAAGCGCTTCTACCGCGCCGTGCTCGCAGCGGTCGGGCGAGAGCTGACGTGGGAGAGCCAGGATGCGTTCAACGCCGACGAGCTGTACGTGAGCGCCGACAAGACGCCGACCGCAGGGCTGCACATCGCGTTTCAGGCCCACGACCGCGAGACCGTACAACGCTTTCACGAAGCGGGGCTGGCCGCAGGCGGGCAGGACAACGGCGCGCCGGGCGAGCGGCCGTACCACCCGGGCTACTACAGCGCCTACGTTCTCGACCCGGACGGGAACAACGTCGAGGCCGTGTGCCACGGCCCTGCGAAGCGCTCCGCACCCTCGGTCGTGATCGAGGCGGAGCCCGAAAGCTAGGCGGTTCAGTCGTCTCCGACGGCCGTGATCGCAAAGATCACGAACACGGCGAGGATGAACGCGCCGAGGACGATCAACCCTTCGGCGAAGAGCTGCAACGTCGAACGTGGGCCCTCGGCCGGCGCGCCGGTGGCGCGGCGGATGCCTCGCACCGCCCAGCCTGCAAGGGGCGCGAGGATCACGATCGCCAGAAGGGCCGCGATCAGCGTCCTCATCGCCGCCTGCGATCACGTGCGCCATGTTCGCATCGTCGCAGGCTCACCCGGTGCGTCGGCGAGGTGCAGCATGTACTCGCCGAGGTTGAGCGGGTTCGGCGTCGTCCGCCGCCGGGTCGGCTGGTCGCCGCTCACCGGCTGGTAGCCGGCGAAGCTGGACTCGAGCACGCCCTCGCCGCCCGTCAGCCCCGCCAGCTGCCGCTGGAGGTCATGCGCCCGCGCCGCGGGCAGGACCGTCTCGATCGTCGCGAGCTTCCCCTGCAGCGACGGCGTCTCGAGGGCGGCGCCGAGCCGCGCCAATGCCGGCATGACCGCCCCGATCGTGTCCGTCGGGATCTCGAGGCTGACTCGGACGATCGGCTCGCAGACCACCGTCCCGGCCCGCTCGAGCGCCTGCATGACGACGAGCGGCGTGAGCTTTCGGAAGTCGGCGGCCGTGCTGAGCGGCCCCCGCGTCGATGGAGGGCCGTCGGGAGAGCTGTAGTTGGATTCGGTCATCGTCACGATGCAGTCGGTGACCTGCCAGCCGAAGAGGCCCTCCTGCAGCGTCTCGGCGGACGTACTGGCCCATGTACTCCGCGAACGTTTCGCGCTTCTTGTAGACGTACAGCGGGACTCGTGCGATGGTCGACCTCCAGTCGGAACTCGATCCCCGAGCCGCTCGGCCCAGGATCGATGCGCAGCCCGATCGTGGCGAGAAACGGATTCGATTCCGCGTGGAGGATCTCGACGGCCTCGCCGGTGCCGATCGGGCGCTCGATGTAGATCGGCGTCGTCTCGCGGAACTCGACGTCGATGCCGAAGTCGTCCGCCAGCGTCGCCTGGATGACCTCCTTCTGCACCTCGCCGTAGAGCGAGACGGAGATCTCGTGCCGGCTGTCGTCGCGCCGCACGTTGATCAGCGGGTCCTGCTCGGCGAGCTGCTCCAGCGCGACGCAGAGCGCGCCCTTGTCGTCGCGGACGACGCGGGACGACGACCGACTCGAGCGTCGGCGGAGCGAACGAGCCGCGCCCGTGCCGTCGGCGTCGGGCTCGCCGATCGTGTCGCCGATCTGGATCTCGTCGAGACCCCAGAGCTTCCCGATCTCGCCTGCGGAGACCGACGGCGCTCTGGACAGCCGACCCGCCGTCGAAGACGCTGATCGCCGTCACCTTCGCTTCCTCGTCCTCTTCGAGGCCATCGCGGCGGAAGCGCAGCCGGTCGCGCACGTGGATCGTCCCCGAGAACAGGCGGACGTACGCGACCTTCTCGCCGGCCGCACCGCGTTCGATCTTGAAGACGGTCGCCGAGACGGGGCCGTCGGCGTCGCCCGCGGCGGCCGGCAGCAGCTCGGCGATGCCTGCCGCCAGTGCATCGACGCCCGCGCCGGTGATCGCCGAGCCGAAGAAGACCGGATGCACGAGCGCCCGCTTCGTCTGCGCGGCGAGCTCGTTGCGCAGTCTGCCGCGACGAGACGCTTGTCTCGTCCTCGACGTAGGCAGCAAGCAACGCGTCGTCGTGCTCGGCGAGCACGTCGGTCAGCCGCGGCCCTGAAGTCGCTGTCGTCCTCCGCGTGGGCTGTGGCGACGGCGGCGCGCGTCCCCTCGCGGGTGACCGACCCCAGCGCGATCGCCGCCGGCGTCAGCCGGTCCGAGATGCCGTTCAGCACCCGCTCGCTGTCGGCGCCGCGACGGTCGATCTTGTTCACGAACATGAGCGTCGGAATGCGCAGCCGCTGGAGCGCGCGCATCAACAGGCGGGTCTGCGGCTGCACGCCTTCGACCGCGGAGATCGACCAGCACGGCGCCGTCGAGCACGCTCAACACCCGCTCCACCTCGGCGATGAAGTCCGGGTGGCCGGGCGTGTCGATCAGGTTGACCGTGACGTCGTCGATCGCGAACGACACGACGGCGGACTTGATCGTGATGCCGCGCTGCCGTTCCAGCGCCAGGAAGTCGGTCTGGGTCGTGCCGTCATCGACGCTGCCGAGCTCGTCGATGACACCGGCCGCGTAGAGCAGCCGCTCGGTGAGAGTTGTCTTACCGGCGTCTACATGCGCCACGATCCCCAAGTTCAGCGTTCTGCGAAGCAAGCGTCATACCCTCCGAATAGGTCGCAAAGCCCTTCTCGATGGACATGAACGCTGCGCGCATCTCCGCTCCTTGGGTCGGCGCCGTTACTGGGAGTAAAGCATCAGACCAGGTCTTGAGCCAACGCGTGATCTTAGCTATATTCAGATTCTGAATTACTCTCAGATCAGTCGATGGACGGCGGCCGATATGCCTGACCAGTCCGGGCGGATCGCCGTCGTGACCGGTGCTAATGCCGGACTGGGACTGGCGACCGCCAGGGTGCTGGCCGAGCGAGGAGCCATGGTTGTCCTCGCCTGCCGTGACGTTGTCAAGGCCGAGCGAGCGGCCGACCGGATCCGCAATGAGGTCGGGCGAGCGGACCTCCACGTCGTGCGTCTCGACCTCGCCTCTCTCGCGTCGGTCCGCGAGGCTGCCGACGAGCTCCGCTCCGACTACCCGCGCCTCGACCTGCTGATCAACAACGCGGGCGTGATGGACGTCCCCTACCAGCGCACCGAGGACGGCTTCGAGCTCACGCTGGCCACTAACCACCTCGGCCACTTCGCGCTCACCGGGCTGCTCCTGGAGCGGCTGCTTGCGACCGCCGGCTCGCGGATCGTGACGGTGAGCAGCATCGCCCACCGACGCGGCGTCATGCACTTCGACGACCTCCAATCCGAGCGCCGCTACGAGCCGGGGGACGCCTACGGCCAGTCCAAGCTGGCGAACCTCCTCTTCACCTACGAGCTGCAGGCTCGCCTCGAGGCCGCCGGCGCCGGCACGATCGCGCTCGCCGCCCATCCGGGCAACGCTCGCACCGAGCTGTGGCGGACGAGCTCGCGCCGTGGAGCGCGCGCTGATCAGCCCCCGGCTGCGCTGGCTCAACTTCTGGCTCGTGCAAAGCGCGGAGCTCGGGGCCCTGCCGACGCTACGCGCCGCCGTCGATCCCTCCGCCCGAGGTGGCGACTACTACGGCCCCGCGGGCCCGTTCCAGTTCACCGGCTACCCGACCCGCGTCGAGTCGAGCGCTCGCTCGCACGACGCGGTCGCCCAGCGACGGCTCTGGGAGGTGTCCGAGCAGCTGACCGGCGTCTCGTACCGCATCTCGCAATGACGCAACGGAAGGGCGGCCGCTACCACCACGGCGACCTCGAGCGGCGCTGATCGACACCGCCGTCGAGCTCATCGCAGAGCGAGGCGTGCGCAACTTCTCCCTCGCCGAGGCCAGCCGACGCCTCGGCGTCTCGGTCAGTGCCCCCTACGCCCATTTCTCCGACCGCGACGAGCTCCTCGCGGCGGTCGCGGTGCACGCCTACGAGCTCTTTCACGCCGAGCTCCAGCCGGAGCTGAACCAGTCCCAGACCCCGGCCGACCGCCTCGCGGCGATCGCTCGCGCCTACGTGCGCTTCGCCGGCGCCCACCGTCCTCTGTTCGAGGTGCTCTTCGAGGCGGGGCTCGACAAGAGCCGACATCCGGAGCTCGCAGCGGCCGAGAGGCCGATCGACGACGCCTTCCTGAGCAGCGTCCGCGCCCTCCCCGACTGCGGCGAGACCGCATCCGAGGACCTCGCCACGGCCATCGAGGCCGCTGCTCACGGCCACGCCATGCTGCTCCTCGACGGAAGCTTCGGCCAGGGAAGCAAAGCCATCGAGCTCGCGGCCGAACGGGCCGCCCGGGCAACGCTCGCCCTCGTCGAAAGCCGCCGGCTGCTAACCCGACGCGGTACCGACGACGCAGCCTGACTCGTCGTCGGCATCCTTCAGAGACCGATGAGCCGCAACCCTCACGTCTGTCCCCGGTGCGGAGCGGGCGTCAGCGCCTTCGCCGCCGGCTGCGCGATCTGCGGCACGCCGCTCGACTCCCGCCGCGCCCAGCCGCCGCGCACGCTCGCAGAGCGGCTTGGGCGGCTCTTCGGTCGACGCAACCGACCGGGCTTCTCCGCCGAGGGCCGCTGAGCTCAGCCGCCGCGCCGCGGTGGCGGCTCGATCGTGATCGACGCGGTTGTAGGTGACGTAGCGATGCCGCATGAAGTGGGCCGCGGCGGTCATGCGCAGCTCGCGCGGGAGCGCCGTCCGGCGGTCGAACGTGCCCGTAAACCAGGCCGGCACCTGCGGGTCCAGCCAGGACAGCGTGACCTTGCCGCCCGTCGTGCGGAGAATGCGAACGTCGGCCATTCGAGTGCCCCACGGCGGGAACGGCTGCTCGAGCGGTGTCGCCTCCGAGCGCTGCCACGCGGCTCCGGGCGCCGGCCGGTCCCAGCGCGTTCCTCCGATCACGATGCCGGCTGCGCCGCCGCGGATCACGTACTCGAGGCGGTCCGGCGCGAGCAGCTTCCAGGTCGTGTCAATGGCATCGCCGGGCCGCGAAGCGAGGTGTTCCTCGTAGACGACCGAGCTGAGAGCGCGGAAGGCGCGGGTCGCGCGCTGTAGGAACGCCGTTCCCGGCCGCGGTGGCCATGCCCCGGCGACCGGGAACGCAACCGAGCGCAGACGCCCCGCGCCGGCGATGTCGACCTCGAACAGCGTCGGTTGGGAAACCCCAAGTGAGGCGGTGTAGCAGCCGTGTCCGCAGGTGCGTGCGACGGCCGAGGCTCTGTGGCCGGGGTTCGCTGCGACGAGCTCCACGTTCAGGCCGTCCACGCCGCGACCCGATTGGCCGATGATGGTGGCGACGAGGCCGAGCTGACGGCCCGGGAGGACCGCGAGCGCGACTGCCAGCTCGCGCGATTGCCGCGCAAATGTCACCGAGCCGCGGGGCGGCGTCGGCGCCGGAGCGACCTCGGTGGAAGCGACCGGCTGTAGCTTTGCGACGGCGTCTCGCCCAGGGCGCAGGGCAGTCAAGACGGCCACCGCGCCGATGAGCAACGCCAGCAGGGCGAGCTCGGTCGAGACGTTGCGAAGCAGGCGAGTTGCCGAGCCGAGCCACCGGCGACCTAGCCACCCGAGCACGATCAGGGCGGCGAGCAGCGCGCTCTTGACGAGGATCGCCCGTCCGTAGCCCGTCGACCAGAGCTGCGAGACGCTGGAGAGCTCGACGAGCGCGCGCGCGAGACCCGAGACAGCGATCAGCACGACCGCCGGAACGGCGAGCCTCGAGAAGCGGCGGGCTGCTCCGGGTCCTCCCCGCTCCACAGGATCACGGCAAGTTGGAGCAAGCCGCCGATCCAGAAGGCGGCGGCGGCGACGTGGAGGAGATCAGCTGCGACGGAAAGCGGTCGGTCACTCGCGGAGCGAAAGGCGTGACCGGAGAACGTCGGAGCGAGGAGCAGGGCGAGCGAGGCGCTCGTGGCGAGCATATGCAGTCGCGGATAGATGCGGGAGAGTGCCGTCGCCAGCGCCCCTCCGGCTGCAACGAGCACAGCCGCGCCCGTGAAGTGGCCGAAGCGGGTTGCCCCTCCATGTGTCGTCTGAAGAAGCAACGACCCACCGAGGACGACCGCAATCAGCGCGAGCATGAGCATCGCGCCCGCCTGGCGTGCACCTGCGCGCGAGACGAGCAGCCGGAACAACGCGATTCCGCCCGCGACGAGAATGCCGCCAAGGAACAGCCAGCGCGAGAATACGTTCGCCGCGGACGGCCGTCCGCTCTCCGCCTCCAGCACGGACCGGGGCGGCCTCGCGCCGGCCTGCAGAGGCCCGACACGAAACGCCAGCAGCCCGGACTCGAGGTGGCCATCGTCGGAGACGATCCCCCAGCGGACGCTGTAGTCGCCGTTGCGGAGGCTTTCCAACGGGAGCACGAGCTCGCGTCCGCCCCGCTCGACGCGGGGAGGTCCGGCAAGCACGGAGCTGCGGTCGGCGGCGACGACCGCGTTCCCGGGACCCGACGGTCACCGGGTCGTCGAAGCGAACGCGCACCTCCGTCGGGGCGGAGGCCACGACCGCGCCGTCCGGAGGCGAGGTCGAGACGAGGTTGGCGTGCGCGAGCGCCTGCGTCGCGCAGGCTGCGGCCACGACCGCAGCAGCGAACAGCACGACCAGGCGCCCCACGCCGCCCATGCTGCCGGTTCACGTCTCTCGGGTCAGCAGAGGAAATAGGGCGATTTCCGCCCGCTGTCTGTGCTTGACTCTCCCAATGGCCTCGCCCACCGCGCGCCTGCTCGAGCTGCTCGAGCTGCTCCAGGCGCGGCCGTTGACGACCGGACGCGAGATCGCCGACCGGCTCGAGGTCGACGCGCGCACGGTGCGGCGCTACGTCGGCGTGCTGCAGGGCCTCGGAATCCCGATCGAGGGACAGCGAGGCGTCGGCGGCGGCTACCGGATCCGCCCGGGGTATCGGCTGCCGCCGCTGATGCTCGACGACGACGAGGCGGTCGCGGTCGTGCTCGGCCTCCTCGCGACC
The DNA here is from genome assembly GCA_963752845.1 of uncultured Actinomycetes bacterium. GTDB lineage: Bacteria > Actinomycetota > Thermoleophilia > Gaiellales > Gaiellaceae > JACDAN01. The sequence goes on along the minus strand of CAVVZV010000001.1, from coordinate 238,330 downwards.
CGCGAGTCCGGCCGCGACGGCGCCCCGGATGCCGTCGCCGGCGCGCTGACGAAGATCAACCGCGTGCTGCCCTCGACGCTCCGCCGCCAGGTCGAGGCGCTCGAGGAGACGCTCGACTTCACGGCCTCGATAGGCAGCGCACCCGCCGACGCAACGCTCGTGCTCCTGCTCGCCGACGCGATCCGTCGCCGCCGCCGCCTCCACACCGCCTACCGCTCGTTTTCCGGGGAGGAGTCGGAGCGCGAGCTCAGCCCGTACGGCCTCGTCGTCCACTCCGGGTGCTGGTACGTCGTCGCGCACGATCACAAGCGCGACGACCTCCGCACGTTTCGGGTCGACCGGATGTGGCGCACGTCGCTCGCCGAGGGCGCGTCCGTCCCGCCGCCGGACGGCTTCGATGCAGTCGCGCACCTGACCCGCTCGCTGGCCGGCGTTCCCTGGCGGTGGCAGGTGGAGGTCCTGCTCGACCTGCCCATCGACGAGGCGGTGCGGCGCATTCCCGCGACGCTTGCCGAGCTCGCCGACGATCGCGACGGCACGCTCCTGCGGATGCGCGTGAACTCGCTCGACTGGATGGCGACCGTCCTCGCCGGTCTCGGCTGCGGCTTCAGGATCCGCGAGCCGGACGAGCTGCGGGCGAGCGTGCGCGCGCTCGCGGAGCGGCTTGCCGCGCACGCCTGACTCATTCAACCCGGCTCGGTCGTGACTCGTCGTACGGCGGCAAGTCGGAGGAGAGTTGCGACTGCGAGCAGGCCGATCAGGGCGTCACTCACGAGGCACCATTGGCACAGCGCCTCAATGACCGCCAGCTGGACGTAGAGCAGGTAGACGCTGAAGGCAGCTCCGGCGAGCGCGAGCGCGGCCGCGCCGGCGCGGGCGAGCTCGGAGGTGGAGAAGGCGGAGGCGAGGATGGCGAGGTACGCCCCCAGTCCGAGCAGCGCTACCGGCACGCCGGCGACCTCGGCATAGCGCGAGCTCTGCACGGTCTCGCAGCCGCCGGTCGCGCAGGCGATCGCGGTGTCCGTGTAGCGCGCGTAGGTGAGGTAGACGGCGACCGCAACGCCGGCCGCCGCCAGCACGCCGACGACGACCCGCAGCCGTCGTTCGCTCATCCTGCGAGCAGCGCGTCGAGGTCAGGCCGGAGCGCCTGTGCGTCGAGGCTGTCGAGCTCGACCACGCGAAGCGTTCCGTCCGTCCTCCCGACGGCAAACGACGGGGTCCCGCCGGATCCCGTTCTCGGTCGCGGCTGCCTCGGCGGCCTCGAGCTCGGCGTCCACGCGCGTCCCCGACTGCTCCGCGAACACGCGCTCGACGTCGAGGCCCGGCACGGCGCTCCCGACGGCGGTGAGCAGGTCGTCGGTGACCCAGCCCTCGTTCTCCCCTCCCCTGGTTCTCGTAGAGGAGATCGACGACGTTCCACAGCTTCCCTTGCTGGCCGGCCGCGAGCGCGAAGCGAAGCGCTTCCTCCGAGTCCGGTCCGATGAACGTCAGCCCGCGGAAGACGATCCGCACCCTTCCCGGCCGCACGTAGTCCCGGACGAGCTCAGGAAGGGCGTCCCGCGACCACTCCGCGCAGAACGGACACTGGAGATCGGCGAACTCGACGAGTGTCACGGGTGCATTGGGACGGCCGAGCGCGATCCCCTGCTGGGGATTCCGGCGAATAGCGCTCTGCTCTCGGCCGCTCCCGCGACCGTGATCGCGCCGGTGTCGCCGGCGGACGGCGCCGAGTCGTCGTCACGGGCCGTCAGCACGCTGGCGAGGACGAGCGCGCCCGCGACAGCCGCCGCGCCTACGGCGACAGCGGCATAGAGCGTCCGCGTGCGGCGCCGGGAGTCCGGCTCGCGCCGCGCGGCCGCCTGAGCCCGCCGGGCCCGATTTCGCGCCGCCTTGCTCATGGGCCCAAGATCGCACGCGAGCGCGCGCTCGCATCCGGAGAGGGCCACGAACGACTGCTGGAAAAGCCGCAAGGACTTCCGGCGCGGCACCCGCTTGACGCGCGCGGCGTCGTGTGAGAGATTGCGTGAGTCAAGTCCTGCTGACCTTCGGGTCTGCAGGACTTGGCATTTTTTGGCGGTCCAGGCGACCGGCCCGCTCAGCGATAGCCGGTCGGGTCTGCCGGCCGGCCCGCGTCCTGGACCTCGACGATGTAGCGCCAGCAGTCGGGCTGGGAGCCGTCGAGGTCGGTGAAGCCGTACTCGCGCGCGAGGCCGCCGGACGAGAACGAGCCGCCGTTGCGGCGCTGGAGCTGCGGGTCGGCAGCGAGGGCGGCGACCGCGCGGCCGACGAACCGCGGGCTCTCGGAGATCGCGGCGAAGTGCGGATTGACGGCCGCCCCGTCGCGCCAGTTCTCCTCGGTGACCCCGTAGTGGTCGAGCATCATCTCCGAGCGCAGCCAGCCCGGCGTCAGCGCCACGGCGGTGCAGCCGTGCGGCGCGAGCTCCACGCTCTGCGCGAACGCGAGCCGGATGACCGCGGTCTTGGCCAGGTCGTAGAAGGCCGAGACTCGGTAGTGCTCGGCGTTGTACTCGCGCGTGCCGTCGGTCATCTCGACGACCAGCCCGCCGGGCTCGCGGATCAGCAGCGGCAGCGCAAAGTGGCTGGTGATCAGATGCGTGTCGATCGCGAGGCGCAGGATCCGCAGCCCATTCTCGAGGTCGTGCTCCCACAGCGGCGTGTCCCACTCGAACAGCAGCTCCCCGCCCCAGATGTCGTTGACCAGAACGTCGAGCCGGCCGCTCTCGGCATCGATTCGCTGCACGAGCGCTTCGACCTGCGTCGGCTCCGAGATGGTCGACCTCGACTGCGATCCCCTTGCCGCCGGCGGCAGTGACGAGCTCGGCGGTCTCCTCGATCGTCTCCGGGCGGTCGTACTCCGAACGTCGCTCTCTCGTCGTGCGACCGGTGCAATAGACCGTCGCGCCCGCCTCCCCGAGCGAGACCGCCGTGCCCCGTCCGGCGCCGCGGCTGGCGCCCGCCACGAGTGCCACCTTTCCGGCCAACGGACCCGCCACGCGGGCATGATCGACGTTCTCGGTCATGGTTGTCCTTTTCCTCGTCCGCCGTTCGTCTTCGAGGCGACCATTCCAACAAGGAGGAAGCGATGAAGTACATGCTGCTGATCCAGCAAGGCGACACGCCGACGCCAGGGTCGGAGGCGTGGGAGCGCCTCTCGGAGGACGAGCAGAAGGCGGTCTACGGCGACTACCAGGCGGTCAACGAGACCCCCGGCGTCAGCCCGGGCGTCTGGATGGAGCCCCCCGAGACGGCCACCACGGTGCGGGTGCAGGACGGCAAGACGCTGACCACCGACGGGCCGTTCGTCGCCGTCAAGGAGGCGCTGGGCGGCTACCTCTTCTTCGAGGCCGACGACCTCGACGCCGCGATCGAGCTCGCGTCGCGCATTCCGGCGGCCCGCATGGGCGGCGCGGTCGAGGTGCGCCCGCTCGTGGAGGAGTAGCGATCCTCGAGCAGGTCTTCCGCGACGAGTGGGGCCGCGTCCTCGCCAGCCTGATCGGCTTCCTCGGCGACTTCGACCTCGCCGAGGAAGCCGCCCAGGAAGCGTTCGCGATCGCCGCCGAGCGCTGGCCCCGCGACGGGACGCCCGCCAACCCGCGCGCCTGGCTCGTGACCACCGCGCGCAACCGGGCGATCGACCGCATCCGCCGCGATCGCACGCTCGCGGCGAAGACCCGCCTGCTCGACGTGCCGGAGGCGACTGAGGACGAGGTGGACGAGACGACGATCCCGGACGAGCGGCTCGAGCTCGTCTTCACGTGCTGCCACCCGGCGCTCGCGCTCGACGCGCCAGGTCGCGCTCACGCTGCGGACGCTGGGCGGGCTGACGACGGAGGAGATCGCCCGCGCCTTCCTCGTCCCCGAGGCGACCATGGCCAAGCGGCTCGTCCGCGCGAAGCGCAAGATCAAGGCCGCCGGGATCCCGTTTCGCGTGCCGCCGGCTCATCTGCTCCCCGACCGCCTCGCCGCGGTGCTCGCGGTCGTCTACCTGATCTTCAACGAGGGCTACGGCGGCCGCGGAGACCTCGCGGCCGAGGCGATCCGGCTCGGGCGCGCGCTCGCCGAGCTGATGCCCGACGAGCCCGAGGTGCACGGACTGCTGGCGCTGATGCTGGTGAACGACGCCCGGCGCGACGCGCGATTCGCCGACGGCACGGTCGTCCTCCTCGACGATCAGGATCGATCGCTCTGGGACTTCGACCAGATCGCGGAGGGACGGGCCGCGCTCGATCGCGCGCTGGCGCTCGGCGGCCGCGGTCCCTACGTGCTGCAGGCGGCGATCGCCGCCCTGCACGTCGACGAGCCCCAGGACTGGCCGCAGCTCGCGGCCCTGTACGGCGAGCTCGCCCGCCTCACCGGCTCGCCGGTCGTGGAGCTCAACCAGGCCGTCGCGATCGCCGAAGCGGGCGACGTCGAGGCCGCGCTCGCCCTCGTGGAGCGCCTCGAGCTCGACCACTACCACTATCTGCACGCGACGCGCGCGGAGCTGCTGCGCCGGCTCGATCGCGTCGAAGACGCCCGCGCCGCCTACGACCGCGCGCTCGAGCTCGTCCACTCGGACGCCGAGCGCCGCTTCCTCGAGCAGCGGCTGGCGGAGCTCCAAGGGATCGAGGGTTAGGTAGTCGCGGCGGCTCGATCCAGTGCAGCCGCCGATGCGGCGGGTCCGTGAGACGCTACGCCGGCAGCTTGGACGCGATCACGTCCGCCTGCTGGATGTCCGGAGGGCGCGCGAGCAGCTCGTCCGCTTGAGCCATGAGCGCCTCGGCCACCCGGCCCGAGAGGTGAGCCTGCCTGCCCGCGTCGTCTGGGAAGACGTCGAAGATGGCGAACTGCGAGTTGCCGAGCCTGACCGCGAACCACGCGATCGTCCCCGGCTCCTCCTCGACGAGCGGGGTAGCGCCTTCGAGAAACCTCGCGACGTCCTCCTCCCTCCCCGGCTTCGCCTCGAGCGGCACCCACAGCCCTTTGGTGACGGTCGTCATGACCTCTCCTTTCCCTCGAGCGACTGACGCGTGGGCCCATCGTACGGAGCGTCGCGCGGCACATCTCGCGGCGTGAGCTCGATCGGGCAGCGGGGCGGCCGTCTCGTCGCCTCCTCGGCCGGGTGCGGCGGATCGAGACGGTCGGCGACGAGCGAGGCGACGACCCCACCCGCGAGGAGCGCTGCGATGACGGCGAGCGCGGCCAGGTCGCTGATGTGGACGAGGTCGTCCGTGAGGATCTTGATCCCGACGAAGGCGAGGATGAGCGCGATCGTCCTGCCCACGTAGCGGAAGCGCCGCACGAGGATGTCGACGAGCGCGAGCAGGGAACCGAGCCCGAGCAGCGCGAACGCGTTCGCCGTCCAGATCACGACCGGGTCGCGCGTGACCGCAAACGCCGCCGGGATCGAGTCCACAGCGAAGGCGATGTCGGCAACGATGATCGCGACGACCACCAGCAGCAGCGGCGTGCCGTAGAGGCGGCCTTCGTCGCGGACGAACAGGCGGCGGCCGCGGAAGTCGTCCGTCGTCGGGATGATGCGCCGGAGGAGACGCAGCACCGGGTTCGCGGACGGGTCGGACTCCTCGGCAGCGCCGCGGAAGGCGCGGTAGGCGACGAAGAGGAGCAGAAATCCGAACGCGTAGACGACGGCTTCCACGCTCTCGATCAGCGCCACTCCGGCGACGATCGCAACGGCGCGCAGCACCAGCGCGCCGGCGATGCCGATGACGATGACGCGGCCGCGCAGCTCCGGCGGCACGAGGAAGTACGCGATCAGCAGCGAGAACAGGAAGACGTTGTCGAGCGAGAGCGAGCGCTCGATCAGGTAGACCGTCGACCACTCGCCGGCGGGGCCGCCCGTGAACGCGATTCCCGCCGCGACTGCGACGGCAAGTAGGAGCCAACCGGCACTCCAGAGGATCGCCTCGCCACGGCGCGGCACACGGCTCGGCGCAAACAAGCGCGACTCGACGCCGAGACCGGCGACAACTGCCGCAGCCGTGGCGGGAGCGAAGGCGAGCTCCACTTCGTCGGTCAGTCCGTAATCACCGACAGGGACGCCTGCGCCCCGGCGGCGCGGACGGCCGCCGACAGCGTGGCGATGTCGTACGCGCCGTAGTGGCGTTTTCCGTTGATGAAGAAGGTGGGTGTGCCCGAGACGCCGCTGAGGTCGGCGCTGTCGACGTCTTCGGCCACGCGTGCCGCGCCGGCGTGCTCCCGCAGGTCGTCTGTGAAGCGTTCGACGTCGAGGCCCAGCTGCTCCGCATAGCCGACCAGATCATCCGGGCCGAGGGCGTCCTGGTGCGTGAGCAGGAGATCGTGGATCTCCCAGAAGGCGTTCTGCTCGCCCGCGGCCTCGGCGGCTTCAGCTGCAAGCTGGGCGCGCGGGTGGACGTCGTTCAGCGGCAGGTGCCGCCAGACGTAGCGGACGTCGCCGAAGTCGCGAAGGAGCTCGCGGACGACCGGTTCCGCCATGCCGCAGTAGGGGCATTCGAAGTCGCCGTACTCGACGACCGTCACCGGTGCGACGAGCGGGCCGCGCATGTGGTCGCGCTCCGGCTCGACGTCGATGTAGAGGTCAGCCAGCGGCTCTGCCGTTCCGAGCAGCGCACGGGTGCGCAGTCGTCGAGGCAGCAGCGCGGTGGCGCGGAACAGCAGCCACGTGATGAGCGCCGCGCCGATGGCGGAGCTGAGGATGCCGAGCTTCGCCTCCTCGAGCTCCTGCCCGTCGAAGGCGAGGGTGGCGACGAGCAACGCGATCGTGAAGCCGATTCCGGCGATCGTGCCGCCGCCGGCGACGGCCGCCCAGCCGACCGGCGGCCGCAGCCGGCGGCCGCTCAGCCGGGTCAGGAGCCACGTGCTGCCGAGAATGCCCACCGGCTTGCCGACCACGTAGCCGAACAGGATCCCGAGTGTGATCGGCGATGTGAAGCCGTCCGCGAGGAAGCCGGCGTCGATCGCGATGCCCGCGTTCGCGAGCGCGAACAAGGGAACGATCACGTAGCTCGTCCAAGGGTGGTAGAGCTGCTGAAGACGCTCGTTGCCCGAGGTCGCCGATCTGAGCTCCATTCCGGCGGCGCGCGCCGTTTCCGCCGTCGGTTGCTCGCGGAACTCTCGGAACCGCTCCGAGGCGCGTTCGAGACTGGACCGCGGAGCAGGGTAGGCGTAGACCAGCAGGCCCATCGCGAGGCCGACGACCACCGGCTCGACGCCGGACTCGAGCAGCGCGAACCAGATCGCCACTCCGAGCGCGAAGTAGACGAGCCCAATGCGGACGCCGAGCTCCCGCAGAAGGAGAACGACCCCGAACAGGCCGGCGGCCGCAAGGAGTGGCAGGACGTCGAGCGCCTCCGTGTAGAACGTCGCGATGACGATCAGGGCGAGGAGGTCGTCGACGACGAAAACCGTAAGCATCCACGCGCGCAGGCGGTCGGGGAAGCGCGGGCCAACGAGCGCGAGCAGGCCGAGCGCGAAGGCGGTGTCGGTGGACATGGCAATCCCCCAGCCGCTCGCGGACGAGCGGCCGGCGTTGAAGGCGAGGTAGATCGCGACCGCCATCGCCATGCCGCCGATCCCGGCCAGCAGCGGCAACGCGAACCGCCGCCGCTCGCGCAGCTCGCCCAGGTCGAACTCGCGACGCGCCTCGAGGCCGACGACGAAGAAGAAGAACGTCATCAGGCCGCTGTTCACCCAGTGGCGAAGGTCCAACGCGACCTCACTGCCACCCAGGTCGATCGCCAGCGTCGTCTCCCAGAGCGAGTCGTAGGACGACGCGTGAACGTTCACCCAGACGAGTGCCGCGAGGGCCGCCGCCAGCAAGACCGCGGCACCGCCGGTCTCGGTGCGCAGGAACTCCCGCAGCGGCGTCTGCAGGTTCCGCGCCCAGGCCGTCCGGCCGGTGAACGACGACGGCCTGGCGACCATGGGTCGTAGTTTGCCTTGACATATATGCCTATATAGGCATATGATTCGCCCATGGCGCGAGCAGCGACGACAGCAGACGCGTTCAACGCGGTTGCCGAGCCCCGGCGGCGACAGATCCTGGACGTCCTCGCCGGCGGGGAGCGTCCCGTGAACGACGTCGTGCGCGTGCTCGGTCTGGCTCAGCCCCAGGTTTCCAAGCACCTGCGGGTGCTGAGAGAAGTGGGAGTGGTTGACGTGCGGAACGAAGGACGGCAGCGGCTGTACCGGCTGAACGGCCAGGCGCTCAAGCCCATCCACGACTGGGTGAAGAACTACGAGCGCTCATGGTCGGAGCGGTTCGACGAGCTCGACGTTGTCCTGGAGGACCTCAAGCAGAAGGAGGAAGGAAATGGCTACGGACGAGCAGATCCTGATCACGCGGGAGTTCGACGCGCCCAAGCACCTCGTCTACAAGGCGTGGACAACGCCCGAGCTGGTCAAGCGCTGGTGGAACGCGAAGCGAGGCGAGGTTACCGTCGCCGAGATCGACCTACGGGTCGGCGGCCGGTGGCGGTACGTGATGGTGATCCGACGACGGAGTCGAAGTCGGCTTCCACGGCGAGTACCGCGAGATCGTCCCGAACGAGCGGATCGTCACGACCGAGGTCTACGAGGGCATGCCCGCAGGATCGCCCGAGGAGGGAACGCTGAACACCGCGACCTTCACCGAAGCGGACGGCCGCACGACGCTCACCATCCTCGTGCAGGCCCCGAGCAAAGAGATGCGCGACGCGATCATCGACTCCGGCATGGAGGCCGGCATGCAGGACGCCCTGGACCTCCTGGAGCAGGTCGCGGTCTCGCTTCGCTGAGACAAGACGGCGCATCATGGACCACCGGGGCCTGCTTCCGGTGGTCCGTGGAGCGCCATAGAGTCGTTATGTGGATATCGCTCTCGCGCTGGCCGCGGCATTCTTCTTCGCGCTCGGGCTCGTGCTGCAGGAGAAGGCAGCGTCCGACCAGCCGCCCGAGTCGGTTGGAGCGGGGTTCCTGACCCGGCTGGCTCGAGAGCCCGTCTGGCTGCTCGGGCTCCTCGCGCAGGGGATCGGATTCGTAGCTCAGGCAATCGCGCTCGGCATCGGACGCATGGTGGTCGTACAGCCACTCCTTGTCGCCACCATCGTTTTTGCATTGCCGCTCGGACGGCTGATCGAGAAGCGGCGCATCCGACCGGCGGACATGATCGGTGCCGCTCTCGTTACCGGCGGGCTCGGAGCGCTGTTGATAGTCAGCAAACCCTCGGCGGGTGAGGATGACGCCTCGCTGCTTTTGTGGGCGGTAATCGGCGGCGGCGCCGTCGGCGTCTCCGTCTTGCTGTTCCTGCTCGCCCGCGGCCGCGGCTCCACCGTGCGCGCCGGGCTGCTCGGGTCGGCGGGGGGAATCCTCTTCGGGCTGGCCGCGGCGCTCACCAAGACGACCGTTTCGATGCTCGACGAGGGCCTCGGGGCGGTGCTCTGGGATTGGCACGTATACGCGCTTGTGATCGTCGCCGTCGCGGCGTTTTGGCTCGAGCAGGCGGCGTTGCAGACGGGCGCGCTCGCGGCCGCCGTGGCGACGACCATGGCCTTCGATCCCCTGTCGAGCCTCGTGTTCGGAATCGTCCTCTTCGAGGAGGCGCTCCACGAGAGCGCGGTCGGCTACACCATCTCCTTGCTGTCGCTCGCCGCAGCCCTCGCCGGTCTTGTGGTCCTCGCGCGAGCGAAGGGTGCGGAAGCTCCACTCCGGTCGGCGCCGGCACCCGAGCCGGCCTAGATGGCTGATGCCATGAGATCCATCTAGCCTTCTGGCGGCACAAGCTGCAGACTCTGGCTGGTATGCGAATCCTCTACGGCGCCGTCGGAGAGGGGCTCGGGCATGCGATGCGCTCCCGAGTCGTCGCCGAGCACCTGATTTCGCAGGGCCATCAAGTCAAGATGGCGGCTTCCGGGCAAGCGCTGCCCTACTTCCAGGAGCACCTGCCCGATGTGCAGGAGATCTGGGGCCTCAGTTTCGTCCTCGAGCAGGGCCAGGTGAAAGCGTGGCAGACACTATCCAAGAACGTGCGGGGTGCTGTTCGAGGCGTGCCTGAAGACTGGCGGCGCGGCGTCGAGCTCGCGCGTGCGTTCGCACCCGAGTTCGTCATCACCGACTTCGACGGCTTCACATACCTCTATGCCAAGGTCCATCGCCTTCCCGTCATCAGCGTCGGCAACATCCAAATGGTCGACCGCTGCCGCCATGACGCGGGAATCCTGCACGGGATCCGCAGCCACTACCTCGAGGCCCGGGCGTTCGTTGGGAGAAAGCTCCCGCGGGCCGACCGCTACCTGATCACAACGTTCTTCCACCCGCCGATACGGAAGCAGCGCACCGCTCTCATTCCGTCGATTCTTCGGCCCGAGATCCTCGCGGCCCGGCGTGAGTCAGGGGAGCACCTCGTCGTCTACGGGCGAATCAGCGAGGAATCGACGGCGGCTTTGCGAGCGAGCGGCGTGCCGTGTCGTGTCTACGGAGCACGCGACGCTCTCACAGCCGACGTGGAGGACGGCAACCTGCGCTACCGCCCGTTCTCGAACGAGGTTTTCATCGATGACCTGCGTACGGCTCGGGGCGTCGTCGCATCGGCCGGCTTCTCGCTCATGAGCGAAGTCGTTTACCTCCGCAAGCCGATGCTCGCGCTTCCACTCGCCGGGCAGTTCGAGCAGGAGATGAACGCGCGCTACCTCGAGCGGCTGGGCTACGGAACGGCCGCGACTGCGCTGGACGAGCCCTCGCTGAAGCGCTTCCTCGAACGCGAATCCACACATGCCGAGGCGCTCGAGGGCTACGAGCAGGACGGCAACAGCGACACGTTCGAGGCGGTCGACCGTTTCATCGAGGAGCTCCAGAGGTGAGCGAGCTCGAGGTCGCGCGCACGCTGATCCTGTTCGCGTGGGCGTTCGGGCTGGCAGGCATCGAGATCGAGATCGAGGGCGGATACGGTTGGGCGGAGCGCCTGCCCACCTGGTTCCGGAAACGGGGGCCGGTCGGCCGCGTCTACGGAGCGGCGATGGGACGGCGCCCTCTGACGGGCTACCACGTGTACGCGTTCACGATCCCGTTGCTCGTCCTCCACCTGCCGTTCGTCGCCGGAGTCGACTGGACCCTCGCCGGAGAGCTGAGGACGCTCGCGACGTATTTCGCCCTCGCTGTCGTCTGGGACTACCTCTGGTTCGTCCTCAATCCCGCGTACACAGTGCGCAGGTTCGAGCGTGGAAAGGTCTGGTGGTTCAACGTTCCGTGGATCTGGCGCTTCCCGCTCGACTACTACGTGGGCGTGCTGCTGTCGGTCGGCCTCGCGGCTCTCGCGGCCCTCGAAGCCGGTGACGCCGGGCTGCTCAGGCGCCACCTGTGGATGTTGGCCGGCTTGGCTCTGCTGGTGGCCCTCACCGTCCTGGCGGCGCCGCTCTTCCACCGGTGGTACCGGCACATGCGGCGGAGCGGTGCCGACGACCGGAGGCTGACAGCGATGTACCCACCACCGGCTCCCGAGGCGGCTTGGGCTTCGGGAATCCCCGATCTCCGGCCGCTCCAAGGTGCGCGGCCCAACGACGAGGAGGCGAGGCTGTGAGGAAATGGCCGCTCGCCGCCGGCGCGCTCGCGGGCGCGGCCGGCTGGGCGATCTACAACGGCCAGGCGCCGAAGCCGCAGGGTTTCGGCAAGACCTTCATCGGGACGCCGGGGCGCGGCAAGCTCATGGCGCTCACTTACGACGATGGGCCGAACACCGCCTGGACGCCCGCACTCTTGGAGTTGCTCGCCAAACACGATGTGCGGGCGACGTTCTTCAGCATCGGCCACTACGCACGCGAGCAGCCCGCCCTTCTCCGCGAGGTCGCCGCGGCCGGCCACGCGATCGGAAACCACACCTACTCGCACATCGCGATTCCGTTTCACCGCAGCAAGACACTTCGCCGCGAGCTCCGCATGACCACCGAGGCGATCGAGGACGCCGGTGTCGAGATGGCGCAGGTGCAGGGCAAGCGCTTGATGCGGCCGCCATGGGGCCGACGGTCTCCCGGCACGCTGCGTTTGCTCGGCGAGGAAGGCTACGTGCCTGTGATCTGGTCGGTGACGCTCTGGGACTGGAGCAAGGGCGTCACAACGGAGAAGATCATGCGAAAGGCCGAGCGTCAGATCCGGGGCGGAGACGTGATCCTCCTTCACGACGGGTGCAACGTCGCGATGGGCTGGGACCGCAGCCACTCCGTGGAGGCGACCGAGCTGATCCTCACCCAGTGGAAGGAGCAGCAGGGCTTCGAGTTCGTGACGATCCCGGAGATGATCGATGCCACGGGCTTCCAGGTCCCTTAGAGATGGGTGAGGCCACATGAAGATCTTCATGTGGCACGGCTACCTCCTCGGCGGGACCGGCTCGAACATCTACGTGCGCCAGCTCGCCCGCGAATGGAGCCGGGAAGGCCAAGACGTGACGGTGTTCTCACAGGAGCCCCACCCCGAGCGGCTCGACCTCGGGGGCGCGGACACGGTCCGTCCGGACGTCCACGGTCTGCTGCCCGTGTTCGTGCTCGATCGTTACGACGGCTACCGGGTCGAGCGCGTGCAGGACCTCGCTCGAAGCGAGCTCGACGCCTGGGTCTCAGCCAACGCCGCGGCCATTCGCGACCGGCTGCCCGCCGACCTCGTCTTCGCCAGCCACGTCCTCCTCGGCGGCCCCGTCGGCGCGGCGACCGGCGCGCGCTATGCGGTGGCGGTCCATGGGTCCGAGCTCGAGTATTCGATGCGTGGCAACGCCGAGCTCTCGGCGTGGGGCGCCCAGGCGCTTGGCGGCGCGGCCGCCGTGATCGTGGGCACCGAGCACATCCGCAAGGCACTCACCGAAGTGTGCGGGCCAGTCGACCGGGTTCACGAGGTGCCCCCCGGCGTCGATGTGGAGCTTTGGCGTCCCCAGCCGCGAGCCGACGCGCTCGCGGCGCTGCTCGAGGAAGCACGACGCGACCCCCCGAACCCCGGCAACGCAAACGAGCGTCTCCCCGACGAGGGCAACGCCGACCGGCTCGCGCAGTTCCTCGCCGGCGATCGCGCCACGGTCGTCTACTTCGGAAAGCTCATCTACAACAAGGGCGTCCACCTGCTCCTCGACGCGCTCAGAGATGTGGACGCGCGGGCGATCATCGTCGGTTTCGGCGACTACCGGACAGAGCTCGAGCAGCAGGCCGAAGGCTTGCCGGTCCTCTTCACCGGCCCGCTCGAACACCGCCACCTCGTCCACCTCGCCGCGCTTTCCGACGTAGCCGTCGTCCCCTCGATCTTCCCCGAGGCGTTCGGGATGGTGGCGGCCGAGGCGGCGGCGGCGGGTTGCCCGCCCGTGGTCGCGAACCACTCCGGCCTGGCGGAGATCGCGCGGGGGCTCGACGAGGACTACCCACCCCGTCTGCGGCACCTCGCGAGCTTCCCCAACGGCGACATAGCGGAGCTGAAGAACCGCCTAAGCGAGATCATCTCGCTGTCGGAGGAGGATCGTGTCGCACTCCGCGCAGCCGCCCGTCAAGCCGCCGTGGAGCGCTGGAGCTGGACGAGCGTGGCGCACCGGCTGCTCGCCGCCTGCGGCACGTAGCGAGGGGACATAGATGGTCATCGTCCCGCTGCGTCGCCTCATCGTGTCGGCGGGCATCGTTGCCGCAGCGGCCGTTGCATGCCCGAATGCCCCGGCCGCTTCGTCGCCCGAGCAGCAACTCGCGTCTCGCTATGCCCCGGTGGTCGCGCTCAAGAAGCAGAGAAGGCTCTGCGGCAAGGGCGAGGCGTACAGGCCGGTGCGGGTGGACGTCGTCCTCGGTCGAACCGATGTGTCGCTCTTCGAGGGGGCGGGGAGTAGGTATCGCCGGCTACGCCGCGCACCGACCGCGGCCGACCTGGTTGCGGGCCCACCCCGCCACTACGTCGATCTGCCTGGGCATCCGGTTACCGGACGCTGCAGCTACCAGCGCTGGTTCAAGCGGATCGGCGCGGCAGCGCCAAACGCCGTCTATGCACACATCGCGAAGGAGCGAGGTCGTCCCGGCCGGCTGGCGCTCCAGTACTGGCTCTACTACGTCTTCAACGACTACAACGACAAGCACGAGTCTGACTGGGAGCTGATTCAGCTCCATTTCGACGCCGACACGGTCGCGGAAGCGCTGCAGCGCCCTCCCGTCGAGGTGCTCTACTCGCAACATGAGGGCGCGGAACGCGCCGGTTGGAACGACGACAAGCTCGAGAAGGTCGGCGGTACGCACGTCGTCACGTACCCGGGAGCCGGGTCGCACGCGAACTACTACCGCAACGCGCTCTGGCTCGGGCGGAGTGCCGACCAAGGCCTTGGGTGCGACGACTCGACCGGCCCCTCCACGCGGGTCAGGCCGCAGGCAGTCGTCTTGCCGACACGCGCCGAGCCAGCGAGCGAGCATGGCTGGATCACGTTCGAGGGTCACTGGGGCCAGCGCGAGCGGGGGTTCAACGACGGGCCGCTCGGGCCGAACGCGAAGCTCGAATGGGAGCAGCCGTTCACCTGGGCGGAGAGCGTCGAGCGAAACCGGAGCTTCACCGTCCCCGGCTCTGCACACGCGGGTCTCGACTCGAGCGACATCTTCTGCTCCGGAGTCACAGGCGTGAGCGACCTGCTCGACGCGATCTACGCGTCGAAATGGGTGGCTTTCGCGGTGATCGGTCTGCTGGTCGCCCTCCTCGTGCTCGCCGTCGTGCTCACGCGCTGGCGCCCGGCGCCGCTGCGCCCGTTGGAGCAACGCCGCGCCGCCGGCCAGATCCTCCGCGTTGCCTTCCGGCGTCTACCGGCTCGACTGGCGAACGTTGTTAGTGGTCAGCGCGCTCGTATTCCCCCTCGCCTTCCTCGCCGCGCTTGCGGCCCACGCGCTGTTGAATCTGGGGCCCAGCCAGGATCTCGTGCAGGCGCTTGGCCGCGAGACGCTCCTGACGGTGCACCTCTACGTTCTCGTTCTCGCGGCGATCGAGGTCGCGATTCTCGGGCTCGCCATCGCTGCGACGGCGGTCGCGGTCAGCTCGCTACGGATCGGCAGCGAGCGTGTCGGAACGATGGGCGCTTATCAGCGCGCTGTCCACCACGCAGGGCCGTTGGCCGGCGTCCTCCTGCGCGTAGCGGGGATTCCCTTGTTCCTTGCGACGACGATTGTCGGTATCCCGGTGGCGATCTGGTACCTCGGCCGCACCGTCGTAGCGATTCCGGCGTGTGTGATCGAGGATCTCGACAGCCGATCCGCGATCCGGCGCAGCAAGCAGCTTGTCGGGAGCCACTTTTGGCGCGTGAGCGCGCTCACGACCTTCACCGTCGCGCTGGCGTTGCTCGTGGGGCCGCTCGTGGGCGCGTTCGTCCTGCTGGAGACGCAGCTCCAGGTCTTTACTGCGAACCTGATCGGAGTGGCAATCTCCGCGGCCGTGATGCCGATCGTCGGCATCACGATCACGCTGCTGTTCTTGGACCTCCGTGCACGCGGGCGCGAGGCCGCCGCGCCTGAAGTCGTTGGCGAGCCCGCGCCGGCGAGCTGACTCGATGAGCAAACCCCTCCCGGGGCTTCGCCGTCTGTGGCCGCTCCTGGCGCTCGAGACGGCGACGGCCCTGGGCGGGATCGCAAACGGAATCGCCAGCGTCGCGTTCCCGTGGCTCGTGCTCGAACGCACCGGGGATCCATCGGCGGCGGCGGCCGTCGGGGCAGTCACACTGATCCCGCTCCTGGCCACATCGCTGATCTCGGGGACGATCGTCGACCTGGTCGGGCGGCGGGCCGTCTCGGTCACCAGCGACCTGCTCTCGCTCATGAGCGTCGCCGCCATCCCGCTGCTGGACGCCTGGATCGGCCTCGGTATCGGGTGGCTCGCCGCGCTCGCCGTGCTGGGCGCGACGTTCGACCCGGCCGGGATCACGGCGCGCGAGGCCATGCTCCCCGACGCTGCCCGGGCCTCCGGGATCGCGCCCGAGCGAGCCAACGGCATCCACGAGGCGACCTGGGGGGTCGCCTTCCTCGTCGGTCCAGGCGTCGCCGGTCTCCTGATCGCGCTCGTCGGCGCCGTCGCGACCTTCTGGGGCACGGCCGCCTGCTTCGGAGCGGCCGCGATCCTGCTTGCGATCGTCCCGATTCCCGGAGCGGGGCGCCCCGTCGCAGAGGCCCGCGAGGCAGGATTCCTGGGCGCGACGCTCGAGGGCCTGGCGTTCCTCTGGCGCGACCGGGTGCTCCGCAGCGTCGCCGTGCTCGCGGCGCTCCTGATCGGCCTCTGGCTGCCCGTCGAGGGCGTGATCCTGCCCGTCTACTTCCAGGAACGCGGCGCGCCGGGACAGCTCGGAGTGGTGCTGATGGCGCTGAGCGGCGGAGCCGTGCTCGGCGCGCTCGCGTACGCGGCGATCGGAGCCCGCTTCCGCCGCCGCACCGCCTACGTTGGCTCGATGGTCGGGACTTCGCTCGCCGTCGTCGGAATGGCGTTTCTGCCGCCGCTCGTCGGCTTGCTCGTGTTCGGCTTCGCCGCCGGGGCGCTGTACGGCCCGATCAACCCGATCATCAACATCGCGATGCAGGAGCGGACGCCGAACGCGCTGCGCGGACGCGTCGTCGGGCTGATCACGTCCGTCTCCTACGCCGCGGGCCCGGCCGGGTACCTCGTGGCCGGCCCGCTCATCAACGCGGTTGGCCTACAAGCTCGCGTTCCTACTTTTCGCCGGCGGGCTCGTGGCGGTCGCTATCGGGTCGTTCGCCGTCGGCGCCCTGCACGGGCTCGACGGGACGTCCGTTCCGAACCAACTCCAGCTCCAAGAGCGATAGAACGCGGTAACGTCGAGTGATGGATGCCAATCGAGCACGTGAGCTGCTGGCTACAGAGCGCGAGCGGATCGAGCGGGCGCTTGCTCGGCTCGGACACCAGGACGACAGCGAGCCGGCCGACGAGTACGACCCGGCGAACCTCGCGTCCGACCTCTACCAGGACGAGCTCGACAGTGGTCTGGCGGACGACCTCCGCGAACAGCTCGAGGCCGTCCGGCGAGCTGAGGACCGGCTCGCGGCCGGGACCTACGGCCTTTCGATCGAGAGCGGCCTACCGATTCCGGACGAGCGTCTGGAGGCGGTCCCGACGGCCGAGCTGACGGTGGAAGAAGAGCGCGCGCGAGAAGCCTGAAGCGAGGGAGTCGCTACAGGCGGATCTGGCGCATCGTGACCTTGATGCCACTGGGCGACAGGTGGTACACGACGATGCGCGCGCGCTGGCGACCGGGTCGCCGAGCGATCCGTCGGCCGGCCGCCGAAAGGCGCAGCCGCAGACGCACCCGGGGGGCCTGCTTCGCACGACGTTGGCCCAGGCCGATCGTTCGCGGGGCGCCGAGATCCCAACTCCCGGCTGAGGTACTGACGATTCCGCCCAGCCGCCCGCCTCTCGGCATTGCGACCCGTACCGAGAGGTCGCCGTTCCGTACGCGGTCGAGGTCGAGCAGCCGAAGGGTCTTGGACGCGCGTTCGCGGCCGGCTCGGGCTCCTCGTCCTCCTCAGTGTCCAACTCGTCGAACCAGTCGTCGAACTCGTCCTCCTCCAACCCTTCGGACTCGTCGCCGTCTGTCGAGGCCAAAGTCGGGGTCCTGGGTCTCGTCACCCAGCAGGTCCTCGTCCTCATCCGGCTCGATCCTGGCCTCGAACAGCAGCTCGCGGCCGGTCCCGCCGTCCATGTGGCACGGCCCGCACGGCTCCGTGAACCATTGAACGGCCCCGTCGGGCTGCTGGCGCGTCCTCACGCCGAGGTCGACCTGCCCAGAAGGAAGCAGGAAGCCAATCGAATCGCCGGCCTCTACCGCCAGGTGCAGGCCCTGCGCCTCGTGCACCGCGGCGCCCGCCGACACGACCGGCACCGGAGCGAACCCGGCGACCTTCGTGCCGATGTCGCCCTCGGCGAGGGGCCGCAGCACTGCGATCCTCGGCTGCTCGCTTCCTGCGATCCGCTTCGCGTTCACGCGTGCGGAGACGAGCACGCCTGATTCCTCGGCGACGACGTCGGAGCCGTACAGCGCGAACTGCCGGAAGCCGACGCTCTTCCCTGGGGGACATTTGTAGACCGCGCAAGCGAAGGCGTCGGGAGCGCGGTTCGAATCCAGTGACCCGAGCACCGTCGCGGCATTCGCCCGCTGAACGCCGAAGACCAGCGCGAGCAAGAGCGCCGAGGCGAGTGCGAGAGTCGTGCGCTTGATCGCCATCACCTTCCGTTCGCCACAGGGGCGAGCGCGGTTCGGTCAGTCCGTGTGTCACGACCTGGCCGGAAGCAGCGCGCGCAGCTCGTCGATCGTGTCCGCTTCCTCGGCGCTCTTGTCCGGGCGGTAGCGCTTCACGCGCGCGAAGCGCAGCGCGACCCCGCCCGGGTAGCGCGTCGAGGACTGGACGCCGTCCAACGCGATTTCGACCACCAGCTCAGGACGCGCGAAGACCGTGATCCCTTGGCGGCCGGTCTCGCGCTCGAGCAGTTCCTTCGTCTGCCATTCGAGGAGCTCGTCCGTCAGCCCCTTGAACGTCTTCCCCACCATCACGAACTCACCCGTCCTCGGGTCGCGCGCCCCGAGATGGAGGTTCGAAAGCCAACCCTGCCGCCGTCCGTGGCCCCACTCGGCGCCGAGCACGACGAGGTCGTAGGTCCGCACCGGCTTTACCTTGCGCCACGCCTTGCCACGACGACCGGCGCCGTAGAGCGACGCGGCGTCCTTCACGACGACGCCTTCGTGGCCTGCTGCGAGCGCCTCGTCCAAGACACGTTGCCCCTCCCCTGGATCGGAGGTGAGGACTCCGGGGATCTTGAGCTGCGGTGCGATCGCTTCGAGCCTTGCCGCGCGCTGCTCGAGCGGCGTGTCGAGCAGGTCGTCGCCGTCGACGTGCAGCAGGTCGAAGAGGAACGTCACGATTCCTTCCGGCGGCGCCTCGCTGTCGATTTGCGAGACGGTGTCCTGGAAGCTGGCCGGGCCCTCGAGGTCCATCCACAGCGCCTCGCCGTCGAACACCGCTTGCCTCACGGGGAGAGGCTGCACCGCGTGCACGATCCCGGGCAACGACTGCGTGATGTCGTTGAGGTTGCGCGTGTAGATGCGGACCTCGTCGTCACGGCGGTGGATCTGGATGCGGATCCCGTCGAGCTTCCACTCCACCGAGGCGCGTTCGAAGCTCCCGACCGCTTCGCGCGCGCTCTCGGCGGTGGAGGCGAGCATCGGGAGGACGGGGCGGAAGAGCTCGAGGCCGACGCCGCGGAGCCCCTCCTCGCCCTCCGCCAGCGCAAGCTCGGCCGTGCGCGTGAGATCGCCGGAGAGCATCAGCGCGCGGCGAGCTGCCTCTCCAGGGACACCGGCCGCCTTCGCGATCGCGTCGACCATCAACCCGGCGAGCGCGCCTTGCCTCAGCTCGCCGGTGAAGAGCCGCTTGACGAAATCGCACTCCTGCTCCGTGGCTCGGCCGAGGAGCTCGCCGAGGATCTGCTTGCGCTTGGCGGTCGATCCGCTTCCCTTCAGCCTCTGGACGTCGGCGATCGCGCGATCGAGCTCGTCGACCGTGAGGGACGCTTCTCCCGCCGGCGCGCGCTCGATGCCGTAGATCGTCGAGTAGCCGACGCCGACCCGGCCCTGCCGGGGCGCGCCCGTGAGGAAACCGACGGCAAGCGGAACCTCTTCCGGGTCGAGTCGCGTCAACAGCTCCGCGAGGATCGCGACCTTTCGGGAGCGCGAGCTCGTGTCCGTGACCTCTCTCGAGGCGGTGACGACTTCGGCGAGCAGCGTCACAGCAGGCTCCGATTCCACATCCGAATGACCGGCGCTTCTCGCTCGTAGCCGAGGATGCTGCTCGTCGCCGGGTCAAGAGCGAACAGGCGCCCGGCGGCAGGCTCGAGGCCAAGCCAACGCGCTGCGAGGACGCGGAGGAGGTGCCCGTGCGCGAACACGGCGGCGTCGCCGGCGATGGAGCGAAGCTCGGTAATCACCCGATCGACGCGAGCCTCGACGTGAGCGATCGTCTCGCCCTCAGGGACGCCGTCGCGCCACAGCGTCCAGCCCGGACGCTCCTTGCGGATGTCCGTTGTCTTCCGCCCCTCGTAGGCGCCGTAGTCCCACTCCATCAGCTCCTCCCGCTGCTCGGCCAACTCGCCGAAGCCCGCCAGCCGGCAGGTTTCGGCGGCGCGCGCGAGCGGGCTCGTCAGCACCAACGCGAACGGCCGCCCGCGCAGCTCCGCACCCACTGCCTGGGCCTCCTCACGACCGCGGTCGGTCAGCGGGATGTCGGTGCGCCCGGTGTGCTTCCCGGCCCGGCTCCACTCCGTCTCCCCATGCCGAACGAGCACGACCTCCTGTGTGGGCGTCGACATCGACACAGGATGCCGCGTCGCCCAACCGTTAGCGTTCGCCGCTGTGCCGCTCGACCGCCTCGCAGCGTCCGGCGACCCCCAACTTCGTCGGATTCTTCTCTACGCACGCGGCCGACGCGAAGGGTTTGTCGCTGACGAGGCGGCCGCTGCGCTCGGCATTCATCGAAACGTCGCGCGCAGCCGGCTCGATCGACTGACAGAAGCCGGATTCCTCACCGTTACGCTCAAGCGCCGTGGCGCCCGGCGCGGACCTGGCGCCGGCCGCCCGGCCAAGGTCTACGACGTCGCGCCTGAGCTCGAAGCCGTGGAGTTCCCCGAGCGACGCCTCGCCGACCTGATCGCCCTCTTGGTCGGGAAGCTTCCCGCTCGTGGCAGGGAGAAAGCGCTCCGCGAAGCCGGCGTGGACTTTGGACGCAGCCTCTTCGCCGCAACACGTTTGAAGGCATCAGCAGACGTGCGTACGGGACTCGAGCGTGTGTGTGATCGGCTCGGAACGCTCGGCTTTCAAGCCTCGCTCCAGTCGCTCGGAGACGACACCGCTGTCCTGACGTCTCCGACGTGCCCGCTCCGGCCTCTGGTCGTGAAGCACCCGGATGCCAGTGGAATCGATCAAGGCATGTGGGCAGGCCTCGCCGAGCGAGGCGTACGCGGCGTACGCGCTGAGCGTGTCAAATGCGAGACGCCGAGCTGCCTGTCCAAGGACGACCCGTGCACGATCGTGCTGTCGCTTGGAGCTCAGGAAGCGAAGCCGTCGCGCAGCGCGGCCAGCTGAAACCGGCCGCGCTTGTGCCGGACAAGACCTTCACGATCGAACTGCGAAAGCGCTCTGGTTACCGTCTCGCGCGTCGACCCCACCATGTCCGCCAGCAGCTCGTGCGTGAGGGGGAGGTCGAGCGACACGCCGCCGGCGCCGACCTTTCCGTACACCCGGGCCAGCTGAACGAGCTTGTACCGCACACGATCAGCGGGCCGCAGGCTGGCGAAATGGCTCAGGCTTTCCCGACAGTCGCGCAGACCGCCTGCGACCCCATCGAGGATGACAGCGGCCGCGGCGGGGATCTCCAGGAGCTGCAGTTTCGCGCCCGCCGTTACCAGGGTCACGCGCAGATCGGCCAAAGCTTCGAGTCTCTCCAGAGGAGCAGGGGCGAGCATGACGGACTCCGCGGCGGCGAAGGCGACCACTATCGGACGCTGCGACGCACTGGGAGCGGAGACGAACGCGATTCCCTCCTCGATCAGAAGCAATGAATTGGCCTCGACGCGATTCCGTCCGAGCCGAGAACGGGCGGGAAGCGACAGCACGGTGCAGGGGGCCAGGACGGAGTCGACTCGCGCCCGCTCGTGGCGCGGAACCGCGTCCAGCAGCCAACTCACACTCTAAAAACTATCACTCAGTATTTAGAGATCTGGCTTCCGACCTGTGCCTAGTTGGAGAGGAGGTACTGGACGAGGTCAGACTTCTCCCGCGACGAGAGCCCGAGCCCGAAGCAGCCGTTGTAGTGCTCGACGACCGCGTCGAGAGTGGCGAAGCGTCCGTCGTGCCAGAAGCCGCCTTTGGCGTGTGCGAACAGGCCCTTCAGCGGCGTGGTGCGATAGCGCTCGTCGGGCGATCGATTCGCCTGGAACGCGTCGGTGCAGATCTCCGCGGGCTCGTGCAGGTTCCAGCCGGGCTCGGTGAAGAGCGGCAGCACGTGGCAGTTGGCGCAAGTGCCTTTGCCGGTGAAGATGCGCTTGCCGCGCTTAGCCGCAGCCGCGTTGAAGCTGCCGCGCGGCGGCTTCGGCGCCGGGAGACCGAGTTGGTAGGCGTGGAGGGCGGGGAGCTTTGGGGTGATCAGGTCGGGAGTGTTCCGGACATCGAAGAACCCAGCCCTGGCCGCGACCGGGAACTTCACTGGATCCTTGAGGCGGGGGTCGAAGAAGGTGCCCTGTCCGTGCATCTCCAGATTGGCGACGAAGGCGTTCCAGTAGGTGACCGAGCCCCAGCCCGTGAAGGTGTGGAGGTTGACGCCGGCGAGGCCGAAGGCGGGCGGAATCAGCGTCGCGGCTGATTTGCCGTCCGGGCGGAAGCCCTTGCCGTCGAGGAAGAGCTCTGCGTCGAACTTGCCCGGCCCCCAGGCAGCGAGCACTCGGTTGACCGTGGCCTCATCGACCTGAAGTAGGTCTGTGATCGGCTTTTTGTTGGGGGCCAGCGAGACGATCGCTCCGACGTTGAGGTCGCGGTTCGGCCAGCCGTCGAGCCGGCGCCCGATCCCCGGCGCGAACGAGTCGTCCACGATCGAGTGACACGAGGCGCAGGTGAGCCCAACCGATCGCAGCGTTCCATTCCGCTTGAAGAACCCCTTGAGCCCGACCACCGCGTTCAGCTTGAGCAGGACGAGCGTGGTCGCGGGATCGTCGAGGTTGACCTGGCCGGCCTTCAGAGCTTTCTTCAGTGCGTCCGGTAGCGCCGTCGAGTCGACTTTGAGGCCGACGGCGAGCGCTGTCCTCGGGCTCACCCCAGGTCCCACGCCGCCGAGTGCCTCGCCTTCGATCGCTCGGTGGAGCTGGAGCGCATCACCCCAGAAAGCCTCGTCACCGAACGTGTCGAAACGGAAGATCTGCCTGCCCTGCTTGAACAACTGTTGGGCGGCCATGTCGTTCTCGTTGTCCGGGTCACGGCCTGAGGCGCTCACTGCGCCCACGGTCGCGCTGACGATCACCAGGCCGATGTAGAGGACCAGCCCGCCGGCAGCAACCATCGCCAACCTACCCAGGACTTTCCCGATCAGGCTCATCAACAAAGCCTCTCGCCGCTCAGAGCCGATGGTACGAGGCGCTGGCGCGGCGCGCTGTGATCGCTGTCACATCTCGCCGGCGGAGGGCCGTTTCGTCCGCGCTAGTGCGTGATACGAGGTCACGCGAGCACGTGAGGCTCGCTCGGCGTGGCGCGGAGCTCGGCCACAAGCGCGCGAGCGACGAGCGCGGCGGCGACGAAGACGACGGCGAGAAGGGCCGCCTCCGCAACCTCGTGGTGCCGGACCAGCGCGACGGCGGCGATCAACACCGCAAGTGTGACCAGCGCGAGCGAGATACCGCGATGAAACCTCCCAGCCTCCGAGCGCGGCCATGCATCGAGCGAGCGCACGAGCTCGCGGCCATCGTCGGAATCGGTGCACGCCGGCTTGGCCGAGCAGGCGTTGCAGACGTGGGCGCGCGCTCGGTAGCGGGCGACGCGGAGCTCGTGGTCGAGCTCGCGCAGGTGAAGGTGCTCTCCCTCCGGGCACTCCCACGCGTCGAGGTGGGCGTGGAAGCGGAAGCCGCCGGTTCGATAGCGGTCGGCGCGCGCGTGCGAGTGGCGCGCGAGCAGGTCGAGGACGACGGCGGCCGCGATCAGGCCGCCGCCGTACGCCGCTGCCAGCACGACCTCGACGTCGAGCCCGCTCATGAGACGACCCGCTCAGTGGGCTCGGTTACCTCGGTGAACAGCGACTCCTCCCCGAGCGTCACACGCGGGACTGTGTGGCGGATGCCGATCCAGCAGAGGTAGAGCACGGGGAGAACCCCGCCGGCGATGAAGAGGACGTCGCCGGGGAGTCGGATCCACTCGATCAGTGCGTTCGTGTCGTTCGTGAGGAACTCCAGTGTCCGTGCCTCGTAGTAGCCCTTGTTGACCGACTCGTAGAGTTGAAGCAGACCGAGCGGGAGCAGCGTCGCGAAGCACATCCAGGCGAGCCCGAGGTTGAGCGACCAGAAGCTCAGCTTGGCGGCTCGCTCCGACCATCGCTCGGCCGGGATTAGGTAACGCAGGCAAAACATCGCGAGTCCGACCGCGAGCATCCCGTAGACGCCCATCATCGCCGCGTGCCCGTGGTTGGCCGTCAGCGCGGTGCCGATCTCGTAGTAGGAGACGATCGGCAGGTTGATCAGGAAGCCGAAGACCCCGGCACCGAGGAAGTTCCAGAAGCCGACCGCGACGAGGAACATCACCGCCCAGCGGTGCGGGAACGGCGTCCGCGCCTTCTGCTCCTGCCGCGCGCCGAGTTGGAGGAAGCTCCAGGCCTCGACGGTGAGGAACGTGAGCGGAATCACCTCGGCCGCGGAGAAGAACGCGCCCAGCGCGAGGTGCTCTGCCGGCTCGCCGGAGAAGTAGAGGTGGTGCATCGTTCCGATCACCCCACCCGCCGAGTAGAGAAGGATGTCGAGGTAGATCACGGTCAGGGCGACCTTCTCGCGGACGACGCCGAGCAGAACGAATAGGTAGGCGACCATCACGGTCGTGAACAGCTCGAGGAAGTCCTCGACCCACAGGTGCACGACCCAGAAGCGCCAGAAATCCGCGCTCGTGAAGTGGGACTCGGACCGGGCGAGCAGCCCAACCGCGTAGAACGCGGGGATCGCGAGCGCGGCCAGGAAGAAGAGCCAAGGCATGTTGCCCCTGTGCTCGCGCCGAAGGCGAACCCGCATGACGCGGTAGAGCATCCAGACCCAGAAAAAGAGCCCGATCGAGAGCAGGATCTGCCAGAACCGGCCGAGGTCGAGGTACTCGAAGCCCTGGTTGCCGAGCCAGTTCCAGCCCGAGCCGATCCAGCCGTGGATGGCTGCGAGCTCGCCGATCATGCTGCCGAAGACAACGATCGCGAGGGCACCGAGTAGGCCGAAAGCGAGCCAGTGCTGCCGCCGCGGCTCGCGGCCCGCGATCATCGGGGCGAGAAAGATTCCGGCGGCGAGGAACGCGGTCGCGACCCAGAAAATCGCCAGCTGCAGGTGCCAGGTGCGCATCAGGTTGTAGGGGAACCACTGCGCCAGGTCGATGCCGAAGAAGTCGGCCAGCTCGGCGCGGTAGTGCTGGGAAGCCGCGCCGACGGAGACCTGGATCAGGAACAGCGCCGCCATCACGAAGAAGAACCAGGCAGTCGCCCGCTGCGCCGGGGTCAGCGCCACGTCGCCGGGTGCGCGGAAGGAGAGCGTCGCCTGCTCGTGCCCGTGCCAACCGAGGAAGTTCCACCGCCCAAAGGCGGCGAACAGCAGCCCGATCCCGCCCAGCAGCGCGATCAGCGAAAGCAGGCTCCAGAGGATCACGTTCGCGCTCGGCGTGTTGTCGACCAGGGTCTCCGGCGGCCAGCTGTTCGTGTACGAGTAGTTGTGGCCCGGCCTGCGGGCGGCAGCCGCCCACGCCGACCAGCTGAAGAACGCTGTCAGATCATGGATCTCGCCGGCGTCGTCGATCGCCCGCGGACGGAGCCCGAACTCCGTCGTCGGGTTGGAGAAGAACTCCCGGTAACGCGTGCGCAGCGCGCGGAAGGCATCGGCCTGTGCAGCCGTGTACTCGAGCATGTCGGTCCCCGAGTCGTAGCGGTTCGTCTGGAAGTCCTCGACCGTGCGCGAGCGCGCGCGGTCCGAGTCGACGCCGCCGTAGCTTTCGCGAACGTGGAGCGCCGCGTCGTGCAGGTACTCGGCGGTGTAGTCGGGGCCAAGGTAGGCGCCGTGCCCGAAGATCGACCCGTACTCCATCAGCCCGTTGCGCAGGAACACTTCCTGCCCGCTCATCACGTCGTCGCGCGTGAAGATCGTCGCCCCGGCCGGATCGACCACGCGCTCGGGGATCGGAGGCTGCTCCGTATACGTCCGGTAGGCCAGCAGTCCGAGCACG
This sequence comes from uncultured Actinomycetes bacterium, assembly GCA_963752845.1. Lineage (GTDB taxonomy): Bacteria > Actinomycetota > Thermoleophilia > Gaiellales > Gaiellaceae > JACDAN01. The sequence continues at coordinate 212,379 of CAVVZV010000001.1, read as the reverse complement.
AAGAAGCCGAAAAGGACGACCAGCGCGACCGCTTGCACCCACCCCTTCGAGACCAGGAGCGGCCGACGCGCCTCGTTTCGCGCCGGATCGAGCATCGCTCGCGGACTTTGACACAAGCCGCCCGCGGGCGGCGGCGGCTCAGTGGCTAACCCATGTGGCGGTCAGTGAGCGACTCATGTAGTCGCTCGAGCCGGCGGCGGGTCCGGTCATCGGCGGGCGAGAACGCAATGATCCGGACACCAAGACTCGGATTGAGCCAGAGGTTCGCGTAGTCGAGCAACAGCAGTCCGGCCGTTGGATGCATCGCTCGCTTCGTTCGACTCTCGACCCCTTGGACGTCGTGGCGCTCCCAAAGCGCAGTGAACTCGGGTGAGGCGCGGTGGAGCCGCGCGACGAGGCTCTTCCACGCGGGGTCGTCGAGGTGCTCGGCCATCAACGCTCGATACTCGGCGACGAGGCGGCCGGAAATATCGTCCCAATCCACGATCACCTCGCGCCAACGCGGATGTGTGAACGCGAGCCAGAGGATGTTGCGATCCTCGATCGGGATCGTGTCGAGGTCGTCGTAGAAGCTCGCGTAGACGCGGTTGAACGCGAGCAGATCGAGGCGGGCGTTGACGACGACCGCCGGGAACGGCTCGAGCTGGTCGATCAACGGCTGCGCAGTGGGGTGGATGTGTAGGCACTGGTCGGCGATCGTCGTCGTCGTGGCGCCGGCGAGCGTGAACAGGTGCGAGTGTTCGTGGGCGTCGAATTGAAGGGTCCTGGCTATGGCATCGAGCACCTGAGCCGAGGGATTGATGTCGCGCCCCTGCTCGAGCCACGTGTACCAGGTGACCCCGACACCCGCGAGCTGAGCGACTTCCTCACGACGGAGCCCGGGGGTACGGCGCCGTCGCATCGGAGGAAGTCCCACCTGCTCGGGTCTGACGCGCTCGCGACGGCTGCGGACGAACGCCCCCAGCTCGCGGCGCCGGAGCTCGGTGCCGTTGGTCTGGGCTCATGGGCGTCTCGAGGAGCTGCGGTGCGGCCATCAACGATCAGTGTCGCTGACGGGAGCTCGGCTGAACCAGGTAGCGCTGATACCAGGATAAACGCGCTCTGGTACTGGGGTAATCCCGACAGCCACGATCGTGGCATGACTGCACAGGCGAACGAACTCAACGGCGCCGAGCGGCTCGGCGCGCGTGCCTGGGGCATGCTGCTCGTGCTCTGCGGCGCGATCTTTCTCGATGCAATGGACGTCTCGATGGTCGGGGTTGCCCTGCCGTCGATCCGCGAAGACCTCAACCTCTCCACGAGCACGCTGCAGTGGATCGTCAGCGCTTACGTGCTCGGGTACGGGGGCTTCCTGCTCCTCGGCGGCCGCGCGGCCGACCTGTTCGGGCGCCGGCGTGTGTTCTTGATCGGGCTCGGCGTCTTCGTCGTCGCCTCCGCACTCGGCGGTCTCGTCGACGACGGCTCGCTGCTGATCGCCACGCGATTCATCAAGGGCGTCAGCGCAGGCTTCACGGCGCCCGCGGGCCTCTCGATCATCACGACGAGCTTCGCCGAGGGCCCGGCAAGGAACAAGGCGGTCTCGATCTACACGGCAACCGGCGCCGCCGGCTTCTCGCTCGGGCTCGTCTTCGGCGGCCTGCTGACCGAGATCGGCTGGCGCTGGGTGTTCTTCCTGCCGGTTCCCGTGGCGCTGGCGACGCTCCTGGCCGGGATCAAGCTCGTCCCCCGCGATTCGCGGCCGACGCGCCTGCCGGGCTCCTTCGATCTGGCGGGTGCGGCGACGCTGACGGCGGCGATGCTGCTGCTCGTCTTCACCGTCGTCGAGGCGCCCGAGGCGGGCTGGGGCTCGGCTCGCACGCTCGCTTCCTTCGCCGCGACGGCCGTGATCCTGGCCGCGTTCGTCACGATCGAGCGACGGAGGGCCGCCCCGCTGGTGCGGCTCGGCATCCTGCGTTCGGGCTCGCTCGTCCAGGCCAACCTCGCTGCGATGATGCTGCTCGGCGGCTGGTTCGGGTTCCAGTTCATCGCCACGCTCTACATGCAGCAGTTGCGGGGCTGGTCGCCGCTCGAGACGGGACTGGCGATCTTCCCCGGGGGCTTTCTGGTCGCCGTGCTCGCACCGCGGATCGCCCCGCTCGTGATGCGGTTCGGCATCAGGCCGCTGATCACCGTCGGTCTGGCGTCAACTGCCGCGGGGTATGCGCTCTTCCTCCCGATCGGGCTCACCTCGGGTTATGCGACCGCCATCCTCCCGACGATGATCCTGGCCGGCCTCGGCTTCGCGCTGGCCTACGGCCCGCTCAACATCGCCGCGACGAACGGGGTTGCAGCCGAGGAGCAGGGGCTTGCGAGCGGCCTCGTCAGCACCTCGTTCCAGTTCGGCGGCGCCCTCGTGCTCGCCGTAGCGACCGCGGTGATCGCTGCGAACACCGGAGCCGACGGCTCCCCGCAAGCGCTGCTCGACGGCTTCCAGGCTGCGGTGGTGGTGTCAGTAATCGCCGCCGTGCTGGGTGTGGTCATAACGGCCGCTCGTGGCCGAAGGCAGACCGAGCCCGAAGGCGAGGTGACCGAGTTGGAGGCCCTCGAAGTCGAGAGCGAGGCCGAAGCCGCATAGCGCTCAGGTGCTCGCGATGGCAAGCGCGTGCAGGGCGGTGATCGACTCGCCCTGTGCGCGCCAGCTGTCGCCGCGGTCGCGGCTCTCCCAGATCTGGCCGTCGGCGAGCCCGGCGAAGACCCGGCCGCCGCCGGCGGCCAGCGCGTAGGGCATCGCCGGCAGCGGCTCGGGCAAGCCACCGTCGAGCGCACGCCACTGCTCGCCTGCGCGCCGCCGATAGATGCGCGCCTGCGGGTCTCGGCCTCCGTGCGCCGCATAGGGACCCGTGCTCGCCGAGACGTACCAGAGCTCTGGATCGTCCGGATCGACGGCAACCGACCAGGTGTAGTGTCGGTCGCGACCCTCGTCGGCCGGCTGCCAGGTCTCGCCCGCATCCTCGCTGAACGCCGCGCCGCCGCCACCCGCCTCGTACGCTCGGCCGCGAACGCGTGGGTGCCAGGTGAGGGAATGCACGTCCGGTTGCGCGCCGGGGCGGTGGTCCTGCCAGGTGGCGCCGCCGTCGGCGGAGCGCATCAGCCCGCCGAGCTCGATCCCGACCAGGAGCAGATCGCCGTCGTGCGGGCTCGGCGCAATCCAGCGCACATGCGACGTCCACGGGCGCGGCGGGAAACTCCAGGTCGGACGCGACGGAAGCTCGAGCAGCGTCTCCAACTCGCGCCAGCTCTCCCCGCGATCGTCGCTGCGGAACAACCGACTCGGCTCAGTGCCTGCGTACACGGCTCCGTTCGCGGCGCTGACGGCCAGCGAGAAGACGCCGGGCTCCGGCAGCCCGCAGTCGCTCCAGCTGCCCCCGCCGTCGTGAGTCCGCTGCACTCCCCGCTCCCGCAATCCGGCATAGACGGTGTCGGGGTCGTGCGGATCGACCGCCAGGCACTGCGCCCCGCTGCCGTCCAGAAACCCATCGACCGTCCAGCCGTCGCCAGCCTCGTCGAGCCGGACGATGCTGTCTCCGGTGGCGGCGTACAGGCGCACCATCGGTGACAGCGTAGGTTCTTGCCCGTACTACTGGCGCGGTTGGCCGAGGGCGCAGGGCGGGGTGTTCCCCGCAGTGGCTCCCAACGCGAATTGCGGCGTGACGATGTAGACGAACTCGAACACTCGGTCCTCGGCGAGCCCGTCGGTCACGATCGCCTCGCCGATTCGGATCCCGAAGTGGGTGAGCAGCTCCTGGTGTACAGGGAAGACGTTGGGCCCCACGTCGGGGTCACCGAGTACCTCGAGCGCCCAGTTGTCCGCGCCCACGATGGCAGGGCGATGGGAAGCCAGCCAGCGAGCCTCGCGGAGGAAGATCCCCGGCTCGGACATCAGGTACTTCTGGTGACCCGGATGACCGGGATGACCCGGATCGTCGGGCTCGTGCGGGCCGGTCGGATCGTGGGGGTCGAGGAGCTGGTTCCAGCCGGTGCGAATCAGCACGGCGTCGCCCCGCTTGATCGTCTTGACCCTTGCCCACCGCATCGCGGCCTCGAGATCCTCGAGCGTGATCCGATAGGAGGCCGCCAGGTGTGGGCTGCCGTTCGGCGCAGTCTCGAGGACATCGGTCGCGTCCTGGACGAGCTTGAGCCCGAGCACGTCGAGCAGGACCCCCCTTGTCACGATCGGGCCCGCGTGCTCGCTTCCGAGCCTGCTCGTGCCCCAGGTCTCGGCGATCTCGGGACCACGGTGGCCGCCGTAGTACACCGGCCCGACGCCGATGTGGTTGAGGTTGTCGAGCTGCGTCCCGAGCTGATAGGTGTACGTGTAGGGGCTGGACTGCTCAGTGACCTTGAATCGGTCCTCGTGGAAGCTGATCCGGTTCGGGCCCAGGGGGGTGGGCGACTGGAAGATCCCGTCGAAGCCCGGCGGCGGGTCGTACCCGTGCAGGAGGAGGCGCTGGTTGTACAGGCGCGGCGGGGTGCTCGGGAAGGCGGGAAAGCCGTTGAACATCAGCTCGCCCAGGTTGTAGGTGACAACGGGCTTGCCCCCGTCCAGCACCTTCAGCGCCTCGCGCGTCTTCTGAGGCGTCACCTCCTGAAGGGTCCCGCGTTGGTCGCCACGCCGGTAGAACGCGGTGCCGTCCCAGGCTCCGTTCAGGACCGCTTCGACATCGAACATTTCGTCGGTGAATCGCGCGGGCGGGCCCTTTCGCCCGCCGTCCTGCCGCACGGGTGCGGCGCGCGCGCTCTCCACCTCGAGGCCGAGACCGGCGAGGGCGCCGACGGCTCCCGCCTTCGCCGTCAGCTCCACGAACTCGCGCCGGGTGACGCCGTGCAGCGAGGCGTGCTCGAGCAGGAAGTCAGGCCTCATCCGTGTCTTCCGAGCGTGACCGTGAGCTCGTACGAGGTCTCGGACGTCTCAGGAACCCCGTCCCCGTCGAAGTCGAAGCTCCTCCCCGTGACGACCGTGTGCCGCCCGGGGCCGAGCAGCACGAGCGCGCCCATTCCGTCCGACGAGAATGGGGTCGACCGACCAAGGGCAGCGAAGCCGAAGAAAGCCTCCCAGACGTTCTGGTCGGCGAGCTTGAGCGTGAAGCGACCTGTCTCGGTCCTCCACGCCCTCAGGTCAATCCTGTGCCCGTCGAGGGTCAGGGTGGTGACCACGTCCTCCAGGTAGGGATCCCCTTGCGCTTCGCACTCGGGGAACGGAACGTCATCCGCTTCTGGAAAGCACGCCCAGAAATTGGCCGGAACGTAGAGCACCTTGCCGAACGGGACCGAGCAGCGGCGCTCGACAGAGAGCAACTCCAGGAACCAGACGTGTCCGCGTTGCGCGTAGGAGCAGTCGACATCGCCTGCCGCGAGCCCCGGATGGGGCTGCGGGCCGTCGGTCGGGATCAACGACGTCCATTCGAAGTACTCACGCTGCCAGCGGGCGAGCGACTTGCCCCGGTACTTCAGCCAGGGCGGCAGCACGAACGCGCCGCCGCCCCGCGCGGCCGGCGTCGCACTTTCAGGCGTCGTCTGTGCACCTAGTGCCCCCGCGGAGCCGGCGACGGCGAGCGCTGCCACGGCGATGCCGAAGATGAACAGCTTTCTCATTACTCCTCCTCTGGGCTGTGTTTTCGCCCAGGGAGGATCGGCTGATCCTGCTAAGCGCCGGCTAAGCCCCGGCTAACGAGCGTGTTACCGTCCTTTAGGAGCACACGATGGAGTTCCGCGTCCTCGGAGCGCTCGAGGTTCGGGAGGACGGCGACCGCCCGATCCACCTCGGCGCCGGCAAGCAGCGAGCGGCGCTGGCGATCCTGCTCCTGCACGCCAACGAGGTTGTCAGCACCGAGCGCCTGATCGACGAGCTGTGGGGAGAAGAACCGCCCAAAGCCGCACGGAAGGCGTTGCAGGTGTACGTCACCCACCTGCGCAAGGCACTCGGTTCCGAGCGAATTCGCACGCAGGCGCCGGGCTATGTGCTGGAGCTCGCTCCGGATGAGCTCGACCTGCACCGCTTCGAGCAGCTCGTCCAGAAGGGGAGAGAGCTGCAAGAGAACGGCGACCCCGCCGGCGCAACGGCGGCCCTCCGCGAGGCACTCGGCCTCTGGAGAGGGCAGCCGCTGGCCGACTTCACCTTCGAGCCCTTCGCACAGACGGAGATCCCCCGCCTCGAAGAGCTACGCCTGGAGGCGCTCGAAGAGCGCATCGACGCCGAGCTTGCGCTTGGGCACGGCGGCCAACTCGTGGCCGAGCTCGAAGCGCTCGTCGCCGAGCATCCTTACCGCGAGCGCCTGCGGGGCCAGCTCATGCTCGCCCTGTACCGGGCCGGCCGCCAGGCCGACGCGCTCGCCGCGCTACCAGGAGACCAGGAAGCTGCTCGTCGAGAAGCTGGGCGTCGAGCCAGGCCCCGCGCTACAACGCCTCGAGGGCGCAATCCTTCGCCAGGAGCCCGCGCTAGAGACCGTGCTCGAGGAGCCGGCCGTGGCAGCTCCTCCTCCCCGCGCCGCCAAGACCTCGCGCCGGCTGAACCGGCGGCTCTTCGCCGCGATTCCCGTGGTCTTGCTCGCGGCCGGGCTGGCGGCCCTAGGGCTTGACCGCTGGACGGGATCGGACTCCCTCTCGCGCGTGGACGCGAACGCGATCGGCGTCATCGACGCCGACGCAGCCGCGATCGAGGCTCAGGTCGCCACTTCCAGGCGGCCGGCCGGCCGCGATCGCGACAGGCGGCGGGTTCGTCTGGGCCGCAAGCGAGGCGGAGGGCACCGTCTCCCGTGTCGATCCTGATGGACGAGAGCGTCCAGACGCTCGATATCGGCGAGAGCGCGAACGGCGTCGCCTACGGAGGCGGCTCGGTCTGGGTCACGAACAGCGAGGAGCGGGCGGTCGTCCAGGTCAACCCGGATCCCCTCGGGGTCGTGCAGACGATTCGCGGTGGGGAACGGGCCCGGTCCGTCGCCGTCGGCCAAGGAGCCGTCTGGGTCGCCAACACGATCGACGGCACCCTGTCTCGCATCGACCTTGCGGGCGGTGCGACGAAGACCATTCGCGGTCGGCGCGGCCCCGGCCGGGATCGCCGTCGGCCCGGGTGCGGTGTGGGTGACGAGCGAGGCGACCGGCACCGTGCTGCGCATCGATCCGCGCTCCGGGAACGATCGTGCAGCCCGTCAGCGTCGGCAATGGCCCGACCGGCATCGCTGTCGGTGAATGGAGCAGTCTGGGTCGCCAACCGGCTGGACGGGACCGTCTCGCGCATCGACCCGGCGACGAATTCCGTGTCTGCGACGATCCCAGAGGTCGGCGCGAACCCGACTGCCGTCGCCGCAGGTCTCGGCGCCGTCTGGGTCGCGAACTGCGGGCGACGGCACGATCGCGCGCATCGACCCGGACGCGGGCCACGTCGACGAGAGGATCCTGGTCGAGAGCAGCCCGAACGCCATCGCTCTCGCCGAGGGAAACGCCTGGGCGACCACGCTGCCCTCGCTTGCCGGCCACCGTGGCGGCGTTCTCCGGGTCGAGTCCCGCCCGCTCTTGTGCGACTGCGTCGATCCCGCCTTCCCGGACCCGTATCCAGTCGGTTCGACCGTGATTCCGCTTGCCTATGACGGCCTCATCGCCTACCGGCGCGTGGGCGGGATCGGTGGAGCTGCCCTCGTGCCCAACCTCGCCGTCCGCGTTCCGACGCCGACCGCCCAGGGGAGGACGTACACGTTTCTGCTTCGGCGCGGCGTCCGCTACTCGGACGGAACGCCCGTCCGTGCGTCCGACTTCCGCTACAGCCTCGAACGCGCGCTCACCCTGGATCCAGACAACACCTTTGTACTACGACGCAGTCGACGGCGCGGCGGCGTGCGCGGCAGGGCCGCCCGAGCGCTGCGATCTGTCCAAGGGGATCGAGGTCGATGATGCGACAGGGAGGATCACGATCCGGTTCGACGCGGCCCGACCCCGACTTTCTCTACAAGCTCACGTACCCGTTTGCGTCCATCGTCCCGGCTGGAACGCCGTTCCGCGTCGCGCGCACCGAGCCGATTCCGAGCACCGGGCCCGTACCGGATCGCGCGTCTGAACCCCGATCGCGAGCTCCGGCTCGTCCGCAACCCGCACTTCCAGGTTTGGTCTCCTGACGCGCGTCCCGACGGCTACCCCGACGAAATCCGTTACCACCTCACGGGCGACGAAGATGCGCAGGTCGCCGCGGTGGAGCGCGGACGGGCCGACGTCATGCTCGGCCCGCCGGTCGAGCGGCAGAAAGAGCTCCTGACGAGATATCCAGGAAGGCTCCATAGCGACGCGGTGCCCTGGACGGACTACATGTTCCTGAACACGCGGGTGCCTCCATTCGACGATCTCCGGGTCCGGCAGGCGTTGAACTACGCGGTCGACCGTGAGCGAATCGTCGATCTGCGGGGTGGGACGCTGGCCGCGCAGCCCACGTGTCAGCTCCTGCCGCCACCTGTGCCCGGATACCGACCGTACTGCCCCTACACGCTCGGCCGGAACCCTGCAGGGACCTGGACCGCGCCGGATCTCGCGAAGGCGAAGGCGCTCGTCGCGGCGTCGGGCACCAGGGGCATGCAGGTCGAGGTCTTGGCGTACGACCAGTTCGGCCGTGTCGAGTACGGCCGCTACTTCGTCTCCCTGCTCCGCCGGCTTGGCTACCCCAGCTCGCTTCGGGTCATCCCCAAGCTGTTTCCCGATTACAGCGAGTACGCCGGCAACTCGCGGAATCGAGCACAGCTCGGGACGATGGGCTGGTACGCCGACTACCCATCGGCGGCCCTCCGTTACCTCTTCAGCTGCACCTCGTTCCTGCCCGAAAGCGCGGCGAACCGCAACCTCTCGGCGTTCTGCGACCCGCGGATCGACGCGAAGATGGCACGGGCCGCAGACCTCCAGGCCTCCGACCCGGTGCGAGCCAACGTGCTTTGGGCGGACGCCGACCGCATGCTCGTGGATCGCGCCGCGGCGGTGCCGCTCGTGAACCAGCACATCGTGGGCTTCGTCTCCGAGCGCGTGGGCAACTACCAGCTCCACCCGCAGCGGCTAACACTGCTCGACCAGCTCTGGGTGCGCTAGTTCACGCGGAGTGGAATAGATCGAGAATGTGGGGAAGAAGCAAGGCATCCGCTTCATAGAACGCGGAGATATGAGAGTGACCGGCGAGTGAGATGAAGGTTGCGCCGGGGATCTCTTCAGCGGCCCGTTTGGCGTTGTCGTGCATTTCATCGGCCTCTCCGATGCAGATGAGACACGGCACCTGCCATGTCCCTAGGTCCTGGGAAATCGGCCCTTCCGCCACCGCCGATCGCCATGCTGCCTCGAGTGCGGCGGGGTCGTTCTTCTCCAGGATCCAGGTTCGGTCCGGTTCCGGAAACCGATAGTCGAGCGACGTTTCGAAGCACTCCACGAAGCCCACCATCCCGTTTCGCCTGGAAGCAGTGACGGCGGCGGCGACCGCCTGCGCGGTCGGCGAGTCGAGGTCCCAGGCGTACGGCTGGTTGCCGCAGAGGACAAGGGACAACATCCGCTCGGGCGCATACTCGCCGAGCGCGAATCCCAGCCGCGCTCCCCACGAGGAGCCGAGAAAGTGGGCGCGTTCGATACTCAACGCGTCGAGAATCGCGACAGTGTCGGCGGCGCGCGTTGCCAACGCATAGGCACCTGCATCCCGCGGCTTGTCGCTGCGGCCCTGACCGCGGTGATCCGCAAAGATCAGGCGGAACTCAGCGCTCAACTCCCGAGCGAGGCGCGATGCCTTCGCAACTTCGAGCGGGTCCGCGAAGCCGGTGTAGAAGAGGACGGCCGGAGCATTGCCGCCGGAGTCCTCGAAATAGGTGCGGATGCCATCCAGGGGATTCGTCGCGTGGGGCATGCGCGCTCCTCTCTACGTGTCAGGCCGTAGGCGCCTTCGGGTATCGTGCCCTGCCTCGCGTTTGGGGTGGTCGCACTCGCTCTCGCACTAGCCGTTCTCGGCAGCCGAGCAGGAGCTCGAGCCCATGGCCGAGTTGCTGCGAAGCGGGATGGTCGGTCTCACTGGTGGCTCGACCACCCCGGCGTGCCACACCGAGTCATCGTCGACCTGGTCCCCCCGGGCCTGGCGGGGGTTGCTGGAGCGCGCCTAGCCGCGGCGAGGTCGCGCCGCTCGAAAACCCAGATCGCGGCGACCGCCGCCCCCAGCGCGATCGCGAGCATGATCGCCGCGGCGGTTGCCTCGAACGGCTCCGCCGGGACGAGCGCCGACGTCGTGGAACGGCGAGAGCGCGAGCAGCCAGTCGGGCGCCTCGAGGAGCGCGCCGAAGAGCTCCCACACGAAGGCGACGCCGACGAGCCCGTAGGCGATCGACCGCCGCTCGCGCGGGGCACGAGCGCGAACGCGAGCGCGCCGAGGGCGAGGAAGAGCAGCGCCGGCGGCAGCGCGTTCGCGCCCGCCTCCGAGCATCTCGGGCGAGCGACACGTCGGCGCCCTGCGACGGCGGCGCCGGCCCACGCGAGCACGCCGGCGGCCAGCGCCAGGGCGGCCGCGCCGCGCCGCGGCCAGCAGCGAGCCGCCCGGCGAGCCAGCCGCGGCGCGCCGACCGGCAGCGCGAGCAGGGTCTCGAGGCGCTGCTCGGCCTCCTCGTCGCGGACGGCCGACGATCTGCGATGCAGCCGAACAGGCTGACGGCGAGGACGAAGAAGAGGAAGGCGAAGCCGAGCCAGCCCGTCGGCGTGACGACCGAGCCGGCGCCGAGCTTCTCGAGCTGCGCGCTGCACGTTCTCGGAGAGCACGTCCGGCGTGACGGCTGTCGGAGAGGACGCCCATGAGCAGCGCGAAGGCGCCGACGCCCGACCAGCCAGGCCGAGCAGGCGCCGCGCTCGGACGCGCAGCGCCTGCGCCGCCGGCGAGCCGAGCAGGCGCAGCCGCGGCGGCGCGGTGTCGCGCGCCGGCAGCAGGCCGCTGCCGATGTCGCGCCGGACCGCGAGCATCGCCGCGGCCACGACGAGCAGCAGCGCAGCCGTCGACGGCGGGCAGGAGCAGGACGAGCGGCTGCGGGTCCGCGAACGGCCGCAGCTCCTCGGCCCAGCCCAGCGGGCGTCGCCCAGCGCAGCCAGTCGAGCGCCCGCGGACGGTGTCGGCGACCACGCGCACGCGAAGGCGACCGCGAGCGACGCCCGTCGCGAGCGCGAGTCGCCATGCCGCTTGTTCGGGGCCAGCTGGCTCGCGACGGCGCCGACGCCGGCGAACACCGGCACGGCCGAGACGATCGCGAGCGCGAGGTAGGCCGAGCCGCCGGCCGGGAGCTCACCCGCGAGGAAGCGCGACGAAGAGCGCGAGCCAGAGCACGGCGGCGCCGGCGCCGATCGCGGCGAGCTGCGGCGAGCGAACGCCGTGCGGCGGCTGACGGTGCCGGCGAGCACGAGCTCCGTGCCCGCCCGGCGTCCTCCTCGGCGCGCAGGGCGCGGACGGCGCCGAGCAGCCCCCACAGACGGCCGCGAAGACCGCGAGGATCCCGCCGACGCGCCAGCTGACGTAGCCGCCGACCGTGAGCAGATCGTGCGGCGTCGCCGTAGAGCAGCCGCGCAGCCTCGTTGTCGCCGAAGGTGCGGGCGAACTCGACGCCGGTCCGCGAGCGTCGGGTAGCCCTCGCGGTAGCGCGATCGCCTGCGCGAGCGCGCCGACGGCGAAGAGCAGCGCGAACGACGAGCGTGCGGACGCGCGCGTCGGCGAACGCGCGGCGCGCGAGCGCGCTAGCGCGCGCCACGCGCCGTCTCCGCTCTCGTAGTGGTGCAGGAAGATCTCCTCGAGCGAGGGCTCGCGGCTCATCGAGCGACACGACCGGCTGCTCGGCCAGGGCCGCGATCAGCGGCGCCGATGCTGCCGCGTCACCTCGAAGCGCAGCGCGTTCGCGCCCGCCTCGGCGACCTGCGACGCCGGGCAGCGGCGGCAGGTCCGGCGCGCGGCCCGTCGAAGGTGACCTCGACGGTCTGGGCGCTCAGGTGGCGCAGCTCGGCGAGCTTGCCCTGGTCGACGAGCCGGCCCTGCGCGCAGGATGCCGACCCGGTCGCAGACCGCCTCGACCTCGCTCAGGATGTGCGACGAGAGGAAGACCGTCTGGCCGCGCTCCTTCGCCTCGCGCACCGTCTCGCGGAACGCCATCTCCATCAGCGGGTCGAGGCCGCTGGTCGGCTCGTCGAGGATCAGCAGGTCGGCGCGGCGTGGCGAACGCCGCGATCAGCTGCACCTTCTGGCGGTTGCCCTTCGAGAGCGCGCGCACCTTCTTGCGAGGTGTCGAGCTGGAAGCGCTCGACCAGGACGTCGCGGTACGCGGTCGTCGGTGCCGCCGCGCACGCGGGCGAGGAACGCGAGCGTCTCGGCGGCGGTCAGGGCCGGCCACAGGAACGGCTCCGCCGGCGACGTAGGCCACGCGCCGGTGGGCTGTGACCGGGTCACGCCAGGCGTCGACGCCGAAGAGCTCCGCCCGCCCGGCGGTCGGGCGGAGCAGCCCGAGCAGCAGCCGGATCGTCGTCGTCTTGCCGGCGCCGTTCGGCCCGAGATAGCCGTAGACCTCGCCCGGCTGCGACGCTCCAGATCGAGCCCGTCCAGGGCCAGCGTCTCGCCGTAGCGCTTCGAAAGGCCTTCGGTCCGGATCGGCGGTGCGGCCATCGGTCAGACGCGCACTCTGGCAGGACTGGCGCGCTCGGGGCGGGCGTCGGGGCAGGCGCCTCAGCCGCTAGCGCCCAGGGACATGCACCAGCTTGTCCGGGTTGAGGACCGACCTGACCGCAACGACCACACCCTCGGCGATCTCAAGGGCCGCGACCCAGAGCGCGCGCCCGTCGACGTCGTAGAAGACTAGGCCCGGCTCGCCGTTGACGCGGGCTCGGCGATGTGTGATGCCGCGCTCGTGAGCCTGGCGGCCCCAGCCGATGAGCGCCTTCGCCACGCGCTCCGCGCCGACGAGCGGCACGGGCATGGCGGGCGCCTTGCCGCCGCCGTCTCCGAAGACAGTGGCATCCGGCGCGAGGAACTCGACGAGCGCAGCGGTGTCGCCCTCCTCCCAGGCGGCGATGAAACGGTGTGCAACCTTCTCCCGCTCCTCGCGCGAGACGTCGAAGCGGCGCCTTCCCTCCTCGATGTGCCTGCGCGCGCGGGTGAGGATCTGGCGGCAGTTGTCTGGGCTCTTGCCGACGATTCGGCCGATCTCGTCGTAGGGGTAGTCGAACACCTCTCGGAGCAAGAACACGGCGCGCTCGACGGGCGAGAGCTTCTCGAGCAGGTGCAGGAAGGTGAGCGAGAGCGAGTCGGCCGTCTCGGTGTGGCGGACTGCTTCGTCGTCGACGAGCGGCTCGGGCAGCCACTCGCCGGGATAGACCTCGCGACGGGCGCGTGCCGAGCGCAGCTGGTCGATCGCGAGCCGCGTCGTCACGGTTGCCAGGTACGCCTTGGGCGACTCCGCCTCCACGTCGGCCTCGTGGTAGCGCAGGAACGCCTCCTGGACGACGTCCTCGGCCTCGGCGACCGACCCGAGCATCCGGTAGGCGATCGCGAACAGGTACGGACGCAGCTCTTCGTTGCTCTCCATCACGTTGAAGACGGGATAGCAGCCGCGCGTGTGACGGCGTCACAGGAGGGGGCGCCGTCTCGTCATCGGGTCGAGACACCGAAAGGAGAGAACAATGCGAGTCTTCGTTGCAGGGGCGACCGGCGCGATCGGCGCCCGGCTCGTCCCACAACTCGTCGAGCGAGGCCACGAGGTGATCGGAGCCTCCCGCTCGCCGGAGAAGGCAGACCGCCTGCGCGCCCAGGGCGCGGAGCCGGTGGTGCTCGACCTGCTCGACCCGCTGGCCGTGCGGGAGGCTGTGGCGGCCGCGCGGCCCGAGGCGATCGTTCACCAGGCGACCGCGCTCGCCGGCACGATCGACTTCAAGCACTTCGACCACGCCTTCGCGCCGACGAACCGGTTGCGGACCGAGGGCACGGACGCGCTCCTCGCGGCCGCGCGTGAGACGGGCGTCCGCCGCTTCGTCGCACAGAGCTATGCGGGCTGGCCTTATGCGCGGACCGACGGGCCGGTCAAGACAGAAGAGGATCCGCTCGATCCGACGCCGGCGCCGACGATGCGCGAGACGCTCGCGGCGATCCGACATCTCGAGCAGGCGGTCGTCGGGGCAGGCGGCGTCGCGCTCCGTTACGGCGGCTTCTACGGCTCGCCGGACGACCCGCAGCTCGAGCTCGTGCGCAAGCGGCGCTTCCCGATCGTCGGCGACGGCGGCGGCGTCCTGTCGTTCGTGCACCTCGATGACGCCGCGGCCGCGACCGCCCTTGCTCTCGAATACGGCGCAGCGGGCATCTACAACATCGTCGACGACGAGCCCGCACCCAGTCGCGAGGTGCTACCAGCCCTCGCGGCTGCGATTGGCGCGAAACCACCTCGCCGAGTCCCCCGGTGGCTGGCCCGGCTCGTCGCAGGCGAAGCCGGGGTCGTGCTTATGACCGAGGCCCGAGGCGCGTCGAACGCGAAGGCGAAGCGCGACCTCGGCTGGGCTCTCCGCTACCCAAGCTGGCGGCAGGGCTTCCCTGCGGTTTACAGCTGACTAGAAGCGGATAAATGTGTGACTCACACACATATCTAGCCGAACGGAGGTGCGCTCAATGCCGACGTTGAACGGAGAGTTCACGCTCAGCTCTTGGGAGGAAAAGACGTACGCCGAACGCGAAGGCGAAAGGAAGCTGACGCAGGCCACCGTCACCCAAGATCTGGCCGGCGACGTCGCCGGCAAGGGCGAAGTCGAATGGCTGATGAGTTACGGCGAGGACGGGACAGCCCACTTCGTAGGGCTTCAGCAGTTCGAAGGGGTGATCGACGGCCGCGAGGGAAGCGTCGTCCTCGAGACGGTTGGCGACTTCGACGGCAAGGAAGCGACATGGGCAGCCAAGGTGGTCGAGGGGTCCGGGACCGGCGGCTGGGCAGGCATCCGCGGTGAGGGCCGATTCCAGGCGCCGCACGGGAACAAGGCCTCGTTCACCCTTGACTACAGCTTCGACTGACGCCCGCTGGGGCGCTCAGCGCCGCGAGCGCCAGGCAGCCAACCTGCTTGGCGCTCTCGCGCTCGCGCTCGACGACCGCCTCGAGCGAGCAGTGACGGAGGCGGCCGGCGTCGCCGAGAGTGACGCGGTCGCCCTGTCCGCCTTGCACCACTTCCTCGACTCGCCGAGCGTGGATCTGCTGGCGCGGGTGCTGGGCCTGTCCTCCTCGGGCACGGTGCGTCTGGTCGATCGGCTCGAGGAAGCCGGTCTCGTGCGCCGGACAACGGCACCCGATGGGCGCGTCACCTCAGTCGCGCTCACGACGACGGGCCGGCGCCGGGCGCAAGCGGTGACGCGGGCGCGCACGGAACTGATGGAGCAGGCGCTCCGCGCCTTGACTCCCGCTGAGCGACGGCAGTTCGGCGAGCTCGCCGGGACGATCGTCGCGGGCCTAGTCCGCCCGCCAGGTGCGAGCCGCTGGACGTGCCGCCTGTGCGACGTCGTCGCCTGCGGGCGTCCGGATGGTCATTGCCCGGTCTACGAGGCGGCCAAGGCCCGCTACGGCGCCGGCGGTTAGGCGAACCAGTCGTCGAGCGGCAGTCTGATCGCAAGCGACGAGAGGTCGCCGTCGTCTCGGATCGCCGTCGCGGCGCTTGCCATCGCGCTGACTGCGATCCAGGTCAAGCCGCCCCCGACGCTCACGCGCCGAGCGCCGGCGGCGGTGATCTCCCCGAGCGACAGCCCCGAAAGCGCCAGGACGTTGACTGGCTTCGACAGAGCCTGGCACACGGCTTCGATCTCCTCGGGGGTTCGGAGACCAGGCGCATAGAGGACGTCGGCACCCGCTTTCTCGAACGCCTGCAAGCGCGCGATCGTGTCCTCGAGATCGGGGTTGCCGCGGATGTGGTTCTCGGCCCGGGCGGTCAGCGTGAACGGGAACCCAAGACCGTGCGACGCCTCGGCGGCAGCTGCAACTCGCTCGACTGCGTGCTGGGGCTCGTAGAGGTGCCCGCCGGGGTCGTAGTCCTCGATCGAACCGCCCACCGCCCCCGCCTCGGCGGCGCGCGTGATCGCGCGCGCGGCGTCCTCCGGGTCGTGGCCGTAGCCGTTCTCGAGGTCGACCGAGATCGGAAGCTCCGTGGTGCGGTCGAGCGCCGTCGTGTGCTCGATCACCTCGTCGAGCGTCACGTTGCCGTCCAGGCGCCCGAGCGTGAACGCGAAGCCGGAGCTGGTTGTCGCAAGCGCCTCGAAGCCGAGTGCTGCCAGCACCCGCGCCGAGCCCGCGTCCCACGGGTTCGGAATCACGAACGCCTCGCCGGCGTGCAGAGCGCGAAACCTCTCCGCCTTCTGCTCCTGACGAGTCATCGCGACGGAGCTTAGAGTCAAGCAGCGCATGCTCTCGTTCGTTACCGCCGAGGAAGCGTCGATGGACACGTTCCTCTCTGTCTCGGAAGCGTCGCAGTACCAAAGGGAGCTCCGGGAGTATGCGGAGTCGCTCCTCCAGCAGCGGGTCACCAAGCCCGACTGGTGCCTGCTCGGCTTGAAGGCAGGGAAGCCGGTGGCCCGAGCGGCGCTGTGGTCCCTGCCGGGCCAGTCCGTCCCAACAGACATCGTGCTGATCGACGCTGACTGGAGCGACGAGGATCTCTCGGCCGGACGGGAGCTGATGAAGCAGGTGCACGAGTTGGCGGCAGGACTCGGGGCGCCCGCCCTGACTCACCACGTCGACAGCCCGCCCGGAGCGCCGCAGTACCAGGAGAATGAGCATGCCAGGATTCGCCTCCTCGAGGAATCTGGTTATGAGCTTCTGCGGGACGGATTGCGCTGGCGGTACTCGGGCTCGTCTACGCAAGAAGCCTCGCCGGCACGGCCGCTCGCCTTTCGTGCGTTGCCGGAGGTTGGGGAAGACGCTTTTGTCGACGCACTCGCGTCGACCTATGAGGGGACGCGGGATTCCTGGATCACCCGGAGCATCGAGGAGCATGGAACCGCTCGAGGCGGCACGGGCAGACTTCCTCGACTACCAGAGCATGGAGCACCTGCCCGAGTGGTGGGAGCTCGCCTACACGGACGACGGCGTGCTCGCGGGCGTGATCATGGCGGCGAGAAACCCGAGCTCAGCGGTGATTGCCTACGTCGGCGTCGTCCCCGAGCAGCGGGGCCGCGGCCTTGCTCGCGAGCTCACCCGGCGGGGCACAGAACAGCTCCTCGAGAGCGGAGCCGACGAGATTCGCGGCGACTGCGACCTTGACAACATCGGCATGGTCAAGGCGTTCGAGCGCTCCGGGTACGACCAGTTCGCCCGGCGACGCTCGTACCAGCGCGCAATCGCCGCTTAGATCATCGGACGCTCCCCGCGAACGCCGCCTGCGACGTCACCGTCTCGCGATAACCGAGCGCCTTGCCGAGCGGCGCCGCGAGCGCGAGCGCGGCTCGCTGCACTGTGGCCGGCGGGAACGGGAGCCGGACCGTGTCGAAGTGCGCCTTCGCGATCACCGCAAGCCGCAGCGGATTCGGCATCCCCTTCCGGTTCGTCTTGCCTTCGGCGGCGAGCGTGAACATCGTCTCGATCAAAGACTCGAACTGCAGCGCCGGGCGGACCTCGCAGAGGAAACGCGCCTCGCGCTCGCCGGCGTTCCAGAAGCGGTGCGGCGTGCGGGGCGGTACCACTGCGACGTCGCCGGGCCCGGCCACGATCTCCTGCTCGTCAACCCGAAGGCCGAGCGAGCCCTCGAGCACCTCGAAGCGCTCCGTCTGATGCGGATGCACGTGCGTCGCGGCGACGAAGCCGTGTGGGCGGACGATCGTCTCGAGCAGGACGTACTCACCGTTCGTGTCCTCGGAGGTGCGGTGGAAGATCAGCACCTCGCCGGTCACCGGGTTCTCCAGCCTGTCTCCTGAGCGGATCATCTCTCTCCTCTCGTCTGGTTTGCTCGACAAGATCAGGCTGCCGGCCGGGACGCTCTGAAGTCATCGCCCGCGGGCTGGATCTTGTGTCCCACCGGCGGAGGATGACGAGCTCCTCCTGTGGGGGGACCCCGCCGGCTCGACCAAAGGCGTGAACAGCTCCGGCTGCAGTTGAGGAAGCAGCGTTCGTGCCTGATCGGCGCCGGCGTCGAGGGCGCGCCGCGAGCCCGCGCCTTCGCCGAGGTGCAGCGCGACCGTGACGAGACCGGCTCGCCGCTGAGCCGGCGAGCGCCGTAGCTCGAACGAGACGATCCCACCCGGGTCGAGCTCCGTCCAGCGACGCATCAGGCTCCCCTCCCGAACGACCACGCGCTTGCCGTCGAACCGGTGGCCGAGCTGTCGGTAGCGATCGAGGGCCAAGAATGCGGCGGCGACGATCAACACCAGCCCGGCTGTGGCGACCCACCACCAGCCGAGAGCAATCGCGGCCGCGGTCGCGAGGACTGGCACCGGCAGGGCTCGTATAAAGCGCCGCCCTCGCGCCGGGCGCGGGTGTGCGGCGAGCTGCTCCCGGGGGTCGGGCGAGAGCGGATCGACCGAACGGAGCAGGGCGAGCAAGTCGTGGGCCGCGATCACCGGCGCCAGGGTCGTTCGTCCGCGCGCGCCCCTGACGCCGCCGGCGACCGCGGTGACACCCGCGAGTCCGAACGGTCGCCGCAGCGGCGTGTCGCGCACATCGAGCCCACGGATCCGATCGCGGTCGATCGAGACCTTCCGTCGCGTGAGCAGTCCTCGCTCGGCCGTGATGCCGTCACCTTCGGGACGCAGGAGGAAACCCCAATCGACGAGCAGCGAGCCGGCGACGGCGAACAGCAGCACGAGCAGGACTGCCGCCGCGACAGTGGCGGAGATGCCGAGCGGATTGGTTGGAGCTCGGTCGACGGCGGCCTCGGTCCCACGCTCGAGCAGACCGCCGGGCAGGTCGTCGGCCAGGTTGAGGAGTACGCCCACGACCGCTGCCGGCGCGAGGAGATAGCGGCCGCTGGTCAGGCCGCCGAGCGCCAGCAGCCGCGGCGTGGCGCGATAGAGCGGCTGGGGCTCCTCGACCGCCTCGGCGCGTGCACCGCCCAGCAGCCGCGCGCGTAGGGCTTCTCCCTCCGCGCGCGAGACGGCCGCCAGCGAGAGCTCCGTCTTGCCGCCGCCGGCGGCTGCTTCGATCTCCACCTTGACGAGCCCGAGCAGCCGGTGGAGGAAGGGCGCGGTGAGGTCCACGCCGCGAACCCGGTCGAGCTGTATGACTCGCGTCGTTCGGTTGACGATCCCCGAGCGCAACTCGAGCCGGCCGCCGGCGATGCGGTAGGTAAACCGCCACCACCAGAGCACGCCAAGCGCCAGTCCGAGGAGAAGGGCGAGAACCAGTGGGATGAGAACGCGCGTGCCGAACGAGACGATCAGCGCGAACACGGGGATCAAGCTCGCGCCGACGAATCGACGAGCGAAGACGAGCGCGGCGAGAGGATGCAGCCGGCCCTCGATCTCGGCGGCGCTCACTTAGGTGCCTTCCTCGATGCCGGCGCGCCGCGCAAGCTCCTCAACCAGAGCGTCGGCCGCGCCCGGCGCCAGCCCCGGGATCTCCGTGCCGCCTCCCGCCGACGCCGTCGCCACCTGCACGGCGACCAGCCCGAAGGCGCGAAGCAGCGGTCCGCGCTTGATGTCGACGGTCTGGATGCGGGCGTGCGGGACAACCTGCCAACGCCGCCACAACCAGCCGCGGGCAACATAGAGGCCGAGCCGCGTCACCTCGTACCGGAAGTGCCGTTGGTTGAGCGTGGGCAAGATCCAGACGAGGACGAGCGCGCTCGCGATCACCGCTGCCGCCCCGACAATTCCCACGATCCACGCCGCCGTCGAGGCGTCCACCGAGACCAACAGGACAACGGCAGCGGCGACGACGAGGCCGAGCACCGCGGACGCGATCGCCCCCTCGACGGCCCAGACCGTGCGCATGCGCGGGTCGAGCGCTTCGGCCGGCTCGCGGAGAATCACGGGCAGAGCCTAGGCGCACCGCTCTGGTGAAAAGAGTGTGGTTGGCCGTACCGCAGAGATGAGCGCGGCGTGCCACCATTTCTGTCTTGTGACGACGGTTCTCATCGTCGACGACCACCCCAGCTTTCGCGGGACGGCGCGAGCGCTGCTGGAAAGCGAGGGATTCGAAGTCGTTGGTGAGGCGGCGGATGGCGCTTCAGCGATCGAGGCCGCGGGGTCGCTGCGCCCAGACGTGATCCTCCTCGACATCTATCTCCCCGACATCGACGGTTTCAAGGTCGCCGCAGCGCTGACGAGAAACGGCATCCCACCGGCAATCGTCCTGACCTCGAGCCGCGACGCGCGTGATTTCGGCCCATTGGTCGAGCAGAGCGGCGCCCGCGGCTTCATCGCCAAGGCCGAGCTCTCGGGGGCGACCTTGTCGGCGCTGGTCGAATGAGCCGCACGGCGAAGCTCTGGCTCGTTGTTGTGCCGGCGGCGCTTGCCGCCGGCGGGCTCGCTGTCGGAATCACGATCACCAGCGACCACCAGGACCTCCCACGTCTGGCAGCCCTGCTCACGTTGCTCGGAGGCTGGTCGTTCATCGCGGCCGGCCTCATCGCCCGCACCCGGCAGCCGCTGAACCGCACGGGGCTCCTTCTCATTGCCGTCGGGTTCTGGTGGCTGGTGTCCTCGCTGGTGGCCTCGAACGACTCAGCGCTTTGGACGCTCGGCATCGCCATCGCCCCAATCGCTGCCGGCTTTCTCGTTCACCTCCTGGTGGCCTATCCCAGCGGGCGGCTCGAATCGCAGTGGGACCGGGGCCTCGTCGCGGCCGGCTACGTCCTCGTTCTGGTGGGAAATCTCCCGGTTCTCCTGGTCCACCCGACGCCGATCAAGGGATGCGAGGGCTGTCCGACCAGTGTCGTCCGCGTCAGCGAGAACGAGACCGCCGGATCCGTCCTCGAGGCGCTCATCCAAACCTTGGCCGTCGTCTTCCTGCTGGCCGTCGTGGCGACGCTCTTCGACCGCTGGCGCCGCTCAAGCCCTGCCGCGCGTCGCGGGCTCACCCCGGTCCTGTTGGCCGGTGCGCTCACACTCGTGCTCTTCGCCATCATGGTGGGTACCCAGTCACTTTGGCCCACGGTCGCGACCGCCGCCGCCTGGGCGGCCAGCGTCGCGTTCATCGGCGTCCCGTTCCTCTTCCTCTGGGGGCTGCTGCAAAGCCGCCTGGCCCGTGCAGACATCGGCCGCGCGCTGGCTGACGGGCTCGCCGGCGGAGCGCCGGGTTGGGTGAGGCAGCTCCTCCATGATCCGAGCGCGGAGGTGCTCTACGCGCGCGGCGGGCCGGCCGGCGGTTACATCGACGCCACCGGCAGGCCGCGTGAGGCGATCGCGGAAGGCGGCCGCGCGGTCACTCACATCGAGCGGAAGGGTCGCCCGCTCGCGGCGATCGTGCACGACTCGGCTCTCCTCGACGAGCCCGAGCTGCTCGAGCAGGTGTCGGCCGCCGTCGGTCTCGAGGTCGAGCGAGACAAGAACCTGCTCGCCCTCCAGGCCAGCGAGCGCCGCAGCCGCGCCTTGCTCGACGCGCTGCCCGACAAGATGTTCCGGATCAGCGGGGACGGGGTCATCCTCGACATCCAGGAGAATCCGGGATCCCAACCGACCCGGTTTCGCGTCGGGACGAGCATCTACGACTCCTCGGCGCCGAAAGAGCACATGGAGCGCGTCATGACCACCGGCAGGCGCGCGCTCGAGACGGGCGAGCTGCAGACGGTCGAGTGGGAGGTCGACCTCGACGGCGACGTGCGTCACGCGGAGGGTCGCTTCATCCCGAGCGGAGAAGACGAGTTCTTCGTGGTGATTCGGGACGTCACCGACCGCAAGCGACAAGAAGTGGAACGGGCCGCCCTCCACCGCGTGGCTCTGGCCGTTGCCAGCGAGAGCCGCCCCGAGCAGATCATCAACCTCGTCGCCGAGGAGGTCTGCGGCGTCCTCGGCGCGGATGCCGCGAGCATCCTGCGCTACGAGCCGGGGGGCGACGAAGCTGTCGTTGTCGGACGCTGGCACAAGCGAGATGTGGAGGTGAAGCTCGCGAGCACCGACGACCCTGTTCCCCTAGCCGGAGCTCCGATCCACCTGGTCTACGAGACCGGGCGCCCCATTCGCGTCGACGTCGACGAGCAGGGAACGCCGGCCAAGTTCGTTGCGCGCCTGCGGTCGCATGCGGTCCACTCGTTCGTCGCCGCGCCGATCACGCTCGCGGGTCGTCCGTGGGGCGTCGTCGCCGCGTCTTTGGCGCGCCCGCGCTCATTCGGGCGCGGCGCCGAGGAGCGCCTCGGCGCGTTCACACAGCTCGTCTCGCTCGCCCTTGCGAACGAGGAGGCGCGAGGAGAGCTCGAGGCGTCGCGCGCGCGTTTGGTTTCGGCCGGCGACGAGGAGCGGCGCCGGCTGGAACGCAATCTTCACGACGGTGCGCAGCAGCGACTGGTCTCCCTGTCGCTCTCCTTGCGACTCGCCCAGAGGAAGCTGGGCTCGGATCCACAGGCGGCCCAGGAGCTCCTATCCGCTGCGAGCCTCGAGCTGGGCGTCGCGCTCGAGGAGCTCCGGGAGCTGGCGCGCGGCATCCATCCGGCCGTTCTCACCGAGCGCGGGCTTGGCCCGGCTCTCCAGTCGCTCGCCGACCGCGTCCCGCTGCCGGTCGAGCTCGAGTTGCCCAGCGACGAGCGCCTGCCCAGGCGGGTCGAGGCCGCTGCGTACTACGTCGTCTCGGAGGCGCTCGCGAACGTGGCGAAGTACGCGCGCGCGTCGGCTGTCACCGTGACCGTCGCGCGGCAGAACGGACTTGCGGTCGTCGAGGTTGCAGATGACGGGGTCGGGGGCGCCGATCCGCAGCGTGGAACGGGTCTGCGCGGCCTCACCGACCGAATCGAGGCGCTCGACGGCACGCTGTTCGTGGACAGCCGGCCGGACGAAGGCACGAGGATCCGCGCAGAGGTACCCGAGGCGCCGCGAACGATCCGAAACCGGGGGCTAGCCGAACTACTGGACACCAGCCACCACGATTCCCAGGTGGAAGCACAGCTGGAAAGGTTTGGCCCATGAACACCACCACGCTGAACAAGATCCGATCCCGTGCCCGCGAGCTCGACCATCGCGAGAACGACGGCATCGCCGTAACGCTCCTGTGGTATGAGGATGCGAATCGAGTCGCGCTGCGAGTCGTCGACAACGAGACCGACGAGGAGTTCGAGCTCGACGTCGCCGCGAGCGATGCACTCGACGCCTTCCGGCATCCGTTCGCGTACATCCTCCCAGCAGCGGCGTAGAAGCAACAACACGCGGCTCTAGACTCGACCCCATGGGGGAGCTGCCCAGGGGCACAGTCACGTTCCTGTTCACGGACGTCGAGGACTCCACCGGCCTCGTGCGCGATCTTCGTGATGCCTACGGTGGGGTAATCGCCGATCACCGCCGTCTCGTGCGCGGCGCGGTCGAGGAACGTGGAGGCTACGAGATCGACTCCCGGGGAGACGAGTTCTTCCTCGTCTTTGCACGCCCAGCCGACGCAGTCGAGGCCGCGATCGCGATTCAGCAGCAGCACGAGTCGCACGGATGGCCCGGCGAGCGACAGGTTCGTGTCCGCATGGGCATCCACACGGGAGAGCCCGTGGTCGAGGAAGACGATTACGTCGGCATCGACGTCCATCACGTGGCCCGGCTCTGCTCTGTCGGCCACGGCGGGCAGGTGCTGCTCTCGCAGGCGACGCTCGACGCCCTCGAGGACATCGAGGTCAAGGACCTGGGTGAACACGACCTCAAGGGGCTGCCGCGCCCCGAGCGCATCTTCCAGCTCGTTCGCACCGAAGTGGAGACCGACTTTCCCCCGCTGCGGTTGGGCAACGAGGCCGGCGCGGACCCACAGGCGGAACCGGTGGGCGGAGGCCCGCAAAAGGAGGCCAGGCAGCTGCGCGTCGTCCTCGCAGACGACTCGGTGCTGCTGCGGGAGGGCGTGGCGCTTCTCTTGAGTGACGCCGGTTTCGAGGTCGTTGGGCAGTCCGGCACCGCCGACGACCTCCTGCTCAAGGTGCGCAGCTACGCGCCCGACGTTGCGGTGGTCGACATCCGCATGCCGCCCACGCAGACCGATGAGGGACTGCGCGCCGCCCAGGAGATCCGGGCGAAGCATCCCGATGTCGGCGTGCTCGTGCTCTCCCAGCACGTCGAGCCCGCGTACGCGATGGAGCTGCTGGCCGAGAGTGCCGAGGGCGTGGGTTACCTGCTGAAGGACCGCGTCGCCGACGTCGACGAGTTCGCGGCCGCGGTCCGGCGGGTGGCCGAGGGCGGCTCGGCGCTGGATCCGGCGCTTGTCACTCAGCTCGTCGGCCGGCGCCGAACGAGCGACCCGATCGACGACCTGACGCCGCGCGAGCGCGAAGTGCTCGAGTTGATGGCCGAGGGCCGATCCAATCAAGCGATCGGCGAGCGGCTCTTCATCACCCCGCGGGCGGTGGAGAAGCACATCACGAACATCTTCGGGAAGCTGCGGCTCCCGCCCGCGCCGGAGGACCACCGCCGCGTGCTCGCCGTGCTCGCCTACCTGAGGACCTAGCCGCTGCACGGCGAATAGGTGCGGCTAACCGCACCTCGAGACGCCTGCTGGCCACCTTCCACCTGGTGTCCCGGAATGCGAGGCTGCGGCCGTGACACCTATGGCCACAAACGGCTGGGAAGAGCTGGCGCGCAGAGCGGCAAGCGGAGTCGAGGTCGTGCTCCTCTGGAACGAGATCGGACCAGCTGCGTCAAGGTCGCGGTCAGCGACGGGCGCCTCTGCCACCACGTCGATCTCGAGATCGAGGGCGCCGACGCGCTACGCGCATTCCGTGAGCCGTTCGCTGAGGCGACGGCACTACTCTCTGCAAGCGACGCGACCGATGAGTTTTGGGGCTTCGGCCCGTCTTCTAGGTAAAACCCGACGCGACGGAGGGGCGAGCTGATGACGGAGCACAACGAAGGAAATGACGGGAATCCGGGCACCACGCCCGACGTTAACGAGCAAATGGGAGAACGTCGGGCCGCCCACGAACGTCTCTCGACCGGAGCGCTCGCGCGTTGGGCGCGGGCCAACGCCTCGCATCCGTGGCGCGTGGTCCTCAGCTGGCTTGGCATCGTCGCCGTCCTGATCGCGCTGGTCGCGACAGTCGGCGGCAGCCTGAAAGACGAGTTCGAGATCCCGGGATCGGATACGCAGAGAGCGACCGACCTGATCGAGTCCGAGTTCACTTCGGAGCAGGGCGGCGTCCTGAACCTTGTCTTTGCGGCGCCTGAGGGCCAGCGGCTCGACACGCCTGAGCGTCGAGCGGCAATCCAGCGAGCCGTTCGGGACCTCAGAACGTCCCCGGAGTTCAAGTCCTCCAACGAGGACAAGGCCGGGATCGTGAGCGTCGGGAACCCGTTCAGCCCGGACACCTTCTCCGACGACGGCCGCATCGCCTACGCAGAAGCGCAGTTCAACAAGGTGATCTACGAGGAGGACCGCGAGACCGTCGTCGCGGTCGAGGACAAGGTTCGCGAGATCGTCGAGCCCGCAGGTGTGACCGTCGAGTACAACGGCGACGCCGAGTTCCCGCCGATCGAGCAGGGAACGCAGGAGCTGCTCGGCTTGCTCGCGGCACTCATCGTGCTGATGGTCGTCTTCCGTACCTTCGTGGCGACCGCGATCCCGATCGCGCTCGCGCTGACCGCGGTCGCGACGGCGTTCCTGCTGCTGTTCATCCTCGCCGGCCTGACCGACATCAACACGATCACGCCACTGCTCGTGTCGATGATCGGCCTCGGTGTCGGCATCGACTACTCGTTGTTCATCGTCACGCGCTTCAGGCAGTTCCTGCACGAAGGGCTTTCACCCGTGGATGCCGCGGCCGAAGCCGGCGCGTCCGCCGGGCGTGCCGTGCTCTTCGCCGGCCTGACGGTCGCGATCTCGGTCACCGGCCTCGCCTTCTTCGGCCTCGACTTCGTCACCAAGCTCGGCATTGGCAGCGCTCTGGGCGTCCTGACCACGGTGTTGATCGCGAACACGCTGCTGATCGCCGTCCTGGCGAAGCTCGGCCACAAGATCGACCGCCTGAAGGTGCCTTTCCTCCGCCAGATCGACGACTCGGAGGCTGCCCGCGAGAAGACCCTGATCGCCCGCTGGGGGCGGTTCGTGACCGCTCACGCGCGCGCGGTCTTCGCGGTCGCGCTGCTCGTGGTGCTGGCCGCGGCATCGACGTCGGCGCTCGTCCGTCTGGGCGCTTCGGACCAGGGCACACAGCCGAAGGAACAGACGGCACGTCGGGCCTACGATCTACTCGCCGAGGGCTTCGGGCCCGGGTTCAACGGCCCGATCCCGATCGTCGTGGACGTGAACGGCGACGAACAGGCGCCGCAGAAGATCTACGGGGCGGTCCAGCGAATCAACGGCGTGGCATCCGTGCGGGAGCCGCAATTCAACGACGAGAGGACCGTCGCGATCGTCTTCGTTACGCCGGACTCCGCTCCACAGGACGAGGCGACGGACAAGCTTGTCGACCGCTTGCGGAACGACATCGTTCCGGTTGCGACCGAAGGCGGCAACTCGGTCGCCTACGTCTCGGGGCTGACGGCGGCCTTCAAGGACATCGGCGAACGGATCATGAACCGCTTGCCGCTGTTCCTGCTCTACATCATCGGCGTGACGTTCATCGTCCTGGCGATGGCGTTCAGGTCGATCGTGATCTCGCTGACCGCGGCAGTCACGACGATCCTGTCGGCCTTCGTCGGGTTCGGCGTCCTCACGCTGGTGTTCCAGGAGGGCCATCTGCTCGACCTGATGGGGTTGGACCGGACGGGGCCGATCGAGACCTTCGTCCCACCGATCGCGTTCGCGATCCTCTTCGGGCTGTCGATGGACTACATGGTCTTCCTGATGAGCCGCATCCGGGAGGAGCACGTCCACGGCTTGAAGACGCGGGAGGCGGTCGAGCACGGGATTGCGGCCATCGGCCGGGTTGTCGTCGCGGCGGCGCTCATCATGGGCACCGTCTTCGCGGCCTTCATCCTCACCTCCGATCGCATCTCGAAGGAATTCGGGCTGCTGCTCGCGGTCGCGATCCTCACGGACGCGCTGATCGTGCGGATGACGCTCGTGCCGGCGTTCCTCACCATGCTGGGCGAGAAGTCGTGGTACATGCCGCGCTGGCTCGACCGTTTGCTTCCGAACATCACGATCGAGCCGCCGCACGACGGCGAGGCCCCCTCGCGCAGGGTCGCGGAACAGCCGGTCGAGGCGCCCGGCCGATCCTGACGACCCCCACGCGCTGCCGCCGTCTACGTGCGCTGCTTGGCGCGCGAGACGGCGAGCAGCAGCGTGGATTCGTGTCCACGGTTGTGGAGCGCCCGCAGCGGCAGCCCTGTTAGCCACAGCAGGTCGCCGCGCTTGAAGCGGTACGTGTTCCCGCTCAGGCACTCGAGCTCGATCTCACCGCGCCCGACGGCGACGATCGCGTCGCTCCACTCGGCTCGGTGGTAGATCCGATGCCCGCCGGGTTCGATCTCCACCGCCCGGACCTCGAACCCGAGCGGCACGTTCATCAAAGCCTCGGCGGCAGGCCGAGGATCTTCAGGAACGGCTCCAGTGGGAAGGCGGTGACCTCCGCGAACGCTCCGCCCTCGATGCGCAGCACGTCCAGCGCCAGCGGACGGTACTCCGAGTCGCCGGCCCGCTTGACGTAGAAGGCAACCGCCGGCTGCCTGTTCGCGCCGCTGGTGAGCACGCAGCGTAGGTGGCCCCACGAATCGTCGCCGAATCCGCCTTTCACCCACGCCTCGACGATCTTCTCGTTCCCGACTTGCCACTCGCGCTCCGGCGGCATCGCGAAGAAAGCGTCCTCGCGCAGCAGCTCGACCATGGCCTTCGCATCGCCGCGCTCCGACGCTTCCATGTAGCGCTGGAGCAGCTTGCGCTCCTCCCGGCTCGGATCGGAGTCGGGCGCCCAGTCCAGCCGATGTCGAGGAAGGTGTTGCTTCAGCGTCGCGCGTGCGCGTTGCAGTGCGCTGTTCACCGCGGCGACGCTGACGTCGAGGACTGCGGCGCTCTCGGCAGCCGACCAGCCAAGCACGTCTCGTGCGATCAGAACCGCCCGCTGCCTCGGAGGCAGGTGCTGAATCGCGGCGATGAACGCGAGCTCGATCGTCTCCTTGGCGACCACCTCGGCCTCCGGCTCGGCGTCGCCCCCTGCGATCCCTTCCAGCAGCTGGTCCGGGTACGGCTGCAGCCAGGGAACTTCGGCGAGCGGCTGCGCCCCGTTGTACGTGGAAGCGACCCGCGGGCGCCGCTCGAGCGCGTCGAGGCAGGCATTCGTCGCGATCCCGTACAGCCAGGCCCGAAACGACGACCGGCCCTGGAAGCTCTCGCGGTTGCGCCAGGCGCGGAGGAACGTCTCCTGCACGACATCCTCGGAATCCTCCAGCGAGCCGAGCATCCGGTAGCAGTGCACTTGCAGCTCGCGCCGGTGCGGCTCGACCAGCTCCGCGAAGGCCGACTCGTCGCCCCCACGCGCAGCTGCTACGACGGTGCTCTCATTTCGCAACGCCATCGGAACTATGACGGCAACGAGGCCGGAAACTCATCGCTGGTGGGGGCCCTGATCGCTCAGGGCCTCCACCGTTTAGGCTCAGTTCCCGGCCGGCGTGCCGGTCTCGAGCAGCGTCTTCAGATCGCTGATGATCCAACTCCAGCCGCCGCCGCCCTCGTGCAGCCTGGCGACGCTGGCGACCTGCTCTGCCGTCACCGGCGCGCCCTCGAGCTCATGGGTCACCGTGAGCCTCGTGACGCCGCCGTCGTCCTCCTCGATGTCGTACGTGACGCGGGTGGTCTCGGCCGCGATCTCCGCGTCCCAGAGGGGGTGCCAGGTCTGGACGAGCTTGCGCGGCGGGTCCGCCTCGACGACCTCCCCGTCGACCATGACGTCGGGCAGGCCCATCGACCGCATCTCGGGCGGCGCGAGAATCCGGTACTTGCCGCCCGATTCCAGGCGGTCGAATTCGACGATCCCGTGATAGCCGTATCTCTGCGTCCACTCGGGCTTTGTGATCGCGTTCCAGATCGCCTGGGGGTCCGCCTTGATGTACACCCGGTAGACCTGTGTCGTCACTTTCGTCTCTGCCATCGTGCTCATGCAGTTTCCTCCAGTTCGGTTTTGAGGTCCGCGAGCGCCGACACCTGGCGCTCCGTGTACTTGTCGATCCACCGGTCGTGGATCAGCCGGATCGGCACCGGGTTGAGGAAGTGCAGCTTCTCCCGGCCGGATCGGCGTGCAACGACGAGGCCGGCGTCTTCGAGCACCCGCAGATGCTTCATGACGCCGAAGCGCGTCATCTCCAGCTCCGACTCGAGCTCAGTGAGCGTTCGGCCGTCACGCACGAAGAGCCGGTCGAGCAGGAAACGCCGGGTCGGGTCGGCAAGCGCCTTGAACACGCGATCGTCGTCGTTCACCTCACCATGATATGTGACTAAAAGGTCACATGTTAAGCCAAGGCGCAATACGCTTAGGATCCGCGCGTGAGCTTCGACGACTGGATGCTCGCGCTCCACGTGCTCAGCGCGTTCGCCTACGTCGCCGGGATGATCCTGTTCTGGGTTCTCATCGTCGCCGTGCGACGAACGGACACTCCGGACGGAACGACCCGCCTGGAGCCGGCAGTGAAGGTCGGCAACGCTGCCATCGGCATCGGCGCCGGTGGGACGATCCTCCTGGGCATCTGGCTTGCGTTCTCGGTCGGCGGGTACGACATCTGGGACGGCTGGATCATCGCCGCGATTGTCCTCTGGTTGATTGCCGCCGAGCTCGGCCGTCGCACCGGCGCGGCCTACATGCAAGGCATGACCAAGGCGCAGGAGCTGCAAGCGGCCGGGCAAACGGGGGCGAGTACAGAGCTTCTGGCGATCAACCGCACCTCGAACGGAGTGCTCTTCCACGCCCTGGCGTCGCTCGCCGTCCTGCTCATCCTCATCGTCATGATCTGGAAACCGGGGGCTTAGAAATGAGACGTCGCTTGCGATGTCTCCCTCAGGCCGTGCGGGCTCTGCCCGCGCGGTCGTCTGAAATGACCGGTCGACAGGTCGTCCGTCCGAAGGTTCGGCCGTGAGCAGCGTCCTCGCCGCCGTCCGCCCCGACAGCTGGAACTTCCCCCTCTTCGTGCACGTGCTCGGAGCGATGATCCTCGTCGGCGGCCTTCTCACCGGCGCAAGCGTGCTCGCCTTCGCGCGCGGCGAGGTGCGCTCGCTCCGCCTCGGCTACTGGTCGCTCCTGGCCGTGGCTCTTCCGGGTTGGATCCTCATGCGGATCGGCGCCGACTGGATCTACTCCAAGGAGAACTGGGACGATGTTCCGGACGACGATCAGCCGGGGTGGCTGGGGATCGGGTTCCTGACCGCCGACCTCGGTGGGCTGATTCTCCTCGTCTCCCTCGTGCTCGGAGGCATCGGCGTCTACCGGCTGCGAGACGGGAGAGGCTCCGGCCTGCTCAAGGGGACGCTGGTGCTCGCGCTCGTCCTCCTGGCGGCGTACGTCGTCACCGTTTGGGCGATGGCCGGCAAGCCGGACTAGCTCTCACCCGTGGCCGAAGCCGAGATCGGGGTCATCGGCATCTCGGGTTACGCCTCGCCCTTCGACGAGGCCGACAGCATCGAGCTGGAGACGCCGTACGGGAGCCCGTCGGCGCCGGTCGGAATCGCGGAGCTCGGGGGGAAGACGGTCGCGTTCCTGCCCAGGCGCGGGACCGAGGAGGAGATCCCTCCGCACAAGATCCCCTACCGGGCCAACGTCTGGGCGCTGAAGGAGATCGGCGTCCGCCGCATCGTCGCGCCCGTCGTCTGCGGCTCGCTGCGCCTCGACCTCGAGCTCGGGACGTTCGTGGTGTGCGACCAGTTCGTCGACCGCACCTGGGGACGTGCGGACACGTTCTACGAGGGGCCGGGGACGGTGCTGGTCTCGGCGGCCGAGCCCTTCTGCGCCGACCTGAGCCGCACCCTCGTGGGGACCGCTCGCGAGCTCGGCATTCCCGTGCTCGACGGCGGCACGATGGTCGTCATTCAAGGCCCACGCTTCTCGACGCAGGCGGAGTCGCGCTGGTTTCGGCAGATGGGCTGGGACACCGTGAACATGATCACGTACCCGGAGTGCCATCTCGCACGCGAGCTGGAGCTCTGCTACGCGAACGTCTCGATCGTGACCGACTACGACGTGGGGATCGAGGGCGCCGGAGCCGTCTCGGCCTTCAGCGTCGCCCGCGTGCTGACCGACAAGCGGGAGCAGCTGCGGGCGCTCCTCCACGCCGCGATCGCGCGCATCGGGCCGCAGCCGAAGGACGTCTGCGCGACGGCCCTCGGCCGGACGCGCGCCCGGTTCTAGCCAGATCACACCGCGACTGCGAACATATGTTCGTAGTGGGTGAGGGAACGATCCTGCACGCGGATGTCGACTCGTTCTTTGCGTCGGTCGAGCAACGGGACGACCCACGCCTGCGTGGCCGGCCCGTGATCGTCGGCGCGGGCGTGGTGCTCGCAGCCAGCTACGAGGCCAAGGCGCACGGGATCCAGACCGCGATGG
Source organism: uncultured Actinomycetes bacterium (assembly GCA_963752845.1). Taxonomy (GTDB): domain Bacteria; phylum Actinomycetota; class Thermoleophilia; order Gaiellales; family Gaiellaceae; genus JACDAN01. The sequence continues at coordinate 180,786 of CAVVZV010000001.1, read as the reverse complement.
GAGGCAGGCGAGCTCGCCGACTGTGCCCGCAGGCGGTCGTGGTCTCGCCCCGGATGTCGGCCTACTCGGAGGCCAGCAAAGCGCTGTATCGGGTATTCGAAGACACGACGCCGCTGGTCGAGGGGATGTCGATCGACGAGGCATTCCTCGACGTTCGCGGGATGAGGCGGCTCTCCGGAACGCCCACCGAGATCGCCGTGCGGTTGCGGCGGCAGGTCCGCGAGCGGGTCGGTCTGCCGATCACGGTCGGAGTGGCCAGGACCAAGTTCCTGGCCAAGGTGGCCAGCGGCGTGGCCAAGCCCGATGGCCTGCTCGTCGTCCCGCCGGACGGCGAGCTGGATTTTCTTCACCCGCTCCCGGTCGAACGACTCTGGGGCGTGGGGGCGGTAACTGCCGCCAAGCTCCGCAGCCGGGGTATCACGACGGTCGGCCAGGTGGCTCGACTCGCCGAGGCGACGCTGGTGTCGATGGTCGGGCGGGCGGCCGGGCGGCAGCTGCACGCCCTCGCCCACAACCGCGATCCCCGTCCGGTGCAAGGGCGACGTCGCCGGCGCTCAATCGGATCGCAACGCGCGCTCGGCCGTTCGCCGAGATCGCACGACGACGTCGACGCCGTCGTCATCGGGCTGGTCGACCGCGTCACGCGCCGGATGCGTGCGGCGGAGCGAGTCGGTCGCACAGTCATCCTCCGGCTGCGCTTCGACGATTTCTCGCGAGCGACGCGGTCGTACACCCTCCCCTGGGCGACCGCCGAGACCCACATGATCCTGGCGACGGCGAGGGGGCTCCTGGCGACGGCCAGGCCGTTGATCGAGCGTCGAGGCCTCACGCTCGTCGGTGTGACGGTCAGCAACCTCGACGACGAGCGCGCCGTCCAGCTCACGCTGCCGTTCGACTGTCACGGCCAGGCGCTCGATGCCGCGCTCGACGAGATTCGTGACCGCTTCGGGGTCGCAGCCGTCACCCGTGCGGTCCTGCTCGGCCGCGACCAGGGCCTGATCGTGCCGCTGCTCCCTGACTAAAAGACCTCTAGAGCGGTGGGATGTTCTGGTTGCGGCGCAACAGGTTGTCCGGGTCGTACCGGCTCTTCAGGACGCGGAGTCGATCGAAGGCCTCGGCTCCGAACCCGGCTCGGACGCGCTCGATCGGCTCGTCGGCCTGCATGTAGTTGACGTAGCCGCCGCCGCTGAACGACCACGGCTCCATCGCCGCCGCCATGTCGCGGGCCCAGGCGATGTACTGGTCATCGAGCGCCGGGTCCTGCCACGTGGCCATCGCGCTGAGGTTGAAGGCCGCATGGCGAAACCCGACAACGGCGGAAGACGCGTCGGTGTCCTTCGGCGCGCCGTGCAGGGATTCGATCAGGAATCCCCCAGGAGGCCGGCCGAGCGCGACGAGGCCCTGGAGCAGCACCTCGATCAGCTCGTCCGGGAGCTCGCGTACGAAGTGGCCCTTCCAGTAGTGCCGATTCTCGCCGTACGGCGAGTCGAACATGCTCTGCTGGTCGAAGAACGTGTGCGCACGCACACCGTCGTCGACGAGCCCCGTTGCCGAGCGCAGCGTGCGCAGTTCCTCGGGGTCGGCGTTCGAGCCCGTGTAGCACGGCGCGATCCAGAGAGCGGGCGCGAGCGACTCGTCGACTGAGAGCCCGGCCTGGCAGCTGAGGTCACCTGGGGAGCCGGCGACGACTTCGCGGAAGAGGCGGAGACCCTCTCGGACGCCTTTCCCCGTGTACGTCAGCTGTCCGCCGACGACGCCGTCGAGCGGATGCAGGCGGAAGTCCAATCGCGTTGCCACGCCGAAGTTGCCGCCTGCCGCCGCGGAGCGCCCAAAGAAGTTCCGAGTTCTCGTCCGGACTCGCGTGAATCACTCTGCCCTCCGGCGTAACGACCTCAGCGCCGACGAGGTTGTCGCACGTCAGGCCGTGCTGCGCCGTCAGGTGCCCGATGCCGCCGCCGAGCGTGAGCCCCCCGACCCCGGTCGAGCCGACGACGCCTCCGGGCGTGACGAGGCCGAGCGCCTGGGTCGCCGAGTCGAAGTCGAGCCAGGTCGCGCCGCCCTCCGCACGGGCGATTCGCGCCTCGCCGTCCACGTCGACGGTGCGCATGGACGAGAGATCGATCACGAGCCCGCCGTCGACGACGCAGTGCCCCGCCGGATTGTGCCCGCCTCCCCGAACGGCAACTTCCAGGTCGTTCGAGCGCGCGAAATCGAGTGCGGTCGCGACATCACCCGGACCGGAGCAGCGCGCGATCACCGCAGGGCGCCGATCGACGAGTGCGTTGAAGCAGCGTCGAGCCGCGTCGTACTCGGCATCCTCGGGGCCGACGACGGTGCCGGCCAGCGAGCGCCGCAGCTCGTCGACGCTAGTGCCCTGTCCAGTCATGCCGCCGAGGTTCTGGGTCGCGAGCACCAAGCCAGAGTCGCACTCCGACGAGGCAAGGCTGGAGAGCCTTGGTGAGGAGGAGGGTGGGCTCTGGCGCCGCGTGATCGCGGGCCAGAAGCCGGCATGTATGGCTGGGCGGGGCACTAGTACTCGTCATGACGGCGCGGCCAGTCCGGGTGGGCCGCGTCGTCGCGCCCCTTCGGCGTCCGGTCGAGCAGCTGCCACGTCGCGTTCAGCGCATCGGTGCCGCGGTCGTAGGTCGAGTACATGTGGTAGACGACGCCGTCCTCGAGGGCGAACGCGCTCAGACCGTGCAGCTCCGTCTCGCGGAGGTCGCTGTCGGCGTGCTTCGGCGTGCCGAAGTTGAAGCCCTTGCCGGTCCGGCGCCCTTCCTCGGTGAACACGGCGAAGTCGAGGTTGAAGTCGCTCTCCCCGAAGGAAACCCACGGGAACGTCCAGCCCATGCGCCGCTTGTACGCGTTCAAACGCTCGAGCGGCGCACGGGACACGGCAACGAAGCGTCACGTCGTGCTGCGGGAGATGGACGGCGGCGCCGTCGAGGGAGTCAGCCGTGTACGAGCAGCCGACGCAGCCCGCCTCGGGCCAGCCGTCGACCGACGGGCCGAACATGAAGTGGTAGACGAGGAGCTGCGAGCGCCCGTCGAAGAGCTCCGCCAGCGTCTTCGTCCCCTCGTTCGTCTCGAAGGTGTACTCCTTGTCGACCGGTACCCACGGCAGCTCGCGCCGGCGGCGCGCAAGCTCGTCACTGCGGCGGGTCAAATGCTTCTCCTGCTCGAGCAGCTCGATCCGAGCCGCGAGCCACTCCTCCCGGGTTCCGACCTTGTGGTCCGTCATTGCCGGCCCTCGTACTCGTCATGGCGGCGCACCCAGACCTCCAACGGGTCGCCCTCGTTCCGCCCTTTCGGCGCCCGGTCGAGCCACTGGTAGTAGCCCATCAGGACATCCAGGCCGCGCGCGTAGGCCGAGTACGTGTGGTGGACGACGCCGTCCGAGAGCGCGAAGGCGCTCATGCCCGGCCCCTCGCTCAGATATCCGGCCGGGTCGGTTCCGGTTGCGTCTGCCTGCTCGGCGATCGGTCCGGCGTTGGCTTCCAGCATCGGCTGCATGCTCGGGAAGCTTTGGAAGTTGTACTCGCCGCCTTCGCGTTGCTGCTTCTCCGTGAACGAGACGCCGAAGTCGAAGTTGAAGTCGCTTCCCGCGGAGGAGACCCAGGGGAACCGCCAGCCCATCCGCCGCTTGTAGGCCTGGAGCTTCTCGAGCGGCGCACGTGAGATGCAGAGGAACGTGACGTCATGGTGGTTCAGATGGACGGCCCAGGCGTCGTAGGAGTCCGCAGCCGACGAGCAAGTCGGGCAGCCCGCCGTGTAGTTCGGGCCGAACATAAAGTGGTAGACGAGGAGCTGCGATCGGCCGTCGAACAGCTCGGCCAGCGTCTTCGTCCCCTCGTCCGTCTCGAAGCTGTACTCCTTGTCGATCCGCACCCAGGGCAGCTCCTGGCGCTGCCGCGCGAGCTCGTCGCTGAGGCGTGTGAGCTCCTTCTCGCGCTCGAGCAGCTCGATGCGGGCTGCCCGCCACTCCTCGCGCGTTCCGACCCTGTTCATGACTTCATCTCCATCTCCATTGTCGGCGACATCCCGGGCTCCGTCAGCCCCGGCACGCTAGACGGGGAGAACGCGACCCAGATCCCGAAGGCGAGCAAGGCAATCGCGACCGGGCGCGACAGGCGCATGCCCTGGGGGAGGACTTTCTCGGCGAAGATCACGGCCGCGACTACCACCATCCAGACAATGCTCATCACGCCGAGCGCAAACAGCACAGCCATCAGCCCACCCGAACAACCGACGCAATTCAGCCCGTTCGCGACGCCGGAGCGGAACGCCGGCCCCTCCGGGTGATCGCTGCGGCAGCGGTGAAGGGAGCTCCGCTTGAGCGGCGTCAGCTCGTAGATCCCCGCCGCGGCGATCACCCCGCCTGCGACATACGGGCCGGCCTCGTCCCACGCGAGCCAGCCCGTGTCGAACGAGGTCACAAGTCTGAAGAGCCCGTAGGCGACGACCCCGTACGCGGTCCAGACTGCGAGGTAGCCGGCGAGAAAGAGCAGCGTTGGCAGTCCGCGGGTGAGTCGAGCGACGAGGAGGGCGGCCGGGGCTTCCGACGGAAGCATCATCGCGGCGGTCATCGTCACCCAGATTCCGAGATACCAGCCGAGCCCGCCAAGGTCGGTGCCGGGACCAGCGTCCATCCCCTGCATGCGCTCGACGGTGACGGCCCAGGCAACGACCACGAGGCCGGCGAGGAGCACCATCGTGCGCGTTGGGGTTGCGAGCACGCTCATCCGGCGGTGGCCTCGTACTCGTCGTGCCGAGTGTGCTCAGTCATCGAGGCAACACCTCCTGGTTGTAGTAGCGCCTGACGCTCGACCCGATCCGGGAGACGTCGGTCCCGTAGACGTGGATCGAGATCGCGGTGTTCTCGCCCACGTTACGGACGCGATGAATGTCGCCGGGTGGTGCGAAGCCGTTCACGTCGCCCTCCCTGTTCGTGCTGGTGCCTACCTCGACGAGGCACTCTCGCTCCTCGTCGAGCTCGAAGAGCTCTTCGTGTTCGACGCCCTGGATGACTCCGAAGACGCACCAGGTCACGTGGTCGTGGATCGGAGTCACTTGTTCGGGGCGCCAGACGAGCGCCACGACCGAGAAGCTTCCGTCGGGCTCGGTGTGGAGGGGGTAGCTGCGGTAGCCCCGAGGGTCGCCGACCCGCTGCGCGGGGGTGAGCACTTCGGGCGCCGGGAGATGGTGCGCCAGCTCTTCCGCCACAAGCCGGGCGGTCTGCCGCCAGTCGCCGTGCCGGTTGACGACGGCCCGGACCGCGGTCACTAGCTCGTCCAGGCCCGTCGCCGGGATGGGTCGGCTGTAGCTCACCATCATTCGACTTCTCCCTCCTTAGACCGCGAGGCGGCCGAAAACTCATCGCCGTTCACGTCGCCTCCTTGACGGCTCGAAAGACGATCACCGGACGGGCGAGGCCTTTGAGCGGCACGGGCCCGAGCTCCTGGAACCGCACGCCCTCTGGAGTCGCGTTGGCGGTAGCCGCCTCACCGACGAGGACCTGGCCGGGCCCAGCCTCCGACGCGATCCTCGCGGCGAGGATGACGGTGAGCCCGTAGTAATCGCCGTCGATGTAGGTCATCGGCCCGGCGTTCACGCCGACATGAGCCGGCGGGAGGCCCTGTGGCTCCGCCTTCTCGACGAGCTCAAGCGAACCAAGCACCGCGCAGGCGGCGTCGGGGAAGTGGAAATGGACCCCGTCGCCCAGCATCTTCACCACCAGGCCGCGGTGGCGGGTCGCGACGTCCTGCATGAGCTCGGCGAGCTGGAGGGCAATCCGCTCGGCAGCCGCATCTCCCAGCTCGTCCGTCAACCTCGTGTAGCCGGAGAGATCGGCGAACGCGCAGGCCTCAGGGTGCGAACCCGGCTTCCGGTGCAGGCCGGCCTCCTCGAGCGCCGCCTCGACGTGCCCGACACGGTGCTCGGTTGCGTAGTTCTCGAAGTGGCGCCGGTAGAGCCAGCCCACGAGCTGCTGGCAGTAGGGAATCAGGCGAACACCGAACTGGGAGAGCGCAGCGTCGAGAGCCTGGTCGTCCGTGAGCCCCTGTCGCCGGAACGGCTCCTCGATCAGGTCGTGAAAGGAGTAGACCTGGTGCTGGGCAACGCGGCGCGGGCCTTCTCCCCAGACCCTGGCCGCGCGGAGGACCTCGGCCTCGTCCAGCCCGGCCGAGAAGAGGATCGGCAGGCCGGTGATGATCTCGAGGTCATCCTCGCGCACCCGTGCGTCGGGCTGCGGACCCGGCAGCCCGAATCCCGCATAGATGCGTAGGAGCAAGTCGAACGGGACGCCCAGCTCGTCGCAGACGTCGGCGTGTGTCCGGCCGGAGCGCGGCGGCGGATCGGGGAACTTGTCCAGGTAGGAGAGTGTGAGTGCGCCCTCGGAGAGGGCGGCCGCGACTCGTGTCGGCGCAATGTCGAATGCCTCCAGCTCCTCGACCAACTGGATTCGCATCACGTCGCCGCTCCGGAACGGCGCCTCCGGGGGTCCCTGTCCGATGATTCCGAGCTCGGTCAGTTCCCGCACGCGCTCGGGAGTCGTGCCGGCGCGCTGCGCGATTTCCGCTTCGGTCGGCCCCAAGGTCATGCCATATAGGTGTAGACGATCTGCGAACTACGAGTACTCGTCGTGGCGGCGCCACCATTCGTAGCGCGGCCCCTGTGGCCATCCTTCGGGTGAATCTTCCCAGTCCTCCTGGCGGCCAAGCGGCGTCAGGTCGAGGAAGGTCCAGGCGCTGCCGAGCGCCTCCACTCCGCGCACGGTCGTGAAGTACGTACGAAAGACCTCGTCGCCGTCTCGGAAGAAGACACTGAGACCGAACGACTCGCCATCCTGGTATTCGCTCGGTTGCGGAGTCTCCGGCGAGAGACCGAGATCGACGTTGAAGTCGCTCTCGAACGAGGAGTACCACGGGATCGTCCAGCCCATGCGCTCCTTATACGGCTCGATCCTGGCGAGGGGCGCACGCGAAACGAGCGCGAACGACGTGTCCCGGGCGTGCAGATGCGCGAGGTGGCCGATCTGGTCGACGAACATCGAGCAGCCAACGCAGCCCACGTCGTGGCTGGGGCCGAACATGAAGTGGTAGACGATCAGCTGGCGGCGCCCTTCGAACAGGTCGCCCAAGCTCGCCGGGCCGTCAGGGCCCGCGAAGACGTACTCCTTGTCGATCCCGGTCATCGGCTGTCGGCGCCGCTCGGCAGCGAGCGCATCTCGCGCGCGGGTGGCGTCCTTCTCCTTGGCGAGCAGCCCTTCGTGAGCCCCTTGCCACTCGGCTGCCGGAACGACCGGCGGACGATTCGTCGAGCTCACGCGGCCTCCTCGCGCGGCACGGCGGTCGCTTCCTCGACTTCATGAGCGGCTCCCGGTACTCCGGCGCGGAGGAGCACCCCACCGATCACGGCAGCGGCCAGAGCGAAGGCGGCGCCGGCGAGGAACGCGGCGTGGTAACCGCCGGTGAGGGCGACGAGCGGGCTGTCGCCCGAGGCGGCGAGGGTATCGGTGCGCGACGCTGCCAGGCTGGCCAGGACGGCGAGGCCCAGCGCACCGCCCATCATGAACGACGTGTTGACGACGCCCGAGGCGAGGCCAGCCTGGCTCTCCTCGACGTCGCTCATGGCGGCAAGCAGGACGGGGTTGAACGCCATGCCGGCGCCGAGGCCGAGCAGGATCATGCTCGGGAGGACGTCGACGACGAAGTTCCCGTCCACGGGAGCACGTGCGAACAGGAGCAGCCCGGCGGCGGCCAGCCCCAGCCCGACCGCCAACGGCGCCCTGATCCCGAAGCGCAGGACGAGCTTGGCGGAGATCCCCAGCGAGAAGAACCCCATGATCAGGTTGGCCGGCAGGAAGGCGAGCCCGACCTGCAGCGGGCTGTAGCCGAGCACCAGCTGGAGGTACAGAGCCGAAAGGAAGAACCAGGCGAACATGGCCGCCGCCCAGAGGACGCCGACGACGTTCGAAATCGCGATGTTGCGCCGCCGGAACAGCCCGAGCGGCACGAGCGGGGCGCCTACTCGAGACTCGATCCCTAGGAAGAGCGCCATGAGCGCGGCGGAGGCGGCCAGGACTCCGAGTGTGCGTGCGGACGTCCAGCCCTGCTCGTTGCCGTTCACGATCGCGTAGACGGCGAGCATGAGCGCTGCGGTCACCGACACAGCCCCTGCCACGTCGAGCCGGCCCGCCGAAGCCTGCCCTCGGGCCGAGGGGATCAGGACGAGCGTAAGCGCGAAGACTGCGACCCCGATCGGGAGGTTGACCAGGAAGATCCAGTGCCAGTCGAGCGCGTCGGTCAGGATGCCGCCAAGCAGCACGCCGATGCTTCCACCGCCGGCGGCGACGAAGCCGAAGACGCCCATCGCCTTCGCCCGTTCCGACGGCTCGGTGAACAGGGTCACGATCAGCGACAGCGCAACTGCCGAGACCACTGCGCCGCCCAAGCCTTGCACGGCCCGCGCACCGACCAGGAACTCCTGCGACTGCGCGAGCCCGCAGCCGAGCGAGGCCAGCGTGAAGAGCGTGATGCCGAGCACGAAGAGTCGCCGGTGGCCGAAGAGATCGCCCAGCCGGCCGCCGAGCAAGAGGAAGCCTCCGAACGTGAGCAGGTAGGCGTTGACCACCCAGGCGAGCGAGGTCTCGGAGAAGCCGAGATCCTCTCTGATCGACGGCAGCGCAACGCCGACGATCGTTACGTCGAGGACGATCATCAGGTCGCCCAGGCACAGGACGATCAGCGCCAGCCAACGATTCCTGCCTTCGATGCTCATGAGCCTCCTCTCCTCCAAAGCGGTTGGTGTTGAGACTGCGGCCCGGCTCGAAACTCATCGCTCGAGCCGCCGTTTACGAATAGGTCGGAGCAGCCGACGAGATTTCGACATCCCCGGATGTCGAGACCGGGACGCCGGCTCCGACTACTTGACGTACGCTCGAGCCACGGCACGAAGGAAGGAGTGAAGCCGTGAAATACATCGTGATGATCTACAACAACCCAGGCGCCTTCGAGGCCATGTCCGAGGAGGATCGCAACGTCATGTCGACCGAAGCCGACGCGTTCTTCAGCGAGTTCGGCGAGTCCGGTGAGTTCGTGGGCGGGTCGGCGCTCGCCGATCCGTCGAACAGCAAGACGGTGAGAGTGCGGGACGGCGTTCCCGCAATCACCGACGGGCCGTTCGCGGAAGCCAAGGAGCAGCTGGCCGGCTATTACGTGCTCGACTGCGAGAGCATCGACCGAGCGACCGAGATCGCCACGCGCGACCCCGCCGCGAAATTCTGGGCGGTTGAAGTGCGTCCAATCATGGACACCGCCGGCACGGAGATGTGATCACCGAAGCGGGCGTCGAGGACCAGCTGCGCCGCCTGGCGCCGCAGGTCCTCGGCGCGATCGTCCGCCGCTACGGGCACTTCGACCTGTCCGAAGACGCTGTCCAGGAGGCGCTGCTCGCCGCTGCGATGCAGTGGCCCGAACAGGGTGTTCCGGAGAACCCGCGGGGCTGGCTCATCACCGTCGCGTCACGGCGGCTGATGGACGAGCTGCGAAGCGACCAAGCGCGCCGGCGGCGCGAGGACGCGGTCGCAGCGCAGGTCCCTACCGACGAGTCCGTCGCGCCGGCTCCAAGCGAGGAGCAGCTGCCGGATCAGGACGACACCCTGACGCTGTTCTTCCTCTGCTGCCATCCGGCACTCTCCCCCGCCTCGCAGATCGCGCTCACGCTGAGGGCGGTGGGCGGCTTGACCACGGCGCAGATCGCCAGCGCGTTCCTCGTCCCCGAACCGACGATGGCCCAGCGGATCAGTCGGGCCAAACAGCGGATCAACGCGACCGGCATCCCCTTCCATCTGCCGCCCGAGCCCGAGCGAGCCCAGCGGCTGGCGGCTGTCCTCCACGTGCTCTACCTGATCTTCAACGAGGGCTATACCGCGAGCTCCGGGCCCGACCTGCTGCGCGGGGAGTTGACCGCCGAGGCGATCCGGCTCACTCGTGAGGTCCGGCGGCTCCTGCCCGACGACGGTGAAGTGGCGGGACTCCTGGCGCTCATGCTGCTCGCCGACGCCAGGCGCCCTGCGCGCACTCGCCCGGACGGTGCCTTGATCCCGCTCGCCGAACAGGACCGCGAGCTATGGAACGCGGAATCCATACAAGAGGGGCTGGCGCTCGTCACCGGCGCGCTGGCGCAGGCGCCGCTCGGCCCGTACCAGCTACAGGCGGCGATCGCTGCGGTCCACGCCGAAGCGGCGCGCGCGGAGGACACCGACTGGGCGCAGATCCTCGCGCTGTACGAGCTGCTCGAGCGCATCGCGCCCAATCCCATGGTCACGCTCAACCACGCCGTAGCCGTCGCGATGGTACGAGGGCCTGAGGCCGCGCTCGACCTGTTGGACACGCTGGAAACAGACGACCGGATCGCCGGACACCACCGCCTCGACGCTGTCCGCGGGCATCTGCTGGAGATGGCCGGGGACCTCGACGCGGCCCGCTCGAGCTACAGGGCTGCTGCCCGCCGCACCACCAGCCTCCCCGAGCAACGGTACCTCGAGGACCGAGCCGCACGGCTGGCCGTCGGCCGATGAGTTTTCTCCCACCGGACGGTCTATCTCCAGATGGGGCCCTCAGCACCGCAGACGGTCGCCTTCGCGATCCGTGGTCCGATCGCTCCAGCTGACCTGCCCGGGCTCAGCAGCCGCATCGACGCGTTCTTATGCGGATGTGATGCCGGCTTTGTGCTCTGCGACGCGCAGGGCCTCGAGCCGGATGCCGTGACCGTCGACGCTCTCTGTCGGCTTCAGGTCGCCGCCAGGCGACATCGTTGCCAGGTCCGGCTACGCCACGTCTCGAGCGAGCTGCGTGAGCTGGTCGCCTTCATGGGGCTGCGGGACGTCCTGCCCGAGTAAGCGGCTCTCCGCGGTGCGGGCGATGTGCTTCGCGATGTAATCGGCATCTCGCCCGCGGTTTGGGAGCACGTCGGACGATTTCGAGTAGAGGAAGACGAGGCCGAGGAAGTACAGGCCCGGCTCGGACTCGACGACACCGCGGTAGTGCAGCGGCTGGCCGTCGTCTCCGAACACCGGGAGGTCGATCCACCGGAAGTCCGTCCGGAACCCTGTGCACCAGACGACGTTGGCCACATGGAGAACGCGGCCATCCTCGAGCACAGGCCGACCGTCCCGCATGCCAACGACCCTGGGCACGCGCTCGACACCGGCCGCGACGAGGTCCTTCATCTTGGTCCGAATCAGCGGGTCGGCCTTCGAGATGAGCTTTGGGCCCAGCTTCCGACCGATCCGTGTGTCGACTCTCAGCACGTGATGGCCGACGAACCGGAAGAGCCGAAGGAAGAAACGCGCCGGCACGCTGCCGTGTCGAACCGGGATCTCGCCGATCTTAGGCCCGGCCAGCCAGCACCGGTGGGTCCGCGACAACTCGATGGCAATCTCGGCCCCCGAGTTACCGGCGCCGACCAGGAGGACGTCCCCCTCCTGCAGCTGCGAGGGGTTCCGATATTCGGACGAGTGCAGCTGGACGATCCCTGGATCGAGCTCGGGCGCGAAGACCGGAACCTTCGGAATCTGGTGTGCTCCCGTCGCGACCACGACGTTCTCCGCCTCGAGGCGATGGTCGCCCGCGGAGACGACGAAGCGGCCGTTTGCCTTGGCAAGCCGGTCGACGTGGATGCCCGTTCGCACGGGAAGCTCGAAACGCGCGGCGTACGCCTCGAGGTAGTCGGCCATCTCGTCCTTGGTGGGGAACGACCACGCGGGTGCCTCGTGCGGAGAGCCCGGCAGCCCGCTGAAGTGGGCGGGGGTGAACAGGCGCAGCGAGTCCCACCGCTTGCGCCAAGCGTCTCCGAGGCGCTCGTTGGCGTCGAGGATCACGAAGGGGCGATCCTGCTTCCCCAGGAAATAACCGGCCGTGAGGCCGGCCTGGCCCCCGCCGATGATCACGGTCTCGAAGAGCTCTGCGTGGCGTTTGCTCATTAGAACCCACGCTATGGAGGGAAACGACGACCGGCATCGCGCAGATCCGCCAACTTCGAGCGACGAACCGCGTGGTCAATTTTGACCACGCGCGCAGGTCAAACGAGGTCGTGCTCGAATGCGAACGCGCCGGCCGCGGTTCGCGACGACACGCCGACCTTGGCGAAGATGTTCTGCACGTGCCGGGCGACGGTGTGCTCGCTCACGACGAGAATCGAGGCGATCTCCCGGTTCGTCTTCCCAGCCGCGACCAAGCGCAGCACCTCCAGCTCACGCGGGCTCAGTCCATGCGTGTCAGCAGGCTCGGCGGGAGCGGTATGCGCGTCGACGCCGGCCACGTCGGGCACTGCTCCCAGCTGCTCGAAGACGTCGCGGGCCGCCTCCAGCTCCAACGCGGCCGAGTCGTCGTCGCCGAGTGCACGGCAGGCCAGTCCGAGGAGGACGCGCGTCCGTGCAGCTTCGTACGGCGCCTTGAGCTCCTGCCACACCTGCCAGGCGCGACGAAGGGAGAGGAGAGCCGCCTCAGCGTCACCCTCGGCGAGCTCGACCGCCCCACGAACGTGGCCGGCGATCGCGCCCAACATCGGTCGCTCGCTGGCGCCCGCGATCTCTTCGAGCTCGCGGCCGGCGTCGCGCGCTTCCTCAACGTTGCCGACAACCAGCATGATCTCTGCGTACGCGGGTAGCAGTCCCGCGCGCCGCAACGGCTCGCTCGCCTCACCGAGGGCGCGCCGGATGGCGGCGGCCGCGGCCTCGGCGTCGCCTTGGCCGAGCCGGAGCAGGGCCAAGCCGGGCTGCGGCTCACGCCCGTACCCGTTCGCGTCCCGGTACGCCGCCTCGGCCGCGGCGAAATCCCCCTGCAGCCTGTGGAGCTCCCCCTGCTGGTAGAGCGCCTGGCCCGTGGCCGCCCGATTCATCGCCTGCTCGGAGCGCTTCCTCGCCAGGCGCGCCTCTTCGAGCGCATCCTGCCAAGCACCGCGCCGCTGCTTGATCCCGGCGCGATGTGCGAGGCATCGGCCGGTGAAGGCGACCATCTGAGGCTGCTCCTCGATCCAGCGTGTCAAGGCTTCGGTCCACTCGTGGGCCCGGCGCGGTTCGAACGCCTCTTCACAACCTGCGATCACGCCGCAATAGACGATGCCGGTGACGACCGGCGAAACCTCCCCGGCCGTGACCGCGACCATCGCCTCGTCCAGCAGCGCAAGACCCTCCTCCACACGCGCCTGCTTGATTCGAGCAAGGCCCTGGACGTGCAAAGCGATCGTGGAGAGGTCTGCATCGCCGAAGCGCTCGCCTGTCGAGGCGGCGTCGACCGCAGCGGCGTAGGCAGCTTCATAGTCTCCGGCCGCCTCATGCTGGAGCGCGACCGGCAACAGGAGCCAGCCCTGCTCGACGCTGCCCCGCCCCTCGCGCTCGACCAGGCGCTGAGCACGGCCGAACCATCCCCTCGCGGGGCCGATCTCTCCTCGGATCGCAAGGTTCATGCCGATCCAACCTGCGCAGCGCGCCGCGCGGAGCCCTTCGCCGGCGTCGAGATACACCCGGTGGGCTCGCTCGAGGAGCGCCAGGTAGTCGTCCATGCGACCGACCATGGAGGCCGAGTTTGCGAGCAGTTCGAGGTCCTCCGCACGCAACGGCGAAGCCTCGTCCGCACGCAACAGCGACTCGTAGGCGTCCAGCCACGCCCTTCGTTCGTAGGCGTCACGACCGCGCTCGAGCTCGTCGACGGCACGCTCCACGGCAATTTCAACGATACGCCGGTCGGCGTAGCGTCGGCTAGGAATCGAATGTGAGCGGCAGGCCGAAGAGCGGGAACAGGGTCTCGGTGTCGAGGAAGAACGTGAACTCGACGACGAGGCCGCCTGAGAGCTCGAGCACCTGTAGTGCCCACGGTTCGTAGCCTCCGGACGAACTGGGCCTGTACTGCCCGTATGCAGGCGAGCCGTTCGCTGCGACGGTCGGGACAAGCCGCGAGTCGCGACAGGTGATTCCCGGCCCGAACCACCAGGCGAAGATGTCGTCTCGGCCTCGGAGCCACAGGTCGTACGGCGGCATCGACTGCGTCGCGTCCTCCTTGATCAGCGAGGTGAGCGCGTCCATGTCGTAGGCCTCGAAGGCCGCCACGTACCGGGCGAGCAGCTCTTCGTCCGCCTCGTCCACGGAGGGTGGAGTGTCGGAAGCACTGACCCTGTTCGCTTCCAGAGTCGCCCGCGCCCGCTGGAGGGCACTGTTGACGGACGCGACGCTCGTCTCGAGGAGCTCGGCGACCTCGGCCGCCCGCCAGCGGAGCACCTCGCAGAGGATCAGCACGGCCCGCTGGCGTGGCGGCAGGTGCTGCAGCGCGGCGATGAACGCCAGGCGAACCGTCTCGCGCGCAGCGGTCACCTCGGCCGGATCGGCTTCCTCCGGCACGACGAGCTCGTCGGGCGCGGGCTGGATCCACGTGACCTCCGGTAACGCGTTCAGGTTCGCCTCGACCGGCTCGCGTGCGGGCCCGAGGTCCATCGGACGCGCGCGACGCTGGCGCCCGTTCAGCATGTCGAGGCAGACGTTGGTCGCAATGCGGTAGAGCCACGAGCGCAGCGCCGCGCGCCCCTCGAAGCGGTCGATTCCCCGCCACGCCCGCAGGAACGTCTCCTGCACCGCGTCCTCCGCCTCGAACGGGGAGGCGAGCATCCGGTAGCAGTAGGCCGTCAGCTCCGAGCGATGTTGCTCGAGCTGAAGCTCCAGCTCGCCGGAGGCGGACGTGGCGGCGGCAGACCGCTCGGGCACGAGGGTCATCCTAGATGGGTGATGCCATGAGATCGCAGGTTCGGGGCGCGAGCTGGCCGCTCTGGGGCGCGGCGGCGAGGCGTTGCCGATGCCCGTAGGGCCTCGGTGACGACTCGACGGCGCGAAGCGCACGCGCCGGGTCGCCGGCCCGCTTTGCGGGCCGGTGGACGGTGCGGGAGCGGGCCAGACGCGTCAGATCGCGCAGCCGGACGCGCGAGATCGTGGCATCAGCCATCTTGGGCAATCGTCCTCAGGTAGACGGCGAGGCGGTCGTAGCTCTTCGCCGCGCCTTCGTTCATTCCCGTGCCGAGTGCGGCATCACGAGCTTCCTTGGACGGATAGAGGATCGTGGTGGTGACCCTCGTCTTCGCGTCCTCCTCGGCGAGGACCACAGTGTTGACCGTTTCCGGCCACTCGGCACCCCACGACTCGGTGTTGACGATCCGTTCCGGCGGCGTGACCTCTCGATACTCGCCGCGCATCTCGAGCTCGCTCCCGTCGGCACCGCGCCAAGCGAAGTGCCACGCCCCACCCGGGCGAAGGTCGGTCTCGCACACGGGCATCGTCCAGCCGTCCGGGCCTGTCAGCCACTGCTGCAAGTGCTCGGGCTTGGTGTAGACGTCCCAGACGAGCGTCCGCGGCGCGTCGAAGACGCGTTCCATGACGACCTCTCGATCCGACGGCGTCGTGAACGACGTCTCGCCGATCTTATTTGCCGTGACCATGTTTCCCCTCCTTTTCCTTCAGGATTTCCAGGTACTCATCCAGCCGTTCGTAGCTCGCGTCCCAGAAGCGGCGGTAGTCCTCGATCCAGTGACTGGCGTCATCCAGTCGTCTCGGACCGAGGTGGCAATGCCGCGTTCGGCCCCGCTTCTCTGTGGTCACGAGCCCAGCCTGCTCCAAGATACGCACGTGCTTCCTGAGGCCCGTCAGCGACATCCCGCTCCGTGCGGCCAGGTCGCTGATCGTGGCGCTCCCAAGCCCGAGACGCTCGAGGATCCCTCGCCGCGTCGGGTCGGATAGTGCGGAGAACGTGCGGTCCAAGGTAGAGGCATGCTGAACCATTCGGTTCACTATATAGCAGAGCGTTACTCTCGCCGAAGCGAGTGGGTGACTATGGCCGGCCGATCGAGTTCGGCCTCAGCCTCGTCCCGAATGCGGCCGAGGTAGCTGAAGCCCGCGAGCTCGCCGTCCGTGCCGACGAGCTCGGCCTGGATCTTGTCGGTATCCAGGACCATCCCTACCAGTGGCGCTACGCCGAGACGTGGGTGTTGATGGCCGACCTGCTGGCCCGTACTCAGCGGATCCGCGTCTTCCCCGACGTCGCGAACCTGCCGCTCCATCTGCCGGCGATGATCGCGAAGCAGGCGGCCTCGCTCGACGTCCTCTCGGGTGGTCGCTTCGAGCTTGGGCTCGGCGCCGGGGCGTACTGGGAGGCAATCGGCGCGATGGGCGCGCCGGTTCGCTCGCCGCGCGAGTCGCTCGAGGCTCACGAGGAGGCGATCCGGATCATTCGGCTCTTCTGGAGCGGTGAGCGCACGATCTCCTTCGAGGGCCGGTACTACTCGGTGTCGGGTCTCCACCCCGGTCCACCGCCCGCCCACCCGATCGGGATCTGGCTGGGCGTCTACAAGCCGCGTGCGCTCGCGCTCACCGGCCGCCTGGCCGACGGCTGGGTCTCGCCCTTGATGACCTATGCGCCGCCCGAAGGCGCTCCTGACCTGCAGCGGCGAATCGACGAAGCGGCAGCCGAGGCGGGGCGTCGTCCCGCTGAGATTCGCCGCGTCTACAACCTTCCTGGCGAGATCACCGACGCTCCGACCGGTGAGCTACTCCAGGGGCCCGTGGAGCACTGGGTCGAGACGCTGACAGGGTTCGCGCTCGGGCTCGGCTTCGACACTTTCATCTTCTGGCCCGGCGGCGGCGACGCCTCCCGCCAGGTCGAGCGCTTCGCGCAGGAAGTGGCTCCCAGGGTCCGCGAAGAGGTCGAGCGCACCCGCGGCCGAAGCGCGGCTTAGCCCTCGTCGGCGACGCGAAGGACGATTTTGCCGCGTCTGTGGTCGCCCAGACTACGCTCGAACGCCCGACGCGCATCCGCAAGCGGAAAGACTTCGTCGATCTCCGGGCGCAACTCGCCTTCGTCGGCGAGCCTCCCCAGCTCGACCAGCTGCTCGCGGTTGGGCTCGACGACGAAGTAGCTGCTCTCGATCCCGCGTCGGCGCGGAGGCTCGGCGGCAATGGAGACAAGGCGGCCGCCCGGACGCAGGACGGCCGGCGAACGTTCGAGCCTCTCGCCACCAGCGGTATCGAAGACGAGGTCGACGTTCTCGACGACGTCCGCGAGCCGCCGAGATGAGTCGATGACCTCGTGGGCTCCCAGCCGGCGCACCGCGTCGATGCCGGCGGCCGAAGCGGTTCCGATCACATAGGCGCCGCGGGCGCGCGCGAGCTGGACGGCAAGGTGACCGACACCACCGGCCGCTCCGTGCACGAGCACCCGCTCACCTTCTGTCAGCTCGCCGTGGACGAAGAGGCCCTGCCAGGCGCTCAAGCCGGCGAGTGGAAGTGCCGCGCTCTCCACGTGGCCGAGGCTTCGAGGCTTGGGAGCGAGGAGCTCGAGCTGAATCGTCGTGTACTCGGCCGCGGCGCCCTCACGGTCGAAGTCCTGGAGCGCGTAGACGGGCTCGCCGACCTCGACGTTGTCCGCGTCAGGCTCGACGGCAGCAATAACGCCGGAGAACTCGTAGGACGGCGTCGCCGGGAGGCGGTCGGCGGGCCAGTCGAGCTCGTCGCGGGTAATCGCCGCCGCGTGGACGCGTACGAGGGCTTCTGCCCGGTTGGGGCATCGGCTGCTCGACCTGTTCGTAGGCAAGGGAGGCAGGCCCGCCCGGCGGATGCTGGCGGACCGCGTTCATGAGCGTCACGCCGCGCGGCGATCCGGGCGAGCCGACTTCTCGGGGACTGCTTTCACCACGTCGGCTCGGCGCGACCGGGCGCGAGACCTTCGTACCGCTTCGACGATGAGAAACGTGAGCGCCGCGAGCCCGAAGCCGACGAGCAGGCCCCAGAGCGGATTGTCCTCGAATGCGCGTCCGCCGAGATAGCCCATCAAGGCCGCATACGAAGCCCAGCCGAGAGCGGCCATAGCCGCGAACGCGGCGAACCGCGCCCACCGCATCCGTAACGCCCCCGCTGACACCGTTGTCGCGGTGCGGCCCCCTGGGACGAAGCGGGCTCCGAAGATCAACGGCCCACCGTGACGCTCGAGCATCCGCTCGGCCCACGCCTGTCGGCGCGCTCCCTTGTCGCCCCGGAACAGCGTTCGTTTGAAGCGCTCGTCGGCGCTCCGGCCCAGCAGGTAGGCGGTCGAGTCGCCGGCATAGGCGCCCGCCGCTCCCGCCGCGATCACAAGGCCGAGCTGCAGATCGCCGGTACCGGCGAGGACGCCTGCTGAGATCACCGCCGTCTCGCTCGGCACGAGCGGAAGAACCGCGTCGAGCGCCGCTATCCCGAGGATCACCGCGTAGGTCCACGGCGATGAAGACACGAGCTCCAGGACCGAGTCGAAACCCATCGCTACTTGTTCAAACGAACGCGGCGATCCCTGACTTCCGCCGGCCTACCGGTCCTGAAGGGCGTCGAGACCGACGGCAAGCGCGGACGAACGCGCAGGGCCGGGACGCTTCTGCCTGAATGGCTGCCGTTGCTTGAGTTCAGCAACGGCCATGTCAGGCCACCTCGCTTCGGGTGAGGCGCCACAGGCCGACGAGGAGCGGGAGCACCATCCACACGGCCAAGGTCGTGCCGGCGCGCGCCCATTCGGTGGAATCAAGCGGCTTGTCGGCCAGGATCGAGACCGAGCTCCACCAGTCCAGCCAGGGCACGATGTCGCGGAACCACGGGATCGCACCGATCGCCGTGAAGCCGACCGGCATCGCGAAGTAGAGGGCGATCGCCGCCGCGGATGACATGAGCAGCACGCCGAAGCCGACGCCCATCAGCATCGAGGCCGTGACATACAGCGCGACCTGGCCGAGGAACTCCGGCGACAGCGACCATGTTCCGTTCAGGTCTGGCTGCGCGATCGCGGTGCCGAGAGCTCCAAGCCCGAGGGCGATCACGAGCGCGACGCCCGCGAGCACGACACCCGCGAGAGCTTTCGCCGCGAGCACGCGCGCGCGACGCGGCACGAGCGCGAACGTGATCAGCGTCGTCCGCTGCGTCCACTCCGAGCTGACGAGCAGGATCCCGGCGATCGGTAGGAGGATGGCCGACGGCGCCGCCGCCAGGACGAACATGTTCTTGAACGTGTGATCGTCCGCCGAACCGGCGAAGTACGACGTGACGAGCGCCGCAACGCTAAGCCCGAAGATGCTCAGCAGCACCCAGAAGCCCGCACGGGTGTCGACCATCTTCCGGAGCTCGACGGCAGTAAGCCGCCAGAGGCTCGGACGCCGCTCGGCGTCATGAAGCGACCGTGGTGATTCGAGTACGGCGGTGCTCATGAGGTGACCTCCACTTGGTCGGTGCGGGAGCCGTTCGCGGCGCCCGCGGTCAGGTCGAAGAACAGTTGCTCCAGCCCGGAGCCGTCCAACGGAGCCAGCCGGCTCAACGCAACGCCGCCTTCGAGAGCGGCGCGGCCGACGAGCTCGGGCTGGGCCTCGACGACAAAGCCGCCGTCGAGAGCAGGGCGAGCCTCCAGGCCGGCGGCGTCGAGCGCGGACCGAAGCCGCGCATCGTCGTCTCCGCGCACGACCGTGCCGGAGCTCGCGAGCAGCTCGGCGAGACTCCCCTCGGCGACGATGCGCCCGAGGTCGATGATCACGACTCGGTCGGCGAGCGCCTGCACCTCGTGCAGGAGGTGTGACGACAGCAGCACGGTGCCGCCGCGATCGGCGAAGTCGCGCAGGAGCTCGCGCATCCAGCGAATCCCCGGCGGATCGAGGCCGTTCGCCGGCTCGTCCAGGATCAGCACCTCCGGATCGCCGAGCAGGGCGTGTGCGATGCCGAGCCGCTGGCGCATGCCCAGCGAGTACTGGCGCACGCGCTTCCGGGCGGCCGAGCGGTCGAGGCCGACGAGGTCGAGCAGTGTCGTCAACGCGCCGCTGGTCGACTCCCATCAGCTGCGCGGAGACCGCCAGCGCCTCGCGGCCGCGCCGGCCGCCGTGCTGTGCGGCGGCGTCGAGCAGGACGCCGACACGGCGCCCCGGATTGGGCAGGTCGCGGTAGCGCCCGCCCAGCACGATCGCCTCGCCGCCGTCCGGCTCGGAGAGCCCGGTCAGCATCCGCAGCGTCGTGCTCTTGCCGGCGCCGTTGGCGCCGAGGAACCCAGTAACGGTTCCGGGCTCGACGCGGAACGAGACGTCGTCGACGACCGTTCTCGCGCCGAACCGCTTGGTGAGGTTCTCTGTTTGATCATGTGTCGAGTGTCGCTGCGGGGTGGTGCCTGTCGGTAGGGCCGGGCGTCTAGA
Source organism: uncultured Actinomycetes bacterium (assembly GCA_963752845.1). Classification (GTDB taxonomy): domain Bacteria; phylum Actinomycetota; class Thermoleophilia; order Gaiellales; family Gaiellaceae; genus JACDAN01. The sequence continues at coordinate 160,560 of CAVVZV010000001.1, read as the reverse complement.
TCGATCGCGCCCCTGGTCGATGCTCGGATCGACCTTGGTCGGGGGTCGGGACCGTCCCTCGGGCGTACGCTTTGGAGGCGATGACGGAGCCTGCGACGCAGCAGCCGAATGTAGCGAGGTGGCAGCGCCCGCTCCTGCCCGGCGAGCTGCTCGAGGCGCCGGGCGGGCGGCGTTCGGCCCGCGATTGGGTCGTCGACGTCGTGCTCTTCGTGGCGGCACTCGCCATCGGTGTGCTGAGCGTCAACGAGATCACCGCGGACCGCAGCGACGCCGGAGTCGTCGATCGACGTCGTCATCGGGACGGCGGTCTGCTGCCTGCTCTGGGTGCGCCGCCGCTACCCCGTCGAGGTCGCGGTCATCGCCGCGGTGGCCGCGGCGTTCTCCGCCATGGCCGGCGGTGCAGTCATCTTCGCCATCTTCAACGCCGCGATCCGCGCATCTCGACGCGCCCTCGTCGCCATCGTGGCGCTGGCGCTCGTCTCGTTGGCGATCTTCCCCGCTGCTGTACCCAAGCGTCGGCTCCTGGGTACCGCAGATGCTGTTCGGCTGCCTGCTGATTGCGGTGGCGCTCGGCTGGGGTCTCTTCACCCGTGCGCGGCGCGAGGTCATCCGCTCGCTGCGCGAGCGCGCCGAACGGCTCGAGTCCGAACAGCGCCTTCGCGTCGGACAAGCCCGCGAGGCAGAGCGCCGCCGCATCGCGCGCGAGATGCACGACGTCCTCGCCCACCGCCTCTCGCTGCTCAGCGTGCACGCCGGCGCGCTGGAGTTTCGTCCCGACGCCTCTCCCGAAGAGGTTTCCGAGGCGGCGGGCGTGATCCGTGAGACGGCGCAGACGGCGCTCCAGGAGCTGCGTGACGTGATCGGCGTCCTCCGCGACGAAGCGGAGGAGGGCACGCTACAGCCGCCGCAGCCGACCCTTGCGCAACTTCCCGCGCTGATCGAGGAATCCCGCGCGGCGGGAATGCACATCCGGCTGAACATGGACGCGCCGGTCGCCGAGGAGCTGCCTGCAGCCGTCGGACGGACTGCCTACCGGGTCGTCCAGGAAGGGCTGACCAACGCCCGCAAGCACGCCCCGGCCGCCGCCGTCGACGTGACGATCTCCACCGACGACCATTCGCTGATCGTCAAGGTGGCCAACAAGCACCCGGTCGGCGTCCTGGCGACCGGGGTACAGGGAGCGGGCGCGGGGCTCGTCGGACTGACCGAGCGCGTCTCGCTTCTCGGCGGCGAGCTGGAGCACGGGCCGGACAAGAACGGAGACTTCGTCCTGCGCGCGACCCTGCCGTGGGCGCCGTGAACGACGTCATTCGCGTCCTGCTCGTCGACGACGACGCGCTCGTGCGCTCGGGGCTCAAGCTGATGCTCGCCGGCGCCGAGCAGATCGAGGTCGTCGGGGAGGTCGACGACGGCCGCGGCGTGCTCGCCGCGGTGGACAGTCACCATCCCGACATCGTGCTGATGGACATCCGCATGCCACAGCTGGACGGCATCGCGGCAACCCGCCTGCTTCGAACGCAGCCTCAGGCGCCCGCCGTACTCGTCCTGACCACGTTCGACGCCGACGAGCTCGTTCTGCGCGCGCTTCGTGCCGGGGCGGCCGGCTTTCTGCTCAAGGACACGCCGCCGGCCGAGATCGTCCAGGCGATCGAGCACGTCCATGCAGGAGACGGCAGCCTCTCACCCGCCGTCGCCCGCCGCCTGATCGGGCTGGTGGCCGGCGATACCGACGCCGGCGAGCGCCAGGAGAGCGCACGTGAGCGGCTGGCCACGCTCAGCGCCCGCGAGCACGAGGTCGCAATCGCGGTAGGTCGGGGACTCGCCAACGCAGACATCGCCGCCGAGCTGCACATGAGTGTCGCCACCGTCAAGGCCCATGTCTCGCGGCTTCTGACCAAACTTGGAGTCGAGAATCGCGTCCAGATCGCTTTACTCGTCCAGGAGGCACAGCGATGAACGAAATCAGCCGCGAGCAGCTCTGGCAGCGGATCGAGAGCGACGACGGGTTCGTGCTCGTCGATGCGCTCGCCCCGATGTCGTTCGCGCACTCGCATCTGCCCGGCGCAATCAACCTCCCGCCCGAGTGGGTGGACGAGCGCGGGCCACGGCGCATCCCCGACCTCGACACCGAGGTGGTCGTCTACTGCGCCACCTCGACCTGCGACAGCTCCGTGATCGTGGCCAACCGGCTGCTGGAGCTCGGGTACCGGAACGTCAGCCACTACTCCGGCGGCAAGCGCGACTGGATCGAGGCCGGCCTGCCCGTCGAGGGCAGCGTGGCTAGCCGCTAGTTGGCCTCGGTGGCGGCCGGCGGGTGCTCGACGCCGACGATCAACTGGCTGTCGCCGAACTCGTGCCACAGGTAGCCGTGCTCGAGCGCGGCCTCGTAACTCCGCGCGAGTAGCTCCTCCCCGGCAGCGGCCAGCAGCACGTCGAGGTGGGACGAACACGGCTCGTGGAGGCCGGTGAGCAGGCCGTCGATCGCCCAAAGGCCCCGCTCCGGCGTGACGATCAGGTCGGTCCACCCTTCGCCCGGCGCAAGCGTGCCGTCCGGCTGGGCGACCGTCTCCAAGGCCCGAACCACGGTCGTCCCGGTGGCGATGACCCTTCCGCCCCACTCGCGGACGGCATTGGCGAGCCTCGCCGTTTGCACCGTCACGCGATAACGCTCGGCGTAAGGCCGCTCGTGTCGTTCCTGCGACGAGACGCCCGTGTGCAGGGTGATCGGTGCAACAAGCACGCCGCCGGCGACGAGCCGGGTGATCAGCTCGGCCGTCAGCGGCCGCCCGGCGCTGGCCATCTCGGCGCTGCCGGGCTCGACGGCGTAGACGTTCTGGTACGCCTCCAGCGGCCACCGGTCCCGCACGTAGCGGTAGCGAATCGCATGCCCGTGCGCCTCGAGGTATTCATCGAGCGGCTGAGGCAGGTCGAGCCGGGCTAGCCAGAGCCGCGGGGCAGCGTAGGGAATGAGGATCCGCGCCGTCGCGCCGTGCGGGAGGGCCAGCTCCTCGCCGGCCTCGGCGGCCGCAAACGGCGCTTCGCCTTGGCGCAGCTCGACGATCCAGCTGCGCTCGGCGTCCAGGCTGGGCGCCGGCGTCGAGAGCCGCAGCTCGAGCTCGGTCCCGTCCGCCCGCGTCGCGGGCAGCGCGGCCGGAAGCGTGGCCGAGGTGTTGAGGACGAGCAGATCGCCCGGAGTGAGGAAGTGCGGCAGGTCGCGAAAGCGGCTGTGGACGATGCTGCCGTCGGCGCGATTCGCGACCAACAGGCGGACGCCGTCTCGAGCCGCGGGCGGCCGGTTGGCCTCGAGGAGCGCAGGCAGCTCGAACGTTGGGGCGCTCATGCGAGCGCCACGACCTCGCGGGCGCGATAGGACCCACTCGGCAGGTCTCCCTTGATCAGCTCGAGCAGCCCGGGAACGCTCTCCTCCGGCGGCGGCCGGTCGGAGATGTCCTCGCCCGGGAACGCGTCCTGCTGCATCTGCGTGCGCATGTCGCCCGGGTCGACGGTGTAGACGCGGAGGCCGGAGTGCTCCGCGCCGAGGATTGCCGTGATCTGGGCCAAGGCCGCCTTCGACGAGCCGTAGCCGCCCCAGGTCGGATACGGCTCGAAGGCGGCGTCGGAGATGACGTTGACGATCCGTGCCTCGGCGCTCAGACGCGGGAGGACGAGCTGGACAAGCGCCAGCGGGGCAAGCACGTTGACCTCGTAGACCAGGCGCAAATCCTCGAGGGGGTAGTCGCCGAGCACCGGCAGCGGGGTCGGGCCGAGAGCACTGGCGTTGTTGACGAGCAGGTCGATCGGCGCGCCGGCCGCTTCGATCAGCCGACGGCGGTGGTCGGGATCCGCGACGTCGCCCGGGATTGCCGTGACGCCGTCGGTGGCGGCGACGGCGCGCTCAAGCACGTCCGCGCCGCGAGCGTCGACGACGAGCTCCCAGCCGCGCTCGGCGAGGGCGCGCGTCAGCGCCAACCCCAGTCCGCGTGAGGCTCCGGTGACGATGCCGCGCACGTCTACGAGGGCACGCCGTGGCGGGCGACGATGCGGTCGTAGTTGAGCCGCATCAGCTCGATCACGTCGCGGGCGTCGTCCTCATTCTCGATCCTGCGGGCTGCCGGCCCGATCGAGTCGGGGAAGACTGGGTGATGCACGATCCGACCTTGCGCTCGGAGCTCGCGCCAGACCTCCTTCGGGAAGCTGAAATGCGCCGCGTGGTCGCCGTGCAGGTGGCCAAGCTCCCGGCGTCCGACGGTGAAGGCGAACTCCCCCCGTCTGCCCGGGCCCGCCTCGACACCCGGCCACGAGGTGACCTCCTCGGTGATCTGCTCGCTCGCTGTCTGTGTCGTTGCCATTGAATTCAGCGTATGAGCGGCAGCGTCCGAGCCGCCAGCCGCAATTGGTCCTAGGACCGCGGGCCGACTAGCCCGGCGCGGACCGCGAAGACAGCGGCCTGAGTCCGGTCGGTGACGCCGAGCTTCGCCAGCAGGTGGCCGACGTGGGTCTTGACGGTCTTCTCGGACAGGTCCAGCTCGCGGGCGATGCGCTTGTTGGGAAAGCCGCGGCCGATCAGCACGAGGACCTCGCGCTCGCGCGGCGTCAGCCGGTCGAGCGGGTCCTCGCCCCCGTCCGCGGCGAGCGTCTCGACCAGCCGTGCGGCGACGACCGGGTCGAGCAGCGCCTCGCCGGCGTGCGCCGCGCGCACTGCCCGCGCGAGCTCCTTGGGCTCCGTGTTCTTGAGCAGGTAGCCGGCGGCGCCCGACCGAAGTGCCGGCAGCAGCTTGTCGTCGTCGAGGAAGCTCGTCAGCACGATCACGCGCGCGTCCGGGACGCGCTCGCGCAGCGAGCGCATGGCCGCGACGCCGTCGAGTCTCGGCATTACCAGATCCATCAGGATCACGTCCGGCCGCAGGCGGGTCGCCGCTTCGATCGCCTCCTCCCCGTCGGCGGCTTCGCCCGTGACCTCGATCCCCTCCTGCAGCTCGAGGAACGCCCGCAGGCCTTCCCGGACAACGGCATGGTCGTCGACGAGTAGGACGCGAATCGGCTCAGCCACGTGCGGCCTCCAGCCGGACGGTCGTACCCGCCCCTGGTGCGGACCGGATCACCAGGGTGCCCCCGATCCGCCGCGCTCGCTCCTCCATCGACGTCAGCCCGAGCCGCCGCGATCGGGCGGCAGGCGCTTCCGGGTCGAAGCCGACGCCGTCGTCCTCGACCTCGAGCAGCAGGTGATCGCCGTCCGCGCCCACCCTGACCGCGACGTGAGTCGCGTCCGCATGCTTGAGCGCGTTCTGCAGAGCTTCTTGGGCGATGCGGAGGATCTCGGCGTCTCGCGCGGCATCGGCGGGCAGGTCACCGTCCAGGACGAGGTCGATCTCGTGTTGCTCGAGCCGGCGCAGCAGCTCCACGTGCTTGCGCAGCGCTCCGGCGAGCCCGTCCCGCTCCAGGTCCGGCGGCCGGAGCTCGAAGACGAGCGAGCGGAGCTCGTCGAGCGCCTCCTGGGCTTGCGCTTGCAGCCTCACTACCCCGTCGCGTGCCGCCGCGGGGTCGCGTTCGAGCAGTGTCGCGGTAGCTTCCGCGTTCAGCACGAGCCCGAACAGCTTTTGGCTGACCGCGTCGTGGAGGTCGAGCGCCAGCCGGTTCCGCTCGGCGACGATCGACAGCTCGCGGGCCCGCTCGTACAGGCGGGCGTTCGTGATCGCGATCGCCGCGTGGGCGGCGAGGAGTCCGATCAGCTCCTCGTCCTCGTCGCTGAAGTCCGGAGCGCCGATCTTCTCGGTTAGATAGAAGGCCCCGATCACGCCGTCCGGCGCAACAATCGGCACACCGAGGAAGGAGCGCATGTCCGGGTGACCGGCCGGCCACCAGCCGCGGAAGCGCGGATGGTCGTGGATATCGCCGGTTCGGTACGGCGACGTGGTCTCGAGCATCGCGCCGAGCACACCGTGCTGCCGCGGCAGCGGCCCGAGCGAGGCGATCAGCTTCTCGCTCATGCCGGAGGTAAGAAACCGGCGAAAGCCACCGTCACCGTCGGGCAGGCCGAGCGCCGCGTAGCGGGCCCCGGCAAGCTCGCGCGCGCTGTCGACGAGCCGCTGGAGGACCTCGTCGACCGACAGCTCCGCCGCGACCGCGAGCACGGCGTCGCTCACCGCCTTCAGCGTCGGACTCAGAGGCTCCGACATGACCTGACGATAAACCTCGGGCTCAGGCCTGCAGCCGGAGCGTCTCGTCCGCGCCGGGATCCGGCCGGTCTGAGAGACGAACGACGACGTGCTCGCCTTCCCGCACGGGCAGCGCGGGGAAGTTGTTCGGGCTCTCCTCGGTGACGAGCGCCGCCCAGGCCGGTCCGTGCTCGCGCTCGAGGCGCTCGACTTGTGCCTCGTCGACGGGTTCCGGGAACGAGTGGATCGAAGCGACGAGGTCCGGTCGGTTGCGCAGCGCATCGACCGACCCGCCGGCGGGACGAAGCAGCAGCACGTTCTCCGAGTCGATCATCGTCACGTTCGCCGCCTCTCGGTGCTCGGCCCAGACCGGGCCGCCGTAGAAGGCCTCTAGCGCCCCGGCGCGCGCGGCCATGTCGGGAAAGGCTCTGAGCCAGACGAAGTTGTTCGGGTCGTCGAGATCCCGGAACCAGCCGATCAGCCTGATTCCCACCGCCTCCTGACCCTCGGCAAGCGCTCGGTCGAAGAGCTCGATCAGAACGTCTCGCTGTCCCGGACGTAGCGCGTACTGCCGGAGCTCGACGATCATCGGGCTCGGGTTCTTGCCCGCGCGTAGTAGCGCCGTACCCGCTCGCGGTTGCCGCACCCCGCTGCGCTGCACCACCGACGCGTGCGGCTCCGGCTCTCGTCGAGGAAGAGCCAGCCGCAGCCCTGTCCCTCGCATTCGCGAACACGGGCGAGCTCGGGCGACGTCAGCAAGTCGACGGCCGAGACGGCCACCGGCCACCACGGTCGGTCGAGGTCCTTGGCGCTCTCGTCGAACGTCCACTCGTACGAGGCTCCGTCGACGCTCAAACGCGCCTGCTCGACCGCCTCCGCGTAGGAGTAAACGACCCTCGCGAGGTCAAGCTTGGGCGGGGTCTCGCCGTGCGCGTGGGCGAGGGCTTGTGCGGTAGAAGGCTTCGCGAAGCACGAGAGCCTTCGCGAAGGCGGCGGCTGCGGCACGCGGATGCTTCCGCGCTACCGCTGCGAGCCGCCGCGCCCAGCTCGGTGGCAGCGTTCCCGCGCGAACGCTCCAGTTGACCAGGCCGACGTAGTCGGGGAGCAGCTCTTCCGGTTCGTCGCGACGGCGCCAGTCGACCGTGTTGGCGAAGTCGAGGCAGAGCCGCCCGCCGATGAACTCCGTGGACATCGAGGCCATGCTAATGCACGTAGATGACATAGAGCGTGTGAGAGTGATATAACGCGCTACTAGCATGACGACCATTAGCAAGAGCGACGTGCCGTTGTTCACTCGCGAGGGCCTGTTGCGCGGTGCACGGCGGACGGTTCCGATCGGCGCCGCCGTCGCCGTCTACGGAACGGTTTTCGGCGCTCTCGCCGCGCAGGCCGGTCTGAGCTCGCTCGAGGCCGTTCTCATGAGCGGCCTCGTGTTCGCGGGCGCGGCCCAGTTCATCGCGCTCGAGCTCTGGGGGACGCCGGTGCCGATCTTCGCGCTCGCCCTTACTGCGCTCGTCGTCAACCTTCGCCTCCTGCTCATGGGCGCGACACTGGCGAGTTGGCTTCGCGGGTTGCCGCCACGTCGCCTGGCCGCGTCCGCGGCGTTCCTCTCCGACGAGTCCTGGGCGCTCACGACGCAGGCACAAGTCAGCGGCGAGCGCGACCGCGGCTTTCTGATCGGCAGCGGTTTCGTTCTCTTTGTCTGCTGGGTCGGTTCGACGGCGATCGGCGCCGTCGCCGGCGGCGTCATCGAGGATCCGCGGGCACTCGGCCTGGACTTCGCCTTCACCGCCGTCTTCCTCGTCCTCCTCGTCGGCTTCTGGCGCGGCCGACAGGAGGTGATCCCGTGGGCTAGTGCTGCGGGCGTCGCAATCGCCGTCGAGAGCGCCGTCGGCGGTCCCTGGTTCATCGTCGCCGGCGGCCTGACCGGCAGCATCCTCGGAGCCTGGCGTGATCGGCGCCGAAGCTAGCGCGCTCGCCGCGATCGCGGCCATGGCGATCGTCACCTACGCGACCCGCCTCAGCGGGCTCGTCCTGATGCCGCGACTGCCGAGCCGGCCCTGGCTCGAGACCTGGATCGACTACGTCCCCGGCTGCGTTCTTGCCGCCATCGTCGCTCCAACCTTGCTCAAGGCAGGTTTGCCGGGGCTCGCCGCCGGCGCGCTCGCGATCGTGCTCGCCCGCCGGACCTCGAACCTGCTCGTTCCGTTGACCGCCGCGGTCGCCGTCGTCTGGCTGCTTCGTTGGTGCCCCTTCCAGTAATGCCGCCGAGGCTCTGGGTCGCGAGCACCAAGCGAGAGTTCGCACTCCGACGAGCCAAGGTCTGAAGACCTTGGTGAGGAGGAGGGTGGGCTCTCGCGCCGCGTGATCGCGGGCCAGAGCCCGGCATGTATTGCTGGATGGGGCACTGGCTTACGTAGCCGGCTCCTGGTCCTGCAGATAGGCAAGGACCGCAAGCACACGACGGTGGTCGCTTTCGGAGGGGGGAAGCCGCAGCTTCATGAGGATGTTGGCGATGTGCTTCTCGACCGCGCCGACGGTCAGGACGAGCGCCTCGGCGATTCCGGCATTCGACCGGCCCTCGGCCATCAGGCTGAGCACCTCGACCTCGCGCGGCGTCAGCCCCTCGAGCGGACCTGAGCTCTGGCGGGAGAAGAGTTGCGCCACGACCTCGGGATCGAGGGCGGTTCCTCCGGCCGCCACGCGCCGGACGGCGTCGACGAACTCGGCGACGTCCATGATCCGATCCTTGAGCAGGTAGCCGACGCCGCCACGCCCGTCGGAAAGGAGCTCGGTGGCGTAGGTGAGCTCGACGTACTGGGAGACGACCAGGATCGCCGTGTTCGGATTGCGCTGCCGCAGCTCGAGAGCGGCCCGAACACCCTCGTCGCGGAAGCTCGGCGGCAGGCGGATGTCGACGATGGCAATGTCGGGCTGCTCCAGCGTGACCGCGTGGACAAGCGCGTCGCCGTCGCCGACCGCCGCGACCACCTCGAGGCCGTTGTCCCTCAGCAACCGGGTGAGACCGTCGCGCAGGAGCGCGAGGTCTTCGGCGATCACGACTCGCACGGCAGCTCCGCCCTCACGGTCGTCGGGCCTCCGGGCGGGCTGACAACCGTGAGTCTTCCGTCGAGCGCCTCCGCTCGTTGCCTCAGCCCGGTGAGGCCAGGGCCGGAAGCCTCGGCTCCACCGTCGCCGTCGTCGACGACCTCGGCGACGAGGACGCCGTTCCCCGCCTTGATCCGGATGTCGACCCGGTCCGCGTTCGCATGCTTGATCGCGTTTGCGAGCGCCTCGGCGACGGTGAAGTACGCGGCGGTCTCCACGACGGCGTTGTAGCGGTCGGGGTCGAGGTCGACCGACAGCGTCACCGGCAACGGCGTGCGCGCGACGAGTGCCGAGATGGCCGGCTCGAGCCCGCGGTCGGTGAGAATCGGGGGACGGATTCCGCGGGCGAGGTCGCGCAGCTCCACGAGTGCCTCTCCGGCCCCTAGCCGGGCCTCGGCGAGGAGCTCGCGGACGGCCTCGGGATCCTTGTCCAGCGCCTGCTCCGCCCTGCCGAGGCTCATGCCGAGCGCAACCAGACGGGCCTGGGCGCCGTCGTGGAGGTCTCGCTCGATTCGGCGTAGCTCCGACTCCTGGACGTCGACCGCCCCCGCGCGGGTTTCCTCGAGCCGCTTCGATTCGATGCTGACGTCTTGCGTAGACAACGGCGGCGTGGACGACCGCGAGCAGGGCGAGGCCGAGACCCGGCCAGATCGGCCAGAAGTAGCCGTTGGTCGTGACCGCCCAGACCGCGACGAGGAAACCGAAGAGCAGCACCGAGACTCCGATCTGGATCGCAAGCGCTTTACTTCCGCCCGCGAGCCGTGCGGGGACGGGGTGTTCGAGAACGAGGACGACCCAGCCCGGGATCCCGACCACAAGCGCGAGCGAGATCAACGGCCAGAACGGCCAGAAGTATCCGTCCCCGGTCAGCGCCCAGATCACGACCAGGGCGGCAACGATGCTGGTCGCGACCAGGGAGAGGATGGTCAGCGCGCGGAGGCGGCTTGCTCTCTTCTCCGCCCTCGACCTCACAACACCCTCAGCTTCGCCTGCGAGCAAGCGAGTCGCAAGCCACCGCGACACTGTGGCGAGCGGGCCTAGCAGGTGGACCATGAGCACGACCAAGGCGAGTCCGGCCGCCGCAAACGGAAGCGTCTCCGCGAACGTGTCGATGTTCGAGCGCCCGAAGACGTCGGCGCTGTCCACCCACCGGTACCAGATCGGCAGCGAGAGCAGCTGCAGCGCGAAGCCGACGACGGACAGCACGATCAGCGCGATCGGCCAGGCGACCAGCAGGTGCGCCTGCTGCTTCCAGAACGCCGGATCCTTGAGGACGTTGAAGCCGCGGCTCCAGAACCCGGTCCCTGCCGTGGACGCGGCGGGCCGGGTATCGGTGCCGAGGAGGTCCCGGGCCAGACTCGCTTCAGCCTGGGCGAGGAGCCCGACGCCGGCCCGGAGACCGATCAGGAGCGGCACCACCAGCGGAGTGATCGCAAGGACGAGGGTCGTCGTCCAGCCTGCAAGCAGCAGGGTGAAGGCGGCGACCCCGAGGCCGAGCGTCGCTACGTAGTAGAGCAGCGCCCGATAGGGCTCCGGACTGACGAACGGTTTGAGCAGCCGTGTCATGGCGCTACCTCAGCTCCGGCGCGGGCATGGCCTTCCCGCCGGCACCCTCGAGCTTGATCCGGGGCAGCCACTCGAGCCACCGCGGTAGGTACCAGTTCCAGTCGCCCAGGAGCTTCATCGTCGCAGGCAGCAGCACTGCTCGGACGAGCGTCGCGTCGATCAGGACGGCCGTCGCCAGCCCGACGCCGAACTGCTTCATCATGATCAGCGACAGCGTCCCGAAGATCGAGAACACGAACACCATCACGATCGCGGCGCTGGTGACGACGCCGGCGGTCGTCTTGATTCCATGGGCGATGGCGTCCTCGGTCTTCATGCCCCCGTCGTAGGCCTCACGGATGCGGCTGAGGATGAACACGTGGTAGTCCATCGAAAGCCCGAAGAGGATCACGAACAGGAACACCGGCAACCAGGCCATGACGCCTCCGGTGTACTCGAAGCCGAGCAGGTCCTTGCCCCAGCCGTGCTGGAAGACGAGCACGAGGACTCCGAACGCCGCGGCGACCGAGAGCAGGTTGAGCACGATCGCCTTGACTGCGATCACGATCGACCGGAACGAGACGAGGAGCAACAGGAACGCCAACGCCAGCACGAACATGAAGACGAGCGGCGCCTTGTCGCGCATCGAGTCGCCGAAGTCCTTCGAGATCGCCGTCGAGCCGGTGACGCCTGCCTCGACGCCCTCGACCGAGCCGACTGTCTCGGGAACGATCTCGTCCCGAAGTGCCGAAACCGCGGCGTAGGAAGCGTCGTCGCTCCCTGAGCCCTCGATCGGGAGCTCGATCTGCGCGACCGTTCGCGCCTCGTTGACCTCGACCGTGACCGGCTTGTGGATGCGCCCACTCTCTAGCGCGCGAGCACGGAGGTTCTCGATCGCCGTCTGCACCTCGGGCGCGTCGATCGAAGGAGCCCTGACGACGACCGCAGCCGGATCCGCCTCCCCCGGGAACGAGCGCTGCAGCCGGTCGTAGACCTGAACTGCCTCGAGGTCCTTGGGGAACGCCTCGGCGCCGGGCACGACGGTCTTCATCCCGAGTGCAGGCAGTGCCAGGGCAACGAGGATCGCGGTCGAGACGACGACCGAGACGACGGGTCGACGGAGGACGCGGTCGAGAATCCAGCTCCAACCGCGACCGCCGCCGGGCCGCTGCAGGCGGTAGAGCAAGGGCACACGCGCCTTGTTGACGCGGTCGCCTAGGCGAGACAGCAGGGCCGGCAGGACGGTCAGCGACCCGAGGATCGCGATCGCGACGACCATGATCGTCGCCATGGCGAAGGAGCTGAACGTCTTGTCCCCGGTCAGGAACATGCCGGCCATGGCGGCCATCACCGTCAGGCCGGAGACGAGGACGGCGCGACCGGACGTCGCGGCGGCGGCGGCCAGCGCGGCGCTCTCGCTCCGTCCCGCGGCACGTTCCTCGCGTTCGCGTTTCAAGTAGAAGAGCGAATAGTCGACGCCGACGGCGAGACCGATCAGCAGCACGACGGCGCTGACGTTGTCGTCCACAGGCCAGATGTGGCTCGGGATCGCCAGCAGGCCCATCGTCGCCAGAACGCCGGTGAGCGCGAGCAGCAACGGGATACCCGCTGCGACGAGGGCGCCGAACGCGATGATCAAGATCACGATCGTCACGGGCAGCGAGAGCAGCCCAGCCCGCTCGAGATCGCTAGCGACCGAGTCGCCGATGCCCTTCTCGGCGGTCGCATCGCCGAACGCGCCGATGAAGAGCTCGGAGTTCGCCGCCTTGGCCTCGTCGACGGCCGCAATGACCGGGTCGATCTTGTCGACCGCCTTCTCGGGATCTCCGCGGATGTCGAAGCGGACGATTGCCGAGTGACCGTCGGCAGAGATCTGATCGGCGTTGGCCCGTTCGAGCGGGCTGCGGACGTTGGCGACGGCGGGAATCGCCGAGACTCGCCGGGTGACCTCGTCGACCGCCGACTCGAAGGCCCGGCTGTCCGTGGTGAGCGTGTCGCTCTGGATCAGCACGGTCTCTCCGGCCGGCCGCTGGAAGCTCTCGTCGAGAATCTTCTCCATCCGCCCGGACTCGCCGGGAACGCCCTCGTCGTCGCTGAGCGACTTAGTGCCGACGACGCCGCCCAGGACGACGGCGACGAGGACGAATGCGATCCACCCGAAGGTGGCTGTTTTCCAATGCGCGGCGCTCCAGCGCCCCGCGCGGGCTGCCAGATTCAGTCTCATGGGTGCTTCCCTTCACTCGTTTGACCCATGACTCGAGGCTGCCTTCGCGTGCGGCGCTGGACAATGGCGGGCCCTGGCGTGTTGCTATGGGGCTAGCCGCACCCGGTCAGGTGTGGAGCGCCCGCCACTCGCGGGCCAGGAGCGCGAAAACGAGCTCGCTCTGCCACTCGCCCTTGACGAACTCGTTCTCGACGAAGTGCGCTTCCTGCCGCATCCCCAGCCGCTCGAGCACACGGGCCGATGCCGTGTTCCGAGCCTCGAGGCGGCCGATCACGCGATGCAGGTCGAGCTCCTCGAAGGCGAGCCGCAGAAGGAGGCGCGCCGCCTCGGTTGCGAAGCCGCGACCGTGGTGGTCAGGATGGAAGACGAATCCGATCTCGCCCTGCCGGTGCAGGCTGCTCAGGTGGAAGAGGGTGCAGGCGCCGATCAGCTTCGAAGTCGCTTTGAGCACGACTGCGAGGCTGAGGTTCTCGCGCTCGGCGCGTAACGCAGTCTGGCCGATCTTCCGCTGCAGCGCAGCGCGTGCGTCACTCTCGCTCATCGGCCCGCAGTAGAGGAAGCGGGCGACCTCCGCGCGGGAGTAGATCGCGAGCAGCGCGTCGAAGTCCTCGGCGACAAAGGGCCGCAGGAGCAGCCTGTCCGTCTCCAGCGGGTACTGCGGTTTGAGCCGGACGCTCAAGCCTTGGAGCGTACGCCGCGGCAGCGGCACCCGGGTTAAGGTCGCCTGGTGCTGATCGCGCAAATCTCCGACGTCCATGTCGGCAGCACCCGCTTTCACAAGGAGCTGTTGCACACGGCGATCGAGGAGATCAACGAAGCCGAGCCGGATCTCGTCGTCATCGCCGGCGACCTCACGGACGACGGATATCCCGACCAGTACCCGCTCGCCGAGCAGGAGCTTGCCGCAATCGCCGCGCCCCAGACCGTCCGCGTTCCCGGCAACCACGACGCGCGCAACGTCGGCTACTTGCTCTACGAGGACACCTTCGGCCCGCGCGATTCGCAGCTGCGCTTCGAGTCTGCCGGGCTCGACGTTGCGCTCGTCGCCGTCGATTCCTCCAAGCCCGACATCGACGAGGGCGAGATCGGACGCGAGCACTACGGCTGGATCGAAGAGGGGTTTGCCCCCGACGCCGACCTTCGCGTCTTCGTGTGCCACCACCACCTGATGCCGGTTCCCGGGACCGGTCGTGAACGGAACCAGGTGCTAGACGCAGGCGACGTGCTCGCACTGCTCCGCCGGAGCAGCGTTGACCTCGTCCTGTCGGGCCATAAGCACGTTCCGTACGTCTGGCCGCTGGCCGGAATGTTGATCGTCCATTCGGGCACCGTCTCGACGCTCCGCACACGAGGCTTCCCTCACCCCGCGTACAACTTCGTCCGGATCGAAGAGGGCCGAATGGCGGTGGAGCTCTGCGTTCCCGGTGGAGAACGGTGGAGCCTCGGCGACTACCCGCGCGACTGGCCCGCGGAGCTCACCGCGAGGGAGATCGACCCGTTCGTCCGCCCGTCGCGGGGCGTTTCGCTGGCCGACGACGAGCCGACCGCTTCTTAGGCTCCGAAATGCGCAGGATCCGGGGAGACGGGGTCGAGCTGGCCGTGCTCGACGAGGGCGAGGGCGCCGCCGTGCTGCTCCTCCACGGGTTTCCCGACTCGTCGCAGCTCTGGCGCCACCAGATCCCGGCGCTCGTCGGGGCCGGCATGCGTGCGATCGCGCCCGACCTGCGCGGCTTCGGCGAGTCGGAGCGGCCTGGAGGAGTCGAGGAGTACGCGATCGCCCACAGCGTGGCGGACATGGTCGCGGTTCTCGACGCGCTCGGCGTCGAGCGCGCGCACATCGTCGGGCACGATTGGGGCGCCGGGCTCGCCTGGGCACTCGCCGCCTACGTCCCCGCGCAGAGTGGAGCGGCTCGTGGTGATGTCGGTCGGTCACCCGAACACGCTCCGGCGACCGTCGATCGAGCAGCGGGAGAAGGGCTGGTACCAGCTCCTGTTCCAGTTCACCGGCGTGGCGGAGGCCTTGATCCAGCGCGACGACTGGAAGCTGTTCCGGGAGATGCTGGGGAACGCCCAGGATCGAGAGCGATACATCGCGGATCTGTCTCGCCCGGGCGCACTCACGGCGGCGCTGAACTGGTATCGCGCGAACGCCACTCCCGAGCAGGAGCTCGAGCGCACGCGGCCGTTTCCGGCCGTCGGCGTCCCGGCGATGGGCATCTGGAGCAGCGGCGACCCGTACCTGACCGAGGAGAGCCTGCTCGGCTCGGGCGACCACGTCACCGGGCCGTGGCGCTACGAGCGGATCGAGGGCGCCGGCCACTGGCTGCAGCTCGACGCGCCGGATCGCGTTAACAAGCTGCTGCTTGACTTCCTTTCGTGACTGCCAAGCGCGACACGCTCGTCTTCATTCCTGCGTGGAACGAGGAGCAGAACCTCGCGGCGCGTCCTCGTGGAGCTCCGCAAGGAGATCCCTGACGCCGACATCCTCGTCGTCGACGACGGCTCCATCGACCGTACGGCCGACGTCGCGCGCGAGCACGGCGCCGAAGTCCTCTCCTTCGAGGAGAACCGAGGCCTTCGCGCTGCGATCGCCGCCGGCTACGGCTACGCCGCCGAGCACGCGTACGCCTACTGCGGCCGCGTCGACGCGGACGGCCAGCACCCGGTCGCCGAGCTTCGCCGTCTGCTCGAGGTCGTTCGGTCCGGCTCTGCCGATGTCGCCGTCGGCTCGCGCTTCGCGACCGCGGGCGGCAACGGCTTCTCACGCGAGCGGTACGAATCGAGCCCTGCGCGACGCCTCGGCACGGGACTCCTGCGCAGATCGATGCAGATCGTCCTCGACCGGCCGTTCCACGACGCGACCAGCGGGATGTACGCCGTCAACGCGCGGGCAATGCCGATCCTCGCCCGGCCCTACACCAGCGGAGCGCCGGAGGTGGAGGCGGTCCTGCGTCTCCACGAGGAAGGTTTGAGCGTCGACGAGATCCCCGTCGAGATGCGCGAGCGGGCAAGCGGCGAGTCCAAGCTCCAGGGCAAGAAGGCGCTCGTCCTCGTCCTGACCGTCGCCGGGACGCTGATCACGGCCGAATACGTGCGGCGGCGCCGCTCATGAGCGATCGCGTCGTCGCCGTGCTCGGCTACTCGCGTCGCAGGGACACCGAGCTCCATCAGGTCTGCGCCGACCGCCTCGCCCACGCCCAGCGGCTGGCCGTTGACGGCGGCACGGTGATCCTCTCGGGAGAAGCTGACCTGATGCAGGCTGCATGGTCCGGCCCCGACGTCGTCCTGATCTGCGATCCAGACGCCCGATCGACCGTCGACAACGCGAAGAACGTGGTCGCTGTGGCGCGATCGCTCGGTGCGCGTGAGCTCATCGTCGTCACCTCGGGCTGGCATCGAGCGCGCACGAGGATCCTGCTACGGGCAGCGCTGCGTGGGAGCGGCATTCGCCTCTCACTCGAGGGCGCCGACGGAGCTCGTCCGCTACGCCTTCGGGCCCGCGAGCTTGCCTGTCTCGCGTTGCTCCCGTTCCAGCTGGCTCGCCTGATCTAGCCGTTCGTATCCTCTGAAAATGGAGTTCTCCTCGCAGGACGAGCTCGTCCTGCTGGCCTGTTGATCGCGCGTCACCGCGCTGACGGCGCTCGCACCGGTTCTCCGCGTGCCCTACCCGATCCTCCTCGTCCTCGGCGGGCTCGCGCTCGGGTTCGTTCCCGGCGTCCCGGAGGTCAGCCTGCCGCCGGAGCTCGTGCTCGTGGGCGTGCTGCCGCCGCTGCTCTACTCGGCCTCCTTCTTCACCAGTCTCCGCGATTTCCGAGCGAACCTGAAGCCGATCAGCCTGCTCGCGATCGGTCTCGTCCTGGCGACGATGCTCGGCGTCGCCGCGGTCGCCCACCTCGCCACGGGTCTCAGCTGGCCGGCCTCGTTCGTGCTTGGCGCCGTCGTCGCGCCGACTGACCCGATCGCCGCCACCGCGATCGCGCGCCGGTTCGGCGTTCCGCGCCGAATCGTCACCATCGTCGAGGGAGAGAGCCTCGTCAACGACGCCACGGCGCTGGTCCTCTACGGCGTCGCCGTCACGGCGGTGGTCACGGGCAGCTTCTCGCTCTTGGAGGGGGGCCTGGACTTCGTCGTCAGCGTGATCGGCGGGATCGCCGTCGGCCTCGCGGTCGGCTGGATCGTCGCGCTCGTCCGAATCCGGCTCGACAACATCCCGGCGGAGATCGCCATCTCCCTGCTGACCGGCTTCCTCGCCTACATTCCGGCCCAGGCTCTGGGCGTGTCGGGCGTCCTCGCGGCGGTCACCGTCGGCTTCTACCTGGGCTGGCGCAGCCCGGAGCTGTCGACGCCGGCGATGCGACTCCAGGCGATCGCGGTCTGGGAGACGCTCGTCTTCCTCCTCAACGCCCTGTTGTTCACGCTGATCGGCCTCCAGCTCGGGCCGATCCTGGATGAGCTCCGGGGCGAGACGACCGGCGACCTGCTCATCGACGCGCTGGTCGTGACGGCGACCGTGATGCTCGTCCGCATCGTCTGGGTCTTCGCCTTGGGACCGCGCGACTATCCCACCGTCATCGGCTGGATGGGGATGCGCGGGGCGGTTTCGCTCGCCGCCGCCCTGGCGCTCCCGCTGGAAACCGACGCTGGCGCGCCGTTCCCGGGGCGCGACCTGATCATCTTCCTCGCCTTCGCGGTCATCCTCGGCACACTCGTGGGACAGGGCCTGACCCTGCCGAAGCTGATTCACCGGCTCGACCTCGAGGAGGACCGCCTCGAGGCGAAGGAAGACACCAAGGCCCGGATCTACGCAGCCGACGCCGCTCTTCAGCGGCTGGAAGAGCTCCTCGACGAAGACTGGGTTCGGCCGGAGACGGCCGACCGCCTACGCGGCCTCTACAACTTCCGCCGTTCCCGGTTCAAGGCACGATTCGACGGCGAGGACGACGGCTCGATCGAGCGCCAGTCGGCCGATTACCAGCGACTGCGGCGCGAGCTCCTCGAGGCGGAGCGGGCGGCAGTCGTCGGCCTGCGCCGCGACGGGCGCATCAGCGATGAAGTCATGCGCCGGGTCGAGCGCGACCTCGATCTCGAAGATTCGCGCCTGGAAATCTGAGCTTCCGGGTACTCACACTTTCGTAACGAACGTCCCGGAGTATTCCGGGCCGTACGAAGAGAGCGACCGGATGGGTGATGCCATGAGATCGCAGGTTCGGGGCGCGAGCTGGCCGCTCTGGGGCGCGGCGGCGAGGCGTTGCCGATGCCCGGAGGGCCTCGGTGACGACTCGGCGGCGCGAAGCGGACGCGCCGGGCGGCGGCCCGCTTGCGGGCCGGTGGTCGGTGCGGGAGCGGCCCAGACGCGTCAGATCGCGCAGCCGGACGCGCGAGATCGTGGCATCACCCATCCAGAAAAGGGGGAATCATGAAGAAGGTCGTCTTGACGTCGTCGCTGCTCGGGCTCGCGCTCGTGGCTGTCCTCGTGGCCTCGGCCGCACTTGCCCACGGCGACAACGGCAGCAAAGGCAAAGCGAATCTGAACGGCTACAACGAGGTGCCGGCGACCATCTCCACGACCGGCGAGGGCTCGTTCCGTGCCCGGATCCGGTCGGACGGGATCCATTACACGCTCCGCTACGAGGATCTCGAGGCTGACGCATTGTTCGCGCACATCCACTTCGGCCAGCAGCATGTGGCCACGGGCGGCAATATCATCGCGTTCCTCTGCGGGGGTGGCGACAAGGCGGCGTGCCCGGCCCGTGAGGGGACGGTCGAAGGCGTCATTGACGCCGCCGACGTGATCGGCCCGGCCGCTCAGGGAATCGAGGCCGGATCGCTCAGCGAAGCGGTCAGGGCGCTCCGCAAGGGAGCCGTCTACGTGAACGTCCACTCGACGAGGTGGCCCGCCGGCGAGATCCGCGGCCAGGTCGGCTCGAAGAGCTCGAACGGCAAGAACGGCGATCGCAAAGGCAAGGGCAAGTAGCCGCGACCGCTAGAAAGCAGACGGGGCGGGAGTTCCTCCCGCCCCGTCGCGTGTTCTGGTCTTAGCTCTTAGACGAGCGCGGCGTCGCGGCCGAGGATCTTCTCGAGCTGCTTGAGCCCTCGGGTCTCGAGCTGACGGATCCGCTCGCGCGTAAGGCCGATCTCGCGGCCGATCTGCTCGAGGCTCTTCTGCTCTCCGCTGCCCTCACCGAGGCCGAAGCGAAGCTCCAGCACCCGCCGCTCCCGCTCGCCCAGCGAGCTAAGCGCGTTGCGAAGCCGCTCGTGCTCGAACGAGGTATCGGCCAGCTCGACCGGATCATCCGCTTCGGTGTCGGCGAACAGATCGCCGAACTCTCCGTCGCCCTCGCCGATCGACTGGTTGAGTGAGACCGAAGCCTCGACGGCTCCGAGGGCCTCCTCGACGTGCTCCAGCTTCAGCTGCGCCGCCTCGGCAAGCTCCTCGGTCGTGGGCGGCCGGCCCTTCGACGCCTCGAGCCGCTGCCGTGCCCGGCGGAGCTTCTGGCGCCGCTCCTGCACGTGCACCGGCACGCGGATCGTCGCGGACTGGTTCGCAACCGCACGCTGGCAGGCCTGGCGAATCCACCAGGTCGCGTAGGTCGAGAACTTGAAGCCCTTCCGCCAGTCGAACTTCTCGACCGCGCGGTTCAGGCCGATGACGCCGTCCTGGATCAGGTCGAGCAGCGGGACGCCGTGTCCCTGGTAGCGCTTGGCGAGCGAGACCACGAGGCGCAGGTTGGCGTTCACCATCTGCTCCTTGGCCCCGAGGTCGCCCCGCTCGATCCGCTTGGCCAGAGCAACCTCCTGATCGGCGGTCAGCAAGTCGTACTTGCCGATGCCATTCAGGAAGAGCTGCAGGCTGTCGGTCGTAGTCGGTGTCGAGGGTGTCAGGTCAAGGTTGGCGGCCGGCTCCTCCTCGATCTCGACGTCTGCTTCCTCCAGCGCAGAGTGGAGCGAGGCGAGGGTCTCCTCGTCGAGCTCGAACTCCTGCCGGAGGGCGTCGATCTCATCCGCACGCACGAAGCCGCGCTCCTGCGCGTGCTGGACGAAGGCGGCGACCGCCGCGTCTGTATCAAAGGCATCTCTGCCCAAGGCAAGTTCTGTCAACATCACTTCTCCGAAGGTTGGTCAGGTGTGGGCGCATGCATACGATCCCCGCCGCACGCGCCGGCTTTCATGAGTAATAACGGGTTCCGGCAGGTTTTTCTTCCATCCATACGGATCTTTTACTTCTGTAGCGCGATTGGGGCAGTTCCGACGCCCTCCAGACCACACCGGGACCAGACGAGGAGCCCCTTCCGGGGCTCCGAACGCGCCGATTCTGGAGTCTAGGACGACGATGCCGATGTAGGGCAGGGCTCCCACGGACGCTCCTCTCCGACCTTGCGATAAGCGTGCTCGCAGCCGTGGAACACGCCGTCTTCGTATCCCTGTCCCTCGGGATCATCTGGTGGGAAGATCGGAACTTCGCTGAATACGTAGTCAGAGTGTTAGCTGGACGCCGACGCCGCGGCGGCGCCCGACGGGCTCCTAGCGCGCGGCGACGACGAAAGAGCTCGAGCCGAGGAGCGGCCCGAACTTGTTCTGGGCTTGGCGGCCGTAGCCGGCCCAGACGTACCAGCGGTAGCGGCCCGGAGTGAGGCGGTGGCGGCGACCCGCGTAGATCCAGGTGCGCGTCAGCTGAACTGACGTGCCGGTCGGCCAGCCGCTGTAGATCTTGCCGCGCCGCCAGACCTGGACGTTGTAATACGTAGCCTTGTCAGCGGGCTTCCAGACGAGTCGCGGAGGCGCGGAGACCCTCGCGCCGGCTTGTGGTGACAGGAGCGGCGCCGTCGGCGTCGCAACGACGTCCCTGGTCGCCGCGTTGCGCGCCTTGTCGTACGCGGTGAGCGAGTAGCGGTAGCGGACACCATTCTCGAGACCCTTGTCCGTGAAGGTGCGCCGGTTGCCGCGGTACACCCTGACTCCCGCAGAACGCGTGTCGGCCGTACGCACGATCTCGACAGGCTCGTGTCCGGCGAGGCCTTCCACTTCAGGCTGGCGCGCCGGTTGCCGGCCTTCACCGTCAGGCCGACGAGCGCGGGAGGCGTCCCGTCGTACTTGAACCGGACGCGGTCTGAGCCGCTCTGGTTTCCCGCCTTGTCGCGGCAGAAGCCGGGCACCGACGCGTCGGCGGTGTTGGGGCCGCGGTAGTGTGACTTGGGTGCATGCGTCGATGCCGGAGGTGGCGTCGCTGCCCTGGAACGTGACTGTCAGCGGGTGGTTGTACCAGGCTGTTCTCGTCAGGCCCACGCGATGGGTTGCCGCCGTCGTTCGAAGGTGCCGTCTCGTCGTACCTGACGATGAAGACCTTGGAGCCGCTCTGGTTGCCGGCCCGATCCTCGCAAGAGCCGCTCAGCGCCACCGACGGATCGTCCGGCCCGTCGTAGGTCGCTTGGGTGCAGCCAGCCACTCCCGAGGTGGCATCGTTGCCCTGGAAGGTGACTGTGAGCGCGTGGTTGTACCAGTCGTTCTTGTTGGGCCCGCGCGAGGGACTCCCACCAAGGTTCGAGGGTGCGGTCGCGTCGTAATTGAGCGCCAAGGACGTCGGCGTAGTGTTTCCGGCCTTGTCGCGGCAAGAGCCACTGACCGACGCGTTGGCACTGTCAGGGCCGCTGTAGCTCGCCGAGGGCGTGCATGAGTCGAGCCCCGACATGGCGTCGCTGCCCGCGAAGGTCACCGTGAGCGTGTGGTTGTACCAGCCGTTCGCATCGGCGCTGCGCGAGGGGGTCACGTTCGCCGAAGGGTGGTGTCTGGTCGATCTTGAACGTGATGCTGACCGTCGTCGTGCCGCCGTCGCTCGTCGCCGAGCATGTGAGCGTCGTGCCCGCCGTGTCCGCAATGAACGTCTTGGTTTCGCATCCGCTCGTCTCGAGGATGATGACTCGGGATCCTCGATCAGCCAGTTCACGGTTACGTTGCTCGTGTACCAGCCGTTGTCTCCAGGCGTCCCCGTGATCGCAGGCGTGACGACCGGCGGGGTCGGATCGCCGGGGACGTCCGGCGCACTTGCTGCTCCCGGCGTGAGCAGGAGGCCGCCGATCCCGAGGATCAGGGTGGCGGCGAGCCGGCGCATAAAGGCCTACTTCGTCACGGCGAACGTGCTATCACCGAGCAGGCGCCCGAAGCGGCTGGCTGAGATCCGCAAGATTCCCGGCCGCACATACCAGCGATAAACGCCTGGTCGTAGCCTGTGGCGACGCCCGTTGTAGATCCACGTTCGCCGCAGTTGGAAACCAGGACGCGCGGGCCAGGCACTCAGCACCCTGCGCCCGCGCGGTGCGACGGCCGGCGGCGTGGAGTCGCCCAGTACCCCTCCTGCGCTCGGAGCGACAAGCAGCAGTCCGGCCAAGGCATCAAGGAAGACAAACCGGCGAAAGAAGCGCCGACGTCCGTGCCGCAGCAGTCTGGGGCTGACAATCATCGAGGTGAGCCTCCCCTGCTGCTTGGTACTCCGCCTTCGACGCTACCCCTTAACCTGGAATGTGTCAATCGCGCGTTCGAGCCGGATGACGCTGATGAAGGTCGGTCTACGAAACCGCATGGCTAGAAGCTCCCGATTTTCTTCCATCCATACGGAACCTTTACGACCATGACCCATCCGGGTTAGGGTGATTCGACTGGTCATACGACCAAGGGAGGGGAAATGTCGCGACGGATACCCCTGCTCCTCCTCGGGCTCGCGGCCCTCGTGCTCGCGAGCTCAGTTGGAGCTGCGGCGCGCCCAGTCGGCACGAGCCAAGCGGACTTGTCGACCGACAAGGGCGTTGCGGCCTACCTCAGCGCTAGGGGTCTGAACGCGAAGGGCTTCGTCGTCCAGCGTGGACAGCTCAACTACGCGGGACCGAAGTGCCCGGGGCGGAAATGGAAGTGCACGAAGAAGACGAAGGTCGTCCAGGTCGCGTCCGGCAAGCACTGGACGAAACTCGGATGCGGGCCGAGCGGCACGCTCACGCAGACGACGAACGCGATCACGTGCGTCGTCGTTCAGAACGCGACGTCCGGGAAGAACAAGGCTCGCTGCTCGCTGGAGGCCACGCGATGTGACGCCGGTGGTGCTCACATGCCAGATCACGCAGACGAACACTGACGGCGACAACGTCGCGCGCGTCCGGGAACGAGTGGTCCAGAACGACGGGGCGGATCAACGAGCGACCTTGAACGCCCAGGTCACGCAGACCAACGGCACGGGCGACAACGAGTCGAACGTGAAGCAGACGATCGATCAGCGATCCGAACGAAGTCGCGATGGCGAGCGCGCCGACACAGAACCAGGAAGGCCGGTTCTCGGGGCGGATCGCGCAGACGAGCGACAGCGGCAGCAACGACTCGCGCCTGATCCAGAATCTCGACCAGTCGGGAAGGCGTCAGGCGGCTCGAACATCGTCCAGCGGCAGTTCGGCGACCACTTCGGCGACGTCGACCAGACGATCGGCGACGTGAGCAAACCGAGCGCGACCGGCAACTCAAAGTCAAAGCACAAGAAGTCCAGGAAGTCGAAGAGCTTCTCGAGGAGCTTCGCGCGTCAGACCGAGCATCAACGGCTGAAAGGCCCGGGACAGCAGATTCAGATCGGACCGTTGGCCTGCTGCTCGACGCAGCTCGGCGGCGACCCGGACAACACGCAGGCGCGCATCAGGCAAAGTTCGCGAGCCAGAAAGCGTCACAGGACCGACGGCCCAGCAGTCCATCTCGCTGCGACGGGGACATGCACGACCGTCGGGGACTGCGGCATCCGTCACCGCGCACAGAACAACG
Source organism: uncultured Actinomycetes bacterium (assembly GCA_963752845.1). Taxonomy (GTDB): domain Bacteria; phylum Actinomycetota; class Thermoleophilia; order Gaiellales; family Gaiellaceae; genus JACDAN01. The sequence goes on along the minus strand of CAVVZV010000001.1, from coordinate 136,740 downwards.
AGGACTCGATCAGGGTTCTCCAGCGGTGCGTGGCGCCGGAAGGCGGTACCTGCTCGCTCTTCGTGCCGACGACCTGCGGCAGCGAAGGCTGCAGCAGCGGCGGCGGCGGCGAGGGCAGCGCATCGGTGAAGAAACGACGACGGTGACTAACGGACGGGGGCCGACTCCGTCGGCCCCCGTCACTTCTTCGGCGAGCTCGCGGTCGATCTGCGCCACGAGCTCGCGCGCATCCATCTGCGCGAACTCCTCCCGCGCCCGCTCGAGCTCGGCGCGCGCGTCCGCGTGCTCGCCGAAGCTTCGAAGGGCGCGGGCGAACGCGATTCGCGCCTCTCCGAGGTCGGTGAGCAGACGCTGCTCGCGAAGCAGCCGAAGCGCCTCGTCGAAGTGCGCGACCGCGCCAGCCCGCTCGCCGTCCGCCGTCGCCACCGAGGCCTCGGCGAGGCGGAGCGCAGCCTGAGCGTATGCGTCCTCCGGCGGAAGGTTCCGCGCCGCGAACTCGACGAGCTCCCGCGCCTCGTCGACGCGGCCCTGCCGCACGAGCGTCTCGATCAGGTAGCGGTAGATCTCGATCACGAGCCAGCCGCCAAACTCCAGCGCGAGCGGCACGGCCTCGCGCAGTCGCTCTTCAGCGAGTCTCAGGTCGTCCTCTAGCCAGCGCGTAGCGCGCGAGCTCGCGCAGGTTCTGGAGCTGGAGGTACGTGTCCGAGGTCCGCTCGAGCCACTCGAGAGCCTGCAGAGCCAGCCGCTCGGCCTCATCGACCTGGCCGCGGTAATAACGGACGAGGCCGAGCAGCGTGATCGACCTCGCCTCGTCCCGGAAGCTCCCTAGCTCCGAGGCGAGCTCGGCGCACCGCTCGCACGCCTCTTCCGCGCCCGCGAAATCGCCGGCGTTGAAGCAGAGCGTTCCGATCCGCATGTGCCCCTCGATCGCGCAACGACCGGTCGTCGAGCGTCTTCCGCGATCGCCAGCGCCTCCCGCAGTTGAGCGGCGCCCGCTTCGCTCGCCCCTTCGAACCACGCGGCGAACCACGCGAACTCGTAGAGCGCCCGCACCTGGAGCGCGCGGTCCCCGATCTCGCTCGCGATGGCGACCGCCTCGGTCAGGTTCCGTCGCGACTCCGCGGCGCGGCCCTGCTTGTTGTCGATGTTCGCGATCGCGATCAGGGCCGCGCACCGGAGGTCGAGTCGCCCGAGCGACGCCGCGTCCTCAGCGACAGCCACGAGCTGGTCGTAGGCTTTCGCATGTTCGCCGAGAGCGGCGAGAGTCCGCCCCCGCTTGAGCAGCAGCTCCGACGAGGGTCTCGCCGTCGCCTCGCCGAGCACGGCCAGGGCGCGCGCGTAGAAGGCGTCCGCCTCCCGGAAGCCCTCGCGACGCTCGGCCTTCTCGGCGGCCCGCGCGAGCGCTTTCGCGGCTCGCAGCACCGGCGCCGGCTCCGGGCTGTGCGCGATCTCGCCCGCGGCCCGGCAGGCCTGCTCGAGGTGGTACGCGACGATCTCGACGAGCTCCTCCTCTGCGGCCGGGAGGCTCCTCCACCCACGCCGCGAACCGCGAGTGGAGCAGCACGCGTCGCCGCTTCGGAATCCGCGCATACGCGACGTCGCGGATGAGCGCGTGCTTGAAGGCGTACTCGCGCTCGCCGGCGATGGTCGGAGGGGTCCGCGACCGAATGACGTCTCGCGCCTCGAGCCGTTCGAGCGCGGCAGCGATTGCGTCGTGATCGCCGCCGTCGAGCGAAGCAAGCGCGCCCGACCAGAACACCGTTCCGACGACCGACGCGTGCTGGGCTACCCCGCGCTCCTCCGCCGGAAGCTGGTCGAGACGGGCGCCGAGGAGTGCCTGAAGCGTCGTCGGGACAGGCAGCTTCGGCCGTTCCTCGTCCTCCGGCGGCGACTCCACGATCATCCGAGCCGTCTCCTCGAGGAAGAGCGGGTTGCCCTGCGCGTTCCGTAGCAGTGCCTCCAGCGTCTCGGCCGGAAGCCGCGCCGCCGCGACGGCTCTCACCAGCGTCTTGCTCTCCGCCTGCGTGAGCGGGTCGAGCTCGAGGACGTGCCGATTCCCGCTCTCGACGAGCATCGCCGGGCGGCGGTCGGCGAGGTCGGGTCGCGCGGTCCCGAGCAGGAGGAGCGGAGCGGGCTCCGAGCCGTCGGCGATGAAACGGACGAGCTCGAGCAGCGTCTCTTCGGCCCAGTGCAGATCCTCGAAGACGACCACGAGCGGGCGGCAGCGTCGCGAGCAGCTCCAGGAGCCGCCGGATGCCCCAGTGCAGCTCGGCCTGCGTGATGTCGGCCGCCGAGTAGGTGCCTGCGGGTGTCCGGGGAGCGCCGACCAGGTTTGCGAGGGCGGCCGCGATCGTGCGCAGCTCGTCGCGGCCGATCCGTGGGCAGGCGGTCGAGGAGTGACCCGAGCTTCGTGGAGACGACATCGGGCTCGTCGCTCCCGAGGATCCCCGCCGCAGCCCTCACGATCTGGCTCACCGGCCAGTAGGTGATCCCCTCGCCGTAGGCCAGGCAGCGCCCGCGATAGACGTCTGCGTCGGCAAGCGACCGCGCTTCGAACTCGCCCAGCAGACGGCTCTTGCCGACTCCCGGCGCGGCGATCATCGTGCACAGCGCGCGCTGCTCCGTCGTGCTCACCGCGTTCCAGATCCCTGCGAGCAGCTCGAGCTCGGGAGTCCGGCCGACGAACGGCACCCGCGACGGAGGACGAAGACCAGGGGCGGCACGGACCGCGACGGGCTTCCAGACCGCGACCGGCTCGGCCTTTCCTTTCGCAGCCACGCGGCTCGACCGGCTCGTAGTCGATCACCTGCGACGTGTTCCGATAGGTCTCTTCGTCGACGAGGATGCCGTTGACCGGAGCGGCGGACTGGATTCGTGCCGCCGTGTTCATCACGTCGCCCGAGGCGATCCCTTCGCTTCGAGAGTCGCGACCGAGCGTGACGAGCGACTCTCCCGTCGCCACGCCGATGCGAATGCGCAGATCGAGCCACGCGTCGGCTTCGTTGAGCTCGTCGATCGCGGCCCGGATGGCAAGCGCCGAGCGCACGGCTCGCTCAGGGTCGTCCTCGTGCGCCTGCGGGGCGCCGAAGACGGCGACGACTGCGTCGCCGATGAACTTCTCGACCGTGCCGCCGCGACTCTCGAGCTCGCGCCGGACGCGCGCGAAATAGGGCGAGAGCCGGGAGTGCACGTCTTCGGGATCGAGCTGCTCGGCGGACGCGGTCGAGCCGACGATGTCCGTGAAGACGGCGGTGACGACCGCGCCGTTCCTCGGCCGGTTGAGCGGCCGCCTCCGCCGCGAGGGGCGTGCCGCATGCCAGGCAGAACCTCGCTTCTGGCGGGTTCGCCTGCCCGCAGGCGGCGCAGCGTTGTTGTCACGTTTGGAGTGTACGGACGTGGTTACCGGCCGACTGCGTACCCCTGCATTCCGCGCGGGTTCGCCCCCGCCTTCAGCACGCCGTCCTCCCTCCCCACCGCGCTCACGCGCCCGAGCGACCAGGGGTCGGTCACCTGGACGTCGTGACCGCGGTCGCCGCAGGTCGGCGACGACCTCGTCGCGGAACCGCGCCTCCAGCGCCAGCGACCGCGGCTGCGCCTGGCGGGGATAGAAGGAGCTCGGGAAGTGGTCGGTGTGGAACTCGGGCGCGTCGATCGCGGCCTGGAGGTCGAGCCCGAAGTGGACGTGGTTCAGGAAAGCGTGCAGGGACCACTGGTCCTGTTGGTCGCCTCCAGGCGTGCCGAAGGCGAGGTACGGCTCGCCTCCGCGCAACGCGATCGACGGCGACAGCGTGGTGCGCGGCCGCTTGCCCGGTTCGAGCGAGGACGGCAGGCCCTCCTCGAGCCAGAACATCTGCGCCCGCGTGCCGAGCGACCAGCCGAGCCCGGGAATGACAGGCGAGCTCTGCAGCCAGCCGCCGCTCGGCGTCGCCGACACGAAGTTGCCGAAGCGGTCGGCGACGTCGAGGTGGACGGTGTCGCCTCGGGTCGGCTCCCCCGCGCCGACGGTCGCCGCGGCCTCGACGAGAGTCGGCAGCCGTCCGCCGCCCGGTCGGAGCTCGCCGGATGCTTCCTCGCCGATCAGTGCGCGCCGCTCGTCGTTGTACTCGGCCGACAGGAGCCGCTCGAGCGGAACGTCGACGAAGCTCGGATCGCCGTAGAACGCCTCGCGATCGGCGAAGGCGAGCTTCGAGCACTCGACGATCGTGTGGACGTACTCGGCCGAGCCGAGGCCCAGATCCGCCAGATCGAACCCGGCGAGTAGCGCGAGCTGCTGCAGGAACACCGGGCCTTGGCCCCACGGGCCGGTCTTGCAGACCGTGTAGCCGTGGTAGTCGTAGGTCGACGGCGGCTCGAACGTCGGCCTCCCACTCGGCGAGATCCTGCCCCGCCAGCAGGCCGCCGTTCTCACGGCAGAACCAGTCGATCGCCTGGGCGACGAAGCCGCGATAGAACGCCGCCCGCGCGCGATCGATCCGGCGCTCCCGCGTCCCCTGGCCCGCTTCGTCGAGGATCCGCCGGTACGTCGCGGCCAGCGCCCGGTTGCGGAAGAGGGTGCCCGGGCGGGGAGGCGGCAGGTAGAGGTCGGCCGACGCCGGCCACTCGCGCAGCAGGGGCTCGACGTCGCTCGATCGTCGCGGTCATCCCCGGCACGACCGGGTAGCCGTTTTCGGCGTAGCCGATCGCCGGCTTGAGCACGTCGTCCGGCCCGACCGTCCCGAACTCGCGGAGGAGCAGCATCCAGCCGTCGAACGCTCCGGGCACGCAGGCCGCCAGGAGGCCAGTGCCGGGAACGAGCTCGTGTCCGAGCGCGCGGAACTGCTCGATCGTCGCCGCTGCCGGGGCGGTTCCCTGCGCGCAGAGGACGAGCGGCTCTCCCCGCTCCGCACTCCAGGCGACGACCGGCAGATCGCCGCCGGGCCCGTTCAGGTGCGGTTCGACGACCTGGAGCGTGAACCCGGTCGCGACGGCGGCGTCGAAGGCGTTCCCACCGCGCTCGAGCATGGCCATCCCGACCGCAGACGCGAGCCAGTGCGTCGAGGTGACCATGCCGAAGGTGCCGCGCAGCTCAGGACGGGTCGTGAAGCTCATCGAACGAGCTCGGCCGGCGACTCTGCGATGCGGGGCGCCTCGGTCCCGCGACGCACGAGATGGCAGGCAACGAAATGGCCCTGCCCGGTCACGTCGATGAGCGGCGGTTCCTCCTCGGTCGAGCGGGGAGCCGACTCCTGTTCGAGCGGACACCGCGTGCGGAAGCGACAGCCCGACGGGGGCGAGATCGGGCTCGGGATGTCTCCGTCGAGGACGATGCGCGTTCGCGTCCGCTGGACCTCGGGGTCCGGGACGACGGCCGCAGACAGCAGCGCCTGCGTGTACGGATGCTGCGGCCGCGCAAAGAGCTCCTCTCGTGGCGCAAGCTCGACGATCTTGCCGAGGTACATGACCGCGACCCGGTCGCAGAGGAACTCGACCGTGGCGAGGTCGTGGCTGATGAACAGGCACGAGAACCCGAGGTCGCCCTGGAGGTCGCGAAGCAGGTTGAGCACGGAGGCCTGGACCGAGACGTCGAGCGCGGAGACGGGCTCGTCGGCGATCAGCAGGCTGGGCGAGACGCTGAGCGCGCGCGCGAGGCCGACACGCTGTCGCTGCCCGCCGGAGAGCTCGTGCGGGTAGCGGAAGCGAAGCTCCGGGCGCAGCCCGACTGCGTCGAACAGCTCCCCCACTCGTGCGTCGAGCTGCGAGCGCCGAGCGAGCCGGTGGAGACGGATCGGCTCGCCGACGATCTGCCCGCAGGTCATCCGCGGGTTGAGCGAGGAGTAGGGGTCCTGGAAGACGATGTGCATCTGGCGGCGATGCGGACGCAGCGCGCGTCGAGAGAGATGCGTGATGTCGGCGCCGTTGAGACGAATCGTCCCCGCCGTGGGCTCGTAGAGCCGATTGACGCAGTAGCCGACCGTCGTCTTGCCGCTGCCGGACTCGCCGACCAGGCCGAGCACCTCGCCGGGAGCGATCGAGAAGGAGACGCCGTCGACGGCATGGACGACCCGCCCGCCCTTCCCGACCCCTCGGCCGAGCGTGAAGTGCTTGACGAGGCCCTCGACCTCGAGTACCGGCTGGCCATCGGATGTCATCGCTCTCCTGGATGGAAGCAGGCGACGACGTGGTCGGGACGCACCTGGCGAAGCTCCGGGACTTCCGACCACGACTGCTCGTCCGCGCGTGGGCAGCGGTCGGCGAAAGCGCAATGCCGCGGCAGCTCGGCGAGCGAGGGCACGCGGCCGGGGATCTCCTGCAGCCGGCCGTTGTGGGCCGCTCCCGGCGCGGGGGACGGCGCCGAGCAGACCGATCGTGTACGGGTGCTGCGGGTGCGCGAACAGCTCGCCGACCGGCGCCTCCTCGGCCTTGCGGCCCGCGTACATGACGACCACGCGATCCGCCAGGTCGGCGACGACGCCCAGGTTGTGGGTGATCAGGATGATCGCCGTTCCCAGGCGCGCGCGCAGCTCACGGAGCAGATCGAGGATCCCGGCCTGAATCGTGACGTCCAGCGCCGTCGTCGGCTCGTCCGCGATCAGGATCTTCGGATCGCAGGCCAGCGCCATCGCGATCATCACGCGCTGACGCATCCCGCCCGAGAGTTGGTGCGGGTACTCGTCGACGCGCCGGAGTCGGATCCGGGATGTGCACGAGGTCGAGCAGCTCGACCACTCGCTCGCGCGCGGCACGCCGGGAAACGTCCATGTGCTCGCGCACGACCTCCTCGATCTGGTTTCCGATCCGGAGTACGGGATTGAGCGAGGTCATCGGCTCCTGGAAGACGAACGAGATCTTTCGACCGCGGATCTTCCGCAGCTGCGACTTCGACGCTCCGAGCAGCTCCGCGCCCTCGAACCGTGCGCTCCCCGTGACCGTCGCCGTCGACGGAAGCAGCCCCAGAATCGAAAGCGCGGTCACGCTCTTGCCGCAGCCGGATTCCCCGACGATCCCCAGCACTTCGCTCGGCGCCAGCGCCAGCGACATGCGGTCGACGGCGTGGACGGCGCCGTCGTCCGTGTTGAATCGGACCGAGAGGTCCTGCACCTCGAGCAGGGGCTCCGTCACCGCTCCGTCTTCGGATCGAGCACGTCGCGGAGGCCGTCGCCGAGCAGGTTGAAGGCAAGCGCAACGATGACGATCGCAAGCCCCGGGTAGACGGCCAGGCTCGGCGCCTCGCTGAGGTAGGGCTGAGCTGCGTTGAGCATCACGCCCCACGAGGGTGTCGGAGGCTGCACGCCGAGGCCGAGGAACGACAGCACTGCCTCGCCGATGATCGCAGCCGGAATCGTCAGCGTCGCCTGCACGAGCAGCGTGCTGGCCATGTTGGGGACGATGTGCCGGCCGATGATCACAGCGTCGTTGGCGCCGTTTGCGACCGCTGCGCGGACGTAGTCCTCCTCCCGGAGCGCCAGCACCTCGCCCCGGGCGATGCGCACGAGCGGCGGCACCGCGGCGATGCCGAGCGCGAGCGTCGCGTTCAGCAGTGAGGGGCCGAGGATCGCCGCGAGCCCGACGGCGAGGATGAGGAACGGGAAGGCCAGGAGGACGTCGGTGACGCGCGCGATCACGGTGTCGACCCAGCCCCGGTAGTAGCCGGCGATGAGGCCGATCGGAACCGCGATCGCCATCGCCAGCACGGTCGCGAAGAAGCCCGCCTGGATCGAGGCGCGGGCGCCCCAGATGATCCGCGACAACGTGTCGCGGCCGAGCTCGTCCGTCCCGAGCAGATGCTCCCGCGACGGACTTGCCAGCAGAGCGTCGAAATCGGTCTGGTCCGGTGCGTATGGGGCGACCCACCGAGCGAAGCACCGCGGCTGCAATCGCGCCGACGACGATGACCAGCGAGACGACCGCTGCCGGCCGGCGCAGGAAGCGTCGGCCGATGATCCGGCGCCGCCGCGCCCGCGCGCCGAGCGGTGTGGCTTCGACGTAGCTCAACTTGACGTCCCGGAGACGCGGATGCGCGGGTTGAGCAGCGAGTACGCGAGGTCGACGAGGAGGTTGACGACGACGTACCCCACGGCCACGACGAGCACGACGCCCTGGAGGAGCGCGTAATCCCGCTGAGCGATCGAGTCGACTGTCAGACGCCCGAAGCCCGCGATCCCAAAGATCTGCTCGGTGATGACCGCCCCCGAGATCAGCGCGCCGAGCGAGAGGCCGATCACCGTCGTCACCGTGATCAGGCTGTTCCGAAGCGCATGCTTGCCGACGACCGACCACTCACTCAGGCCCTTGGCGCGAGCAGTTCGCACGTAGTCCGCGCCCAGCGAATCGAGCATCGCCGAGCGCATCTGCCTCATGATCACCGCCGACAGTCCGAGTCCGAGGACGAGCGCCGGCATCAGCATGTGCTCGAGGTTGCCGATCGGGTCCTCGCGGAACGGGACGTAGCCGCCCGCCGGCAGCCAATTCAGATTGACGGCGAAGACGATGATCATCAGCAGGCCGAGCCAGAAGTGCGGGACAGAGAGGCCGAGCAGGGCGACCGTCGTCGCCGCATAGTCGGACGGCTTGCCGCGGCGAACGGCGGCGATCACGCCCGCGGCGATGCCGAGCACGGTCCCGATCAGGAGCGCCAGCCCGGCGAGCTCGAGCGTCAGGGGAATCCTTGTGACGATCGTCTCGGCGACGGGCAAGCCTCGTGTGTCAGTGCCGAGGTCGCCTTGGAGCGCGAGCCCCGCCCAGCGCACGTACTGCACCGGGATCGGATCGTCCAGCCCGTACTTCTCCCGGATCGCGGCGAGAACCTCAGGATCGCGATCCTCGCCTGCGTACGCGAGCGCCGGGTCACCCGGGATCGCGCGCACGCCCACGAAGACGAGCACGCTCGCCAGGAAGACGACGATCAGGGCGGCTCCGACCTTGCGCAGGATGAAGACGCCCATGATCGTCGTCAGTATCGGTTAGTTCAGCTCACTTGTACTCGGCGAAGTAGGCCCGGATCAGGCCGTCGCCGTACAGCCGGACACCTTTCACATTGGTGGTCACGCCGTGCCGGTTGACGTCGTGGTAGAGGTAGATCAGCGGCAGCTCCGACCGGAGGGTTCGGAAGGCGGCGTTGTAGAGCGTCTTCCGGGCCTTGGCCGTCGCTGCCTTGCGGGCGTTGTCGAGCAGCAGGTCCATCCGCCCGTTCCCCCACCCAAGGTTGTTCAACGAGCCCTTGCGATGGACGAACTGGTAGATGTTGCCGTCGGGGTCAACACGTCCCGACCAGCCGATCGCGAACGCGTCGTAGTTGCCCTGATCCTGCCGACGCAGCGCGGTCACGAACTCAGTCGGCTGGAGCTCGACCTGGAAGCCGGCGTCCTCTGCCATCGACTGGATGACCTGGCCGAAACGAGCCTGCACCTGGTTGGTGCCGATCATCAGCCGTACGCGGATCGGCGTCGCCATCCCCGTGCTCCGCACGAGCGTCCTGGCCCTCGCGACGTTGCGGCCGGGGCACTTGATCCTGGCGTCGTAGTAGGGACTCGTCGGCGGAACGGGGAGGCAACCTGGCAGCACCGTGCCCCCGAAGACGACCCGGTTGATCACCTTGCGGTCGAGCGAGAGCTCGAACGCCTGCCGGAGCGCGCGCCTCGACGCGAACGGCGTGCCGACGTTCTCGAACGGCTTGCCGATCCCGTTCTTGTTCCCGATGTTGATCGAGATTCCCTGGTAGCCGATCGACGTCGCCTTCAACACGCGCAGGCTCTTGTCGCGCTGGATTGCGGGCAGGTCGGTCGACGCGATGCGATCGAGCACGTTGATGTCCTTCGAGCGGAGGTTCTGCGGCCCGCGCGCTCGTGTCGGTGATGATTCGGAAGACGATCCGGTTGAGCTTGACCTTGCTCCGCGCGTAGTAGAACTGCGACTTGTCGACAACGATCCGGTCGCCGGCCGTTCGACTCGTGAACTTGAACGGTCCGACGCACACCGGCGCCGAAGCGAACCTCGTCCCGAGCTCGGTGAGCGCCTTCGGCGACATGATCATTCCGGCGCGATCGGCCAGCTGGGCCGTCAGCGGCGAAAAGCGTGCGTTGAGTTGCAGTCGCACCGTGAAGTTGTTCACGACGTTGACCGCCGTGATCGGCGCGACCTCGCTGGCCCGCGCGGACCCGGTCAAGGTTCGATGCCGGTCGAGCGAGGTTTTCACCGCTTGGGCGTTCAGCGGCGTTCCGTCGTTGAAGCGGACGCCGCGGCGAATCCTGATCGTCATCGTCTTCTTGTCGCCCGAGAGCCTCGGCATCGCGGCCGCGAGCTGCGGAACGATCTGGAGCTTCGCGTTCAGGTCATAGAGCTTCTCGCACATGTGCAGAAAGACCATCCGTCCGACGAACGTCCGCGCCAGTGTCGGATCGAGCGCGTCCGGGTCTTCGGCCAGTCCGATGGTGAGCGTCCCGCCGGCTCGTGAGTCGGATGCCACAGAGCTGCCGGCGGCCGTAGCCAGCAGTCCGATCGCGGCCACCGCCAGAACGGCGAGGGCGCGCCGTGCACGGCGGGTACGAATCCTGTTCATCAGTCCCCTCCTGACTTTGGTGTCAGCTCCCTCCCGAAAAGTCACCGCCCCGGGGTGGGACGGCGCGAATTTACCATGTGTATCCATTTGACGCTTGTTTGGATCCAATGTTGGTAAGGTTTTTCCGTGGCCGTGGCCCTGTCGTCTCGTCTGCATTACGGACGCCTGGGGGCAATCGGACTTGCAGGGGGACTGTTCTCAGGACTGCTCGGAGTCGGTGGCGGCGTGGTGATGGTCCCGTTGCTCGTGCTCTGGGGCGGCTTCGGCCAGCGCGACGCCCATGCCGTCTCCCTCGGCGCGATCATCCCGATCAGCGCGGCCGGCGTCCTCACGTTCGGCGCGGCCGGGGAGATTCAGGTCTGGGAGGCGTTGGCGCTCGCCGTCGGAGCGATCACGGGCGCGCAGGTGGGCGCCCGACTCCTGGCCCGGGTCGACGAGCGCAAGCTCAAGCTTGCCTTCGGCGTATTCATGCTGATCGTCGCAGTGCTTCTGGTGGTGGAGCCCTGAGCACGCTCGGGCTCCTCGTGCTTCTCGTCGCCGTCGGAGCGTTATCCGGCGTCCTTGCCGGCCTGCTCGGCGTCGGCGGAGGGCTGCTGCTTGTGCCGTTCCTCGTACTAGCCATGGGGATGTCGCAGCACGAGGCGGAAGCGACCTCGTTGCTCGTGATCCTCCCGACAGCGATCGCGGCGAGTGTGGCTCTCCGGCGCCGGAACATCGGCGATCTTCCGGTCGCGCTGTCGCTCGGCCTCGTCGGCGCGGCGGGCGCGGTGGCGGGCGCGCTGCTAGCGCTTGCGCTTCCGGCCGACACTCTGCGTGTGATCTTCGCCGCCTTGGTCGCCATCGTCGGCTTTCGACTGGTGAACGACGCCCGCATAGGAGCGGCATGAGGCGCCGCTTGCGGTGCCGTCTTCAGGACGCGCGGGCCCTGCCCGTGCGTCCGTCTGCACTGACCGGTCGACACGCCGGGAACAGGGCACTTCGGCCATGAGCACGGTCGAACGGCTGGCGACCGCGATTCAGGCGCAAGTGTTGAGCGGCGACATGCCTGTCGGAACACGTCTCCGGCAGGAGGCCCTCGCAGAGCAGTTTGGAGTCAGCCGGACGCCGGTACGGGAAGCGCTGCGCCAGCTGGCGGCAACCGGGCTCGTCGAGCTGCTGCCGAATCGGGGTGCGATCGTCCGCGGGCCCTCGGCCAGGGAGCTCCGGGAGGCCTACGAGGTTCGGGCGGAGCTCGAGGGGCTCGCCGCCGAGCTCGCGGCCGGCCGAATCAGCGACCGCGATCTCGTCCGGCTCCGCGAAGCGCAGGCGCTGTTTCGGAAGGCCGTGGAAACGCTGGTCGCGCGCCGTGCGCGCCGGCCGGCGCACTGGAAGGACGAGAGCGTCTGGGTCCGCGCCAACGATCTCTTCCACCAGGCGCTCCTCGATGCCGCGGCGAACGGACGGCTGAACGACACGATCGCCGACCTGCATCGGAGCCTTCCTCGAAACCTCACCTGGGCCCCCCTCTCACGGAGCTCGCGGCTCTTGGAGGAGAACGTCGAGCAGCACGAGAGGATCCTCGAGGCGATCGAGCAGCGCGATCCCGTCGAGGCCCGTCGGCGGATGATCGAGCACGTTCGGAGTGCCGGCGAGCTCGTGACGCTGCACTTCGAGCACGCGGACTCCGAGCGGGAAGCGACCGGCTAAGAGCCTTCTAAGAATTCGCCGCCGCGGTACGGACGCGTCCGACGCCGCGCGCCCGACGCGCCCGTACTGGCTGCGTGTCGCTTCAGGCCGCCGTGCCCAGGTCCGGTGGAGACACATCGAGGCTTCCGCGCTCCGGCGCTCGGCCGAACTTGCGGTCGAAGGGCGGACGCTCGTTCACAAGGCGCGTGATCCGCTCCTTCAAGCCGGACAGCATCGAGTCGCGCTGGGCGTCGGTCAGCCGCCCGGCCTTTACGGCCGCGGCGAGCTCTGCCTCCGCCTCGTCGACGAGAGCGTTGACCAGACCGTCCACCGACTTGCCTCGATCTTCGGCGACCTGGGCCAACGTCTTGCCGTCCTCGAGCGCCGCCCTCAGGTTTGCCGCGGTCATGCCCAGATACGAGGCGGCCGCATCCAGATCACCGGCGTGGTGCATCCGGTGGCCGAAGCCGGGCCCGCCGAGCATCGGGATCTCGCCGGACTCGATCCGCTCCTTCAGCTCTACGCCCTGCTCTTCGGTGAGCCGACCGGCCTCCACGGCCGCGTCGACCCGGTTCGCGAGGGCGTCCTTGAGCGCTTCGCTCAGCTCGCTCGGCTCGACGCCGAGCTGCTCGGCGGCGTCGTTCATGACCGCCTGGCTCTCCTGTTTTGGATTGAGCTGCGTGGCGGCGATTGCTCCTCCGGCACCGACGGTGGCGGCGAGCGCGGCGCCGCCGGCGGCGATTTTCCTCATGTGACGTCGCATGTCGTTTCCTCCTTGTCGGTTTGCCTGCGGGTCACGACATCGAGGAAACCGGCTGCGCCTAAGGACGGGCTAAGCCTGGGAAAAGAGTTCTCTAAGACTTCGGCGGGCCGCCGTCGAGGCGCAGCGTGATCCGCGTCCCGCCGCCCTCGGCGCGCTCTGCGACAACCTCGCCGCCGTGCGCCTCCGCAACCTGGCGGACGATCGCGAGTCCAAGCCCGGAGCCGGGCATCGTCCGCGCGGACGGCGAGCGGTAGAACCGGTCGAACACGTGGGGGATGTCGGCGTCGTCGATCCCGGGGCCGCGATCGCGGACAGTGATCGTTCCGTCTTCGACGTTGACGTCGACCTCGCCCCCGGGTGGGCTCCATTTGGCGGCGTTGTCGAGGACGTTGCCGATCGCCCGCTCGAGCGACGAAGGGACGCCCCGGATGACCGACTCACGCAAGTCGGTGTTGAACGTGACGCCCGGCCTGTCGCGACGCACGCGCTCGACCGCCTCCTGGGCGACGAGATCGAGCCGGACGTCCTGCGGCTTGGTTGGAAGCTGGTCGCCGCGGGCGAGCTCGATCAGCTCTGCGATCAACGTGGTCATTTCTCCGATCTGCTCGACGACGTCATCGAGCAGCCGGCGGCGTTCGTCCGGATCCAGCTCTCGTTCGCTCATCAGGACTTCGAAGTTCGTCCGTAGGCTGGTAAGCGGCGTGCGGAGCTCGTGCGACGCGTCCGCGACGAGCTGCCGTTGCGCGTTGGTCGACTCTTCCAGCGCGCCGAGCATGGCGTTGAAGCTCCCGGCCAGCCGGCTCAGCTCGTCCTGCCCGCCAGCCTCGATCCGCTCAGAGAGGTCGCCCGTCTCGGTCACCCGCTCGGTTGCCCTCGTCAGCCTGGCCACAGGTGCCACGGCGGCCCGGGACACGAGCAGCCCGAGCGCCGCCGCCAGGCCGATTCCGGCGAGCGTGATCAGGATTAGAAACGTCCTCAACTGGTCGAGCGTGCTGTCCACCTCGTCGAGCGGACGGGGGATCTGGACCGCGACGCCGGGCGCGATGGGGAACGTGAGCACGCGGACATGCATGTCCGCGATCGTCGCGTCTGTGAAGAAGGAAGCGGCCTGACCCGACGCGACCTCGAGCACTTGATCCGTGACCGGGATCGGAATGTCGGCGTCGGGGGGGCGCCGGACCGCCCCGTCCGCGCTGACGATCTGGAAGTACCCGCCCGCGCCTCCGAGCTCCGGATCCCCGGGAGCCGGGAGGGCGTCGCGATACGGGGCGTGCTGAATCACGTCCGCCCGTGCCTGGAGCGCGTCGTCAACCTGGCCGCGCAGCTGGTCACGGACGACGACGTAGACGACACCCGAGGCGAGCGCGACGGCCAGCGCGACCGCCGTCGCGGCGACCAATGTGAGTCTGGCGCGAAAGCTCATTGTTCGCGAAGCGCGTAGCCGACGCCGCGCACAGTGTGGATCAGGCGCTGCTTGCCGCCGGCTTCGGTCTTGCGCCGGAGATACCCGATGTAAACGTCGAGCGAGTTGGACGCGAAGCCGAAGTCGTAGCCCCAGACTCGCTCGAAGATGATCGAGCGAGTAAGGACCTGACGGGGGTTCAGCATGAACAGCTCGAGCAGGTTGAACTCCGTCCTGGTCAGCTCGACCGTGTCGCTGCCGCGCCGGACTTCACGAGTGCCGGTGTCAAGCTCGAGGTCGGCGAAGTGGAGGACACCGTCGGCCGCCGGCGACGCACGTCGCAGCAGTGCGCGGATCCGCGCGAGCAGCTCCTCGAGCGCGAAGGGCTTGACCAGGTAGTCGTCCGCACCGGCGTCCAGCCCCTCGACTCGATCACCGACGGCGTCCCGTGCTGTGAGCATCAGCACGGGGACGCTGCTGCCGCGCCGGCGAATCTGGCGGCAGACCTCGAGCCCGTCGATCCCCGGCATCAGGATGTCGAGGACAACGGCGTCGGGCTGTCCGTCGGCGGCAAGTCGCTCGAGCGCCTCCGCGCCGTCGCTCGCCAGCTCGACCTCGTAGCCCTGGAGCGCGAGCGCGCGGCGAAGGGACTCGCGGACGGCGCGTTCGTCGTCAACGACCAGGATCTTCATCGGCCTGAATTGTGCGGAACGAAGCTAAGAGAACGGTGAGATCAACCGGTCTGCTGTTGGGCACTCGCCTGCGCTTGCCAGACCGGATTCAGGCCGCTCTGCATGTAGCCCATGAACGCCGGGTAGAAGATGATGAACAGGATCAAGCCGATCCAACCATTGATCGGTTCGATCCCCGTCAGCCGCTGCGCGGCCTGCACACGCTTGAACCCGTTGTAGAACGAGACCAGCGCGGGAACGATGATCAGCGCTCCGAGCGTTATCGCCAACAGCGACGTGCCCGGGCTCGTGCCGAGCTCCGTCGTGCCCTTCGCGCGCCCGTAGTCGCGCAATTCTCGGTGGATGAAGTACCACCAGAAGAACCCGTAGATGAAGAGCGTGACGATCTCGAGCACGATCACCCACACCACGCTGCGGATCTTGGCCGTCGCTTCGGTGCCTTCGATCCGGACGACTTCCGCCATTAGGGCGCTTACGCAGTGACCCGCGAGAACTGCGGGATGATCTTGTCACCGTAGGCCGCGAGCGTCTCCTCCTGGCTGTGGGTCATAAGGTAGATGTTGAACTGATCGACGCCGACAGCCTCGAGCTCGCGCAGCTTGTCGGCCGCTTGCTCCGCCGTTCCAAGCACGCAGAAGCGATCGCAGATCTGGTCGGTGACGAACTCGCCGTGTGCTGCGCCGACGCGACTGTGGTCCTTGTAGTCGTAGAACTTCCGCGCTTTGACGTAATCGGTGAGCGCCTCGGGAATCTCGGACTCCCAGCCGTACTTCTCGATCAGGTCCATGACGTGGTTCGACACCATCGCCGGGAACCAGCGCACCTGGTCGCGTGCATCCGCAAGGTCATCGGAGATGTGACTCGGTGCGCCGACGATGCACTTGAGCTCTGACGGGTCGCGCCCGGCCTCCTCCGCGGCCTTCCGCGCCGTGTCCATGATCCACTGGATGATCACGGGGTCGGCGAGCTGGATGATCACCCCGTCTCCGACTCGCCCGGCGACGGCGAGCGCTTTCGGCCCATAGCCCGCGACCCACATCGGAATGTCGGGCAGCTCCTTCCGGGCCCAGGAGAACTCGAGCTCCTTCTCGTTCCACTCGACCTTCCGCCCGTTCATCAAGTCTTTGATCATCCGGCAGCGCGCCTCGAACTCGGCGACGCGCACGGGCTTGAGCCCGACGACTCGGCGCGAGGAGTCGCCCCGGCCGATGCCCATCACCATCCGGCCGTTCGAGAGGTCCTGCATCGTCGCGTACCAGCTGGCCGTAATCGTTGGATCACGGATGCCCGGGTTGGTGACGAAGTGGCCGAGCTTGATCTTGCTCGTGCGGGCCGCGGCGAGGGGAAGAGTTGCGTAGGACTCCTGCCAGAGGATGTGCGAGTCGTAGGTCCAGGCGTACTCGAAGCCGTGCTGTTCGGCCAGCTCGACCAGTTCGAAGAATCGAGACGAGGGCGGGTCGGGCAAGACGGTGACGCCGAACGAGAGCATGAGTCCTCCTGGTGGGCCGGGCAGGGAAACAGCCATTTTTCCTTGAAATCTCCGCTGTGGCAATTTGGGGCTACCTGTTGTTCGCGCTCGCGGCGGGGGCGATGCTGCCGATTCAGTTCGGAATCAACGCCCAGCTCGCCGAGTGGATCGGGGGGTCGGTGCGCGCGGCGTTCGTCTCGTTCGTCGTCGGCGCGGTCGCCCTGTTTCTCGCCGTGCTCTTCGCTGCCCGCGGATGGCCGGATCGTGCGGGTGATGCGCCCTGGTGGGTCTGGACGGGCGGGTTGCTGGGCGCGTTCTATGTGCTCGGGTCGATCGTGACGGCGCCCAAGCTGGGTGCCGCCACGCTTGTCGCGCTGATCCTCGCCGGGCAGGCGCTCGCATCGCTGGCGGTCGACCACTTCGGCTGGGTCGGGTTCGAGGAGCAGCCGATCACGGCGCTCCGCATCGTGGGCGTGTTGCTGCTGGCAGGCGGTGTCGCGCTCGTCCGGCTGTCGTAGCGAGTCAACAGGCGTTCTTTACGGGGTCCGACCCTGTTAAGACGGCCCTGCAGGCCCTTACGGGGTCGGACCCCGTTAAGACGCGAGCCAGTCGATCGTCTTCGACGTGAGGCGATCGAGGGCCTGGACCGAGAGCTCGAGATGCTCTTCCCTCGTGTCCTCGAGCTTCGTGTGCGAGAGCCCGCGGAGGCTCTGGACGAAGAGCATCACCGTCGGAATTCCGGCGCGCGAGACCTCGGCGGCGTCATGGAGCGGGCCGCTCGGCAGGCGATGCGATTGCCCTGCCACCCCCTCAATCGAATCGTCGACGAACTGGATCAGGCGATCGTCGAAGAGGATCGGCTCGATGTTCCAGATCCGCTCGAACTCGACCTCGATCCGCTCCTCCTCGGCGAACCGGCGAGATGACGCCTTGGCGTCCTCGAGCAGCGCGGCCAGCTTGTCGGCGTCGAGATGGCGCTGGTCGAGAAGCTGCTCGGCGGTCTCGACCACGGACGTGACGATGCCCGGGTGGCAGACGACTCCGCCTGAGGTGCAGACGGCCCCGTCCCCAGTCCGGGCAGCGATGTGCCTGAGCTCGAGCGCGAGCTTGGCGGCGCCGGCGAGTGCGTCGCGACGCTGATCCATGGGCGTCGAGCCCGCATGCGCCGCCTGCCCCCGCCACGTGACGCGGTGGCGCTCGACGCCGTAGGTGCCGAGCACGGCGCCCAACGGGAGGTCCATCGACTCGAGCACCGGCCCCTGCTCGATGTGGAGCTCGAGGTAGGCGGCCGCGTGCTCCAGCTGTCTCCGCGCGTCCGTCGCGCGGTCAAGGTCGACGCCGTGGGCCCCGATCGCCTCCGGCAGCGAGACCCCGTCGCGATCGGTCAGTTGCCGCAGCTCGTCCTGGTCACGCATCGAGCCGGCGGCGGCGCTCGAGCCGAAGAGTGAGCGTCCGAAGCGCGCACCCTCCTCGTCGGCCCAGCTGACCAGGCGCACGGTCACCGGCGGCTCGCCCTCCTCGGCGATCCGTCGGAACACCTCCGAGCCGGCGACGACGTTGAGCGCGCCGTCCAGCCAGCCGCCGTTCGGGACCGAGTCGAGGTGGCCGCCGATCAGAAGCTCCTTGTCGGAGCGACCGCGCAGCGTCCACCACTGGTTGCGCGCCTCGTCGAACTCCATCGTCGCCCCGGTGCCATCGAGCTTCGCGGCCATCCACTCCTGGGCCTGCACCCACGTGTCGGTCCAGGCGACCCGCTGGGCACCGTCCTCGTTGCTCGTCAGCCCGCGCAGCTCCTTCAGCTCGGCGACGGTGCGTGAGGGATCGAGCGTCATGACACGCAGAATCCGTTGCCTTCGGGATCGCGCATGACCGTCCAGAACTCCTCGTACGGACCGATCTTCAGCGACCGCTCCTCGACCTCGGTTGCCCCGAGGCCCTTGAGACGCCCCACTTCGACGTGGCGGTCCTCGGACTTGAGGTCGAGATGGATCGGAATCGACTCGGTCGGCGTTTTCGGACGCCGCTGGAACAGCAGCCTCGGTCCGATTCCCTCGGGATGCGCGAGCATCGCCCAGCCGGTGGGATCGAGCTCGCCGCGCTCGATCGCCTTCTCGACTTCCGCCACCACCTCGGGCGGAGGCTCGACCGGCTCGTAGCCGAGCGCCGCCGCCCAAAACTCCGAGAGCGGAACCGGGTTCTCGCACGCGAAGGTGATGTTGGTCAGGTCCGCCACGGCGCCGAGCCTAACGTGGTAAGCATCGGGCGATGGTCGGCAGCGCCCTGAAGCGCCTGGGAATGCTCGGCATCGTCCTCGCCGGGCTCTGCGCGCTGTGGGAAGGGTTCAAGTGGTTCGGTGAGACCACCGGCCTGAAGATCGGAGCGTTCGTCGTCAACGACCGCACCTTCCCGCATATCCACGACATCATCGGCCAGCTGTTCGAGCCGTCACGGCGGAACGGCCCGATGCTGATCGAGGTGCTCTGGGACGCCGCGCTCTTTACGGCCAAGGAGGCGGCGGTCGGCTTCGCGCTCGGGGCCTCGATCGGCTTCCTGCTGGGGGCGATCCTCGCCCACTCCCGCCTGCTCCAGCGAGGCTTCCTTCCCTACATCGTCGCCTCGCAGACGATCCCGATCCTGGCAATCGCCCCGATGGTGGTGGTCTGGCTCGGCGGCCGCGGCGCGCCGGACTGGTTCTCGGTCTCCGTGATCTCCGC
Organism: uncultured Actinomycetes bacterium; assembly: GCA_963752845.1. GTDB lineage: Bacteria > Actinomycetota > Thermoleophilia > Gaiellales > Gaiellaceae > JACDAN01. The sequence goes on along the minus strand of CAVVZV010000001.1, from coordinate 117,502 downwards.
CTACCTCACCTTCTTTCCCGTCACGATCAACACGCTCCGCGGCCTGACCTCGGCCGACCCGCGCGCGCTCGAGCTGATGCGCGCGTACGCCGCGAGCCCGTTCCAGATCTTCTGGAAGCTGAGGCTTCCCACCTCGCTGCCCTTCCTCTTCGCCGCGTTCAAGATCGCGGCGACGGCGAGCGTCGTCGGCGCGATCATCGGCGAGCTCCCGGCTTCGATTCAGGACGGCCTCGGCGGCGCGATCCTCAACTTCAACCAGTACTACGCGACCTCACCGCCGAGTCTGTGGGCGACGAACCTGATCGCGGCGCTGCTCGGGATCACGTTCTTCCTGATCGTCGTCATCGCGGAGCGGATCGTCGTTCGCCGGGCGCCGGAGCACGTGGCATGAGGCATCGCTTGCGATGCCGCCTTCAGGACGCGCGGCTGAGGCGTCGCTCGCGATGCCGCTTAGAGGGCATGCTGGCTTTGCCAGCGTGCCCGTCTCCTTTGCCCGCGCGTCCGTCTGCAATGACCGGTCGACACGATCGACCTTGGAAGGAGCGCAGGTGAGTGTCGTAAGCCTGAGCCGCGTCTCGAAGGAGTTCGGCCAGGGCGGCGTCGTCGCGCTGCAAGGGATCGACCTCGAGATCGGCGAGCGGGAGTTCGTCTCCCTGATCGGACCGTCGGGCTGCGGGAAATCGACGCTGCTTCGGATCATCGGCGACCTGATCCAGCCGAGTAGCGGTGAGGTCACCGTCAAGGGCAAGACCGCGCACCGGGCGCGGCTCGGCCGTGATTACGGGATCGTCTTCCAGGACGCCGTGCTCTTCGACTGGCGTACGGTCGCCAAGAACATCTCGCTGCCGCTGGAGATGATGGGCTGGGACCGGCGCAGGCGTGCCGAGCGGGTCGAGGAGCTGGTCGAGCTCGTCGAGCTGACCGGCTTCGAGGACCACCATCCCTGGCAGCTCTCCGGCGGCATGCAGCAGCGGGTGTCGATTGCGCGCGCGCTCTCGTTCGACCCGGCGCTGCTGCTGATGGACGAGCCGTTCGGCGCCCTCGACGAAATGACCCGCGAGCGCCTCAACCTCGAGCTGCTGAGGATCTGGGAGGCCAGCGGCAGCACTGTCGTCTTCGTGACGCACTCGATCTCGGAGGCGATCTTCCTGTCGACGCGCGTGGTTGTCATGTCGGCGAGGCCGGGACAGATCGTGGGCATCGTCGACGTCGACCTTCTGCAGCCGCGTACCGCCGAGATGCGGGAAGTGCCGCGCTTCGCCGAGTTGATCCGCGAAGTGCGCCGGCTGCTGCGGCGGGGCGGCGGGTTCGACGTCGAGGAGCCCACGCCGACGGGCGAGGAGGACTTCATCGTCGCCGAGGAACACTTGCAGTGAGACGTCGCTTGCGATGTCGATTTCAGGCCTTGCGGCTGAGGCATCGCTTGCGATGCCGCCTAGAGGGCATGCTGGCTTTGCCAGCGTGCCCGTCTTCTTTGCCCGTGCGGCCGTCGGAAATGACCGGTCGACACATCAATCCTTCGAGGAGAAGGCCGTGAGCACTACCGTCGTCGAGCCGATCCCGCGCGGCACGCTCGGTTCAAGAGTCGGCCGCAGCGCCCAGGACTGGGCGCCGGCCGCCATCGTCTTCGTCGCCGGCATCGCCCTTTGGGAAGGCCTCGTCCGGGGCCTCGACATCCAGGAATTCCTGCTGCCGCCGCCCTCTGACATCGCGAAAACCGTGTGGACCGAGCGCGAGACGTTGTGGAGCGCCGGCTGGTTCACGTTCCAAGAGGCGGTCGGCGGCTGGCTGATGGGCTGCTCGGCGGCGATCCTCACCGCGCTCGTCCTCGCCCGCTGGCGCATCCTCGCGACAGCGCTGCTGCCGTTCGCGATCGCGGCAAATGCGATCCCGATCATCGCCTTTGCCCCGATCACGAACAACTGGTTCGGGACGCTGAGCCAGCTCTCGAAGATGGTGATCGCGGCCGTGCTCTGCTACTTCCCGGTGCTCGTCAACACGCTGCGAGGGCTGACCTCAGTGCGGCCGCAGCAGATCGAGCTGATGCGCTCCTACGCCGCGGGTGAAACCGAGATCTTCCGTCGCGTCCGGATCCCGAACGCCCTGCCGTTCATCTTTACCGGCTTGAAGGTCGCGACGGTTCTCGCGATGATCGGGGCGATCGTGGGTGACTGGTTCGGAGGCTCGCTGGATGCGCTGGGCGTGGAGATCCAGCGTCAGGCAGGCGTCTTTGCATTCACCGAGGCCTGGGCGGCGATCGTCGTCGCCAGCGTGCTCGGAATCGCGTTCTATGCGGCCGTCGCCGCAGTCGAGCGGCTTACGATGGGCTGGCATCCGTCGAGTCGGGGAGCGGAATGAGCGACAGGCACGGAAAGGGGAAGTGGATGAGGAAAAGCAGGTGGCTCGTACTCGCCGCGCTCTTGGGCGTCGCGGTGCTGGCGCTGACCGCGTGCGGCGGCGACGACGACAACGAAGGCAGCAGCGGAGGCGGCGACAAGGACCAGGTGACGCTGCAATCCAAGTGGGTCGTGCAGGCGCAGTTCGCCGGCTACTACGCCGCACTCGACCAGGGTTTTTACGACGACGAGGATCTCGACGTCACGATCCGGCCGGGCGGTCCCGACATCGTCCCCGAGCAGGTCGTCCTCGGCGGACAGGCTGAGTTCGGGATCAACTGGCTGGACAGCCTGCTCGCCACGCGCGACCAGGGGCAGGACCTCGTCAACATCGCGCAGGTCTTCACCCGGTCCGGGATGACCGAGGTGACCTGGAAGGACTCCGGGCTCGACCAGATCACGGATCTCCGCGGCAAGAAGGTCGGCGTCTGGCTCGGCGGCAACGAGCACAAGCTCTTCGCCGCGCTGAACAAGAACGGCATCGATCCCCAGACGGACGCGGAGATCGTCAAGCAGCCGTTCGACATGAACCTCTTCCTCAATCGGGAGATCGACGCGGCGGCGGCGATGACCTACAACGAGCTCGCCCAGGTGCTCGAGACGAAGAACCAGGACACCGGTGAGCTCTACCAGCTGGCCGACCTGAACGTGATGAAGATGTCCGACCTCGGCACCGGCGCGCTCGAGGACGGCGTCTTCGTCCGCGGCGACTGGATCGAGGACGAGGACAACCAGGACATCGCCAAGCGCTTTCTGAAGGCGAGCTTCCGCGGCTGGGTCTACTGCCGCGACAACCCGGAGGACTGCCTCCGGATCGTGCTCGACAACGGGCCGACGCTCGGTGAAGGCCACCAGCGCTGGCAGCTGAACGAGATCAACGCGCTGATCTGGCCGGCGCCAGAGGGCATCGGGATCATGGAGCCCGAGTCCTGGGAGATCACGAAGCAGATCGCCCTCGACGGCAAGGTGATCAAGAAGCCGGCGAGCGATGACGCGTTCCGGACGGATATCGCCGAGGAGGCCGTCGACGAGCTCAGGGACGACGACGTCGACGTCACCGGCGAGGGCTGGCAGAAGGAGACCGTCGAAGTGACCGAGGGCGGCGCCTAAGGCCTACGGCCCCTAGTTAGACGGGGGACGGTCTAACGACCGTCCCCGCAACACAAGCCGAAGGAGGGAGATCCGCATGAGTTCGACATTGATCAAGGGGGGCCGTGTAATCACGGCGGCCGACGACTACGTCGGCGATGTCTTCATCGAGAACGAGCGGATCTCCCTCATCGGCGAGTCGCTCGACGTCGAGGCCGACAAGGTCATCGATGCGAGCGGACGCTACGTGCTGCCGGGCGGGGTCGACCCCCACACCCATCTGGACATGCCCTTCGGGGGCACGGTGACGATCGACGATGTCGAGTCGGGCCAGACGGCGGCCGCCTTCGGCGGCACCACGTGCCACGTCGACTTCGTGATCCAGCCGCAGGGCGCCACCTTTGCCGCCGCGCTCGACGAGTGGCGCGCGAAGGCCGACGGCAAGCAGCTGATCGACATGGGCTACCACATGGCGATCACCGACCTGGACGAGGGCGGGACGCTGGAAGAGCTGGCGTCGCTGCCCGATCAGGGCGTCACGTCCTACAAGCTGTTCATGGCCTACAAGGGCGCGCTGATGGTCGACGACGAGACGCTCTTCCGGTCGATGCAGGTTGCTGCCGACTCGGGCGCGCTCGTGATGGTGCACGCGGAGAACGGCGACGCAATCGACGTCCTCATCAAGGAGGCACTCGCGGAGGGCAAGACAGAGCCCAAGTATCACGCTCTGACACGGCCGCCGGAGACCGAGGGCGAAGCGACGAACCGAGCGATCCAGCTGTCGCGGGTCGCGGGCTCGCCGCTGTACGTGGTGCACGTGTCCTGTCAGGAGGCGGTCGAGCCGATCGCGCTCGCGCGCGAGAAGGGCTGGAACATCTGGGGCGAGACCTGCACCCAGTACTTCTTCGTCGACTACACCTTCCTCGAGCGGCCGAACTTCGAGGGTGCCAAGTACGTCTACACCCCGCCGCCGCGGGACAAGGCGAATCAGGACGTGCTCTGGAACGCCGTGCGCACGGACATCCTTTCGGCGATCTCGACCGACCACTGCGCCTTCAACTGGGACGGCCAGAAGACGCTCGGCAGGGACGACTTCTCCAAGATCCCGAACGGCGGCCCCGGGCTCGAGAACAGGCTGCAGATGATCCACGAGTTCGGCGTGCGCGGCGAGCGGATCTCCCTGAACCGGATGGTCGAGCTGCTCTCGACGAACCCGGCGAAGCTGTTCGGCCTGTACCCGCGGAAGGGAACGATCGCGGTCGGCTCGGATGCCGACATCGTCGTCTTCGATCCGGAGAAGAAGGTGACGATCTCGGCCTCGACGCACCACTCGCGGGTCGACTACAACCTCTACGAGGGGACCGAAGTCACCGGATCGCCAGAGGTCGTCCTACTGCGAGGAAACGTCCTGGTCGAGAACGATGAGCTCGTAGCGTCGCCCGGGATCGGGCAGTACGTCGCGCGGGCGAAGTTCGGCGAGGAGCTGAAGGCCGAGCCCGCCGTAGCCTAAGGCGCATGGACCAGCCGAACGTCCAGCTCTAGCCGGGCGGCAACGGCGTACGATTCTTTGATGCCACGATTTCTGATCATCAGGCGCTTCTCGGTCGACGAGTCGGAAATGCCTTCGGTCGGTCGCCGGTCGCGGGAGCTCGTGGAGAACGAATTTCCCGAGGTCGTGTGGGAGCACAGCCACGTCGTCGTCAACGGCGAGGGCACCGTCTACACGTACTGCGTGTACACCGCCCCGAGCGAGGACGTGGTGTTCGAGCACTCCAAGCGACTCGGTCGGCACAACGTCGAGGCGCTTCACGAGATCGCCGGCGACGTCACGCCGGCGGACTTTCCGCCCGCCTAGCGTCCTCGGCCGAGCAGGTGAGCGTCGAGGACGTGGACGCTCGCCGCCTGGGCGACGGCCAGGCGACGGGTGAGCTCCTTCCGGCGGTCGCCGTCTTCTTCGGGCACGAGCTGCAGTGCCTCGAGGTAGAGCGTGGCCGCGCGCTCCTTCGCCCAGCCATGCTCGGCCGTCTCGGCCGCCGCGACGAAGTACTCCAGTGCGCGTGACGGGTTACCCGCGTCCCGCCAGTGCCTCGCGAGCGCCGGCGTTACCTCGCCGAACTCGCCGGTGACGTCCTCGAAGAACAGCGCCGCCGCTTCGTGCCGTTCGCGTCGGGCCGCACGGGGCAGAAGCTCGTAGGCCACGTCGCGAACGAGCACGTGGTTGAACGAATACTGCTGCTCGCCCTCGAACGCGGAAACGGTCTGCCGTGAGATCAGCTCCCGCCGCTCGAGCTCCCCAAGCGCCTCATCCAGCCCATCCGGGTCCGCGGTCATCCGGTCGAGCGTGCCGCGCCAGAAGACCCTCCCGGCAGCGGCTGCATCCAAGAGGATGGTCCGTGCCCCCGCCGGAAGGGCGTCGAGACGCGCGGCGATGATTCCTCGCACGGTCGTCGGCAGGGCGGCGTTCGGGTCGCCGGACTCGGCGAGGGCGGCAACCAGCTGTTCGATGAACAGCGGGTTGCCGTCGGCAAGGGCCGCGAGATCGCCCGCTCGTTCGAGGCTTTCGGTGGCGCCGGCGTCGGCGAGGCGGTGGGCCGCCAGCTCCGTCGCGTCGCCCGTCTCGAGAGGTCGAAGCGGAAGCGCGGTATGGGCGAGCAGGCCGCCGCCCCAGCTCGGACGCAGGTCGAAGAGCTCAGGACGGGCGAGCACGAGGACAAGGATCGGTAGGTCTCTGAGTCGCGCGGCCAGGAGCTCCACGACGTCGAGCAGGGCCTCGTCCGCCCAGTGGAGGTCCTCGAAGACGAGCATCGTCGGCTGATCCGCGGCGACTCCCTCGACGAAGCTGCGGATGGAGAAGAAGAGGCTCTCGCGGTCGGCCGCCGTGCCGGCCGGATCGATCCCCAGAATGATTCCGAGATGCTTCGTGACCTCCTGCGCCTCGGCCGGTGGCAGGAGCGACGCGACCGCGTCGGCGAGCTTTCCCTGCGCCGCCGGGACGCTGTCGGTCTCGAAGATCCCGCACAGCTGCTTCAGCTGGAAGGCCAGAGCGGAATAGGCGGTGCTCTCGCGGTAGGGCAGCGTCCGACCTCGAACTGACCGGCCGCCGCGACTCCGAACCATCGTGGCGAATTCGGTCGCGAGTCGGGTCTTCCCGACGCCGGCGGGGCCGATCAGGGTGACGAGATTCGGCCTGCGCTCGGCGGCGACGCGCTCCCAGATGCCCCGAAGAACCTCGAGCTCGTGGCCTCGACCGACCAGGTGGCCCGCAATCTCCCGTTCGCCCGGCATCCGCATCTCCCGGAGCGCGATCCAAGCCTCTACGGGAAGCTCCTTGCCCTTCGCCTCGATTGGGGGGGAGTGCGCATACAGGATCGCCTCCCTCGTCGCCTTGTACGTCTCCTCTCCAACCAAGACCGCGCCGATTGGCGCAGCCGTCTGCAGCCGCGACGCGGTGTTGACAACGTCGCCCGCGACCATCGCCTCACCCAGCTCCGGGCGCGCGTTGACAACGACCAGAGCCTCGCCGGTGTTGACGGCGATTCGCACCTTCAGGTCGAGGCGGGGATCGGCTTCGTCCCGCTGCGAGAGCGTGTCCCGGACCGCCAGCGCCGCGCGGACGGCCCGCTCGGCGTCGTCGCCGTACGCGGTCGGCGCCCCGAAGACACCCACGACCGCATCGCCGATGAACTTCTCCACGACCCCGCCGAACGACTCCATCTCATCGCGAACCGCGTCGTGGTACGGACGCAGCAGCGCCTGGACGTCCTCGGGGTCGAGATGCTCGGCCCGCGATGTGAACCCGACGAGGTCTACGAAGACGACGCTGATGAGGCGGCGTTCTTCTCGCCGCGCGGCGTCGCCGTCCAAAGCACGGCCGCAGGCGAGGCAGAAGCGGGCGATCGCCGGGTTCTCCTGGTCGCAGAACGGGCAAACGGGCACTACTGAAGCGTATGACGGGGGGCGGGCCGCCGGTAGGCGGCCCGCCCGCTCGTTCAGCAGCGGACGCGCGGGTTCCAGGCGTAGAAGACCCCGCTCGGATTGCGCTTCCAGATCCAGGCGTGGAGCGCGTAGAACGCGGGGAGGTCGTAGCGGTTCGGCGCGGGGACGAAGTCGAACGTGCGCCCGAACAGCTTCGGCGGCCGCTTGCCCGTCCAGGCCGACTGGAAGACGACGTACTCGACGGCCACGAGCCTGAGCTTCTCGGTCCCGTTCCTGCTCGTCCTCGGGTCGTAGACGAGGACTTCGGGCTCGGTCGGGTTCAGCTCCGAGTCGAGCAGCGAAGTGTCGACCATGTGGACGCCCATCCCGCCCACGCCCTCCTGGACGATGCAGGTGTTGCCGCCGATCTCGGGCAGACGCAGCGCGTAGCCGGCGGCGATCGCTGTCTCGACGTCGTGGAACGCCGCCGTCGCCCGCTTCACCTTGTCGAGGTTGCTCTCGTCGCGGTGTGCGGCGGCGACGCCGGCGACGACGAGCAGCGGCACCGTGACGAGCACCAGTACGAACGCGCGGTATCTCATCTCTTCCTCCTTGCGGTGTAGTAGTGGAAGTACGGGTCGAGCACGCGGATCGGCGTGATCGAGTCGACCGGGAGCCCGTTACGCGACGCTGTACGCCTGATCGCTTCGGGGTTGGGCCCGTCGTAGACGCAGAAGGTCTTCCGGCGATCCTCTGTGACGTACGTGTGGAGCCACGTCACGCCGGCCTCCGCGTTCACGTCGACCACGGCGAGACAGGAGCGGACGCCTTCGTCCGTCGTCGGGATCCCCAGCCCTTCGCCGAACGTGCGCTCAACCAGGTAGCGGGGCACGTCGCTCCTCCTTTCGTCGCTCTCTTGCGACGCTAGGAGTCGGGCTCCGCCTCCACATCGGGCGGGCTCCCTATCTTGGCGGCACGAGCTCCCTATCTTGCGCGGCGAGCTTGGCGGCGTCGTAGCGGGAGCGGACGCCGAGCTTGCCGAGGATCGAAGACACGTGGTGGCCGACCGTCTTCTCGCTGATCACGAAGCGGGTAGCGATCTCGGCGTTCGTCATCCCTTCGCCGAGGAGGTTCAAGACCTCGAGCTCTCGTGGAGTCAGCCCCGCCGGATGCTCCCGCGTCGCCGCTCTCGGGCCGCGCGCAACACCGCGCGCTCCGCGTTCGCGCAGGCGGCGCGCCACGATCGCCGCCGCAGGTTGAGCGCCCATCTCCCGTAGTTCGTCATGGGCGAGGCGAAGGGACGTCCTCAGCGCCCGAATCGGCGAGCGCGAGCGCGGCCTCGTACGGGCAGCCGAGGACGCGCCACTCCTCCGCGGTTCGGATGCGTTCATCGCCTTCAACCTCCTCGACGCCTGCGCGCTTGCGCCAGCGGGCAAGGTCTTCGGCCACCGTCATCAACCCGCGCCTCCGGGCGAGGTCGAGCGCCGCCTCCGACGCCTCCATAACCGCCTCGTCCCGACCCTCGAGCCAGGCGGCCTCGGCTCGCGCTACCGCCACCGGCCCCAGTCGGTGCAGCTCCCCGGTCGGCTCTGCCAGCTCCCACGCCTCGTCAAGCGCGGCCCATTGCTCTGGGTCTCCGCGCCGCGCCCGGACGAGCCCGAGCACGACGAGCGCGTGGATGCGTGGCGTCGTCGAGGTTCGGGGAATCCGCAGAACGCCTGCCGCGGACTCGGCTGCCTCCGTCCAGCGGCCCTGGTCGAGCTCCAGACGGGCGCGGAATGCGAGCAGATAGAGGCGGAAGAGCTCCAGACCATGATCGCTGCAGTACTCGATCCCCGCTTCCAAGTGCCGATTCGCGACGGCATGGCGCCGCTCCGAGACTGCCGCTCCGGCGAGCAGGACGAATGTTCGCCCAGCCTGTTCGGCGAGCCCGGCCGACTGCGCGTGCGCGAGGATCTGCTCGAGCTCTTCTGGGCCCTCAGCCACGAACTGGTTAACGCCGATCGTGGCGAGCGCGTGGACGGCTATCTCATCGTCGTCGAGGCGCTCCGCGAGGTCGAGTGCGCGCCCGCCCCAGGCGATCGCCTCCTTCGAGCACGCTGCGGCGCCGCAGGTCGCCGCGAGGTTGGCGTATGCCATGGCGAGCTCGCGACCCGGCGGCAGGCTCTCGAGCAAAGCGACCGCGTCCCGAGCCGAATGCTCCGCTTCCGCGGTTCGACCGGGGCACCAGACAAACTCCGAGAGCCGGCGGAGCGCGTCCCCCTCTCTGAGCCTGTCGCCCAGCAGCCGGCGGCACTCGAGCGCTTCCTCGAGTGCCGCGATTCCTTCGTCGTACTGATCGGTCAGGTAGCACGCGTCGGCTTGGCGCTCGAGCAGCTCGGCACGCTCGCTCAGCGGCAATCCGTCACCGAAGCGGAGCGCGCGTGCGTACTGAGCGGCGGCCTCGCGGTGAGCCCCCAGTGAGGCAGCGTGGGCGGCCGCAGCAGGCGCGAAGTGGAGAACGGCGTCGGTGTCGCCCGCGGCTTCGGCATGGTGAGCGAGCCGGGCGAGGTCGAGAGCGCCGCTGGGTGGGTGGGCGAGCGCGGCCAGAGCTCTCCGGTGCAGATCGACCTTTCGGTCGAGCACAACCGACTCCTCGACGGCGAGACGGGCAAGTTCGTGCCGGAACACGACACCATGCGGCTCGGATGTGAGCATGCCCGATGCCAGGCACTCGTCGAGACGGCTGACCTCGTCTCCGACGAGCTCCTCCAGCAGCCAGAAGTCGGCCTGCGGCGGGACGACCGCGACCGCCTCGAGCACCGTCTTCGCCTCAGGCCCGAGGCGCGCGGCTCGCGCGAGCACGGCGTCCCTGACCGTTTCGGGGATCTCCTCGCCTCCCGCGGCGAGCGCCTCGGTGACGAAGAACGGGTTCCCGGCCGTCTTTCGGTAGAGCTCTTCGGCGTCGACCTCACGCGGCTCGGCGAGCGTCGAGACCGCCGCCGCGGAGAGCGGCTCGATCGTTAGCCGGCGAACCGTGTCGCCGGCCGCGAGCTCCCCGAGAACGATCCGAAGTGGATGGTCGTTCTCGAGCTCGTCGCTCCGGTACGTGACCAGGACAAGCGCCGGAACCGAGTGAGCCCTGCGACCGAGCAGCCGGAGGACGTCGAGGCTGGCCTCGTCCGCCCAGTGCACGTCCTCGAGGACGAGGATCGTCGGTGTAGTTTCGAGCTCACGGATGAGCGCGGCAGCGACCTCATGCGGCCTGGCTCCGCTCTCCACCAGGCTCCTCGACCTCTCCCTCCGGTGATCTGAGCGACATCCAGAAACGGCCCGAGGGCACGCGGCGTAAAGAGCGCGTCGCACGCTCCCCAGAGGACGCGCGGCGAGTCGGGCTGCTCGTCGACGAACCGCCGTACGAGCGAGGTTTTGCCGACACCTGCTTCCCCGCCGACGAAGACGAGGCGCCCGGCCTCCGCGCGGACGGCGGCAAGCTGCGCGAGGAGTTCCTCGCGCTCGAGCAGATCGGACATGCCTTGATCCTGCGCCGTCAGGCGGCGAGGTTCAAGTCACCGTGTTTGCGGGAAGCCCAGGTCGACCTTGCTCGTCGCCGGATCCGGCCAGCGCGAGGTGACGACCTTGCCGCGCGTGTAGAAGTCGATCCCCTCCGGCCCGTAGATGTGCCGGTCGCCGAAGAGCGACTGCTTCCAGCCGCCGAACGAGTAGTACGCCACCGGCACGGGGATCGGGACGTTGACCCCGACCATCCCGGCCTGTACGTCGAACTCGAACTGGCGGGCGACGCCGCCGTCGCGCGTGAAGATCGCCGTTCCGTTCCCGTACGGGTTCTCGTTCACCATCCGGACCGCCTCGTCGTAGGTGTCGACGCGCGTGATCCCGAGCACGGGGCCGAAGATCTCATCCTTGTAGGCGTCCATCTCCGGCGTCACGTTGTCGAGCAGTGAAACGCCGAGGAAGAACCCGTCTCCGTCGGGCGAGCTCTCGCGTCCGTCGGTGACGAGCGTCGCACCCTGGGCCGGGCCGGACTCGAGGTAGGAAGCGACCTTGTCGCGATGCTCGCGTGTGACGAGCGGGCCCATCTCGACGCCCGGCTCCATTCCGTCACCGACTTTGATCTTCGGCAGCCGCTCCTTGATCGCTGCGACGAGCTTGTCGCCCGCCTCGCCGACCGCGACGACGTGCGAGATCGCCATGCAGCGCTCGCCGGCAGAGCCGTAGGCCGCGCTGACCGCGGCGTCGGCGGCCATGTCGATGTCGGCGTCCGGCAACACGATCATGTGGTTCTTCGCCCCGCCGAGCGCCTGCACTCGCTTGCCGTGGCTCGTGCCGGTCTCGTAGATGTACCGCGCGATCGGCGTCGAGCCGACGAAGCTGACCGCCGCGATGTCCGGGTGCTCGAGGATTGCGTCGACGGCGACCTTGTCGCCGTGGACGACGTTGAAGACGCCGTCGGGAAGACCCGCGTCCTTGAGCAGCAGCGCGACGTGGTTCGCTGCGGAGGGGTCCTTCTCGGACGGCTTGAGCACGAACGTGTTCCCGCAAGCAATCGCGGGCGCCCACATCCACATCGGCACCATCGCCGGGAAGTTGAAGGGGGTGATGCCGGCGACGACGCCTAGAGGCTGCCGGATCGAGTAGACGTCGATCCCGGTCGAGGCCTGCTCGGAGAAGCCGCCTTTGAGCAGCGTCGGGATCCCGCATGCGTACTCGATCACTTCGAGGCCGCGCTGGACCTCTCCCTGAGCATCCGACAAGACCTTGCCGTGCTCCTCGGTGAGGATCGCAGCGATCTCGCTGCGGCGCTGGTGCACGAGCTCCCGGATCGCGAAGAAGAGCTCTTGGCGCTTGGACAGCGAGACCGTGCGCCAGGTCGCGAATGCCTGCTTGGCGGTCTGAACGGCGCGGTCGACCTCCTCCACCGAGGCGAAGTCGGCCTCTTTCGCCTGAATCCCCTTCGCCGGGTTGTACACGGGGCCGCTGCGACCCGATTCGCCGCGGACGGTCTGGCCGCCGATCCAATGGCTCACGCGACCGAGTTCGGTGCTTTTCGCCTTCTGTTTTTCGAGGAGCTCAGTCATGCAGCCAGCGTAGCGCGATACTGGCTCGATCGTGGTCGAGTTGAAGGGGGAGCGGGTGGTGCTTCGTCCGCTCCGGGTCGAAGATGTCCCCGACCTGGTGGAAATCCGGGGACAGCTGAGCGTCGCACGCTGGTGGGGCCCTCCCGATGAGGAGGATCTGCGGCGGCAGGCAACAGAAGAGAGCGAGGAAACGAGCTTCGCGATCACCGTCGACGGCGAGGTCGCGGGAATGATCCAGTACGCCGAGGAGAGCGATCCGATGTACCGCCACGCCGGCATCGACCTCTTCCTTTCCGAGGAGTTCCAGGGCCGCGGGCTCGGCACCGACGCCCTGCGAGCGCTGGCGGGCCACCTTGTGCACGACCGCCGCCATCACCGGCTTACGATCGATCCGTCAGCCGACAACCACGCAGCGATCAGCGCCTACGAGAAGGTCGGCTTCAAGCCGGTCGGGGTGATGCGGCAGTACGAGCGGACGCCCGAGGGCGCCTGGCGAGACGGACTGCTCATGGACCTACTTGCGGACGAACTGACGTAGCACGGGGACAGGTTTCAACCTGTCCCCGTGACCGTTACGCTAGAAACGTGGCCACGGTCGAGGCGAATCCGCAGCTCGGCGAGCAGATCGTCGAGGACGCGAAGCGCTACGTCCTCTACTCCTGGTCGGTGCAGGACGCGATCGCGCCGATCGCGGTCGCCGGCGGCGAGGGGCGCTACTTCTGGGACTACGACGGCAAGCGCTACCTCGACTTCGCCTCGCAGCTTGTCAATCTCTCACTCGGGCACCAGCACCCGAGGATCGTCGCCGCGATCAAGGAGCAGGCCGAGCAGCTCGCCACGATCGGCCCGCCGCTGGCGAGCGAGTCGCGCTCGAAGCTCGGCCGGCTGCTCGCGGAGGTGACGCCCGGCGACCTGACGATGTCGTTCTTCACGAACGGCGGCGCCGAGGCGAACGAGAACGCGATCAAGCTCGCCCGCTGGTACACCGGCCGGCACAAGATCATCGCGCGCTACCGCTCCTACCACGGAGCGACGGCCGGCGCGATCACACTCACCGGCGATCCGCGGCGCTGGCACGCCGAGCCCGGGATTCCAGGCGTCGTCCGGATGCTCGATCCCTACACGTACCGCTGCCCGGCCGGCCACCCCGATCCGTGCCCGGTCTGCACCGGCGGCCCCCACCTCGAGGAGCTGCTCATGTACGAGGGGCCCGACAAGGTCGCCGCCGTCATCCTCGAGACGGTTGTCGGGACGAACGGGATCATCGTCCCGCCTGACGGCTACTTGCAGTCGATCCGCGAGGTCTGCGACCGCCACGGCGTCCTGCTGATCTGCGACGAGGTCATGGCCGGCTTCGGCCGCACCGGCAAGTGGTTTGCCTGCGAGAACTGGGACGTCGTCCCGGACATCCTCACCGTCGCCAAGGGGATCAATTCGGGCTACGTCCCGCTCGGGGCGATGATCCTCAGCCAGAAGATCGCGGACTGGGTGCGCGACCAGTACTTCGCCGGCGGGCTCACGTACAGCGGCCACCCGCTCGCGTGCGCGTCAGCCGTTGCGTCGATCGAGGCCTTCCAGGAGGAGGGGATCGTCGAGCACTCCGCTGAGATGGCACCCGAGTTCGAGCGTCGGCTGCGCGGTTTGCAGGAGCGGCATCCGTCGATCGGCGACGTCCGCGGCCTCGGCTGCTTCTGGGGCCTCGAGCTGGTCCGAAACCGCGAGACGCGCGAGCCGCTCGTCCCGTTCAACGCGGCCGGGGAAGCGTTCGCGCCGGTGGCGCGGACGGCGAAGGCGGCGCTCGACCGCGGCCTCTACCTGATGACGCACTGGAACGTGGTCATGGTCTGCCCGCCGCTCAACATCACGATCGACGAGCTCGACGAGGGAGTCGCCATCCTCGACGAGGCGTTGGCCGTCGCCGACGAGTTCGCGCACTAGTCCTGGGGACAGGATTCGATCCTGTCCCCATGAACTTAGAACGGCCGGGCGAGTTTTTCGTTCAGCGGCGCGTGTGCCCTGATCTGCTGCTTGAGGAGCTCCTCGATCTCCTCCGGCTGGCCGACGCTCAGCGCTCCGATGACTTCCTCGTTCTCGTCGCCGTAGAGCGCGTACATCCCTTCCTCGAGCGAGCCGTGGACCATCACCTTGGCATCGCGACGGGCGTCGCCGAAGACCTTGATGGTGAGGTCGAACATCTGGGTGAAGAACTCGGAGACGTGGTCGTAGCCGCCGTCGGCCCCCGCGAGCACCTTGCCGACCTCAGTTCCCTGGTAGTTCGCATTCGACCAGTGCTCGATCCGGCGCCGCTTCTGGAAGAGCGGGTCGAAGAAGTTGGCGACGTCTCCGACCGCATACACGTCCGGCACGTTCGTCTCGAACCGCTCGTTGACGACGATGCCGTTGTCGAGCTCGATCCCGCTGCCCTCGAGGAAGTCCGTGACCGGATCGACGCCGATGCCGACGACGGCGAGGTCGGCCTCGACGCGCCGTCCGTTCTTCGTCGTCACCGCCTCCACCCGGCCGTTCCCGTGGAACCCATCGACCTCGTTGCCGAGCATGAGCTCGACTCCCTTCGACTCGTAGAGCGCGGCGAGCTCGTCGCTGAGCTGTTCCACCCCGAGTTGGTCGAACAGCCAGCGGCCGAGGTGGAGCTGCGTCACGTCCTTGCCGATCTGGCGCAGCGACGCGGTCACCTCCATGCCGATGAAGCCCGCGCCGACGATGACTGCCCGCTCGGCGCCCGCAGCCGCCTCGCGGATCGCCCTCGAGTTGGCGACGGTGCGGAGGGTGAAGACATTCTCCAAGTCGGCACCGGGCACTGACAGCCGCTTGGGCCACGCACCGCTCGCGAGCAGGAGCTTCCGGTACTCGATGCGGTCCGTGTCGAGCTGGACGGCGCGATCGCGGACATCGACTGACGAGACCACCGTCTCGAGCATCACCTCGACGCCGTGGTCGGCGTAGAACGCCTCGTCCTCGACGAGCGGCTCCTCGTCCGTCTCGCCGCGCAGGAACCTCTTCGACAGCGGCGGCCGATGGTAAGGCAGCGTCGAATCTTTGGAGACGAGCCCGATCGAGCCCTCGCCGCCCGCCTCGCGGAACGACTTGATTGCGCGCGCGGAAGCAGAGGCCCCCGCCGACGATCAGCACGTCGAACTTCTTCATCCCGGCGGTAAGTGTCTCGCACGAGCGGGTTCTTACGCCGTAAGAAGGAGCGTCGCTGCGTCACAAACCGCCACGAAATGCAGCGACACCTTCTCGTCGGCACCTGCGCGATCAGCGCAGGCCTTCACGCCGCCCTCGTCCCGCAGCATCTCGAGGAGCACATCCTGATCGCCGCCGACCTGGTCGCCGCCGCCAAGGCGGGCGACGATCACGGGGTGGCCTCGGCCCAGAAGCGCTGGGAGGCGAACGCCGATCAGATCGCGCGGTTCCTGAGCAGCGCGAACCCGAATTGGAAGCTCAGGTCGATGCGGGCGATGTCCGCGAGCACCTGCGGCTGACGACTCGGGAGGCGGTTGCGCGCCTTCAGGGCAACTGGGCCGTAGACGTGGCCGCCTACGACGAGATCCACCGGCACGCATTGCACATGGCGGACATGCTCTCCACCGGCATCGTCGACCAGTTCCCGAAGCGATTCCGGTGACTCGGTAAGAAATCGCGGGGCGGCGGCACATAGAGGACGATGAGCGTTGCTACTGTCGCCGCCCCCGTGGCTGAGAGGCGTGTCGTACTTGACCACGAATCCCGGGCGTGGCTCGCGGACCTTCGGTCGACCGGCTCCAGGCAGGATGCGGCGGTCGAGCGATTGCACGAACTGCTGCTCCGAGCGGCTCGGTTCGAAGTCGCGCGCCGGCGGCCGATGCTTCCGAACCTCCGAGGAAACGAGCTCGACGACATCGCGCTCGAAGCTGCCGACGACGCCATGATGTCCGTGCTCGCCCGGCTCGACGATTTCCGCGGCGCCAGCCGCTTCACGACCTGGGTGTACAAGTTCGCGCTCTACGAGGCAGCCGCAAAGCTGCGGCGGCGCTCCTGGCAGGGACGCGAGGTCCCGCTCGAGCCTGAGAGCTGGAGCATGTTCGAGAGCGCGTCTGCCAGGCCGGAGGTGGAGGTCGAGCGGGGCGAGCTCCTGAGCGAGCTCAAGGATGCGATCGAAACTTCGCTCACGCCGCATCAGCGCAACGTGCTCGTCGCGCTCGCGCTGAACGGCGTCCCGATCGACGTGTTGGCGGAGCGCTTGGAGACGACTCGCGGTGCTCTCTACAAAACGCTGCACGACGCGCGCCGCAAGCTCCGCGCGCAGCTCGGCAACCGGCTGGAGGTGATGGAGTGATGGAACGTCCCGAGCTGAAACAGGCTCTGGGCCGGCTGCTCGGTCCCGGCCAGGCCGAGATCGGCTGCGACGAGTGTTTCAACGAGCTCGACCGCTACGTCGAGCTCGAGCTGGCCGGCGCGGACGCTGAGGCCGCGGTGCCGGGATTCCGGGCCCACCTTGCGGGCTGCCCGGCCTGCCGGGAGGACTACGAGAGCCTCAAGGCTTTCGTCGGCGGCGACCAGGCCCTCTAGCCGGATCGATGACGGAAACACCGTTCTGCGGCATTCGCCTGCTCACGCTGCCCGGCGAGGTCATGTCACCGCGGCCGGCGACGGAAGCGATCGTCGACGCCGCGGCCGAGCGGATCGGTGATCGGCCGGCGCTGGTTGCCGACGTGGGAACCGGGTCGGGCGCGATCGCTGTCGCGCTCGCGCTGCGTGCGCCGAAAGCGCGGCTCTGGGCGACGGACACGAGCCCGGCCGCAGTGGCACTCGCGCGCGCGAACGTCTGTCGGCATCAGCTCGGCGAGCGCATCAGCGTTCAGCGCGCGGATCTGCTCGAGGGCGTTCCCGCCGGCCTCGATCTCGTCGTCGCCAACCTTCCGTATCTCTCTGAATCGCTGCGAACGCAGCGCCCCGACCTCGCAGGCGAGCCGCCTGAGGCCGTCTTCGCCCCCGGAGACGGGCGCGGCCCCTATCGACGTCTGGTCAAGATGTGCTCACAGGTGCTACGACCGGATGGGGCGCTCGTTGTCCAATTCCACCGACGAGTGCTCGTTGCGGAGGCGACTCAACTTTCGGAGCTCAGGCTTGCCGCGTAAGGGTTCGCTCACAGAATCATGGAGCACGTGAAAGCCGTTGCTAGCTTCGGTGCGTGCCCGGGAAGCATCTTGTCCGCGAAGCGATCTGCCTCCATTGCGGGAAGCCGTTCCGCGCGCAGGTGCTCTCCCCCGAGACCGAGCAGGCGGGCGTGAAGTGCCCGCACTGCAAACTCTTCATGCCGCTCGAGCGCGTCTAGGCGGAGGCGTCCCGAAGACCCTGCGCTTCCGGCAGCGTTTCCAACCGCTTCAGCGTGTTGTTCTCGATCTGCCGAATGCGTTCGCGGGTGACGCCGAACGCGCGACCGACCTCCTCGAGCGTGAACGGCTGATGGCCTAGAAGCCCGAACCGGAGCTCGATCACCCTCCGCTCCCGTTCGGGCAGCGAGTCGAGAGCCCGTTGGACGTCCTCGCGGCGCAGTGTCAGCGAGGCGGTGTCGAAGGGAGACTCGGCCGTATCGTCCTCGACGAAGTCCCCGAGCTCCGACTCCTCTTCCTCGCCGATCGGCTTCTCGAGCGAGACCGGGAGCTGGGACATGCGCAGGATCTCCCGTACCTCCTCGGTCGTCATCTCGAGCTCGGCTGCGATCTCCTCCGGCTCCGGCTCACGGCCGAGCCGCTGGACGAGCTGGCGCTCGATGTGCACGACCTTGTTCAGCTTCTCGACCATGTGCACGGGAATCCGGATCGTCCGCGCCTTGTCGGCGATCGCGCGCGTCACCGCCTGGCGGATCCACCAGGTGGCGTAGGTCGAGAACTTGAAGCCCTTGCGGTAGTCGAACTTCTCGACCGCCCGGATCAGCCCGAGCGACCCTTCCTGGATCAGATCGAGAAAGGACAGGCCGCGGCCGAGATAGCCCTTTGCGATCGAGACGACGAGGCGGAGGTTCGCCTCGATCATCTGCGTCTTCGCGATCATGTCGCCTCGCTCGATCCGCTTCGCCAGATAGACCTCCTGGTCGGCGGTGAGCAGCGGCACCTTGCCGATCTCGCGCAGGTAGAGCCGCAGCGAGTCGAGCGACGGCTCGACAGTCAGGTCGAGCTTGGGCGTCTTCGCGTTCGCCTCCTCCTCGGCGAGCGCCGGCTGCTCGTGGGGCGGATGCTTGTGCTGCTCGCCCTCCATCAGCTCGATCGAGTGGTCGATTAGATAGGTGTAGAAGTCTTCGACTTGCTCCTTCGTCAGCTCGACTTCCTCGAGCGCCGAGACAATTTCGTCATACGTGAGGAACCCTTTTTCCTGACCCTCCTGAACGAGCTTGTGGAGCTCTTCGACGTCGGGGAGCGAGATGTCGACCGTAAGCAAGTGGGGCCTCGCTTTCTCGTGCTGGGACGGGGAGGTTCGACCTCTGCACGAAGAGAGCCGGCTGTCGACCCGGCTCCCCTCCGGCGGCCCGATACTACAACGCCTTCCACAGGTAGAGAACATTTTTTTCCACACGGCGGAACCCCTGGTTCCCCCGTGAGCCCCCTCCTCGCGGGCGGACGCTCGGATTCGACTGTGGACGGAGCCGGCTTTTGTGACCGCCGCGTCCATCGTTTCCTTGTCTGTGCGCCTCCCGCGGGGCAAAGCCCCGCTCCGGCGGCGGATCGTTGTCGCCCTCCAGCCTTTAGGGCTGGCCCTGTTCTGGGTCTTTACGCGTCCATCCCGTTAGGCGGCGCCAAGCCCGCTCCGGCGGCGGATCGTTGTCGCCCTACTGCGGTGACTCCGCGCGAATCTCGCCTACGACTTCTCCGCGGCTGTTTTTGATCGGTGCCCGCTCGAGCTTCTCGACCGGAAAGCCGAGCCTGGCGAGGAAGGCGGCGATCGCCGGCCCGACCGCTCTGCCGTTCCCGTCCTCGATCTTCAGCGCCACGCCGAGCCCGCGCGGGCCCGCTGCGCACATGAGGCCTTCCGCCCCGCCCTTGGCGACCCAGCCCTCGTGCGCCCGCATGATGTTCGTGTCGTCGCCGTCGGGGCCGCGGATCAGCGCGGGATGAGCCCGCATCGCCGCCGCGACCCGGTCGCCGCCGTCCAGACGCTCCAGCCGCGCGAAGGCCAGCGCCATCCGCTCGAGCGGTAGCGCGAAGGTGATGACGCCACAGCCGTCGACGGCGGTCTCGAGCTCGTCCTCGTCGAGGTCGGAGGCGCGCGCTACCTCGGCGACCATGGCGCGCTGGCAGGGGTGGTCCGGGAGGCGGTAGCCGGTCGAGTCCCAGCCGTGAGCCCGGCAGAGCGCGAGCATCCCGGCGTGCTTGCCCGAGCAGTTGTGGTTGATGGGCGCCGGTGGATCACCGACCGCGCCGCACTCGAGCTCGTCCTCGCCGGCAGGCGCCCTCGCGAGCAGCGAGCGGACCGCCGCGAGCTGCTCGGAGCGAGCGAGGTGCGACGCGCAGGCGATCGCGAGCTCCTCCTCGGCGAGCTCCGGCAGCGCCCCCGTCAGCGGTAGCGCCTGGATCGGCTTGGCCGCTGACCGCATGAAGGTGACGAAGCCGCCTTCGCCCGCCTCCGCGATCACCGTTCCATCCTGGACGGCGACAGCGTGGACGCGGTGCCGGGACTCGACCATCTCCCCGCGGCGGACGGCTACCGTGATCGGCTCGACCATGAGCAAGAGGACGATAAGTGCCTGAGTACCCGGAGATGGAAGCGTGGCGGCGGCAGCTGGACGACCCCGTCCGGGCGTTTCCGATCGCGAAGGCTGGGCCCGCGCACATCGCGACGCTGAAGACCTACGATCCGCCGCTCTCCGTCCTCGAGGGTCGCCGCCTCGAAGGCGTCCAGAGGCGCGGGAAGCGGCTGCTCTTTCCGACCGAGGACGGCGAGTTCGCGCTGCTCCTCCACCTGATGACCGCCGGGCGGCTCAAGTACCTGCGGGCCGGCGAGACCGGGCCGAAGAAGCCGGCGTTCCGGCTCGAGTTCGAGGGCGGCGCGCAGCTCGTCCTCACCGAGGCGGGGGCGAAGAAACGCGCCGGCGTCTGGCTGCTGTCGCCCGAGCAGGCGGAAGCCGAGCTAGAGCATCTCGGTCCGGAGGCCTACGGCATCGGCGCCGAGCGGCTCGCCGAGATCTGCTCACAGGAGTCGCGCCGTCTCCACTCGCTGCTCCGCGACCAGCGCGTGTTGACGGGGATCGGGCGGGCGTGGGCGAACGAGATCCTCCACCACGCGCAGCTCTCGCCCTATGCGCTAACGCAAGACCTGACCCCCGATCAGGTTGCACGCCTTGCTGACGCGATCGACTCTGAGCTCGAGCGTGGGCTCGAGCTCCGCGAGCGAGGCTCGGACGATCAGCGCACGTACCGGGTGCACCGGAAGCTCGCGGAGCCCTGTCACGTCTGCGGGACTCCGATCGCGCAGGTCGACTTCGAGGAGCACACGATCTTCTACTGCCCAACGTGCCAGACCGGCGGGCGGATTCTCAAAGACCGACGGCTGTCGCGACTTCTGCGCTAGGACGGCGGAAACCGGACGAGGAGCGCATCGCCGTCGAGCTCGACGACGGCCCCACCCGTCTGGAGCACACGGGCTCCGACGGCGGCGGCGAAATCGCGGAGGTCGTCGCCGAGCGCAATCGCACCGGCGTCGTCGACGATCGGCGCGATCGCGATCGTCGGCCCGGCAGCGGTGATCGTGATCTGCTCGAGGCCGCCGTGCCGGCGGGCAGCCTCAGCGAGCGCGGAGAGCGACGTCGCTCCCCAGTCCGGATCCGCGCGAACCTCGACGCCGTCGCCCTCCACCATCGCCCGGCCGTTCTCGATCCGCGCGGCAGCGGCATCCGCCAGCTCGCGCGTGCTCGTCGGCCGCAGTCGAGGCTCGAACCGCTCGGCCTCGATCCGCGCGGCGGCGCTGAGTAGGTCGAGTAGTTCGGACAGCTGATCGGTTGCTGCGCCGATCATCTCGACGTAGCGGTCAGCCGGGTGGTCGAGTTGGTCGAGCCGCTCGAGCGTGCGGGCGAACCCCGACGCCGTTGCGAGCGGCGTTCGGAGGTCATGGCAAGCGAGCGAGACGAGCTGGGCGAACGACTGAGAGGCCACCGGTGCCCTGCTAGGTTGGCACGGATGACCGACGTACGCCATTTCCTCGACGATCTGCAGGCTTCGGAGCCAGAGGTCCGCCTCGGTCTGTCCCGGGCAGGCGTCCAAGGCGTCTCGAAGGCGATTCGGATCCGCTACGGCGAGACCGAGAAGCTGATCGCAGCCGAGATCGACTGCTCGGTCGACCTCGACAGCGCCCAGAAGGGAGTGCACATGTCGCGCTTCCCTGAGCTGTTCGAGGAGGCGATCGAGCGGGTCGTGCTGGAGGAGGCGTTCCTGATCGAGGAGCTGGCGGCGCACATCGCCGAGCACATCGTCGAGCGGCAGGGTGCCGGCCAGGCCGAGACCCGGATCGTCGCCCGCTATCCGATCGGGCGCCGTACACCAGTTACCGATCTGCCGACCCAGGAGATGGTCGCGCTGATCGGAATCGCTGCCGCGGACGGCCGTGGAGTACGACGGGTCGTCGGGGTCGAGGCGACCGGGATCAACGCCTGCCCGTGCGCCCAGGGCCTGGTGCGCGGCGCGGCGAGCTCGCGGTTGCGCGACGCCGGGTTCGAGGAACCCGATGTCGAGCGCATCCTCGAGCTCGTGCCGCTTGCGACCCACAATCAGCGCGGACGCGGGACGCTCTTCGTCGGCAGCGACGAGCTGGTGAACGCAGAGCAGCTCGTCTCGATCGTCGAGTCGTCGATGAGCTCACCTGTGTACGAGGTCCTCAAGCGGCCGGACGAGCTCTTCGTCGTCGAGCACGCCCACCTCCAGCCGCGGTTCGTGGAGGACTCCGTGCGGCTCGCGTTGCAGGGCACGCTCGAGGCGTACCCCGATCTCGGCGACGGCGACTTCCTGTTCTCGCGTCAGGTGAATCTCGAGACGATCCACACGCACGACGTCGTCGCCGAGCGGTACGGAACCGTCGGCGAGCTCCGCGGCGAGCTGGCCGGCGCCGAGCCGCTCGAGCGTCACACGGAGCTACGTCAGTGGTTGGCGGCGTAAGCCGCTAGCGAAGCGGAACCGCGTAGCCGGTGACCCACTCGTTGACCGTCGTCCAGTCGAGGTTGGCGAAGAACGCCTCGATGTAGGACGCCCGGTCGGTCTGGTAGTCGAGGAAGTACGCGTGCTCGTAGACGTCGAGCGCGATCAGCGGCGTCGCGTTCCAGATCGGATACGTGTTCTGCGTGTCGCCGAGGTAGTTGAACAGTCGGCCCTCGTCCCAGTCGTAGGCGGTCCAGGCCCACCCGCGCCCGCCCATTCCGGTCGCGGTGAGGTCGGTCCTCCAGTTTCGCGACCGAGCCGAAGTCGCGCTCGATCAGCTCGCCGATCTCGCCGTCGGGCTCTCCACCGTCACCGCCGAGATGCTCGAAGTAGATCTCGTGGTTCTTGATTCCGCCGATCGCGAAGGTGAGGTCGACCTTCAGCGCGCGCACTTCGGAGTAGACCTGGTTCGCGGACGCAAGATCGACGTCGCCGAGCTTCCCGAGGATCTCGTTCCGCTTCGCGACGTAGCCCTGGTAGAGCTTGTAGTGGGCCTCGACCGTCTCGCGCGAGATGCCGTCGAGCTCGTAGAGGCGCGGCTTCAGCTCGCGCGGCGCGATCTCTTCGTGACTGAACGCAAGCGTGGCCATGGCGACTCCTTTCGAACGGTCGGAGCCGGCGGAGCATAGCGCTCCGCCGGCTCCCGTTTGGCCGCCTATCGCTTGCGAATGAGCAGCGTTGGGCTGTGGCTCCAGAGGTAGCCCGTACCGGCCTGATTGGTCGTCATGAAGATGCGCAGGATGTTGCGTCCGGGCCGGAGATCGAGCTTGAAGCGCCTCGCTCCGGAGCTGCCCAGCCGCACCTTCTTGACGTTCACCCACTGGTTGAGTGCCGAGCGCCGCTGCACGTAGACCCAGCGCCCGGCCATCGACGTCTGGGCCTTGGCAGAAGTGACGAACCACGGGGCCCGACGGATCAGGGTGATCCGCGGGCGAACGCCGACCATGACGACGGCGCTTGCCCGGTTCCCCCACCTGGCCTGGTACTCGGACAGGATGGTCGGTACATCCGACCAGTCGTAGCCGCCGGCGGCCGCCGTCATCAGCTCAGCGGTCTTCGCAAACGACGCCTGGCCGTACGGGCGCTCCCAGATCTCAACCCTCTGGTTCGGCAGACCCGTCGAGACGAAGCCGGTCAGCCGGATGCCGGCGCCGTAGAACACCGCCCCTGCTGAAGACGCAATCGAGACGGACGGCGGTGGACCCTGGACGACGATCGTTCCACGCTCGGTCGGCTCGAGCGCGTCGCGGTACCTATACGTCCCCGCAGTGTTGAACAGCCGGGTATACGACTGTCGCGGCCGCAGGACCGGGGACGCGAAGTGGCCGTTGTCGGCGACGACCTGGTGGTTGACGTTGTCGTCGTTCCGCCAGCGGATGCTGTCACCGGTCTGAATCGTTCGTGTGACGGGGCTGAACCCGTTCGGTTTGATCGCCACCACCCTCGTGACGGCGGCGAACGCAACCGCGCCCACGGCGAGCCCGAGAATCGAGGCGGCAAGCAGTAGTGCCTTTCTCATGTGCCTAGAACCCCCCTTCATGAGCGCTAATTGCCCGAAGCTTGACGCCCCGAATCGCGGAAATGGCCAATCCAAATCAACTTCATACAACTCCTTACAGTTCCCTTTGTTATGAGGGCGCTGGTAACGGGTGGGACCGGACGAGTCGGCTCGGTAATTGCGGTGCGGCTCGAGCGCGAGGGGTGGGATGTGTTCCCGGCAGGGCGCGCCGACGGCGACCTTGCGACCGCCGAAGGCGCCCGAAGCGTCGTGCGAGCGGCGGCCGAGCGCCTCGGCGGGCTCGACCTGCTCGTCAACGCGGCCGGCGAAGGCTTCGCGCCGCTGTCGATCGAGGACGTGCAGGAGCCGGACTGGGACGCTGCGCTAGGCGCGACGGCCAAGGGCAGCTTCTTCGTCACGCAGGCGGCCGCGCCGCTTCTCCGCGAGTCGCGAGGCGTCGTCGTGATGATCGAGGACGTGGCCGCGTACCAGGCGTGGCCGTCGTTCGCGGCCCACTGCGCGGCCAAGGCCGCCCAAGCGATGCTGACCCGCGTGTTCGCCCGCGCGCTCGCACCTCACGTGCGCGTCTGCGGGATCGCCCCGGGATCGGTGGCGGTCGAACCAGATCAGGTTGAGCGGCGTGCGGCGGAAACATTGGTCGGGCGTCTGGGATCGCCTGACGATGTGGCCGACGCGGTCCTCTTTCTCGCGGGTGCGGATTTCGTCACCGGGACGACGCTCGTGGTCGACGGGGGCCGGCTCCTCCAATCCGGGCGCGTCACGCTTCCGTAGAACCAGGGGCTATGCCTGCTTCGGCACCGGCCCTGCTGGATAATCCCAGCTTGCCGCGCGCTGCTCCAGCCGTAACCATTCAGCCCGTGTCATCGGACGTCAGCGACGGGGAGCTGATCAGCCGGGTTGGGAACGGCGACCGCAGCGCGTTCGAGGCGCTCTACCGGCGCTACTCGCGCCCGGTCTTTGGGTTGGCCCTCCGCCGGCTTGGAGACCGCGGACGCGCGGAGGACGCCGTCCAGGAGACGTTCGCCTCGGTCTGGCGCGCAGCCCGGAGCTATCGACCCGAACGCGGGCCGGGCGCACCGTGGCTCTACGCCGTTGCGCGCAACGCGATCGTCGATAATGGGCGCGTGCGTCGGGAGCCGCCCGTGGAGCGCGCGGACGAGCATTCGGACGAGGAAACGCCTGCCGACCGCGCCGAGTCCGGCTGGGTCGCCTGGCGCGTCCACCGCTCGCTCGCCGAGCTCCCGGAGAACGAGCGCATGGTGATCGAGCTCGCCTACTGGGGCGGTCGCTCTCAGTCGGAGATCGCCGATTTGCTCGGCGTCCCACTGGGGACGGTCAAGACCAGAACTCGCACCGGGCTCGCTCGCCTCGCCGAGATGTTGGAGGACGTGTTGTGAACCGACCGCCTGACTTCGACGAGCTAATCGACGGCGTCGAGGACGTGGAGGAGGAGGCTCGCCTGAGGCGGGTTCACGACCTGCTGGTCGCGACGGAGCCTCCGCCGCAGCTGTCCACGACGCTCCTGAAGCCGCCGCCGCCAGGGGGACACGTGTTGTTCCCTCGGCGCCGGCTGAGTCCCCGGTTGGTCCTCACCGGCGCCGCCGTCGCCGCGGCGTTTCTCATCGGCCTCCTCGCTGGTTCGCCCGGCTCGGATCAAGAGGGGCCCGCGGCCGGGATCAAGATCGCGCGGACGGTTCAGCTCGAGGGAGAGGGCGACAGGGACGGCGCGATCGGCGTGGGTGTTCGAGACGCGAAAGGGAACTTGCCGATGGTGCTCACCGTGTGGGGGCTGGACCATCTCACGGACGGCGATTACTACACCCTCGCTTTGACGAGGAAGGGCAAGCCGATCGTCACCTGCGGCACCTTCAACGTCTCCGGCAACCGGACGACCGTCCGCATGATCGCGGCCTATGACCTCAAGCGATTCGACGGCTGGGCCGTCATGCTCTGGGACGCACAGACCCGTGGCGAAACCCGCGTACTCTCGAGCGACCGAATCTAGGGCGCGGTGCGCCCCGCGGCGACGAACGCCTCGTACGTGACCGGCATCCGCTCGGCCAGGAATCGCTCGCACGCTTCGGCGTAACGGCGGATCTCACGCTGCGCCGTCTCGGCGTTGCGCAGCGAAAGGAAGTTCATCAGCGACCGCGCGTTGACCGTCCAGTAGAACTCGGTGTAGGCGCCGACGGGAAGGGCCGCGCGTGCCAGCTCGCGGGCAACCCCGAGCTCGACGAGCTTCTCGTACGAGGCGTAAGCCGCCTCGTAGACCTGCCGCAGCTCCGCGCGGGTGGTCTCGGCGACCTCGTCCGAGACCGGCTCGAACGAGTACGAGCCCGGCTTGCCGACTTGGGTGCGAACGTCTTCGGGCGCCGGAATGTAGAAGTCCTCCGTCGCCTTCGCATAACGAAGACTGAACTCGTTGAAAGACGACCAGCGGTGGCGAAACCATTCGCGCGCGACGAAGATCGGGCAGCGGACGTGAAAGCGGAAGACCGCATGCTCGAACGGAGAGGCGTGCTTCTCACGCAGTAGGAACCTGATCAGACCGGCGTCGGAGTCGTCCATCTCCGCCTTGTGCTTGGCGAAGCTGACCCGGGCGCCGTTGACGACCGAGAGATCGTCGGCCATCGCCTCGTCCAGGCGGACGAAGCCGTGGTCGAGGACCGGGATCGAGCCCTGGGCTATCACTTCAGGAGTGACGGACACGTCGGCGAGTGTAACGGGGCTGTATGTCGGCACTTCCGGCTGGTCCTATCCGTCGTGGAAGCCGGGCTTCTATCCACCGGAGGTGAAGCCGGCCGAGTTCCTGGCCTACTACGCCGAGCGCCTCCCGAGCGTGGAGCTGAACACGACCGGGTACCGACTCCCGGCCGAGCAGCAGTTCGAGCGGTGGGCTGCGGCGACTCCGCCGGGCTTTCGCTTCGCGCCCAAGCTGAACGCTCACCGGCTGAGCGAGGTCGGCACCTTCGAGGAGCGCGCGAAGCTGCTGGGCGACCGGCTGGGCCCGATCCGTGTACTCGTCGGCTCCGCTCGCGACGAGGGTTTCCTGAAGCTGCTGCTCGAATCGATCGACCCCGAGGTGCGGGTCGCCCTCGACTTCCGCCACGACTCGTGGGCCGGAGCCGAGTTGGCTCTACCCCAGAACGCGGTCCGCGTGAACGACCTCGACGCGGCGGCACCCTTCCGCTACCTCCGGCTGCGAGAGCCGCCGTACGCCGACGGCGAGCTCCGTGCCTGGGCCGACCGGATCCGCCCGCTGCTCGAGGACAGCGTTCACGTCTACTGCTACTTCCGCCACGAAGACGAGCCCACTGCGCCGCAATATGCGGACCAGCTTCGCCGGCTGGTTTCGTTCGGGTGAACGCGGGGCACGCAGCTCGGACGGAACACGACCGAGGAGGGGTTGAAGATGGCGGAACTGACGAATCTGGAGACGAAGGTTGCTGAGGTGATCGGCCTCGCGCAGGCCGCACAGGGCGCAACCGAGAAGATCGAGAAGCTCGTCGAGGACAAGGAGCTCAAGCAGACACTCGCGCGCATGCGCGAAGAGGCGAAGGAGACCGAGAAGCGGGCGACGTCGGTCGTCGAGAACTTCGACGGCAAGAAGACAGCGATCCTCGACAAGGCACGCGAGACGAAGCAGGAAGCGACCGAGATGATGCAGACCTATCTCGGCGCCGACGCTGACGGGCTCGACGGCTTCGAGTTCCTGACGATGGCCGAGGCCGGCGAGGCGGGCCATTGGGAAGTGCTCGGGACGATGAACGAGCGCGCCGGCAACGCCGAGCTGCAGGACGTCATCCAGTGGGCGACGCCGATCCAGCAACGGCACCTCGAAGAGGCGAGACAGGGGTCGCTTCAGCTCGCGGCCGACGAGGACCCGAACGAGCCGGCCGAGTAGAGGGTTTTTACGCGGGCGCGGCGGCCCGCGCGAGCTCGGAGATCTGAGCCACGGCGAAGTCGATCTCGTCGTCGGTCGTGAAGAAGTGCGGGCCCAGCCGGAGACCGGCGTCCGGACGGAAGTCGCACAGAATCTCGCGCCGCTCGAGCTCGGCGTGGACGGCGGCGAAGTTCGGGACCCGCACCACGACCGTGCCGCCGCGCCGTTCGGGCTCCCGCGGGCTGACCACCTCGTGGCCGGCGTCGTCGAGCAGCCCGATTAACCGCTCGGTCAGCTCGAGCGAGCGCTCACGAATCCTCGCCACACCGACCTCCTCGACGATGTCGTAGCCCGCGGTGGCCGCGTACAACGCGGGCACGTTGGGCGTTCCGGTGAGGAAGCGCGCGCCGCCCGACGCATAGCGCAGCTCGGGCTCGAAGGCGAACGGGTCGGCGTGCGCCTGCCAGCCGACCAGGGTCGGCTCGAGCCGCTCGGCGAGATCGGGCCGGACGTAAAGCCAGGCGGCACCGGGGCCGCCGCAGAGCCACTTGACGCTGCCGCCGGCGGCGAAGTCGACGCCGAGCCCGCCGACGTCGAGCGGCACGGTTCCGACCGACTGGTAGGCATCGAGCAGCACGTGGGCTCCGACCTCGTGGGCTCGCGCGATCACCGGCTCGACCTCCTGGATCCGCCCGGTCTTGAAGGTGACGTGGCTGAGGAGGACGAGCTGCGTGCGCTCGTCGATCGCCTCGACGAGCTCCTCCTCGCCGGGGACGACGATCTCGGCGCCGCGGGCGGCTTGCGCCTGGTGGACGTACCGCACGGAGGGAAACTCCTGCTCGCCGAAGACGATTCGCCGCCGCTCGTCCGTGAACGGAAAGCAGGAGAGGACAACAGCCGAGGCGACGGTCACGTTCTGGTGCATCACGGTCGACCCGGGCGGAGCGCCGATCAGGCGGGCGATCCGATCGCCGGTGGTGATCGAGATCTCCCACCAACCCTCGGCCCAGGCCCGGATGCCGCGGGTCATCCAGGTCTCCGCGTAGGCGTCGAGCCCCTGCTTGGCCGCGAGCGGCATCGGGCCGAGCGAATGGCTGATCAGGTAGGTCGTCTCGGCGAGGATCGGGAACCGCTCGCGGTACGAGGCGAGCTCGCTCATCTGCCGAGCTTACGCGCCCGGATCACGAGCCTCGTCTCACGCGTCAGCTCGCCTTCTTCGTAGTCGCCGAAGCATGCGACCGGGCCGTAGCCCACGTCGTCGAGCATTCGAACGAGCTCGGTAGCTGTGTAGACGCGCAGCTTGTAGGTGAAGCCGCGGCGCTCGCCGTCGGCAAAGAGGATGTGATCGGTCTCGATCTCGCCGGCGACGTGGTCGAAGCGACGCCCCTCGGCGACGATCGCGTCGCCCTCGAGCGGCTCCCAGCCGCGCTCCTGGAAGATCGCCATCAACCGATCGCGATGCATGGTCTCGATCACGAGCGCGCCGCCCGGTCGGAGCACGCGCAGAAACTCGGTCAGCATCTGCCGGTCGCCTCCCTCGCCGCGGTATCCGAGAGACGAGAACAGGCAGAGGACGGCGTCGAAGCTCTCGTTCTCGAAGGGCAGCTCGCGGAAGTCCGCCTGCACCCACCGCGGCCACTCGCCGTCGCCGGCACGCCGCCGTCCCTCGTCGAGCTGAACCTGCGAGCGATCGACGGCTGTGACTCGGTAGCCGGCCTGCGCGAGCGGGACCGAATGCCGGCCGAAACCGGCGGGAGCGTCGAGGATCTCGGCCGGCGGTTCGCAGCCGGCGAGCCTGGCAGCCGCCAGAGCCTCCTCGGCCGAGTCGAACGTTGTCCAGCCTGAACGAATACGTGCTCAGGTAGATCTCGTCGAAGAGCTCGTCCCAGTGGTCCTGCTCCATCAGCTCTGAGCGGAGGCTATTCGTACTGGAGCGCTT
This sequence comes from uncultured Actinomycetes bacterium, assembly GCA_963752845.1. Lineage (GTDB taxonomy): Bacteria > Actinomycetota > Thermoleophilia > Gaiellales > Gaiellaceae > JACDAN01. The sequence goes on along the minus strand of CAVVZV010000001.1, from coordinate 87,502 downwards.
GGAGCACGTTCAGTCGAGCGGCGCGCTGCGCGGGCATGATCGCCGCGACGAGGCCGACGAGCACGGCGACAAAGGCGAACACGATCAGCGACACGAGCGGAATCGCGTAGCGCACCTCGTACTGGTCGAGCGCGCGCGTGACGAGGGCGGCAAGAAACATCCCGAGCGGTAGGCCGATCGCCGCGCCGATCAGGGCCGTGATCACGCTCTCGCTCGCGATCATCGTCCGAGCCTGCCAGCGCGTCATCCCGACCGCCCGCAGCATCCCAAGCTCGCGGGTCCGCTCGAAAACGGCAAGCGCCAGCGTGTTGATCATCCCGAAGATGCTGATGATCACGGACAGCGCCAGGAGCACGTACAGCATCGTCAGGAACTGGTTGAACTCCTCGTCCTGCTCGGTGATCCAGGCCTCGCGCGTCTGGACCTTCGCATCCGGGAAGGTCGAGAGCGCCTGCTCGATCGGCTTCTCGGCCGTGGGGGTGGGATCTCCCGGGACGTTGATGAACGTGAACTGGTTGCGCGGGCGGTTGTAGAGCTCGTCGAACGTGGACTCGAGGATGCTGACCGAGCCCAGCAGCTGGTAGAACGGCGGCGGGTTGTAGGTCGCCTTCACTTCGAGGGTCGTCGCGCGGCCGGACCCCGAGAGCAGCCGGAACCGGTCGCCGATCTCGAGGTGATGATCCTCCGCGAAGTCCTTGTCGACGATGGCGCCGTGCTCGCCGAGTTGGCTGAGGACAGCGTTGGAGCCGTCCGCCCAGTCGAAGTTGTAGACGTCGGCGATCTTGTCCGGCTCGATCCCCGTGACGTACTTGTCGGTCCCTGCGACCTTGCCGACCTCGGCGCGGACGCTGGTCGCCACGTCGATGCCCGGCGCCTTGGCGGCGGCGTCGCCGGCGCTGGCTACGAATGGTGTGAAGCCGTCCTGCGAGGTGACGACGAAGTCGGCCTTGATCTGCTCCTCGATCGCGCCGCGATTCGACTCCTTGAACCCGTTCGAGAGCACGGCCACGAACGTGACGAGGGCGAGCCCGATCATCAGCGCGGCGGCCGTAGCAGCGGTGCGGCCGGGGTTGCGCAGCGTGTTCCGCCGGGCCAGGAAGCCAGAAACGCCCGCAAGCTTCTCTCCCGGAACGCCGACCACGGCGGCGAGCGGGCGCACGAGCTTCGACGAGATCATCGCGACACCGATAAAGAGGAGCAGCACACCGAAGGCGATCGAGAGCAGACGGTCGGCGATGTCGAGCTCGTCGGTGAACATCGCGCGAGCCAGGAGCAGCAGCGAAATGACCAGGATCCCGATCGCGACGTATGGCGTGAAGCGGGAGAACCGGCCGCGCGGCAGCTCGGCGCCCTCGCGGACGGCGAGGATCGGGGGGATCCTGGTCGCCCGGAGCGCGGGGACGAAGGCGGCGAGCAGTGTCACGAAGATTCCGATCACGAACGCCAGGATCACCGTCCGCGGCGCGATGACCATGTCGGTCGACGGCAGATCGAGCTCGAACTGCTTGAACAGCCAGTTCAGGCCGTAGGCCAACCCGACGCCCAGGACAAAGCCGACGATCGAGGCGATCAGCCCGATGACCAATGCCTCGATCAACACCGCTCGGCGGACTTGCTTTCGCGAGGCGCCGATCGTCCGCAGCGTCGCGAGCTCGCGCGTCCGCTGCGCAACCGTGATCGACATCGTGTTGAAGATGACGAAGGCGCCGACGAAGAGAGCGACGAAGCCGAACGCGAGCAGGAAGTAACGGATGAAGTTCGTGAACTCGGTCACCTCGGAGGCTTCCTCGTTAGCCTGCTCGACGCCCGTCTTCACCTGAGCGGTCGCCGGGAGGATCGGCTTGATGTCGGCGACCAGCTCCTCGGGGGTGACACCGCTTTTCGCAGCCACCGAGATCGCGTCGAACTGCGCCTCCCGGTCGAGAAGCTCTTGGGCGGTCGGGATCGTGAAGACGGCAAACGTCGCGGTCCCGAGCGAGCTGACGTTCCCGTACTGCGCGATTCCGGAGACCCGAAAGGCCCGCACCGGCTTGTTCGTGGCGATCCGGACGGTGTCGCCGACACGGTAGCCCTGCTTCTCGGCGGTACTCGCGTCGATCACGACCTCGTTCGGGGCCCTGGGCCACGTTCCCTCGACCAGCTTGAGCGGGTTGAACTGCGACTGCGTCGGATCGATCCCGAACCCGAAGGAGGGTGCGCCCTGGGTGTTGATCGCCTTCCCGTCGGGCTTGAGGATCTTCGTCGCCGTCTCGTCGGCGACGCTGCCTGTCGCGGCCTCGACGCTGTCGAGCCGGCGAACCCGCCCGAGCAAGCTCGCGGGCACCGAAGGCGCCTCGGCGCTCTCTCCCTCGAACGAGATGTCGGGCGCCTTCCCGCTAATCGCCGCGTCCGTATTGGCATACGACTCGCTGAAGATCGCGTCGAACGCCTTATCGATTGTGTCGGTGAGGACGAAGGTGCCGCTGACCATCGCCACGCCGAGCACGATGGCGAGAGCCGTCAGCGCAGCCCTGAACTTCCGGCCGGCGAGGCCGCGGAGCGCGACTCGCGTCACGCCAGGGTGACCTCGCGGATCGTCTCGAGGATCTGCTCCTCGTCGGCGCTGCCGAGGTCCTTGACGATCCGGCCGTCGGCGAGAAAGAGGATCCGGTCGGCGGCGGCCGCCGCACGCGCTTCGTGCGTGACGATCACCATCGTCTGCCCGTAGTTCTCGACCGATTCATGCAGCAGCTCGAGGATCTCGCCGCCTGTCTTCGAGTCGAGGTTTCCCGTCGGCTCGTCGGCGAAGACGACGGTGGGCCGCGAGACGAGCGCCCGGGCGATCGCGACGCGCTGCTGCTGCCCGCCGGAGAGCTCGGACGGCCGGTGCGAGAGGCGATCGGAGAGGCCGACTCGCTTCACGAGGTCGGCGAAGAACGCCTTGTCGGGCTTCTCGCCGGCGAGCGAGAGCGGGAGCTCGATGTTCTCATCCGCGGTCAGCATCGGGAGCAGGTTGAAGAACTGGAAGACGAACCCGATGTGCTCGCGGCGGATCTTCGTGATCTCCTTGTCGCTCAGCTCGCCGAGCCGCGTCCCGGCGATCGTCACATACCCGGAAGTGGGGCGATCGAGCGCGGCGAGGATGTGCATCAGCGTGGACTTCCCGGAGCCGGACGGCCCCATCACCGCCGTCAGCTTCCCTTGCTCGACGTCGAGCGAGACGCCGCGGAGAGCGTCCACGGCCGCGTCGCCCTCTCCGTAGCGGCGGGTGATCTCGTGCGCGGTTACGACCGCGCCGTCAGGACTGCCGTTCTCTGACAACTCGGTTCCTCCCAAGAGTGGCGACGAAAGTTAGTAGCTACTAGCTCATTGGCCAAGCTACTGAAAGCTGTTGTACCAGTCAAGGCGCGCGATGCGTGATACTCCCGTGCTCGATCTCGACGACGCCGTCGCCGGCGGCGGCCGAGGCCGCATCGGCCGCCGCCGACGATGGCGTCGTCTTAACGTGGGGGAACCCCTGGTTCCCCCACGAGCCCCCTCCTCGTGGGCCGGGGGCTCGGGTTCTGTGGTGGACGGAGCCGGCACAGCACTCGCTCCGTCCGTCGTTTCTTTGTTTGTGAGCCTCCCGCCGGGCGAAGCCCGGCTCCGGCGGCGGATCGTGCTCGCTCGCCCGCCTTTACCGGGTCGGACCCCATTACGGGGTCTTTACGGAGTCCGACCCTGTTAAGACCGGCGTGCCCGTCGGACTCGCCGGCGCTCTTCCAGCCACAGCGCCTCTTCTTTACGGGGTCGGACCCCGTTAAGTGCGCTCGAAGGCGGCACCGCAAGAGTGCCTCCGCTTCTAGCCTGACAGGCCGCGCTCGGCTTCGATCCGGTCCCGCCAGCGGACCGTGCCTAGCATGATCGCGACGGCGGCCGCGCCCAGCGTCACGTTGACGGCGATCGTGACGAGCTTCACGCCAACGCTGAAGGCAAGGATCTTCGACGAAGCGGCGACGCCTGAGAACACGTAGACGAGCAGCGCCTGCTCGGTGCCGATCCCTCCCGGAGTGAGCGGCAGCGCGGTGGAGAGGCTCCCCGCCACCTGGTAGGCGAACGTGTTGTAGGCGGTCGCCGGCAGGCCGAATGCGTGCAGGAAGAAAAAGATGGCCACGAGACGGAGCGCCCAGTCGGCCGCGTCCCAAAGCGCGACCTCCCGGAGGTAGCGGCTCGGAGTCCGCAGGATCGTGAAGCCCTGCCGGACGCGCTCCCAGAACCCCGTGATGTGGTGGTACGTGAGCCCAAATGCGATCAAGCCGATGGCGAGGAAGAAGCCGGCGATGACGACCGACTGCCACGGGTTCTTGAACACCCAGAGCCAGTCGATTGCCGGGAGGCTCGGCAGAACGTTGCCGCCCGGGAGGATTCCCTCCCAGAGCGCCCAGCCGAGCAACAGCGAAGCGGCGACGAAATCGAAGATGCCGTCGACGATGAGCGTCGCGCCCAGCGTCGGGTAGGTCGTCCCTTCGACCCTGTGCTTGACGATGTACAGGCGCAGTAGGTCACCGCCGCGGCCCGGCAGGATCGCGTTCGCGCCGATGCCTGCGCAGTAGCCGCCGAAGACCTGCCGCCAAGGCACGTTGGTCCCGGGGTACGCCCGAGCGATGACGTTCCGCCAGGCTCGCGAGCGCGAAGCGATCCGACCCAGGTGACAGAGCACGGCGAGCCCGAGCGGCGCCCAGTGGATCGTCGTGAGGGTCTCGAAGAAGACCTCGATCGCATCGAAGAGCTGGCGCACCGTTTCATCCTGACCAAGCGGCCGACCTTTCGCGAGGCAGGCGCCGACCTCGAGGATTGAGACCCGTCAGGTTCGGGAAATGCTCCCGAATTAGGAGGTGTTGCCCTTGAACCGACCACTGACTAGGTGGTTCTTGCTCGTGCTCGTGTTCGTCGTGCCATTGGTGGCGACGAGCACAGGGGGAGCTGCGATTGCGCCCCCCTGGTGCGGAACGCCGATGCCGGACGCCGCTGAGGCGCTACCCGACGGGACCGATCCGGCAGATCCGCCCGGGAGCTTCCCGCACATCCCGTACTACGCGGTCGGGTGCACGCTCGACTCGATCGCCGCGCAAAGCAACGGCCGAATGAAGGTCGAGGTGATCGGGCAGTCCGCGCTCGGCCGCGACATGTACCTGGTCACCATCAACGCCCTGGAGACGCAGAGCCAGCGACGGGACTACGCCAACTGGCGCGTGCTTCGCTCGTTGTCCAGGTCGCGTCCTGGCCTGGCGCAGCGACTGCTCGACCAGATGGGCGGCCGCGTCAAGGTGCCACTGGAGATCCAGGCCGGCATCCACGGAAACGAGTACGAGGGCGTCGACGCTGTCATGCAGCTGATCGAGCGGCTGGCGACGACCCCGTCCGGAACTGATCCCGAAGTCGACCAGATCCTGGATCACTCCGTCGTCCTCTTCAATGTGATCCAGAACCCGGACGGCCGCATCGTCGGTCTCCGGCAGAACGGAAACGGCTTCGACCTCAACCGCGACTTCCTGACGCAGGCGCAGCCGGAGACGAAAGCGTCCGTGTCGGTGATCCAGGAGTGGCAGCCGCCGGAGCTGCTCGACCTGCACGGCTACCACGACGCCGACGCTGATCGAGGCGACGACGAAGCCGCACAACCCGAGCATCGAGTACGACCTCTGGCTGAAGTGGAACCAGGCGCAGGATCGATGCGAATGAGGCGGCGATGAGCGCGGAGGGGTTCGTGGTCACTCGTCCGATCAACGACTGGTGCGCCGACGGCAGCGAGTCCCCGGATCCCGTAACGGGCCTGTGCGCGGACGGCACCAACCACTTCGGGCCTGCGTGGGCCGAGAGCTGGGACGACTGGGGCCCGTTCTACACGCCGATGTACGCCCAGCATGTCGGGCTGAACGGCTCGACGGTCGAGATGTGCAACCAGACGCAGCCCGACGCGGGCACGAACCCCGCGCGGACGGCTTGCGGGCCACTCGTCAGCGACAACGCCAGGGTCGGCCGGCTCGGATCACGGCTGGCGCAGTACGATCACGAGCTGGTCGACGCTCCTGTACGACACCGAGAACCGGCAGGACCTGCTCCGTGACGAGCTCGAGTTCTACCGCCGTGGGGCGGTCGACGCTCCGCGGCCAGCATGCTGCCCGCCGCCGTTCGATGTGGCGAACAACTGGATGCACGAGTACCCGCAGGCGTACGTGATCCCGTTCGGTAACGGCCAGCGCAGCGACCCGGAGGCGAACCGCCTGGTCGAGTGGCTGCTCTTCAACGGAGCCGAGATCGAGAGGCTCGAGAAGAACTACCGCTATGCCGGTCAGACGCTCGAGCGCGGGACCTACGTCGTCCGGATGGACCAGGTCCGGCGCGGCCTGATCGACACCGCGCTGGGCATCGGCCAGGACATCTCGCAGGACATCTCCATCCTCTACGCGCCGCCGGCGTCGTGGAGCCACGGCTACCTGTGGGGTGCAGACGTGATCACGGTGCCCGACGAGTCACCGCTTCCGTCCCGACACGGAGCGGATTCGCCGGCCCAACCGGCTCGACGGTGGCACGGCCAAGGGCAACGAAGCCCGTCGGCTACGCGCTCGAGCTTGACTCGCCGACTGCTATCCGCGTCGGCGAACAGCCTGATCGACGGCGGGCTCACTGCCGAGCTCGCGACCGCGCCGTTCTCGACTCAGTCGGGCGGGTCGGCCGGAGCCGGGACCTCTGATCTTCCCGGCGAGCGCGGCCGGGCAGCTCGACGACGCCGGCGAGGACGCCGGTGTCTGGTTCCACCCGATCAAGGGCACCCTGCCGCCACGAGAGGCGATCGACCGCGTTCCCAGGATCGCCGTGATCGTCACCCAGCTGGCGGCGGCCGGAAGCACGACGCCGGGAGTCGACCAGAACGTCTGGTCGCTGCGGAACCTCGGGTTCGTCGCCGATCCGTACACGGTTGCGAGCCTGAACAACGCAGCGACCGACCCGCTGCCGGGCTACGACCTGGTCTTCAGCCCGAGCAACTGGCCGTCGGCCGCGAACCCGACGGCTCGAGCGAGGCTGACGGCCCACTTCGCCCGGGGCGGCGGCTTCATCGGCGTCGGCGCCGGTGGAGCCGGTTCCTGACGAACGGTGGTCAGGTCGCCGGACTGACCGCGGTCGCGAACAGCGGCGACGGCTCCGGCTACAGCGGGATCATCAGCTGGAACAACTCGGGCGGAGCCGGCAGCGTCATCACCGGCGCGTACCGGGCGACCGACACGGCGATCGTCGACCCGCCCACCTGGTTCACGTCGATACCCGGGACGATGACGGCCGACGGCTCGCTGCCGTTGACCGGCTTCTTCCTCTCGGGCCTCGCGCCGTTCGACTGGACGGCTGCGGGCGCCCCGGGCTCGGCGGTCGTCGCTCACGGCACCAACACAGCCGGTTCGGCGCGTGTCGTGTCGTTCGCGATGAACCCTCTCTATCGAGCAGATCCCGAACGCGAGTGGCCGATGCTCGCGTCGGCGACCTACTGGGTCGACAACTAGCGGCTCAGCCGACGAGGGGCGGGCTGAAGCCCGCCCCTCGTGGCGCGTTGACACGCCTGTAAAGGAGTAGTAGCTTCGAGCGAGTAGTAGCTCCGAGGTGAGGGGCTGGCGACAGGGGGCGGCGTCCGTGGGCGGGAACCCTAAGTTGCTGCGGCGGAGCAGGTCGGCGGGTTTTCCGCCGACTTGTTTTCATGGGCGCTCTGGCGGCGATGCTGCTGTCGTCGCTCCGGGTGCGTCGGGCCTTCCCGCCGCCTGGACATCACCGTGACGACTCACAGGGACGCTCGGTTCGAACGGCTGGTACCGCAGCAATGTAACGGTCAACTGGACGGTCACGGGCGAGACGGACTCGCACGGGTTGCGATACGCATGACGCTGACGGTTGATACGCCCGGCACCAAGATCACCTGCTACTGCCTGGACCAACGGCGCTGAGGAGGACCAACGAAGAGCGTCACGATCAAGCTCGACAAGACCGCGCCTCCGGGTCAGCACGGCTCCCGAACGGACGCCTGACGCAAACGGCTGGTACAACCGGCCGCTTACCGTCGCATACTCGGGCACGGACGCAATGTCGGGAGTCGCGGGCTGCTCCTCGAGCTACTATGGCGGCCCTGACAACGCGCAGGCGCTGGTCGCCGGCTCGTGCACCGACAACGCCGGCAACGCTGCAAGCGGCGCGTGCTCGCGTTTAGGTACGACGCGACGGCTCCGAGCCTGTTCGCGGTGAATGCGAAGCTCGGAAAGCGCAGTGCACAGCTCTCGTGGCGGAAGTCGGCCGACACGCTGGTCGTCGAGGTCCTTCGGGCGCCAGGCCGGAACGGCCAAGGCGAGACGGTCGTCTACCGCGGATCGGAGACAGGGTTCCGCGACACCGGCCTCGTCGTCGGTCGCAAGTACGAGTACCGGGTGACCGGGTTCGACCAGGCAGCGAACCGATCTGACCACACGATCGACGATCGTCGCCAGGGGCGCCCTGCTGAATCCTGCTCCGGGCGCGCACGTCACCTCGCCGCCAACGCTCGCTTGGACACCGGTCAAGAAAGCCAGCTACTACAACCTGCAACTGATCCGCGGGCGCAAGGTGCTGAGCGTTTGGACCTTGCGTCCGAGTTTCCAAATGCGCAGAGCGTGGATCTACAAGGGTCGGCGCTACAGACTGAGGCCCGGCGTCTATCGCTGGTTCGTATGGCCGGGATTCGGCCGGATCAAAGCCGCTAACTACGGGCGTCTGGTCGGAAGCAGCACGTTTGTTGTCGTGGCCAAGGCGCCGCGGCGCTAACAAGCCGACTCTCCTCTCGCATGTGATGTCTGTCTCGAACCGACCTTCCCGCTCGTCGCGAACCACTGGCATGCCAGCGAGCACGACGAAGATCACTGGCCTCGCTATTGCCCTCCTCATCGCGGCGCTCGCCCTAGCAGGGTCGGCATCCTCGGCTTCGGCCGAGGAACCGCCGCCCCTGAGCTGCATCGTCGACCAACCCGTGGACCCGCTCGGCCCCGGTTTTCTCCTCAACCGGGGCAAGTTCACCACGATCGACCACCCGGACACCGTCCTCGAGACCGCGCCCTACGGAATCAACAAGCGCGGTCAGATCGTGGGCGGCTATGACACCGCCGGCTTTGCCGTTCACGGGTTCCTCCTCGACCGCGGGCGCTACGAGACCATCGACGTCCCAGGCGCCTCGAAAACAGTGGCGTTCAGGATCAACGCCCGCGGCCAGATCCTGGGCCTCTACGAGGACGCGCGCGGTGGATGCCATGGCTTCCTGCTCGAGAAAGGCGTCTTCAAGACGATCGACGTCCCGGCGCGCCCACGCAGGCGTTGGGCCTCAACGACCGCGGCGAGATCGTCGGCACGTTCGCCGATTTCGCTGCCGGAGGCGCCCGTGGTTTCTTGCGCAAGAAGGGGATGTACACCCCAATCGACTTCCCTGGCGCCCTTGCGACCAACGCGTACGACATCAACAACCGCGGCCAGATCGCGGGCATCTATGCCGATACCGGCGGCGCGATCCGCGGGTACCTGCGGAGCCAAACTGGCGACTACACCAGAATCGACGCGCCCGGCGCCGCGGTGACCTTCCCCTTCGGCATCAACAACCGTGGCCGCGTCGTTGGCTTCTACATGGATGCCAACCAAGTCCGCCACGGCTTCCTCTACAAGAACGGCGTGCTCACCACGATCGATCACCCGCTCGCCTCGTCGGACACCCAAGCCCACGACCTCAACGACCGCGGCCGGATTGTCGGTCTCTACGAGCGAGGCTCTCGCCAGGCCGTTTTAGCGCGTGCCGGTGCCCGTCCGGGCGGCGTAGAGCCCTGGATGGGTAACTAGCCGACTCGGACGAACCTGGTCGTCAGCGCCAGGAAGACGGTGTTGCCCAGGACGAGGAGGACGAGCGCGAGCCCGCCGATCAGTAGCGTTGTGTCCGGCGAGGACGAGCCGGCGGCAGCCCTCGAGACGCTCGCCACGCGCCTACTCGTCTTTTTCTTCGCGCTGCGGCGCCTGCTTCCTCTTCCGCACGCTCGCCGGCGGCAGCGTGCGCCCCCGACCTCGCCGTGCTGTCGACGGGGCCGGCGGCGGGCGGCGGAGGTGCGACCGGGCTCTGGTAGACCGGCGGCGGTGATACCTGGTACGACGGCGGCGATGGAGGCGGTGGAGCAGGAGGCGGGGCGGCGGGAGGCTCGACCGGAGCACTGCGCACGGGCGGCGACTGCGGCTGCGTCGGCGCAGCCGGCGGGGCCGGTGGCGGCTTCGGTGTCCGTGACTCGGGCTTAGGTTGAGGCGGCGGGGCCGGCGCTGGATCCGGCATCCGCTGCGCGAACGCCGGTGCCGCGAGGGCGAGCGACCCCACGCAGGCAAGACAACAGAGGGTCCAACGCTGCCGCAGCACCGCTTGGCCCCGGCCCGTCACGAGGCGGTCTCCCCCTGTCCGCACGCACCCAACGTCCTAGTGCATTTGCGGCGGTAAGTCAAACGCACGCGTCGCGCCGCATCCTTGGCCCGAAGCCGATCTTGAGTATCACTCGCGTGGCGTCGCGGGCCTCAGCTGACTCTGGGCGGAACCGCGTCGCGTGTTCGACTCGTTGGGAGGATTCGCCGCGATTGACACCCTCCGCTGCATCGATGCGGACTGAGTTAGTCAAGCAGTTCTGACCATGAATATCCGCCCTGATCCACAGGCAGTTCCAGACTACGATACGCCAACGATCTGACGAAATTGCGAGCCGGATTTGATACTGCGGAATCTACCGCGGGTGGTATCGCGCTCGCAGGGACGGATCGCTTGGTTGAGCCGCACTGCCGTCGAGTCTCCAAGCGTCGCGGCCGGCGTGATACTGCCCTTAAACCGGGACGATGGCTCCGGTAGGCCCCTAATACTGCCGCTCGAAACTCGCCTTCCTGCCCAAGAACAGGCGGAACCGGCCGAAAGAGAGGCCTGGTGTGGCCAGCTCCGCGGCGAACGCCAGAAAGGACGGGCCATCGCCGCAAGTTTCGCGATCGCCGAGCGTCTACTCCGATGTCGGAGCGGTGACGATCGAGCATAGGAGGGCAAGATGACCGATAATTCAGAGATACCCCGAGACCGGCCCCGTCAACCTGGAAATGCCAAACGTTGGATAAATGTTTTGCTATTTCTCCAGAACTGTTTAGAATCGCCGTGACGGGGGCGAGAGGCTATGGTCGTTGAAATGTGGGCAACAAAGACTGCTACGGCTGGGCGGCACACCGAATGGTCACTGCCCGCTTCGACGCAGCGGCAGGCCGCCGCACGCCGGCGCCGCGGCGCTGCGAGGGCGGCTGCGGCGCGCCGCGACGCGGCACGAAGGCTGCTACGGGCGTACCACGAGCGCGGAGACACGGCGGCGCGCGACCGCCTGATCCGACAGTACCTCCCGCTCGTACGGAAGCTGGCCCGGCGCCACGTCGGGTCGGGGCGAGCAGCTCGAGGATCTCGTCCAGGTCGGCTCGATCGGGCTGATCAACGCGATCGACCGGTTCGAGCTCGATCGCGGTGTTGATCTCGCGACGTTCGCGATCCCGACGATCGACGGCGAGATCAAGCGGCACCTCCGCGATCGAGCATGGCCGGTCCGGATCCCCCGCCGCATTCAGGAGCTCGATCCATCGTTCCGAGCTCACGCCACGGAGCTCATCGAGGATTTCGAGAACGGGCCCGGCCAGGACGGCGTACTCGAGAAGGGCTACGAGCTCGGAGAGGACCGAGCCGCGCTCGCCCAGAGCTTCCGGGTACTCGACGAGCGCGAGCGACAACTGCTCCACCTCGGGTACTTCAAGGGCTGGAGCCAATCGCGCATCGCTCGTGAAGTGGGCATCTCGCAGATTCACGTCTCGCGGCTCACCCGGCGGGCCCTCACCAAGCTCCGAGTCGAGTTAGGCCACGTCTAATGCGAGAAATCGGCACGTTGCTGGCCTTCCTACGGCCTACAATCGATGGCGAGTGAGCTTTACCAACACCCGGCAGCCGCGAAGCGCGAAATGAGCAGCAGCGCCCGACAGCGTGCACTGAGCAGCGTCGAGCATTACGCCAGTCTTCCCTATCACCTCCTGCTCGTTCGGGACAGCGACGACAAGGGCAAGCCCTGGACGGCCTCGGTCGAGGAGCTTCCCGGCTGCACGAGCCGAGGCAGTACGTCGGAGGAGGCGTTGAGCGGCATACGCGAGGCGATGACCGGCTGGATCGCCGCCGCGCTTACAGGAAGGACGAGAAATTCCGGAGCCGAAATCGGCGACAAGCCACAGCGGCCGCCTGCTCCTCCGGATGCCGCGGACGCTCCACGCCGACCTCACCCGCGCCTCCGAGCGCGAGGGCGTCAGCCTCAACCAGTTCATCACCGATGTGCTGGCCAGCGCCGTCGGCTGGCGTGGCAGTACCACGGAGGGTTCTCCGACCGGCGCGAAGAAATCGATCAGTCAAGCGCCGGGCGCCGAGGGACTCACCGCCGAGCCGATCGCCGGGCACCGCACGCGACGCAGCCAGACCAGCCTGATGACGGCGGCGCTGGCGGCGAACTTCGTGATCGTCGGCATCGCCGGCGTCGTCGCGATCATCGTTCTCATCGCCGCCTGGCTCTAGATGGCTGATGCGTCGGTCTCGAACGTGACCGCAGCGTCCGGGGCCCTGGATCCAGCACGCTCGCCGAGAATCGACGTCGTCGACGCCCTCGACTCCCTTCGCGAGAGCTGGATACGCCTGGCCGCGGGGAGCGGCAACGTCTTCGCCGCGTGGGAGTGGAACGATCTGTGGTGGCGGCACTATGGTCGCGGACGGGCGCTCCGCCTCGCGGTCTCGCAAGGGGAAGACGGCCGAGATCGACGCCATCGTCCCTCTGTTCGTGTGGTCGCGGCGGCCGCTGCGGATCCTGCGGCTGATCGGCCATGGTCACGGCGATCGCCTCGGCCCGATCTGCCACCACGACGACCCAGGCGGCGGAACAGGGCCTTCGGCGCGCCCTCGACGCTGATCCGCACGACCTCTTCATCGGCGACTGGGTGGCCGGCGATCGCGACTGGGCGCGCGTCCTTGGCGCTCGGACCGTTCGCAGCACCGGCTACCCCATCCTCCGCTTGCCGGACGGCTCATGGGACGCGTTCCTCGCCGCGCAGAGCCAGCGCTTCCGCAAGAACGCGCGCAACAGCCGAAACCGGCTCGAACGTGAGCATGAGGTGAGCTACCGGTATGCGGACTCCGCCACCCTCGAGCGCGACCTCGATGCTGCGTTGCACCTTCATCGTGGCCGTTTTCGTGAGCATGCCGGGTGCCTGTTCTGCGGCGACCATGAGCCGTTCCAGCGCGAATTCGCCGCGCTGGCGCTCGAGCGCGGCTGGCTGCGCCTCCTACTGCTGGAGGTCGACGGGGCGCCGGCGGCGTTCGAGTACGGCTTCCTGTTCCAGAACGCGTACTTCGCCTACCAGAGCGGTCGCGATCCCGCGTGGGACCGTTACTCGCTCGGGTTCCTCGTCGAGCTCGAGTCCATCCGCAAGGCGTTCGAGGAGGGAGCCGCTGAATACCGCTTCCTCGGCGGCGAGGAGGGGTACAAGTACCGCTTCACGACCGAGGACCCACGACTGGAGACCATCGCGGTCCCAGCGACCCGACGAGGGCGTGTGGCCGCCGCCGCCGTGGCCGGCGTGTTGACGCTCCCCGCGGGCAAGGCGGTCTTGAGGCAGATCGCGTCCGCGAAGGCTTAGCCGCCCGGCCTAGAAGGAAGAACGAAGCCGGAGCGGGCTCGCCAGCGCTCGCAGCATGTGCAGGTCGCGGCGGCGCGGCAACAGGAGCGCGCGCCAAGGGAACGGACTCAACCGCCAGTACGACAACAGCGCCACCGCCCCGCCCGCGATGAAGGCCGTGCTCGCTGCGGCGGCTGCTCCGCTCGCGCCGAATCGCGGGATCAGCACGAAGTCGAGAGCGACGCCCACCACCAGCGAGACGAACGGGCCAAGAGAGGAGCGCCCAGGCGACGAGGATGCCATCAGCGCGCTCGAGAAGATCACGCTGGCGGCAAAGCCGAAAGCGCCCGGAACCAGCCACAGGAAGGGCTCGACCGAGGGGTCGAATGCGGAGCCGAAAACAACCGGGAGCAGAAATGGACCGAGCACGGCGGCGACAGCGACCGCGCCGGCGGTGACGAGCGCCACCGAGCGGAACGCACCGAGGGTGTGCTCCGCCCGCTGCAGAGGCTCCGCTCGAGCTGCGACGGGGAGAAGCGCGGTCGCCGTTGCGGTCGGCAGGTACAGGAGCACTTCGGACGTATTGACGGCGACGGCATAGATCCCCAGCGCCGCCTCCGATGCGAGAAAGCCCATGAGGATCTGGTCAGTGCGGAAGTTGAGCAGGCGCGCCAGGCTCCCGATCCAGGCTCGAAGACCGAAATGGATCGACTCGAACAGGAGGCCGAGGCTTGGGCGCGCGAGCCCGACGCCACGTGCCGACTGCCTGAGGAGCACGAATGCGATGATCGCCTCGCTCGCGAGCCAGGCAAGCGCCGCGCGTGTGACCGTGAGGCCGGCGACCAGCCAGACGACGCCGAGGACGAATGGGTAGATCCAGTACGCGGTGGCCGTGATGAGCGCGAGCCGTTGCAGCCGGCCACAGCCGACGAGGAATGCGCCTCCCGCCTCGATCAGCGCGATAACGACTGCTGCGCCCGCAAGGATCACGAGCTCGGGCAAGTCGACCCCGGCAGGTCGCTCGCCGGCCAGCGAGAGCAGCAAGACAAAACCGAGACCAGCCAGGGCCAGCGCACTGGTCACCATGAAGAGGATCAGGTTCGAGAGGAGAGCACCGCGAGCCTCTACTCGCCGGGCGGCGAGGACGGTCGTGGCCTCGCCCATGCCGAACCCTGCGACCCGGGCAAGCACGAGCGCGCTGACCGTGATGAACGCGATCGTCCCTCGGCCGGTCGGCCCGAGCGAGCGCGCAAGGATCAGCACGGCGGCGAAGAACCCCGCATTGCCCGCGGCTCTGGCCCAGAAGAGCATCGCCGAGCCGTTGGCGACTGGATCGGGCTTCAGCAGGAGGCCACGCTCCGGTTTCCCCTCAGGCGGTTGCTTCGTGGGTGCGCCAGGCTGCCGTCGTCCCGCTGTCCAGTCTCAGCCCCGACCAGAGAGCCGAGCTTGCCCCCGCAGCCGAGGTTGTCCTGGACGACGTTCTCCGACGAGCCCTGAAGCGTGATCGCGGGCCGCACTCCGCCGACGAAGAGGTTGCGGAGGATCCTGTTCCCCTCCCCACCGGTGTCGACGAACAGGCCGGCTGCCTCTGCGCCGACGATGCGGTTGGCGACGAACGTGTTGTGACTCGAGCCGACGCCGTCGTACCGCCATTCGACCTGGATTCCCGCCTCGGTGTCGACGATCAGGTTGCGGGCGATCACGGAGTGGTTCGTCGCGTGCTCGAGGTAGATCCCCGTGCGCGTCTTCCTGATCTCGTTGTCGACGATCGTCGTCCGCGTCGACGAGCCCACCGTCTCGATGCCGTCCCAGCGCGCGCGCAAGACAGTGTTTCCGATGATCGCCGCCTCGACCCCGCCGGTCCAGATGCCTCCCTCGTTCGTCCCGCAGCCGGGCGTCTCCTGGGCGTCGTAGACGCAGCCGTCGCGGTCCGGATCCCGAATGTCGGTGACGACGTTGTCGAGGGCCACGCCGTGGAGCGCCGCGGCCGGGCGTCCGAACTCCTTCTGCCCGAGCAGAATCCCGAACGAGCGGAAGCCGCGGAGGCGGGTGCGGATCACGCTCGTGTCGCGCGAGCGGTCCGAGCCAAGCGTGAAGACGCCGGCCCGCGCGCTCTCGCCGCCTTCGATCACGGAGTCCTGAATCGAGACGCTCGAATGGGCGCCCCAGACGTTGACGCCGTGCGTCCGGACCCGCCGGATGTGCAGACGCTGCAGCCGAACGTCACGAGAACCGTCGAAGACCGCGATCGCGATACCGCCGTCTTCGATCTCAGGCCCTCGGCCTCCGTCGATCGTGAGGTCCGAGATCCGGACACCTGTCCCTCTGGCGACGACCAGTGACCAGTAGCGCCTGCCGACCGGAGCGATCACCGTTCGCGGACCCGAGCCGACGAGGCGCGCGCGGCTTCCGATCCGAAGCTGGTCGACCTCGATAGCGGCCCGGCGCGAGTCGCACGGTGACGCCGCCGCGCTCGAGTGCCTCGCGGGCCTTCGCGAAAGAGGGTCCCGGCGAGGCCTCGATGATCTCTGACTCGGCGGGCGCGACGGTTACTTCGACCGGGCTCGTCGACCTGCGCCGGCCCTCGTTGTCGACGGCCTCGACCCGGAGCCGGTGCGTCCCCTCCGGGAGGAGCGCGGGATCCACGTCGAGGGCGTAGGGCCGGGTCGTGTCAGACCCGAGCGGCCGATCGTCCAGACGGAACGTTACGGCGACAACGCGGCTGCGCGGCGCGGCCGCCTGCGCCTCGAGCAGCGAAGGCTTCGTCAGCCGATGCGGGCCCAGGAAGCGGATGGAGCAGCGAGCTGGTGTCCGGGGCGGCCGCCGGCGACGACGACGACGGCGAGTCCGTGCATCCGGTGACTGCGCTCAGCAGCGCCGCGAGCAGGATGAGGGTTCGTTTTCCTCGCTCGAACGTATCTTCAAAGCGATGACCGATCTCGTCGACGGCCGCGTGCGCCGCGCGGCGGGCGCGCTGCCGCCCGAGCAGCCAATCGAGACTGGGCGGTATCTCGACGCGCTTCGACGCAGCAAGCTGCTGATCGCCGCCATCATCTTGCTGCTCACGTCCACGGTCTTCCTCGTCTCCACAGCTCTTCCGAAGACCTACCGGGCCACGGCGAAGATCGTCGTCGGAGATGCTGCCGATCCCCTCCAGTCGGGTGACGAGGCCTCGCTCGAGCGCCGCCTCGCCACGATCAATGCGCTGCTGGAGACGCGCGAGACGATGCGCCGAGCGCGAAGGCGTGTTCCCGGCGCAACGGTCGCGGCGCTCGGAGACAAGGTCAGCTCCTCCGTCGATCCGACGGCGAACATCATCAACGTCGTCGCTACGGACGCTTCTGCAAACCGTGCAGCCCGGATCGCGAATGCGGTCGCCGTCACGTTCGTCGCCGACCAGCGCACCGCCGAGCGACGACGGTTGAACCGCGCCCGAGCGACGCTGCAGTCGGCCCTCAACGAGCTCGAAGGCAAGCAAGGTGTGCAGGTTGCGACCGAGCGAGCGTCGATCCGCGAGCGGCTGACCGACCTCAATGTCGCGGCCACCAACCGCTCGGAGCTGGAGCTGGCCGAGGCCGCCCGCCCGCCCACCACTCCTTACGCTCCCAAGCCGCTGCGCAACAGCCTGTTCGCGTTCTTCGCCGCCGCGTTCATCGCCGCACTGGTCGTACTCGCCCGAGCCCAGCTCAAGCCGCGAGTCACCAACACGCGGGAGCTCAGCCGCCTGCTCGAGCTTCCCGTGCTGACCGAGGTGCCGCACGTTCGTCGCGGGCTCGGCCACCGGCCGCAGACGGTGAGCTCGGTCGAGTACGAGGCGTACCAGACGCTTCAGGCGTCGATCCGGAAGAAGCTCCCGCCGACCAGTCAGCGGATCATCCTCGTCACCAGCGCCCTCCACGGCGAGGGCAAGACGGAGGTCACAGCCGCGCTCGGCCTCGTCTTGTCGCAGGCCGGTCTGCGGACGTGGCTCGTCTCGGCGGACATGCGCTGGCCCAAGCTGCACGAGCTCTTCGACGTCGAGCAGACGCCCGGGCTCGCCGAAGTCCTCGCGGGCAGGAGGAACGGAGGCAGCGAGCGCATCTTCGAGTTGAGTGCGGCACGCAGCGGCTCCGGGCTCCTCCACGTGCTCGCGAGCGGGCGCACCCCGAGCGATCCCGCGCAACTGCTTTCCAGCGACGCGCTCGACAGCTTCTTCGACGACGTCAGGCAGTCGGACTACGACTACGTGCTGCTCGACGGCCCCCCGCTGCTCGGCCTCGTCGACAGCCAGGTGCTCGCTCAGCGGGTCGACGGCGTGCTCATCGTCTGCCGTCCCGACCGGCAAACTCCCCGAGACCGCGCTGGCCATGCGTGAGCTTCTGGACCGGCTCGAGGTCGATCCGCTCGGGCTTGCGATCGTTGGCGCTCGCGGGTCGACGCACTTCTACCTCCCCGGGTAGCGAATCCTGAGCGCCGTCGCCGCCCAAATCAGAGCGGCCACCAGCCACAGGTGACGCCAGTGAAGCGTGTCGACGAAGAAGCTGTTGGCGAGGAGACCGGACCAAGCGCCGAAGAGGGCGGCCGAGCCGATGCCGTACGCGTCGAAGCCGCCGGCCGCGTTCCTCGCGGCGAAGCCGAAGGTCAGCAGCATGAGCCCGAGCAGGACCAGCATCCCGAGCACTCCCTCCTCGGCGACCGCGCGAACGTAGGTGCTGTGCGCCGAGATGTTGGAGACCCGTTCGAACTGGCCCTGGCCCGACGCCGAGCGGGTACTCGGTCGCGAACTGAAGGCCGGAGAGCTGCGCGCCGAACCGCTGGGTGTCGTAGACCTGGAGCCCGGCACGCTGCTCGAGGAAGGAAAGCGAAGAGGTCGCCGCGACCGCCGCGAAAAGTCGCGGCGCACGCAGCGATCGTGCAGACGAGCAGGGCCATCGCCTGGCGTCCTCCGCCGCGCCGGAGCGCGAGCACGGAGAGCAGCACCAGCGCGCCGACCACCAGGTTCAGCCACGCCGCGCGGGAGAACGAGAAGAGGACGCCCATCGTGAGGATGGAGAGCAAGGCGAGCTTGGGCAGGAACCGGAGCCGGAGCAGCCGGGGCGCGACCAGCTCCTCCATCAGCACGAGAGCGGCCGGAACGAGGAACGGCCCGAAGACGTTGGGGTCCTTGAACAGACCCTGCGCGCGCGGACCGGAGACGAACGCTTCGCTTCCCGGGAACGAGGCCATGAGGGCGAGGCAGGCAAGGCCGGCCGAGATGACGGCGCCGGCGAGATAGGCCACGAGGACGAGGCGGGCGCGCCGGACCGAGTTGACGTAGGCGGCCAGCCAGAGCCCGAACAGCGCCAGGTAGAGAGTGATCGCGAAGAAGTTCAGGGCCCTGGCCGAATCGATCACTTCGATCGAGGCAAGCAGGTTGAGGGCCAGAAACGCGCTGACGAGCAGGGCGACGCTCAACGGAACGCGCTGGAGGTCGAACCGCCAGGTCGCAAACGCAACGGCGATCAGGACGCCGAAGACCAGGTCGGAGGGCGCAGGCTCGATCCGAACGGCGGCAAGCAGGACCACGCCGAGCGCGACAGCCGCGTCGTAGCGGGCGAGGGCCAGCGCGAGCGTGCCAAGCAGGCCGAGCCCGAAGCCGAGCACGATCGGCAGGGGCAGCGGGTGACGGCCGAGGAGGACGCCGATCGCCAGGAACAACAGGACGAGGACGGCGGCGCCACCGACCACGGCAGCAGCCCGCGGGGGGTCGATCCGAGTGCGAGCGCCGAGCTGGTGGCTGATCTCCATCGGCCGGCCTCAGGCTCGCGGCGTCCGCGGGTCGTCCTGGTGGTCACGCTCGCCGAGGTCGGCGGAGCTCAGACATACGTCGCGTCGCTGCTCCCGGCGCTGACCGACCGGTTCGATGTCGTCGTCGCAGCGCACGGGGCGGGCCCCCTGCGCGAGGCTGCGATCGCGTCGGGGGGCCGCTACATCCCGCTCGAGCATGTCCGCCGCCCGATCAGCCCGGTACGCGATCTCCTCGGCGTGATCGAGCTGGTGCGCCTGCTGCGCCGTGAACGACCCGACATCGTCCATGCGAGCAGCTCCAAGGCCGGAGTGCTCACCCGGCTGGCCGCCCCTTTCGTCGGCGTTCCGATTCGCGTGTTCACCGCGCACGGCTGGGCGTTCCTGGCGTACTCGGGCTTCTCCTCGCGGCTCTACCGCTGGGCCGACCGTCTGGTCAGGCCGCTCACGACGGCGACGATCTGCGTCTCCGAGGGCGAGCAGGCGGCCGGTCTCGAGGCCCACACCTGCGTCGGAGAGCGGACCGTGGTGATCCCGAACGCAGTCGACGTCGCCGCCGCACCTCAATCGCAGCATGACCGGACGACGCCGCTGATCGTTGCCGTCGGCCGCCTCAAGGCGCCGAAGGACTTCATCACCCTGGTCCGCGCTTTCAGCCTCCTCACACCGAGTTCGTTCGAGGCGTTGATCGTGGGTGACGGGCCCGATCGTCGAGAGCTGGAGCAGGAGATCGACTGGCTGGGCCTGACGTCGCGCGTGCAGCTGGCGGGCGAGCGGAGCGACGTTCCGGAGTTGCTCGCTCAGGCAGACGTCTTCGTCCTTTCCAGCGAATCCGAAGGCTTTCCGGTGTCGGTGGTGGAAGCGATGGCGGCCGGACTGCCGGTGGTCGCTTCCCGGGTGGGCGGCGTGCCGGAGGCCGTGCTCGACGGCGAGACCGGTCTGCTCGTCCGTCCACGCGACCCGGACGAGCTCGCCGCCGCACTCGAAATTCTCGTTGCCAAGCCTGAGCTCCGGCGCCGGCTGGGCGCTGCCGGCCGAGCTCGCGCCGAAGAGCGCTTCGATCTGAAACCGTTCCGGCAGGCGCACGTCGGGCTCTACTCCCGCGAGTTGGCCAGGCGCGGACTGCCCGTTCCCACGCCGTAGCGGCGGCGGCGATAGGCACCGCGCAAGGGCAGAGGCGAATCGTGCCCGCCGCCGACCTTCGCCAGGAAGTCGAGGAGACTGTCGCGCGCGTCGACCTGGCAGCGGCGGAGGGAAAGACGGTCCGTCTGTCGCGTGTTCAGGCCCGGCTCGCATGTGACCGCGGCGCGGAAGCCCGCCGCCTCGACCAAGTCGCGCTCGCGGAGACCGAAGAGGCCGGATGGATAGGCAAAGACCTCCACCGGGCGCTCGAGCCACGCCTCGAGCGCCGCCTTTGAACCGACGATCTCCTCCCACGCCGCCTCTTCTCGCAAGGCGGGGAGATTCGGATGCGTCAGCGAGTGGGCTTCGAAGCGGAGCGTGCCCTCACGGTCGAGCTCCACGATCTCCTCCCAGCCGAGGACCGGCGGCTGTTGTCGATACCAGCCGAACCTGGCCCAGCCCCCCGTCACCGCCGTCGCGACGAACACGGTGGCCCGGAAGCCACGCTCCTGGAGGATCGGTAGCGCCTGCTCCGCGACGTCCAGGTAGCCGTCGTCGAAGCTCAGGCCCACCGTCTTCGAGGACGCCGCACCGTTGTCGAGGAGCTCGACGGCGGTGAGCACGTCGACCACGCGGTAGGACTGTGATGCGAGGTAGTCCATCTGCCGACGAAAGCTGCGCGGGGTCACCGCCAGCTCGTCGCGATCGTCCGAGACTCGGTGGTAGAAGAGGATTCGGAGGCCGACGCCCTCAGGCCGGCCCTGGGTCCGGAGAAACCAGACGGCCGAGCGTGTTCGCGTCGCCGCCGCCTTCAACGCGTAACGACTCACGAAATCCTGCCCACCAGCCGTCGAGCCGGCGCGAGGCCGTCCATGTAGAAGTGATGGAGGGCCCGGGATTGCTTCAGCTTGCGCCGCAGGCGGATCACGCTCAGGTTGGCGTTGACGGCAACCGTGCCTCGGAGGCTTCTCTCCAGGCCGAGGCCCTCGTACATCGGATCGAAGCGGTCCGCCAACTCGAGCTTGTACCGCTCGGCGCCGCCGAGGAACTCGACCCGCGTCGCACCCTCCCGCGCGCCGGCCTCGATCGCGGCAAGCGTTGTGAGCACGCCCGGCGAGAAACGGCCGAACGCGGGGTCGAAGCCCGATCGGTAGAAGTAGACGCGCCCTTCGAGGACAAAGAACAGCTTGAACGCGATCGGGCGGCCGTCGACCTTCATGGTGACGACTCTGGGTACGTCGAGATCGGCGAGCGCGTGCAGCGCCGCTCGCACGAACCGCCTCCCAAAGGGAGTCGCGAGCTCCGACCCGTCCGGCCGGTCGCGCCATCGCAGTAGGTGCAGCGCGAAGACGTCCTCGAGGGCGCTCGTGAGCTCGTCGCGCGTCCGCGCGACCGCGACCTCGACGGCCCCGACCTTCGCGAGGTTCCGAACGCGGCGGCGATCTTCGCTGCGCTTCTTCGCCGAGATCTTGGCGCGGTAAACGTCGTCCCAGTCCCCGTCGATCTCGAGCACAGGCGATTCCACCCGCTCGATCACGCGAAGCCGCGAGTCCCCGAACGCCTCCACAAGCCGGCTGTCCCCTGGTAGTCCGAAGAGGTCAGCGAAGTCATGATCGGTACGAGCAGCCTGCTCGGCAATGGCCGTGGCGACCTTCTCTTCGCCTGGTGCGACCAGCAAGTCGGCAAGCGCGGAGTGCCGCCCCCCGAGAAACGTCAGCACGCGCACGCCTCGTCGTGCTCCGATGCAGACTGGGAGTGCTCCCACCAATTCTCCGTCTCGGTACGCGACGTGCACGGCGAGTGTTCCGCCGTCGCCGTAATGCCGCCACCACTCGCGGAGCCAGCCGTGCAGGAGGAACGGGCTCGGCCGCGGCATCGCCCGGACGAGACGGTCCCAGTCAGCGCCGAGCCCCGCGAACGCGTCGGCGCGCGAGATCGTGTCGAGCGTCAGCCGCCCGGCTGCAGTCATGGTCGAGCCCACAGCAAGAAGGTTCCCCGGAAGGAGAGCCGTGAGCCATGTCATTTTTTGGACTCGCCGGGGGCCGGACGGGGAACCTTCTTGCTGTTGAGCTCGAGAGCCCATACCGGAGGCCTCCCGCACGGCTACTCATGGTCAGGCGAGCTTTCCCCCACGCTCGTCGCGGCCGCAAAGCTCGTCGCCGCCGTCAAGGCGGGCAAAGCGAAGTGGTTCGCCGTCGGAGGGAGAGCCGTGCTCGTCTGGTTGCCCTGCTTCGCGCTCGCGAGCTCCCGGTTCGGGTCCACCGGGACCGCCGTCGCCGCCTCGTTCCTGCTAGCGGCTGTCTGGCTCATCGGCCTGCGCAGCGCGTTTGCAGCGGTGCACCTCACGCTCGGCACACCGGTCCGGTGCGCCGTCGGAACGGTGACGGGGCTCGTGGGAGTCTCGGCCGTGGCCCTCTGGGTACCTGGGCTCGGAATGTCGACAGTGACCCTCCTCGCTCTTGCCGCCTCGGTCTTCGTGCTGTCCACGCTCTGGGAGGGCTTCGTCCAACGGATCATCGGCAAGCGGCGTGTGCTCGTCGTCGGCCCGTCCCAATCCGCAGACGCGGTCGCGGAAGCAGTCGCCTTCGAGGGCAGCGCGCGGTTCACGGTCGTCGGGGCGGTTGACGATGGACCCGATCACCCGTTCCACGTAGGCCCGGTGGCCGCACTCCCCCGAATCGTCGAGGAGCAGCGCCCCGACCTGATCGTCCTGGCCGACGGAGAGGCCTCGTCCGGGGCGATCGACCGGCTGCTCGCGACCACCTCCCACGACTTCAAGGTCGTCGGGCTAACGCACTTCTTCGACTACGCGTTCGGCCGAGTCCCGATCGAACGGCTGACGCCGAGCTGGTTCATGAGCATCCTCCACGTCTGGCAACGGACCTACACACGGATTGCGAAGCGGACCTTCGACGTCCTTTGCGCCTCGCTCGGCCTCCTGCTCGCAGCCCCGCTGATGCTCGTGATCGCGGGCCTGGTCCGCGTGACGCCCGGCCCAATCATCTACAGCCAAACCCGCGTCGGCGAGGGCGGCCGCCCGTTCAGAATCCACAAGTTCCGGACGATGCGGCGAGACGCGGAGGCGCCGGGACGCCCCGCGTTCGCCGAGGTGAACGACCCGCGCGTCACAGGGGTCGGGCGGCTGCTTCGGAAAGCCCACCTCGACGAGCTGCCACAGCTCTGGGTCGTGCTCAAGGGCGACATGTCCATCGTCGGGCCTCGGCCCGAGCGGCCGGAGTTCATCCCCATGCTCGAAGAGGCCGTGCCGTTCTTTACCCGACGCCTGCTCGTCAAGCCGGGCATCACCGGCTGGGCCCAGCTGCGACGCGACTACGCCTCGGACGCGGAAGGCGCGAAGGACAAGCTCTCGTACGACCTCTGGTACGTCCGCCACCGGAACGTGATCGTCGACCTTGCAATCTGTGCCAAGACGTTCTCGACCCTCTTTCTGCGGCCAGGGCGATGAGCGCCGATGTGCGCACCGAGACGATCTCGCGACTAGAAGATTTCGCTCGACTCGGCGGCTCCTGGGACGAGCTCGTTCGCTCGATGCGGCGGCCGAGCCCGTTCCTGCTCCACGAGTGGCTCCTCGAGTGGTGGAGTCACTACGGTGCGAAGCGGACGCTCGCCGTCCACGTAGCGAAAAGGGGTGGTCGCCTCGTCGGCGCGTTGCCGATGTGCCGGACAAGGCGCTTTGGGCTCCGCGTGACGGAGTTCCTGGGAGGAACCGGCGCAGCACTCGCCGATCTGCTGCTCGCGCCAGGCGAGGACGGGGTCACCGCGGAGCAGCTCGCTGCGCGCATCACGATGACGGGGGTCGACTACGCGGACCTTTTCGGCATGCCCTGTGACAGCCGACTACAGACCGCTGTGCCGCAGGACACTCTCACGTTGATAGAGCGCCAAGAGGCTCCTGTGCTCGACCTCGGGGGTGACTGGGAGGCGATCTACAAGGACAAGCTCTCGTCGAAGAATCGAAGCGAGCGGCGACGGCACCGGCGCCGGCTCGAGGAGCTCGGAGTCGTCGACGTCTGTCTCGCACGCACGCCGGATGAGCTTGGACCTGCGCTTGAAGATGCGGCCCTAGTCCATGCTCTCCGGTGGAAGGGACGCCGCGAGACGTCGGGCTTCAGTAAGCCGATCGGAAGCGCGTTTCGCCGAGCCGCGCTGCTTCGGCTCGCGGAGCAGGACCTGACCCGTCAGGTCACCTTGCGCCTCGACCAGATACCGATCGCGTTCGCGATCTACATCCTGTACGAGCGGACCGCGTACGGGGTCACGATGGGGTTCGACCCCGCGTACGCTGCGCACCGGCCGGGAACCGAGACGCTGCTCTGCTCGCTCGAGGCGGCCGCAAACGAAGGTGCCGAGCGCGTCGAGTTCCTCGGGGCAGACGCCCCTTACAAGCGAACGTTCGCCGACCGCTTCGAGCCGATCCAAGAAGGAATCGGCCTTGCCGCGACGCTTCGTGGGCGGGCCGCCGTCGCTGGCCTCACCCAAGGCATCCGGGTCCGCCGCCAGCTCAAGCGTTCGCCGACCGCGAGAAGGATCTTCTACCACGTTCCGAAACTCGGGCGAGGCTAACGGCTAGCGGCTGGAAAGCGCCTTGATCCTGGGCGCAGCCCACCGCCGAAGCTTTCGCACTCCGGGGACGTTGCGCGTCCCCTGGTAGAGCCCGTAATAGAGCGGCGGCGGGATGCGGGCAAGCAGCGGCGAGCGGCGGAGCCTGAGCAGCGTGAACAACCGCGGAGGGTCGAGGTCGACGTACCGCTGGACGTTCTCGAACCACTGGGCGCTGAAGCGCGCCTCGGACTGCGCGAGTCGCAGAGCGGCCTGGCGTTTCCGTTCGTAGGCTCCGAGCGGCGTCTCGAGCTCCGGTCCTTCGTGCAGCTCGGCGGCGAGCGCAATCGCATCCTCGAGGGCCAGCTTTGTCCCCGATCCGATCGTGAAGTGCGTCGTATGCGCGGCGTCGCCCATCAGCACCATGTTCTCGCGGTGCCAGGTCTCGTTGGTCAGCGTCCGGAAGTTGAGCCATGGCGCCGCGCCGTCCCCTCGGGCGTGGGTCCGCAGCCGATGGCCGTCCAGGTGCGACTCGAAGAGCTGCTCCAGATGCACGAGCGTCTCGTCCTCGTCCAGCCCGTCGAAACCAAGCCCCGACCACGTCTCAGGAGAGCATTCGACGATGAACGTGCTCGTGTCGTCGTCGAAAGCGTAGGCGTGAGCCCAGATCCAGCCAGCCGCTGTCGGGACGAACGCGAACGTAAAGGTGTCGAAGACCTTGGCCGTGCCCAGCCAGATGTACTTGTTCCTGCCGGTACGGACCTCGGTCTTGAAGTCGGTGGCATGTAGCTGTCGCAGCCGGCTGTTGACGCCGTCGCAGGCGACTATCAGCTCGGCGTCAGCGAGCTGCGTTGAGTCCTCGAACTCGTCCTCGAAGCGGACATGGACGCCGAGCGCCACCGCCCGCTCGCGGAGAAGATCGAGCATGCGGTGGCGCCCGAGCCCGTACCCGTGCCCTTCCACACGAGCGGGATCCTTGCCCTCGACAGCCAGCATCTGGCCGTTCCAGCGAAAGGCATTCGAACTGATCTTGCTCGCCGTCGTCGGGTCGCTGGCGTACAGCTGGTCGAGCAGGTCGTCCCAGAACACGACTCCCCAGCCGTACGTGACGCCGGCGGGATTCCGCTCGAGCACGGTGATCTCGTGCTCTCGGTCGCGCTCCTTCATCAGGATCGCGAAGTAAAGCCCGGCGGGACCCCCGCCAACGCACGCGATTCTCATCGGCTTGGTGTCACCGTCATCGAGAACTGCGTCTGACCGGCCGTGTTGACGATCTCGGCGGTCAATTCGCCGTCTCGCGCGAACTCGAGCGTCCCGAAGTTGAGCCAGTGCTTCGCCTCCTGCCAGGTCGTGACCGCCTCGGCAGTGGGCGGACCGAAGAACGTGAGCACCTCCGGATTGAGGGTCGCGTCGAAGTCACGCAGCGGGAAGATGCCCGCGTTCAGCGGCCCCGTGGCCAGCTCGTACACGACGAACTCGGGGTTCGAGGGGAACGGGCGATACCGGAATGCCTCTGCGAAGTGGACATCGGTCGTGATCCAGACCGTGTTCTCGATCCCTTCGCTTTCCATGAAGCGGAGGATGTCGAGGAGCTCCTGCTCGAAGCCGGTGGTCTGGTCGAAGTTGGCCCAGCCGTCGCGGCCGCCGCTCGGCGGGAAGCCGGTCGGGATCGACATCGGAACGCTCGACACGATCACCTTCCAAGTCGCGTCGGAGGCCGCCAGGCTCTCCTTCAGCCACGTGAGCTGCTCGCGCCCGAGCATCGTCTTCGGACGATCCGAGCTGTCCGAGGCGCTGTTCGCGTCGCGGTACTGCCGTGTATCGAGCACGAAGAGCTCCAAGTGCTTGCCCCAGCGAAGCGAGCGGTAGAGCCGTTTCGGCGTGTTCGGGGCGATCGCGATCGGCGTGTAGTCGATGAACGCTTCGAGGCCGATCGGAAGCAGGTGGACGCCCGGCGTGTACGGGGGCGTGGAGCGGGTGTCGCTCAGCGGGCCGAAGTCGTTGACGACCTCGTGGTCGTCCCACACTCCGACGTAGCCGGTGCTTGCGAGCAGGCGTTGCGACGCGCCGTCCGAGCGGTTGTAGCGCCAGTGCGCCCAGAAGCCCGCGAGATCCGTCGCCGGTCCGAAGCCGCCCGGCACCTGGGCGTTGCCGTAGCGACCGATGGGGTCGCAGGCGTTGTCGGCGTAGATCATGTCCCCGAGGCCGACGAACACATCCGGCCGCACCTTGCGGATCGTGTCCATGATCGGAAACCCCTCGCCGGCGTCGCGGCAGACGTTCTGGCCGGCGACGTCACCGCCGAAGGCAAGCCTCACTCGAGCGGTGTCGTGGTCTTCGGGCGCGGTCTCGAACGAGCCCCGTGTCGAGCCGAGCCTGTAGCGATAGGTGGTGTCCGGCTTGAGCCCGGTCAGGACGACCTGGCCGGTGTAGTCGTCCGCGGCGCGAAACCGCAGACGCACGACGCGGTCGTGTCTGTCCGCCGGAGAGGTGAACCTTCACCGTTCCTTCGCGATCCCCCCGCGCCCAGAGCACGGCGGAACGCGCAGTGACGTCCCCGACGACGACTCCGTGCGTGATGGCCGGAGCGTCGTGACCGGCGGTGCGAGCCGCAGCCACGGCTCCGCTGCCGGGAAGAGCGAAGACGGCCGCAGCGAGTACCAGGTAGAGGATCCTGGACATCCCAACCCCCTTCGTTCGGATCTGTCTTCCGGGTCCTAGCGCACGTCGGCGCCGGGGAACAAGGCTCCGCCGTAGACTCAGGTCGAACTGTCGCCATTCGACTCTGGGAGGTGAGAGCGCCATGCCGAAGGTGCTCATCCTGACCGGCGACGCCGCCGAGTCACTCGAGGTGATGTACCCCTATCAGCGCCTGCTCGAGGAGGGGTACGACGTCGACATCGCGGCGCCGTCGAAGAAGAAGCTCCAGTTCGTCGTCCACGACTTCGTCGAGGGCTACGACACGTACACGGAGAAGCCCGGCTACACCTGGGATGCCGACCTGGCCTTCTCCGAGGTCGACCCATCCGCGTATGCCGCCGTTGTCATTCCGGGCGGGCGGGCGCCGGAATACATCCGCAACGACCCCGCTTTCGCACCGATCGTCGAGCACTTCTTCTCCGAGGAGAAGCCCGTCGCCCAGCTCTGTCACGCGCCGCTGGCGCTTGCGAGCGCCGGAGTGCTCAAAGGTCGCCGAACGGCCGCTTACCCGGCGCTCCAGCCGGACGTTGAGGCCGTCGGGGCCGAGTTCGTGGACGGTGCGGGTGTCGTCGACGGCGTCATGGTCTCGGCGCGCGCCTGGCCCGATCATCCGGCCTGGATGCGCGAGTTCATCCGGCTGCTGAGAGAGCGGGCGCCGGTCGAGGAGCGCGAGGCGGTGGCGGTGTAAACGTGGCTTCGGCCGCGCTCGAGCGCGACCTCGGCTCGGTCCTCCCGCGCGAGAGCATCGTTCTGGAAGGGACGGCGGCGTACCTCGGCGACGAAACTGAGGGAAGCGGTTTCCACGGCCGAGCCGACGCCGTCGTCCTTCCCGGCAGCCCCGACGAGGTCGCGCGCGTCCTCGCCTGGTGCTACGAGCACGACGTCCCGCTCGTTCCCCGCGGCGGCGGCACCGGCTTTGCCGGCGGCGCGGTCCCGCTCGACGGCGGCGTCGTGCTCGGGCTCGAGCGCCTAGCCCGGATCCGCGCTTTCGAGCCCTTGCTGTGGAGGATCTGGGTCGAGGCGGGGGTGACGACAGGGACCGTCCGGCGGCTCGCACGCGAGAACGGTCTCGTCTTCCCTCCGGATCCGGGCGCGGCCGAGCAGTCGCAGATCGGCGGCAACATCGCCACGAACGCCGGTGGGCCCCACACGTTCAAGTACGGGACGACCGGGTCGTGGGTCACAGGGCTCGAGGCCGTCGTCCCGCCCGGCGAGCTCGTGAGCGTCGGGGGCTCGATCCGGAAGGACGTCGCCGGCTACGACCTGAAGAGCCTGCTCGTCGGCTCGGAAGGGACGCTCGGAATCGTCACCGCCGCCTGGCTGAGACTGCTTCCCGCCCCCGAGGCGGCCCTCCCGGTCACCGCGTTCTACGCGGCAACGCGGGAGGGCTGCGCCGCGATCGAGCGCGTGCTCGGGAACGGCCACGTCGTCGCCGCGCTCGAGTACCTCGACGCGGCGACACTGGCGGCGGCCGGATCGTCGTTCCCCGCCGAAGTGCCGCCGGGCGCTGCCTTCCTTGTCATCGCCGAGGCCGACGGGTCGCGAGCGGAGGCCGAGCGCTTGCGGACCGAGCTCGTCGACGTCCTCGCCGAAGGGGCGGTCGCCGTCCACGCACCGACCGAGCCGCACACGATCGCCGAGCTCTGGCGCTGGCGCGACGGGGTCTCGATCGCCGTGACCGCACAGCGAGGAGGCAAGGTGAGCGAGGACATCGTCGTCCCGCTCGACCGTCTCGCCGAAGCGATCGAAGAGACGCTCGCGATCGGCGCCCGTCACGGGCTGCCAGCTTGCAGCTGGGGCCACGCCGGTGACGGCAACCTCCATTCGACGTTCCTCGTCGCCGCCGACGACGAAGACGGGCTCGCCCGGGCGGCGCTCGCCGCCGAGGAGCTCTTCGCGCTGGCGGTGCGGCTCGGCGGCTCGATCTCGGGCGAGCACGGGGTCGGCTGGATGAAGCGCGGCCAGCTCGCTCGGCAGTGGGAGCCACGAGCCCTCGAGCTTCACGCAGAGATCAAGCGCGCGTTCGATCCGAAGGGATTGCTGAACCCCGGCAAGAAGCTCGCTACTTGACGCCGCCGACGCGCACCCGCACTGCGCTGCTCGGACTGGCCGTCGGCGTCGTCCTCGCCGACTCGTCGGTCGTGACCATCGCGCTGCCGAAGATCCTGGCGCAGTACGACGTCGAAGTCGAGACACTCGCCTGGGCGCTCACCTCGTTCAACCTTGCCCTCGCGCTCGCGGCGGTCCCCGCTGCACTTATCTCGCGCCGTCGTCCGGTCCCGGTCTTCGCGGTCGGAGTAATTGTGTTCGCGGCCGCTTCCCTGGCCTGCGCCGTCGCACCCTCGTTCGGCGTCCTCGTAGCCGCGCGCAGCATCCAGGGAGTGGCCGGAGCTGCGGTCGTGTGCGCCGCGCTCGACCTGCTTGCCCGGACGATGGGAGCCGATGCTCCGGCCGCACGCATCTGGGCGTTTGCCGGAATCGCCGGCGCGGCGTTCGGGCCCGCGGTCGGCGGGATCCTCACGCAGCTGCTCGGGTGGGAGTCGATCTTCGTCCTCCAGGTCCCCCTGATCCTGGTCGCCCTCCTGGCCCTCCCGGGCACGCGCGCGGAAGCGGCGCCGCTTCAGCGGCTGGAGCGGCCGCACCTGGCCGCGAACGCCGCGCTGATGCTGGTCTCGGGAGCGCTGGTCGCCGCGCTGTTCCTGCTCGTGATCCTGCTGATCAACGGCTGGCGACTCGAGCCGCTGGCCGCCGGCGCGGTCGTGACGATCATGCCGCTGGCGGCGATCGCAGCCGCCCGCTATGCGCACGCGGTCACGCCGCGCTGGGTCCGAGCCGCTTCGGGCGTGATCTTGATCTCCGGCGGCCTCGCTGCGCTCGGCTGGCTGCCTCACGCCGGTGCCGCCTGGACCGTTCCACCGCAGCTCGCGATCGGAGCCGGGCTCGGGCTCTCGCTCTTCGCGCTCACCGAGCGCGCGCTTGCCGGCCGCTCGGCGCAGGCGGTTCACGGCGGCTGGACGATCGCTGCGCGCCACGCGGGCGTGGTGCTCGGCCTGCTCCTGCTCACGCCGATCTTCACCACCGACCTCGAGCGGAACGAGGACGAGGTGCTCGCGGCGGGGACGTCGGCCGTGCTCGACAGCCGCATTCCGCCGCTCGACAAGATCGGCGTCGCCCGCGACATCCTCGTCGCAGTCGACGAGGCGAAGGCGGAGGCGCGGGTTCCAGACATCGACGAGGTGGTCGGCGAGCGCGACGACCCGGCCTACGCCGATCTCGTCTCAGCCCTGCAGGATCAGCTCGACCGCGCCGCCACGAACGCGTGCTCGCGCTCGTTCCTCGTCGCCGCGCTCCTCGGTCTCGCCGCCCTGGTCCCGATCCTGCTCGAGCGCCGAGAAGTGGGCGTCTGATGCGGTGGATCGCGTCGGCGACAGCTGCCTCGGCGGCGCTCGTCGGCGCCTACCTGGCGCTGGGGGGAGCGTCCTACGCCCCGGCCCAGCCGGCCGACCCCTGCCGAGCGCGCGAGTCGCGTGATCCCGGCGGTTTCCAGGAGGTCGCCGAGCAGATCGTCCTTTCGGCGCTCGACAGCGTCGCCTGTGAGCTCGACGTCACGCGGGAGGAGATCGTGCTCGCCCTCTCGAGCCGAGAGTCGTTCGAGCGCTTCGCACGGGAGCAGGGAGTCTCGGACGAAGAGCTCGAAGAGCTCGCCCGTTCAGGGCTCGTACGTGCGATCGACGAGGCCGAGCGGGCCGATGCCCTCAATCCCACGATCGCCGACCTGTTGCGCAGCCTCGCCGACCGCGTCCCGATCACCGAGCTGCTCGACCTCCTCGACCTCCTTCCAGGCGGGTAATAGAGTCCTCTGGCCTTGATCGAGCAACTCCGTGTTCAGCCCGGCCTTCGCGCGGAACTGTCGACGCGCGACACGCGCGAGACCTTCGGCCACGACAAGGCGAGCGCCAAGGCGAAGCGGAAGGAGCTCGTCGAGCGGCTGGCCGTCCTGCAGCAGCGGCTCTACGCCGAGGGGAAGCGCAGCCTCCTCCTGGTGCTCCAGGGCCTCGATGCCTCGGGCAAGGACGGTGTCATCCGCCAGGTCTTCACCGGTGTCAACCCGCAGGGCTGCCGCGCGGTCTCGTTCAAAGCCCCGACGTCGACCGAGCTCGCGCACGACTTCCTCTGGCGGATCCACGCGGCGCTGCCGGAGCGCGGCCAGATCGGCATCTTCAACCGCTCCCACTACGAGGACATCGTCACCGTGCGAATGCTCGGCCTCGTGCCCGAGAAGGTCTGGAAGCGGCGTCCGCGGGACGTGAACGCGTTCGAGCGAACGCTCGTGGACGAGGGCACGACGATCGTCAAGGTCTTCCTCAACGTCTCCAAGGAAGAGCAGGCGCAGCGCCTCCAGGAGCGCCTCGACGACCCAGAGAAACGGTGGAAGTTCCGGAAGTCCGACCTCGAGACTCGGGAGCAGTTCGATCAGTACGTGGCTGCGTACGACGAGGCGATCACGGCCACGTCCAAGCGCTGGGCGCCCTGGCACGTCGTCCCAGCCGACCGCAACTGGGTCAAGAGCCTTGCCGTCGCCACGCTGCTCGTCGATGCGCTCGAGCAGATGGATCCGAAGCTCCCCGACCCCGAGCCGGGGATCGAGAAGATCAAGATCGTCTAGTCACTCGAGAGAGGAGAGCCCGATAGCCGATACCTACAAAAGAAGGTGATCGGCCCCGACCCGAACAAGCTCGGCGTCGACCTCACGCTGAAGATTCCCCTACCCGGTTGAGCGACCCCTACCAGGCCAGCTAGCCGCGCGCGCTCACCGCACCAGCCGAGACGACAGCGTCAGAAAGACGGTGTCGCTGAGGATGAGGACGACAAGCGCGACCCCAGCGATGAGAAGCATCCGGTCCGAGGAGGACGGTTTCGATACGGCGGCCGGCGGGATGCTCAGGTCCCTTTGCTTCGGCGCCTGCCCTGCCAGCGGTTCGAGCGGGTACTCCTCCCAGAGCTCCGTCGGCGACGGCTCAGTCGCCGGAGCTGCGGCGGACGCGGGGCCTGCTCCAAAAACGAGCGCGACCGTGCAGGAGAGAAGCAGAACTGCCCTCAGGAACGGTCGAGCCAAGTGCCGCACGAGGCCTCCCCAGATCCGCGCCGGCCGCGAGCCGGCACCTCGAATGCCACTAGCGACGTCCTAAACGATCTGCCGCCGCGTGTCAATCGACCCGGATGGTTCGCCGGGTGAGCTCGTGGGTAGCTTCACCACCAAGACGTCTTGAACGACGTCTTTTTTGATGTCAGATGTTCTGCGGCCAGACGTGTTCGACCCCGCGGCGATGTCCGCGGGCGAGTCGAGGGCGAAGCTCTTCAAGCGCGCCCTCACCGCCGGCGGTGCTGTCCTCGCCGGCGGCGTCGTCGTCGGCGGGCTCCCGAGGCCCGCGGAATCCGCTCCTTCGCCGGCGCAGGATGCGGAGATCTTCAACCTCGCGCTCCTGTGCGAGTACATGGAATCGGCCTTCTTCACCGAGGCGTCCGTCAGCGGCAAGCTCACGGGCGAGCTGCTCGAGTTCACCGAGATCGTTCGAGGTCACGAACGCGCGCACGTCGCCTTCCTGCGCGACGCGCTCGGCAACAAAGCCCGGAAGCGGCCGACGTTCGACTTCGGGAACGCGACGCAGGACCCGGCCGCCTTCACCGCGGCCGCCGTGGCGCTCCAGGACCTGATGGTGGCCGCGTACAACGGTCAGGCCGCCAACCTCACTACGGGCGCCCTCGAGAGCCGCCGCCAAGATCGTCTCGGTCGAGGCTCGCCACGCCGGCTGGATCCGCGCGATCGCCGACAAGAATCCCGCTCCCGACGCGGTCGAGGCTCCGAAGACCGCCGCAGCGGTCATTGCTGCCGTCAACAAGACGAAGTTCCTGAAGTCGGACTAGCGGATGCGAAACCAGCTCACCTCTGACCTCACGCTCGACCACCTCGACCGGGACGGCGCGATTCGGGAGGCGCTCGACGGCGTCAGCTCGCGGGCCTCCTTTCTCGGCAAGGCATTCGTCGGGAGCGCGGCGCTGCTCGGAGCGCTTGCCGCGCCCGCGCGGGCGAGCGCCGCCTCGCCCTCCGACACCGCGATCCTCAACTTCGCGCTCACGCTCGAGTACTTGCAGGCCGCCTTCTACACGGAGACTGAGCGCCTCCGCTCCATAGGAAGCGAGCTCGCCCGCGTCCCGCGCCAGCTGGGCGCGGTCGAGCGAGCTCACGTGACCGCGCTGAGGAACGTGCTCGGACGGAAGGCTGTGAAACGCCCCTCGTTTGACTTCCGAGGCGTAACCGAGGATCAGGTGAAGTTCCTGAGGACCGCGGTCGCCTTCGAGGATCTCGGAGCGGCCGCGTACAAGGGCCAGGCGACGCGAGTGGACTCGCCGGCTCTCCTCGCGGCGGCAGTGGCGATCCACGCTGTCGAGGCCCGCCACGCGGCCTGGATGCGCTACCTCGCCGGCTTCACGCCGGCAGGCAGGGCCTTCGACGAGGGAAAGAAGGAGTTCGAGGTCCGCCGGATCGTCGCCTCGACCCGTTTCATCGCCGCACGGCCGAGGACGGCCGCACGCCGAAATCCAAGGTATACGGGCTGAGCGCGCTCAACGCGCGAGCCTGGGTCGGGCTCGTCGCGGGGCTTGCGCTCGTCGCCGGGCTCGCGGTGCTGGTTTTTGACGCCGTCGGAGGCTCCTCCGGGACCAGCGCGTCACCCCAGGCGCCGATCCTTCCCGCTTCACCCGATCCAGCCCTCGAGGTGCCGACCCCCATTCCGCTCGAGGCGGGCAGCACGTCGACGTGGGCACCGGTGCGCCGTGCCGTCTTCGCGCGCGAGCGGCCGAGCCCGACTGCGGACGTCGTGGTGCGGCTCGAGACTCGAACGCCGGAGGACACTTCGAACCTCGTCGTCGTCCTCGGGCGTGACCGCGACGCCTCCGGTCGGCTCTGGCTCCACGTTCGCCTCCCGGTCCTCCCGAACCATCGGACCGGGTGGATCCCGCGCGCGGCGCTCGGCGGTTACAGCGTGGTCCGCACACGCCTCGTGGTCGACCTCGACCAACTGACCGCGACGCTCCACCGGGATCGCGGTCCGATCTTCCAGGCGAGGATCGGCGTCGGCGAGCCAGCGTGGCCGACGCCGAGAGGAGAGTTCTACATTCGGAATCGCTTGACGAGTTACGAGAGCCCGTTCTATGGCCCGCTCGCCTTCGGCACGAGCGCGCGATCGGCCGTACTGACGGACTGGCCAGACGGCGGCTTCGTCGGGATCCATGGGACAAACCAGCCCGAGCTCCTTCCCGGCCGCGTCTCCCACGGGTGCATTCGGATGCGGAACGCAGACATCCTCGAGCTCGGGCGATTGATGCCGATCGGCACGCCCGTCACGATCCGCTGAGCTTGTCGCGCGGCGGGCGTAAACGAAGCTCGAGCTCGATTTCGTCCCGAACTGGAATGCCGAAGCTTCCGGTAGTTGAGATCCGGGGCTTCAGGCGCCGCCGGGCATCATCCATGGCCCCAGGACGAAGATCTGCGAGGACGAAGCCGCGCCGCTGGTAGAAACGGAGCGCCTCGAGGTTGTCGTTCGTCGTGATCAGCCAAATCCGCGCGCAGTCGGCGACATTCCGCCGCAGTGCGGCCAGAGCTCGGTTCCTATCCCTCGGTGCTGTTCCAGCGACGCGATGAACGCGAGCTCGCATTCGTCGTTCTCGCGCCGGTACGTCAAGAGCCCCATCGGCCGGCCGCTTTCCTCCGCCACGAACCCGGGCAGGGCGAGAACGTCGACCAGCTCGCCGCGCCGGGCCTGCAAAACGCCGCCGAACTCTTCTTCCATCATCGGCTCTGCCCACGACCGGTCGGACGCTTGGTACGGGCGGATCACGGCGATGTCGACAGGCTAACGCGCTCGCAGCCCGACGCCCGCTTGCGACAATCGTTGAATGCTCCAGCGTGTTTCCTCGCCGGTACTCGTCGGTCGCCAGGAGGAGCTGTCGCAGCTCGAGGACGCGCTCCTCTCCGCCAATCGAGGCGACGGAAGCTTCGTCCTCGTCGCCGGCGAAGCGGGAATCGGCAAGACGCGCCTCGCCAACGAGCTCGCACGGCGCGCCCGCAAGCTGGG
This sequence comes from uncultured Actinomycetes bacterium, assembly GCA_963752845.1. Lineage (GTDB taxonomy): Bacteria > Actinomycetota > Thermoleophilia > Gaiellales > Gaiellaceae > JACDAN01. The sequence goes on along the minus strand of CAVVZV010000001.1, from coordinate 51,512 downwards.
CTGCGGCGTGCTGTGGGGGAGCTGCTCCGAGGTTGAGCTCTCGCTTCCCTACCTGCCGTTCGTAGAAGCGATCGGGAATGAGCTCGGTGCGCAGGATCTCGCCGAGGTGAGGGCCGGCCTCGGCCCGATGACAGCGGAGCTGGCGCAGCTGTTTCCGCAGCTCGGGAACGGCGCTTCGGCCACGCCGGCAGGCGACCCGGCACAGGCGAAGCTGCGCATGTTCGAGTCGGTCGTCACGCTGCTCGAGCAGTGGGCTCGTGAGCGTGGGCTGCTGCTCGTGCTCGACGACGTCCACTGGGCCGACAGCTCGACGCGACACCTGCTCGACTACGCCGCACGGCGGCTCGTGAGAAGCCGTGTGATGCTGCTCGCCACCTATCGAAGCGACGAGCTCGACCGGACCCATCCACTGACACGCACCGTTCAGGTCTGGCAGCGGGCGGGGCTGGCCGAGACGGTCTCGGTCGATGCGATGACGCCCGAGCAAGTGGCGGAGATGATCGCTGCGATCCTGGATGCCGAGGACGTCAGCGCCGAGCTCGCCGAGCTCGTCCACGCTCGGTCCGAGGGTAATCCGTTCGTGCTCGAGGAGCTGCTGAGGGAGGCAATCGATCGCCGGGAGATCGTTCGCTCCGCCACGGGTTGGGAGCGAGGCCCGCTCGAATCGCTTCGGATGCCCGAGACGGTGCGCGAGGCGGTGCTGCTCCGCCTCGGACGGCTCGACGCCGTGCACGTCGAGGTGTTGCGAGCGGCGGCGGTCCTCGGCCGCTCGTTCGACTACGACCTGCTGGCCAAGGTGTCGGACGCCGACGAGGGAGCCGTGCTCGCGGCACTCGAGGCCGCCGTCGCGCAGCAGCTCCTCGAAGAGGACGCCGAGACGAGCGATCGCTACAGCTGGCGGCACGCCCTCACCCAGGAGGCGATCGCAAGCGACACGGTCTTGCCAAAGCGGCAGCGGATCCATTCCCGCGCCGCGGATGCGCTCCAGGCTTCAGGCGGAAGCGCCATGGCCGTCGCAAGCCATCTCCTGGAGGCCGGACGGGCCGATGAGGCCGCCGACGCCTGTTTTCAAGCGGCGGAGGAAGCCGAGCGCTCGGTCGCGTTCAGGGAGGCGGCGGAGCTGCTCGAACGCGTCCTGCCGCACGTTTCCGATCCGCGCGAGCGGGCATTGCTGCTCTGCCGGATTGGCAGCCTCCGCTGGTACAACGGCGAGCCTGCCGCCGCCGAGCAGCTCCTCGGCGAAGGTGTAGCGCAGCTCGACGAGCTCGGGCTCGAGCTGGAGGCGGCGCGGGCCCGGATCCACCTGGGCCGCTGCAAGTGGGAGCTCGACCAGGGCGACGCCGCGATGGAGCAGTACGAGCGCGCGCGAGAGGCGCTCGAGCGCGAGGGCCCCTCCGCCGAGCTTGCGCTCGCGCACCTACGGATCGCAGGGATCCACGCATTCGCGCTCGACTACGCCCAGTGCCACGCGGCAGCGGAGCGCGCCGTCGAGATCGCCGAGCAGGCGGGAGCCGACTTCGAGCGCCTCTGGGCCCGCAGCTTCGTCGCGGTCGGGCAGTACGGGACCGCCCGGGAGTTCACGTTGCTCGACCAGTGCTTCGACGAGGCCATCGCCAAGGGCTACGCGATCATCGCCTCGAACGCGCTCTACAACGAGATCTGGGACCGCGTGCACGCCGTCGCCGGCGGATTCGCCACGCCTCTCGAGAAGCAGGAGCGAATGGTCTTCCAGACATGGGTCACGGCGGGCGGGGAGATCGCGAAAAGCTGGGCTCTGATCGAGCAGGGCGACCTGCGGGAGGCGCTCGAGCAGGCGCGTCGAGCGGCAGCGCGACACGAGAGTCTCGGCGCTCCGAAGTTCGAGTGGCGCGCCCGTCTCGCCGCCACCGAGGCGCTTGTCGAGCTCGGCCGCCCGTCGGAAGCCCAAGCGGAGCTTCCGCCCCCTTCGCCGGCGGACGAGCTTCAGGACATCGTCTACGACACGCCCGCCCGCGTGCGGGTCGCGCTCGCGAACGAGCGTCTCGACGAGGCGTTGGAGCTGGGGCGGAGGGTCGCCGCGCCCGATGCAGTGCTGATCTTCCCGAAGACGGTGGCGCTCGGGGTAGAAGCGCTCCTCGCGGGCGGCGCCGGGGCCGAGGCCGAGGCCTTGATGAAACGCGCCAAGGGAGCGTCTACCGAGCTGGGCGAGGCGGCGCTCGCGCTCGCCGAAGGCCGGATCCTCCTCGCGTCCGGAAAGGCGGTCGAGGCCCGGCCGGTGCTCGAGCGCGCGCTGCGCGAGCTCGAAGGCTCCGACCTCCGCCTCTGGACGTGGCAGGCCCGTACGCTGGCCGCCGACGCGGCCGCCCGAACGGGGGACGATGACGCCGCGCGCTCACTGCTCGCGTCGTGCATTCACGAGGCTCACCTGACCGGGGCCGCACGAATTCGAGACGAGGCCCAAGCTACGGCGCTGCGGCTCGGTCTAGACCTGCCGCCCCCCGAAGAGCCAGAGGCGGACACCGTCGAGCCGGCCGCCATTTCGGCCGGCGAGCGCATGGTGACGTCGATGTTCGCCGACGTTCGCGGCTACACGCCGCTTGCGTCGACGAGCTCGCCGGAGGAGCTCGCCGACGGCATCACGACCTTGCACCGATGGGCCGCCGCGGAGGTCGGCCGGCGGAGCGGGATCGTGGACAAGTTCGCCGGCGACGCCGTGATGGCGACCTTCAACGTTGCCCGCTCCCGCGTCGATCACGCCGTCCTCGCCCTCGAGGCGGCGCTGGCGCTCCGGGACAAGGCGGCGCTGATGGATCTCCCCGTCGGGATTGGCATCGCGGTCGGCCCGGCCGTGGTCTCGCGGACCGTCGACGAGGCGAACGTCAGCGTCCTCGGTGCGGCCACGAACCTTGCCGCCCGGCTGCAGCAGGCCGCGGCCGGCGGCGAGATCCTCCTCAGCGACGAGGCGTTTCGCCGCGTGTCGTCCTGGCTGACCGAGCGAGGACTGACCGTCGAGCCCCAGGAGCTCGAGCTCAAGGGCTTCGACGGAGCCCAGCCTGCCTACCGCGTGCCCGCGTCAGTGCCTGTCGCGACCCCGGGCTGACGACCTACGCGGCGGCGCCGAGGATGCGCCCGACGTTCTCGTCTGAGAAGAACTCGGCCGGCGACGTCACTCCGGCGACGACGCGCGCGAACCCGTCCATCGCCTCCTGGCTCCCGCTGGCCGCACTCAGGAGCTGCTGCATCTCAGGAGGCGGTGGCGCGAGCGTCGCGAGCTCGGCCGTGAACTCGTACATCGGCAGGACCTGCCCGTCTCGACGCGTCTGGTACTCGCGCATCGCGCTCTCGAAGGTGCGCCGACCTGCGAGCGTCTCGTCGAGCGCCGCGGCGCACAGCTCGGCGTCCCGGAAGGCGTCGTGGATGCCGTGAGCCGTGATGAAGTCCTTGTTGTAGCCCGCGTCGCCGACCAGGGCCCAACCGGGGCCGAACGGCTTGCGGAAGTAGCCCCTTACCGCCTGGCCGACGAAGCGCTCCTCGCGCCTGGCGCCGCGAACACGGTCGGCAAACGCTGGAGCGATCTCGAGCGTCTCCAGGAAGGTTCCTTCGACGTCCTTTCTGACGGCCTCGAACTCGTCGATCGGGCGGCCGGCAATGACCAGCGTCAGGTCGTCGTTCGTGGGCCACGCCGCGAAAGCCACACCGGGGCGGATCGCGGTTTCGAACCGACCGCTCATCGGCAGGCCGCTCCAGTAGCTGTAGTAGCTCACTTGCAGCTGCGGCTTCTGGTTGTACTCCTCGGCGTCGACTGCGTCGGCGACAAGCGAGTAACGGCCATCGGCTCCGATGACCACCTGAGCGAGCTCGGTGACGGTCTTGCCGCCCTTGCTGTAGCCGCGAATGCCGACGACGCGGCCGTCCTCCACGACGAGGCTCTCGACCGTGAATCGGTCACGAACCTCTGCTCCCGCATCGGAGGCTGCGTCGATGAGCAGCTTGTCCAGCACGGTCCGCCTGGGTGCGTAAGAAACCGGCGTCTCATCCGTCCCCTGTGCTCCGGAAATCGTGAACGGTCCGAAATCGAACGCATACGTGGCGATCGGTGGGCTTCCGGTCGCGATGACGGAGTCGAGCAGACCCCAGCGCCCGAGCGACGCCACCCCCGGAGGATGGATGAGATGGGTGGAGGTCGTGTCGCTCGGGAACATCGCCCGGTCGACCAAGAGGACCCGGTGGCCCCCGCGGGCAAGCAGCATCGCCGTCGGCGCCCCGGCGCAGCGCGCCCCCACGACGATCGCGTCATATGCCTCGCTCATCCTGCCCGACACTAGATCGGCGCCAAGGGGCCAAACTTCGGAGAAACCACCCAACTTTCGCCGTCCGGCGGATTGGGTGGTTCCACTCAGAGGAGTTGGTGCTCGTAGGCGTGCGCGGTGGCCGCTGCGCGCGTCGAAACGCCGAGCTTGGCGAAGATGTTGCTGACGTGCCGCTCGACGGTCCTCTCGCTGAGGACGAGCTCGGTCGCGATCTCCCTGTTTGTCTTACCGCCCGCGACGTGGCGGAGCACTTCCAGCTCGCGTGGGCTCAACCCATGAGCGCTCGTCGGCGGAGCGGATGCCACCAGCGAGTCCACTCGGGTCAGGTCCGGGCCGGCACCCAGCTCCACGAAAGCGGTGCGCGCGGCATCCAGCTCGAGCGCTGCCGCGTCGTCGTCGCCCAGCCGGCGACAGGCCGTCCCGAGTAGGACGCGCGTGCGCGCCGCCTCGTACGGTGCTTCGATGTCTTGCCACATGCTCAGCGCGCGGCGCAGCGGGCCCAGCGCAGCCCCGGCGTCGTCTTCGGCGAGCGCCACCGCCCCACCCGCTTGCGCGGCCAGCGCTCTCAGTAGGTCACTTGCGTGCGTCTCCGAAATTTCGCCGAGCTCGCCGGAGGCGTGGCGCGCTTCCTCGACATCGCCAGCGGCCAGCATGATCTCGACGTAGGCCGGCAGGAGACCAGCCCGCTCGAGTGGCTCTTCCGTCTCGTCTGCCACGCGCCCGATCGCGGCGGCGGCCGCTTCGCCGTTCCCCTGGGTCAAGCGCAAGAGCGCCAATCCCGGTTGTGGCTCGAAGCCGAGCCGGCTTGCGGCCCGGTAAGCCTCCTCGGCAGCCGCGAACTCCCCTTGCAGGCGCTGGATTTCTCCCTGGCGATAGAGAGCGCTCGCCGCGCGGCGCTGGTTCAACACGCCTCGGCCCAGGCGCTCAGCGGCTTGCTGCAGCTCTTCCAGAGCGGCTCCCCAGGCGCCCTGGAGCTGCATGACCTCGGCGCGATGCACCAGGCAGACGCCGGTGTGCGCAACCATGTCGGGCTGACGGTCACACCACTCGGTCAGGGCATTGGTCCACTCACGGGCGCGGCGGACGTCGTGTGCGTCCTGACAGAATTTGATCGTGTTGCAGTAGACGATGCCGGCGACGATCGGCGACAGCTCGCCCGTCGTGACGGCCACCATCGTCTCGTCCACCAGCCGGAAGCCCTCCTCCGTCCGACCCTGCCGCACCAGCGCGTGGCCCTGCCCCATCCGCGCCATCGTGACGAGGTCTGGATCGCCGTAGCGCTCGCCGATCGCGGCAGCTTCCGTCCACGTTGCATACCCGGCGCGCTGCATCAGCGGCCTGGAGCCCGACGGGGATCAGGAGATAGCCGCGCTCGACACAGTCACGACCCTCGCGGTCGAGCAGCCGGTCGCCGCGGCCGAACCAGCCGTTCGCACGGGCGGTCTCGCCGCGCATGAGCAGGTTGTGCCCAATCCACCAGGTGCAGCGCGCGGCGCTGGGTACCTCGCCGGCGTCCAGGTAGACGTGATGGGCACGCTCGAGGGCGCGCATGTAGTCGTTGTCGCGACCGAGCATGTACGCAGCCCTGGCCAGCAGCTCGAGGTCTTCCGCCTCCAGCTGATCGGCCTCGTCCGCGCGTGACAGCGATTCAAAGGCGTCCTGCCAGGCGTGCTTCGCGTACGAAGCCCGGCCGCGCTCGAGCTCGTTGCCGACCATTGCCTCAGTTCTATTTAGCCGAAGCCGCCGCCTCCTCCGCCTCCGCCGCCTCCTCCGCCGCCGGAGAAGCCGCCTCCAAAGCCTCCCGAGCCCGAGGACGGAGGTGCGAGCGCGGAACCGAAGCCGGAGGAGAGGTCGCCGATCGACATCGACGACGCGCCGGAGCCGAGATCGCCGTTGGGCGAGATCCAGTAGATCGTGCTTGCCGTCGCGAGCTCCTCCGGCATGTGCAGGTGCGCCGCCTGGAGCACGCGGTCGGCGATGCCGAAGGCGATCCCGTAGACGAGGAAGCGCTCCCACAGCGCGAGCGAGGCGGGCGGCGCCTCCTGAAGCCGCGGGAAGTCCGTCAGGTAGCGGCGAAACGCCTCCCAGCGCTCCGCCTCGGCCTCCGCCTCGCGCGTGTCGGCGCCGCCAGAGCTTCCGCCGGGTCAGCGCGACCGCCAGCATCGCCGCGTTGAGGAACGCGCAGATGGCGAGGGCGAGCAGGACGGCGTCGCCCCAGCGCGGGTACACGGAGCGCCAGCCGTCGATCGCGAGATACGCGAGCAGCGCGCCCAGCGCGGCGAACGCGACCAGGCCGACCCAGAGCGGGATCGCGCCCAGAGAGACGAACCAGCGCTCGGCTGCCCACCTCCGCCTCGACGTTGTCCTTGAAGGCCGTGAAGCGCTCGGACATCTCCGCCCGCTCGTCCTCGATCTCCTCACGGAAGCGGGAAAGCCTCTCGGAGCCGCCGTCGAGCACCGAGTCGACGACGTCGGCGACGTCGCGCTCCCACGGCGTGAGCGGCTGTGTCTGGTCGCCGGCGGTCAGCTCGAGGTCGTTGACGAGCTCCGTGCGCAGCCCGCCCCAGATCTGAGCGCTCCGTCGTCGTCGGGGCGGATCGATAGAAGCCGCGGCGCACGAGGTCGAACAGCGTCGCGGTGAACTCGAACGAGCCGGCGTCGCCGCCCTGCCGGAGCAGCACCGGCACGAGCGCCGGCTCGGTCTCCGTCGGCGGCTCCTGCTCGTACTCCCGGTCGTAGCCGGTGCGCATCTCGCGCCCGAAGCGCCAGAAGACGAAGCCGGCCAGGAGGAACGCCGGCATCGTCCCGAGCGCCAAGGAGGGCGAGTCCGGTCCGCCACGGGCGGCGGAGCGCATCCTGGATCCGTTCGTGGTCGCGCTCGTAGGCGTCCGCGTCCGCCTGCTCCTCGGCGATGATCCTCGCCAGCCCGTCGCCCTCGACGACGCCGCATCCCCGCCGTCGACGGGAAGGCGTCGCGGGGGTACAGGGTGCGCAGCTCCACGAACTGCCGCGCCGGAACGGCGACGGCGCGGAGCAGCGACCGCTCGCCCTCGAGCGTGACGTCGCCGCGGACCCAGACGGGGTGTCCCCAGGCTCGCACGACGTTCGCGGGGCCGGTCATCGTCGCCGTGAGCTGGCCGAGCGGCTGCTCCCACTCGTCTCCCCAGACCTTCAGGTTGACGTCGACGACGTCGTCGTACGCGACGGCGAGCCCGCGGATGCCGTAGCGCAGCGAGAACGTCCGCGACTCGTCAGCGGCCTGGAACCGCCAGACGATGCGCACCCCGTTCCCGCGCGGCTCGGTGCCGAAGGTGCGCGGCGGGCCACCCGGCTCCAGTTCGGTCGGGGCGCCGGGATCGTACGCGCGACCGTCTTCGAAGACCGCGATTCCGTCGATCGTCTCTCCATCCCGGAGCGGGATGTCGCGAAAGCCGAACGTGTACGCGCCCGAGAACGCGACCGTGATGCTGCTCCTCCACGCTGACGGCGCCCGGCGGATTGCCGGGCGTCCCGATCTCGACGCGTACGTCGCTCCGGACGAGCGAGAACGAGCGGGCAGCCGCAGTGCCGGCCAGCGCGAGCGCCAAGGTGAGGCCGGCCACGACGACGGCGAACCGGCGCATCATGAGGCGTCAGCTCGGCGGGCGAGCCGGGCGTAAAGCTGACCTGCGGGGCCTCGCGCTGCGCGTCGTCCTCCACGTCGAAGAACTCGCGCGCAGTGAAGCCGAACGGGCCTGCGACGAAGGTGCCTGGGACCGTCTGGATCGCATTGTTGTAGGTCAGCACCGTGTCGTTGTAGACCTGGCGCGAGACGGCGATCCGGTTCTCCGTCTCGGCGACCTCGCTCTGGAGCTGCCGGAAGTTCTCGTCGGCCTGCAGCTCCGGGTACGCCTCGGCCACGGCGAAGAGGCGTCCGAGCGCCTGACTGAGCAGCCCTTCCGCCTGCGCCGCCTCGCCCGGCGTCTGTGCCTGCTGCGCGGCCGCGCGGGCCTCGGTGACGTTCTGGAAGGTCTCGCGCTCGTGCGCGGCGTAGCCCTTGACGGTCTCGACGAGGTTCGGGATCAGGTCCCACCGCCGCTTCAGCTGGACCTCGATCTGCGCCCATGAGTTGTCGACGCGGTTCCGCAGCCTGACGAACCGGTTGTAGAGGACGACCAGGGCGATGGCCACCACTGCCAAAACGGCGAGGATCACGATCAGCCAGACCACTGGGACGACTCTACTTAACGGGGTCCGACCCCGTAAAGAAACGCAGGTGAGCGACCTCGATCCGCCGCCGGAGCGGGGCTTTGCCCCGCGGGAGGCTCACAAACAAAGAAACGGCCGCCGCAGCGAGTGCTATGCCGGCTCCGTCCACGAGGAACCCGAGATGCCGTCCGCAAGGAGGGGGCTCGTGGGGGAACCAGGGGTTCCCCCACGCTTCTGACGGATGTCACGGTCGAATCGTGACGGCGTCCACTACCGCGTGCCGGGGTTGGTTCGTAGCGTGGGTCGGCGATGGCAGCGATCGAAGTCCACGACCTCCGCAAGAGCTACGCAGAGCACGAAGTCGTGCGCGGCGTCGGCTTTCAGGTCGGCGAGGGAGAGGTCTTCTGCCTCCTAGGCCCGAACGGTGCCGGCAAGTCAACGACAATCGAGATCCTCGAGGGATATCGCTCGCGCAGCGGCGGGACCGTCTCCGTGCTCGGGCACGACCCCGAGCGCGGCGAGCGCGCACTGCGCGAGCGCGTCGGCATCGTCCTCCAGCAGTGCGGGATCCAGCCCGACCTCTCAGTCGCGGAGCTGCTCGAGATGTACGGGCGCTATTACCCGAAACGACGGGCCGTCGACGAGCTGGTCGAGCTGGTCGAGCTCGAGGAAAAGCGCGATGTCCGCGCCCACGGCCTCTCGGGCGGCCAGCGACGGCGGCTCGACCTCGCACTCGCGCTGGTCGGCGACCCCGACGTCCTTTTCCTCGACGAGCCGACGACCGGTTTCGACCCCTCCGCCCGGCGGCAGGCCTGGTCGACGATCCGCAACCTGCGCGCGCTGGGGAAGACGGTCGTCCTGACCACACATCTCATGGACGAGGCGCAGGTCCTGGCCGACCGGATCGCGGTCCTCCGAGCGGGCGAGATCATCGCGGCGGGCACGCCCGCGGAGATCGGCGGACGCCACGAGGCGCCGACCGAGATCCGCTTTACGCTGCCCGACGGCATCGGGCTCGCCGATCTCCCCGGGCTGGACGCGAAAGCCTCACTGGCGGGGAGCGAGGTGCTCCTCGTCGCGCCCGACGGCGTCGCCACCTCGAACCGCGTCACCGGCTGGGCGCTCGAGCGCGGCCTGGAGTTGCGCGGCTTCACCGTCGCTCAGCCGAGCTTGGAGGACATCTACCTGCGCCTGACCGACGGCGCCCAGGAGGCAATCGCACGATGACGTCGACCACCCTCGAGCTGGGACTCGCACCTGAGCGACGTCTCATGGGCGACCTCGCGCTCGCCGGGCGCCAGCTCCTCTACGAGCAGCGGTCGTTCTGGCGCAACCGAACTCGGGCGTTCTTCGTCTTCCTGCTCCCGCTCGTATTCCTTGTCATTTTCGCGAGCCTGAACGACAACCAGACGCTCGACTCGCGCGGCGGGATCGACGCAGGCGCGTTCGTCGTCCCCGGCCTGCTCGCCTACGGAGTGATCATGGCGACGTTCACGAACCTCGCGGTCGAGCTGGCAGCTTCCCGCGAGAGCGGTGTTCTCAAGCGCATGCGCGGCACGCCCCTGCCGGGCTGGGCGTTTCTGGCGGGGCGAATCGGCTCCGCCGTCGTGACCGCCGCCGAGCTGATGGCCGTGACGCTCGGCGTCGCGCACCTCGCTTACGGCATCCACGTGCGGGTCGAGACGCTGCCCGGGCTGCTGTCGGCGCTGGTGGTCGGCACGGCGTGCTTCAGTGCGCTCGGAATTGGCATCAACCGCCTCATCCCGAACGCCGACGCAGCGCCGGCTGTCGCGAACCTGGCGATCCTGCCGCTGACGTTCTTCTCCGGAGTTTGGGGCGATTTCGGCGGCACCCCGGACTGGCTGGACCGACTCGCGCAGGTCTTTCCCGTCCAGCACCTCGCCAACGCGCTGCAGGTCGCCTTCGACCCGCGCACGCACGGGTCGGCCATTGTCGCCGAGGACCTCGTCGTGCTAGCCCTCTGGGGCGCCGTCGGAGTCGTCGCGGGCGTGCGGTATCTGCAGCGGGAGCACCTGCGCGGCTGAGGCAGGATGTAGCCGTGGACGAACAGGGACGGTGGATCGAGAGGAGCGCCAACGCCGCTCTGTTTGCATTTCTCCTGTTCCTCGCCTTTCCCCTCGCCGATCTGCTCGGCTCCCCACCCGGCGCCACTCACCTCGCGCTGGTGCTCGCCGGCGTGGCCGCTTTCGTCGCCGTTTACCTGCTCCTGATGCTGTCATCCGGTCAGCAAGTCGCACAGTGGCTTTGGTTGGGGCTGGCGACGCTCTTCGCCATCGCGCTTGCTCTCGCGCTCGACAACACCGCACCGTGGGCAACCCTCTTCATCTATGTCGCCGCGGCGTGCGGCTTTCGGCTGCGCGCGCAGCGCGCGCTGCTTGGCATCGCGGCCTGCTCGGCACTCGTGGCCATCACCGGTGCAGTGGCCGGCTACGAGGTTGCAGAGACGATCGCGCTGGCGACCAACGCGGCCGCGATCGGGTTCATCGTGCTGGCCTTCTCACTGCTGCTCCGGACGAACACTCAGCTAGAGGCGGCCCGCGAGGAGATCGCGCGTCTGGCCGTCGCCGACGAGCGGCTCCGCTTTGCCCGTGACCTGCACGACCTCCTGGGGCACAGCCTGTCCGTGATCGCGCTCAAGAGCCAGCTCGCCGGCCGCCTGCTTGCCAACGAGCCGGATCGGGCCGCTGCCGAGGTGGCAGAGATCGGACAGGTCTCCCGAGAGGCGCTCGAGGAGGTGCGGGAGACCGTCACCGGCTACCGGCGGAGGACGCTCGGCGAGGAGCTCGCGGGTGCGCGCAAGGCGCTCTCGGCGGCGGGGATCGAGGCGACGATCGAGCAAACCCAGGTCGCGCTGGGGCCGGAGACGGAGGCGATCCTCGCGTGGGCGGTACGAGAGGGGACGACGAACGTGATCCGCCACAGCGGCGCGCGGCGATGCGAGATCCGGGTCCGGGCCGGCGTCGACGGCGCCGCCGTCGAGGTGGTCGATGACGGGAGCGGCGACGACCGGCGCGACGGCGGTGGCAGCGGGCTCGCCGGCCTGGCCGAGCGGGCTTCGCGCGGAAACGGCCACGTCGAAGCGGGCCCCCGGCCTGATGGCGGGTTCCGCCTGCGCGTGATCGTGCCGGTCTAGGCCGGAGCGCTCGGGCCCGGGTTACTCCTCAGCCGGGGCAAGTTGCGCCCGCGGCGCTCGGGAGCAGCGAGTCTTCTGCCCTACTGGACCTTCCCGATCAGGTGATGCGCATACGCCCACCAGGACGTCAGGCTTGCGTGGTCGCTGCCGCCTTCTCTTGCAACGGCGAGTACGTCCCGATGCGTTGGCTGCCCCAGCCGCTCGTGGATCCAGACGATGACGGCGTCGTTCCCGTCGAAGTAACAGAACCGCCGCCCTCCCGGCTTTCCTGGCCCATGAGCCCACGCACCCTCCCCACCCCAGTTCAGGCGGGTGCACTTGCCTTGGTCCCTCGCGGCGTCGTGACGACCGCGCTCGGCGTTGTACGCCTCACGGACTGCTGTCCCGCTCGGATAGATCGAGACCTCCCACCGGTCGGGGGTGAAACCCGGCCCACCACTCGCTTGTTGGACGCACGCCGCGGTCTCGACCGCGCCGATGTTCTGTACCGGTTGCTTGACGCAGTTTCCCGCAAGGTTAGAGGGCATCAAGGCCATCACGCCAACGCGTGTCGCATCGGTCGAGCCGGCCTCGCCGCCGGTTGCCGCCGTACTTCCTTCAGGGTTGTTCTCACCCGCGAGATAGACGACCCCGGCTGCGGTCACGGCGGCGATCAGTGCGACGATCAGGCCGAGTCCCCACCCGAGGCGTTTCGGAGCCGGCAGAGAAATCCGTTTCCGCGGGCTCTTCTGCTGCTGCTCCCCCTCTGCTGCGGCGAGCACGACATGGACCGAGTCCTCGATGCCTTTCAAGTGGACTCGCCCGCGATCGATGTAGCGGACGCCTGGAAGCCGGCCGGCCAGGTGGCTCGTGCCTTCGCTGACGACGACCTCGTTGCCGTGCGCGATCGCGCACAGACGTGCGGCCATGTTGAGGGCGGCGCCGCGGAACGAGCCGTCCTCGAGCGCGACCGCCTCGCCGGAGTCGATTCCGATCCCCACACGCATTGGAAGGTCGGGATCGGTCCTCGTCTCCTCGAGGAACTGCTTCTGGAGGTCAACGGCGGCCCGGATGGCCTGCCGGGCGGACTCGAAAACGGCAAGCGCTTCGTCCCCGCGGACCTCGATCATCTTCCCGCCGCGGAGCTCCGCGCCCTCACAAACGAGGTCGCTGAACTTCGCGGCCAGCCTCGCGGACGCCTCGTCGCCGAACTGCTCGGTGAAGCGCGTGTAACCGCGGATGTCCGCGATCAGGAATGTGCGGACGGGTGCGTGTGGTGTCGTTCCCAGACTTCGATCGAGTGTACGCCTCGTCGCTCAATCACTCAAACGCAAAAGTCCATCACCGATGAGCGGCAGCCGGACGGCGAAGAATCCCGCCCAGGGCAGTCGTTACTGCGTTGTGTACGCGATCTTCATCAGGTCGCCCAACGCGGTGAAGGACGACGGCTTCCTGGTGCATTGCACTCGTACCCGGACTTCGCCGGCTCCCTTTGAACCGCTGATGTAGTCCGCCGGCGGACCGGGCGGTACGAGGTCGGCGAGCTCGACCTCTGTTGGGCCGACTGGGCGCTGGTCGAGGTCGTTCCAAGTTCCTCTGGTGAAGTTGCGAATAGAGACGACCTGCTTGCAGCTCGCGGTGTTCTTGCCTACGTAGGTCACATTGAGGCTGTTCACACGGTTGGGCACGTTGGTCATCCGCGCGTACCAGGAGGTTTCCTTCGAGCGCCTGGTCGAGTCGACCTCGAGGTAACGGTCATCGTCGGCCGTGAGGGACTGGGGTTCCCCGGAGCGTCGCTTGCCAACGGTTACGGTGACTGAGCGCGGGAAGGTGCTAGTCGTCGTTTCCTTGCGCAGAGCCGCGGCCAGGTTCGGCTGTGGGCCGATATGGCCGGGAAGGCTGCCTGGCGACTGGAGATCTTGTCGGGTGCCGGTGTCGACCAGCCTCTCTCGCAGCCAGGCAGGACTCGGGCTTGCGCGATTCAGCGCTTCGTAGACACTCGACGTAATGGCGGCGGCGCCCGCAACAATCGGTGACGCCGAAGAGGTGCCGTTGAAGATGCGCGTATACCAGCGGTTTGGTAGTGCACCGGGCGTCAGATCGCCGTAGCCGGCCGTTGCGACGCACTCTCCCCAACCCTGAAGGTTGACCCGGCTTCCGTAGGTCGAAAAGCCCAGACGCGAGCGGGGTGGAGAGCCTCCCTCGCAGGCCGCACCTGCGCCGACGATGATCGCCCCGGAGTCCGGCTTGCCCATCGGGAACGGATCGCCGTACCAGAACTCGTCGTCGAGGTCTTGGTTGCCGTTACCTGCGGCCTCCACGACGAGGATCCCCGCCGCCGACGCAAGGCGGATGGCGTCGTAGACTTCCGGCACCCACTCAACCGGCACGAAGTCGGCGAACTCAGGCGTGGGACCGAACGTCTGCTGCTCAATCAGCAGGACGTCGCCGGGACCGAGGTAGGTCGAAGCTAGCTGAACGCTGTTTGCGACGTCCCAGCCGCGTTCGAGGTTGTGGGCGTTCGTGAGGTGGAGCTCGGCTCTGGCAGCGATTCCGTTGATGCCGACGTTGTTTCGGTCCGCGACCAGCTCGCCCAACACCGCCGTGCCGTGGTTGTCGTCGCTGAATGGATCATTGGGCGTCCCGTTCGGCACGAACGCCCCCGGCCGCCGCGCTTTGGATAGGTCCTCGTGGTTGACATTCCAGCTGTACTCGATGTCCGCCACCTGGACGTTCACGCCCTTTCCGCCCGGGAATGTGTCGGCGGAGCCGGTGTCAATACCGACCGGAGCCGGATCCAGATACCCCTGCAGCTCGACGAAACTCTGTGCTCCCGTGGGCGGGGGTGGCGCTAACGGCTCCGGGTAGGCCGCCTCGATTACCGGCAGAGCCCTGAGTCTCGCGCTGACCGCGTCGCTCTCCCCGGGGCGCACGACGATTCGGTAGTAGAGATCCAGGTCGGGGAGCAGACGCCGCGATCGCTGTTCAAGGCTCACGCGTTGGCGCTCAAGCTCGGCCGTTGAGGCGTTGAAGAGCCGTTCTTTGCTGACCGCGCCCACCTGGGCGAGAAGCGCGTTGACGACCGTGACGTCCGCTCCAGCGAGGCTGACGAACTGCCCGTCTCGGAGTCTGACCCTGGTACCTCGGCGAACTTGAGATGGAGCGCTGAGGTGGCGGCCTCGACACGATCCGAGAACGAGCCGTCGCTCCCGTTCGCGTTGGCCTTGCTCACTGCCACCTGCAAGAGCAGGAACGTGACAGCGACAACGATGGCCCTGCGCGCAAGCGCTGCACGCGAGTTAGCAAAGGCGCTGGGAAACTCACCGTCCGACATTGCGGCGGTACCCACGCTCGCAAATCCCGCCGCTGGTTACAAGGCCTGGCCGACCACATGGAACTCGACTGGATTCCCAGGCCGGATTCGAACCTGCCGTCGCCGCTGCGATCATGGAGGTCGACCTCGAGAGCCGCGTCATTCGCTGGAACCACAACATCTCCGTAGGCAAGCACCAGGAGGAGCAGCTACAGGCGCTGATCGACTCCTCGCCGCTCGCGCTCGTCGAGTTCGGCCTGGACACGCGCATACGGCTGTGGAACCCGGCGGCCGAGCGCATCTTCGGCTGGTCGCGTGAGGAGATGCTCGGCCGCGGCGACCTCCCCATGGCGCCGCCTTCGAAGCGCGCCGAGAGCGAGGAGCTGTTCGCGAGGGTGAGCGCGGGCGAGTCGCTGAACGACTACGAAACCGTGCGGCAGCGCAAGGATGGAACGCTCGTCGACGTCTCGATCGCGGCCGCGCCGGTCAGAGACGGATCCGGCCGGGTCGTCGGCAACATGGTCGCCTACACCGACATCACCGAGCGGAAGGCGCAGGAGGCGGAGGTCCATCGTCTGAACGCCGAGCTCCACGCCCGGCTCGCGGAGCTCGCCGCCTCGCGAGCGCGGATCGTCGCTGCCGGTGACGTCGAGCGGCGCCGCCTCGAGCGCAATCTCCACGACGGCGCGCAGCAGCGCCTGGTCACGCTCTCGTTGTCGTTGCGGGTCGCGCTGGCGCAGCTCGACTCCGATCCGGCGGCCGCACGCGCGGCCCTCGCGGACGCCGGCGACGAGCTCGCCCTCGCGCTCGAGGAGCTGCGCGAGCTCGCCCGCGGCCTCCATCCGGCGGTGCTCAGCGATCGCGGCCTGCGAGCCGCCGTCGAGACGATCGCGGGCCGAGTGCCCGTCCCGGTCGAGATCGCGGACATCCCCGACGAGCGGCTGCCGGAGCCGGTCGAAGCGGCTGCGTACTACCTGATCGCCGAAGCGCTGACCAACGTCACGAAGTACGCCCACGCATCCACGGTGCGCGTCCGGGTTGCCGCGGACGATGCGAGTGTCGTCGTCGAGGTGTCGGACGACGGCGTCGGCGGCGCCGACCCCGCCGCTGGAACCGGCCTCCGGGGCCTGGCGGATCGGGTCGAGGCGCTGGGCGGCTCGCTCGAGGTCGTGAGCCCCGCCGGCGCCGGGACGTCTCTGCGGGCCGAGATCCCGGGCACGGCGCGTCACGATCAGCGAAGCAATCCGGACCCGGGCTCCGTTGCCGCCCACCGTAGACTTGCGCGCCGCCGCCCACCGTAGACCCTGGTAAACCCCTCTGACGCGGAGCTGGCGAGGTGCAGCGCGAGAGCGGGTTCCGCCCACGGCCTGCCGATTCGCCGCGGCCGCAGTCGTTGACTAATTCGAGGGCTTCGACGAGCATGTGAGTTGACGGTCTTTCCTGCGGCGAACGCGTCGATTGACGGGACAGGATCCGCCCTCGTGGTGAGAGACCTGATGAAAGGAGGGAGGCAGGGCGATGGCCATTGCCGAACGGGAGTCGCTCCTCGGTGGCGTCACGCTCGAGCGGGACCTCGAGGCGACGATGCGCGACGGCACCGTGCTCCGCGCGGACGTTTACCGCCCCGAGGAGTCAGGCACGTTCCCGGTGCTCCTGATGCGGACCCCGTACAACAAGACGGTCGCCCAGGGCCTTGTGTACCAGCATCCAGCCTGGTATGCGCGGCAAGGCTACGTCGTCGCCGTCCAGGACACCCGGGGGCGCTTCGCCTCCGACGGCCGCTTCGACCCGCACCGCTTCGAGGCCGAGGACGGTGCCGACGCGATCCGCTGGGCATCGACAGCTCACAGGCTCGAACGGCAAGGTCGCCACCTACGGTTTCTCGTACGCCGGCGCCGTCCAGCTTCTCGCCGCAGCCGAACGCCCGGCAGAGCTCATCTGCTGCGCGCCGGCCTTCACCGCCGACGACTTCTACGACGGCTGGACCTATGTCGGCGGCGCGCTCAGCCACGCATTCATCGTCTCGTGGGTCGTGCAGCAGCTGGCGATCGCAGACGCCCAGAAGCAAGGCAATTACCCCGGGGCGATCGCGATCCTCCGCCAGGCCAACAACTTTCCGGGCCTCTACTGGATGCAACCGCTGGCAAAGTTTCCGCTGTTCCAGGAAGCGAACGTTGCTCCGTACTTCTTCGATTGGATCGAGCACGACACCCGGGACGAGTACTGGCAGCAGGTCTCGGTCCGGGAGCGACATGACCGTATTGCGGTTCCTTGCCTTCACTCGGGAGGCTGGTACGACGGCTTCATCGAGGGCACGCTGGCGAACTTCGCCGCGCTTTGCGAGCGGACGGGTGACGACCGCTCGCGCGCGCAGCGCCTCGTCGTCGGGCCCTGGGCGCACATGCCGTGGGGTCGAGTTCTCGGCAGCCGCGACTTCGGGCAGGAGGCGGACAACTTCATCGACGAGCTCCAAGTGCAGTGGTTCGACTACTGGCTCAAGGGCGAGGGCGACATCCACGACGGGCCTCCGGTGCGCCTGTTCGTCATGGGCGAGAACCGCTGGCGTGAAGCTGACGCGTGGCCACCCTCCGACGTTCGCGTCGAGGAGTGGTTCCTTCGCTCTTCGGGCCGTGCGTCATCGCTCTCGGGGGACGGCGCGCTCTCACGCGAGGCCCCAGGCGCCGAGCCTCCCGATATCTACACCTACAACCCGCGCCTACCCGTCCCCAGCACCGGGGGCAAGTCGGCTTCGGCAGCCGACGTCGCGCCCGTGGGTCCTTTCGACCAGAGCCCGGTGGAGATTCGGAACGACGTCCTTGTGTACTCGACGTCGCCCCTCGGGCAGGACGTCGAGGTGACGGGGACGATCGAGCTCGTGCTCTATGCCGCGACCGATGCAGCCGACACGGACTGGACGGCAAAGCTCGTCGACGTCGACGAGGACGGCCATGCGATCAATCTGTGCGACGGGATCCTGCGCGCCCGGTTCCGCGAGTCGTTGGAGCATCCGACGCCGATCGAGCCGAATCGCGTGCACGAGTACCAAATCCGCGTCGGCTCGACGTCGAACCTGTTCAAGCGCGGACACAGTATTCGGCTCGAGGTCTCGAGCAGCAACTTCCCCACCTACGACACGAACGCGAACAACGGCCAACGGGTCGGCGAAAGAACTCAACTCCAAGCGGAGGTGGCGACACAGGCGGTGTTCCACGATTCCGACCGGGCTTCGAGATTGCGCCTACCGGTTGCGCCGCGCTAGAAGCGACGTTTCCCCGGATCCACTATCTCGACTAGGACCGGGACCGGCGCTACTCGGCGGGCTCTGCCGGAGTGCTACGCCTGTACGCGCGCCAGCCGCCGAAGTGCGAAATATCAACCGCTGTGTCGGGGAGGTCGGGCGCCACCCAGAAGATTCCAAGCGTTCGGTCGCCGCTTGTGAGCTCGACAACGCCGATTCCCAGTCCCGGCGGCTCCGCGATGACGAGCCGCTCGAGGTGTTCTAGCTCGAGCCGATAGATCTCTCCCGCGACCGAGACACCGTCGCTCTCCGCCAGGATCATCCCCGGATGGACGTCGCCGATCGAGAAGAGTCGGTACCGCGGGGCCGTCTCCGCCTCGCCGAGAAAGCGTGCGCCTTCGAGGTTCTCATGGAGGACGTCGCCCGTCATGAGCGTGCCGTTCACGAAGAGCTCAACTTGTTCCGCCAGGTCGACAGAGGTGTTCATCGCACCGACCCTACTCCCTCAGCCTTCACGCTACGAGACGATTCAGCCGTCAGCGACTTCAACTCCCACGCCGAGCTTTCTAGTCGATCAACCGCGGCCTTAGCCGCGAATAGCAATCCGCCACATGAGCATGGCGAAGAGGAGGAGAGCCCCGAAGTGGTAGAGGGCGTTGGGAAACTCGAAGCCGAAGACGGCATCTCTGACGAGCGTGACGCAGTGGTAGAGCGGATTGAGCTGATTGGCGTAGAAGGCCCAGCGGGGTAGCGAATCAACGGGGAAGTAGGCTCCGGCCAGGAGGATGAGCGGCGTGAGCACGCCGCTGATGATGTAGTTGAAGTTGGCGATCGACTTCATCATCGCCGCCATCGTCACCCCGAACGCAGCCAAGCCCAGGGCTGCGAGGAAGGCGATGAACGGCACGAGCACTACGCCCCAGCCGGGCCTCAGACCGAAGCCGACGGCGACGACGACAGGAGCTATCGAGTAGAAGCCGGTCCGGATCGAGATCCAGAGAATCTCAGCCGTCACCAGCTCGTCGACATTGACCGGCGTCGCAAGTAGCGCGTCATAGACCCGTTGGAACTCTCTCTTGACGAAGGTCGAGAACATGCCGGGGAAGGCCGAACTGAAGACCACCGTTGTGGCGACGACGCCGGTGGCGACGAATTGGATGTACTCGACTCCGTCGACTCGCGAGATGAGCGCGCCGAAACCCAAGCCGAAAGCAAGCAGGAATATGATCGGCTCGACGATGGCGGAGAAGGTCGTCGAGCGCCACGAGCGCAGGAAGACCGCGACGTCACGACTCATCACGGCCACAACCGACGTCAGCTCGATCCCGCGGCGGACCCGAACACGAGGTGCGGGCGCGGCTTGCACCCCGACAATCTCGGCAGTAGCTTGGCGGTCAACTACGCTGCGCTGCTCGTTGGCGTTGGACGGTTCGTCGGCACTCAGCGACCTCTCGGCCCCAGCGTCTGTCTCGGCCGCCAGCTCGGCCGAAGGCGTTCTAGTTGACTTCCGCGACCAGCGCACGAGCTAAGCGCTTCCTGGCCGCAGAGCGTTTTGTCATCGCTGCACGGGGCGCTCCCGCAGGTCGGCGGGAAAAGCGCACACCGGGGGCAGCGAGGGCCGCAATCACGCAAGGGATGAAGCGAGCTGCAGGCTCGAGACAGCTCACGTGCCTTCCTCTCCGGTTAAGAGGACGAACGCGTCTTCGAGGTTCGCGGACCGCCGCTCCCCTTCGGGGAGGGAGCCGTTGTCCTCGGCGCGCATGATCGCGAGTCCCGGGCCTGTGCGGCGGGTGAGCTCGACCTTCAGCGGCAGCCCACTCCTGCACTTCGCGCAGGTGCGAAGGCGGCCCGTATACCTCGAGCACCTCGCGACCGACGTTCTCAGCGATGAGATCCGCAGGCCGTCCGCGAGCGACGACCCGACCCTTCGCCATGATGGCAACCGTATCCGCGAGGCGCTCAGCCTCTTCGATGTAGTGGGTCGACATCAGCACCGTCACGCCCCCGCCTCGTAGCTCGTCGATCAGCGACCACAGCTGCTGGCGCACTTGCGGATCGAGCCCGACGGTCGGCTCGTCGAGCAGCGCAAGGCTCGGCCGATGCACCAGGCCTCGGGCGACGAGGAGACGCCGCCGCATGCCTCCAGACAGGCCGTACAACCGAGCGTCGGCCCGCTCAGTAAGACCCGCGATAGCAAGCGCTCGCTCGACGGCTTCGCTGCGCTGTCTCCTGGGTACACGGTAAAGCCGGGCAAAAACCGCGAGATTTTGCCGGGGCGTCAGCTCGATGTCGAGGTTGTCGATCTGAGGGACGACGCCGATTTCTGCGCGCACGTATTTGGACTGTTCGGGAAGGCGGTAGCCGAGCACCTCAAGCTCACCCTCGTCCGCGATAGCCTGAGCGGTCAGCATGCGCATCGTTGTCGTCTTCCCGGCGCCGTTTGGCCCAAGTAGGCCGACGCAGGTGCCCGGATCCACTTCGAGGTCGAGCCCATCTACCGCGGCTACGTCGCCGAAGTGTTTCTTCACGCCGCGTAATGTAATTGCTGACGTGTCTCGCCCTCGCTAACTTTCGTTCACTCGATCATGACTGATTTCCGCGGGTAATGGAAGGGAATCGCTGAAATTGGAGTACTACCGGCAATGCGGGAGTTGTCTCCGGACTCCGGTGAGCGTAAGCTAGAAGGACGCGTTGCGGCCAGATCCGAAGTTGCGATGAGTGCTGTAAGCCAAGCTCCAATGCACATGATCGAGCGGGTGATCGTCCACAGGGGCGCTTACCACGACCCCGTCACGTTGATGGAGGCCTCCAAAGAGGCACGATCGCGCGAAGGGGTGACTGCATGTGGCCGTCGGCATGAGCGACCGGCTCAATCTCCACATCATCGGGACGCGGCACGGCTACGAGTTCAACGAAGGCGATTTGGGCACGAACGATCTCGTTATCGCTGTGCGGGCGGAGACGGACGAGGCAGCGGACGGCGCGATTGCAGCGATCGAGCAGATCTTGGCTGGGCGGCGCGGCGGGCGTGAGGTCGCCAGGGTGGGCCGATACGTCTACGCGGCTGAGCTCATCGACCAAGACCCGGTCGAGCGGATCGACTGGCGGCCGGGAACGGTCGGCGCCGACGCAGACGCGCTCGACGCTGCTTGCCCCCCACGCCGACCGGATCGCGCGCGCCAACGACACGGCGGTCGCGCGCATGCAGGAGGCAAGACCGCTCGTCGTCGGCATCGGCACCGCGGGCGACCTTCTGCCGGAGATGGGCGCGCGCACCTTCCTGCACGCGGGTCCGCCGATCGATTGGGCCGACATGTCCGGCCCGATGCGCGGCGCCGTCATCGGCGCGGCGCTGCTCGAGGGGGTCGCCTCCGACCCCGACGACGCCGTCCGCCGGGCCGAGGCCGGCGAGTTCGAGTTCGGCCCCGGCCACGAGCGCGGCGCGCTCGGCCCGATGGCCGGCGTGATCAGCCACTCGATGCCGGTGTGGATCGTCGAGAACGAGACCCACGGCAACCGCGCCTACTGCACCTTGAGCGAAGGGCTGGGCGGGCCATTTCGCTTCGGCGCCTTCGACGAGTCGGTCCTCGAGCGTCTGCGTTGGATGAGGTCAACCCTCGCCCCTGTCCTGCGTTCGGCGCTCGAGCGCCTGCCGGCGCCGCTCGACCTGCGCGCGATCAGCGCCGGAGCCGTGCAGATGGGCGACGAAGTGCACAATCGCAACCACGCCGCCACGTCGCTTCTCTTCCGAGCGCTGGGGCCTGCCCTCCTGGAGACCGACGCCCCACCCGCGGACGCCGTTGACGTGGCGCGATACGTCGCGGGCGACGACTTCTTCTACCTCAACCTGAGCATGGCGAGCGGCAAGGCGACCGCGGACGCGGCGGCCGGGATCGAGCACTCGACCATCGTGACCGCGATGGCCCGCAATGGCACCGAATTCGGCCTGCGCGTGAGCGGGACGGGCGAGCGCTGGTTCACAGGCCCGTCCAGCGAGATCCACGGGCTCTACCTCCCCGGCTATGGGCGCGAGGACGCGAACCGCGACATGGGCGACAGCACCATCACGGAAACCATCGGCCTCGGTGGGTTCGCTTGGGCCGGGGCGCCCTCCATCATCGCCTTCGCGGGTCTGAGTGCGGAGGACGCCCTGAGAGCCACCCTCGCCATGTACGAGATCACCTGGTCCGAGAGCGTCAACTACAGGATCCCGGCGCTCGGCTTCCGGGGTACTCCGCTCGGGATCGACTGCCGCAAGGTGGTCGAAACGGGCCTGCTTCCCGTGGCCGATACTGGGATCGCGCACAGGGAAGCCGGCGTCGGGATCATCGGCGGCGGCTTCGTGAGGCCGCCGATGGCGCCGTTCGCCGCCGCCGTCTCGGCTCTTGCGGAAGCAGCATGATCGAGCGTGTGATCATCCGCCGGGGCGCCTACCACGACCCATTCACGCTGATGCAGGCCGCCCAAGAAGCCCGATCGCGCGAAGGCGTAACGCACGCCGCCGTCGGCATGGGCGAACCGCTCAACCTCCAGATCATCACGAACCGGCACGGGTACGACCTCAGCGGGGAAGATGGTCTTGGTCCGAACGACCTCGTGATCGCGGTGCGAGCGCGGACGAAGCAGATCGCCGACCGTGCAGTCGACGCGATCGAGCAGGATCTGGCCGAGCGGGGCGGTAGCCGCGAGGTGGCGGACGTAGGCATATACGGATTCGCTCCGAAGCGCGAGGGTCGAGACGGCGATGTCGAGCGGAGCGATCGCGCCCGAGAGCAGGCAGGCGCGAAAGCCGTGCGCACCGACGTTGGCGGCAACGCCGACCGGATTGCGCGCGCCAACGACACGGCGGTCGCGCGCATGCAGGAGGCAAGACCGCTCGTCGTCGGCATCGGCACCGCGGGCGACCTTCTGCCGGAGATGGGCTCGCGCACGATCCTCCACGCGGGTCCGCCGATCGATTGGGCCGACATGTCCGGCCCGATGCGCGGCGCCGTCATCGGCGCGGCGCTGCTCGAGGGGATCGCCTCCGACCCCGACGACGCCGTCCGCCGGGCCGAGGCCGGCGAGTTCGAGTTCGGCCCCGGCCACGAGCGCGGTGCGCTCGGTCCGATGGTCGGCGTGATCAGCCACTCGATGCCGGTGTGGATCGTGGAGAACGAGGCCCACGGCAACCGCGCTTACTGCAACCTAAGCGAGGGGTATGGCGAGGTGCTCCGTTTTGGCGCCTTCGGTGAGTCGGTGATCGAGCGTCTGCGCTGGATGAGCGCCGTCCTCGCCCCCGTCCTTCGCTCGGCGCTCGAGCTCCTGCCGGCGCCGCTCGACGTGCGCGCGATCAGCGCCGACGCCGTGCAGATGGGAGACGAGGTGCACAATCGAAACCGTGCCGGGACGTCACTCGTCGTACGCGCACTCGCGCCTGTTTTCCCGGAAGTCGACGCGCCCTCGAAGGACGTCGCCGAGGTGGCGCAATTCATCGCCCTCAATGACTACTTCTACCTCAACCTGAGCATGGCGAGCGGTAAGGCCACAGCCGACGCGGCGGCCGGGATCGAGCACTCGTCCATCGTGACCGCGATGGCCCGCAACGGCACGGAGTTCGGCCTGCGCGTGAGCGGGACGGGCGAGCGCTGGTTCACCGCTCCCGCCGGAGAGATCGACGGCCTCTACCGGCCCGGCTACCGCGCGGAGGACGCCAACCCCGATGTAGGCGACAGCACGATCACCGAAACGATCGGGCTCGGCGGCTTCGTGATGGCCGCGGCGCCGGCGATCACGCACTTCGCCGGCATCAGCGCTGAGGAGGCCATGAGGGCCACGCTCGATATGTACGAGATCACCTGGTCCGAGAGCGTCAACTACAGGATCCCGGCGCTCGGCTTCCGCGGCACCCCGCTTGGGATCGACTGCCACAAGGTCGTCGAGACGGGCATCGTGCCGATCGTTAACACCGGAATCGCGCACAGGGAACCGGGCGTCGGCGTCATCGGCGGCGGCATCGTCCGCGTTCCAATGCAGCCGTTCGCCGACGCTCTCCGGGCGCTGGCCGACGCAGGCTAGCGTCCCCCGCGCTCCCGGCCGAGCACGCTCGGTCAGGGGACCGCGATGCTGGTCGCGGCCCCCCGACCGAGGCTCCTCACGCGCGCGCTGTCGTGGTGACGTTCCAGGTCACGCGGAACGAACAGAAGCCCGCCCCGCCCGGCTGGCCCGTGTTGTTCCGCCCTGAGAAGTCCCCGGTCGCTCTCTCGCCCGGGGGCTGCGTGAACTGCGGCGGCTGCGTGCCGGGGGGAGGTGGGCCCGTCGGGAAGCTCGGCTGGCCTCCGCCAGGAGGTGCTGCAGCTTGGGTGAAGAACCGGCCGAACAATCGCCAGCTGACCGTACCGCCCCCAAAGCCGGGCGCGGTCGACCCATCTGCATTCCTCACGCCCGTACCCGATCCTATTCGTGACGCCCGAGGGAATATGGATCGGCGTTCCGTCCAAGTAGTGCCGAGTAGGCTGATTGTCTCCACACTGGAAGTCGACGTAGGACCCTGCGACCAACGCGTTGCCGGCTGCGTTGACGACAAGGACAATCGAAAAGCCTTGCGACGTCGTGCCTGTGTACCTGGCGCCCGCAATGGGTGGGTTCGCCTGTGTCAACGGCACGATCACAGCCGCTCCGAGCAAAACGAGCCCACACACCGCGAGCTGCCTCAGCTTCGCATTCTTCATCTTTCCTCCCGACTTTCTACGAGATGCGTTTACCAGATGAAGAGCATCCGCAGGCGCCGCAAATTCGATGTGCTCTCCCTTCGATGTATTACGATTGGCATTAGCTGTCAGAGGAGTCGGACACGATGACTGTTTTGCCCTCGGCATCGTCTACGGAACCAGCCACCCTGCCCTGCAGAGTCAAGCTTCCCCGATTGAACACCGAGCCGGCAACATGTCCATGGATGTCGACAGTGGCTCCCGGCTCGATGTTAAGATCGCCGGCGATCATGCCGTAGAAATGGAGGGCGATTCCGCTCGCGACCGTAACACCTCCGGTCACGATCCCGTGATGAATCGTGTCCTCCCGGAATACGGTCGGACCGAGCAGCCTGCCATGAGTGTTCTTCATCGCAACCTCATTTTCGATTGACGGTGGCTTTGCATGATTGTTTCGTCCGTCACGCGAGGATTTGCTCGAGGTACTGAGTGTGAAATTCGCCTGATTTGACGTTGTCGTCCTCCATGAGCCGTAGATGAAGCGGGATCGTCGTCTTGATCCCGTCGATGCGAAGTTCTTCGAGCGCCCGGCGCCCGCGCAGAATCGCCTGCTCGCGGGTCGGCGCCCAGACGATCAGCTTTCCGATCAGCGAGTCGTAGTAGGGAACGACTGTGTAGCCTGAATAGACAGCCGTATCCATGCGCACACCCGGGCCGCCGGGGAGCTCAACGTTCGTGATCAGACCGGGCGAGGGCATGAAACCCTGATCTGGATCCTCGGCGTTGATGCGAAACTCGATCGAGCTGCCGGACAGCGTGACAGCGCTTTGGCCGAGCGAGAGCTCTTCCCCGGCGGCGACGAGGAGCTGCTCCCTGACGAGATCGACCCCGGTGATCATCTCGGTGACGCCGTGCTCGACCTGGAGCCGGGTGTTCATCTCCATGAAGTAGAAGTTTCCGTCCCGATCGACGAGGAATTCGACGGTGCCCGCGCTCGCGTAGCCGACCTGACGGGCCAATCGAACCGCTGCGTCGCAGAGTTCCCTCCTCGTTTCCGGGCGAAGTGCAGGTGAGGGGCCCTCCTCGAGCAACTTCTGTCGTCGCCGCTGCAGCGAGCACTCGCGCTCGAAGAGATGGATGACGTTGCCATGGTGGTCGCCGAGGACCTGAACCTCGACGTGGCGGGCATCCTCGAGCAGCTTCTCGACGTAGAGCGCGCCGTCTCCGAAGGCTGACTCAGCCTCCCGCGCCGCGCCGCTGACGGCCTCGGCGAACTCGTCGGCAGTCCGTACTACGCGAATTCCACGACCGCCTCCGCCTGCAGCCGCCTTGATCAGCAAGGGGTAGCCGACCTCGTCGGCGACGGACAGAGCGTCCCCGATGTCGCCGGCCCCGTCGGTGCCCGGAACGATCGGAACATCGGCTTCGTGTGCGATCCGTCGCGCGACTGCCTTGTCGCCCATCTGCTCGATCGCTTCGGCAGACGGTCCGACGAACGTGATCCCTGTTGACGCGCAGGCCGTGGCAAAGCGCACGCTCTCGGAGAGGAATCCGTAGCCTGGATGGATGGCGTCGGCGCCGGTCTGCCCCGCCGCAGCCAGGAGCTCATCGATGTTCAGGTAGCTGTGCCGCGCCGCCGGCTTACCGATGCAGACGGCTTCGTCTGCGCGCCGAACGTGACCGGCGTCCTCATCGGCTTCGGAGTAGACCGCGACAGTCGAGAGGCCGAGCTCGCGGCAAGCCCGGATCACGCGCACGGCGATCTCGCCTCGGTTGGCGATCAGGACCTTCTCCATGGCCGTATGAACCTCCTCCGACGCTCGCTACTCGCGAAGCGCCACGACATCCTGGCCGGCGTCGACCGGGTCTCCGCTCTCGACGAGAAAGCGGTCGATCACGCCCTCGTGCTCCGCTCTCAGCTCGGTGAACATCTTCATCACCTCGACGAGTCCGACGATGTCGCCGGGTTGCACGCTGTCGCCCTCGTTGAAGTACGGATCAGCGCCCGCTTCGGGCGCCCGGTAGAAGGTGCCGGGAAGCGGCGACTTGATCGTCCTGTCGTCGGCCATGCTCGATCGCTCCGAGGTTGGGACGGCACGTTCAGGAGTCGAGGTCGGATCGTATGTTGTCCAAGTGACTTCGTCGCTCCGCCCGGGCAGCGAGCGCCTCGTCGAGTGAGACCGAGCAGAACCTGGTCATGTCGTGCGTCTTCGTCTGGGCGACGCGATCGAGATCGGCGCTGATCACCGTGCCGACGCTCGCGTAGTTGCCGCCGGTCACGCCGTCCCTCATCAGCACGATCGGCTCGACGCCGCCGGGCAGCTGGATCACTCCGAACGGGTAGTTCAGTGAACACGTGTTCCAGGGCGCGCTCCCGACGCCGAAAGCCTCGGCGCGCGGGCGGAACTCGAGCTCGACCCCTCGGTAGCGGTAGCCCACCCGGTCGGCGTCGGTCGTTACGGTCCAGTCGGCCCCGAGGAACGCTTCGAGGCTCTCGTCGGTGAGCCGGTGGTCGTAGAGGCCAACGATGATCCGCACGTCGTTCTCCTTCGCGAACCGGGGCCGCGCACGCTCGTCGACCTGGGCCCCGAGGCGCTTCGCGGCCGCCGGCAGTGGGTTCGCCACCGGAAGCTCGTCTCCCGGTTGCAGCCGACGACCTTCGTAGCCGCCGAGGGCGACGCGCGCGTACGTCGACCTGCTGCCGAGCACCTCCGGCACGTCGATGCCGCCGGCGACCGCGATGTACGACCGAGCCCCGGCGCGCAGGTGGTCGAAAGCCAGCGTCTCGCCGGCCTTGACCTCGAAGGCCTCCCAGGTCGGATGCGGCGTGCCGTCGACCTCGGGCGGCATGTCGGCACCCGTTACGGCCACGATCCGGTCCTCCCCGAACCGCAACCGCGGTCCCAGGTACGTCGCCTCAAGCGCGGCGGCGTCCTCATCGTTGCCGACGAGGAGGTTCGCGACCCGGAAGGAGAAGTCGTCCATCGCTCCCGGAGGGCGGGATCCCCGTGTTGTACAGCCCGTGGCGGCCGCCGTCCTGGACGGTGGTCATCAACCCGCCGTCGAGGACCTCAATCGCCATAGAGCCCTCCCAGCAGCTCCTCGTTGTAGCGCGCCGGATCCTCGAAGAGCCTGCGCGGCTCGAAGTCGCACTCGTAGATGGGGTAGCGGAACGTGCCCGCCTCCACCTCCTCGCGAATGGCGTCGAACTCGCCGCGGTCGATCGACCGATACACGAAGATGTCGCCGGTACGCGTGAAGACGGGAGACTCGCTGAAGTCCTCGAGCGCCTGCTTCGGGTCGAAGATCGGCGCCGCAGCCATGCCGATCAGCTGGTAGCCGCCGGGTCCGGGCGAGGGATAGATGGCCGCGAAGCACCCGCCGTGGGACATGGCGCGCTCCGGCGTGTCGACGCGCGGCCTGATGTACGTAGGCGTGACGATCACCTGGTCGCGCGGGACCATCGCGGCGGACCAGTAACAGGCGGGCGTGAACCCGACTCCCATGACGAGGTACGGGGGCGCGCTATAGGCGGCGACGAGGTCGGCCACCGTCTTGAAGCCGTTGATGCGCGCCATGTATTCGAGATCCGTGCTGTTCGGATCCTGGTGGCGATCCCGGTAGCGGAGCAGGCACTCGGTACTCCAGGGATCGTCGTACATGATCGGGACGTCGATGACGCGAGTCCGGAAGTGAAAGTCGGCCGGATCGCCAAGGCCCGCCTCGATCGACTTCAGCTCCGCGATGAGAGCGTCGGGCTTCAGCTCGTCGGGGTCGAGATGGATCAGGAACGAGGTGCTGTTCGGGCACAGGTCGAGGATTCCCGGGAGGCCCTTCTCCTCCAGGGTCTGGATGATCGCCCTGCCCTTGAAATTCGCCCGGAAGCTCATCTCCTCGCTGAGCTCGACGAAGACGAACTCGTCGCCTCCGTAGGAGTAGCGGGCGGGAGGAAGCTCCCGCTCCTCGATCCTCGCCGAGGATCCCTTGGTACGCGAGAGATCCCGGCGGGCGCCGGCAGCTCGAGCTGCCGGCGCCTCTCGCGTCGTCCTCTTGGCCATGCTCATCAGCCGGGGATCTTTCCGACGACGCCCTCAACCAGGTAGTCCGTGCCCTCGAGCGCCGTCGCGTCGGGCGTCTCGCCCGCGGCGATCTGCACCTTGCCGGACTGGTCCTTGATCGGGCCGGTGAAAGGCTTCAGCTCCCCGCTCTTGAGCGCCTCGTACGTCGCCTTGACCTTCTTTCGGATCTCGGGCGTCGCCGCTGCGCCGAAGGGCGCGAGCTGCACGACGCCCTCCGAGGCACCGGTCCGATAGCGGCCGGAATAGGGGCTCTCCTTGAACTCGCCGTCGATGACGGTCTTGACCATCTTCACGAAGAGCGGCCCCCAGTTCCAGACCGAGCCGGTCAGCCAGCCCTTCGGCGCAAGCTCCGAGGCGTCGGCGTGGTAGCCCGTGCTCATGGCGCCGCGGCGCTCGGCCGTCTGGACGATCGTCTTCGTGCAGTCCTGGTGCTGAGCCAGGACGTCGACGCCCTGGTCGAGCAGTGAGTTGGCCGCTTCGGCCTGCTTGCCGGAGTCGCACCAGTTGGAGGTGAAGACGACGGTCGTCGTCGCCTTCGGGTTCACCGAGGCCGCACCGAGCTGGAACGCGTTGATGTTCAGCAGCGTCTGTGCGATCGGGAAGGCGACGACGTAGCCGAGCTTGTTCGACTTGGTGGCCATCCCGGCCGCCTGCCCGACGGCGTACTGGGTCTCGTAGATCGTGCCGAAGTACGTGCCCAGGTTCTCCGCCGTCTTCAACCCGCCCTGGTGGAGGAACGTCACGTCGGGGTGGCGCTTCGGCCACGTTCAGCGCCGGGTCGAGGTGGCCGAAGCTCGTCGGGAAGATGATGGTCGCGCCGTCGTCGATCATCTTCTCCATCACGCGCTCGGCTTCGGCGGTCTCCGGCACGTTCTCCGCCTGGAGGATCTTGGCGTTGGGAAATGCCTCCTCGACGGCGAGTGAGCCCTGGTAAGCGGCCTGGTTGTAGCCGAAGTCGTTCTGCGGCCCGACATAGAGAAAGCCCACCGTCAACTGCTCGTCGGTCCCCGTCCCCGTACCCGTCGTCGTCTCCTCCGAGGCGGCTTCGTCTGAGCCCCCGCAGGCAGGCAGTGCCGCGAGGCTCGCAACCACAAGAGCTAGCGCTAGCGTTGTCGATCTTCGCTTCATGCTGACCGTCCTTCTCGTTCGTGTCAGCTGACATCGGCTTACGCGCCCGCAGTTCCGAACACCGCCCGAATCTCGCCCGGCGCCCGCTGCACTTGGCCGCGGCTCGCGATCGACGAGAATCGCGATCGTGAGCAGGTACGGCGTCATGTCCAGCAGGAAGGGCGAGATGTCGACGCCGCGTGCCTGCAACTGAAGTTGGAGCGAAACCGCTCCTCCGAAGACGAAGGCACCGAGGGTGGCCTTGAGCGGGTCCCAGGCCGCGAAGATGACGAGCGCGACCGCGACGAAGCCGCGACCGACGGTGACGTTCTCGAACCAGGCGAGGGTGCGCGCGAGCACGAGCTGCGCCCCTCCGATGCCGGCGAGGGCTCCGCCGGCCGCGACCGCCAGATAGCGCACGCAGCTCGGGCGAGTGCCCGTAGGCGAAGGCGACCGCTCCCCGTTCGCCGGTGGCACGGAGGATCAGGCCCCAGCGCGTCCGGAACAGGAAGAGCCACAGCAGCGGACCGAGGACCAGTCCGACGTACGTCAGGAGGTCGTGGTCGAAGAGCACCGGCCCGATGAAGGGGAGATCGGAGAGCACCGGTATCGGCACCTTGTCCAGCGAGTTGATCGACCGGTCGACGTAGGACGAGCCGAGGCTTGCCGTCAAACCCAGGGCGAGGAACGTGACCGCGAGCCCGCTGGCAAGCTGGTTCGCACCGCGTGTGATCACCATGAAGGCGTGCACCAGGGCGAGCAGCGCTCCGGCACCGGCGCCGGCGAGGATGCCGATGTACGGGCTGCCGGTGTTCGCGGTTACGGCAAACGCGGTGAAGGCGCCCATCAACATGCATCCCTCCGTGCCGAGATTGATCACGCCCGGAGCGCTCGGCGATGACCTCTCCCTGAGCGGCAAACAGGACCGACGTGCCGGAGCGGACCGTGCCGACGAGGACGTCTTCCAACGAGCATCAGGGCTCAGTCCTTCTGCGAGTGCCGCCGCGTAGCCCGAGCGCAACGAGCAGCACGAGCGCCATGAGGATGTACACGGAGGTCGAGGGTAGGTCGTAGTCGATCTGCAGCGAATCGCCCGCGACGGAGATCGCGCCCAGCAGCAGCGCGGCGCCGACGATGCCGAGCGGCTCTGTGGCCGACGAGCCAGCTCGCGAGGAAGCCGATGTAGCCGAACCCGACGCCGATGTTGGGCCTCAGGCGGCTCTCGATTCCCGTCACCTCGATCATTCCGCCGAGGCCCGCCAAGGCGCCCCCGGCAACGAGCGTCACGACCACCATGCGGGAGACTGCGATGCCGCTGCGACGAGCCGCTTCCGGGTTCCCCCCGACGGCCCTTGCTCGGAAGCCCCAGCGCGTGAAGTCGAGGATCACCCAGACGACGACTGCGGCGACGGCCGCGACGATGATGCCCACGTGGAGTCGTGTCAGACCGTAGACGGGCAGCTGCGCGCTCTCGTCGAACTCGACCGTCTGCGGCAGGTTCGAGACGCCCGACCGGTCCTTCCACGGCCCGAACACCAGGTAGAGCAGCACGAACGGGGCGACGAAGTTGAGGAGCAGCGTGGAGAGCGCCTCGTTGAGGTTGAAGGCCACCCGCAGCACGGCCGCGATGCCGGCCCAGAGGCCGCCGCCGACCGCGCCGGCGATGCCGAGCAGCGGCAGCAGGATCGGCGCAGGAAGCTCGTCGCCGAGATTGAGCGCAACGCCGGTCGCCGCGACCATGCCCATCACGAACTGACCCTCTCCGCCGATGTTCACGAGCCCCGCACGAGCCGGCACGGCGACCGCGAGGCCGGTGAAGACGATCGGCGTCGCGCGCAGAAGCGTGCCCTCGACCGATATGTCCGCCGCCGGGAGCACGTAGAACAGTCCGATGAGCGCGACCAGTCCCCAGGCAGCGATGCTGATCGCCAATCGGCGGGAAGGCTTGTCGAGCGCCCAATCGACGGCACGCGGTACGCGTCCGCCGGCCCCGGCCAGCGCCGGTAGGTGAAGCCGGGTTGGGCTCACGCGACGGCCGTCCCGAGCATCAGGCTGCCAACCTCGTGTCGATCGGATGTGTCGGGATCGAGCGATGCGACCGCACGGCCGGCGTGAAGGACGACGATGCGATCGCTGAGCTGGAAGAGCTCGTCGAGGTCCTCTGACATCAGCAGCACGCCGGCTCCGGCCGCCGCGCGCGCCAGGAGAAGCTCCTGCGTGGCCAGCACGGTCGCGAGATCGAGGCCGCGCGTCGGATAGGCGGCGATGATCAAGCCGGGATCGCAGGCGAAGGCTCGCACGAGCATGACGCGCTGGACGTTTCCCCCCGAGAGAGTGGCGACCTCTCGGCTCCCTGCCGGAAGCTTCAGGACGCCGCCCTTCTGGCCGGCCCGCGACGAACCGCGCGAGCGCCCGCCAGTCGTAGCCAAGTCGCCGTTTGGGGACCTCGAGGCGGGAGAGCGCCATGTGCTCGGTCACGGACAGCCCCTGCACCACGTCCGTCTCCAGCGGATCCTCGGAGACGCCGGCGACGCCTGCGGCGAGTGCCTGCGCAACGCTGCCCGACGTGATGTCGTGACCGAGCACCTCGAGCCGGCCCGCCGCGACCTTCCGCAGGCCGAGCGCCGCGTCGGCGAGGTCACGCTGGCCGCTGCCCGAGATGCCGGCCACGCCGACGACCTCGCCACGCTCGACGCTGAGGCTGACGCCGTGCAAGGCGACACGGCCGAGCTCGTCGACGACGTCGATCTCCGTCGCGCTCAACGCCGGCGTCGCCTCGGTGCTCACCCTCGGCGGCCGTGTCCGGAGGCGTAGGAAGCTGGCGGCCCACGACAGCCTCGATCAGCGCGGCGTCGCTCATGGCCGCCACGTCGTCCGAGCGCGCGGTGACCACGCCTCCGCGCAGGACAGCCACGCGATCGGCCAACGCCCGAACGTCGGCCAGCTTGTGGGTGATCAGGACGATCGCGAGCCCCTCGTCCCGCAGCTCTCGGACGACGGAGAAGAGGGCCTCGATCTCCTGTGGAGCGAGAAGGCTGGTCGGCTCGTCGAGCAGCATGAGCCTGGCCCCGCTCAGAAGCAGCTTGATGATCTCGACCTGCTGGCGCTCGCCCATCGAAAGTTCGCGAGCGCGGGCGTGCACGTTGGCCTTGAGCCCGTACCGCTCGCCTACAGCTTCGATCTCCGCGGCGACGTCTCGTCGCCGCATCCTCAGGCCGCGCCGGGGGAGCGCCAGGGCGACGTTCTCCAGAACGGATAGCGCCGGCACCAGCCTGAAGTCCTGGAAGACCAGGCCGATGCCGAGCTCCCGCGCCTTTGCCGGCGAGTCGATCGAGCACCTCCTCGCCTTTCCACAGGATCGCACCGGCGTCCGGCTGTGTGGACGCCGTAGAGGGTCTTTGCGAACACCGACTTCCCAGCGCCGTTCTCTCCGAGGATCGCGTAGACCTCGCCTGCGTAGAACGCCAGGTCGATCCCGTCGTTCGCTTGCAGATCCCCGAAGCGCTTCGACAGTCCGCGCGCCTCGAGCAGCGGGATCTCGGCTGCTCGATTCCGCGGGCGAAGCGGCAAGGGGCGTGGCCGACACCTGCTTCCGGTTCACCACGACCGCGGACGGCCGTTCGAGTTGGAGTCGCGGGCGCCGCGGTACTTGTCGCGGCCCGCGATCTGCTTGATCGCCCTGACCTTGCCCGCCCTGTCGATGAAGAGGCTGTTCTCCTGCGCTGCAGCCAGTGGCCCCGCCGTCGGAATTGCAGACATCAGCGGAGCTGTCGAGGCTTCGGTTCCTCGCCCTCACAGAGCCCGCGTAGGCGTCGCGGCCGGCGAGCTGGTTGACCGCCACGACCTTGCGCGGGCCGGCAACCGGCTTCGGAGCGATCCCGACCGTGTTCGACTGCGTGCAGTTGGTCGTCTCGCCGCCCGTGTTGCAGACACCGGCGGAGCTGTCGCGGCTTCGGTTCTTCGCGCGCGCACCACCCTGATAGGCGTCACGCCCGGCGAGCTGGTTGACGGCTGCAACCTCCACCTCGTCCTCGGCCCACCTCCTGCGGCCACTCGCGAAGGCCTGCGGGATCTGGACGCTGTTCTCCTGCGTACAGTTGGTCGCCGGCCCGCCCGCATTGCAGACACCCGCGAAGCTGTCGCGGCTTTGGTTGTTCAGCCTTGAAGCCCCCGCCGCCGTGTCCCGGCCCGCAATTGCGTTCGTCGTCGATACCTCCGTCTCGCGCTTGACCGAGCGGTTGCGGCCGCCGCTCGCAGAGGCCACCTGCGTGATTCGGACGCTGTTCTCTTGCGTGCAGTCGATCGCCGGCCCGCCTGCGTTGCAGACACCCGAAAAGCTGTCGCGCGCTTCGGTTG
The DNA here is from genome assembly GCA_963752845.1 of uncultured Actinomycetes bacterium. Lineage (GTDB taxonomy): Bacteria > Actinomycetota > Thermoleophilia > Gaiellales > Gaiellaceae > JACDAN01. The sequence goes on along the minus strand of CAVVZV010000001.1, from coordinate 17,120 downwards.
CTCACCCTTGGAGCGCCGGCGCCCGTGTCGCGGCCGGCGATCTGGTTGACGGCCGCTACCTCCACCTTCTCGGGCCGGCCGGAGCTACCGCCCGCAGGGGCTTCCTGGACGATCGCGACCGCGTTCTTCTGCGTGCAGTTCGTCGTCTCCCCGCCCACGTTGCAGACGCCCGCCGAGCTGTTGCGGCTTTCGCTTTCCACGCCCGCGACGCCCTCGTACGTGTCGCGGCCGGCGATCTGATTGACCGCCTCGTTCTCGGCCGACGCCCTGCCGCCGCGGCGCGCCTCCTGGGCGATCCTGACCGTGTTCACCTGCGTGCAGTTCGTCGTCGGCCCGCCGGCATTGCAGACACCTGCCGAGCTGACGCCGCTTTGGTCGCTTCCCCGCAAGGCGCCAGCAGCCGTGTCGCGGCCGGCGATCTGGTTGCACCGCGCACGTCGGCCTCTCAGCCTGTCCCTGCCGACCCCCTGCTGCCGTCCTGAGTGATCTCGATGCCGTTTTCCTGCGTGCAGTTGGTCGTCGGCCCGCCCGCGTTGCAGACGCCGGCCGAGCTGGCGCCGCTTCCGTTGTTCCCGCGCGCGGCGCCCGCGGTCGTGTCGCGGCCGGCGATCTGGTTGACCGCGAGCAGTTCGGCCTCTCGCTCGACCGAGACTCCGGCGGACCGGCGTACGCCTCCTCGTCGCTCTGCGACGCTGTTCTCCTGCGTGCAGTTCGATCGGCCTCGGCCCGCCCGCGTTGCAGACACCCGCCGCGCTGGCGCCGCTTTCCGTCGTTCCCGCGGCGGCGCCCTGGCCGCGTCGCGGCCGGCGATCTGGTTCACGGCCGCCGCTTCGGCCTCGTTCTCGGGCCGAGGCCCCGTTCCCGACGGCAACCGCCTCCTGGACGATCGTGGCCGTGTTCACCTGTGTGCAGTTCGTCGTCGGCCCGTCCGAATTGCAGACATCCGCGGAGGTGACGGGCCGGGCGTCGCCTCCTTCGCTGCGATTGTCCCGACCGGCGATCTGGTTCGACTGCTCGACCTTCGACACATTCCGCGCCAAGGCGTCGCCGCCGCGTGCCTCCGCCGTCTGGTTGACGTTCGCCCCGTTGCCCTGGATGCAGGTCGCCTGGATCTCAGAGGCGTTGCAGATCACGGCACCACCGTCGCCGTCGTTGGACGATCCCGAGCCATCGCTGTAGTTGTCCCGCGCGTCGATCTGGTTCGACTGCTCGATCTCCGACACGTTTTCGGCGATCGCCCTATAGCTGCTCAAGCCACCCGCCCGCGAACGTGACGCCACCGCGGTCGCGCCTTGCACTCTGAACGACCAGCGCAGACTGCTCGTTCGTGCCGCTCGCGCTTTTGGCCTGTCCCGCGCTCTGACTGACGCTCGAGGTGTTGGCCGCCGTCGCTTCCGCCGAGGAGCTCCTGGCCTGCTTGACCGGCCCGGCGCCCGCGCTGTTGTGCGCGCCCGACTGCGTCGACCTGGCCGACGCCGCCGCGCTCTGATTGACGTGCGTTGACTGCCTGGCCGCGTGACTGCCGTCGCCCCCCCTGACAAGCCTGCTCTCATTCGTGGCGTGCGCGGCGGAAGATGAGCTGTTGCTCTGGATGATCGAAGGGCTCGTCTGTCCGGCGTCTTGGTTCGTGGACACCCTCGCCTCCGCTACGCCGGGGGGCCGAGCGGCCGTCGGCTCCCGTTGCCGAGTCGGGCTTCCGTCCTTCGCGTCGACCCACGCCCAACTCCATGTCCAGATCCAGGCGCAGTTGCAACCGTCGAGGGTCTTCTCCCAGCTCCAGTCGATTGACTGGCCCTCGTTCGTGAACCCCCATTTCCAGGTCCAGGTCCCGGCTTTGATCCCGCTGGCGGAGGTGACTTTCTCCACGACGGGCCGGCCGCACGCCGACGCCGCGTTCGGATCGCTGAAGTTCCAGGTCCATCCCTCGATCGACGCCGCGACAGCCCCCCAATCCGGCATTTGATCGGGGTCGCCTTCCCAACACCACTCCCACCGCCAGAGCCAAAACTCACCGGCCTTGAGGGGCGGCAACGAGTCCCTCTCGAGCGCGATCGCGACATCGATGTTCTGCCCCTCCCTTGAGACAGAGACCGCTAGGCCGCCGGCGCCTGCCTTGGCCTCGATCGCGTCGCTCGGGACCGCCGTCGAGTTATTCCTCTGGTTGGCCGGCCCGTCCTTACCGCCACTCTCCGCACGGATCGAGACGTTGACGTTCTGTGAGTCGGTTTGCTCCGCGAGCGCCGTCGCGTTCGCACCCAAGGAGCCGCCGCCGTCGCTCGACTTCGCAGTCGCTTCCGAAGTGTTGGCTTGCGTGACTTCGCCGTTGTCGCCGTCGCTGAAGACGCGTACCGAGGCGTTCGTGTTGCTCGCCGAATCCTGCGTCGCGGTCGCCCTCGCCGGCGCTTCCTGGCCGTTGGCGGTGCCCCTCTGAGTTGCGGCGCAGCTGTCGCTCGCGGTGGCAGTGGCCTCAGAGCTGTTCACCTGCGTGACGGCGCCGTTTTCGCCTGGGCTGTTGATGTGAACCGAGGCGTTGGTGTTGCTCGCCCCCTTCTGCCTCGACGTCGCCGTCGTCCGCGCGTCCGGGACGTTGTTGACGCAACCGCGGTTCGCGCCACTCTGTCCGTCGTTCGTCGCGCTCGCCTCGCCCACCGAGGTGTTGATCTGCGTGACGGAACCGTCGCTGCCCGGCTCATATGTCCTCAGCGAGAAGTTCTCGTTGCTTGGCTCCTGTTGTTCCGATTTCGCCGTCGCATCGCCGCTCTGCGTGCTCGCCGACGGCTTCACCTGAGCTCCGAGCCCGATCCTGCTCACTTCACGCTTCGAAGAGGGCGCTTTACTTTGCGCGGGCTTCGAGTCCGCCCAGCTCCTATCGGGCCGTAACTTCTCGGCTGCGAGCGGGGCATCCACGTGGGTCAACGCTGCGAAATCGGCGGGCGTCTCGCCGCCCGTGTCGGCAGCGATTGCGGATGCGCCCGAGGTCGCTGACGTCAGAAGCAGTGTCGCGAGCGCGAGCGCCCACCGCTTCGAGCATTGTGCTCGAGGCACACGCAGCGGGGTACGTCGGTCTGCACAGTCGGCTCGTTGCCTACCGGTACTCCTGTCCAGGGCTGCGGCACCTCCAAATTCGAACACCGGGCCGTTGCTTTCTCGACAACGGTCACGAGTGCCGCAGAGTGCCGCAGGGCACCGCAGGCAAGGCGATTTTACTCCCGTCCACAGAGAGATTCAAGATCCGCTCACCTTGACGGGCAGGCCGCAAGACATCCCGACGAGATCCTCTGAAGTGGTCCCGCGCAGACGGTTCGGCCGTAGACTCGCGGCCATCGAGCCCTGGCTTGCGGAGTTCCACCGATCGTTGTCGTCGTCTATGAACGACATCTCCGAAGTCAGGCATCAGCAGGAGCAGCTACAGGCGCTGATCGACTCCTCGCCGCTCGCGCTCGTCGAGTTCGGGCTCGACACGCGCATACGGCTGTGGAACCCGGCGGCCGAGCGCATCTTCGGCTGGTCGCGGCAGGAGATGCTCGGCCGCGGCGACCTCCCCATGGCGCCGCCTTCCAAGCGTGCCGAGAGCGAGGAGCTGTTCGCGAGGGTGAGCGCGGGCGAGTCGCTGAACGACTACGAAACCGTGCGGCAGCGCAAGGATGGAACGCTCGTCGACGTCTCGATCGCGGCCGCGCCGGTCAGAGACGGATCCGGCCGGGTCGTCGGCAACATGGTCGCCTACACCGACATCACCGAGCGGAAGGCGCAGGAGGCGGAGGTCCATCGGCTGAACGCCGAGCTCCACGCCCGGCTCGCGGAGCTCGCCGCCTCGCGAGCGCGGATCGTCGCTGCCGGTGACGTCGAGCGGCGCCGCCTCGAGCGCAATCTCCACGACGGCGCGCAGCAGCGCCTGGTCACGCTCTCGTTGTCGTTGCGGGTCGCGCTGGCGCAGCTCGACTCCGATCCGGCGGGCGCACGCGCGGCCCTCGCGGACGCCGGCGACGAGCTCGCCCGCGCGCTCGACGAGCTGCGCGAGCTCGCCCGCGGCCTCCATCCGGCGGTGCTCAGCGATCGCGGCCTGCGAGCCGCCGTCGAGACGATCGCGGGCCGAGCGCCCGTCCCGGTCGAGATCGCGGACATCCCCGACGAGCGGCTGCCGGAGCCGGTCGAAGCGGCTGCGTACTACCTGATCGCCGAAGCGCTGACCAACGTCACGAAGTACGCCCACGCATCCACGGTGCGCGTCCGGGTTGCCGCGGACGATGCGAGTGTCGTCGTCGAGGTGTCGGACGACGGCGTCGGCGGCGCCGACCCCGCCGCTGGAACCGGCCTCCGGGGCCTGGCGGATCGGGTCGAGGCGCTGGGCGGCTCGCTCGAGGTCGTGAGCCCCGCCGGCGCCGGGACGACTCTGCGGGCCGAGATCCCGGGCCAGCCTGGCGTTCGATAAGCGCTGCTGGACGTTAGGTTTCGAGCCGCGCGACCTGCCGGACGACACCGGTGTGGTTGACGCGCCACCGGAACAACTCGACGCTGACGCCGAAGTTTCGCGCGCCGTCTTCGAGGTCGCCGTTCTGAAGCATCCACTCGAGAGCGCTCTCGCGCGGCACGAGCATCGTCGCGCCGAGCCAATCGGCCTCGGCCTCCTGCAGCCCGTCCCAGTGCCGACATCCACCGATGCCGATCGCCGGCGCGGCCTCGTGCTCGAGGATCAGGTGCGACAACTCGTGTGACAGGCTGCTCGCGCTGCGGCCGGGTGGTTGGCGCGGGTTGTAGACGATCAGTCGCTTCGTGCCGAGCACCACTGTCGTCGCCGAGAACCCGGCGTCCTCGTTCAGCAAGCGCCGGACGCTGTCGGTCTGCCGCCCCGTTTTCTCGTAGCTCTCCGAGCGAGACGACTGGAATCCCCCACGTCTCCGCCAAGGCGAAGCAGTCGAGGGCGTCGAGCGGCGCCGAGACCCAGCTCGGCACGCACGAGCTGCGCGATCGCCTCCGCTTCGGCTTTGAACCCGGGGCGCAGCTCCTGCGGCACCTCGGCATCCTAGAGGGTCAGGATTCTCGAACCAACCGGTTGTAAGCAGCTCGGAAGATGTCCTCGAGCGCTTCGGCGTCCTCGGGCTTGACGTTGCGTGCCGAGCGCAGGTACGAGGACACCATCGCCACGGGCTCCTCGGTCGCAGCGGTCGCCGTCGTCCCACGCATGAACGATTCCGCCGGCATGCCGAGCCAGCGCAACAGCGTCGCGAAGGTGTCGACATCGGGGCGTCGGCCCTGTGCCATACGGCTGAAGGTCGACGGGCTCACGTCGAGCTGGCGGGCAATCTCGCGCCAGCTCGTTCCGTGGGTTTTCCGCTTGCTGTCGAGTGCGGCGTAGAGAGCTTCGACGTCGACCGTGGTCTCAGGCATGCGTTCGACTGTAGCACCAGCGTTTGACATACCGAATGCTCCGTGTTACGCTCGGCACAGTGTTCGACATGGCGAACACGTTCTCTTCTACTCGCCCGGAGGTGTTCGATGTCCAGTAGTCGCTCCGCACCGATTGTTCTGGTTCCCGGATTCTGGCTCGGCGCGTGGGCGTGGGACGAGGTCGCCGCCGCCCTGCGCGCGGACGGGCATGACGTCACTGCGTTGACGCTGCCTGGGCTCGAGTCGGCGGACGCCGACCGGTCCTCGATCACGCTCGCCGACCACGTCGAGGCGATCACCGCTGCGGTGACAGCGGCGGGGCGTCCCGTCGTGCTCGCGGTGCACAGCGCCGCCGGGTTCGCCGGCTACGCCGCGAGCGACCGGGTCCCGGAGCAGATCGCGGCGATGGTCTATGTCGACTCGGCGCCGGGGAAGGGCGCGAGTGACCCCGACTTCGACGCGGTCGAGATGCCCCTGCCCTCGAAAGAGGAGCTCGAGAAGGGGGAGAACCTCGACGGGCTCAGCGAGGAGCAGCTCGAGACGTTCCGACAGCGGGCCGTTCCCGAGCCTGGTGGCGTCCTGCGCGAGGCCATCGAGCTGACGAACGACGCGCGCCTCGACGTGCCAAGCACCGTCGTGTGCACGGGCTACCCGTCCGAGGACTACAAGAAATACGTCAAGGAGGGCTATGCGTGGCTCGCCGGCCTGACCGAGCTGCGGAACGTGACCTGGGTCGACCTACCGACAAGCCACTGGCCGATGTGGTCGCGTCCGCAAGAGCTGGCCGCGATCATCGGCGACGTCGCGAACGGCGCATCCAGGGCTAACGGACCGTCGTAAGCTCATGATGTGGCTGCGGTTGCGGCTCCCGTCGCGCCGGGCGCGCTGAGCCCGCGCCAGCGGCGGGCGCTCGACGCAATTTGCGACACCTTCCATCCCGGAACGGCGGAGCTCGGCGCGGCTGACGCTTTCCTCGAGCTCTTCGGCTCGGAGCTGCGGCCGGCCGAGTTCCGCCGGCTCCTGGCCCTGCTGAGCCTCTTCGGGGTGCGGCGGTTCGACCGACTGTCGCAGGAGCGCCGCGAACGGATCCTTCTCGCCTGGTGCAACAGCCGGTTCGTGACGCGCCGCGCGGCGTTCCACGGCCTTCGCAAGGCCGCGCTCGCCCTCGCGTACGGACTGCCGGCTCCAAGCGGGGCCCCGAACCCGACCTGGGAGCGCATCGGATACCCCGGGCCGATCGGCCCTGTCGGCGAGCCTCCGCCGAAGGTGATCGAACCCCTCGCGGTGACCGGCGATCTCGAGCTCGACTGCGACGTCTGCGTCGTCGGATCGGGCGCAGGCGGAGGGACGGCCGCAGCCGTACTGGCCGGCGCGGGCTTGGACGTGGTCGTGCTCGAGGCAGGGGCGTACGCCGACGATGCGGATTTCGACGGCGCCGAGCTCCAGCGGCTACCGGCGCTATCTCGGCAACGCCTCCGCGGCGACGCACGACCAGGCAGTCGGGATCCTCGCCGGGGCCTGTCTCGGCGGTGGGACGGTCGTCAACTACACGACGTCGTTCCGGACTCCTGACGACGTGCGGGAGGAGTGGGCGCGCCACGGGGTCCCGGCATTCACCTCCGAGACGTTCACGAGGAGCCTCGACGTTGTCTGCGAGCGGATCGGCGTCAACCTCGATCACAATCGCCGCTCCCGCCGCGAGGAGCTCGTCCACCAGGGCCTCGCCCAGCTCGGCTGGCACGAGGATGCGCAGCCGCGCAACGTGCGCGGCTGCGACCAGGGCTTGAGCTGCGGCTACTGCCCCTACGGCTGCCGACTCGGCGCCAAGCAATCCACGGTCAAGACCTGGCTCGTCGACGCCTATTGCGGCCGGCGCCCGCATCCTCGTGGGCACGTGCGCCGAGCGCGTCGCTCGTCGAACGCGGCGCGGCCCGAGGCGTGCAGGCCCGCACAGCCGCGGGGCACGCGGTGCACGTTCGCTCGAGAGCGGTCGTCGTCGCCTGCGGGTCGATCATGACCCCGGCGCTCCTTCGACGCTCCCGTCTAGGCAACAGCGTCGTCGGGCGACACCTGCGCCTGCACCCGGTCGCGGCCACACTCGGGATCTTCGACGAGGAGGTCCGGCCCTGGGAAGGGACGATGCAGGCGATCTACTCGGACGAGCACCGCAATCTGGACGGCGGCTACGGGCTCAAGTACGAGACGACCGCCGAGCACCCGACGTTTATCGCCACCTTTACGCCGTGGCGCGGCGCCCAGAGTCACGCGAGGCTCATGGACCGAGCACGCTACGGCGTAGGTATCGGCGTGCTCCTCCGCGACCGCGGCGAGGGTCGGGTGCGCATCGATCGCGGCGGACGGCCGATCGTCCACTACCGCCTATCGGCGTATGACGCTCAGCACATCCGGATCGGCGTGGAAGGTACGGCTCGCATTCTCGAGGCCGCCGGAGCGCGCCAGATCGTGCTCGGGCACGCGCAACTCGTCGACTACGAACCGGGCACGCGTGGCAGCCTCGAAGCGTTCATGCGCGCGGCGGACGCAGCCGGGTTCGGGCCGGGGCGATTGAGCCTGTTCTCGTTCCACCAGATGGGCTCGGCCCGCATGGGCGGCTCGGCCGAGGATTCCGCTTGCGACCCCGAAGGTCAGGTCTGGGGCGTGCAGGACGTCATCGTCTGCGACGCCTCGACGTTTCCGACGGCTTCGGGAGTCAACCCCATGGTCACGATCGAGGCGATCGCCCACATGAACGCGTCGGCTCTCGCCGAACGGCTCTCGTGACTCAGATGGCGGCGATGAGTCCGTACTCGATGGCCGTGGCCGCTGCGGCCGACGCGGGCAGGACGGCCACGACTGTGAAGGTGAGTGCGGTGGTTGCGAGCAGCTTGCGCATCGGTCTGTACCTCCTAGCGGTTGGTGTCTACCGTCGGAGCACCTCGCTGCCGCCACGGTAGACGCGAACACATTTGATTCGCAGCCTCCTACCAGGACGGTTCACCGGCCACCTGCATGCGAGTGTTGGCCCCCGAGTGACGTGGGTTCCGCCGAGCGCAGGGCGTACATCTGAAATGGAAGCGTTGTTCATTAGGCTTAAAAACGGATGTTCAGCCGGATTCGTCCCCGTTAGGCGTTTGGCGTATGTGCTGATGGACGCCGACCGACTGCTGCTTTCACAGCTCCTGGCGCAGAATCCGCTGTTTAAATCGATGAGCGAAGACGAGGCCATGTTTCTGCTGGCGGTTGGAAAGCGGCGGACGGTCGCGGCCGGCGAGCAGCTGTTTGCGAGCGGTTCGCCGGGCGATCAGCTGTTCATTGTGTTGGCTGGAACGATTCAGATTCTGATGCCATCCCAGGATGGCGATGTGGTCGTCGAGCAGTTTGAGCGTGGCGACATGTTGGGTGAGATCGCGGCCCTCGACGATCAGCCGCGCACGGCCACCGGCCGGGCGGCTTCGCCGAGCACGCTGCTTGTGATTCAGCGTGATGACTTTCACGCCTTTCTGGAGAGGTTTCCCCACTATCGGCAACGCCTGATCAGCATCCTGGTTCAGCGGCTCCGCCGGACGTCGGATCTGGTGTCGGAAATGCTCTCAGTTGAAAGCGGCGTAGTTTTACCCCCCGATCAGCATGTCGCGGCGCGCTTTCAAACCACGATCGTCGGATATGGACGCTACGGCAACAACTACATCGGCCCGAAGTATGCGAAGGCGGGGCATCCCTGGCAGGCGGTCGCCATTGTCGATCCACACCTGACGCGCGGCAGCTTTGCCGTCAGCATGCTCGGCCGCCGCCGCCCGGACTGTTTACTGTTTCGCTCGTTTCAGGAGTGGTACGACGGCTACTTCGCACAGCTGACGCCTCATCGACGCGCGCAGCAGGTGGTGGAAATTCCATTGAAGCCGGAGCTGCTGTACGAGGAGGTACTGCGGTATATCGATGCTGGAGTCAAGCAGCTGATCCTGCCCAAGCCGGTGGTGATGAATCAGGTTCAGCTAAACGCCCTGATCGATCGGGTCGCTCACGAGCGGATCAAGGCCGCGGTGGCGTCGCAATGGTGGTACTCGGATTTCCCGCGAATCATTCGGCGGGAGATTCAACGAATGTCTGCCGACGAGCGCGCCGGCCGGGTGCAGCGCGTCGATATCGAATTCTCGAAAGAGCATGGCCTGGCGTACGCGACACCGCCTCCGCTGTTGGAATTGCCGCATGTGCTGCAGCTTTTAAGCTCGATTGGCCTGATCGACGTGGCTCACGACACCCCAGAAGTTGAGGGGACGGCAACGCTAGTGGCCCTCACGTATCGCCCGCAAGACATCATTGATGGAGTGCATGTGCGGGCCAGCATCGATTACCATCCGCCGGCGCTTCAGAAACGCAACTCGCCGAATTGGGATTATCAAGAGCGAACGTTGAACGTGTATTTCGAGGGCGACCCAAGCATCCCGCGACTGATGATCGACTTTTGGATCAAATTCATTCGATCGGGCGATATTGCGATTCGGCCTGCGCAGCTGCGACTGTATGAACCTGATGGACTGGGCCCGCGCTATCTTGAACTGCATCTCGTGGACGATCAGCTGCTGAGGATGAATCGCTTGATTTACGCGAGCTTCGATCAGGAATTCGAGCTGTTCCAGCGCGATCCGCGAATCATGTCGCTCGAACGCTACCGCTCAATCGGGGAGCACCTGATGAGGATCCAGGAAGATTGGGGCGCTTTGAGCGTGGGGAGTTAGGGGTTCTCTCGACCGCGCGCTGAAGTTGTCAGGTGCGCATTGTGGAAAGCACGTGCGCGCGGAACGCCTGCGCGGCGGGCGTAGGGCGCTCGCCCGCGCGCCAGACCAGCGAGAAGGGCACCGCTTGCCGCGGGCTCAACGGACGGATCGCCAGGCGGTCACCGTGCGACGCCGCGATCGAGCGCGGCATGAGCGTCACGCCGAGCCCCCGCGCGGTGAGCTCGCGGACGGTCTCCAACTCGTTGGCCTCGGCGACGACGCGGCCGCTCGGCACCAGCGCAAACAGCGCGTCCCGCAGCGACGACCCGGCGGCGTAGGTCACCAGCGCCTCGTCGGCCAGGCGCTCGACACGCACGCGCTTGGCTCGCGCGAGCGGATGGTCGGGAGACGCGATGACGACGAGCTCCTCGTCGAACAGCCGCACACCCTCGAGCCCATCGAGGGCGTCGGGGTCGACGAGCGCCATCACGACGTCCAGGCTCCCGTCGCGGAGCTGGCCGAGCAGCTTGAAGGCGACGTCTTCTCGTACGGTGATGGTGATCCCCGGGTAGGCACGGCTGAAGTCGGCGATCAGCGCGACGGGGTGCACGGGACCGACCGGCGGGACCCCGCCGAGGCGCAGCGTGCCCCGGACCAGCCCCCGGAGCGCGTCCAGGTCCGCGCGCACGCCGTCCACCTCGGCGAGCACGCGCTGGGCCCGCGCCAGGACGACTTCGCCCGCCTCGGTCACTTCGACGCGACGGGTGGTGCGGCGAAGAAGCTCGACGCCCAGCTCGCGCTCGAGCCGGCCCACCTGCTGCGAGAGTGCAGATTGTGCGATGTGGAGATCCCGCGCCGCCTGGGTGAATGAGCGGCGGCGGGCGACGGCGTCCAGGTAGCGCAGCTGGCGAAGCTCCATGTAGCGAGGACAATTTATCTCGTTAGCTTCTGAGTGCTGACGGATCTTCGCATTGCGCGATGGATCCCTCCCTGGCAGGGTGGCCCCGTGCCTACTCCGCCCACCTCTCCCCGCCTCGACGGTGTGCTCCTACGCACCGGCGGCGAACCGTCCATCGGCGCCAAGCTTTCGTGACGGCGAGGTCAAGCTGCTCGCGCGCGAGGACCCGCGACGAGGTCCTCGTCGAGGAGCTCGTCCGCTTGATCAACGAGGCATACGCAGTCGGTGAGGTCGGACTGTGGCTCGAGGGCACGACGCGGACCGGGCGGGACGAGATCGCCGAAGCGATCCGCAGCGGCGGAATGCTCGCGGCGACGTTCGAGGGCCGACTCGTCGGCTGCGCATACGTGCGCCTACTCGACGCGGACACGGCGGATCTCGGCCTCATATCGGCCGCGCCGGACCAGTGGGGCTATGGCATCGGCCGCGAGCTCGTGCGCTCCGCGGAGGAGCTGATGCGGTCGCGGGGCGTGACGACGATGCAGCTCGAGCTGCTCGTCCCGAAGGGATGGGTCCATCCGGAGAAGAACCGTCTCCGTCGCTGGTACACCCGGCTCGGCTACCAGGTCATCCGGTCGGCGCCGTTCGAGCAAGTGGCGGCGCACCTCGCGTCCCAGCTCGCCGCGCCGTGCGAGTTTCTCATCTTCCGCAAGCGGCTGGCAGAGGCGCCGGGCCGCGGCGCGCGCTAACGCTCGCGACGGCAAAAGAGAGTGTCCGCCTGTTCGCGGAGTCGAGGCGGCGCAGGCCCTGATTTGGCGCGGGTGAGTGGTACGGCGGTCACTCCCGCCCGACCACCGCGGCCTGCGGCATCGGCAGGCCGGGTGACCGGTTACGGGAGCATGGGGTCCATCAAGGAATCCATGCAAATCGAGAGAGCCGACGCCCGGACTCGAACCGGGGACCCCTTCATTACGAGTGAAGTGCTCTACCAGCTGAGCTACGTCGGCGGGAGATCCCATGGTAGCGGCGGGTCAGCGCCGCTTCAGGCCGCGCACGACGGCCTCCATCCCCTCGCGCGAGTTGTAGGGATCGCCCGACCCCCGGCCGCCGCACGCGTAGCAGTAGGCCATGTTCACCGCGACGACGACCTCGTCGTAGTAGACGTGGGCAAGCCAGTGGTCGGGCTCGCCGGCGCAGCCCTGGCTGTAGCCGCCGTAGATCTCGGCGCGCCCGCCCTCGACGTTCAGCTCGCTGCGCCGGGCGCACTGCGAGCTCCAGATCATCCTGCCGAGCCGGGTCGTCTTGAACGTCCGCCACGCTTCCGGCTTCCAGAGGTCGAGGTTCACGCCGCCGCCGTCGCTTTGGTAGTCGATCTTGACCTCGTTGCCCGGGCCCTCTCACGCGCAGATGGTCGGCCCGGTCGAGCTCGAGCTTCGGGAGCCCGGGGGGCTCGAACTCCCGCCCGAGCCAGTAGACCGGGGTCGCAATTGCCGGGTCTTCGAGGGCGATTTCGCGGTCGTCTTCCTCGACCGGGTCCGACGGCCTCTCGATTCGCTCCCGCTGCTTCGCGGCGAGATCGGCGGCGAACTCGCGACCGACGTTCCCGGAGAGACCCTCCTCGTAGACGGCGACGACGAGGCGGCCGTCCCGCCAAGCCTCGCCGGCGCCGAGTTGCTGCAGTCCGTTGGAGTCGAAACCGACCGCGTCTCCACTGCCACGCTCGGTCGTGATCAAGATGCGGCCGAAGTTCGCGAAGAGGTTCTTGCGAAGCACCCAGGCGCGCTGTGCGTCGTCGCTGGATTCGAACAGGAAGAGCGTGGCCTGCGCGACGCGTGGCGGGCCGCCCCACTCGCGCGCGAAGTCGCCGAGACACCAGCGCGGCCGGGTTTCGATCAGCAACCTATCGAGCTCGTTTTCGCGACCGTCGGTCGACCAAACGTCGCCGCAACTGCGGTCGTCACCGTAGCGGAAGCCCGCAGGCAGGTCGCCGAGTCGTAGCATCATCGCGGCGGGCTCGGCGAGGTCCGGCGCGTCGTCGAGCGCGGAACCACCGCCGCAGCCGGCAAGGAGAAGCAACATGGCCGCGGCAAGGAGCTTCACACCGCAACGAGCGAGCCCGCGAAGGCCCGGCGCAACTGGACGAACAGCGCTTCGAAGGCGAGTGGCGCCTGAAGCTGAAGCTCCTGAAGCTCGCGCCAAGTCTGCCGGACGTGCGCGGCGGCGGTCTCGGCGGCCGGCGCCCGCTCCGGCGATGCATCCTCGCGCAGCACGTCCAGATGGTCGACGTGGATGGCGGCCCGTTCGGCCCCGACTGCGACGGCGACCAGGTCTCGGTACCAGGCGCCCAGCTCCTCGAGGGCGAGCAGCAGCTCCTCGCGCTCGGCGCCGCGAGCCGCCCGGCGGAGCCATTGCTCCGCCTCGCGGGCGGGAAGCTCACGACCCTCGAGCTCCTGCTCGGCCAGGGCCCGCGCCTGGCTCCCCCGCTCCGCAGCCGACGCGACCACGGCTTTGGCCGCCTCGGCCGGAACGAGCGCCGGATCCCGGTACACCGACCTCGCGAGCTCGAGCAGCTCCGCGCGGCGCTCGCCCGCCTTCGGGTCGAGCAGTCGCTCGACTCGGTCGAGCCGGCCCGCGGCGACCCGAGCCAGCGCTGCCTCCTCGTTCGGGCTCAGGCCCGGCGCCCGCTCGGCGATCACCTGCCGGATCGCCTTTTCCGACAGCCGCCTGAACAGAACCGGCTGGCAGCGCGAGCGGATCGTCTCGGGCAGCGGCCCGATGTCGTCTGCGACGAGCACGATCACGGCGTACGGCGGCGGCTCCTCGAGATCCTTGAGCAGAGCGTCAGCCGCCTCGTCGTTCATCAGCTCGGCGCCGAAGATCAGATAGACGCGCCGCTCGGCCTCGAACGGGCGCATGTGGAGGTCGCGGCGCAGCTCGCGGATCGCGTCGATGCGGATCTGGTCGCCGAGCGGCTCGAGGACGTAGAGGTCGGGATGCGATCGTCGCGAAACACGGTCGTGCTCACCGAGGAGCTCAGCCGCGAAGGCGACCGCGGCGGCGCGCTTGCCCACGCCGGCCGGTCCGTGGAAAAGGTACGCGTGCGCGGGACCTTCCTCCAGCGCGGCGCTCAGCAGCCGCTTGGCCTCAACCTGCTCCAACACGGTGCTGAACGTGCTCACGAACCTCCTTTGCGATCTCGTCAACCGGTCGGCCTCGCGTCGATCGCGACGATGCGCTGCGGAAACAACTCGACGAGCTGACGGTAGCCGCTCTCGACGTCCCTCAAGAACGCATCGCCCTCGCGCTCGATTCGATCCCGCGCCGCCGCCGAGCGCTTCCGCGCCTCCTCGACGTCGAGCAGGAGCAGGAACGTCACGTCCGGGAGGATCCCCCGGATCGGCTCGATGTTGAAAGCGAGCACGCGCTCGACGCCCAGTCCTCGCGCGATCCCCTGGTAGGCGAGGGACGAGTCGAGGTAGCGGTCGCAGACCACGTCCGTTCCTTCGGCCAGCGCGGGGACGATCACGCGCTCGACGAGCTCGGCGCGGGCGGCGGCGAACAGTGCAGCCTCCGTCCAGGGAGCCATGTCGTCGCCGTCCAGCAGCAGCTCGCGCACGCGCTCCCCCAGCGGCGTGCCGCCCGGCTCTCGCGTGATGACCACGTCGCGCCCCTCTTGCTGGAGCCATTCCCGGAGTAGCTCGGCCTGGGTCGACTTGCCCGATCCGTCGACGCCCTCGAGGCTCACCAGCATTGGCGGGAGGATAGTGACGGCCCCGGGCGAAAAAAGCGTCCGCCGTGGAGCAGCCCGTCCCAGTCGAGGCACTCGTCCGTCCCTGGCGCACTGCGACCCTCGTCGCCAGCGCCGTCGCCGCAGTCGAGCTCGTGATCATCCTGGTCGCCGGGGTGGCGCTCGTCGGCAAGCCGCTGACCGAGAAGATGCGTGACGCCGCCCGGGACCGTACGCTCGGCATGCCCGCGCCCGCCCCGGCGAAGAAACCGAAGCTCGCCTCGTCCGTCCCCCGCCTCGGGCGAGTGGATACGACAGTGATGGTGCTGAACGGAAACGGGGTTTCGGGCGCCGCCCACGAGGCCGCCGCACGCGTGCAGGCGCGCGGGTACTCGATCGGCCAGATCGGGAACGCGAAGCGGACGGACTACATGCGCAGCGTCGTCATGTACCGGCCCGGGTACCGCGGCGAGGCGCTGCGGCTCGCGCGTGACTTTCGGGTCAAGATCGTCGGCCCGCTCGACGGCCTCCGCGTCCGCGACCTGATGGGCGCGCACGTCGCCCTGGTCGTCGCCTAGTGCCCCGTCCAGTAATGCCGCCGAGCTTCTGGGTCGCGAGCCGAAGGCGCCGACTGGTCGGCGCCGACCAGAAGAGGTCGTGCCGGCTTTGCCGGTGCGACCGTCTCAAGCCAGAGGTCGCACTCCGACGAGCCAAGGCTGGAGAGCCTTGGTGAGGAGGAGGGTGGGCTCTGGCGCCGCGTGATCGCGGGCCAGAAGCCGGCATGTATTGCTGGGCGGGGCACTAAAGCCTGAACAGGACGTAGCGGCCGCTGGGGGCTTGCGCGGACCCGTTTCCGAGGGCGGCGCGGTAAGCCGCCTCGGTCGCCGGCGCCGCTTGCCCTAGCGCGGCGCGGTCGAGCAGGATCGCCGCGAACCCCTCCCGGCGCGCGGCCGACACGACCTCGGCGGCGGCTTTCCCGGGACCGTCGCCGCCCAGTCCTCGGGACGACCCTTCATCGCGCCCCAGCTCCAGTGCAGATCGTCGTCGGCGTGCAAGTACGCCTTGGCCGGCTCGTACCCGCCCATGAACGCCCCCTGCGGCGGTTCCGGGAAGGGCTCGTATGGAACCTGGACGACCATGGCCCCGCTCGGCAGCCGGTCGGCGAGCCCGGAGAAGAACGCGTCGTCTTCCTGCCACGCCGCCTCCACCGCGTCATAGGCGGGAACGTACGCCTTCGTCGTCTGGTCGTAGACGCCGAGCGCGAGCACCCACGCAAGCAGCGCGACGAACACCGGCCTTCGCACGCGCCGCTCGAGTTGCCCCAGGAGGAGGGCGATGGCGGCGAGTGAGAAGAAGGCGATGAAGACCGAGAGCCGGTTCCAGGCTCGGATCTGGGGCCAGACCACGGCAAGAAAGGTCGAGAAGCCGCCCGTCGTGGCGATCAGGACGGCCACGACCGTCAACACCGCCAGGCCGGCGTGGAGACCGAGCCGATAGCGGCGCCCGGCCCCGGCAGCGGCGGCCACGGCAACCGCGACGAGCCACAGGAAGCCGATGGAGGCGACGATCCCGAGCGTCGCCGACCGCGCCTCGGTCTGCGGGATCTGCTCGGTGTACTCGTTCTTCCACCGGGCGATTGCGTCGATCCTGTGCCCGTCAACAGGCAAGAGCAGGTTGGTTAGGCGGAGGCTGTAGTTCTCGCTCTCGAACCAGTACCGCTTGGCGACCTCGTCGTTCGTCCCGTTCGCGGCGCGGTAGACGAGCGTCGGGGCGAGCTGGAGGAGGAACACGGAAGCGATCGCCGCCACCACCGCGCCGCCCGCCACGAGCGCCGCCCGTTCGCGCCGGACGAGGAAGGCCAGCAGCGCCGCGACGGCGACGAGCAAGACCGTGAAGACCGCGTAGTACCCCGAGCCCGACGCGGTCGCGACCACGGCACACATCACTGCCGTCGTCAACATCGGCCGCCACCGACCGAAGAGGTTGTCCCCTCTGAACACCGCGAGCGCCAGGTACGCGCCCAGCGGCACCGCGTAGTAGGCGGCGAGGAACAGATGCACCTCGCCGCGCTGGAAGTGGTACGGGAGGAAGGCGTAGAGAAGCGCGACCACGAGCGCGATCCCGCGTGAGACCGGGAGTCGGCGCAGGACGATGTACGCCGTCAGGGCGACCAGCGGAAAGGTCAGCAGGAAGAAGAGGTTCATGACGAGCGCCGGATCGGACGTGCCGACGCCGAGGACGCGGAAGAGGAGCAGGTTCAGCGTCTCCCCGCCGATGACGGGGTAGTCGTAGAGCTCCAGTTCGTTCGGCGCTCCCAGGCTCGAGTTCTCGAAGTGCCAGGGGTTCTCGAGCACGTCCTTGATGAACAGGAGGTTGAGCGTTGCGTCGCCCG